>JAFQTT010000001.1 GCA_017408885.1 Methanocorpusculum sp.
CGAGAATATTTTTAGTCAACAATATCAGTGAATTCAAACAAATTTCAGCAACTAAGAAAATCTTACAAAAATAGGAGTTAACCAAACGACCAAAACATTAATCAATGAATGTCTACAAATTGTATCCTCATACAAGAGGATTGCAATCCAGGATTTACATCCAAATCCTCGAAATAAGCAGAAGACACACAATCCATGACCGCAGAATCTGTTGCCGACATACAATTCTCCAAGCGTTTCTCAGCAAACCTGATAACCAATGTAATATCACTTATTCTTTCAACACTTGTTGGTCTGCTCCTGATTCCTTACTTCATTGACACGCTGGGTGAAGCTGCCTATGGATTGGTTCCACTTGCTACATCAATAACCACCTATGTCACTCTCCTCGTAGACTCGTTAAATGCAGCAACCGGCAGATATCTGATGTTTGATCTGCGGTTGGCAAAAGTTGATGAGGCACGAGTTACCTTCAACACTGCTCTTGTTACCATTGTCGCCTGTGTTCTCATTCTCCTGCCGGTTGTCCTGATAGTGGCAGTGTTTTCCCCACATATCTTCAATATCGGGGAGGTTGCAGCAAACGATGTGGTGATTCTTTTTGCTCTGGTATTTGTATCTGCCCTTCTCAACATGATTAAGGCCAACTTTACCTTATCACTCACCTCCTACAATCGCCTTGATCTGAAAAACTATGTTGCAATATTCCAGACTATACTGCAGATTGGTCTGATTGTTCTTTTCTTTACTCTCTCCACCCCGTCACTCCCGTACATAGGACTCGCCTATTTTACTGCTGCACTTGCCTCTCTTCTATTTGCTACAGTTCTTTCGAGAATATTCTGTAAAGAACTTACAATGGGAGTTCGGTATGTCTCAAAAGACCGGTTCAAAACCTTACTTTCAATGACCGTCTGGACGCTAGTAAAGTATTCCGGTGTTATTCTCAGGTCAAATATTGGACTAGTTATTGCAAACATTGTCTGCGGAGTAATTGTTGGAGCAGAGTATGCAATCATTGTTATGTGGCAGACACTGCTTGTTGCAATCATGGGAAGTCTGACCAGCATCTTCTATCCAAATGTTTACACCTATTGTGCAAAACATGATGACAAAGGGCTTCTCTCCTTCCTCTCACTTGCAACACGCAGTACTGCAGTTATCTCAGGACTCATCATCGGTCTTCTGACAGTTTACTCATCAGAACTGCTTACCTTATGGGTTGGAGAAGAGTTTGCACATCTTGGCTTCCTTGCTATCCTCCTAGTCTTCCCCATTCTCTTCCGTTCATCGGCTGATAACCTGAATTATGTCATGATTGCAAAACTGAAGTTCAGACAGAATGCAGTTATCTACCTTCTGGCAGGAATTCTTACTGCTGTATTCTCAGCCATTGGTGCATACTTCTTTGGCATGCCGGGGTTAATTATTTCTGGCGGGTTGGTGATGATTCTTGTTGAGAGTTGGGGGATATTTGTGTATACTGCGTATCTGATGAAACAGCGTGTGTCTTCCATGCTTTTTTATCTGGTACCTGGACTTCTTATGCTGGTGATTACGGTGGTTATTGGAGCAGTGGTGAAGGTGATGTGTAGCGGGGAGACAATTGTGTCACTTGTTGTTGGCGGAGGAATAATCGGGGTTTTAGCACTGCTTATCTGCAGTCGCCTTATCCTGAGTGGTGGAGATTGGAAAAATATCCGCGCATGTATGCCGGGGTTGAAAAGATAGTATCGAAGTAGCTGTTATATAAATAGAATGTATTATTTATGAGATTGCTGATTTCCAAGAACACGATGTTAAAAATATTAGATTATACATGTATTAAATACACACTAAAATCTGGCCCCAAATCAATTACTTTTTCTACCGAATTGTCGAATCTAAGATGATGAGATGACACAGACGAAAAACCTTTGAGTTCATTCTTAATAATATTTATCACATCGAACTCAAGATTTGGAGGATAATACAATAAATAAGTATCTTTGTTGAAATAATCTGATGATGGTGAGGCATAATTTACATTAAAATTATCAGGTATTCGAAATGTTTTTGATGAAGTCCCTATCACATTCTCTGCTGAGAAATAAGAACCCCATATTGCTTTTCCATAACGATTTATGTGGTCACGCGTTCGTGTCTCACTTATCCCATTGCTTGGATCCTGTACTGTGAAAAATACTTCCATTCCATGCATATCACTATATGTAATATGGAAACCTGGAGTCTTAGCTAGATATGGAGAATTATATGTGCTAACCAATGAGAAACAAACAATTAATATTATCAACAGAATTGAGACTATCTTTATTACTTTTTGTTTATTACCTATAATCATTGGTTTGATGGCCGCCAAACATCCAATCACTAGTATACAAAAGATAAGTTGATATTTGAATACACGATAAATAAACATCCCAATGTCATTTCCAGTGATAATATACCAGACACAAACAATACCAATTCCAATGAAGAGGGTTGCAAGAACGGCGTACTTGAAATTCCATGATGAGATTCTTTTTACTTTGATTAACTGATAGAACAAAAGCAATATTGAACAAACACTAATAATTATAAGTTGTCCAAAATTCATCATTGCCAGAACTATCGTCTCAAACAACGGATAATCATTAAGTTTCCCTAATGGGGATTTTGTACTTACACTCCCACTCTCGCCAAAAAGGAGATTGAAATAGTCAAGTACTTGTTCTGAGAAGATACCAGTATAAGTAATCAGAAAAATCGCACCAAGCACCAGCACAGTTATGATAACAATAAGCCCCTTATAATTCAATTCCCTCAATACCCCACGCTGGAACGGCCAGAACAGAATAAAGAAGAGTGCAAGCATTAAAGTAATCCCGCCAAACACGATTGCCTCAGAGTGAATATACCACAATCCAATTGACAGAATACATGCAACAATCAGAAACTGATTCTGTCCTAAGGTCTTCGTTGCTACACAATATGCACAGAAGAATAGCATTGGAAGAAGTGCCCATCCTATGGTTGATGGCATAAATATCTCCTGTGTGAAGAAATTGCCCAGAATCGGTATGATAGACAGGGCTGTGATTACTACCACCTGTGTATAATTCGTGCAAAATCTTCTAGAAAGACAGAACATTCCAAGAACAAATAAAAGTACTGTCCATTGAATTGCACAGAGAATAATCTGATTCACTGCAACTCCGCTCAAGAGGTTCAACATGGATACTTCCACCATTGATGCTGGATAGTGGTTAATCATCAATGATGCAGATCCATTCAGAATATCAATGACAGTCCCCATATGCGTGAAAATGTCCCCTCCTGTATTGCAGTAGTACCCACGTATCAGTGGGAGAGAAAGAAGGAGAAGAGTTCCACACAGTGCAATAGTCAATATATAATTAATATGCTGTTTTCTGAAATTCAGTCCAAAGGTTTTGTTTGCGGTAAGCAGCAGATAGAGGAAGGGAAAGAGATAGAGAAGGCCAAAAAGAATCCAGAGAATGAAGGGATATTCGTGGTAAATGGATACTTCATATCCTGTCGCCGGAGCAATGACTGCAAGAATCATGACAATTCCCAATAGACATAATGTTGGGATAAGCAGAGCTATCCTCATTGGAATCTCTGATGAAAAATACTCTGATACATGCATTTTTGTCATTATTGGGGTTTGGATTTCAACAAAGAATACTACCATATGAGTTAATTATTATGGTGTGTGATGAGAATCCTATTATATGAGGATACAATATGTAGACATTCATTGATTAATGTTTTGGTCTACCAGTTAATTCCTATTTTTGTAAGATATTGTTCGTGACTAAAAAATGGCTGAATTCATTGATATTGTTGATTAAAACTATTCTCACTCACTGATAAAATCTGCCAAATTTTGAATACTCATATAATAGGAACTGAGTGAGCCATTCTATCCTAGTAATCATTTTGAATGGATAGTCATCTCAGAGATTACATTTTCCGGATATACAAAACAGAAGAAGAAAATCGTTATGTTTGATAAACAGGTAGATTTACTGCATAAAATACTGTATCGGTTACCAGAACTCCTTCTTGTAGCCGTGGCTTTGGTAATTGCCATTTTTGCAGCTATGGTACGTTTAATGCAGTATCTTGATTATGCAGTAATTATTTTTGGTTCCGTTATCCTCTCCTCCCTTTTCCTTATGTGGATTCGGAAAACCAAAGGCGAGGTTGAAATACAAGAGGATTTGTTAATTTCATTCAACCAGAAACGACTCACTATTATATTCGTCATATTTTCCTGTATTCTCCTTACAGCAAACCTCTTGGTAGATGGTAGGCCATTCTACCTGTTAATTCTGCATGGTATCTTATATGAGATTATTATCTTCCAGATATTCTCCAAAGAATGCAAGTCAACAGTAATTCTGATAGAATTAATGGTAACGACAGCTTTCCTGTTAATTCCACAGATGTTTGGTGTTGCCTTCTACTACGGTTGTGGAGATGTTCTTCCGCATACGCGGTGGACATATATTATATCTGAGACAGGGAATATCAGTGAATTGCTTGGACCTTATTCATCCTATTTCACCTATCATGTTCTATCTTCCATCTTATCTCAGATAAGTATTGTAGCAGAGAACCAGGCAATTTATTCAGTTTCAATAGCCGCATTTCTTATTGCTGTTGTGTTTGTCTATTATCTGTTCAAATATATTACCAAGACAACATATACCCCATTATTTGGAGTATTCATTTACATTACCTATCACTATATCTTATCAAATTTCTTAACTCCCGCACCAAGAATCATGGCGTCAGTTGGATTTGTAATCCTCCTTTATCTTCTCTTCAAGAAATTTAAGACACCTATTGTACCAGTGACTCTGGGCGTTATTATCTCAATTTATGTTATTCTGACCCATCACGCACAAACACCGGTTTTTCTCTTTGTTCTGGCACTACTTTGTGCAGGTTCAATATTATATCAGGAAAGGATATTTAATGGAAATAAAGTAATTTACCTAACTTACTTAACATCTGTTATAATCTATTTCCTCTACACATACATTGATAATATTATCTATATTATTAACGAAATGGTAACTCCATATCTTCAGTCTGGTGAGGTTGAAGTTGATTTCCTGGTGACTGCAAACCCTGACATCTCACTCATTTTCCTTCAGCCAGTCTTTCAAAATGTATTTGTCATATTCCTTGGACTTCTGGGACTGTATCTGTTAGTAACCAACACACCACATAATTCTCAGTTAATTACTATTATTCCATTTTCTATTGTTGCTTTCCTGTTTGTTCCAACAATGATTGAAGCAATTCCGGGAATGAGTGGGCTTAGTATCTACCGATGGAGAATGGTCCTTATTATTCTCTTTGCTCTGCTCATGGCGTTGGGTATCACCTATCTAATCTCAACTCTAGCAAAAAGGAGTAGTAATTACAAAAAAATGGGTACATGGATAGCAACAGGAATCTGCACGGTCATTGTTATTACATCTCCTTTACTCCTAAACACAATGGATCAGGAAATCCAGTATTCTGATGCCTTCACTCCAAAGGAGTACTTCTATTTCGATAGTGATATTGCATTATTTAACTATATGAGTAAAAATATTGCATCTGATTCAAAAATCTATTCTGACAGAGAGCACACTAAATGGGCATATCATGGTGGTTCGTCATCAATCTATTTCTCTTATTACCAATTCAGATACAGCATGATGGAGATGTTTACCGAACCAGAATCAACACTAAATACTGATTATCTGATTTATCCAAAAGAGCGGTTCTACCGTGTTGGATTGTGGATATCAACTGGTCCTAAGACACGTGAACTTGTTGAGGCTACCGACGCGAATGTCAATGTCTTAAATCAGAATATCTATAGTTATTCATCAGTATATAATAATGGAGAGAGTATAAATCTCATTCCAAACTAAAAATTAACTCTGATACAAATTAGGACAACAGATTTTCCTTCTTGATAAGAGTTTGAAGATTTCTGAGAGTGGTATGATTACTCATCAGAATAATACTCCTTATACCACTCCACAAACTTTCCTAACCCTTTTTCAATATTCGTCTCCGGCTTGAATCCAAAGTCCGCGATTAAATCATCCACATCCGCATAGGTCTGGTAGACATCTCCTGGTTGCATCGGTAGAAACTCCTTCTTTGCCTCGCGACCGAGACACTTCTCCAGAACCTCGATGAAGTACATCAGTTTTTCAGGCTTGTTATTTCCAATGTTGTACACTTTATGCCTGTCTCCTGCGTCATCAGCTTTCGGCGGATGCTCTAAGAGATTTACAATGCCCTGCACAATATCATCAACATAGGTGAAGTCGCGATACATATCCCCGTTGTTGAAAATCTTAATAGTCTCACCTTTCATGATTTTATCAGTGAAACTGAAGTATGCCATGTCCGGACGTCCATACGGTCCATAAACGGTAAAGAATCGAAGACCAGTTGCCGGAATTCCGTAGAGATGGCTGTATGTATATGCCATCAGTTCATTCGTCTTCTTTGTTGCCGCATACAGACTAATCGGCTTACTGACATCATCAGTAGTTGAAAACGGAGTCTTCTCCTGATTTCCGTAAACCGAAGATGAAGATGCATAGACCAGATGTTTTACCAGATGGTGACGGCATGCTTCCAGGATGTTGAAGAAGCCAACAACATTGCTTTCAATATACACCTGCGGATTCTCAATCGAGTAGCGAACACCTGCCTGTGCTGCGAGGTTCACTACAATATCAGGATGATACTCGTCGAATATTGCATTAACTGCATCACGGTCTGCCAAATCGCCTTTGATGAAGGTGAAGTCAGTATACTGATTCAGAATATCAAGACGAGCATGCTTCAGTGACGGGTCATAGTATGAATTGATATTGTCAAAGCCGATGATACGGATACCGGATTCCAGAAGACGTTTGGACAAATGGAAGCCAATGAATCCTGCAGCACCGGTGACGAGAATGGTTTTGGACGGCTGAGTAGACATGTTATAGATAGTATGTGTTCTCAGAGACAAAATAGATTATGTGCAGGTGGGGAAAGGAATTCCTGTGCCTTTGTTCAGAAACTACATTCTAACTGTTTCCCATTTTGTCGTTACTCGGGAAAAACGCAGACCACACAGACATGCAACGCATCGCTCTCGCCTTCGGCGAGCTGCTACCGCAGCCGCTTGGGCGTTGCTGTATGTAAGCTATACACAGATAGAACGTGGTTTAGCATTAATACTGTATTGGTATTAAATAATCTGTATGCGCAACGCCCAAGCGGCTGCGGCAGCAGCTCGCCGAAGGCGAGAGCGACGCGTTGCATGTCTGTGTGGTCTGTGTTTATCCAAATGATGCTGAGTGCAAATTGTAAATACTACCTCTTGTACCAATATCAAAAATATTTGCTGAAACTTCCCACATCCTATCTCATATTTCCATCAATCCTCTTCAACCTCACCAACACACTAAATACACACCACACCCAATATAACACTACTATTACCAGTAGGAAACCATTATCATGAACGTAACTATCATCGGCGGAGGGTATGTCGGCCTTGTTACCGGAGCATGCCTCTCCACTCTCAACCATAATGTCACCATTGTGGAAATCTTCCCGGAGAAAGTCGAAGCAATCAACAGTGCCGTCCCGCCAATCTACGAGGAAGGATTAGAAGACATCCTGAAAGCCCGCGTGGGAAAGAATCTGACAGCGTCAACTACGTATGAATCCGTCCAGACTGCAGATGCAGTATTCATCGCTGTCGGCACTCCGCCGAATCCGGACGGTTCTGCCAACCTCACCTACATCAGACAGGCCGCGGAAAACATCGCAGAAGAACTCGCCAAAGCACACACCGAGTACCCGGTTGTTGTCGTGAAAAGCACAGTGCCGCCGGGAACGACCAAAAATGTGGTCTGCAAAACCATCCGCGAAAAACTCCCGGACCTCAAATTCGGTTGCTGCATGAATCCAGAGTTCTTGCGTGAAGGAAGAGCCGTATTCGACTTCATGAACCCGGATAGAATCGTGATTGGAACTGCTGACGCCCGTGCCGCGGATGTGATGCACAGCCTCTACGCCGGAATCGAAGCCCCCATCCTCGATGTCGAACCGACCGCTGCCGAGATGATCAAGTACACCTCCAACGCACTCCTTGCCGCAAAAATTTCCTTTGCCAACGAGATTGGAAACCTCTGCAAGAAGTTAGGTGTTGATGTCTACGAAGTCATGAAAGGAGTCGGCATGGATTCTCGTGTTTCGCCAAAGTTCCTGAACGCAGGAGCAGGATTTGGCGGAAGCTGTTTCCCGAAGGATGTCTCCGCATTGGCTGACATCATCAGAAAGGAGAACCTGGAGCCGGTGTTCCTGGATGCCGTCCTCAAAGTAAACGACCTCCAGCCGCTCAGAATGATTTCCCTCCTGGAAGAAAAGATTGGAGAACTTACCGGAAAACGTATTGCTGTCCTTGGTCTTGCCTTCAAAGATAATACTGATGATATCCGTGAGTCTCGCAGTATCCCGGTCATTGAAAAACTGCTTGCAGCAGGGGCAAAACCGGTCTGCTATGACCCGATGGCATCAGATGCCATGCAAAAGCTCCTGCCAAATGCAGAATACGTTGCAACTGCTGCATCTGCGCTTATTGAAGCAGACGGCTGCCTCGTGATGACTGAGTGGCCGGAGTTTACCAAACTCGACAAAGAGTTTGACCTGATGAAAACTCGTGCAATTATTGACGGAAGACACATCCTCTCCATTCCGGATGCGGAAGGAATCTGCTGGTGAGTTCCATGGAAAAAGTAACAAAAGCAGTAATTCCTGCAGCAGGATTCGGTACTCGCTTCTTCCCGATAACCAAGGCAATGCCCAAAGAGATGGTGCCGGTTGTGGACAAACCAGTTATCCAGTATGTGGTAGAAGAAGCCGTTGCCTCGGGTTGTGATGATATCTTAATCATCACCGGACGAAACAAGCGGGCAATCGAGGATCACTTTGATGTCTCGGCCGAGCTGAACATGCACCTTGCAAACTCCGGAAACACCGAGCTTCTGGAAGCAAGTGAACGCCTTTCGGACCTCGCCGACATCCACTACATCAGACAGAAGGAACAGCGCGGTCTTGGTGACGCGGTTCTCTGTGCAAAACAGCATGTCGGAGACGAACCGTTTGCGGTTCTCCTCGGAGACACCATCTGTCTTCCTGACAAAGGCGAAAAGCCCTGCACAGCACAGCTTGCTGACATGATGGTCAAGTACCAGCAGCCGGTTATCGGTGTCGAGGTTGTTCCGAAACATAAAATCAAGGACTATGGAATCATTGACGGAAAACTCATTGAGGAACGCGTCTACCAGATTTTAGACATCATCGAAAAGCCAAGCCCGGAGGAAGCCCCTTCAAACATTGGTGCTATGGGGCGCTATGTGCTGACGTCTGAAATCTTCGAGATCTTAGAGCACACTGCACCGGGAAGAAAAGGCGAAATTCAGCTGACGGATGCGTTAGCTAAGTACACAGAGTATCTCGGCGTCATCGCGAAGAGCACGCGGTATGATATTGGTGATATTGACACGTGGATTGTATCGAATCTAAAACTGCTGATGATGGACGAGCGGTATAAAAATCTTGTATCTGACACCATTTTAACCAACAATAGGAATACAATTCTTTAAGGGATGATAGTATGTTAACTGAAGAGAATAAAGTATCATTATTAATTAATAGACTGGGTGGTGGAGGGGCGGAGCGTGTTGCCACAGAAATTTCCAATTACTCTAATAGCAAAATAGATTTGAATATTGTAATGTTGGGCTATAAAATAAGTTATGATATTAATAAGACACCACATTCATTAGACATAAATGCTTACAAGAAGAAAAAAACAACACCAATCGGAAAGATAATGACCATTATTGAGGGTTCTTGGAAATATTTTATTTATTTGAAAGAAAACAAAATTTCACTTTCGGTAAGTATGCTTGAACCGTCAAATATGATAAATATCATTGCCAGTTCATTGGCGAAGACAAAATGTATTATATCCATTCGTACCAATCCATTTGGAGATGCGACAAGCAAAATCGAAAAATTATATAACAGAGTGTTATTACACTTAGCAAAGAAAAAAACAAATAAAATTATTCTTAATTCTTATAGTTTAAGACAAGAATTAGTTGATATGAATTTGTGTCATGAAAATAATACTCTAGTTATTTACAATCCTAAAAATATTGAAGATATATGTAGGAAATCTGGTGAGGAGGTGGATAATATAGAGATTGATGATAATAAATATTTGCTTGTTAATGCAAGTAGATTGGAAGAAAATAAGGGTCATAAACATCTATTACGTATATTTCAACATATCTTAAGAACACACCCATCGAAGCTTCTTATCTGTGGTGTTGGAAGTTTGGAAGAAGAACTCAAATACTTCGCAAAAATATTGGGGATTGAGAATGATGTTATTTTTCTTGGGTGGTGCGAAAATCCATACAAATACTTCTCTAAAGCTGATGTGTTTGTATATCCATCTCTCCTTGATTCTCAGCCAAATGCACTAATAGAAGCATTAATTTGTGGATGTCCTATTGTATCAAATGATTGTGATTTCGGACCACGCGAAATTCTTGATGATGGGAAGTATGGTCTATTATCTCTAAAGTTAGAAGATAAACCACTATCTCCCGAAGATCCATTGACCGATGCTGAAAGAGATTTTAAAGAGAAGGTAATATTATTATTAGATAATCCTAACCTAAGAAAAGATTTTTCCAAAATATCTGAGGAACGTTTAAATATATTTGATAGAGAGAAATTGGTAAATGATTATCTGGAGTGTATGTATGATACATTACTACACCCATAAACAAATTTATTAAAAAAACCCTTATTTAAAGCATGATTTTACCATTCTGTGCATATTTTACACCTACATTATTTGTAATTAGTATTTTGGGAAAACACTGATAACGTGCGTTTCCTCTCATGTGTTTAGATATCTGAAATTATAAAGCAATTCAATTCATGAGTAAATCCATTAACCATCATGTTCTAAACGTCAAATAACTCCTTTATCAGGGTCAAAATCTGAGGGCGTAAATGCTACATATGGGTCAATACCATTGACACACCCATCTCTGAAGAGAATACAACCAAGATTATCAACACCAATTTTTAATAAAATCTTCCTATCGAAATAAGCAGACAACATATTATCAGAGATAATTGCAGTTATGTAAATCTTTGCGCAGGCATTCGCCTTTGCAAGATACTTTGAATATTTTAGAATACGATTAATTGTTTCTCGATTATACTTTTTGAGATTAATCTCTCGAATCCGGAGTGATTTTATAGATTTACTTTCTTGTATGTCATAAACAAAATATCCACTAATTTCCCCAGAATCATCATGCACTAAATTAACTGTTCTCTCTAATAATGCCTTGACTGAATCTGAGAAAAACAACCATTCCAGATTAGATTTATCTCTAGAAATGCTAATAGAATTGTTTATCTTATCTCCATAAAAGTATTTCATGAAAACATCGACGTCATCACATTCCTTGATATTATATTTAGATAACATCTCATCCTTGGAGTTCTTGATAGATTTTCTAGGATGTAATACAGGACAATTATGGAGCATTTTTACAACAAATGTTAACAGTATACGTGATATACCTCTCTTTCGGGACAACGTACCTGATAATACCGCTGACAGTTGATGACACTGTAAGCCAAAATTAGTAATTATGCCATAATTCCTGACAGGGTGACGAGCTTTTATCTCTTTAAATCCAACTCCCAGCAATCTTCTTTTCACAGGAGGTATGGGCGTTGTTGCGATAAATAAATCAACATCAGTCTGTTCAAGTTGTTTGTAAAACATTTGGGAACGAATATCACCACGTATTTCACTTTTAATGTACCATGAAGTAGATGCTGAACCTTTCAATCTCTTATCTGCATATGTGTAATTGACAGGGATATTTCCACGGAATCCGCTTATAGCGTTATTTTCATCGACGAGAATCCATGCAATAGGTGTATTTTCATCAAGTGCTGGATTGGAAAACCACCACAAATTAAATCTCAATAACCATAATCGTGCCGAATCCTCTGGAAAACCTTCTTCAAGTAACTCTGCTAATTGATTACACAATTCACCATTAATGGATTTCTTATAGAGGGTTTTTATCTCAATCATTTTTTAAACAGACTATTCTTTATTAGGTACCAAATATGGGTGAAACTATACTTAATTCTTGCTACATCAATTACTGCAATAGAATTGCTACAATTAAATGTATGACAAGCATAATCAAATGGGGGTTTACCTACAATTTTTTTAATCGTCTTTTCTGAGAATTCATTTTCAGTAAGTTTTGATACCTCTTTTATTAACAATTCACCGCCATAAACGCGTGAGCAGTCTTGTACTGGACGATAGAGAATATCATCTACAATGAATGGTTTTCCGCCACCACGTGCGACAGGATTGTCGTACTGTATTGGATTTAATTTATGTGGTTTCCAACCTGATAAAGGAGTGTTAGAATGCCATATGTGTAGTTCACTGTTTTCTGAAGAGGATCGGCCTTTTTTTACCGTAGAAAACATCCACCAATGATTCTGGTATTCAAATATCACTGTATCAATGCCATTAAAATTATCGATTAATGTTGTTACATATTCCCACTTATCTGGTGATCCAATGGATTTGTATAATGATATCGTATGTGATTCATTATTTTCAGGAATCATATACAATTCACCATCGTACTCTAATAAATAGGGATATGACAAATGGGTGGGCAAATCCAGGGCAGTATGAATCTCATATCGTTTTGAAAGAACATCTTCTAAATATACATAGGATATATTCCCATGATAGTCCTTTTCAGAAAATCGTTCAAAAAATACAATGGGAGGACCAAAGTAATCTGTAATAAAAGGGTCTGCATAGAAATTTTCTTCCGGACTCTCATAAATCCAATGGATGTTCTCCATATCTTTAGAAAAAATATCTTCTTCAGAATAGTTTTGAACAATTCCAATGCGCCAACAGGTCTGTTGGAATAAAACCATGGGATTTTTAATAACTTGTTTTATTGTATCAAACATCTTATCCTCATTTATTTATAATTAGATGTCAACTCCTCATATACTTTCTCAGTCTCTGCATTCATCGCCGATAGCGAATACCCCTCCTCAATCATCTTCCTTCCGCTCAAACCAAACTCTTCTGAGAGACTCACATCTCCATACAACCTCTCCAACGCCGCAACAACCTCGTCCACATCCTTTTTCTGAATAACAATCCCGCCTGCCTCAATAATAGGTACAAGCTGCGGAATATCAGTACACACCACAGGCAAACCGCATGCCATAGCTTCCAGAAGAGTACGCGGCATGCCTTCGCTCATGCTTGTCATCAGATAGACTGATGAACGTGTATAATATGAAAGCATCTCTTCATTATCAACACGGCCAGTAAAGATAATGGATTTATCCAAACCATTATCACACACATATGCCTGAGCAGCATCTAGATATGGTCCATCACCTACAACATACATCAATGCTGATGGAGCATTCTGTAGGAACTTCTCAAAACCGAGAATAGCATACTTTAACCCCTTTCCTGCGGAGAGACGACCAACCCAAATAACAGTAAATGGATTTGAGGCGTCTTTTTCAACAGGGTGGAACACATCAGTGTCTACACCATTTGGGATAATGACAATCTTTTCAGGTTTGACACCTATGGCTACCATGTCCTCTTTTTCCCGTTCTGTAAAAGTGATAACTTTATCTGCAGAATTGAAAGTAAATCGTCCAACCGTCTTGAGATAAATTTCCTGAAACCATGCCGGGACAGCCTGTGAACGCAGTCCATGATTTGTTATAACCAATGGAGCAGAACCAAGTCTCCGAACAACTGCTGCAATATTTGTCGAGATGAATAAATGAGAATGTCCATCTATGATGTCATAGTTGTAACGATTCCGGAAAAGCTTCCAGAACATATTCAAACAGAAAGTATTTCCAAATAGCTGAAACTTTCTCCCAAAGTTCACAACATTGTAATGAACATCCATTGGATTGATATCTGACTTTTCAGGTAAACATGTATACACAGTTATATTGTGGCCATCTTTTACTTGTTCTTCTGACAAAAGATGACTGTGCAATCCAATCCCGCCAACAACATATGGATACAAATCACTGGAAATACGGAGAACATTCATTATGCAACCTCATGATAAAAACAAATGATGATTGGAATACAACTAACTCCATCACAATTTAGAACTCTGTATCCACCCATCATAGAATATACATCCTCTTGTATGAGGATACATTTTGTAGACATTCATTGATTAATGTTTTGGTCAATTTGTTGAATCCTCTTTTTGTAAGATTTTCATGTATCGAAAATATGTCTGAATTCATTGATATTGTGGATTAAATCGCCCATAATCTAACCCTAAATTTGCATCTTCCTCTTTTCTCATACAACAGGATTGTATCGCAACAACCCACCATACACCCAGATTCACCCATCCATGAAAATCCTCCAGATAACTCCTTACTACCTCCCGCATACAGGAGGTATTGAACGTTATGTCTATAACCTTAGTCAATACCTAATCTCAAAAGGTCACACAGTAGACATAGCGACAGCCAACGTTCCTGAATCAAACACTAAAGAAACCATCGATGGAACAACAATATATCGCTATCCACAGCTTTGTACCTTAATGGGAAACCCAATAATTACAAACCTCTCTGATTTAAAAAGACGTCTGAAAGACTATGATATAATACATATTCATGGAGTATATACTTATGCAGCACTAAGAACAGTACTTTTTCTTGGAAAAAAACACAAACAAAAAGTACTCTTAACTCACCATGGCAGGGTTGTATATCCAAACAGCCCAAAAAACATACTGGCAAAAATCTATGAGCGGATTGTTGTTAGATTCATACTGAGAAGACTGGACTGTACAATTGTTCTCTCAGAATCAGATAAAGAACAATTCATGTCTCTTGGAATGCCTGGAGATAAAATCAATATAATACCAAATGGAATTGATACCAATGCCTTCGTTCAGCCGGATGCGGAGGTCATGACCTACTTCACTGAAAAATACCACCTCAATAGAAAGAAGGTTATTCTCTTTCTTGCCGTTCTCAGTGAACGAAAAGGAATCTTTGATTTGCTGCACGCATATGCTCTGATGCAGGATGAAGAAACGGTATTGTTAATTGTCGGAAACGGGCCGGATAAAGAAAAAGCAAAGGAGCTTTCCCTAGAACTGAACCTGTCAGAAACCGTAACTTTTGCCGGAAAACTTCCCTTCATCGAAATTCTCTGTGCATATGCAAGAGCAGACACCTACGTTCTCCCCTCATACTTCGAAGGAATGCCGACAACAGTGATGGAGGCTCTGGTCATGGGATGCCCGGTTGTTGCCACCTCAATTCCAGGTGTCAAAGACAACTTCGCTGACGAGGCTGTGCTTGTAGATCCGGGAAATATCAGACAGCTTAGCGATGCAATCAGAAAAAGTCTTTCAGAAACCCATGAGATTGATACCAATACACTGCGCAGGAAATATGATGCAAAAAAGGTCTTTGAAAAATATTCAAGAATATATACCTGAGAAAAGGCAGAATGAGGTTGTAGTAAATTATCT
This sequence comes from Methanocorpusculum sp., assembly GCA_017408885.1. Classification (GTDB taxonomy): domain Archaea; phylum Halobacteriota; class Methanomicrobia; order Methanomicrobiales; family Methanocorpusculaceae; genus Methanocorpusculum. The sequence goes on from JAFQTT010000001.1 coordinate 15,726, forward strand.
CAACCCTGTTTTAGAACACATTGTACCTGTTGATCCCAATGAGATAAACCGAAACATCACTCTTCAAACACAGAAATCTATACACTGAAAAGATAGTTTCAGGTACATCTCACACCAAATAAATCATCGCATCCTTTTCAATACATTCTCCACGTTAAATCCAGGAGGAAGGGGTTTAAATTGTATCTTCGAGAGTTGTGAAGTCTGGAAAATCCGAAGATCCTGGATTTTGAGATCACCAGTTATAAGAGAGGGAGTTGTTCCACCGCTGATTGATGCAAGAACCCGCCCCTCATTTTTCGCAGGCTGCAGAATACAGGAACCTCCAAACTGGGAAGCATTAACATATGCTACATAGCAGTGCAAATCCCGGGATGCCGAATCAACGATATCGGTAAAGTATCTGATATCCTTGTTTACAGAACATCCTGCCACAAAATCAACATTGGAACGGAAGAGACTCCGCTGAGCAATATCTGCCATCTCAAAGCAGTTGTAAATGGTGAACTGAGCACCATGCCAGTTATAGAGATGATAAAGATACTCGGAATTATCTGATGGAAGATAGCCACATTTCCTGAATTCATCCAGTTCCTGCGGGGCATAGTGATTCTTTCCGCGTAAAACAATACAGCACGACTTGTACTCTCCCTTTACCTCAAACGGAAGAATAGCCGCAGTCGGATTCAGAATGGAAAACGGTACTCTGTCACTATCTGGAATTCCAGATGAATCCCTGCGCTCCGCCTGGGAAAATATATACTCCATACCGAATATAAGACCAATCTGATGCTGCCTGGCCCATTGACTGAGTTTCGGAAGCCAGCGGTGCGGAATTGAAAGCTCCGGAAAAATAACTAGGTTGCACTTCGTCCTGACTGCGTCATTCAGAATGCGCGATATCCTAATCCACCTCTTAAGAGAAATATCAGGAGGCATTTTTCCAGGCTGATATGCCTTTTGCAGCGTCTCATCGGAAATATCAATATTCACAATCCCGATACGCAGACATGAACAGGAAACATCATCCGTTGACTTCACGGTTATTTTTGCATAATCAAGGGGACAGTCCTCCTTATCTTCAGTATCAGACGTGTAGTGTATCTCCTGTTTACCATCCAGCCAAAAAGGATTAATAACGACTTCTTGGTTAGGCGGATTAAACCCAAGAATTGTATCATAAAAACTCTTTTTCGCCTCATCAAGATAATGCATGGTAGCCTCCCCAGCATCATAGTATGCACAGTTAAAACCTGCAGTATTTCTGAAATTCCTCAATGCATAAAACTGCTGGAATTCATACATATGGATAAATTTCGGTCTGCGCTGTATCTTTTTCCAGTCCAGTTTAATCTCCTGCGGAACATTCGAACTCCTTTGAAATGTCTGACCAAACACATTAACATCATGCAAATCCCCGTTATCATATCCGTCAATATAATTCAGAAGAGGATAGATTACATAATGCTGCGGGAAAAGATTTGTTCTCCTGAAAATCTCTGCGTACCTCTCCACAACATTTTTGTTATCGTCACTGCATCTGATGCTGAAAGGGAGATGTGAACTCAAACTCTTTCGCTCCTTCACCGAAAACAAGGCAAGAGGCTGGGCAAAAGAATATCTGAGATATTGAGTGAGAAAATCTTCCATCCTTTCTGACAACTGTTGTCTTAATAAACTGTCCTCGCCTGATGATTTATCACCAGGAAATGCATCTGATGACGGAGATAAACGGGAAATAGTCTCCAGCAGTTCATTAGACAATGTCCTGATATTTTTCCCCATCAAATCATCTGAAGAAAAGAGAAGAAGAGTAAACATCTTCTCCCAGGTCTTGGTATATGCAAGGTAATTATTGCCTCGCATATCCTTGAACATATTGCCAATGAGCTCTTTTATATCTGGAATTGGTTTGCTACAAAGGGAAATCTGGGAAATCTGCTTGGATAAAGAAACCGACATCTGCATATCATCTGTTACAAACTTCTCCAGATTCCTAAGTTTATTCGTTGAGCCGTCCTTAAACACAAGCTGATAAATCCCGGTTTCCAAAAGATCCGTCACTGATTCCTCCGGAAGATAGGCAAACACACTGGAGTTATCCTTAATTTTCCGCGCAAAATTATCCAGAAGAGCGGAGGAATACTCTGGTTCAAGATGGAGATGAAGAATCTTCTCGTTCTGAATCATAAGGCGTGGTTTATCAAAACGCTGATCCAAAACCCAGTATACTACCGTGTCATTACTTTTATCAGATTTCTTTTTCCCGGATTTCTTTTCATCCGATATTTTTTCCCCGTATATATCAACCTGGACAGTCTCGAAATCTGAATAACTCAGCACACCTCTTTCTACCAGATATTCACTGATAATATCAAACTCGGTCTTCGGAGATTCCGATTTACTGCTGGGTCCTTGTCTGGAAAATACCAGAATACAGTCATCCACATATCTCCCGTAAAACAGGGGTTTTGCCTTATTGAGAACATTCTCATCAAACGAATGAAGATGCCAGTTTGCCAAAACACCGGAAGAATGAAGACCTACTGGAAGAAGGGATTTCTGACCATTCTCCTTAATCTCTGTGTGAGTCAGATTAGTCAGAGGTTGAATAATTCCATAGAATGTATCACAAATATCTCGAATAATATCAGTCAGCTGACAACAGAATTCATAGTTTGAAATACCGGAAAGATAACTTTTAATCGCATCAAAATCCCCCTCAATCAAATAGAAACACTTCGTCAAATCCAAGGTCAGAATATCAACAACATTACCCTGCTTCAGCTCCATCTGCGCTGTAGATATTGCAGTATCTCTCCATCGTGCATACTCTTTTGCAAAATCCTTCAGAATATGGCTTGATTGATCGTTATAATCCCATCTGTCAGTTAATACATTTTCAGAAAGAGAAGAATGAAGCCGATTGCCAAAGCTGCAGTCATCAAACATTTTATCCAGATGAGTGCCCACAAGCACAACCCACAGAACATCTAGCATAAAAAGCGGAATCGGCATGGAAATATAATAATTGACCCCATGCCAGTAATATCTCTTTGCGGAAGAAACATTAGAAATCGAAGTAATATCTCTAGGAACAGCCTCGGAATAATTATCTCTTCCGTTTTTCATCGAAACAGATTTTGGAACAGGAATATAAGATATCTTCTGAAGCCACTGAGAGATACAAGTATTTGCGTACTCCGAAAAAGCTGCATTATGATACCGGAGTCCATCTTGAATCTCAGCAAATATTCTATGAATCTTTCTGAAATCATTATCATCACTGAAAACCGCATCATCGGCAGATGAACCCGAAGAATCTTCCAGAAGTTCAAAATCAGCAATCGCTTTTTTAAGATGCAAATCTCTGCCATAGTATGCAGACTGCTTAAGTTTGCGGTATATTACATCATAGAGAGAAAACTTATGAGAGTCAGATGCATCATGCTCTGTGTCCATAATAAAGTATATCGTAACTATGGACTATTAAATATTCGTCACAAAAGTACCAGAACTATTCTATGAATGGTTTTGAAAAAATAATTAATGGGATTACATATTCTTTATCATCCCAATCATCTGTGAAATCGAGTACAGAATCAATCCGCTCACCATCAGAAGCAGCCCGATAATTACAATCAGCCCGCCGCCAAGCGCAATCGTAAGCGGAAATCCGCCGCCCATCATAAACACCTGCAAAGCCCAGATACAAACCCCAAGCCCCGCCAGCAGCACAAATCCGCCGCCAAGCCCGAAGAACGTCATCGGCCGGCGAATCGAGATGAACCGAACAAGATTCATCAGCACGGAAACACCGTGGCGAATCGGATTCTGGGAACTTGTATCCTCCAAATCATACCGCACAGAAATTGGAATCTCACCAATGGCAAGTTTTCTGTCTGAAATCTGCATCAGAATCTCAGATCCTGCTGACATGCCGTTTCCTGAAATGTTTACCACATTGTAGGCGTCACGCGTGTATGCGCGGAATCCTGACTGAGAGTCACTGACATGTGCACCATTTGTCACCATATCAGTTGCAGTATCCAAAACCTTCATTCCAAGCTTGCGGTATCCAGGAATCATAGCCTTACTCTCAGGAGTTAAGAACCTAGAACCTATTACCACATCATAGCCTTCCGCAATCTTGGAAACAAATCGCGGAACATCTTGTGGGTTGTGCTGACCGTCAGAATCAATAATCACTAAAATATCCGGCTTATACTTCTTTGCGGTCAGGAAAATAGTATTCAAAGCCCCGCCATATCCCTTATTTCTTCTGTGGCGGACAACAACAGCCCCTGCTTCCTCAGCCACGGCAACGGTCTTATCCTTCGAACCGTCATCAACCACAACCACTACATCTGCATACGGTTTGACTCCTGCAACAGTATTTCCAACACGACGCTCCTCATTATAGGCAGGCATCGCAACCATCACTGTAGGCTTCCTTGACGCAATCTCATCAAAGTCATGCGTCATCTGCTGAATAATATCTGTCTCCTGAGTCATCTCCGCACCACCATATGGTAAGATGAAAGAGTATTAGCGTTCATCCAATATAAAGAGATACATCCATTCTGTGAATGATTAATCAAATAGATGAAAGTAACACAAACATCATATCCATGAGAGAGAAGAAAATCACAGAAGAACAAAACCAGACAAACACGGCAAGAGATTTCACGTGATGAATCAAACTCATGAGGATTTCTAACAACACAAGAGTATATCTAACAATATCTATTTTTTAAAAACTTCACAAAGCAATGCAATAGGCGAGAGGTACGAGCTGAGAGGCTTTAGCCTCGAAGCGTGAGCAAGTCGGTAAGACTTGCGATAGTGACTCAAGCCATAAGCACGACCGAAGGGCGTGCGATAGCATGGCGTTACAGAAAACGAGCGATAACAGTACTTCGCTAATTTTTCGAGGGAAAATGTCACACAAATCTTATTTGAAAAAGAACAACCACAAATCAGCGCGATTAGCCAGTATTCGCGCTGATTCGCGATTTGCCTATTTTCAACTCGAAAATATGCCATTACAAATCACAATTTCAGAAAATAATCATGGACAAATTAAATCAAAGATAAAACTGGAAAAATAAGTGATGAAGACGGCCCTAGTCATGTACCAAATCACGATACTTCTTCAAATATGCATCACAAGGAGGACAGTGCAGCAACTTCTTTGCTTGAGAAAATGCAAAAACTGCTTCTTTGGCAGTAAGAAAACCATCTGTTGCCAGTGCATCAATAAACTCAGGAAAATTCATCACAGACCCACCAATCTGATTTAGATGATGAGACAACAAAGCATCTGCAGTAACAAGAGTCACATTCATTTCAGATGCAACGACAGCAAGAGATGCATCCGCCATACTCAATTTTGAATCGCAGGCATGCATACCCCCTGCTGCACACAACTGACTCATAGATACCTCATACCAGCGCATCCCCCAACCTTCGAGAGCTTTCCATGATGGAACCTTCATCTCCTGTTTCACCAGATTCGTAGTAAACGGATTAATTCCGTATTTTACCAGAGAAGAGATTACTTTCCGGACAAAACCCATATTATTTAAATAAATCAACGCATTCGCATCAATCAAAAGAGAGGGTGGAAGAATCATGCACTCTCCAGAGACAAATCGAATAACACACTCTCACAAAGGAGTTCACGCCGTCTGCTCTGAGAAATCATACCCTCACCATAAGCACGATTTACCCACTGCCGCATCTTCATTGGTCGCTCAACCGGATATGGCACACCAGGTTCAACCTTTCTCCAATTATTCTTACTGAAGAGAATCTGATACCGCTTCAGCACCGTATCAGAAATAATTCCAACATCCCGCATGCGATATAAAATCGCCATCATACTAGCCCCATATTTCATCTTCAAATCATGAAGCTCATCAAGAGAGATGTTATTCCTACGCTCTCCGACATCAGCAATCAAAGTCTCACGTGGGACAAGAAGCGCACCGGCAAATAAATCAGCAGATTTCTCAATATCTACCCCCCCCTCAATAAAGTAATGTCCCAACTCATGAGCAAGAGTAAATCTCTGCCGATCCCCGGGAACCTCACTGCGCAGAACAATAAGCCTCTCGCCATCAGAAGACATAACCGTTAACGCATCAAAACTTTCCGGAGCATCAACAACCCCCACGGAAAATCCATTCTTCTCGACAACCTCCATCAGATTTTCAATTGGATCAAGACCAAGTTTCCACTCAGTGCGAATATACTCTGAAAGTACTTCTGCATCTTCAACAGAAGAAACTATACTCTTCTTATTAGGATAAACAGATACAGGCGTAATATTGAGTATCTGCATAACTTCCTTCTGTCGCTCCAGGATGTCTCGTGACTGGAAAAGAATTGTATTTTCCTCCTTTTTCAGGAGCTTTTTCCTCTTCCTGAAAACAGGCTCGCCAACAAGATTCACCTGTGCCGTCCGGAAGAAATAATCAACTCCAACACCAAGGACATCACATACAGCAATAAGTCTCTCCGAAGACAGAGGGAGAACACCATTTTCATACTTGGAAATTGTCATTTTATTGACACCAAGCAAATCTGCAAGCTTCTGTTGACTCATACCAGAAAGACGTCTCGCCTGCTCCAAACGTTCTCCAAACATAGTTCCAGACCTCAAATTAAGTTACAAAAAACATATCAAAAATATATTTGTAACTTATTACATCTAGATTTATTTTGAAAACATATATAGTTACCTCACCTGAATATGAGAAGTGTATTCTGCAGATAGAGAGGCAACCCCCACTCACCAAAACCCCTACACACCAACCACAACCTAAAACATATATCACACCCAATAATACCATATGCATTACCTGGTCACCGGAGGCGCCGGATTCATCGGCTCACATATCGCAGAAGCCTTAATCAAACGGGGAGACACACCAGTCATCCTCGACAACATGTATTCGGGCAGAAAAGAAAACCTCGAAGCAAACCAAAAAGCCATCTTCATCGAAGGCTCCATCATGGATACCGCCTTGCTTGATGAAATCTGTACTAAATACAACATCAACGGAATCTTCCACTTAGCAGCCGTTGCAAGCGTACAGAAATCCATCGAAAACCCTGCGCACGTACACGAGATAAACGCAACAGGCACAATAAACGTCCTTGAAGCAGCAAGAAAACACCAGATTCGAAAAGTAGTCTTATCCGCCAGTGCCGCAGCATACGGAGACAACCCTGTCTTCCCGAAAAAAGAAGACATGCTCCCGGAACCATTATCCCCATATGCAGTCTCCAAAATCGCAGGCGAGATGTACTGCAAAACATATGCAGAACTCTACGGAATCCAGACAGTATCTCTTCGCTACTTCAATGTCTTCGGCCCAAGACAGGACCCAAATGGAGAATATGCAGCAGTCATCCCGAAGTTCACTGAAAAAATCTGTGCTGGAGAAAGCCCAACAGTGTTCGGTGACGGAGAACAGACCAGAGACTTCGTATTCGTAAAAGACGTCGCCAAAGCAAACCTCCTTGCAATGGACTCCGATGTCTCAGGGCTTTTCAACATCGGAACCGGAATCCAGACCTCATTAAATGACCTCGCAAAAATGATAATGGCAGCCGCTGGAAAAACCGTTGAGATGAACTACGAAAAAGCAAGAGACGGAGACGTCAGATACTCTGTTGCAGACATCTCAAAAGCCAAAGAACAGCTTGGATACGAACCTGAGTTTGACCTGGCTGAAGGAATCAAAGAGACCGTTGAATACTTCAACAGTCTCTAAACAATCAATAAAATACCTGATACACCAAAACAACCCTATTGAGGATTTCTAACAACCTCCAATTTTAAAAACGAGAGAATCATCTTAACTCAATTTCGAAAATAATCTCTTCCCTATACAAACAAATATAGGATATTCCACCGCGGGCGGCTCCGCGCCGGAGTCGCCGCCCCGCACCCCATTTCAAAAATAAAATCGTGATTATCCTTTTTCTAAATTTAGTGGTGCGGAACCGCGACTCCGGCGCGGGGCGAGAGGCATTACCCTCAAGCCATTAGCAAGGCTCAATGAGACTTGCGGTGGCGGTTCGCGGTGGAGATATTCTCCCAAACTCCAGATATATGAAAACAAACAATCAGTATATGTGGCATCTTATTCTTGATTATTCAAAAAACAGATTATGTTAGAAATTATTCTTTTTCAAAATCTGAACAAGTTACAATCACTAATTAAAACACACAAAAACAGTTTGAAAAAAATATATTTACACCCAACACCCCTCATCACCATAGGCGATTCAAGGTGTGAGCAAGTTGGAATACTTGCTTTGGGCGTTTAGAGAAGAGTCATAGACTCAACTTCAACATTCTCGAGGCCTGCAATGCCCTCGAAGGATGCAACGACCTGATCGTCTGCACCTGCGCCGTCCTGAGTAACGACTGCGACTTTGAGTGCGGAAAGACCGAATCCGATTGGTTCGACCTTGATATCCTGAACACCGGCAACCTTTGCCTTAATGTCTTCCTGCATCTTTGCGAGGTCAACTTCCGGAGACTCCGGCATGACTTTTAAGATTAATGCTACGTCTCCCATGATACTCACGGTCCCATGAAGCCACACTTCGGGCAGGTGTATTTAACGCTCTGTTTTCTGCACTGTGCACAGCGGTAGATAATCTCACCGCAGTCCGGGCACTTGAATTCGGTTGCCCCGCGCTCTGCGAGTGGGGCATTGCAAGATGTACATTTTGCCATATGAAACTCCTTAACTTATTGGTGCCCAGCCATTATAAAAGTGTGGCTTCATCAGCCTCAAGCACACGGGTAACAGAACCGCATGAACGACCATTCGCAAAGTACACAGGAACATCCAATGAGGCCGAAAGATTCGAAAAGTAAGCATCCACAAGCTCCAAATCAGATGCATCACCATCTCTCGATTTCACAAGAAGAAGCGGCACCCCTAGTTCACCTGCCATCCACAGCGCAAGAGAATCTGATGTCACATCCCATGAATGCGGCAGAGGATCTGCCTCTCTTAGAACTTTTTCTGGAAGCAGAATGCTGACACACGACTCAGGCATCGAAAGATGCTCAGTTACAGGAAATCCAAATGTTGAAAGATATCTTCCGTACCGGTTCATCGAAGAGATTGCCTGCCAGTGTGCAGAATCATCATCCAAATCAGCCGCGCGGACTGAATCAGCAAATATTCCGCCTCCCGGAACTACGAGGGCTGAAACCCCTGATGCCAAAAGCTCATTAAGAACCCCTTCTGCCGCATCTATGAGACTGCCGCCAATTTTGACAACAACCCGATTCATACAATACATATATGTCGTTTAGACGCAAAAAGACCATCATGAAACTTTGCCGCATACTGCTTCTGACAATTATCCTATGCCTTACGGCATCACCCGTCTCAGCATACACAATTACCGAGTTCTGCGCAGACGGATATGCAGAAGGAGATGGAGACGAGTACTTCATACTTGAAGGCAAAGGAAGTCTTTCCTCATGGAGTGTTACAGACGGAGAGGGAACAGTATCTTTTGGAAGCGGGAGCGGAAGAACTGTTGTTGCTCGAAGCGGGGAACTGTATTACCAGATTCACAACTCATATCCAGATCTTGAGATTATAGACAGCACCCCAAAAGTACCGAATGCAAAGGTCTCCAAAAAGTTTCAGATGGCAAACACCGAAGACAGTCTGACACTGCTTCGAAATGGTGTTGCAGTCCAAACTGTTTCATGGCCGGATGATGTTGCAAAAGGAAACGGCAGAGTTCATCGTTTCGAAAATGGTCTGTGGGATTCAAGAGTGTTCAAAATAGGACAGTCAGACTTCGAACCCGAAACATTCACAGCAGATAAAGTCACCCTCTTTGTTTCTCCGGACTGTTCTCACGAAGTAATCTCTGGTGTCATAAACGAAGCTGAAGATAAAATACTCATTTCAATGTACGAGTTCACAAGCGCATCTCTTGCAGAAAATCTTGCTGATGCAGAAAAACGCGGAGTAGATGTTACAATACTCCTGGAGGGAGGGCCTGTCGGCGGAATTTCCAAAGATGAAAAAGGTGTTCTAAATTATCTAAGCAGAGCCGGAGCTGAGATTTACACAATCAAAAGCGAGGGAAAACTTCCAGCGAGGTATCGGTACCTGCATACCAAGTATCTTGTCGCAGACGGTGGAGTAACAGTTGTCCTTTCCGAGAACTTCAAAGACTCAGGAGTGCCAAAATCAGGCTTCGGAAATCGCGGGTGGGGTGCGGCAGTTGAAGATAGAGAGGTTGCCAAATACTTCACAGAAGTATTCATGGACGACTTGGCAGGATATGATATCTATTCATGGATTTTAGGAACCGAAGAACTTCCAGACACCAGCGAGCCTGAAAAGGCAGTCAGGGTTTTCAAACCGAAAACAGTTACCAACTGCGAGGTAACTCCAGTCATTTCACCTGATATAAGTTATCTAATCGGAGACGCTCTGGACAATGCAAAGTTTTCAATAGATATTCAGCAGGCATATATTTCACATTACACAGACTCCAAAAATCCATGGCTTGCATCAGCCATCCGCGCTGCAGAAGAAGGTGCAGAGGTTCGCATACAGCTTGACGGAATGTATTACAACACTGATTCAGAAGCAGACAATGATGAGATTGCAGCAGACGTAAACAAAAAAGGGCTCAGGAACCTTCAGGCCAAAATCCTAACTGACAGAGACGGAATCCTAAAACTCCACAACAAGGGGTTCATCATCGATGAGGAACTCGTTCTCATATCTTCGATTAACTGGAACTACAACAGCCCTACAAATAACCGTGAGGCAGGGCTTCTTCTCGAAAGCAAAGAGGCGGCTGAATACTACACACGTGTATTTAACTATGACTGGGAGGGAGTTGTCTTAGACAATCCGGCATCGGCAGCCGTTGGTTTTGACATACGCTTCATTCTGGCAGCGGTTGTCATAGCAGGGCTTATTGGGCTGTATATTTGGAGAAGAAGGCACTAAAAATAGAGGATTTCTAACAACCCCTATTTTTCAAAAAATTATCATGAACACTTATTTGAACAGAAGATATCTCCACCGCGAGCCGCTCCGCGCCGAAGTCGCGGCTCCGCACCCCAAATAATAGAAAAGTAAAAAGAATTCCAAATCTTATTTCTGAAAAAGGGGGTGCGGGGCGGCGACTCCGGCGCGGAGCCGCCCGCGGTGGAAATATCCCCATGTCATTTTAGAATAATACCAACTTCTTTTCAATAATGTTGTGAAACACATTTGCAAATATGTAGAAAAACCGATTAAAACACCCACATATCACTACAACATTATATTTTCGCGAAAGTGCGTTTTAGATTTCAAGCATCCAAAATAAAATCCTGAAACAAACCAAATCAATCAAATAACACACCAATAACCAACCAAAACAAACACAAAAACGCACACCAAAAGACACACAAAGGGCACTTTCGCACCGCGCGGTCAGGGGTTTATATACCCCAACATCGAATTATATTTTGTAACACCCCAAAGAAGCGAGAGTCTCTAACAGTGCCCTGGCGTTTTGGCACATTACGAACCCGCTTCCAAAACCCCTGATTATGTTACACCTTCTTTTTTAGATTTAAAATTCCAACGAGATACTCATCACAGAGAGAGCTATTCTTTTACCTCATTCCCCTTCACCCAGGAGATAACAGGTTCAAGATTTGCCTGCGACACATAACTTCCGCCGATGCGAAGTGTATCTGCCAAATCCCAGACAGCTGCAGTCTTGTTTTCCTGGCGTTCAAGGTTCTGGGCAATCATTGAGAGAATCTTTCGCTTGAAATATCCAAGCTTCTTTGGCTCAACCCCGCCCTGAAGATAAAACAGCGGGCAGGAGAGTTTATTCAGCTTCAAAAGCTCAGCAGTCACATCAGGATGCGGATAAACAATACCAACCGCCGCCACAGCTTCGACAATGAAACGCTTTTCAGCAACTGGAAGGCCGGTGATTTTTCCACCGCACACCCAGCCGAGGAAGAAGATTTCTGTGCCGCGCGGGATTTTACTTACTGCCTGTACCATTGGAAGAGCCGGAAGTCCCACAGCTTCAGAAAGCATCTCTGCATACTGCTTGGTAAAGCCAGTATTCGACTCGTAGACAATGCATTCCATCATGCAGACTCCCTGTCAAGAACTTCGAACACTTCATCTGTGATGTCTTTGATAATCTTTACCGAGCGCGCAAAGGCTTCAAGCTCAGAATCAGACATCTTAACTCCAATCGGGAATACGCCGTTTCTGGTAATTCTTGCAGGAACTCCAATACACACACCATCATAGCAGAACTTCTCGCGGCAAAGATTTGATGAAACAGTCAGCAGACGGTTTTCATCCTCTACAATTGTTCGGATTAAAGATGCAATTGCATCACCCGGGCCGTAGACTGTTGCGCCCTTCGATTTGATGATGTAAGAACCACTGTTTTTCACGCGGTCGATTAAACCCTCGCGGTCAATGCTTCCTGCATCCATCAGGTTGTCGAGAGAGACACCTCCGACAGTAGTTGCAGACCACATAGGAACCATAGAGTCACCATGTTCTCCAACAATTCTTGTGTGGACTTCACTCACATGAACATTAAAGAACTCCGCAAGGCAGGCTTTAAGGCGCATAGAATCAAGATGAGTTCCAAGACCGAAAACCTGGTTTGCCATCATGCGCGAATATTTGAGGGCAACAGTTGTCATGATGTCAACAGGGTTGGTAACTACAAGAAGAAGAGACTGAGGCGCCATTCTGCCAACCATCTCTGCATAGACTTTAACAATCCTGGCATTCTCAAGAGCCAGATCCAAACGCGTCTGGTCAGCTTTTCTTGGAATACCTGACGTTAGAACAACAATATCAGAACCTTTGAGATCTTTTGGATCGGTACCGAATGTAACAACAGTGTTTGTACCGCGCGCAGCAAAAGAGTCCATCATATCATGGGCGAGACCATCTAAGAACTGCTCATTTCCGGGACGGCCGAAAAGACACATCTCCTTTACGTGAGGAAACTGAGACACTGCATGCGCCACGTATGAACCAACCTGTCCGGTAGCTCCAATAATTGTTACTTTTGCCATAAAACCCTCAAAATCAAAAGGGACGTGTTATCGGTTGAAGACACATATCCAGTCTCTTCGACAGAGCCAGACTCCGCCCCGCAACCCTGCGGGCGCCATGCGTTCACAGTAGGTCTGCTCCCTTCCGGGCCTGAACCGGTGCCCACGACAATGAGAGGATGCATCCCTCCGGATACACCACAGACATCCGCTGACCTCGCAGGACAAGGTATCAACATCGGAAACTCTGCCGCCTCAAAAGGACTGCCGAATCCGCCCTCAAACTTCGTCCTCTGCGTATTGACAATTTCAGATTACAGGTGACGCCAAACCACCCGGACTAGTCCCATATATTAATCGCGTTCTCGGGATAAAATGATGTTGGATTGAGAAGCAGAAAAATCATAAAAAGATGGGCCTGGAGGGGTTCGAACCCACGACCACCCGGTTATGAGCCGGGCGCTCCACCACTAAGCTACGGGCCCTCTAAAATTACGGAAAGAAGAGACAGGGATAAATCCCTTTCTCGAAAATTTGTTCCCTTGCAGAAGAACACATATTATTTGCGTCGAGAGTAGATAAAGGTGATGCATATCAAAGATGATACCCCCCTAACAATTTTAAGAATTTAAGAAAACAAAAAGAAAAGTTACGCCGCCATCAGGACTCGAACCTGAGACATTCTGGTTAACAGCCAGACACTCTACCAACTGAGTTATGGCGGCACAAGTGTGTTGCTTAATTAGATGGCACTTAGATTGTATTAAATATTCCGATTCATCATTTCTAAAAAATAAGAATATTAGAAGCGGAGAGTCTGAAGTTTGCTGATAAGGCCGTCAAGATCCTCATTGAAGTGCTTCAGCATCTCATCCGCGCGCGAAGTGGCAACAGCCCCCGCAGGAGTTGCTTTGATGTACTGCATCTGTTCCAGGACACGAAGAGAGTACCTTACGCGATGCTGGGACAGTCCAAGTTCTTCTGTGAGTTTCATAATCCCTATTGGACCCATAGATGATACAACACGCATCACCGATAGATGACGCTCTAAAAGATCAACCTCTCCTAAAATTTTATCAAGCATTTTTTTCCTCCTCTTCGCGTCTCTTTTCCTCCTCTATCTCTTCGCGGAGTTCAGCCTCAAGCTCAGCCCTGATACGCGCACGCTCAGCCTCACGTTCTGCGCGAATCTGCGCCATGCGCTCTTCCTTAGTGGTTCCATGAATTGCAAGCCATGCTTTGGTTGAACGATATTTTCTGATGAAGAGAATTAAGGTTACAACAGCAACTATGATACTGCCGACAACAATAGGAATCTTCGGTTCCCATGTGTTTGGAGCAATGATTCCAAGAGCAACAGCCAAGGCTATTGCAAAGATAAGAATGTTTAGGTAAATGACATTTACCGTAAACATTCCCTTAAACTGTTCCCGTTCTTTGTCATCCATGTTGTTATATCTAAATCTGCGCCGCAGAGATAAAAACTACATGTCTTGAGAGCACCAATACTGTATGAATATGGCAGAAATTTCCGCAGTACTGAAAGAGAAAAACTGTGACGCCTATGTAATATACGATACTTCCGATAACGAAGATATGCGATATTTAAGCGGATTTCTAGCAACAGACCCGTTTATTTACGTTTACAAAAAAGACGGAGGAGAGTTTTTGATCGTTTCTTCGATGGAAGAACTCCGTGCGCGCCGCGAGTCACCATGCAGCATTGTAACACGCAACGCAGCAGGGTTTGCCGAATTCCTAAAAGAAACAGGAGATGCAGATGCGGCATACGCAAAGATGATTTCAGAATTCTGCGGAAACCGCCTGCTTGTGCCGTACTCGATGCCAGTCGGCTTTGCCCGTGCTCTGGAAAAGATAAACGAGATTTCTGTTGACACAGACACAGTACTCTCCATGCGGGCAAAAAAGACTGCAGATGAGATTGAAAAAATCCGTGCTGTCCAGAAAAAGAATGAGCGCGGAGTCTCACTCGCAGTAGATGCAGTACGAAAAGCCGATGTCGCAGAAGACGGAGGGCTTTTCTTAGAAGACGAACCATTAACATCAGAGAAACTGCGCGCAATCATGCACGAAGCATTCTTCCGCATGGGACTGGATGATAAAGACACAATCGCATCGTGCGGAGCAGACACTGCGCTGCCGCACGCAAAAGGAGAAGGACAACTGTTTGCCAACCAGCCAATCGTCCTAGATGTCTTCCCGCGCGACATAGAAACCGGATACTTTGCAGACATGACGCGCACAATTTCGAAAGGAAAGCCAAGTGACGAGATCTGCCGCATGTACGAAGTAGTTCACGAGGCAAAAGAGCTTGCAGTATCCCTTATCAGAGCAGGAGTTTCGGGTGCAGAAGTACATAATGCAGCAGCTGATTACTTCACAAAAGAAGGATATGTAACAGCCGGCACATCAGGATTTATTCACAGCTTAGGACACGGCGTAGGCCTTGCAATTCACGAAAGTCCGTCACTTTCTGTGCGCGGCGGAGTTCTCGAAGAGGGAAATGTTGTAACTGTAGAGCCCGGACTTTATTACCCAGGCATCGGAGGAGTCAGACTCGAGGATATGGGAGTTGTAACTGAAGACGGATTTGATAGATTTACTACCTTTGAAGAGGAATTAATAGTAGTATGAACGATACAGAGCTTGACTGTTATCTGGAAGCCGGCAGAATAGCCAAAGCCGTCCTCCACTCCTGTGCTGCTGAGATTAAGCCGGGAGTTCTCCACGCCGATATCTTCGATATGGTTTTAGATAAAATCGAGGCAGCAGGAATACACCCATCCTTCCCGCCAAACATCTCCATTAACGAATGTGCTGCACACGACACCCCGTCACCCATCGATGAGCGCGTATTTGCAGAAGGAGATCTCGTAAAGCTCGATATAGGAACCCACGTTGACGGATACATCGCAGACACAGCAGTATCAGTAAATCTCGGAGACCACGACAAGCTCTGTGAGGCATCACAGAAAGCACTTGAAGCGGCAATCAGCGTCGTAAAACCGGAGCTTGTTGTATCTGAGATTGGAAAGGTTGTAGA
The DNA here is from genome assembly GCA_017408885.1 of Methanocorpusculum sp. GTDB lineage: Archaea > Halobacteriota > Methanomicrobia > Methanomicrobiales > Methanocorpusculaceae > Methanocorpusculum. Next base: position 31,895 of record JAFQTT010000001.1, read on the forward strand.
AGAAACAATCACCTCTTACGGATACAAGCCGATTGTAAACTTAACAGGACACGGCCTTGGACGCTACAACGTCCACTATGGAATTTCCATTCCAAACACAGGAGCATTTGGAACAGGAGTTCTTCGCGAAGGAAGTGTAATAGCTATCGAGCCATTCGCAACAACCGGCTCCGGCTCTGTTCACGAAGCAGCACGCGCTGAGATTTACCAGGTCGTAGGAGATGCCCCTGTGCGCTCCCCGACCGGACGTAAAATCCTCAAAAAAGCAGATGAGATGTACGGCATGCCGTTCTCCCGCAGATGGCTTGGAATCCCGAAGGCAGAACTTGCAATCCCGATGCTTTTAAAGCAGGGAAATCTCTACGATTACCATGTCTTATCAGATGTTGCAGGAAGCTTTGTTTCACAGTTCGAACACACAGTAATCGTCACTGAAGACGAACCAATCATCACCACCCTCTAAATACTTTTTTTGCCGCTGAAAGCAGTTTGGTACCACAAGACATCCACTCCGTTTAATACCTTAGAAAGCCAATGATTTTCATATGAATTTCGGGACACTTCAGGACGTAGAAACCCGCGGAAAGACAGTTCTTCTCCGTGTGGATTTTAACTCCCCAATCGACCCATCTTCCAATACGATTTTAGATGATAAACGCTTCCGCGAACACATCCCGACCATCCAGGCATTAGAGGATGCACGCGTGGTCGTTCTCGCACACCAGAGCAGACCGGGAAAGAAGGACTTCACAACCCTTCAGGCACACGCAGAGCGCTTAGAGCGCCTTCTTGGAATGCCGGTTACCCAGGTTGACGACATCTTCGGCTCCTGCGCCAAGAAAGCAGTCCGCGAGTCACACCCGGGAGATGTAATCCTCTTAGAGAATGTCCGCTTCTCAAGCGAGGAAAACCTCACCATGAAGCCGGAAGACGGAGCAAAGACACACCTTGTCAGAAAGCTCGCATCCATGGCCGACCTTTGTGTCTACGATGCATTCGGAACTGCACACCGCTCACAGCCGACCATCACAGGACTTCCATATGCGATGAAGACCGTTGCAGGTCTTTTAATGGAGAAGGAAGTATCCATGCTCTCCAAAGTCTTTACCTCTGCCCCAAAGCCGGTTACCTTTGTCCTTGGAGGAACCAAAGTCGACGACTCCATGGCTGTCGCAGGAAATGTTCTTGCAAACGGCACTGCAGATAAAGTTGTCATCATTGGTGTTGTTGCAAACGTATTCTATCTCGCAAAAGGAATTGACATCGGAGAGCCGTCCAAGAACCTCATCCACAACTTAGGATATGACGGCGAGGTCGAGAAAGCAAAAGAAATTCTTGCAAAATACTCCGACAGAATTGTCCTTCCGGAGTTTGTCGCAGTCAAAGAAAACGGAGAGCGCCGCGAGTACTCCGTAAACGCAGTACCAAAGGACTGCCCGATTCTTGATATGGGAACCGAATCCATTGGAACAATCTCTGACGAACTCAAACAGGCAGGAACTATCGTCATGAACGGACCTGCAGGCGTCTTTGAAGACCCAGACTACGCAGCAGGAACCTTCGACATTCTCCACGCAGCAGCAAACGCAGAGTTTACCGTATGCGGAGGCGGACACACCGCAGCAGTTATCGAGCAGCTTGGACTTGAACCGAAATACTCTCACCTCTCAACCGGAGGCGGAGCATGTATCGAGTTCTTAACCGGAAAGAAACTTCCGGCAATCGCAGCACTCGAAGAGAGCTGGGCAAAGTTCCACTAACCTTTTTTTTCGCTCACATTTAAACCCCTGTAGAACCCATAATGAGTATCTATGCTCACGTTTATCGGTCTTGGCCTTTTTGATGAATACGATGTCTCGGTCCGCGGTGCAGAAGCTATCAGAAATGCAGACACAGTTTTTCTCGAAGTCTACACTTCTGTTCTGATGGGCTCTTCAATCCCGCGTCTGGAAGAGTACTACGGAAAGAAAATCATCCCGCTGTACCGCGAGGATGTGGAAATCCACTCAGAGAAAATCATCGATGCCGCAAAGAATGGAAATGCAGTATTCCTTACCGCAGGAGATTCAATGGTTGCAACAACACACTCAGATATTCGCTGCCGCTGTGCCGAAGCAGGTGTTGATACAAAAATAATCCACGGAGCATCAATTACAACAGCTGTCTGCGGACTCTCCGGTCTTCAGAATTACAGATTCGGCAAATCTGTATCAGTTCCATTCCCGTACGGAAAGTGGTTCCCGATGACACCAATAGAAGTCATCTCTGAAAACCTCAAGAACAACCTCCACACATTAGTCTTCCTCGACATCCAGAAGGACAAGGAACGCTATATGAAAGTCTCCGAAGCAGTCGAGCTCTTGGAAGAACAGGCAAGACGCGTTGGAGCAAGCATCCCAACATATATTGGAATCGCCAGAGCTGGTTCTCCAGAGCCGGTTGTACATGCAGGAAATGCCGAGGAGATGATGAAGTTTGACTTTGGCGGACCGCTTCATGTGATGATTGTCCCGGCAGAACTCCATGATATGGAACGCGAGTACTTAGAGAGATTTGCCGGATTATGCTGATTGAAGAGCTTGTCTCATATTATCAGAAAACAGAAGGAGACGCTATCTCTGCAGTCCCAAAGGGAAGTATTCTTGGAGGAACTGCTGACGAGATTTTGGAGATGGTTACCTGCTATGCATCCGATGCCGCAGTTTTCTTAAAACACGGAGACTTAGTCAACGCCTTTGCCGCATCAGAGTACGGACTTGGATGGCTCGACTGCGGAATCTACCTTGGCTATACCAAAGCAGTATTTACCAACTGTCTGGAACTTGCAAAAGAGTTCCCGGAAGAACTCTTCGAAAAATTAGAAGAGAAGACCCTGCGGTATCAGCGGATGCTCACCGGAGCACTCGATGGTTCTGTACCTGCTCCTGATGCAGAGACAGGATGTTATGCAGCGGTAGTTAAAATCAGAGAAACCGCAGAGCGTGCGCTTGCTGTAGGTACAGAACTTCTGCCGGATGATTATGTCAATGCTCTGGCAATCTTTTCATACGGGTATGGATGGCTTGACTGCGGAGTTCGTGCAGGACTCTTTCAGATAACAGGCGACAGACACCTGTTTACTATCTGATTCTTTTTTTTTTAAACATAAATCGAAAGACAGCTTCCGCTCTCTTGTATGGTATTGACCGAAAGAAAATCTTTCAGTCGGGCCCTTCAAAAATCAAAAAAAAGTTATTGTGTATATTGAGAGCCGGCGAATTAAGCCTTACTCTTCAACAACAACGCGAACCGGGGTCGGGAGCTTGTATCCGCTGTGGAGTAAAGCATCCTTTGCCTGGTCAATGTACTGCGGGTTGGTCCAGATGGTGAAGACCTTCTGTCTCGGCTGAACACGTGCTGCGGTACCGACTGCCTTACCGAATGCAAGTCTCATACCCTCAGAAACACGGTCTGCACCTGCTCCGGTTGCGTATTTGTGCTCACGGAGAACGTGGTGCGGGTAGGTTCTGATCTTTAAGTGGAAGTTGTTCTTACCAATAGAGTTGACAAGGCGTCTGTTCATATTGATACGTGCTGCTTCCATTGCAGTGTGGCGAATCTGACATCCCTCTAATGCTTCGAGGTGAATTGCTACCGGGAAATCTGCGGAGAGGTTTCCCATATCGAACTGAACAACCTTACATCCTGGGACACCACCCATGTACTGGCGGCGGCAGTATGCCTTCTTGGCAAGGTTGCGGTACATCTTTGCTGGCTTTCTTACCATTTTTAGTATCCTCCTAGCTCTCTAAATGTGCTAACTATGTTAGACGAGTATCATATTAAAGGTTCGCATTCTCCTGCTCAAGTTCCTCGATAACCTGAAGAACTTTTTTACGGAGGCTTGCAAACTCAACACTTGTTCTGTCGCGCGGACGCGGCAGAGGATTTTCATAAATCTCATGAATTCTGCCCGGCCTCGGGGTAAGAATCACAATCTTGTCAGCGAGGAAAACAGCCTCATCCACACTGTGGGTGACAAAGAGAATGGTCTTTTTTGTCTTCTCCCAGATTTCGAGCAGTTCTCTTTGCATCTTGTTTCTGGTCTGAGCATCAAGCGCGCCAAACGGTTCATCCATGAGCATGACAGCAGGCTCACTTGCAAGAGCGCGGGCCACAGCCGCGCGCTGACGCATACCGCCTGAGAGCTCATATGGATAGCTGTTTCCAAACTCATGGAGACCTACAAGCTCCAGATACTCCTGCACTTTTGCATGACGCTGCTCCTTTGGAACACTCATCATCTCAAGACCGAATCCGACATTCTCTGCAATTGTTCTCCACGGGTAAAGAGAGTACTCCTGGAAAACCATGGTCATCATCGGAGACGGCTTATCAACAATTTCACCATCAATCTCAACGGTTCCTGATGTTGGAGCATCAAGACCTCCGATCATGCGAAGAAGCGTAGTCTTACCGCAGCCGGAAGGACCTAAGAGACAGACAAACTCACCGTCGTGGACTTCCAGATTAACATCCTCGAGTGCGGTAACAGTACCTTTCTTGGTGAAGAACTGCTTTGTTGCGTGTTCCACCTTCACCCATACTTTGTCCCAGTCAGTTTCGGTCATTTGTCAAGTGCCTCCCATGCGAACTTTTTCTTCTGCACAATGCGGAACAGCTGGTCTGCGGCGATTCCAATAATTCCAATAGCGACCATTCCTGCAATAATGATGTGGACCTGTCCGAAGTTGTAGGTGTACATAATTAAGTATCCAAGACCGGAAGAGGCACCCGGCATCATTTCTGCTGCGACCACACTCATCCATGCAATTCCAAATCCTAAACGCAGACCATTGCAAATTGCAGGACCTGCTGCCGGAAGAAGAACTTTGGATAAAACCTGGCGGTCACTTGCCTGATAGATTTTTGCAGTCTCAAGCCAGCTCTTCTTGACACGGGAAACTCCATCGATTGTGTTTACAAGAATCGGGAAGAAACATCCAATCACTATAATGAACACAATAGAAGTCATTCCAATACCAAACCAGGCAAGAGAAAGCGGAACCCATGCCATCGGCGGAATAGGACGAAGAATCTGAATTAAACCGTCACAGAAGTTTTCAAGTCTCGGATAACGGCCAAGAATAATTCCAAGAGGCACAGCAATCACACAGGCGATAACAAATCCTGTTACCACACGGGTGATACTGATAACTGCGTTGCTGACTAAGCTTCCGCTTCCGTAAATATCAGCAAACGGAGTTAGGAATACCGCGAATACATCTTCTACTCGCGGAAGGATATAGGGATTATTTACCAGAATTGCTGCAATCTCCCAGATAACTACAGCAAGTATCGGGAGAATGAGCTTCGTATACCATTTCATTTCTACATATATAAGGGGCTTTCAGCCTTAATCAAACATACGGAAATAACACAAAAAAAGTTAGGCAGATTTGGTTGAATAACCAATACCTGCGGAGTCAAGGGCTGCCTTTAACTGAACATCCTGAATTGAGCCAAGCTGCGGGTCAGCGATAACAACCGGTTTTCCTTCTGCACTGCGTTCTTTAACCCAAGCAATAAAGCTGTCCCAGTCGTCTGCCGGAGCATCGTCTGCTGCGAGGAGACCAGATCCGTTCATCATAATTGGAGCTAAGATTTTGATATCTACAGCACTGGTGGATTTGTCAACAGCTGAGACAAACGGCGGGGTTCCGGCAACAGCATACTGAATCTGGTTCTGCTGAAGAAGCGTCATCAGCTGCGGTCCGGCACTTCCTTCGATAAGGTTCACGTTTGCAACCTTCTTTCCGTTGACATAGAGTTCTGCCTTGTCAATCTTTCCAACCTTCTCAGAGACCGGCTTTAAGTAGGTGTTGTAGTTGTTCTTGAAGAACTGCCAGTCTTTTAAGAGTACAAAGAGCGGGCCGTCATGATCGGATGCAAGGTATCCGATAGAGATGTCCTTGACCTGTGTAGTCGGCTCTAAGAATTTGCCGGACTCTAAGATGTCCTGTGCGGCATCATATGCAGAGAAGTCGAAGAGAAGCTCTTTTGTATCCTCACTGTTGGTGTTTGCAAGTTTTCCGGAGACTAATCCTAAGTCACGCTGAGACTGCACGAAGTCTTCATTACTCTTAATCCAGGCGTTGGTGACCTCTCCAGAGAACTGAATCGTTGGAATAGATGCCTTCATTACATCAACAGAATTGACAGTGACACCGCCGTAGGTTAAATCCTGGTTGGCGAAGAGCCAGTCTGCGATGAGAACAGATGCCTTCTCGGGATTTGCAGTGATGTACTCATTTCCAAGAATCATCAGTGCAGTTAAATCTGCGGCAACCTCAGGATTTGCGAGAGCATTAGAGTTTGCACCGAATACACAGCAGGTGTGCCCCTCCCATTTGCCTTCCGGCGGAAGGTCTTCAGAGTAAGAGATAACTTTTCCAATCTTTCCTTCTTCAATTACTGCGACAAACGGCTGCCAGGCGATTGCAGCATCAACGGCTCCGGATTCTAAGAGCTGCGGCATGTTGCCAACGCCGGCGTAGAGGATTTCTACTTTGTCACCAGAAGTTCCGTTGTCTACACAGCCGGCAGAGAATACGACTGCAAGACAGAGAAGAACTGCTGCGGCAAATACAAAATGCTTTTTCTGCATATCTCTAATTAGGTCAGAATCTGATATAAACACTTCTGACGAGATGTATATTTTCAAAACATTCCAGAATCCAAAACAACATCAGCCATAATCATATGTATAATACAAGAGTGTGAAATTATCAAATCCAAATATACAATATCAAAAATCCAATCACTTCTTTTATTGTATTGAAGGGTCAAATAATAGATAAGAATGCGAATCTTAGTACTTGGAGCAGGAGCTGTCGGACTTACTGTTGCGGCCAAACTCTCGAAACATGCCGAGGTGTTTGCTGTATGCCGTGAGCGCTGCGTGTCTGCAATCACTAATAATTCATTTACCATGACCGGAATCTGGGGCGAGGAAACTATGCCTCTTTCTGTTGGTACAAAACCGCCGGCAGGGCCATGGGATTATATTATCATCTCCACCAAATCCGCTGCAACACGCGGCATCTGTGAGGAATACAAGGATATCTTCTGCGATGCTGAGGTTGTAAGTCTCCAAAACGGAATCGGAAACGAGGAGATAATCTCAGAATACACAGACAACGTAATCGGCGCGATGATTATTACGGGCTTTGAATGGGTGTCTGATTCAGAGATTCATGTATCTGTTGACGGAGGAGAGACAGTCTTTGGGCGCTTCCCATCAGGAATTGATGAGAAAGTGACTGCTCTGACAGACCTCTTCAACAAGTGCGGAATGCGCACCATCTCTTCTGAGAACGTGCGGGGAAGCGTCTGGGGCAAAGCATTCTACAGCTGTTCCTTAAACCCGCTTGGCGCTGTTATGGAGTGCCCATACGGGGAACTCCTGCAGGAACCTGCATGGAACATCATTGAAGGAATTGTGCGTGAAGCATTCGCAGTCTCCAAAGCAGAGGGGGTTGAACTTGAACAAAAGACCGCAGATGAGTACCTTGAGTTCCTGAAAACCAAAAAGATTCCGCCAACTGCAGCCCACTACAGTTCCATGTATCAGGATATCGCCGCAAAACGTCTGACTGAGGTTGATTTCATAAACGGAGCTATCGTAAACCTTGGAAAGAAGCACGGAATTCCAACGCCGGTCAATGAAACTATAGTGAACCTCACTCACTTTAAGGAGGGTTTAAAATGCCGATAAGGTCTGCAATGATTCTGGCAGGAGGAGAGGCAAAGCGCGTCAACGGCCGCGAGAAGTATTTCTTCTCCTACAAGGGCTGTTCTTTTATCTCACGCCTGGTCATGACCTTCACCGGAATTACAGACGAGATTCTAATCGTTGCCAAAAACGAGAAACAGACCGCACACTTCGCAGGACTTCCTGATATAGTCCGCTGTACCTGGGATAAGGAGCCGGGACTTGGGCCCATCGGCGGCATCGCCTCAGGAATTGAGGAAATCAAAGGCGAGACGGTCTTTATCTCTGCCTGCGACATGCCGACGATTCACAAACCAATTGTTTCCTACCTCTTCGACAACATTGAGGACTACGATGCAATTATTCCGGAGTGGGAAAACTCCAACATGGAACCCTTACACGCAGTATACCGCGTGTCAGCAGTAAAAGAATATCTGAAAACACACTCCGATGCATCACTCCATGCAATGATTCTCGCACTGAATACAAAGCGTGTGTCTCCGGAGGAGTTCCGTGAGTTCGACCCGGAGCTTGAGACATTTAGAAACGTCAATACCTTGGATGAGCTCCTGGCTATGGGTCCTGAGGCTTCGTATCAGGAGAAGCATCCGGAAAAATAATTTTTTTTTACAGAATCTCTTTCTGTGCCTTTCTCTGGAAAAGAACCGAGAGGCTGATAAATACTGCCGCAAGCGCGATATCGACCGCAAACAGCGAAACACTCCCGCTAGAAAGCATCAGGATACCGCTTAGCACCCAGCAGACCGCACATAAGAGAAAAACGACACTGGCAAATCTATTTTTATTCATTGTAATTGTAAAAAAAAGAGGAACTTATGTTCCGTGATTCCAGCTTCCCATGTACTCAATCTGTTCAGGCGTGAGTTCATCTAAGGAAGCTCCAACAGACTCGAGCTTTAAGCGTGCGATGTACTCGTCGATTTCAGTCGGGACATCGTGAACACCGGGCTCAAGATCTTTTCCGTGCTTTGCCATGTATTCAACAGAAAGTGCCTGCACTGCGAAGCTTAAGTCCATGACTTCGATTGGGTGACCCATTCCCTTCGGGGTTGCAAGGTTGACAAGTCTTCCTTCTGCAAGGAGGTGAATCTTCTTTCCGTCAACGACATAGGTGTCGATTCCATCTCTGTGGTCGATTTCGGATGCGTGTTCTTCAAGCCACGGGATGGTGATTTCGTTGTTGAAGTGACCTGCGTTTGCAAGGAGAGCTCCGTCTTTTAAGAGCGGGAAGTGCTCGCCGGTGATGATAGAACAGTTTCCGGTTGTTGTGATGAACAGGTCTCCAAGTTTTGCTGCCTCGGTCATCTTTAAGACATCGAATCCGTCAAAGTGTGCCTGAAGTGCACGGCGCGGATCGACTTCCGTAACGATTACGCGGGCTCCAAGAGCGCGGGCTTTGGTGGCGACTCCTCTTCCGCAGTATCCATATCCGGCAACAACCACATGTTTTCCTGCAACAAGGCAGTTTGTGGTAAGCATAATGGATGAAAGTGCACTCTCGCCGGTTCCGTGAACATTGTCGAAGTAGTGTTTCATCGGAGTATCATTTACGGCGATTACCGGGAACTCAAGCTTTCCATCTGCGTGCATGGCCTTTAAGCGGTGGATACCGGTGGTGGTCTCCTCACATGCTCCGATAATCTGCGGTAAGCAGTCGCGGCGGTCGATGTGGACGCGGTTGATTAAGTCCATTCCGTCATCGATAGTTAAGGTCGGCTTTGCATCAAGAACCTTATCGATTGCCTCATAGTACTCTTCGGTGTTGCATCCGCGTTTTGCGTAGCACTCAATTCCTCCCTCGCGAAGTGCTTCCGCAACATCATCCTGAGTAGAAAGCGGATTACATCCGGTGATATAGACTTCTGCCCCTCCGGCTGCTAATGTTCTGACAAGGCATGCAGTCTTTGCCTCTACGTGGAGAGCCATACCAATCTTCTGTCCTGCAAGCGGCTTTTCCTCTTCAAAGCGTTTGCGGATTGCCTGAAGAACAGGCATGTACTGATATGCCCACTGGATTTTCTGTTCGCCTGAACTAACCATATCCCTATATGTTAGACCTGTGAGGTGAAATAGTATGTCATCTTTTATACCCTGAAATCATATATTCCCGTATGTACAATGCAGGACTGGTACTTGAAGGGGGCTCAATGCGCGGTGTATATACAGCAGGGGTTGTTGATGCATTTCTGGATAATGATATAGAGTTCAGTTCTGTTTACGGAGTGTCAGCCGGAGCATGCCACGGGGCAAGTCTTGTTTCAAAACAGCGGGGCAGAGCATTTCGTGTGAATGTGGATTACATAGATGATAAGAACTACTGCAGTATCTACAGTCTGATAAAAACGGGCAATCTGTTCGGGGCAGATATGCTTTTCAATAAAATCCCGAATGAGCTTGATATATATGATCATGCGGCATTTGAGGAATACAAGGGTAAGTTCTTCGTTGTCGTGACAAACGTCGAGTCAGGCAATGCAGAATATATCCAGATGACGCCTAAATTTATGAGAAACAGAATGGAGTACATGCAGGCAACCTGTTCTATGCCGCTTGTAGCCCGCATCGTAGAAACAGACGGGTGTCTGTACATGGATGGCTGTATCTCAGATTCTATTCCAATCCGACATGCTGAGGATGCAGGATATTCAAAGAATGTAGTTGTCAGAACCCGTGTACGCGGCTACCGGAAAGAAGCAAACAAAGCTATGCCGCTTATCAAAATGCGCTATAGAAAGTATCCGGCATTTGTAAATGGATGTGCAACGAGACATATCAGATACAACGAGACACTTGAATATATTGATGCTGAAGAGAAAGCAGGCAGGGTTTTTGTGATTGCTCCAACAAAGGACTGCGGAGTTGGTTCTGTCTGTAAAGACAGACAAAAGCTTGAGGCATTCTATGAGATTGGATATCAGGATGCAGCACACCGCATGGATGAACTGCGGAAGTTTTTGGAAAAATAGAAGAGTATCTACTGATACTCAACAAAGTTCTGGACTTCTTTTTGAAGTCCGCCTTTGAACCGCTGACGGATTCCTTCGTAATACTCGCGGACACGAGGATTCATTGTCGGATGAACAGAACTCTTTGCCGTTTCAAAGTCAGCAGGAGAGACAAAGTCTGCTCCGCGCCGAAGAGCAAGCATAGCTGCCTCACGGCAGAGACTTTCTAGGTCTGATCCAACATACCCTTCTGTTTCGCGGGCGAGTTTGTCAAGAAGTTTGTCGCGTGCAGCATCTTTTACAAGAACACCTTCCTTCGCAAACAAAGATGTAACTATGCGGCGAAGTTCAAATGACGGCATCTCCAAGTCACGCGGGAACTTCTTTGCGGATGCTAAAACCTGCTTTACAGTCACCTCACGGCCTGAGAGCTTCTTTGAAAGTGTCTCGATATCAGCCTCTGCAATTCCTGACAATCCTTCAAGGAGCTCACCCATTACAGAACCCTCAAGAGGCATGGTACGGGTATGAACAGCAAGAATTTCTTTTCGATCTTCTACTGATGGCTCTGCAATATAGACAAGTCTATCAAAGCGGCCGCTTCGAAGCAGTGCAGGATCGATGATATCAGGTCTGTTGGATGCAGCAAGAACAACAACATCGTTCAACTCCTCAATACCATCCATCTCTGCTAAAATCTGGTTTAAGACATTCTCTAAGACGCGGCCTCCATCTCCGCTGCCTCTGGACGGAGTAAGAGAGTCTATTTCATCGAAGAAAAGAACGGAGGGGGCTACCTGACGGGCTTTTTTAAACATCTCGCGAACAGCACGCTCCGATTCTCCAACCCATTTGGATAAAAGCTGAGGGCCTTTTATCGCGATAAAATTCGCACCGCTTTCATGGGCTACAGCTTTGGCAATTAAAGTTTTGCCGGTTCCAGGAGGACCATAGAGAAGAACACCTTTTGGCGGTCTGATTCCAAGAGCTGCAAACTTTTCCTTTCTTGTAAGTGGATACTCAACCGATTCGCGAACATCAGTAAGAGCATTGCCGCATCCGCCAACATCAGCCCATGAAACATCAGCAGTCTCAAGAGCTATCTCTCGCATGGCAGAAGGTGTTATCTCATGCATTGCAGAGATAAAATCAGCCTTCGTGACCTCAAGGGTTTTTAAAATCTCATCAGGGATTTTTTCATTCTCAAGACACTTTGAATCGACCTGTCTTCGAAGAGCAATTACTGCTGCCTCACGGGCAAGAGCCGCAAGATCAGCCCCGACAAAACCTCTGGATACAGAAGCAAGTGTAGAAAGCAGACGGTCACGGCTGTTTTCATACTTCTGAACAGTACGCTCTGTCGGATGCTGTACCGCATGGAATGCTGCAGATCCTTCAAGAGGCATGTTTCTTGTGTGGATTTTTAAAATCTCCAGGCGGTCTTCTTCAGAAGGCACACCAATCTCAATCTCGCGATCAAAGCGTCCCGGACGGCGCAGGGCTGAGTCGATTGAATCAGGACGGTTTGTTGCTCCAATAACAATGACCTGCCCGCGCGATGTGATTCCGTCAAGCATAGTTAAAAGCTGGGCAACAACACGGCGCTCCACTTCTCCTGTAACCTCCTCGCGGCGGGGTGCGATGGAGTCGAGCTCATCGATGAAGATGATTGACGGAGCTTTTGCTTCTGCTTCTTCGAACACTTCGCGAAGCTTCTGCTCAGACTCTCCATAGTATTTTGAGATAATCTCAGGGCCTGCTATCGGGTAGAAGTTTGCTCCGCTCTCGCTTGCGACAGCTTTAGCAATTAAGGTCTTGCCGGTTCCCGGAGGACCGTAGAGGAGAACACCCTTTGGAGGTTCGACACCGATTGTTTCAAAGAGCTCAGGATGACGAATTGGAAGCTCAATCATCTCGCGTACACGAGCAAGTTCAGTCTTTAGGCCGCCTATATCTTCATAAGTAATCTTCTTCGAACCTTCGAACTCTGCAATATCATTTATTTCAAAGTCAGTTAATGGACTGATGATACAGGCGTTTTCAGGTTTGAGAGCAGTTACTTTGAACTCAATTATAGGAGTTCCCATGAGACGGGTTTTAATCGGCAGAATATCGCCAAGAGAGATTGGGAAATTTATGACGGCAGCCGCATCGAAGTTGTTTCCATCTAATAACTGCTCCGGAACACCAGGAGGCGGTGTAAGCTCCACATATACAGCAGGCGCTTCCTTTTCTATTTTGGAAATCGTAACCCGGTCTCCCGGAGAAACACCTGCATTTGCTCTCGTATATTTGTCGATTCGAACCTTTCCCTGATTCCAGTCCTGAGTTGCAGCCCTCCAGACCTTTGCCGAGGTGATTTTTTCCCCGGTAATTTTTACGATATCGCCTGGAGATACACCTAAGGTTTCCATCGACTGCGGGTCAAGACGAACTCTGCCGTATCCCTGGTCAGTCGGGTATGCACTGTCTACTTTGAGTGATATATCCGCCATATTATTACATAGGATATCTGACGCGAGGGCACATAAGGGTGTTTCTTGAAGATGCTTCCTACGCTTTATACCCTATGAGAACAAATATAAAATAATCTATGACTGAAGAAGGCAGTTCTGTCGCAAACATGATGTGTCTTATGACCAGCCGCATCGAGACAATCGCAAAAGGAATTGACAAAGAGCAGATTGCATCCTTTGTCCATGCCATTCTGAACGCAAACCGCATCTATGTAATGGGAGCAGGACGTTCAGGACTTGTTGCAAAATCATTTGCCATGCGTCTGATGCACACCGGATTTACCTCCTACGTGGTTGGCGAGACCATCACTCCGGCAATTGCCGAGGGTGACTTAATCGTTGCATTCTCCGGTTCCGGAAACACCAAGACCATCGGTGATATCGCAGAAACCGCAAAAGGAATCGGCGCAACAGTTGCTCTTGTTTCATCCAATCCGGAGTCACGTATTGGAAGAATCGCAGACTATGTCATCAAAGTAGAAACTCAGCGCGATCCGGTAACCTGTGATGCCCACGAGTACGAAATTCGCCAGATGCTCGGAGAGCACCGCTCGTTTGCTCCGCTTGGAACTATCTTTGAGACAACATCCTTAATCTTCTCTGACGCCGTCATCTCAACTATTATGAACATGCGCCAGATTGAGGAAAGCGAACTTCAGAAACGCCACACCAACATCGAGTAAAAATGACTGATTTCGCAAAACGCGTCACATCCATTGACATCTCCGGAATTCGCAAGATGTTCGAGGCAGCAGGTCCAAATGCCATTAATATGGGTCTTGGCCAGCCGGACTTCGATACACCGGAGAACATCAAAGCAGCAGCAGTCCGCGCAATCGAAGAAGGCAAAACCGGATACACCAACAACGCCGGAATCGATGAGCTTCGTGCAGCAGTAGCTGACAAACTGAAGCGTGAAAATGGACTTGAATATACCCCAAAACAGGTCTTAATCACAGCAGGCGGCTCTGGTGCTCTGCATGCCGCAATCTCGTCTCTGATTGACGAAGGAGACAAGGTTGTCTTCAACAACCCGGGTTTTGTCTCTTACGGATCGCTTGCAAAACTCGCAGGCGGAGTTCCGGCACCAATCGCCCTTCGCCCTGACTTACACTTAGATGTTGAAGCCCTCAAAGAGGAATTCTCAGATAAAAAGACAAAAGTCATGGTCTTAAACAGCCCGGCAAACCCTACCGGAATGGTTGAGACAGAAGAAACCATCCGCGCAGTAGTTGAAGCTGCCGCAGACTGCGGAGTAACTGTTCTCTCTGATGAAGTCTACGAAAAATTCTGCTACGGAGACACTAAGTTTGTATCAGCCGCAAAGTTTGGAGACAATGTGGTTACAATCAATGCGGTCAGCAAAACCTATGCAATGACAGGCTGGCGTGTAGGATTTATGGCCGGAGCAGAGGAGATTGTTGAGCAGGCAGTCAAAATTCAGCAGTACTCGCTTGCGTGCCCAACCTCTATTGCACAGTATGCAGCACTTGAGGCATACACCGGAGACCAGTCTTCCGTTGATGCCATGCGTGCCGAATATGCAGCACGCCGCAACCTGCTAATCACTGGCCTTCGTGAGATGGGAGTTGATGTTGCAATGCCGGAGGGTGCATTCTATGCCTTCCCGAAACTTGACGCAGAAACTGTCTCAAAGATTGTGGCAAACGATGTAATTATTACCCCGGGACTTGCCTTCGGAAGCCTTGGCGAGGGTTATGCCCGCATGAGTTATGCAGCATCCCAGGAAAATATCAAAGAAGCGCTGAAGAGAATTCAGCAGGTGGTTGAATAAATATGGAACTGAACGAAATTAACGCATTACTTGAAAAGCTCTCAAACGCAAACGGAATCTCAGGTGCAGAAGGTGCTGTTGCCAAAATCATCCGCGATGAGATTGCACCGTATGTTGATGAAATCAAAACCGACCGTATGGGCAATCTGATTGCTGTAAAGAAAGGTGACGACTTCAAAATCATGCTCGCAGCCCACATGGACGAGATTGGTCTCATGGTTCAGTACATCGATGAGAAAGGATTCATCAGATTTGTCGGTGTCGGCGGATGGTACAACCCGGTCTTAGTCTCCCAGAGAGTAATTCTTCATGGAGAAAAAGGCGACATCCCGGGAGTTCTTGGAATGAAGCCTCCGCACGTGATGGAAGAGGCAGATAGAAAGAAACCAATCGAGCTTGCAAATCTCTTCATCGATGTGGGCGCACACTCAGCAGAAGAGGTCGAAGCTATGGGTATCACTGTTGGAACAACAGTTACCATTGACCGCGACTATCAGCCGCTTGCAGGAACTGTTGTAACCGGCAAAGCATTAGACAACCGTGTAGGATGTGCGATGCTTATCGGAGCCTTAAAAGAGATGGAGACAAAACACACCATCTATGCAGTCTTTACCGTTCAGGAAGAGGTTGGTCTCAAAGGTGCAAAGACTGCCGCATTCAGCCTCAACCCGGATGTAGCGATCGCAACCGATGTGACAATCCCGGGTGATTCACCAGGAATCGAGCGCCGCAAAGCACCTGTTTTCATGGGAGATGGACCAGTCGTTGTCATGGTTTCTGCATCCGGCAGAGGTCACTTAGCAGACCCGCGCATGGTTGACTGGCTCAAAAAGACTGCCAAGAAGCATGACATCAAGATTCAGCTTGAAGTAGGAGACGGCGGAAACACTGATGCTTCTGCCATCAACTTCGAGCGCGGAGGAATTCCAAGTGTCCCTGTTTCTGTTCCGGCACGCTACATCCACTCTCCGGTCGAAGTCATCGACTTAAAGGATTTACAAGGAGCAATCGAACTTCTTCGTCTTGCAGTCAGAACAAAACCAAACTTCTAACTTTTTTTTAGGCACCGTCCCGCCAACCCTATATCTCTAAACAGCAAATAATATAGAGATTATCGTGACCTTCAAAGTCCTTGTCTCTGACCCTCTCGCAGTTGAGGGAGTAAATATCTTAAAAGAAGTCTGTGAAGTTGATGAGAAAGCTGACCTTTCCGAAGACGAACTCGTAAAGATTATCGGAAACTACGATGCATTAATCGTCCGCTCCGGAACTCAGGTCACCGCCCGCATCATAGAAGCTGCCGACAAGATGAAATATATCGGCAGAGCAGGTGTCGGTGTCGACAACATTGATACTGAAGCCGCAACCAAGAAGGGTATTATCGTCTCAAACGCTCCGGAAGGAAACACCCTTGCAGCAACCGAACATACCATTGGAATGATGATGGCTCTTGCCCGCAACATTCCGCAGGCATCCGCATCCTTAAAGAAGGGTGAGTGGAAGCGTTCCAAGTTCATGGGCAACGAGATGAACGGCAAAGTATTAGGAGTTGTCGGATTTGGAAGAATTGGACGCGAGGTTGCAAAGCGCGCTCAGGCACTTGAGATGACCGTTATCGCATACGATCCGTTCATCCCGGCAGAAGTTGGAGCAGCTATGGGTGTTGAGATGATGTCTGTTGCAGAGCTTTTCACCAAGGCAGATGTCATTACTGTCCACACTCCGCTTATCCCGTCCACCACTCACTTAATCAATAAGGACTCCATCGCCACCATGAAAGACGGTGTTCGCTTAATAAACTGTGCAAGAGGAGGTATCATTGATGAGGCAGCACTCTACGATGCAATCGTTTCTGGAAAGGTCGCAGGTGCAGCACTCGATGTTTTCGAGAACGAGCCGCCGACAGATTCCCCGCTGTTAACTCTCGATTCAGTTATAGTTACCCCGCACCTTGGTGCAAGTACTGTTGAAGCACAGAAGAACGTTGCAATCTCTGTCGCATACCAGTGCCTTGATGTCTTAAACGGAGGCTCTGCAAAGAGTGCAGTCAACGCACCGCTCGTAGCACCTGATGCACGCGCAAAGGTTGATGCATACGCACAGCTCGCAGAGAAGATGGGTGCATTAATCGGCCAGATCGCAGAAGCACCAATCACCGAAGCAGAGTTCGCATACTTAGGCGATGTCGCAGAGCTCAAGCAGAACTTAAAGTACGTTACCCGTCTTGGTGTCAAGGGCATGCTCTCTATGGTCCTCCACGAACCGGTCAACATTGTAAACGCAGAGTTCGTTGCAAAGGGACGCGGAATGAACATTGTAGAGAAGACCTCTGACGAAGCAGGCGACTACAAGTCTCTTCTTACCTTAACCATCAAAACCGAAGCAGGCGAAAAGACTGTTTCCGGTACGGTTACAAAAGAAGGCGGAGCACGCATCATCTCGATTGGTAAGTATAAGACCGATATTGTCCCAGTTGGAAATGTAATCTTAGCAGACCACATCAACCGCCCTGGTATCATCGGTGTTGTTGGAACCCTCCTTGGAAAGAATAATGTAAACATCTCTTCCATGCAGGTCGGCGGAGCAAATGTCGGTACAGACTCTCTTATGATTTTAGCAGTCGATTCCGTTGTCGCACCGGAAGTCATGGCAGAAGTCGCATCCGCAGACGGTATTACCTCTGCAAAGTTCGTTCAGTTATAATTCTGAACACATTCTTTTTTTATATATCATTAATCAACGCGATAACATTGCTTAAAAAAGTCTATGAAAATAGTTAGATAGAGGCAGTACCCTCTGCCGTAATCACAAAGTCCCAGTGTTTTCCCTCAGGCTGGGAACGGTGCTTTACAATTACTGCCCGGCGGAACTTTTCGTGTTTTTCGACCATGATAATGGCCTTTGAGATATGTGAGAGCGATGTTCCGCCAAGGCCGTTTAATCTGTGGCGGTCTATATCCATGAAGACCTGATTGGTGATGACGGCTGGGATATCATAGCGTTTTGCAATTCCTAAAAGCACCATCATTTGCTGTGAGAGCATGGACAAAGCATCCTTTGATTCAATCTGCTCCACGCGGTAGAGAGCCGTTGCCGAGTCAATGACAATCAGTTTTGCGCGACCGCTCTTTACAAGCTTCTCGGATTCAGAAATCATCAGTCCCTGCTCAGCAAAGGTGTCCGGTTCAAATACATAGAGATTTGCAGCAAGTCTTTCAGTGTCATCTCCTGCTATCTGACTGAAGCGCTCGATTGAGAATCCCTCGGTATCTATGTAGATAACACCCTCTCCTTTGCGAAGGGTGTTTACCGCGGCCATAAGGCAGAAAGTGCTTTTACCAGAACCGGCTTCTCCTACAAACTGGGTTATCATCTTCGTCTCGAGGCCTCCGCCCAAAAGCGCATCAAGACCATCAGCTCCTGTTTTCAGTTTTACCGGGAGCTCCATGCTTCCTCCTCAAATATGCGCTTCACATCCCTGACAGACACTCCTGCTTCGTCAGCAATTCTTTTGCAGTCATCAAACTCTGCTTTGCGTGAGTAAATCTCGCCATCAATTAACGCATGTTTTACGGATGCGGTGTATACCCGCCCATTAATTACAGCAGTCACTGTTTCAGATTTTCGTTCTGCAACAAAGCGCTTTGCCATTGGAATACAGCGCACACCAAGGCTTCCTGTCTCGCGTGCTAAGAGTTTTGCAAGCCTGACGGAGTCTTTCGGCATGCATACAACTCGTATAAGATGTCCGGCACGCCCTTTTTTCATGATAAGCGGGGTGATTGATGCATCACGGGCTCCGGCATCCATAAGGCGTGAGATGGTTTCGGCTAAGATTTCTCCAGAGATGTCATCGACGTTTGTTTCAAGGACGTCAATTGTAGTCTCGTCAGCTGCAGATTCCATCAGATATGCAGTAAGGATATTCGGGTGGTCAGCAGGGTCGCGGCTGCCTGCTCCGCGCCCAAGTGCAATGATTTTTCCAGATTTGTCTGCGACAGGGAATGTTGCAGCAAACTCAGAGAGAAGTGCAGCACCAGTTGGTGTGCAGAGTTCTCCTTCGAAGCTTCCGATGATAACTTCAAGGGATGAATCTTTTAGAATCTCAGCGGTTGCAGGAGCCGGTACCGGCATTACTCCATGTGAGCAGGTGAGTGTTCCAAACCCTACAGCCAGAGGGAGGATGCGAACCGCTTCCGGTTTTAATGAGAGAAGAGCAGTACATGAGCCAAGGACATCTGCGATTGCATCGTCTGCGCCTACTTCATGGAAGTGGACGTGATGAGACTGGTGTACTGTCTCTTCTGCTTTCTGGATGCGGTCAAAAACGCGTTTTGCAAGAGCTTTAGCTGCTTCAGATGCATCTGAGGCATCGATTATTTCTATGATATCTGTGAGTGTTCTATGTGTTTTTCCCGTGTTGGTTTTGATGGACAGTGCAGGGATTCCATTGCGTACTGTCTCTTCGACAGTCGGGACTGATACGGATTTTATAGCGCGGAATATTTCGTTTCGATCAGCTCCAAGAGCTATGAGTGCGGACATTATCATGTCCCCTGCGGCACCAAAACGCGGGTCAAATACCAGATACTGCATCTTTAGATTATGTTGGTTTTGTGTGGGGATAATTCTGTGGTTTAATCAGCCACCAACTCGCGGCGTTCCTTCTGGTAAACATCCCCATCCTTTGCAAGCCAGAGCTCAGCCGACAAAACAGCCGCATCAAGCAGCGCCTCCAAATCAATCCTGCCCTCCTCATGACAAATCTTTTCCGGCTCAGAACGGGTTGCAGGCTTTTTCGGGACTGCATGACACGTAGTATCTCCCGGAGACTCATGATATGTCCCAATCCTCCTCGCAATTCCGACAATCTCCTCCTTATCATATGTCAGAAGAGGACGAAGAATTGGAGTCTCCACCGAAGCCGAAATAACCTTCATATTCTGCAAAGTCTGCGAAGCCACCTGTCCCAAATTCTCACCGGAGACAATACCTTCCAGACGATTGTTTGCCGCAATTTTATCTGCAATGCGCATCATAAACCGCTTACAGAAAAGGCACGTATAGTGAGTATCACACGAAGCATAAACTGCATCAAGGAAAGGCTCAACATTTACAATCCAGAGCGGAAATGCACGGCCAGGAGACCATGTGGAAAGAATACGGGCATTATCAAGCGCCAAGCTGCGGGTTGCAGGCCCTGCCCAGCGCCCGGCATCAGCAAAGACACCAGAGAGAACAACACCTCTTCTCATCATAAGCCATGCAGCAACCGGAGAATCAATACCTGCTGACAGCAGAACTGCCGAGCGGCCGGCAGTACCAAGCGGAAGACCACCCTGTCCCGGGATTCTGCTGTCGTAGACAATGCCGCCATACTCACGGGCTTCCACAAAAATCTCATACTCAGGATTGTCAAGGTCAACAACAAAGCCCGGAATCTCATTCCAGATTGCATCAGCAACAGATGCTGCAAGCTGCTGGCTTGTAAAGCCCTTTACAAACTGCCTCTTTGCACGGACAGCAAAACTCATACCGGGTTTGAGTTTATCCTTCGCGAGAGCAACAGCGGCTTTGCCAATCTCTTCAGGAGTGTTTTTGCAGGTTGTACAGATAGAAACATCAACAATTCCAAAAACGCGGGACACTGCTGCGGCAATTTTTTCAGCATCACCATAGATAATAATGCGTCCGCGATACTCCTCAATATCATACTCAATCCCGGCACCATCAAGGGCCGCTTTGATATTTCGAAGAAGCGTCTTCATAAACTGCTTCTTAACCGGCTCAGACTTGAGCCAGAGCTCGCCGATTCTTACCATTACCGCTCTATTTTCCATCATACACCTGCACTGTAGTCCCGGTATGAGACTTCTTCTATTCCTAATTGTTTGAGTTTATTTTCGTATAGCTTTGCTGTTTGACGGGCAGCAGGCTCCGTCTCCACAACAGCCCGCCGGCCGTTAATGCGTACACGAAGAACTCCTAAAACCCCGCCGTCCCTCAAAATACCTTCAGCGGCATCAACAGTCTCTAAAAGTTCTTCAGTTAGAACGGTTCCAAACGGTATGCGGGTTGCAAGACATGCAGACGGGGGCGCAGCAGAGATTCCAAGCCGTTTTGCCTCGGAGAGGATATCTGCTTTTCCGATTCCGGCAAGAGCAAATGGGCTTATGATGCCTTCTTCTTTAAGAGCACGAATGCCCGGACGGTCTTTTGATAAATCATCTGCATGAGTTCCATCAAAAACAGCCTCCATGTCAAGGCGAAGGGCCAGAGATTTCATCTCGCGCATAATTATTTTCTTACAAAGGTAACATCTCTCCAGAGTATTTTGGCGTATATCCTCAAAAACAAGAAGGCCAAGGCAGACAGGATGCCACGGCACGTCAAAGCGTGCCGCAAGCTCTTCTGCCGCTTTTATCTCAGCACTTGGAGTAAACTCTGATATTACTGTTGCTGCGTGGAGAGTAAGCCCTGCCTCTTTTGCTCTTGCCAAAAGAACTGCACTGTCAACACCGCCAGATAGCGCAATCAAGGCAGAGTTGGCTTGGAATATATCACTCATTGCAAAGCTGTCTCATTTTACGAACTGCGTGAGATGAGCGGGCAAAGTATGCGGAAAGTGAGAACGAGAACTCCTCAGACCAGATGTCACTTCCGCAAAGTACATCGTAACCCTCCTCCATTGAGATGCGTACATGCTTCCCAAGAGCTCCAGAGAAAATCTTCTTTCGGTCTTCTAAGAGAGACGCGGCTGTGATGTACTTTCTTGGAACCTCTGTATAGTATCTGTCCTCAAAAATCCAGGGACCTGCAAACTCTTCCTGATGCAGATATTTTTCAACAAACTTATCAGCATTAGTGTGATTCCAGACAGGAGGGCCTTCGCGTACGATAATATTTGGAAGCTCAGCCACTAAAAGCTCGAAGATAATTATCGAGTGCTCAGGCCCCATGAAAACTTCGGAGCGGTGAACCTGAAACTCCTCTTTAATCAGCATGGAGCGGATGGTCTCCATAGTTTTTCTAAGCTGCGGGACAACCGTATCTGCAACATACTCAGGAGTTTTGAAGGAAAGAGCATAGAGAGCAGTCTTTCTCCGCTCAAGAAGAGCGGTAAATTCTGACTTGGAAATTGTAGTTGCTGCATCAGGTACAAAGTAGCATGCCCCAGGCTTTTCGCAGTAGTCACGGGCAAGTTCCATGAACTCGGAAAACCGTGTTGGAGTTAAGGCTGCTGCTACATTTCTGTGCTTATCTGTCGGATCTATTACGATTAACGGGTCTGTGAAGAGGGCACGAACCGCTTTTTTGTCCGGGTAGTACTTTTCGATATCGACAACCTCTCCGTATCGGAATTTAGAAGCTGCCCGCATGAAGTTGGAAAATCCTCCATAGTGAAGGATTAACAGCTCGCAAAGATAACCGGAGAAGCCGCCTGTCATATGATCAGAGCCGTATACTCCACCTCCTTTGCAGAACTGTTTTAGGAGCAGGACATCTTCTTTTAATGGAGCTATTTTATCTATGAGGTATCGGGTGTGGAATGGAGTTCTGTCAACAGCACATTTCATTTCAGCAGTGGATGCGACATTGTAACACGGAACTAAATCAACGTCGTATCCTTCGATTACTGCATTCAGGTATGGGTGCTCTGCATATTTTTCCTCGGATGTTCCGCCGAACTTTTCAACAACCGCATATGCTGCGGCAAGCCCTTTCTCCTGTAACTCATCGCGTGAGAGTTCTGGCGGGAAGAGCATGAATACATCTATGTCTTTGTCTCCCTTTACCCATGTCCCGCGGGCAACAGAACCGGTAATCATGGCAGGAACTCCTGCTGCCTCTTTTACTGCGTCTATGAGCTTCTGCCCCATCAAATGAGACTCAACGCGCTCCGCATCACTTGGGAGAATGCGTGATAAGACTGCAGTTTCGTATTCGTTTCTCATAATTCCACCCGATGTATTATATTATATATTGGTCTTGTTGGTGTTAAGACATTTTTCATAAAAATCATTGAAAATGAATCATATAGTAAATTAGGGCTAAACCATTAGGCGCATGCCCTATAGGCGTCGCGGGCATACGGGCGTTCTTATAATTCCACCCGATGTATTGTAGTATATATTGGACCTGACGGCGTTAAGACACTTTTCTTTAACAGAACAGCAGCAATATCGCATGTTCCAAAGTCACGCTCTTTGATTGCGGCAATTTTCGGCTGAAGAGCCGGCGAGTACTCCTTTACACGGGCAATAGTAATATGTGGCGAAAACGGCTTTTCCTCACGTTTGAAGCCAAGCTTTGCCATACGTGACTCAACATCTGCGGCAAGAGATGCGGTTGCCCCTCCGTCATGGACTTCCGCTTTGATTACGCGCGGAGGTCGGCCAAAAGTGCTGATACCTGAAGCATGAAGAGTATATGGAGCTGCTGAAATATCATCAAGAGATGCAGCGATTTTCTGGATTTGTGACTCTGGAACTTCACCTAAGAATTTGAGAGTAATATGCATTAGATTCGGTGAGACAAAAGAGAGACGTCCTGCACCGCGAAGATTCTGACCTGCGGCAGAGATTTCGTTTCTGATTTCTGCAGAAGGTTCAACTGCGATAAAAGCCCTGACCATTAACTAACTATTTGGTCTGATAGTATAGGGAAGTTTCGGAAAAGAGACCGCGAAACAAAAAGGGGAAGTCCCCTTTTTGGGGAACAAACTTAGACGAGTTTGTTGATTGGACCGTCGGAAACTGCCGGAGTTCCGCCGAAGTCCTGGAATGCTTCTACCATAACGATATCACAGAATGCTGCTGCAGTTGCTGCACCTTCCATGTTCTCGATTGGACCGTACATGATTAAATCTGCACCAAGGGTCATTGCCATGATGTTACATCCGACATCTGCGGAAGACCATGCGGTCTGGCGGATACCCTCCATTCCTCCGAAGTGGTGGTGTGCCATCTGTTCGAAGAGAAGGTCCTTACCCTTGTATCCATCTGCTAAGACGTTCTTTCTCCAGCGCTTGAGCCAGGTCCAGGAAACAGTCATGTTGTGGTATGCACCACCGGTCGGGAGACCGTGAATTGCTTTGCATGCGAGAATTTCGCGCATGGATCCTGCTGCTCCAAGTCCGAGCGGAGTTGCTGCAGAGTCGAGGATCGGGCGGGTGATACCGCACTCTTCTGCGATCTGAAGCATACCCTTCTCCTGACCTGCAACGCCACCCTCGACAAGAACCTTTTCACGTCCTGCGACGGTTGGGTCTCCTGGGTTGAATGCGAGAACGATTGCAGAGTTAACATCGGACTCTTTGAGTGCCTGGATGTTCTCCGGAAGGATAGATCCGTTGATGGAGTTGTAGATAGCGCGGTCTGCGAGACCAACCTCAGTGACGTACTTGGTTGCGTGAACCAGTGCTTCCGGTGCGGAAGAGTCCATGAGGAATGCAGTCTTGCTGTCGATGCTGTCGAACCAGTTGAAGTAGGACTCGAAAGCTTCTCCGTGCTCTGCAAGGATCTGGAGGAAGAATTTGTTACCGGTAATGTCGGTTAACTCTTCACAGCGGTTCCAGAGTGCTTCTGCTTTTGCTTTGTCAATCTCACCAGTGTGATCGTTTAAGACGATCTCGTGTTTGTTGTAGAAGATCGACGGGGACATGACACGCGGGTATTCTCCCGGCTGTCCTCCGATCTTAGTTCCGTTAAAGTCAAAGACCTGCTGTTCTTTTTCAAACTTGAACATGTTGGCACCTCAATTAGATGAATAATAAGCCGGACATCCAGAACATAACTACAAGGAATGCGATAGTACCTGCTACGAGACCGTAGAGGATACCGATGTCACGACCAATCTTTCTTCCGGTACGCATTGCAATTTCTGCGTCCGTGAACTCAATTTTCTTCTCGATAGCGTTAAGGCGCTTCTCGATTTCAAGGAACTGCGGGTTTGCGGATGCAACAGTTGCAGCTCCTCCGGATTCGCCGTCGCCCTCAGAAATCTGAACGACGATCGGGTCTGCACCGAATGCTCCCGGATCGCGGGCAGTTAACTCTGCAATCTTTGCGGAGATCTGACCAAGGTCTTCGGTCTCCATAAGGTTGACGAGCTCAACCTGCTCCTGGAAGCGCTTGATGTGCTCTGCGGTAAGGTTCTCAAGGAACGGAATTGCTCCCTTAGAGCCGACGATTTTACCGCCTTCGACACCGTTTGCGTGCATTGCGGTCCAGGACTGACCAGTAAGGTGACCCTTAACTTCAGTACCACAGAGAAGAACGAAGCGGATGTTCGGGTTGGAAATGATGTTTGCAACGACCTTTTCAATACCGAGGTTTTCGGTCTTACAAGATCCTGCAAGTGCTGCGCCTGCTGCACAGATTGCGGTCTCATCAAGGTGGGAACCCATGGTGATGACAGCGACTGGGCTGTTTGCGTCACCGGTGTGGTAGTCACCCTGGATGATTGGCCATCCTGCTGCCGGGGATTTCTTGTCTGCCATTTTAGAGACCTCCAAGGAACATAGCAAGGACTGGACCGAGAATCAGAACGAGGGAGAGTGCAACACCAACAGCGAATCCAAGGAGTGCGTTTCCGCTGATTGCGGACTCAACCTTGTTGGTTCTGGCGAGAATCTGTCCTTTGTATCTGATGTCATCCACCATTTTGTCAATGGCGGCCATTCTAATAGTAGATCCTGCCATTTTAAATCACCTGTACTCCAACGAGTGCTCCGAAGACGATTAAGGAAATGATTAAACCAATCATGACACCCTCAATCTTACCTCCATAGACACCAGATGCAAATCTGTTGCGGTAACCAATGTCGGTAACCATCATCTGGATTGCCTTGATACGGGAGGTAATGAGTGCCATCTCGCCGGTTAATGGTTCTTCCTCACCAGCGACAGCTTCTTCGCTTCCACCCTCGTCGTCAGAAATCTGAACTACGATTGGGTCTGCACCAAATGCTCCTGGGTCGCGTGCGGTTAACTCTGCAATCTTTGCGGAGATCTGACCAAGGTCTTCGGTCTCCATAAGGTTGACGAGTTCAACCTGCTCCTGGAAGCGCTTGATGTGCTCTGCAGTCAGGTTCTCGAGGAACGGAATTGCTCCCTTGGAACCGACGATCTTTCCACCCTCAACACCGTTCTCGTGCATTGCAGTCCAGGACTGACCAGTTAAGTGACCCTTAACTTCAGTACCGCAGAGAAGAACGAAGCGGATGTTCGGGTTGGAGATGATGTTTGCAACGACCTTTTCAATACCGAGGTTTTCGGTCTTACAAGATCCTGCAAGTGCTGCACCTGCTGCACAGATTGCGGTCTCATCAAGGTGGGAACCCATAGTGATGACAGCGACTGGGCTGTTTGCGTCACCGGTGTGGTAGTCACCCTGGATGATTGGCCATCCGCTTGCCGGGGATTTCTTGTCAGCCATTTTAGATACCTCCAAGTGCAAGTGCGAATGCTAAGACGAATGCAACTGCAAGTCCAACGCCAAGACCGTACCACAGTGCAGTGATTGCTCCTGCCTTGGTTAAGGTCTTTTCACGGCCTGGGAAGCTGTTTAAGTAGTTGCCCTCGCCGGAAAGCATGTTGACTAAGTCATCTGCAATCTTTTCGAGTTCTGCAACCTGGTCGATGACCGGCTGGTAGGAGACACCTGCAGTCGTAACGACACCAGCTACTGGGTCTGCGACGAGGCCAAATTCAGGTAATACAAGTACATATCCCATTTTTGTTTCCTCCTTACTCTTCCTCCGCATCGACGAACGGCTTTGCGTCGAGCCATGCTGCTGCATCGCGCTTGGATAATGCGATGTATTTCTTGTAGGACACTGCCCATCCAATGACTGCGATGACTAAGGAAATCCAGCCTGCAATCGGAGTGACTGCAACGAAGGAGATGACTGCCATGATAATCATGGAAAGGAAACCACACTCGATAACGAGCATGTTGGTTCTGTCCTGAGTCTCTCCTGGACCAAGGCAGGCGTTGAACGGGTGCTGGAGTGCGATTGCACCAAGCATGAATGCGACTGCAATGAATCCAACTCCAACAAAGACACCGTCGCCCATTTCAAGGCATCCGGTTGCAACAGTGCGGAGACCAATGGTAGTCAGTGCACCAACTGCTGCGAGTTCTGCGAGAGACTGAATCATGACCGGGATCTTCATGTTAAGGACGGTGTTTGCGATCCATCCAAGAATAAGACCGGTGATGAGTGCGATAACTAAAACTGCAACCGGGATAATCCAGACAGAGGTGATGCCACCGATAATGACTCCAAGGAACATTCCAAAGAGACCAGAACCGAATGCGAGCATACCTGCGGACGGAACACCTGCTCCGATACCGTAGCTGCAGAGTCTTTTAATTGCGCTGTTACCCCAGATTAAGGCACCAATTGCTGCGATACCGCCGAAGAAGGCAAGGTAGTCAACATTAAGGACCTCGTGTCCGATGACGGCGATGTAAAGAGATACCAGTGCAATGACGATACCTGCTGCGGCAATCTTGCCGTGCGGAATACCGCCGTGGGATGCTTCAACTTTTACTGACATTTTTTACACCTCAGACTAACACCACAAGTAAGAGTGCAAGAATACCACAGAGTGCGGATGCAAGGAGTGCGGCGATAATTGCACGTGGGAATCTCTTGAACTTCGGGTCGTGTGGACCTTCGATGGTTCCGGTAATGTTGTATGCAGCAAGTACTGCAATAACGAGGAACATTGCAACTGCGAGGATTCCTGCGAGACCGACTGCAAAGTCTAATCCTGCTGCCTCGTAGAACTCGAGAAGTTCAATGTAGATGAGTGTTCCACCAAGACCACCAAGGAGACCACCAATGACACCTCCAACGTAGGAGATGAACGGAAGTCCGTGACCCTCAGTACCCTGGGATTTGAACTCTGGCTGAGTGTAGCCGGTAAGCGGATCTTTCTCGATCTTACCAGATGCCGGCGGGATACCCATACCAAAGACGTAGGACATGTTCACCATTAAACAGGTGATTGCCATCATTAATGCACCGCCGATTGCTCCACCAGCGAGTGCGACTGCTAAACCTAACTCTGCTGCCCATGCACCACCGAAAAGTCCTGCGAGACCTGCACCAGCTGCAAGCATCGGGACACCGGTTGCGATACCTGGTGCCTGACCCATTGCTGCCGGAGCTCCTCCGACCGGGACGAAGTGGACACCAAAGGCGATTAAGGCTGCACCGAGAACGATTAAGCAAAGAGTCTGCCCAACGCCAAGGACGAAGCCGACTGCAATTACAATGATTGCAAGGACGAGGGCGATAATTGACGGAACCGGCTGGAATGCGCCAGCGTCAGCTCCTGCTTTTGCTGCAATTGCGCTCATATTTATGCCTCCGTGTATGGACCGTAGTTCTCACGTGCCCATTTCTCGACATAGCGGTCAATTACCATGAAGATGATAATAATGACTGCACCTGCGATGACTGCTCCCCATCCTGCGAGGTAGTGCTCGAAGAGGACGGTACGCCACAGCTCGAAGAAGACGATTAAACCGAAACAGAGACCAGATGCTGGTCCTCCGAACTTTGCGGTGAAGAAACCGTTGTCGATAGAGCTTCTCTGACCTGCTTCTGCGTAGCGGACGATGTTTCCGGATGCAGAAATCGGGACACCAGCACCGAACTTCTGGTTCTGGTACTGACGCTCCTTACCATAGTACGGGTTTCCGGTTGCGGAACCTGCTGCACCAAGTGCAAGACCCCATACGATACCGAGGAGCGGAAGGCTGAACGGGTGGCCAATGACAGTTGCGAGAAGGTAACAAATTACCACGGTGGTAAAGATTGCTACAAATGCATGACCCATGGTCACGGTGGTTACTGACTTCAGAACATCAGTAAAGACCGGCTGTCCGAACTTGGAAAGACTTGCGGTTCTTCCAAGGTATGCAGTAGTTGCGTAAACTCCCTGCACGATAGTTGCGAGAACTGTTCCTAAGACAATTGCGAGGATTGCATTCATTCCCATCATGAGGAATGCCCATGCAACACCACAAGCAAGGGTCACCCACAGGGTGTATGCCGGTGGTTCTCCACTCACTGCTTTGTTGTAGATACGGTGAGTGTATCCCATCTGCGGTGCGAGCTGAACCTGAGAGTTCGGGTCACCCTGTGATCCGATGTTGGACTCAGTATCTTCGGCTGCACCTGCAACCGCTGCGAGAGCTCCCGCAAGGGCAGTTACTCCAATGCCGATAATAATTTCTTGCATGTAAGATTCTCCCTTGAGTTTTGTTTCCGGATTTGTGGATAAGATTTCCGGAACCTAAGTTGTTTCCAGGCATAAAGTATGCCGAAAGAAACGAAGGATGCGTCTCAAGTGTTCGTAAAACGTTACCACTCTTAAGAATGGAGTACAAAGTGTGGACACTAAAATGTTTGTTGTTGATTGGTATATAATCTATGCGAAAAAATCGACACAAAAATTCGTCAATTTCTAAAATCACATCAGCAGATGAGAAAAATGTCGAAAATTAAACAAAATAATTTTTACTAACTCAAAATACATTTCTATAATAAACTGCACTTTATATCATCTAAAATAAAATTGATAAAAAAGCCCTTTAAAATCCTTCTTCTCAGAGAGGCAGTTGTGAGTATATAAATGAAATGAAAAAATGCGCGTTTTGGAAACTGACGAAATGAGAAAATAAGGGGATTATAAATAATCCTCTTACTGTGCCGGGATGATAAGTCCGCGCTCTCCTGCTGGCATGAACTCGCGGATTGCTCCCTTTGCGAATTCTGCACGCGGGTTTGCGAAGTCGAACTTGAGTGCCGGGTCTGCGAAGCAGATCTTGATAAGCGGGGAGAGTGCCCATGCGTCACCGCGACCAATGTGTGCTGCGCCGACGATTGCTGCGTATTCTCCCTGGTGACCGACGTTCATTGCGTAGTTCGGGTAGTTCGGTCCACGGAATTCTCCGATACATCCCTCATCTGGTCTGATGGAGAGAGAGTTTGCGGAACCGCACTGGTCCTGAAGGTCGTAGCCGAAGAAACCAAGTCTGGACCATCCGTCCTTGTGCATAAGCTGGGACAGGTACCATGCGTTCAGACCTGCGTTGGAGTTACCGGTTGCGATAGAAGTGGTAGTACCACATGCTGCTGCAAGAACTGCTGCACGCTGGGATCCACCGAAGTGGTCTTCCATCATGGTCGGGAACTGTTCGTACTGCTCCATACCGTAGAGGTTGACTTCAGTACCGATGTCGTTGACAACTTCCTGGGTTGGCTTGACTTTGTCGTTCGGGTTCGGGTTGGTGACATCAACGTTGTACTTGTCGTGGATGTAGTCCATACCGTGGTAGACGAAGTCGTCGAGGATGTTATCAGTGTATGCTGCAGTTGCGTACTGAGTGAATCCGACACCACCAGACATGTAGGAACCGAGCCAGATCTGGTCAAAGAGGACTGCTCCTGCACCGACAACTTCAAGGGTTGCCTTTGCCGGGTCGTACGGGTTGACACGGTCTGCCTGGATCATATCTGCGAAGTTACCGAAGAGAATTCCTCCTGGCTCGTTCGGACCGCGTGCACGGCGGGCCGGCAGGGAGGATGCCATGTTGATGACACCAGCGTGCTTTGCTGCGAAGGAAAGGTCTGCGACTGCTGCTTCTCCTGCGCACATGCGGTATGCTGCAATGAAGGACATACCGATCTGCATTGCGGACCAGCGGGAGGTAGTTCCACCATCACAGGTTCTTCCGACGATGGTTGGCATGTGAACACACTGCCAGAGGGACTTGCCGACTGCTGCCTGGAGTGCTTCTGCCTGCTTCTTCGGGAAGAGCTTCTCGATGTCGATGACGTACTGGGACTCGAGAGAGTCTGCGAGTTCCTGGTCACCAGTGAAGACACGGACGTAACAGTCGTCGGTTAATGCCGGGTGGGTTTCGACCATGTGTTCCTGAACGACTGCTCCTCCTGGCATTGCGTGGTTGACAACGTGGAGGTATTCGTTGATGGTTTCCGGAGTAACTTCCTTACCGAGACGCTTCTGGAGAGTCTGGTGTGCCATGTCCATGGAAACGATTACAGTTCTGCGGATGTCGTCCCACATCTGCTGCATTGCTGCGTTGTTGACGAAGTGGAGATCATCACCCTCAACGAAGGTTCCGGTTCCGGAGACTTCGTAGGTCATGAGCTGACGCTGACCCATTGGGACACCTGCTAAGTGGCAGTGGTCCGGGTCGTACATGGAGATACCGCGCTTTGCAACGATTGCCTCGTTCTCCTTAAGGAACTCGGTCTTACGTGCAGACTGGTGGACACCGTTGAACTTGTAGAACTCGGTGGTGGTGGATGCAACATCCTGCTGTGGGAACTTCTGCTTGAGTGCGTCAAGGAAAAGTTTCTGGGTCTTTTCTACTTTAGCCATGTTTAGTCCTCCTTTGGCATGAATCCGTATTTGGTACGGAGTGCGTGGATGCGCTGGACGTATGCAACGTACTCTGCGTCATCACGGAGTGCAGTTCCAACAAGGGAGTGGAACATCGGGGTGTTCTCTTTGAGCCATGCTGCGTCCATCGGCTTGCCGACTGCGACCTTGCGGTCGAGCGGGTTTCCGACCTGGTCCTTGACGTACTTGACGATTCCGTCGTCGTCGAGGATACAGCGCTGTACTGCATCGAACATCATTCCGTTCTCTGCGAGACGGAGGGAGTGTCCGTGAACAGTTGCACCACGGATACCAACAGTTGCTGGGTCGAAGAGTTCGGACTCGATGAGCTCGCGTGCGTACTGTTCAAGGTCACGCTCACGGCACTCGATAATCTGACGTCCAGAGAGTGTTCCCGGGTCGATACCGCGGTAGCGGTACATCTCGAGGTAGGATCTCTGGTATGGCTGACATGGTGCGTTCAGCATAGAGTCTGCGAACTGGATGTATCTGACACGGTCACCGGCTTTTGCTCCCTCGGTTGGTGCAACAAGCTTTCTGATCGGGCAGTCTGGTTCACCCTGCTCTGCGAGTGGCGGGTGTGCAGATCCGTATGCTGCTCCTGGTGCGTGGTGTCCCATAATGAGAACGAGGTCTTCATCGGTGACGCTGCGCATTTTCTGGAGCTTAACGTTTGGGTTCATCTGGTTGCGGCGAACTTCTGCAACGCGGGATGTTCCTGGTCCATACTGTGGTGTGTATGCCATAGTTTTTTCACCTAATTTTTGGTTAAGTTTTCATTATTCGTAATACTTCATGAATGACATTCGACATTGATACACGGCTCGGAGTCTGTCCTCTGGTAATTCCTGTGACGATTCCTTTGACAATGCCTTTTGTTTTGACATCGCCGGGTTTCGGCATAACATATGCAGTCTTTACGCCCGCACGTGCAAAGTCCTCGTAGTCCGTCGGAGCCTGGCAGACAACAACAGCATCAACGCTGCACTGCTGCAGAATTTTACGGCACTTGTGAACTACGTGTGATCGAATGTTTCCGTGGTGAAGAACAGCCACTTTGTGGCGTTCTATCTGCTCGATTTCGCGGTCGGTAATACCGAAGTTTGAGCCAAGTGCTACCCCTCCAATCTCTGCGTCTGGTGGAACTCCGCTGCCGGCGTTCAGCACCAGGGTACTTACGCTGTATTCAATCCCCTGCTGCCGCAGTGCTGACGTAATGTCGCAGACGGGTTTTGTAATATGTCTCCGGCCGGGGGACATACCCACGATAATGACGTCAGGATTTTTGCATTCAGAGATGGTTCCCCTCTGGGCAAGGGAGCCCCCTTTACCCATTCCCATACTGTGTCTGCAGTCTACAAGTTGAGTAACACGTCCGAGAGGCATTATTTCGTACCCTGAACAATCATTGGTCGCTGTTTGCTTTTCGGATCGCTCATTCCAAGAATACGGTCATCCTCAACAACGCCATACTTGGCGTAGTCGGACAACGTAAAGTTGGACCGCATAAATCTGCCCTTACCGAATCCATACGGGAACTTATCGGCGAAGACTGCATCGCATGCCTCCTTGACAGCCGGAATTACTGACTCGTCCTCAAGTTCAAGAAGGATGTCTCCGACATGAACGCGAAGTTCAAAGTCTTCTCCGCAAACCTTGATAGTACGTCTGTAAGAGTGCGGGTTCGGAGCTCCTCTGGCCGGACCATACGGTACCGTTGCCGGAAGATTCGGACCGTTTAACACCATACGGCGGATGCCGCCTACAGCGAAAATCTTGTCGAGTAAATCCTCGGTGGTTTCCGGATTCAGGAATCTGGTTGGAGTGATTCTTACCTGTGGATAATTTGCTTCTGTCATTCAATCTCCTAATCTGCTTACGCAGAAATCTTAGCCGGCTTATACAGCCTTTGCAATTGCCTGAAGCGGGTTTGCGAACTCTTCGATGCTGCCGAAGGTCTCACCGTAAATCTTTGCGGTTCCTTCTGGGGAGAACATCTGGGTTCCTGCATCAAGTGCACATGCTGCAACGATACATGGGATACCGTTTCCTGCTGCGTGACGGGTAACGACGTGGTTTCCGTTGAAGATACCTGGTCCTCCTCCACCATAGATAGAGTGAGAGAAGAAGGAGAATCCGACTGCTGCACCCATGACACGACCGTAGTCTGCACCTGGGAGACCGGTTTCGTGCTCAAGAATGTCGTTGAAGTAAAGCAGAGTGGAGGAAACTGCCTGTGCGAAACGTCCTGCACCAGCGTTGACCATAGTTGCTGCAAGGGTACCTGCGGATGCGTATGCATTCCAGAGCATTGGGTCCTTGGTCTCGTATGGCTTGAAGTAGCCGCCTGCCTGGCCTGCGGTCTGGGTGATGACTTTGTCCTCAACTGCACGCTCGACAAGGGACTGCATGACAGTACCGACGGTACCGGTCTGGCCGTTCTCCTTAACGAGATCGTAGACGATGTTGTTTGCGTTAAGACCCTGGTATGCGTAGATTAAGAGCTGTGCACGCTCGAATGGACCAACTGCGTTTGCCATTTCGAACTGACCTGCCTGCTCGAAGGTTGCTGCGAGTGCTGCACCCTGCATTGCATTGCGGTGGGTCATCATAACGGTCTGGTTTGCCGGAATGTTACGGAGTGCGTAACCAAGGGACTCGTTGTTCTGCGGGATGGACATGATCATGGAACATGCTCCGCCGTCGAGTGCCTGGGAGACCGGGTAGGAACCAAAGACTGCTGCCTTGACGGTGTTTGCGTCGAACATGTCGACGTTGAACTCCTCGACAAGTGCGTAGGTGGTTGCTGCTGCAACAGAGAGAAGGGATGCATCGTAGGTTGCTGCTGCCTCGATACGTGCCTTCGGGACTTTGACTAAGAGAAGCTTACCATCGTTGAAGCGCTTGATCTCGGTGTCATCGCCTTCCTCAACGGAGACGTACTGCTTGATCTTTGCTTCGATTGCGTCGATGTTGCCTGCGATGTCAAGGTTAAGTTCACGGCCGAGGATCTGCTGGTGCTTTCCGATCTTACCGTTCTTTAATGCTGCCTCTACACCACCGAGATTGACTGCGACGGTTCTCTTTGCGTTGTCAACAAGGGACTTGATTGCCGGGTTGACGAGTGGGCTGATCTTTTCGAGTGCAACGTTGCTCTTTAAGAGCTTTCCGTTGTCGTCGTAAAGGTCAATTACATCTGCGTATTTTGCCATAATTTTGCCTCTTAATTAAGGTAATTTTTCTTTAGGCTGTTTTCCGTTACTTTCCCTGAAATTTGCTGTCGTTACTTTTAGTAATTACTGGCGGTCAGTGACGGGTTTCTCTACACGTCCACGACCAGCCTTTTCAGGCGGGTCAGGCGAACCCATCCGGGGAGATAGAGTCCGCCCCCTCTCGGGACATTAAATAGTATGAAATTGTGTCAATATAAGGATTCCCCTTTTAGGAGTTGAAGCAATATTTCACCTTCAAACGAAAAATGAGGCATTATATCGAAGAATATACAATACAAAACAATATTTTTCAAAATACAGAAAGACATAGTGCTACGAAACAAAAACACAGTGTTACAAATCCAGCCGGATTTCATGCGCTCAACACAATAAAGCGCAAGTACCCGAGGAAACTTATATCATCTCAGCAGTAATATCTGAATACGGAAAACCGAGACCATGCGTATTGACACACCATCTCGAATACACATCGCCTTAATCGACTTAAACGGATCATACGGAAGAGTCGATGGGGGAATCGGCCTTACTATCGAAAAACCAGGATACTCAATGACCTTAGCTGAAAGCGACAGGAACAGCATTGAGTTTGCCGAAAAGAACCTGCCGCAGGCAGTAGTTGATGAATACACACTCAAGATTAACCGTGCCGCAGACCGCGTCAGGGCTGAGCTTGGAATTGAAGACCCGTTTGCATTTACTGTAAACAAAACCTACCCATCCCACTCAGGCCTCGGCTCCGGCACACAGATTGCTCTGGCAACAGCAAAGCTCATGACAGAACACGCAGGAATCCACCTGCCAAGCGTTGATCTTGCAAAAATCGTCGGAAGAGCCGGAACATCCGGTATTGGAGCACACGGCTTCGACCTTGGAGGATTCATCGTAGACGGAGGACACAGCAAAAAACAGAAGAAAGACTTCATGCCGTCCTCCGCCTCTGAACCAATCCCGCCGGTCTTAATCGGCAGATACGACTTCCCTGAAGAATGGGGCATTGCTCTTGTCAGACCAAAAATCGGAACATACTTCTGCGGAAGAGAAGAGATTAACATCTTCCAGACCTGCTGTCCGCTTCCAAAAGACGAAGTCAAACTCCTATCACACATCATCTTCATGAACCTCGTGCCGTTCTTAATCGAACACGACCTCGAAGGATTTTCCGCATGCATCAACCGCATTCAGGAAATTGCATTTAACAAATGTGAGTTCCAGCTTCAGCCGCCTGAGGTTACACAGACCATGAACCTCATGAAGGAAGCAGGAATTCCGGGTGTTGGTTTAAGCTCTCTTGGACCAACCCTCTTTGGAGTTTACGACGTACACGACACAACAGCAGTAAAAGAGATGCATGATATCCTTGGAGACTCAGCAGATATTCTCTTAACCAAAGGACAGAACCACGGTGCTGTCCTCTACCCTTAACTCTTTTTTACCAATCCGCAATCATCTTTATCTCCCGCGTCCCATTTAGATATATGTTAGATGCAGGAATGCCAGCCCCTGAGTTCTCACTTCCAGACAAAGATGGAAAAATCATATCCCTTTCAGACTTCAAAGGACAAAAAGTAGTACTCTACTTCTATCCAAGAGACAACACTGCAGGATGTACAAGACAGGCCCTGGCTTTTGCAGCCCTAAACGATGAGTTCAAAAAGAAGAATGCAGTCGTAATCGGAATCAGCAAAGACAGTCAGGCATCACACCAGAAGTTTGCAGAAAAACACGGCCTGCCGTTTATCTTAATCTCTGACACTGAACTTGATGCCATCCAAAAATACGGTGTCTGGCAGGAGAAAAAGCTCTACGGAAAAGTAAGCATGGGCGTTGTCCGCTCTTCATTTGTAATTGATGAAGACGGCATCTTAGACGCTGTGCTGTACAAAGTAAAACCTGACACAAACGCTCAGGATATGTTAGAACTGTTGTAAAACACCCGTATCAGACGCGACGGACGAGAGGCTCAATAGTTTTTAAAAAATAGAGGTTGTTGGAATTTTAAAACAAGAATCTAAATGATATACGCACCAGTGAAGAGTGTGACACGCACTCTACATCCGCTCATAAATTGGTTCAAATCTCAAAAGAAGCTCAGAAAAAAGAAAAATTAGAAGTGGCTGTCAGTATCTGCGTCTTCCTCATTTCTCTCGCGGATACGCCAGAGACTCTTCTCAGCCCACTGCTTAGGCATACCGTGTGCATCTCCCCACGCAGAAAGCTTTGCCTCCCACTCCTTCCACATCTCAGGATATCTTGCTTCGATATCCTTCATGCATGCCACATCAGACGACGGGCACATGAAGCATCCTATTCTATCCAGACCTAACTCATAGAGCGGATTGTACGGAGCTTCCTCTCTGAAGAGATACAGCCATACATGCATCGCCGTCCAGTGCTGAATTGGAGCTGCCGAGAGCTGACAGAGCACATTCTTGTTCCGCCAGACACGCGGGCTTTGCATACGCTTTGCAGACTCAAACTTGCGCTGTCCAATAAAAGATACAGCCTCTCCCCAGTTCTTCTCGATAATCCGTCTGACAGGTGCTAACTTACATGATTTGCAGCACCATCTAAAGTCCACTGCAGGCGGGCCCTGAACCTCAAACTCCTTCCAGAACTCTTCACTTCCGCACTCAGAAATTACAGAAAGCCCGTACTTTTCCGCAACGTCTTTGACATTCTGAATTGTCTCTGGAAACTCAAGACCAGTGTCTGCGAAAATCATCGGCAGTTTTAATCCTGCTTTGAGAGTAATCAGAAGTGTTACCAGACTGTCTTTGCCGCCCGAGTATGAAACAGTCGGCGTAAGATCAGGATTTTTCGAGATAACATCCTTTACGAACTCAACAGACTTGTTCTCGTAGATATCAAGGATGTTCTTGTTTGCCCTGATTGCATCGTCCCAGGTAGTCGGGTGGGTATCAACAACAGGCTTCTGGGTTCTGCGGGTTCTAACCAACTGACCGCGTGTTGCGCCGACGGTCTCCTCATAAGACATCTTGGCACGGCCGACAGCCACACACTCTCCTGCCTCGCTCATAACAAAGACCGCATCACCCACTGCAATATCAGGAGATACAAAGGTCACACCTGGCATAAGAACGCTGCTTCCGTCCTTAATATATCCTGCCGCCTCATCATTGACGCGGATAATACGCTTAGTTGGAGAAGCGAACTCTGCCGCAGCCTCACGGGGAAGAACCTCCCAGCGGTTCTCTGCCGGAAGGAAACGGATTGCACAGACAACAGCACCGCCTAAGATAATCTCCTCCATTCTGTCCTCATCAGGCACCTTGTTGAGAATTGCTATCTGATCATCCGGAATCAGCGGAACTCCGAACTGCTCCTCGAAGATGCGGTTTACAAGCGTTCTGTCACGTTCAAAAGCAGGGCGGACATCACCCGGAGGTGTTACAGATACAGGGCGTGTCTTTGCTCCGCATGTGCAAATCCGGCCCATTACAGGCGCGTGGCAGACATCACACCAGTAGAACGGAACCGGTGCTAAGAACGGTGAATTTTTTGCAGGTCTTCTCTGAGCCATATTTACTCCAGTAAAAGCATCATAACAGTAGTCATAGGTGAATCGAGCTTCGAACCGCCCGGAACATCAGTGCAGGTAAGAATGCCGAGCTCCCAGCCGGCAGCCTTGACTGTTGCGTACACATCTATTCCGGCAGCCTCCATACTCGGGCGCATCTTTTTGCGAAGCCGGCAGTCCGAGGCTGTTGCCCCTTTTTCCTTTGCGGCACAGGATTTACACCATCCGCACTGGTGGCCTGTATAGCAGAGAACCTTGTAGAATCCATCCTCGAAGGCCATCTTCTCCATATCATACATCATCTGCTGAACATATGATGTAAGTTCGCGGGTTACAAGACGCTCAGGCCCAGCTTCTGCAACATCTCCGTCGAAACGCACGAGAAGTGCTGTCTTGAACTCCTTCAACACCGCGGCAGTCTCTGATGGTGTAGGTGAGTATGGAGGACAACCAAATCTGCGGCCAAAACCCTGACATCCGAAATAACACTTCATCCGAACCCACTCGGCTGTAACAACCGAAGACGCAGGAATTGCTGCGGCATCTGCTCCGCGCTTTCTGGCAAACGCGGTCAGCTTTTCGATTTCTTCCTCAATCGTGTTCATTATTTCCTCTCCTGCGGATAGCCTCTTCGATAATCTGCGTAGATGAGGTGAACTGAGAGCCTGTGTATGCCCCAATTCTTACAACCTCTGCATTTATGCCGCGCTCTGCAAGCTGGCTGCGAAGCTTTTCATCATCGAAGTACTGGTTAAAGCCTAAAGTAATTACTGCCGGATCTATCTCGAGAATCGGGCGGAACATATCCTCTTTATCTCCTAAGATTGCGTGGTCAACACATTTGAGGCTCTTAATCATCATAAGTCTCTGTTCCTCAGAGACGATAGGTGCCGGCTTGTGGCGTACGTTTCTTTTACGGGATACAATTACCCACAGCTCGTCGCCGAGCTTCTTTGATTCGGAGAGGAAGTGAACATGCCCCGGGTGGAGAATGTCAAAAGTACCTGTTGCAACAATTCTTTTCATTATAAGATATCCAGATGTTTTGGCTGTCCGTGTCTGTCGTATGCCTGCCAGGCTG
Source organism: Methanocorpusculum sp. (assembly GCA_017408885.1). Classification (GTDB taxonomy): domain Archaea; phylum Halobacteriota; class Methanomicrobia; order Methanomicrobiales; family Methanocorpusculaceae; genus Methanocorpusculum. Next base: position 71,228 of record JAFQTT010000001.1, read on the forward strand.
TTTCATTAAAGGGCTGACCTGTTATGATATGAACCTGCCCTGTCTCAGCGAATGTCGAGAGATCAGCATCTGATGGGATGGTTGGACCTTCCGGGTGGCTGTGGGCTGTTCCGACAAAACCCATTCCAAGCGGTATCATATCCATGAAAATGGATGCTGAGTCTTCACCTGTAACAGTCCCGGCTATTGGGTAGACAATGTTGATGATACCCTCATCTGCCCCAAGCATTACCATGTATTCGTTCGTATACGAGGATTTTCCCATCTCCAGAAGGAGATGCAGGGTTTCTTTCTCTATCCCGCGGACAAACATGCAGTTAGATATATTGGCACGCAGATATGATAATCTAATCTATGAGTTCGGTGGTGTTTGACGGGGAGGAGATTCCATTAACAGTCATCCGGTCAGACAGGCGGCGTACGGTTGGGATTACCGTAAAGGAGAGCGGAGAGGTGATTCTAAGGATTCCGCCTCATATTTCGGAGGAGGAAGCAGTGTCTTTTGCCCAAAGCAAGGCAGAGTGGATTTTCCGTCATCGGACAAAGTTTGAGATGCGTGAGAGAGTTGAGAGACACTACGCAGAAGGTGAGACGATTCCATTCTTCGGACGGGAGCTTAGCATTCGGCGTGTGGAGGGGGATAAGGTCAGGGCAGAAATTATTGGAGATGAGCTGAGGCTCACAGGGCCTTTGGGAACCGGGGCTGATGTGTTTTGCGAAGCTGTTGTTTTTCTTTACAGAAGAGAGGGGCTAAAGCTTCTTCGACCGATTGTATCCGAGATTTCAAAAGCAGCAGGTGTTGAGCCTCCTGCGGTTCGAATCCGCAAGCAGCAGAGGAAGTGGGGGTGCTGTACTCCGAAGAATGGTATTATTTTGAATGTGCGCATTCTTCTGGCGCCTAAACTGGTTATCAGGTATTTAGTGGTGCATGAAATAGCCCACATTGAGCATCGGCACCATCAGGATAGTTTCTGGGCAGAGGTTGAGAGACTGATGCCTGAGTTCCGCGATGCGGAGCGGATGCTCAAAGAGAATGGCTGGATGTGGGTATTTTAACCCTTACAAAATAAGATAGGCTACAGCCAGATACAGCAAAGCAGCCACGATACCCCCGGAAAGCGTTGCTAAAAGATTCGTTCCGGAATTTCCAAACAAGCCGCGGTTCTCCAAAAGAGCACCGTACAAACTGTCCAGATTAGTACCAACAACCCCTGCGGCTGCCGAAATCAGACATACATACCACGGAGCAACACCAAGCATGAAACCAAGCCCTGCGATAATCAAAGCCCCAAGAACACAGGCAGCTTCACCCACCAAAGTCACGCCGCCGTTTGTTCCGGGCGGACAGCGCTTTAATGTCGTAATCATAACAGGATTTCCGCCTGTAACCCCAATCTCGCTTGCAAGAGTATCAGCTGTTGCTGTCGAAACAGAACCAAGAAACACCGCTGCATAAACCATATCGCCTGTGATTCCGAAAAGAATTGCCGCGGCAACACCAACGCCAACATTCGCAAACGCATTCTTATACCCTCTCTTGCCTCCCTTACCCTGCGCAACTCCTAAAAACTCCTTCTCCGAATACTTAAACTTCGTAAACGCCGAGCCTAAAATAAAGAACACCAGAATAATGAGGAACCACGCAACAGTATCCGTAAACGAAATAAGAATTACTCCGAAAAGAACTGCAGAAAACACTCCTGTTAAATCAATAGTATTCGCACGGTATGCGAAATAGCCAAACGCAGCACAGAGAAGAATCGCAAAAGCAAGTGTTCTCAGGTCAACTAAAAACTCCAGATCCTCAAAGAGAACGATAGTCATGGAGACACCAATTAAACTAAGCATCGAACCATCCTCACGCTCACCCAAAATACTTCGAAGCATAAGAAGCACAAGAATCGCAAGAGACCCAACAAGCGGCTCAAATTCATTCGTATAAAGCATCGCAAAAATAAGAGCAGCGGCAGAGCCGGCACCAAATACGGCAAGAGAATGACCAGTCTTTACCGACAAAGTCTTAAGAAGCTCTCCGAACAGAACCATAACAAGCGGGCCGAAGAATGCCGATGCCGGAATAATCCCAAGACCATAGAGAAGAGATAAAACCGCTGTTCCTATCGCAAAATAGCGTATGTTTCCGACAAAATACATCAGCGCCGAAAAAACAACACCAATGAGCGCTAAAATACGATAGTCAGCAAAAGGGGATGCGATAAGCAAAGCTGTCGAGCATAAAAGCAGAACCAGCTGTTTTTTAATCACATCCATGAATAGTATTAGTTTGTAAGTTTCAGACAATAAAGATAGCAGTCAAATCAGACATTTGGACTGTCGATGTCAGCATAGTACGGCTTGATATCAAGGACAGGTGTTCCGTCAAGCATCTCAAGTCCTCTGACAGAAAGCCTGTTGCCGTCAATCTCTAAAAGTTTGACAAGCGTTAATGAGATTGGATTTGGACGAGCAGGGCTTCTGGTTGAAAAAACACCGCGGGCAGGTCCATTTGGATCTCTTCCTGATTTCGTCAGAAGAACAGTTCTGTCTGAACGGTCAAACCAGCAAAGCACAAAGATATCATCACCTGCAAAAAGCCCGTCAAGAGCGTCTTCGAACTCAGGATAAATCTCAATCTCACTTATGTCGTTTGTAATTCTGCCCTGTTTTGGCGCAGAACCCGCCTCTTTGTATGGAGAGTGTACGATTCCAACAGGCATGCACACAGGCTTTGGAACAGAGCGGCGCTCTTCCTCTCTTTTTTTGAGCATATCAAGCGCCTGATTGCACATCCAGTCACATGAACTGATATACGGATTCTCACGCGGGACATGTGTGTATGATACAGATGCATAGTCCTTTGAAAGCCTGACCGCCTCTGAAAATAGCGGCTTTAATGCAGGAGAACGCACAGCATACTGACCTCTAAGCTGCCGAATCATCAGCTCACTGTCAGAATAAACATCAAGCTCAGTTTCATTTGGAGTGCAGTACTTTTTAGCCGAGCGAAGAGCACTGATTAGAGCAGTGTATTCCGCGAAGTTATTTGTATTCTCGCCTGCTCCGGCAGATTCAGCCTCCAACACCTCTAATCCATCAAGTATAATCCATGCACAGGCAGCAAGTCCGGGATTTCCTCTGGATGCTCCGTCAGTATATATCGTCAGTTTCCTCATTTTTGCCTCTATCCATAATCTATTAATCTTTCCTGCTGATGTATGAGTATGGATTCAATCACTATTAATCTTGGCGTAAACGGCATCACACCATCAAGCACCTTAAACGGAGGAAACATCTCACCGCGGATTCAGCTCGAAGGAGTTCCAAAAGACCTTCAGTACTTGGCAGTTATCGTTCAGAACAAGTCGGGAGACGAGAAGAACAAGTGCATCTGGGTAATCTGGAACATTCCGTCTGTGGGGCACGTACCGCCTGGGTATGAGGAAGGACCAGCTCCAAAGTTCCCGTTCCCGGCAGTGCAGGGGGTAAACGACTTTGGAGAACACATGTGGCATGGACCGTCCCCGGGACTTGGTGTTCGCGATAAGCTCTTATTCCAGGTCTTTGGAAGAAACGACCGCCTCGTACTTTCTCCAGAATCTACCATGGACGATGTAATCAAAGCTCTTCGTGACGGAAACACCGTGGCATACGGAAGTGCAGAGTACTTCTACCACGGATAATTTTTTTTTTAAAAAAAAGGTTTAGAGCATCTTAAGGCTCTGTAAATCCTGATAGATTTTATCAACTGCCCGCTGTGCGTCTTCTGCTACTTTTCCGCCGGTGATAATCAGTTTTCCGGAACCAAAGAGAAGAACAACCACCTTTGGATCATCTAAGCGGTACACAAGTCCCGGGAACTGTTCAGGCTCGTACTCGATTTTATCAAGTGTCAGACTCATGGCGATTTTATTTAAGTTGATGCGGGAACCAAGGTCTGCTGATGTTACAATATTCTGGATACTGTAAGTCGGGTTATCATTAATCTCGATTTTCAAATCCTTCATCAGCTTGACAAGGGCTGCAAGACCGTCTGCAAGACTTGGAATACTTTTTGCACCGGTTAAAACAACTTTTCCGGAACCGAAAACCAATGCCGCAATTTTTGGCTCCTGCATACGAAGAACAACGCCCGGGAAACGTTTCTTATTATACTCCGCCCCAGGAATCAGGGATGCGAGAGACACAAGGTCCAGCGAATCGCTGAGCTTTGTTGATGCAACGACATTCTCAATTTTCAATGACTCAGCAGGAAAAGTTGACATATGTTATAGTTCAACACACATCTATATAAATACTCGGTTTGTTTGAGTTAAAAAAAGGATGGGTAAATGCCGCATCAGCATTCAGGTATGATGAATTTAGTCGTACTCACGCCAGGTGTGACGGCACTTAGTACAGCGGAAGAATCTGACCTCAGATTCATCTGCGCTTCTAATCTGTCTAAGCCACCATTCTGCAAGGTCGTGACCGCAGTTTGGACAGGTGACAGCAAGAGTTGGTTTGGTTCCAAGGTTCTCGTCACCGTCAACAATTAAGATATCATTCTCCTGCATGTAGGCGACCTTTTTCATCTGCTCTTTTTCTTTTGCAGTGATTTCTTCTGCGTAGCCGCATTTAGAGCAGGTGAGCTTACCGTCCTTTGACTTCATGAGTTTCCCGCATTCTGGACAAAACATCATAGAATATAAAGTTGTACCTCGTGCTTAATAGCATTTACGGAGAAAGCTAAACATCCCATTGAATAAAGACTATAATCCTACAGGGAAAAACAGTTATCTGATTATGCTAGATATCCTGAAAATCATCTGCTTCATGACTGCACTTATCTGCTTTGTGCTGTTCTATATCCCGGGCAAATATCAGAAATATCTTGGTATTGCTGCCTGGTCCGCGCTTATCGCAGGATTTGTGTGCATGCTTCCAGAGCTTATTTTCCATGAAGGAAATGTTTTCTATCCGGTTTTGATTGTTCTTTGTCTGCCGCTTCTCTATATCACAATCAAACGTCTCTTAGCAGATAATGAGCCGATTAAAAACTTCACCCGTGGAGCAGGTGTTGCCGCGATTATTTATGCGCCGTTTGCTGTCTTCGAACCTCTTGGAAACTGGCTTATTGAGACAGTTGTTTACTTTGTTCAGCAGTTCTTCTATCTAATCGATTATCCGTTTAAGATGTATGCCTGGAATATGTTTGAGTCAGTGTGGCTGATTCCGGGATATGCGCATGGATACCGTGACCAGATTGTTCTCGGATGTACCGGAATTACGGCGATAGCCATTTTAATCGGGGTTGTTTTCCTGACTAAGACGTCTTTGGGTAAGAAGATTGCGTTGATTCTTCTGGTGAGTGTTCCAATCTATATTGTAAACATTTTCCGCAATGTGTTTGTGATTATGGCATACTTTGGTCAGTGGTTCCCCTGGTTTGAGGATGTTGTAACCCATGCAACAATCCCGGGCTTTGCAAGCTACTTCTGGTCACATAATGTGATATGCGAAGGCGGCGCGTTCCTGCTGATTATCATAATTGCTTTCCTTATGTTTAAGTTCTCGCCGGGCCTGCTTTCAAGTATCCGCGATATTCTGGATGTCTATGTCACAGACCTTCGTGCTCTGGTGAGAAAGAGATGAGTTGTCCGTTCTGTGACACTGGATGCGAGGTACTTGGAAATGATCTCGCATATGCAAGATATGATGCATATCCGGTGTCTAGAGGACACCTTCTAATTATTCCGCGAAGACATGCAGCGGACTGGTTTGATTTAACAGAAGAGGAGCAGAGATCTATTTTTTTGCTGATATCAGAGGCAAAGCAGATGCTCGATGAAAAGTTTTCACCTGACGGATACAATATAGGAATCAACTGCGGTGAGGCTGCCGGGCAGACAATATTTCATGTGCATGTGCATCTGATTCCAAGATACACAGGCGATGTGGAGAACCCGCGCGGAGGTGTCCGCGGGGTTATTCCTGAAAAAAGAAGCTATCCTTAAACTTACGTCCTAAGAAACATTGAGGCAAGTTTTTCCTTCGGGAAAACAAGTGCCGTCGGTCTTCCGTGAGGACATGTATAAGGAGAGTCGGTTTCCGAAAGCTGTTTTAGCAGGCGTTCCATCTGATTTTTGGTAAGAGGAGTGTTTCCTTTGACAACAGCGCGGCAGGCTACAGTTTTAACAACCCTATCCAAAACACGTTCCGGATTCTTCTCGGTGATGCCTGCTGTCTCAGCGATGATTTCATGAATTACTTTAACATCCCCAAGGGTTGATGAGATTACAGGAACTGAGCGAACTGCCCAGACATCCTGCCCGAATGGTTCGATAACATACCCTGCCTGAGAGAGGATTTCCGAAAGCTCAGGCATACGTGCAGATTCTGCTCTCGACAGCGTAAGAGTTACAGGTGCTAAAAGCTCCTGCGATGCCTTCTTCTCTTCGACCTTTTTTAAGAGCTGATCATACATAACCCGCTCGTGTGCTGCGTGCTGATCTACGATTACAAGCTCACCTTTTGCGTTTCTGCATGCGATGTATGTCTCGCCAATCTGACCTAAAACCTCGGGTACTTCAACCACTGTCTTCTCTTCAGTCACGGTCTCGGTACGTCTTAACTGAATATCAGTCTGGCGATGTGCAGAACGAACTGGTTCTGCGGGTGCTGATGGGGTGAGGTATGACATCACTGCTTCATGCAGACTGCGTTTTGGAGACGGCACATGTTCAACAGCAGGCGCATATACCTTTTCTTCAGCACGCTTCTCTGCTATTTCCTCTTTCTTGTCCTCATCAAAGAGCTTCTGCTGTTTGGGTTCTGCCAAAACAGAAAGAGATGCACTAAAGATTTCGTCATCGTGAAGAGCAGTGTATACAGCATCACGAACAACCGAGCCAACATCACGTTCCCTTGAGAGACGAACCTCACGCTTTGTCGGATGGACATTGACGTCCACTTCACGCGGGTCGAGTGTGATGTCCAGGAATGCAGCAGGGTACATTCCCTTTGGAAGAAGCGTGCCGTATCCTTCGCGGACAGCCCACTGGAGAGATTTGGATGTAATCTGACGTCCGTTAATCGTCAGATAGAATCGCGTCGGCGTTGGGCGCATGTTGCATCCGGGCTTGGAAACCCAGCCATGGACATTTGCGATACCGCCTGTTTTTTCAACCGGAAGAAGGTCACGGGCAAAGGTTGTGCCAAAGACTGCCGCAACAGCGTCAGGATATGAACCGGTGCCGTATGTTCTAAACCTCTCCTTTCCCTGATAGAGGAGAACAAAAGCCACGTCACGGTGGGCGAGAGCGATGCGTTCTACCATATCATAGATGTGTGAGAGCTCAGTGGACACCGAGCGCTGGAATTTACGGCGTGCCGGAGTATTGTAGAACAAATCCTCTACGATAATGGTTGTTCCATCAGGAGCTCCGACAAAGGTCTGGCGAATGAGTTCCCCGCCATGGATTACTACCTGTACGGCTTCAGGTGCAGACGAGCCGCGCTCTTTAGAGGTGAATGTTACTTTAGAAACAGCGGCAATGCTTGCCAGAGCTTCACCTCTGAAACCGAGAGTTACAATCTCTGCCAGATCATCAGGCTTTGAGATTTTGCTTGTCGCATGCTGACGAAACGCAAGGACAGCATCATCCGCACTAAGTCCAACGCCGTCATCAGTGATAGAGATGCGTTTCACTGCCGAGGTGTCTGCTGAAAGGTCGATTATAATCTTCTTTGCTTTCGCATCAACAGCGTTTTCGACAAGCTCTTTGACGACCGAAGCCGCACGTTCAACCACTTCACCCGCTGCGATGTGGTTGATGGTTTCTTCATCGAGAACGCGGATTTTTCCCATTATTTCTTCTCCATTAAGGCTTTGAGTTCGTTGATGAGCATTAACGCCTGCATTGGTGTAATGTCATTTGGATTTACTTCACGCAGGCGTTCTTCAACTGCTGACGGCTCTGCTTTTTCCGGTGCTGAGTCGAAGAGAAGCATCTGCGTGTAGTACTTCTGTCCTCCTGATACGGCATCCTCACGGAGTGCAGACTTTAAGACCTCTTCAGCTCTTGTGAGCACTTTCTTCGGCACTCCGGCAATCTTTGCAACATGAATACCATAACTTCTGTCAGTTGCTCCCGGGATAAGTTTTCTAAGGAATGTGATGTCATGTGCATCCTCTTTTACAGCAAAGTGGTAGTTTTTGACGCGGCGAAGTTCGCTCTCGATGGATATAAGCTGGTGGAAGTGCGTTGCAAAAAGTGTCCTTGGACCTGCTGCTCCTTTTCCGTGCAGGTATTCGAGAACAGCACGGGCGATTGAGTATCCATCCACAGTACTTGTTCCGCGGCCGATTTCATCAAGCAGGATGAGACTTTTTTCCGTTGCGTTGTTTAAGATGTTTGCAAGTTCCAGCATCTCGACCATGAAGGTACTCTGACCTCCGGCCAGGTCATCAGATGCTCCAACCCTGGTAAATACGCGGTCAACAATTCCAACTCTTGCAAAGCGTGCCGGAACAAATGAGCCGGTCTGAGCCATAATTGCGAGGAGAGCAACACTTCGCATGTAGGTGGATTTACCAGCCATGTTTGCTCCGGTCAGAATCAGAATCTGTTTTTCAACAGAACTCATCTCGGTATCGTTTGGAACATATCCTCCTGGAACTGCGTTTTCGACAATCGGGTGGCGGCCGTCGCGGATTAAGAGCTCCGGACGCTCGACAAGTTCAGGACGTACGTAGTCATTGGTAAGAGCAAGGTCTGCAAATGAGGCGAGATTATCAATAACACCAAGTGCACAGGCTGCTGCCTGAAGTTCACGGACGTGGCTGCGAAGGGTTTCGATAAGCTCTTCATAGAGCTGAATCTCTAAGGCGAGCATTCTGTCGTCAGCCTGAGCCATCAAAGCTTCGCGCTCGCGAAGTGCCGGAATTGTGAAGCGTTCACCGTTTGCTGTGGTCTGTTTTCTCTCGTACTCAGGCGGCACTTTGTCTAAGTTTGCTTTCGTTACCTCGATGTAGTATCCAAAGACGTTGTTGTATGCAATCTTTAAGGATTTGATGCCGGTTCTTTCGCGCTCGGTGTTCTGGAGCTCGGCAATCCAGCTTCTGCCGTTTGCAACAACATCACGAAGGGCGTCTAAGTCTTTGCTGTATCCTGCGCGAATTACATTTCCATTTTTGTAAACTACGGGAGGTTCTTCTACGATTGCGGAGAGGATGAGATCAGAGATTCCGCCAAACTCAGGTATCTCTTGGAGTTTGTCGCGAAGAAGTCCTGCAGAAGACGCCAGCTCTTCTGAGAGAGCAGGAATTGCAGAGAGACTTGCAGACAAAGAGAGCAGGTCACGCGGCGATGCGTTGCCATACGATATGCGCCCTGCGATACGCTCAATATCAGATAGTCTTGCAAGCACACTGCGGACAGATGAGAGGAGCACCGGACGTTCCACAAAGTACTGAACTGCATCGAGGCGGTAGTTAATCTCTGATGTGGAGGTGGATGGTCTGGTTAAGACGCTTCGAAGTGTACGTGCGCCCATTGGTGTTTTGGTTCGGTTTAAGAAACCGAAGAGAGTTGTATCGTTTCTGTCTCCCCTGAGCGGTGTTAGGATTTCCAGGTTTCGAAGCGATACCGCATCTAAAATCATTGCATCGGTGTCGTATTTTTTCGAGAAGCCCTGAATGTGTGAGAGGGATACCTTCTGTGTCTCTTTGGTGTAGCAGACAGCAGCGGCCGCGGCAGAGAGGCAGAGTTCTGAGCTTGTGTCAAAGCCGTCTAAGGATGCAACACCGAACTGTTCGCATAAGGTTTGTTCGGCGTTGTCGAAGAAGATGGAGCGGGCCGGGGTAAGTACTCTTCCTGTTGATGCAAGGAAGGGAATCAGGTCTCTTGGAGTGTCCTGCGGCACAAGGATTTCAAGCGGAGAATAGCGTTCGATTTCTGTTGCGAGTGTGGAGAAGTCTTCTGATGCCGGGATTTCTTTGATGAAGAACTCGCCTGTTGTGATATCGAGGAATGCAAGACCTATTATCTGTTTTTTGAGGTCTGGATTTGCCGCCATCAGGTAGCGTGCACCCTGTCCCGGGATAATGTCTGCATCTATAGCTGTGCCTGGCGTAACGACGCGGACAACATCACGTTTGACAACTCCTTTTGCCTGTTTTGGATCTTCTACCTGCTCGCAAATGGCAACCTTGTATCCTTTTCGAATCATGCGGGGGAGATATAAGTCTACGGCATGATAGGGGATTCCCGATAGGGGAATAGGGTTTCCTTCCGGATCTTTGGAGCGGGATGTAAGCACCAGGTCAAGCTCGCGTGAGCATATTTCGGCATCTTCAAAAAAGGTCTCATAGAAGTCCCCCATGCGCATGAACAGGATACAGTCAGGGTATTGTTCTTTGAACATTTTGACCTGCTGCATAGCAGGGGTGAGCTTTTTTTCAGGTGCCATAGTGTTATAATATTGGCTTTTGGAAGGTAAGAGGGTTTTGAGCGGGGCGGTGTTGTACCCAAACCACGATTTATAATTGAATTAGTTGTAACGCCGAATTTCTCAACTACTTATTAAATTATCACATCCAATACTTAAGGAGACCAAAGGACAGGACTGTATCATGATAAAAACCGTCGAAATTCTCTTCTCCGGAAAAGTACAGAAAGTAGGCTTTCGCTCATGCGTTAAACGGATTGCAGACAGTGCAGGGCTTACCGGGGAAGTTGAGAACCTTTCAGACGGCAGAGTTCGCGCTCTGGTAACAGGTGATGAGGCAATTATTGAGAAGTTCCTCTCAATGACTTACTCCTGTCCGCGAGCGATTGTTAAAAATATCGAGGTCTCAGACTATGTTTTCACCGAGTTTGTGAACTTCGCGGTGAAGAGAGAATAAGCATGAAAACAGAAAAATCAATTACATATTTTTCAGCTCAGGGAAAGGAGAATACAAAAGACTGCGCAGAGCTTGCGGTGTCCCGTGCAAAGGAGCTGGGACTTACCTCTGTTGTTATCGCATCATGCAGCGGGTACACTGCCCGCATCTTTTGGGAAGAGTGCAAAAAAGCAGGCCTGCACTTAGTTGTTGTAACTCATGCAGTGGGCTTCGAGGGTCCTGGAATCTGGGAGTTTGACTGCGAACTTGCAGAAGAACTGACAAAGGAAGGTGTCAGCATCGTTACTGGAACACATGCTTTATCCGGCATGGAGCGTGCAATTTCGCGCAGGCTTGGGGGCGCATCCAGAACTGAAGCCATCGCTGAAGCATTCCGACGCACAGTAGGCATTGGTATGAAGGTGGCTGTTGAATGTGTATTAATCGCAGCAGACCAGGGTGCGATTCCTGTTGACCGTGAGGTAATCGCTGTAGGCGGTACTGCTGAAGGAGCAGACACGGTCCTTGTTATCCTTCCGTCGCATACAGCGACCTTCTTTGACCTTCAGGTAAGAGAGTTTGTGGCCATGCCGAGGAACCGGTGAGTAAATGGTCTTTGCATCCTTAACTCAGGCCGTAAAAGCTTACGGTAAGATGCCGCATGTCTGGATTTCAGGCATATTCGCAGCCCTTGCAATTCTTCTGACCTACTATCTGGCATTTACGGTAAACGAAGTGGCAGGACTTGCAGTGATGGTTATTTTCTTCTTTGCTTTCCCGTATGTTTTAGCCGGAACCTATGGCGTTCTGATTGATAATAACAAAAAGAAGGGAGCATTTAAGATATATGCCAGATACGGTTTCCGCCGCTGTCTTTTCCCGAATATTCTTCTTGTTCTTCTGACATGGTTCTTAATGAATCTGGCAACAACGCTTCTCCTGCTTTTCGGAGTTCCTGCTGAGATGTCGTTATACATCAGCTTCTTTGTGGTTATCCCGCTGGTATTCTTCTGTTACTTCGCAGACATCACAGCAATCCGTCACAACTTAACGATGGGGCAGGCAGTAAGAGACAGTGCAAAGCGTGTATCTCTTGGTTCTTTCTCGATTACTGCATTCTATCTGATGAACATCGCAGTGCTCTTCTTCGCATCATTCTTCATGTCGTTTGTAATGAGCTTTGTAGGCTTTGAAGCACTTCTGCCGCTTACTGAAATCAGCGAAGAGGTTCTTCTCTCAATGCCGGTTGAAGAGCTCACTGCTCTTGTTTTGACACCTGAAATTATCTTTGCATCTGTTGTCTCTCTCGCAGTAACCGCATTTGTCTTTGTGCCGTTCTTTGTCTCCTTTAAGACCTACTTCTTTAAGCGGATGCTGACTGTATACAATGGTCAGGCATATCACAGACCGGAAGAAGAGGACGGCGAGTACGATGAAAAGGGACGCTGGTTCAAATACAAATAAAAAAGAAGGGGAAATCCCTTTACTCTTTTACGATTGTTACAACTCTCTGCGGGAACGGGATGTCGATGTTTCTCTCGCGGAAGATTCTGTCTACTTCGCAGTTGACTGCGTTGATGGCTCCCTTCTTAACCGATGGGGATGCTGCGCAGAAGGTAATCTCGAAGTTTAATGAAGAATCTGCAAACTCCATAAAGAAGACATTCGGTGCGACTTCGTTTGAGAAAAGGGTTGTATCCTTCATTGCAGAACGCATTGCCTCGAAGAGACTCTCTCTGACAAGTGCAAGATCCGAGCCGTATGCAACACCGATGGTCTCGTGGACAACCATGTACTCAGTCGGCTTTGAGTAGTTGATGATAATGTCTGCAGAAACACTGGAGTTTGGAATGGTCATGAGCTGGTTGTCTGCGGTCATGATGCGGGTGCTTCTGATTCCAACGTGTACTACCTGACCATAGTTTCCGCTGATAGATACCCAGTCGCCTTCGTTAAACGGCATGTCTGCATTAAGCATGAATCCGCTGAAGATGTTTCCAATGATGTCCTGAGCTGCTAATGCAACGGCGATTCCGGCAACGCCCGCGCCTGCGAGAAGCGGGGTGATATCAATCGCAAGGGCCCCTAAAATCATGAAGAGACCAATCATCCAGATGAGAATCTTTGCGATGAACAGGACCAGAGGGCAGAATTTCTTCATGTTCTCATTTGCGGAGCACATGACTACATTGACCAGTCTTGTTGCCAGACGGTGTGCGGCCCAGGTTCCGATGAGAATACAGATGGCTGCAAAGTACATTGCCTCAAACGGAATCAGTTCAAAGAAGTGGCCGGAGATGGTGATGTAGACTGTTGCGACAAGAACATAGAGTACTGCCGGCAGTCCAAGCGCGGTAATTACTGCCTGGAAAATTCCGGGTTTTGTTTTGGCAATCATAAGGCGCGTTACCAGAAATACCAGTAAAGCAACGGCAAATCCGATTACCAGATCGATACATCCAACAAAAATATCGTTTGCCTCAATCATCATCCTTATATTTGACTGAGGCACTTTATCTTTTTCTGATTATTCTGTATCTTTATTTATAGTTATCACACGCTGCGGGAATGGAATCTCAATTCCGCGCTCACGGAAAATCCTGATGACCTCAGTATTCACCGCGTCTGCTGCGTCACGTCTGACGTGGGTTGATGCAGCACCGAATGTCAGTTCAAATATCAGCGCAGAGTCACCAAACTCCATGAAGTCAACCTCGGTCTCGATTTCCGCAGAAAGGGCGGATGACTTCTCTGCTGCGGATGCCACAGCGTCATGCAGGCTCTGTTTTACAAGCATAACATCCGAATCATAGGCAACCCCGACATTCTCGCGGATTAAGAGAGCTTCGGCAGGCTTTGAGTAGTTCATGATGATGTTGTTTGAAATCATAGAGTTTGGAATAATCATCATCTGGCTGTCTTCAGTCATGATGCGGGTGCTTCGAAGACCTACGTGGAGAACGCGCCCATAGGTATTGCTCAGATACACCCAGTCTCCCTCTGTAAACGGACCGTCTGTATAGAGCACTATCCCGCCGAAGATGTTTCCGAGAAAATCCTGTGCAGCTAATGCTGCTGCGATTCCAACAACTCCGGCACTTGCAAGAAGCGGAGTGATATCAATCTTAAGCGTTGCAAGAATCATAAAGATTCCTGTTGCCAGGATAAGAATCTCTGCGGCAAACTTTGCAACAGGAACTGCTCTGCGATTTTTATCTTTCCTGCTTGAAAATGCATGTTCAATTAGATAGAGCACTGTTCGATACACAGCCCAAGTGCCTAGAAGAATTCCAATTGCTGAAAAATATCTGTCTTCCAGAGATATGTACTCGGGAAATGCAGTTGAGATAACTGCATATGCGGTAAGCAGACCTACGCAGACCATAATCGGTGCATACAATGCTTTGACTACTGCTTTTGCATTCCCTTTTGTCCTTTGAATTAGAATTCGTTTTGCGGCATAAGCGGCACAAATCACAGTAAATCCGATGAGGAAAATAATAATACTCTGAATGGCTGTATCAGACGTTAGCATATCTGACTGTTTGTCAGAGAATACAAAAGCACTTTAGAAAGCGGCAGAGAAAATAGCTGGAAAATATTGTGTAAATGGGTTTCCCCAATTTACATAATCTTTCCGAGCAGGCGGATAGAGTTGGTCATGTCCGGTCCAAGCGGGGAACCGAAGATGATCTGGGTAACGCCGGCTGCGGTTAAGTCTTCACACTTCTGGCGGATGTCGTCTGGGGTACCGCAGATGGTGAATGCGTTGAGTTCTGCGTCAGTGACGAGCTCGTTGACAGACTTGAAGTCGAAGCGTGCGAGTGCGTCCTTGATCTTTGCAACGTTGTTGAGGTCGAGGCCGTGGCGCTGGAGAAGTGCTTCCGGAGATCCTGCTGCAATGAATGCAGAGACAATCTTTGCTGCCTTCTTTGCCTTCTTCTCGTCCTTGTCGATGGAGAGTGCAGTGTATGCACCAACGTCGAATCCCTTCTTGCCGACAGATTCACATGCTGCCTTGATGATTGGGATTGCAACTTCGAAGTCCTTCGGGTTGGATGCATTGATGAGTGCTCCGTCTCCCTTAAGACCTGCGAGCTCGAGTACTTTCGGACCCTGTGCACCGACGTAGATTGGGATGCCCTTCTTTCCTGGGAGGGTAACACCGGTCAGCTTTGCACCGTCGTAGTCGAAGAATGCCTTGCCGGACTTCTTGAGTTCTGCACCAGAGGTGAGTTCGCGGATGGTGTCGATTGCGTCACCGAGTCTTCCGACTGGCTTCTCTGGGTTGATGCAGAGCTTTGGAAGAGTGGAGAGGTCACCTGGGCCGATACCGAGGGTTGCACGGCCGTCGGAGATCTCATTGAGGGTGCAGGCGAAGGATGCCATTGCTGCCGGGGTGTCGGTGAATGCGTTCATGATTCCCGGACCCATCTTCATGGTGGTGGTTGCCTGTGCGACTGCGGTTAAGACTGCGTAGCAGTGTCTGTTGTTGTAGTGGTTGGTGATCCAGGCGTAGTCGATGTCTTTGCTCTCTGCGAGTTTACAGTAGTCAACGACTTTCTTAACATTAATGTTTCCTGGAACAAATTCAATTCCGTAAGTCATAGTTCTTTACACCTCATTCTAAAAGTTTCATTCCTCAACATAAATATATTCTGATTTATCAGAGCAAACGCCGCCAGAATATCAGCCGGATTTTCTCTCGCGAAAAAAAGTTCAAAAACAGGCGTATTTGTATGCGCTTTGAGTGGACCTGCCGGGGATCGAACCCGGTTCTTCGGGTTCGAAGCCCGAAAGGATATCCACTACCCCACAAGTCCTTGACAGTACATGTATGTGCTTCTTCCTTTTACCCCTGTTGATTTAATACTGAGATACGCCAAATGTAATGTATGGTTTTATCTTCATCTCTAATCCGCGCCAGGCTTGAGAATGGAACCCTTGGAATCGAGCCGTTTGCAGAAGAATCTCTTCAGCCCTCCTCATATGACCTCAGAAGTGCAGAAGATATTGTCATTAAAAAAGGAGAATTAACCCTTGTCCCGACATTAGAGTTCGTATCTCTCCCTGATGATCTCTGCGCAATGCTTTGGGGGCGTTCGTCATTTGGCAGAAAAGGCATTACTTTGGGCGCAGGCTACATCGATCCAGGATTTCGGGGAAACTTAACCCTCTGCATGGTAAACAACGGCACAGAGGATATCGAAGTTACCAAAGGCATGCGGGTTGTACAGATGCTGATTCATACTGTTGAAGGCAAAGTCGAGTCTGCATACAACGGTCAGTATCAGGACAGCCATGGAGTTGTTGAATCAAAACTGTAAAAGCCCAAGCGAAAACAGCATTACAGGAATCATAATCGCACCCATACAGTAAAGCCTTGGGATTCCAAGTTTTGCCGGAATTATACCTACGGCTGATGCAAGGACAAGAAGCATCAGCCCGAAAGGTCCGGAAAACACCGCTGTTAGAATTATCAGAAATCCCAGAACATATGCCGAAAGCATCCTCTGATTAACTTTTGCCATGTATTTTCCAGTCTTTGAAAAAAGGACTGTCAGTATGTATGCAAAAACGGCAGCGATTCCTGCTGCTGCCAGCAGCATGAATATGTTTGGAAGCGGAAACTCTGCTGCCGCCGCAAGAGCACCAGAGCGCATACGCCCGACGGCGTACAGCGCAGCTATTCCTAATACCGCATTTGCAGTATTTGCGGCAGACGTTGCAAGCAGATATCCGCGCGGATTTTTCGACTCATAATCTCCGCTTTTATGAAACGCCAGAAGCGCATTCGCTGTCCCGCTCGAAAATCCGGGAAGCCATCCAACTACAGCTCCGGCAGCAGTGCCCTTAATTGTATTTGTCACAGTTTCAATTTTTGATACAAAAAGCCCTGAAAATTTCTGCTCAACGGTTTGCGGGGCAGCATTTAGAGCATGCAGAAGGACTGGTATTCCAAATAGCCCTGTTAAGAGCGGAAGCAGAACCTCGCCTGCCCCAAACACTCCAAACGAAAAGTAGGAAAACCTCATCGAAAAGACTCCGAGGATGCCTGATACCAGAAAGAGCATAAATGCCCAGGCAGGTGTCTTTGAATATACAATCAAAAGACCTGCTGCTGTTAGAATCACAAGACCTATCGCCCAGTCAATCTCTGTCTGGAACAGAGGCAGAATAAAATAAAACGCTGCAAATATTGGAAGTGCATAAACAAATCCGAACAGACTTCCAAGCGCTGAAAGTCTTACTGCTTCTTCTCCGTTTCCGCTCAAATACAGCTGATGTGCCGGAAGGACTGACAAAACAGTGTCTGCATCAGGTACGCCGATGAATGTTGACGGTACTGCATCCAGAAAAGTATGCACAACCATGCATGAGATAAGAAGACAGCAGATTCCTTCTGCTCCAAACACCAAAGAAAGCGGGACTGCTGCAGCAGATATCACTCCGGCAAACGTATTTGTGTGAAGTCCGGGCACAAGTCCTGATAGAGTGCCGAGAATAACACCTGCGAGTGTTCCAAGCAGAAGAGACAGCATATACATTCATACGCATGCGTCGGTTATTTAATTTGGCACGTCAATACTTCTCTTATGATTATCGCCATCACCCAGCATGCCGGAGCTGTGGAAGACGAGGCAATTTGCGAGAAGTACGCTCACAAAGCAAAGTTCGTTTCTCCTGCCAGGTATCAGGAAAATGCTGAAGAGATTGGAAAGTTCGTCACAGCTGCAAACAACCGCGAGTTTGACGCTATCTTCTTCCCAAGCGCACTTGCCGCAGAAAAGCTCGGAGCTTTAATCGATCCGCGTCTTGCAACCAAAGTCCGTATGATTGCAAACGGCCCGCAGACTGCAAAGGACCTCCACAACGTAGGTCTTGCCGCTGAGATGCTTCCGTTCTACTACTCTCGTGATTTGGTCCCGTATCTTGGAAAATGGATTCGCGGCAAAAAAATCGCAATCCCAAGAGCAGACTACACATATCCTAAACTTGCCGAAGACATCGAGCGCGCAGGCGGAATCCCGTTCGAGTTCCACTGTTTCGAACTTGCTCCAACCAACGAACCGCTCGATCTTGACGGATGCGGCGCTGTCCTTTTCACAAGCCCTGAGGTGTTTGAGATGTCCAGACTTCCGAAGGTAAAAGACATGATAATGATAGCTATCGGAGACGTAACAGCGAGTGCAATGATGTATGGAGGATGCCCTCCGTCTGTTGTGGGCGACGGATCTGTTGAAGGGTCTCTTATCGCATTAAACTCTTATCTCTGGACGGAGCGTTTCTAAGATGGGATACACGGGGATTCTCCTCGTTGACAAACCGCGCGGCCCGTCAAGTCATCAGGTGGCCGCATGGGTGGGCGACATGCTTGGATGCAGTGTCGGCCACTCAGGAACACTTGATCCTATGGTTTCCGGCGTCCTTGTGGTCATGCTTGGAAAAGCTGTAAAACTGGCGCCCCTTCTTCTGCAGCACGAAAAGGAGTATATTGCCTGTATGCGGCTTCATGCAGATGTTGACCGCGAGACTGTCGAGCGCGTGGTAAAAGGATTTACAGGCCGCGTATATCAGAGACCTCCGCGTCGTTCTGCTGTTAAGCGTGCGCTTCGAATCCGCGTCATATACCGCATCGAGGTTCTCGACATGCAGGGACGTTTAGTTTTGCTTCGTATCCGCTGCGAGGCAGGAACGTATATCAGAAGCGTGTGTGTGCACATTGGAAACGTTCTCGGGTGCGGAGGTCAGATGATTGAACTGCGCCGTACAATGTCTGGCGGGTTTACAGCTGACGAATCCTATACTCTGCATGAAATCCGTGATGCGGTTGAATCCGGCAATACTGCTCTTTTGGAACAGATGATTCTGCCTCCTGAAAAAGCCATCTCCGATATTCCGAAAATCGTAATACGTGATCGTGCAGCCGATGCGGTTGCACACGGCGCATCTCTTGCATCACCCGGTGTTTTATCTGTTGAAAAGTTCAAGGCAAACCAGAGTGTTGTTCTGGTAACAGAGGGCGGAAAACTCGTTGCTCTTTCAAAGGCGCTGTTTGACTCGGATAAAATGCCTGTTGGACAGCATGGAATTGTTGCTGTTCCAACGCGTGTTTTTGCAGAGCCAATGCGCTAAGTTAATATGTCGGCACATCCAATATGATATGCCGATTTAGGCTGAGGTAGTCTAGTGGTAGGGCGCGGGCCTGGAAAGCCCGTGAGGCGAAAGTCTCTCGTGAGTTCAAGTCTCACCCTCAGCGCTCACTTTTTCTGAATTTGTTTTGTTTCCTGATTGTCGCGGTAACTGAGATACTGCATGAATTTCTTCACCGCAGGGGACATATTTTCTCTGTCTCGAAGAGCTACCCCAATCAGCCGTGATGCAGGCACATCCAGCTCCTTTGCAACAACTCTATACGGGGTTCTTTTAAGAATCAGCCTTGGCAAAATTCCAATCCCCATACCGCTTTCGACCATTGACATGACAGCATAATCATCCCATGTCGTAAAATGTATTCTTGGAGATAACTTATGCAGGCTTAGCAGTTCGGATATCTCTGCACACTTTTCGCGTTCCAGAAGGATGAACGGCTCGTCACAGAGATTGGCAATTGGAAACTTTTCTGCTGATGCAAGCGGGTGATTTTCCGGCAGAATTACCATCAGCGGGTCCTGTTCCAGAGATATGGTGTCCAGCCCTTCTGCTGCCGGAATGCGCAGGAATCCCAAATCCACTCTTCCTTCCAGAACCCAGCGTTCAATCTCCTGATAATCTCCAAGAAGAAATTCGTAATCAATGTGCGGATAGTCCTGCTGAAATTTCCGGATTATATTTGGAAGCCAATGGGTTGCCACGCTTGAAAACGTGCCGATACGAATCATCCCCGATTCAATTCCCCGAATCTCTTCTGCATGGTTTTGGATATCTTCAAAAGCCAGACACAGTTCTCTAATCTTAGGCAGTATTTTCTCTCCTTCTGCGGTCAGCCGCACTCCGCTGCTGTTTCTGCTAAGAAGGGAAAATCCAAGTTCCTCTTCTACGTCATGAATCATACGGCTGATTCCAGACTGCGAACATGAAAGTGCTTCTGCCGCGCGGGTGAAGCTTTTGTGTTCTGCAGTTTTGAGAAATGCAAGATACTTGCGGACACTGTATTCCATTGTATCTGTATTTGTCATTTGATTTATATAAATGATGCATAATTTGCATAATATTCATATTGCTCGATGAAAAATCAGATAGCATGAATTGGGCATTTGGAAAATATGTGTCATCTCTTCTACTCTTCGGCTCAAACGGCATTGTTGCTTCAATGATTCTGCTGTCGAGCTATGACATTGTTTTTCTAAGAACACTTATCGGCAGTCTTTTTCTGCTTGCGGTATTTCTGATCAGCAGGCATCGTTTCTCATTTTTCAGAAACAAAAAATCTGCCATCTTCCTTGCCGCATCCGGTGCAGCCATGGGTGCCTCGTGGATGTTTCTGTTCGAAGCCTACGCACAGATTGGTGTTGGAATCTCCTCCCTTCTCTACTACTGCGGTCCGGTTCTGGTGATGATTCTATCTCCGCTTCTCTTCAAAGAACAGCTCACCGGACGAAAAGTTCTCGGGTTTGCCATAGTATTGGCCGGTCTGCTTCTGTTAAACGGAATTGCACTTCTTTCAGGAAACCTTCCATTTGGTCTGTTCTGCGGTGCAATGTCTGCGGTTCTCTATGCCTGTATGGTTATCTTAAACAAAAAGGCATCTGATATCTCTGGTCTGGAAAATCCGATGATGCAGCTCTTCTTCGGATTTTTGACGGTTGCTGTGATCGTCGGCATCACACATGGTTTTGGATTTTATCCTTCTCCTTCCGACTGGTTCTGGATTCTGATTTTAGGCGCGGTAAATACTGGTGTCGGCTGTTACCTCTATTTCACCTCGATCGGAAAGCTCCCTGTTCAGACCATCTCCATCTTCGGTTATCTGGAACCTCTTGCAGCAGTCATATTCTCGGTTCTCATTCTCTCGGAAGTACTGACCTTCTGGCAGGTTATCGGCACATGCTGCATCATCGGCGGCGCTGTCTATGGCGGAACAACGCTTTCTCTTCGCAGGAGAAAAGTCCTCGAAGGTGAATAATAACTTCACATTTCCACATCTTAATTATCCTTCCCGCCTAATAGTAAGACATTATGGTAGAGCTTACGATTAAAAAGCGCCATGCAATAAAAAAGGGCCAGCTCAACTCCTTAATGCAGAAGCTTTCAGAAAGCATCGGAGAAGACGCAAAACTCTACACCGCGCCTATGATTGAAATCGCAGAGACTGCTGCGAAGTTCAACATCTATATCATCGACAAAAAGCCGCTTTTAATGGAAAAGGATGACTGGGCATTCCCGACTCTTCGCGGGGCTGTCATGAGACCATTTTCAGGGCGCAGAATTGTCGTTGACATGGGAGCTGTTCCATACATGGTAAACGGTGCAGACATCATGAGGCCTGGAATTGTTGATGTCACAGAAGACGTCAAAGCAGGACTTCCTGCATTAGCCGTAGATGAAAGCCACGGAAAGCCATTGGCGGTTGTTATTCCAATGTATGATGCAGAAGGCATCCTCGCGCTTGAGAAAGGAAAGGCAGCCAAAAACATTCACTACATAGGTGACGAGCTCTGGAACCTTGAGCTCTAAGTGACCTCAGACAGATAAACATATAAATTCTCTCACTAAACTATCTATCATATGGGATTTCTCGACGGAGTATTCGGTTCGAAGGACAAAAAACAGTCCGACGAAGAATCATACATGAAACTTGACCTTCAGGCATTCGAAGGCGCAGCAGGCGAGCAGGCACCGGCAACCATGTATGTCAAGGTTGCATCGGTCACCGACATCAAAGACTGTCCGGCAATCAAGGACGAAATCTACAACGGAAACATCGTAATCGTTGACATCACCAAACTCAAGCTCGACAAAATCATGTTCGACAGAGTAATGGGTGACTTACGCGCTGTATCCCGCGACGTAAACGGCGACATCATCGGTCTTGGAGACCAGAGATACGTTATTGTTGTCCCGACTGGTGTTCGTATCTCCCGTGAAAAGATTGGCGGATACTAAAATCAATGCGGCAGATTGTAACAGCCCCGTGTCCTGACTGCGGAAAGGAGATAAAGTTCATCTATGACACGGAAAATATCCCCTATTTTTCCGACATCCTCCTAATCAGCGGCGTATGCGACTGCGGATTCCGCATCGTGGACACGATGATTTTAAACGAGCGTGAGCCATGCATCTGGGAGATGGAAATCACAGAGGTTGAGGACTTAAATGCACGCGTTGTAAGAAGCACTGCCGGCGAAATCGACATTGAGGAGCTCGGCTTAAATGTCAAGCCCGGACCTGCATGCAGCGGCTTTGTCTCAAACGTGGAAGGAGTCTTAACCCGTGCCGAGAGTGCAGTAAAAAGTGCACTTCTCTCAGCAGAAGGGGATGAAATCCGCTGTGCCATGGAGGTTTTGGAAAATATCAATAAGGCGCGTAATGGAGAATTTCCATTTACGCTCAAAATCACAGATCCTTCCGGCAACTCCGGCATTGTATCTCCGAAAGCAAAACGGACAAAACTCGATGTCGAAAGAGAAGACGGCATGAGTTTCGTCCCATACAACTGATTTTTTATGGATAATCCGCGCTACACTCCAACAGATGAAGAGATGAAATCTCTCTCATCTCTTATTTCGGAACGCAGCATCCCAAAATTAAACCAGGTAACTATATCATATATCGAAAAGGTTACTGACAAGAAATGGAATGATGAATCCGTTCTCGAAAAGATTCGCGCAGGAATTACAGGGCAGAAGGATTCTTACTGGAAAGAAGGCGACAAAAAGTCTGTTGCCTACCGCGGTGCCTACAGCGTTCTCTCCTATATGGCATACCAGATGCCCGGATACGTGCATGAGGTATCCGAGTTCTTTGCAGGTCTTCTGACTTCAGGTCTTATCAGAAAACACATCCGTGTACTTGACGTAGGGGCAGGGCCCGGTACTGCAACGCTTGGTATCGCCCGCGTTTTGTCTGCAGTTCCATCTATGACTGCTGAGATAACGGCCGTTGAACGCGCAGAAACTCACCGTGAGGCATACTCGTTTGTTGTTCCGCGCATGCTTCAGTCCTTTGGCGGAAACACGAAAGCAAATAAACCGCTGTCTCTCGATATCACAAAGGAACTGCCTGAAGGCGAGTTTGACTTAATCATCTGTGCAAACATCATCAACGAACTGACCTCTCTCGACCGCGAAGGAAAAGCAAACCTGCTTGTTGAGCTTTCAAAGCACTTATCCCGTGACGGAAATCTGGTTGTGCTCGAACCGGCCGATCTTGAAAACTCAACAGCTCTTCGTGACGTATCACGTCTTGCAAAAGAAAAAGGCCTTACAATCTATGCTCCGTGCAATGACATAAGAGGTGTTCCCTGCAAAGTCTCTCCTTGCTGGACGTTTAAGTCCTATGCAGACATCAAGCCAACCCGGCTTATGTACGCATTAGGCGGAGAAAAGGAAAAGTACCGGTTTGTAAACACGGATGTGAAGTTCTCATACGCAGTTTTCAGAACAGACGGTCACCGAAAATGCGGATACCGCATTCCGGCAGATGCAAAGCGGGCACGTCTTTCGCAGATTAAACGTCACGAAGGAAAACGCATCCACGTAACCGTGTCTGTGATGTCGAATGATATAGGGGACATGAAGAATTACCTCTTCCTTGCCTGCGACGGTTCTGGAACAGTCCCGTGTTATCTGGCTCTTCCTGCATTCCACAGAACACCTGAGCATGAGGCTCTGCTTACTGCATCCTATGGCTCGGTTGTCGCGGTCGATTCTGTTCTTGTCCGCTACAATCAGAAACAGAAGGCATACAATCTTTTGATGGGGCAGGAAAGTTTCTGCCGCATGATTGCCGGAACTTCCACCGGTGTGCCGGCTCCTGACAAAGCAAAGGCCTTAAAGGAAAAGTATGGAACCGGCAGAAGAGGTGTTCACTATGCCGGCGAGAGAAAGAAAGGCGAAACCTCTTCGAAGAAGAAGGTAAGAAAGTAGGCGCACTTTCTTACTCTCTCCAACAGAAAACCCTTTTTTTGTTGCGGAACAAATAGATACACTATGTTACCCCGCAACGATTATAACTCCCAGATGGAGTATCTCTATCATAAATCCCTCATCTTAGAGTCTCCGTCCCAGATGGATCCTGTACTTTACTTCTACTGGATGGATGCTGTAGCTCACCTCGACTACACCTTAGCAGCTCTCGCACACAGCGTTGACTCAATCAAATGCGCAATGACCGGAGAATACCTCAGATACCGCGTCAACACCGCAAAAACCGGTGACTATGCACTCTTCCCGCAGTTCATGATCTGGCTTCGCGACAACCACCAGGAAGACTTCGAGAACACACCGATTCTCTGGCAGCTTGAGTATGACCCGGATGAGGATGCAGGATATGTTGGATTCCGTGTTGTTCTCGACCGTTCATCTAAACTGCCGCTTCCGCCGCAGTTCTTCCAGGACATGACTGATGACTTGTTTGCACAAAACCTCCTCCGCAGTCTCTATCCGGAAGGAAAGCTTGGCAAACTGTTTGCAGAATTCAAAAAAGGGCTCTAAAGAATGGATGTTGTAAAGCTCTGCTCGGAAATGGTGAAAATAAAAACGGAGAATCCTCCAGGAGACACCCGTGAATGTGCAGAGTTTGCCGGAGACTATCTGGAAAGCATCGGAATTCCAGTCTCATATACCTATGGCCCGGACGGCAGAACAAATGTCTACTCGCGTGACCAGACAGGAGACCTTCTTCTCCTTGGTCACATGGATGTTGTGCCGGCATTAGCGGATGGGTGGGACCACCCGCCGTACTCGGGTTTTATTGACGAGACATATGTTCACGGCCGCGGTTCTGCTGATATGAAAGGCGGGTGTGCTGCACTTTTATCTGCACTTTCTGCTGTTTGCGACAAAGGGCTTGATGTTCCGGTATCTGTTGCTCTCGTGTGCGACGAGGAAGGCGGCGGAAGATATGGAACCCGTCAGCTTTTGGCTGAAAAGATAATCAAACCATGTGACTGCTTAATCGCTGAGCCAACACCTGCTCACGCTCCATGCATTGGACAAAAAGGGGTTTTCCGATTTACTGTAAACTTTACAGGAGATCCGGGACACTCCTCACTTTATCCGCAGTTTGGAACGAGCGCCATTATGCAGGCGGCAGATTTTCTTCACTGGATATCTACGCTTCATGAGCGAGAATATCCTCTTTCGGAGCAGATGGAAGAAGTCATTGCACACTCCTGCGCGGTGGCACAGGAGATTTACGGCGGTGACTTTTCGTCAGTTTTCCGCAGAATTGCCTACAACCCGGGAATTATTGAAGGCGGTGAGCGCGAGAATATCGTAGCACAGCGGTGCAGTCTTGTAATGGATATGCGTCTTCCGTGGGGTGCTTCCCGTTCAGAGATTGAAAAGGATATCTCAGCACATCTTCCAAAGAGTGCGGCATTCAGAATCAAAACAGCGGCTGATGCTTCAATGACCGAGCCTGATTTATTCCTTGTCAAGACAGTCTGCTCCTGTATCGGTGATGCCTATGGAATTTCATGCCGTCCGATGGCTCAGTGGGCTGCATCTGATGCACGTGCACTTCGATTAGCAGGTTTTCGTGCTGTTGAGTATGGGCCTGGCGAATTAAAGACCATGCATGCTGTAAATGAGCGTGTGAGAATTGATCAGCTGAATACAGCAGCAGAGATTTACGCTGCCGTTATGGAGAAATACGGAGAGAGAAAATGAATAGACCAATTAAGCCGCTTGCTTCCTGGAAAGGTCAGGACAGGTTCTTTGGCGAGGTTAAATCGACTTTAACTGCGATTTTCTTATCTGGCGGATGTTCATGGAACAGATGCCGTATGTGCGGATACAAAAACGATCGTGACTGCAGTGAGAAGCCTGAACTTATTGATCACATGAAGGCTCAGGTCTCGTGGCTTGGTGAGAATTTTAAGCCCGAAGAGTATGAGTTGGGCAAAATTTTCACATCCGGCAGTGTGTTTGATCCAAACGAAGTGCCTCTTGAGGTGCTTGATACATTTGGTTCTTTCTTTGCTGGAAAGCCTCTTGTTGCAGAGTCACGCTGCGAGTATGTAACTGAAGATGCCATCGAGCGCCTTCTTTCAACACTTGATACGGGACAAAAGCATCCGCTGACTGTGGCTATCGGTCTCGAGACTACAAATGATGCTATCCGGGAAAAGTCGATTGATAAGGGTAATACATTCGAGGACTTTAAGCGTGCGGCAGATATCGCGCACAAGGCAGGGGTATCAATTAAGGCATATCTGATGATGAAGCCTCTTTTCTTAACCGAACGCGAGGCAATGGAGGATATGCAGAAGTCGATTGCAGAGGTTACACCTTATGCTGATATGATTTCGATGAATCTTTGTACGGTGCAGGGTAAAACTGAGCTTGAGCAGTATTGGCAGCGCGGTTCGTTTAGACCTCCGTATCTTTGGTCTGCTGTGAAGGTTCTCCTGGATGCTGATGTGTTTGTGTCATGCGATCCGGTTGGCGGAGGGTTTAAGCGCGGTCCGCACAATGGGGATAAGCAGGTGGAAGGATGTTTGGATAAGGAGATTGTATCTGCGATTAATGAGTATTCTCTGTCGGGAGATAAGTCGGTTCTTCTGGCTGTATGGGATGCAGGTGAGAACTGCCGCGAGGAGTGGGAGTTCGTTTTGGAGAACGAAACTTCCTGGAATATGCCGCTGACGCGGTAATGGTTTCTTCTTTTTTTTAAAGTACGTATGTACACGAAAAAAGGATATGGGGGATGGGTGTGCGCATATGCGCATGTACGCATATGCGTACAATAATATTTATATTATTAATTATATATAATACAACAATATATTTTGAGAAAAATTTTATTCGGGAGAAAATGATTTTTTGAGAAAAATTATTTTCGGAAAAAACATCTATGCGCATATGCGCATATGCGCACACCCATCCCCCATATCCTTTTTTCATGTACATACGTACAATTTCACGATAGAAATTGTCTTCAGCTTGCCGTTTACTGCAATACTGTCTCCAAGTTTCATGTTGGGGAAGATTTTCTTTCCCTGAATTTTGAGGGTTGCAGAGCGTAAACCGCGGCGAATGGAAACGATGTTTCTGACTTCTTCTACGATGCCGGAAAACATGTTACTCACCATCAATCAGTTTTGTCCTAATTACTTATTCGTGACGTACGTATTGGCGGGTTCTTGTTTGAGTCTGTACTAAGAAGTGGATTGAATTATTTTATCCGGCAGAAGTACGGACCAAGCCCGCATTCTTCTTCATGGGTTTTGACATACGTCCAGCCCTGTTCAAAGCAGGTGATGTAGATGTCCCACCCCTCATGCCGTGACAGCTCAGCAGAGGATACTTTTCCGGTTGATTTGACCATTTGCATCTCAAGTCCGTTTTTGGAATAATATCCGTCGGTGAAATAGAGGGCATTTTCATACTGAAGTGCGTCAAATGCTTTGCGGGCTTCGTCTTTTTCCAGACATTCGACCATCTCATACGAGAAGATGTGCCAGAGAAGATTCCCAGGTTTTCTGACATGTGCATTCAGCAGCTCTTCAGAGACATTTCCTGCAAATACAGATAGCCACTTTTCCGCGATTTCTTCCGGCGACTGCATAAAGAAATATTATAGAGAATGGGCAAAATGGCTTGTGGTAAAAAAGGATTAAAACAGCCCGGTAAACGGACTGATAATAAAGTGCCAGAGATTCGTAAATCCTGTGACCAGAATATTTGTCATCATCTCAAGGTCAACGCCCAAGACAGGTCCTAAGAGCAGGAAGAAGCCAAATGTTGCCGCCATCGAACCCAAATTTGCCGCAGCTGCGACCAGAAGGATTCTGAAAAGCGGAACCGAGAACATCTCGGAAACCGTCTCTGCGTTGCCGATTGCCTTGAAATCCTTGGCGGTCGGAGGGCGCATCTTTGCCTCCACAATTGCTGCAAACCATCCGCAGGCAAGGAACGGATTGAGAGACGTCATCCACGCAAGAGCGGCCGCGACCGCTGCTGACAGCGGATGACCGCGGGCGAGAAGGGTTGCAAGACCTGCACAGACTCCATTTAAAACAACCCAGAACAGGATTGCCCAGATAAGAAGGTCTGTTGCACCTGAAAATCCAATCGCCAGAATCAGCACCGCAAACGCTGCGATAAAAATCCCGCTGATAATTTTTCCCCAAGGGTACTTTTTTGGAAGAGCAGTGAGCTCCTTCATCGGAGGAAGAGTTTCCGGATGCTCGCGGTAGCGCATAATTCCCGGAACATGTCCTGCACCGCAGACAACGACAGCCCGCTCAAATGAACTGCGCTCAAGAGACACAACTCCATGTGCCAGATATGCATCACGCTCATCAATTAAAGCATGTGCTCCGGACGGAGAAAACTCATGGAACTCCTCCAATGCTGCATCAATCATATTCTGATTGGTTAGTGAATCGACCGTTACTGCATCAAGCTCATCAGTCTCATCATCCTTTCCGGAAACCGAGCGAAGAAGAACCCAGATGAGTTTTATCTTCTCGAAAAATTTCATCCCGCCCCAGAAGCGTGCAAGAGTAATATTGATGTCGCGGTCGATGAGCATCAGGCGGATTCCGCGCTCTTCAGCGAGACGAATCGCCTCCTTCATATCAGCACCCGGCTCAACACCTACATTTAGTCCTATCTTTCTCTGGACGTAAGAGAGAAGCCACTGGACAATCATGACCATGAAGTTGCCGGATAAAATACTCTTGACCTCGGGAGCTTTTGTCTCCTCCTCCTCTTCGCGGACAATGCCTGCTTTGGCATCCTCCTCCTCCTTCATCTGTTTTTTGAGTGTGGCAAACCTGCCCTGATCGAGCTCAATCGCGATAACATCCGGGTTTACTAAATCAATAGTTTCCCGAACCTCATTTACGCTTTTCTGAGATACGTGGGCAGTGCCGACTATGTGTATTTCTGCCATATTTTATTTCCAGAGATGTACGCCTCTGCTGTCGATAATTACTGTTGAACCTGAAGCAATACTATGTTTTTGATACTGTTTCCCGCTCTCTGCAAACTCCGCATCCTCAGCATCACGTCTGCAGAGAAGAGCATATGCTGTCTCTTCCGCATCCAAACATTCACTGCATCCAACTGCTGGACACTCGGAAATGATAAGCTCTTCTCCGTCGAGCATAAATGGATACGTCCTGCATATATGCGGACGCGAGGCATAGACAGTACAGCGGTTTTCCTTTAGAAACATGCAGTTTCCGTCCATCCCGCGGCGAAGTACCCATCCGAATGTGATTTTTGTACCGTCCGGGTACTCCATCCACTCAGGATATGGTTCTGCAATCTCAGAAAAAGAAAGCCCGGATGCTTTGCAAAGCACATCCACCTCGTCTGGTGTCACCATCACCTCATTGTCCGCACCCGAACAGCACGCGCCGCAGAGCCTGCATGAAAACTTTGCTGCACGGATTTTTTCAGTTAGAACCTCCTTCTCATTCATTGATAACGGTTTGCATGTTCGCGAATCGATGTGCGAATCTCTTCCGGCGTGAAACCTAAAACACCGGCTAAAAACATCGCGCCACCGGCCCCTGTTCCTTCCTTGAGTTCTCCTTCTGCATAGCGTGCAAAACCGGCGTGTCCGATTGTTTCAAACTCAGGATCTACATAATACACATCTGCACCAATCGCTGCGGCTGTCTCTTTGAATGATGCAGTAGTGTCATGATAGACATAAGTAGTTGTCACCACATCAGGCACAACATTTCCAAGAGCCTGAATTAAAGCAGCAGCAGCCAGCATCTGAGTGCCGCCTGCAAGGAACAGTTTCCCACGGAAACCTTCTGCAATTCCGGCGGCCACCGGAATCATTGGGTCGCCCACTTTTGATACAATCTCTAACGGATCGGTGATTCCTTCCTCTCTGATTTTTGCAACAGCAGCCTCAGCAAAAGTCTCCTTAAGAGACACCGGATTTTCCTTTAAGCAGCTGCTTACCATCGCGCGGTATCCAAGAGCGCGGAGAACACAAAGCGCAGTTGTTGTCCCTCCCGGAAGACATTCTCCTAAGACAAGCATGTCGTGAGACTGAGATAAAAATTCTCCAATCCATCTTCCCTTCTCGAATAAATCCCATGCATCAGGCACAGCATTTCCATCCCGCGGGTCTCCTCCAATCCTGCCTCCAAGCGAAATATGCGGCACTTCCGGCTGATGCTTCAGTCCGGCAGAGATTAAAAGCGGCTTCATTCCGATTAAATCCATCATTGAAAGCGTCAGAAGAGCAGGTGTCGGGCATCCGGTTGGAGTATTTGGAGTCATGTCGCCTGCAAGCTCACCGTTGATGATTAACTCTGCATCAAGAGGCGGAACAAAGAGACTGCTCTCCGGATTCTCACCTGCGCCGGAAACACCCGGAATCGTAGATACCACGGAGTTTGCAAGGATAACCGCAAAAAGCGGAGACTCTGCTTCAAAGTTGACGCGTTCAGATAGGAAGGACATGTGTGAATTATATTTGTGATAAGGAAATATGAATTGTGCGAAGCGAAGCCGTGAAAGCAAACAAAATGGACAAATCATAAAGCCGGATTGCCGAGCAATCCATTTTATGAGAGAGAAAAACCAACACTAATCCGCATGAAATCCGTCCTCGCCCTTCTTCAGTTCACAACAATTCTCCCGCTTGGAAAACCAGCTGACTTTGATGCGTTTGCAAAGCACAGCTGGATTTACCCTCTTGCCGGATATGTTACCGGATTCATCTCGGCAATACCTGCAATACTTGCGGCTCTTCTTGGTTTTGACAACTCACTTGTAATTGCTGCATTGACAATCGCTGTGTCAATCTTCATCTCAGGGGGAAACCATTTCGACGGACTTCTCGACTTCGGCGACGGATTAATGGCTCACGGAAGCAGCGAAAAACGCATTCGGGCAATGACGGATAGGACAACAGGCGCAGGCGCTCTTGCTCTTGGAATGACAACACTCCTTATTACATTTGCTGCACTTGCATCACTTCCGGTTGAATTAATCGCCGCAGCCGTCATTACTGCTGAAGTCTGCGGAAAAATGATTATGGGGCTCTTTTCCGCTCTTGGAAAACCATTCCATGAAGGAATCCAGAGCTACATCTACGGGCTTTCGAAGAGAAGATTTGCAGTCTACACTATTATTCTCGCACTGCCTCTTCTGCTCTTCATACCAGTTAGAAGTGCGGCGGCTTCAATCCTTTTTGGAATAATCACATTTGCAGGGCTCTGTCTGCTTGCAAAAAAGCTGTTTGGCGGAGTAAACGGGGATGTAACCGGTGCCGGAAACGAACTTGGAAAAATGATTGTGTGTCTCGTCTTCGCAGTCTTAGCGTCTGCGTGAGAGCGGGACATAACCCTGATTGTTGTCATCACTGCACTCGATATCTGTAGAGGTCGGGTCTTCAACAGCGATGTTGAACATAACCATGCCCTCCATTAACTGCTGATCAAGAGAGTATCCGCCTTTGGAGTTTCTAAGTGCCTGTGCATACGGGTTTGGAGTAACTCTGCGGTTTACACGGATTCCGGCACAGTGCGTGCAGAATACACAGGTGCTGTGAACCGAGACCTCTTTTCCCTGACACATGACGGTAACCTTTCCGCTCGGTTTTCTATCGAAGGGTAATGATTTCATGTATTTTATGTTGTAAGTCTAAGATATAGATGGTTTCTGTTGGATAAGCTCGCCTGATGTGACAATGCCGGACACTGCTCCGCACTCTTCGCGGAGAATCGAGCTTTTCCATAAGATTTCCTTTTCAGTTCCATCCGCACAGAGTACAGCTCCTTTGTACTGCGCAAAATCTTCTGTTGTAACTGACGACACCATCTGCTGGAATGCTAAAAGACGTGATTCGCGTACAGATTCCGGCACAACGGTCTCGAACCAGTTTTTGCCGATTAAATCCTCTTCGCAGTAGCCAAGAATTTCTGCACCATGGTGGTTTATCATCTCGATAGTTCCGTCACGCGATACTGCGGCAAGGAAAACACCGGCTAACTCGATGTATTTTCTGGTTCTGTCACGTTCTCTCATGAGTTCATCCTGAACGAAACAGCGGGATGCGGTTGTACTTATCTGGAATGCGGAAGCCTCCAGGATTGACTGAAGGGAAGCATCAGGGCACTGCGGGGATGATGAACCAAGAACCACACATGCAACGGTCCGTCCCCTGAAAACCACAGGCATCAGAACAAGAGCACGTGCATCGCTCATGAGGGGGATTGTGCCTTCAGGGAACAGATCCATTCTATGTTTGTCAAAGACGGCAGGCTCGCCTTTTCTGATGATTCTGTCTGCAATGGAATCCGGTTCAACTGACGGGACAAAACGTCCTCCTTCCTGTCTGAAGAGAAGATAATCATCAAAGATACTTCTCTGATAAACTGCAGCTGCCTCGAATCCTGATATTTTTGGAAGAAGATTAAGGACTGGCTCCCATATGTCGGAAACTGCTGTGATTCCATCAAGAGTTGAAAGGAACTCTCTAAGATACTCCTGACGTGTTCTGTCGTGAACCTCTTCTGTAATATCTTCTGCAATGAGAATCAGATACTCGCGGTCAACAGACAAGGTCATTGGAATCATCTGCATTGAGAGATGTTTCTGTTCTCCGCCCACTGTAATTACAGTCTCTTTTACATTTACCGTCTGTTTGAAAGAGACGGCGGTCTCAAGAGTGTCAAGAAGTTCGTCTGCTCCGCATTCTACAAGAAGCTCAGGCAGTTTTATCTGCATGAACTCTTGTTTTCCTCTCCTAAGGAAGGCTGCAGCAGCATGATTTACGTAGTAGAATTGGTGAGTATTCAAATCGCTTACAGTAATCAATCCCGGGATGTTATCGATGACGGCATCAAGGAAAGACTTCCAGCGTTTGGCGCTTTGTTCTGCCTGGCGCTGGTCGGAGACATCGCGAAGCGCTCCGTTGTATCCAAGAAAGATTTCTATATCTTCTTCCAGAACAATAGGAGTTCCTGTAAAGTCACAGTATATTTTGTGTCCGTCTTTTGTGAGGAGCGGGAACTGGATAAGTGTGAATCCGTTTTCTTTTGAGATTTCAGAGAGTACGCCCCATGCAAATCTGCATCCGGCACCCTCCGGCATGAAATCAGAGAAAAGTTTTCCAGTCATCTCGTCTGGATGATAACCAAGTAATGCTTCAATCTGCGGACTGATGTACTGAATTCTCGAGTTTTCATCAACAGACCATATAACATCAGACACGGTTTCGACAAGGCGGCGAAACATTGATTCGCTCTGTTCAAGGGCAGTTTCTGTTTTTACGCGCTCTGTGATGTCGTCCAATATGATTGTTACGCCTGGTTTTCCGTCGGGAAGGACAAGAGGGTAAAGTCTTTGATCAAGAGTTTTTTCTTCACCATCTTTGAAGAGGCGAAGTTCGCCTCGCACTGTTTCACCCTGGAGAGCAGTTCTTATCTGTTCGGTTAGGATTTCACCGCAGAGGGTGCATCCCCGCCCTTCGTAGATGGGATGTCCGACAAGTTCATCTTCAGAACATGAAAGAAATGAGAAAACAGCCTCATTTGCCTGAATCACATTTAAATCGGAGTCAGTTAGCAGAACCATCTCTGAAGACAGGTTGAGCATGGCTGAAACCGGGACACGTTTGGATAGGAAAAAGACTTTTGCCTTTCCAAACATCCTCATCTCAACTCTGCCTGCCATTAGGAGATTGTCCATGTAGCGTGCGATGGTATTTCGGTTGATGTGCGCTGCATCAGCAATTTCGGTGACGGACATTCCGCGCGGATTGTCTTTCAAAAGTGTAAGTATATCAGAAAAATCGCCTGTCAGCTCAACCATTTAGTATTATTACGTTGTTTGCAGGGATAATGCTTTGCCTGTATGCAACGCACTATTGCCGAACATCAATGCCATGCAATGTGGCAAACATTTAAATACAAATATCTCAAATATATGTATAGCAGCCTGCGAGAAGAGCGCAGGCGGCAGCATAGTGCTGGTGAAAACCGTAATTCAATAAAAATACACCCCAAAGAAATCGGACACTCTACACCTCACACCAGAATCACCAGCACAATGCCTATAAAATAATTAATGACACGTACTAAAAACCTCCTTTTCCGTTTTTTTTCTAAAGACAAGAAAGAAATACTATTCATGCCAAAATCAGGATAATGAAATCATTTGCATGCAGATATGATGCTGTCCTATTTGACATGGACAATACGCTTCACAATCTCTATGCCGCAAGATTTGCTGCGGCAGAAGCCATCTGCGCCTGCAAAGGAGTGTTTGGCGATCTGTTGTTTTCGCTTCTAAATCCGGACACACCGACAAGAATACCTGATTCCTTAACTGAATTCTTCACAGAAAACAATCTGGAAGGATATGATGAGATGCTTCATCTCTATGAAGTGCTTGAAAAATTCTGCATGCGGCCGTATCAGATACTTTGTGAACTGCCTCGGGTGCTGAAAGAGAGCGGAGTTTTTGTAGGGCTGATATCCAATGCAGATGCAGAGTCGACAAAAATCCGCATGCACGAACTTGGACTCGAAGGAGTTTTTGATGTAGTCGTAAATCCGGAAACATTCGGCGTGAAAAAACCAAACCCGCTTGTATTCCAAAAGACACTCGAAGCTCTCGGTACAACGGCAGATAAGGCAGTAATGATTGGTGATCGGCATGACCGCGATGTACAGCCTGCCAGAGATGCAGGACTTTCAGCGATTCATATCTGGTTCGGGTCAGTCGACAAAAAAGACGACATTCTGTGTGCAGAAACGCAAGAGGACGTTCTGCGATTTTTAGAATTATAAAAAAAAATCCTGGATTCCGCACACCTGTGAGGTGTTGCGGAGATGTGGGGAATGATTAAGCAATCTTTGAAAGTTCGCCGGTCTCTAAGTTGTAAAAGAGTCCGTGGATCTGAATCTTTCCTTCCTTTTCTGCATTGGAGACAAGAGGATAGAGACGTAAGTGCTCAAGCTGGAGACGAATGTTCTCATACTCAATCTCGCGTTTTCTGGCTGCCTTCTCTTCCGGCGTCTTTGCTTCGCCTAAGCGCTCGTCAACACGAACCTGTGCTTCACGTGCGTGGTTAATCCAGAGCGGGATGTATGAATCCTTGCTCATATCAACATCTAGAGCATTCAGTGCACCGCAGTCAGAGTGACCGCATACAACAATATCCTGGACTTTTAAGTGACTGACTGCATACTCCAAAACAGTTGCAAAGTTCCAGTCATGAGTTGGAACAATATTGCCGATGTTTCTGTGAGTGAACAGCTCTCCTGCACGACAGTGAGTAATGCGTTCCGGATTCACACGGGAATCAGAACAGCCGATCCAGAGGACAGTCGGGTGCTGAGAAGTCGTTAACTGCATGTAGCGTTCTTTTTTGCGCTCGAAATCTTTCTCCAGAAAGATCTTGTTGCCTTCAAGGAAACTGTCAATCATGAAACTTACCTCGTAATCTGAATATATCGCTGTGAAGGTATATCAGGTTTTTGACTTGAAGGTAAAATAAAAAAGAGGATTATTCTTTACAGGACAGAGAACATCCTGCTTCACCGCGAAGAATTCCGCAGAGTTCACAGAACTTCTTTTCCAAATCATTTTCGTCGAGCTTGCCTGACTGAATCTCTTTTGCAAGGTCTTTGATAATTTCATTAATCTCGTCATTAAATACAATTCTGTAGCCGCGTTTTCCAGACAGGTACTGTGATACAGCAGACGGCGCAACAGAAAGAGCACGAGCGGCTTGAACCTGGCTGATTCCAAGGTTGACAAGTTCAGCTGCAAGAGAGGCCTGGATTGCAGGAATTATGTTCATCACAATATCCTGACATGGGACTTTTACCATAGTTAATAGATAACGCCGTTTATATAAATAATTATTCCTTTTGAATACCTAAAAAAAAGAATGTTTAGAGGGAGAACTCTTCAGTCTCGTCGCGTCTGTCGCCTTCAAGCTTCTTGAAAAGTCCTGGTTTACTCTTTGGAATTAAACAAAGCGGACACTTCCACTGATCCGGGATATCCTCGTATTTTGTTCCCGGTTCAATTCCGTGTTTCGGATCTCCGGTTTCTTCGTCATATACCCATCCACAATAAATACAATACCATTTTGCCATGTATAGTAATTACTCTGTGAAGTATTTGAATGTACCTTTTGGAACACTACCGAATACCTCTTATACTTTTGAGAACGAATAATTTGTTAACGAAATTTTCGGTTGAGAAAATCAATGACTGTCACACTCACCCCAGAAGAAGTTAAAGCCAGATTCGGCCCGATGTTCTGCCGCCGTCTATTAGTAATGACAGATGAGAAAAACGGTATTGCAGAGATTCACGAAGAATGTCACGCAAGAGGGCCTGTGGAATGGGATTACATGAACCGCAGAAGAGCCTGCGGTGCACTTATCTCAGCAAAAACCGAAGGGTGTAAGATGACAATGACAGCCCGTCTTGGATGTTATCCAATTAAATTCGGCGCAGCAGCAACAGAACTTGGCGGTCAGGCACTTGAAGCAGTCACAGTCAAAGGAAACGAAGTCCACACATCCTGGGCAGGGGCAGCTGGCGCAGGAGTTGGAATTGCAGCATGTCTTTCCCAGGCACCAGGAGTTATCAGAACCGAGTACAAATCCGAGGATGACTTAAATGTCGGCGGGGCACGCATTTGCCGAAGCACTGTTATCCTTCCAAAATATGAAAAAATCACATTCGGAATTGACGATACCGACACAAAAGAAAAGGGAGCAACCTGGGTTCTTGCAATGAAATGCGGCGAGGCATGCAATGTTGACGGAGCCATATTCCTTGGAATGCGTCTAATCCAGCTCAACCCGAAAGCACCGAATAAAACAACGAACTGTACCGGATCTGTTCTAAGCTTTGCAGTTCTTCCAGAGAAGAAGGATGAACTGATTTCATTTGTGAAAGAGTACATCGAGAAAAACACCGACAGCCCTGAGACTGGAATCTGTTACGCAGAAGGTCTGATTCTTCCTGAATCTCCATACAAAAATCAGATTAAAACCGAGCTTCTGACAGCAGAGTATGCAAATGAAGAAGCAAAACGTATTGGTGTGACATTTATCGACTCAGCAAACGACAAAGGAAGAATCGGTGCGCTTGGAGCTCTTCTCTGGGCAAATGACGGTGTAGAAGCCGCAGGTCTCTTGGGTGAGAGACCATAATATCTCTTTTTCTGAACCGTCAGACCTATACTATTACAAATCAAACAAATATCACATGTGGGAATCCTTAAAGGAACAAATCACTGATGTCGGTTCTGCCATGCTCACTGGAGCTGACGCATCTGCATATGTAAAAGACAACGCTGTAGTCTTCGTCTACGAAGGAAACAAACTTCAGATTCCAGTTGCCGAAACATCAGACATCACCCTTCGCCACATCGGCGGGGGCACTGTAATGCTCAAATACAAATTTATCGAAGTCTTAGGCAAGATTGAGATTCCTGAATGATATTTCCTGTAAGCTGTAAGTTCGTCGGCAATGCATCATCCATGCCGCATGGGGAAAAAGTCTACTTTTTATCCCAGTACCTTCTGCGAAAAACAGCAAACGGCATAGAAATCCTAGCTGTTGAACCGGCAGACGGAGACGGACTTATCCGTGAGATAAAATCCCAAACTCTTCTGGCAAGAGCAGATGAGGTTCATATATGGGAAGGAGCAGTCAATCCGCACAACCGTGCAGACCTTATCCGAAAAGCCCTGTCAACCGGAAAGCGTGCAACGGTCTTTGGAAATGCTGCAGACCACATGACATTTGTTCTCGACCCTTCGCTTGATGAGTTCGAGACAGTTCATGTGTTCGACAACACACCTCCTAAAGCATCATTATCAGAAACTCTGAAAGCTCTGGAGTCAATCGGCTACTTTGAACCGGACAATATCATCTTTGAACACCACATAGAAGATATTTCAGAGTACGGGGCAGATGTGTATCCATGCAAAGCAAGCGGATACGCACGAACTCTTGACAGGGCGAATGTCAAAGAAGGCGACACAGTTGCCTGCTGTAAAACAGGAAGACAGATTTGCGAAGAAACATCCGATGCGAAACTCATCTTCCGCGAGACATGTCCAGTCACCCGCATCGATAAAGAGCCGTTTATTGCAAGATGCTGTCGTATGGATGAGGCAGGCATTCAGGTTCGAAACGGATGTTTCGGAGTTGTTGTACACTGGGCAGCTCCGCCTAGAGAAATTGCCGAAGCACTTGATGCCATGCTTTCAGAGTGGCGTCTTATGAGGAAGTAATCATGGTAAAGTTAGGATTTCATGTATCTATCGCAGGTTCTTTTGATCTTGCAGTTGAAAGAGCGAAGGCTCTGTCCTGCGACACATTCCAGATGTTTACAAGAAGCCCGCGTGTATGGGCTGCAAAACCAATATCAGACGGAGCGGCCATTTCATTTAAGAGAACGCTTGAGGCATCAGGCATAGGGCCTGTTGTAGACCACATGCCTTATCTCCCAAATCCGGCAGCAGAAAAACCTGACATCTATGAGAAGTCAGTCGCAACCCTGACCGAGGAGCTGAACCGATGCCATCAGCTTGGTATTCCATATCTTGTAACTCACTTAGGCCATCACGGAAAGGAAGATGGTCACAAAAAAGGACAGGAGAAGGTCGTCGCGGCCATTGGAAAAGCTCTGGATGATTCCGAAGGAGATACTATGATTCTTCTGGAAAACACCGCAAACGAGAAGAACACGGTGGGCGGCACATTTGCCGATGTTGGAGTAATCGCTGACGGCTTATCCCGTGAAGCCCGCGTAGGCTTCTGCTTTGATACATGCCATGCAGCAGCAGCCGGATATGATCTCCCTGGTTTTGGGGCAGAAACTGTCTTTGGATGGTTTGCTGATGAAGCCGGAAGCCTTGACCGCCTCAAAGTAATCCATCTAAACGATATGAAAGGCGGCGTCGGTTCTCACCTCGACCGCCACGAACATTTAGGTCTTGGAACGCTTGGCGAGAGTACCATCCGCGATATATTAACGCTTCCGGCGCTGTCCCACTGTGCGTTTATCATGGAAACGCCGGTGAATGAGGTCAGAAGCGACAAAGAAAATATGGAAGTCGCAAGAAGACTTTCCAAATAATCTTTTTTCCACAGTCTCAGCACAACTTCTATTTGTACATACGAGAAATTATTATACACAACTGGAGATTTCGTATGGTTTACCGGGATGACTCTATCACTAAATTCGAATACTCAGAAGAAACCCTTCGCTCACTTTACAGCATGTTCTGCTACGGATATAATCACGGCACACCGCAGGCAGAAGCACTCTGGTATTTTGACACCAGAATCTCCTATCAGGAACTGATGGACTCAATCCACGCATTTGCCGCAGGACTTGCAAAAGAAGGCGTAAAGAAGGGGGACTATGTTACAATCTTTCTACCAAACATCCCGCAGTGTGTAATTTCCGTATACGCAATCAACCGCCTCGGCGCAGTCTGCAACTTAGTCCACCCATTATCAACACGTCAGGAGCTTGAGTACTGTGTAAAGCTCACAAACAGCAGTTTCATTCTTGCATTCGACCAGAACGAAAAACTCTGCGAAGGTCTTGGTGCGAAGATTATCTGCTGCGACACAACAACCTACTTCCCGAAATCTCCAAAAGGATTTGTGCTCCGTTATGGTTACAAGTTCTTAAACCGCAAAATCGAGAAGTCCAAAGAATCTCTGCGCTGGACTGACATCTTCAATGCCGGAAAGGCATTCTTAAAAGAAGGTGGAAAGCTTCCAAAAGACACTATGAAGGCAGAAGATCCGGCTGCTGTCATGTATACCGGAGGAACAACCGGCGATCCAAAAGGTGTTGTCCTCTCAAATGCAGCAGTCAACGCTTCAACCTCAGAGATGATTTTAGAAAAGCTCGACAATGCCCCGCACATTGGAATTGCGTTCCTCTCGGTACTTCCTGTCTTCCATGCATTCGGTCTCTCGATTGTTATCCATGCCCCGCTTTCAGGCGGTATGCGTGCTGTTCTGATGCCGAACTTTGACACCAAGAAGTGCGCCAATACAATCCTCAAAGAGAAAATCGAGATTATCGCCGGTGTTCCGGCGATGTTCGAGCGTATGTACCCGCTCTTAAAAGACCATGACCTCTCATTTATCAAGCACATGGTTTCCGGCGGAGACAAGGTGTCTCCGGAACTTGTTGCAAGATATAATGCGATTATGAACACGCAGTTCCTCCCGGGATACGGTTTAACCGAAGCATGTGGTGCATGTCTTTTGACAAAACTCGGATACAAGGAGTTCCCGGAAGGATGCGTTGGAAAACCGCTTAGAAAGAACACAATCTGTTTGGTTGAGCCCGGAACAACTACTCTCACCGAAAACGAGGGGGAGCTTTGTATCAGAGGCCCTATGCTTATGGATGGATACTACAACAACCCTGAAGCTACGGCTGATGTTATGCGTCTTCATGACGACGGGCTTGTCTGGCTGCACACAGGAGATGTTGTAACTCTCGATGAAGAGCAGAATGTAATCTTCAAGTCCAGATACAAGAGAATGCTGAAAGTGAACGGATACAATGTTTATCCGACAATTATCGAGAACACAATGGAGAAGTGTCCGGTAATCGCTGAGGTATGTGCAGTCGGCATGCCCTGGAAGAACGGAGACACACGTGTTAAGCTCTATGTCACGTTAAAGGACAAGAATGCAGACGAAGAGGCAGCAGTCGCAGAGATTAAGGCATATGCAATGGAGCAGATGAACCGCTGGCATCAGCCAAAGGAAGTCCGCATCATAGAGAAGCTTCCTATGACGAAGATGAACAAAGTTGACTATAAGGTTCTTGAAAAGGGACTTTAATCTATCTTTTATTTTTTGATTACAGTTTTTTCTCTTGGCTTTAGATATCTCTGGGGAAGAAACACATCTGTCAGAATCCAAAAAAAAGTAAGAGGTTTTATCAGTTTGGTTATTCCAAATCCTGAATCTGCATTTTTTCTATCTGGTTCTTCTTTTTGTACTGCTGACGGCAGACAAAATATACCAGAAGCAGGATGATTGTCGGGATGTTTACGATAAGCCATGCATAGATTATCACGGCATTTGCAACAATCGCGTTGAGCGGGACAATCAGGCTGCACACAAAGCACAGTACCGGAAGAACCAGCCCCGGCCATTTGCTCTCGGTTCTCGACAGAAAAATCTGCAAAAGAACCACACAGACCAGAACAAGCAGTAAGATAAGCAGATTAATCATTCAGCACCTCACTCCAAATCCTGAATCTGCATTTTTCCATCTGGTCATTTCTGTACTTTCTGCGGCAGATGAAATAGATTACAAGCAGAACGATAATTGGGATTGTTGCAATGAGCCAGAGAATGTTTGGTCCGCCTGTAATCGCATACATGAACGGCACGTAACAGATAACCATTACCGCAGGCAGGATAAGTCCCGGGATTTTGCTTTTGGTTCTTGACAGTATAATCTGCAGAAGGAGAACGCAGATAATCAGTATGAGAAGTATCAGTACACGAATCATTTCTTTACCTCTTTTGTTTTCTTATACTCGCCAATCAGAATCTTGGCTGTCTCAAAGTCCAGCTTATCCTGAACTGCCAACCGCTTCACCAGCGCGATATGCGGGTCGTTTCCCGTACTCTCGCCAATCTGGATTTTCTGAATCAGCCGGTCAAGCCTAAGGCGGACTGTTGGATACGTCACCTTATACTGGGATGCCATCTCTTTCAAGGATCCGGATGCTAAAAGAAATCTTTTGATGAATGACACATCCTCATCCTCCAGATTCGCCATCCACTCAGGAACAACCTCTATCGGCATTCTTTAACAAAATTAAATATGTGCTTTAATATTGTTAAAGCTGTTGGTGAATTTTGAGTAAAAAAGTTCAGGCATCCAGAAGAGTTCTGGATACAATATATTCTCCGTGCGCCTCCCGGGTAGTTCCGACAATCAGCCACTTCTGATCTCCATGCTCTTCCACAACTCCTTTTGCCTCTAAGGTCTCGCCGGTGAAACACTGTCCGCAGTAAGTGTGGGTAAACGAGAGAACCATATCGATTTCCTCATGGTCAACCTTGTAGATTCCAGGAGAATCGAATGCAAGCGAGGCATCAGTTACTTTCGCCTCAATAGTCATCTTTCCGGTCTTTTCGCCTAACGTGATTGGTGGCACTGAATGGAGATTATCATAGCCTCTCGAGTAGAGCAGGTCAAAGTATGTTCCCTCAAACTCACCGCGGTTGAATTTTCGGGATTCGTGGAGCACAAAATCATCAAAGCTGATATCCGGCTGGCGCTTCTTATACACCTTCTGCCACATCTCCTCGCTCATGGATGGGATTTTTCCATCAGCTACTGCCTTCATCAGCTGCTCGCGTGCTTTAAACCAGGCAGAACCGTAGACCACCATATCGATATCAGACGTTCCGCATTCAAGACCTGCCATCAGAGAGCCTGTACAGCCGTATGTGCCTGCCGGAAGGTCGAAGTGAGAGAATAGCCGTGCAACACGCGGATCGCGTTCTGCGATAAACGGCGCCTGCTCTTCAGGCTTTAACACCTTCACAATATCTGAAAGCGGCACGCGGTGGACAAGGTCAAGGTACTCCGGCTTATGCTCTTTTACCCAGGCGAATGCATCTGCGAAATCATACTTCTTATAGCGCACCCCCCACGGAGACATGCGCTCCCCATCATCAGTTGGAACATAACGCAGAACACACTCTGCACGTTCTTCATTCTCATATCCCGAGACCGCATACAGACAGCCGTCTTCGGTCATCACAAAATCCCGCAGGCGAATCGGTTTCATTAAAAATAGATGGGTTTGGAAACCCTATTAAATCATTGATAGATTCTCTATCAGACAGGAGAATT
Source organism: Methanocorpusculum sp. (assembly GCA_017408885.1). GTDB lineage: Archaea > Halobacteriota > Methanomicrobia > Methanomicrobiales > Methanocorpusculaceae > Methanocorpusculum. The sequence goes on from JAFQTT010000001.1 coordinate 114,135, forward strand.
GAAAAGGATTACTCCTTCTCTTTTTTCAGCGGAATTCTGTCGTCGCGCGCATCTCCGATGAAATTCTTCGCAACAATATAACACTCTGTACTGCCGCGGCGGGTAGCCTTAGAGCGGATAACGCGGACTGAGTAGAAGCGCTCCTTTACGAGTTCCAGCAGATCATTGAAATCCTCTCCCTGGAACGACTTCATAACGAGATTTCCTCCCTGTTTGAGAAGTGTTGCGGCAAACATTAAGGCATCCTCATTCAGCGCCATGATACGTGCCTGGTCATAGGACTTGGCTCCTGATAAGTGCGGGGCTGCATCACAGACCACGACGTTTACTACAGGCATTGCCGCGCGCACTTTCTCCTGTATTTCCGTGGTGGTAAAGTCGCCGATAAATGAGATTACCCCCTCAAGCGGGGCAATCGGATTTAAGTCTACGCCGCAGAGCTGACCTTCGGTTAAGGTCTTTAACACCTGAAGCCAGCTGCCCGGTGCGCAGCCTAAATCGACGACATTGTCCGTTTTTCTGATGACATTGAACCGGTCGTTAATATCGATTAACTTGTATGCAGACCGTGCTCTGAATCCTTCTTTTAAGGATTTTCTGTATGTTGCGTCTCTTGTCCAAAGTGACCCCATGAATCTCCCTCCGAAATAGTAGTAATTATCTATGATTAAAGAACATATAATTATAGTTATAAAATCTCACTCTAACCAATTGGAGAGAGTACTAATCAAGGGGATTCAGATATGTTACAGGCAACAATTCAGGCAGATATTTTCCGCGAGACTATCGATGCGATTTCAGCACTCGTAAACGAATGCCGTCTCCACCTCACAGCTGACGGAATCAGAACCATCACCGTTGATACCTCCAACGTTGCAATGGTCTCTTTGGAGCTTGCAGCATCCGCATTCGAGAACTACTCTTTAACTGTTGAGTCCGCAGAAATCGGTCTCGACATCGAAAAAATCCGTTCCATGATGGGCATGATTGGAAAAGCCGATGTCATCTCTCTTGACCTTGACGACACCGGAAAGAAGCTGAAGCTTTCCTTTGGCGGATACGAATACTCCATCACCCTTCTTGATACCAAGACTATCAGAAAGGATCCAAACGCACCAAACTTAAACCTCCCTGCAACTTTCGAAATCGCAGGCGCAATGTTCAACGATGCAATCAAGGCATCCGGAATGGTCTCCGATAAGATTTCCTTATCTGTATTTGGTGAAACCCGCATCTTTACCATGAACGCAGAGGGCGACTCTGACAGAATCAAGCGCGAACTTGCAGGAGATGATGTCCACTACATCACCTGTGCAGACGCCCGCTCTCTCTTCTCCCTTGACTACTTAAAGGACATGGGCAAATCCATCTCCCGCGCAGAGAAGGTTCAGATTCGCCTTGGAAATGACCACCCGGTTCAGTTCTCCTTTGAGTATGCAGAAGGCAAAGGAAAGATCGGCTACCTCTTAGCTCCGAGAATCGAGGCAGACTAAATAGAATATGGCGGCTGTTGAGCTCGCTGATCTGCTTCATTACCCTTTTTTACCTGAAGCCCAGAAGATTTTAGCGTCCCGCGGGATTTCTGTAGCCGGCCTGTCAAAAACAGGTTCGGGTAAGAATTATTTAGACAAAGCAGCCGAACGTGTAGTTTTCGCAATCGACGGTAAGGAGACATATCCGTCTGATATTTCCGGAGACAATATTTCAGATATTGTAACCTATGTTTTAGCCCGTGTTCTTGTTTCCTGTACTAAGGACAGAAGAACCGTTGAGCGCTTTGTAAGGGCCGAGGCAAAACGTGTTTTTTCATATCTTAAGCAGGAACAGAACCAGACGATTAAGTCTCGTGTGTGTTCTGAGTTTGGAATCTCACTTGATGCTGAGCGTCTTAGTGTTCTTCAGTATGTTGAGATGGCGGCAAACATTCGCGAGGAAAAATGGAGGCTTATTAACCGCGAGGTGTCTGCCGGGCAGGTGTCAATCTCCGCAGATGAGTTGGAGATTCTTTTAAGCGAGAAGATTAGAGTTTACCTGGGTTCATCTCTTCCAATGAATGTCCCGGGAGCTATCGAGCGCGAGTTTGCTCCGTGGACTGAGAAGCTTCTCATAAAAACACAGGAGAGAACGCTTGCGGAGTTCGGCGCGATTGATGAGTCGGCATACCCTCCGTGCATTCAGGCGCTTATTCAGGGGGCGGCCGCGGGTGTTAATCTGACACACTCAGGACGCTTTGCGCTTGTGTCGTTCCTGCACTTAATCGGAATGGATGCTTCGCAGATTGAAGGAATTTTTGCAAGAAGCCCTGATTATAATCCTGATATGACTATGTATCAGGTGGATCATATCTTAACGAATGAGTACACGCCGCCTTCTTGTGCTACGATGCTGACGCACGGAATCTGTGTGTCGAAGGATTCAACCTGCGAGAAGGTTTCGCATCCGCTGAATTACTACCGCGAGAGGAAGCGGTATCTGGAACGCAAGCGGAGATTAGAGGAAGCCAAGGCGAAGAAGGCGGAAGAGGGTGCTGTTTCTGAGACGAAGAACGAAGGTTAAATAATCTTTTTTTCCCTCATCCGAGAGATGGATATTCTTACAAACCAAACGACATACACAGGCTGTATTACCATGAAAAAAATTGTCGCAATCAATGCAAGTCCACGCACCACCTGGAACACCGCAACCTTAGTCCGCGAGGCGGCAAAGGGTGCTGAATCGAAAGGTGCGGAAGCAGTAACTTTTGACCTCTACAAATTAGAAAAATACACCGGCTGTATATCATGCTTCGGCTGTAAACTGCCGGAGCACAAAGGAGTTTGTGTCTGCAAAGACGGTCTTTCCCCGGTGCTTGAAGAAATCCGCAGTGCCGACGGGTTAATCCTTGGAACGCCAAACTATCTCGGCGATGTATCTGCAGGGTTTCGGGCACTCTATGAGCGGTTAATTTTCCAGTCTCTTACCTATCAGGCCGAGCAGATGTGCTGTAATGAGCACAAGATTCCTGTGCTGATGATTATGACCAGCAACGCCGCAGAGGAGTTCTACCCGCAGATTGGCTACGACAAGATGCTTGCAAACTACCAGCAGATGTTAAGCAATATGGTAGGACCAACAAAAATCCTCATCTCCGGAGATACTCTGCAGGTCAAAAACTACGACAAATACCAGTGGACCATGTTCGATCCAAAGGCAAAGCAGGAGCGCCATGATACTGTCTTCCCGCAGGAGATGCAGAAGGCGTTTACCCTGGGCGCAGAGCTTCTTGGAGAATAATTCATTTCTTTTTTTCTTTCCGTTTTCCCCTCATCCAACAGTGAGATAGATATTCTCACAAACCAAATAATTACCCATCAATGATTAAGCTGCAGCTTCCACAAAAAGAAATTGCGGGTGTCTCCTTAAACAACCACATGCTCTTAGCAGCAGGTGTTCTTGGAACCACCGCATCATCCTTAAACCGGATGCTTGAAAACGGTGCGGGAGGGGTTGTCACCAAATCCATTGGTCCGGTCCCAATCCCGGGACACCATGGTCCGGCTCTCCTTCCGGTCGACGGCGGACTCATGAATGCTATGGGACTCCCAAACCCGTCTGAGAAGTTCCCGGAAGAAATCGCACCGCTTGCCGGAAAGCCGGTCGTTGTAAGCATATTCGGCGGAACCCCGGAAGAGTTCGGCAAAGTTGCCTCCTGGTTCCCGGATGCAGAAGCATTCGAACTCAACCTCTCCTGCCCTCACGCAGAAGGATACGGGGCATCTATTGGTGTAAACCCGAGAGTTGTTCAGGAATGTACTGAGATTGTCAAAGCATACGGAAAACCTGTATGGGTAAAACTCACCCCGAATGTCACAGACATCAAAGTAATCGGCCGCGCCGCAGAAGAAGGAGGCGCCGATGCAATTGTTGCCATCAATACCGTAAAAGCCATGAGAATCTCAACCGAACTGCGCCGCCCGATTCTTGGAAACAAATTCGGCGGACTTTCCGGCAAGGCCGTTTTCCCCATCGCTGTGCGGACGGTTTACGACCTCTATGAGGCAGTTGACATCCCAATCATTGGATGCGGCGGAATCGACTGCGCAGACAACGTCCTTGAAATGATGATGGCAGGGGCCTCTGCTGTAGAAATCGGCAGCGCCGTATATGACAACTTCAACGTCTTCTCGGACATCGAAGCAGAACTCTATGCCGAAGACGGAATACCGGCAGAGGAAATCGTGGGGTGCGCACATGACTGAGTCAGCATTACCGGAAATCGTCACCCTGACCAAAGTCATTGACGAATCCCCGTCCATCAAGACCTTCGTCTTCGACAAAGCATTCGACATCAGACCGGGACAGTTCTGCATGGTCTGGATTCCGGGCGTTGACGAAATCCCGATGGCGTTCTCTGCAGCGAACTCCATCACTGTTATGAAGGTTGGAGATGCAACCGCGTCTCTTTTCGAATTAAAAGAGGGGGACAAGATTGGAATCCGCGGACCGTTCGGCAACGGCTTCCATCCAGAAGGAAAGACCTTAGCTATCGCCGGCGGAATCGGTGTTACCCCGCTCTTTACACTTGCCGCAACAGGCGAGGTTGACACCTTCATCCTTGGTGCCCGAACCAAAACCGAACTCATCTTCACCGAAGAGTTAGAGAAGGTCACCGACCTTAAAATCGCAACCGACGACGGCACCTTCGGATACCATGGATTTGTAACCGGCATCATGGACGAACTCGACATCAGCGAGTACGACTCAATCTGTGTCTGCGGACCGGAAATGATGATGAAGGGTATCCTTGACCGCTTAGCGGCAAAGGGCCTTGCAGGACGCGGACAGTTCTCCATGCACAGATATATGAAATGCGCAATCGGCGTCTGCGGCTCATGCTGTATGGACCCGAACGGATACCGCGTCTGCAAAGACGGCCCGGTATTCTCCGGCGAGATTCTCTTAACCGGAGAACTCGGACAGCACCACAGAGGACCAAGCGGAAGAAGAGAGTAATTATGAAACCAGAAGTAAAAATCATCACCTGCCCAAAATGCGGCTCCAAACAGCAGTTTACCATGTTTCCAAGCATTAATGCCGGAAACCACGAACTGCGCGAAAAATTCCTTGACGGACAGCTCACAACCTTAGTCTGCGAAGAGTGCGGATTCTCCGGCGTTGTCGAGTATCCGATGCTCTACCATGACTTAGAAGAAAAGTTCTCTCTTTTCTTCAAACCGGACTCAGATGAGCGCGAGGCAAAACTGCCGAACGTGCTTCCGGCACATTTAGTCAAAGACATCAGAATGCGCCTTGTCCACACGCAGGATGACCTTCGCGAGAAGATTTTCATCTTCCGCGACAAACTCGACGACCGCTTAATCGAAGTTGTAAAAGATTCAATCCTTCGCGAAATGGAAGCAAAGAAAGAAAAGATTTTACCGGATGCACTTTACTATGCAGAGGACCGCTTTGCATGTGAGGGAAGAAGCTTAATCTTTGTTCCAAGAAAGGGTGAGGAGTACCTTGACCCGATTAAGATTCCGTTCACCACCTACGAAAACATCGGTAAGATGATGTCTGGAATCTGGGAGCGCGAAGTGGAAGGATACGCAGTCGTTGATAACGAGTGGGTAAAAACTGTATGAACTTCGAAGACGAGATTGAAGACGCAATTATCTGCCCAAATTGTAACCACGAGCAGGAACTCCACGTAACGCCGACGGTAAACGTCACTCTTGACCCGGAGATGAAGGAAAAAGTTCTCTCTGGAGAAATCTTCCTCTTCACCTGTGAGAACTGCGGATTCTCAGGATTTGCCGGATTCCCGTTCATCTATGAAGATAAGGAAACCTATGGCGGATTCCTGATTTACATGGAGCCTGGATGTGAAGACCGTGAGGTTGGAGTTGACGGAGATATTGCAGATCAGGTTCTTCTCCAGAACATGACTATGCGCCTTGTCACAACCATCAATGAGCTTAAAGAGAAGATTTTCATCTTCGATGCAGGCTTAGACGACCGCGTTGTTGAGCTCTTTAAGATGCTTGCTCTTTCAAAGATGAAGGCAGATGATGCATCACAGATTCCAGATGAGCTTCGGTTCAGTAAGATGGAAACAGTAGACGGCGAAGAGATGATTTTCTTTGCGGCATTCTCCAATGAGCAGTACTTAGGTGTTCTTGAGCTTCCGTATGCTCTCTACCAGTCCTGTCTGATTACCGGAGAACCTATCTGGGATTCTCCGATTCATGAGTGCGGCATGGTCGACCAGAAGTGGATTCTTGACAGACTTCAGTCCGGTGTCACCGAAAACGCAGATCCGGAGTGCGACTTGGACTGCAGCGGGGACTGCGACTGCTGCGGAAAGTAAGATGAAGAGTTTAGCAGAGTTTGGGCTGTCCGGCGTTGTTTCCAATGAGACTATGCGGACAGTGGATAAGAATGCGGATGTGTGGATTACTCCGCGCGAGAGAATGGAGGCAGCAGGTACTCAGCTTGCAAATGCAGTCCGCTTCGAAAATCCTAACTCTGTTCTTTTTTTATGCGGTTCTGGAAACAACGGAGGTGACGGATATGTCGCTGCCCGACATTTGGCAGAGGAGATGTCTGTTACGGTTGTGTCTTTCGGTGCAAAGACGCCTGAGGCCGCATCCGCATTCGATGCCCTAAAGGCGTCTCCTGTATTTGTTTTCGAGGTCAAAACGGCTGATGATTTCCCGCTGTTTGAGGCTGATGTTATCGTGGACTGTCTCCTTGGAACCGGAGCAAAGCCGCCTCTTAGGCCGCTTTACGCAGAAGCGGTTTCCCGAATGAATGCCGCATCGGCAAAAGTTATCGCCTGCGATGTGCCGACACCGGAGGCGCGGGCGGACCGCGTCTGTGCATTCCATTTGGCAAAGACGAATGGTGCTGAGGTTTACCGTATCGGCATTCCGCTCGCTGCTGAAATCTTTTGCGGCGAGGGGGATTTGCTGTCTGTTCTGGCTAAGAACTCTGCGTCCCATAAGGGTGCTGGCGGCACTGTTCTTGTGATTGGCGGAGGGCCTTATCAGGGTGCACCTTTTTTAGCTGCAGAAGCCGCGTTTAGAGCCGGTGCTGATATTGTGCGGGCGGCAAGCCCTGTTGACGGGTTTATGCCTGATGTGATTTTGGAGCGGCTTTCGGGCGATAAAATCACAGAGGAGCACAAGGCCCGCTTAATTGAGCTTGCAGTGGCGGCGGACGTTGTTGTCGCAGGTCCTGGTTTGGGAACGGATGCAGATTCTCTGGATTCGGTCCGGGAGGTTGTATCGTATGCAAATCGTGCGGTGGTTGATGCGGATCTTCTGCGTCTGCCGCTTCCAAGAGCACGCGAGGAGACGATTTATACTCCGCATGCGGGCGAGTTTGCCCGTCTGTTTGGTTCTGTGCCAAAGGATTTGGCAGAGCGCGGCAGAGCTGTTTGTAAGGCGGCAGGGGATATTGGCGGGGTTATTGTTCTGAAAGGTGAGACTGATGTTATCTCTGACGGAGTCCGTGTGCGGTTTAACAGAAGCGGATGCGAGGCTATGACGGTCGGCGGGACAGGCGATGTGCTTTCCGGCATCTGCGGCGGGCTTTTGTGCAGGATGCCGTCGTTTGAGGCTGCATGTGCGGCTGTGTATGCAGAGGGCCTGGCAGGGGAAAAGGCGGCATCTGTTGTGGGTGACGGTATGATGCCGTCTGATTTACTGAAAGAGATTGCAAAGGTTCTCTGGAAGTAATTTATTTTTGTGCGGCCATATGTCAAAACCCATGAAGTGGAATGTGGCTTTGGTTCGTACTTCTGCTGTATAAGGATGTCCAATCCACTTTTTTGTAAATACTCAAATGAGTATCTATTAATATACAGACCACGAATAAGTAACTATGACAAAACTGAGTGGTGATGAGTAACATGTTTACCGGCATCGTAGAAGAAGTCGGGGAAATCGTTTCCATTCGCCGCGGATCTCGTTCTGCAACTCTCAAAATCAAAGGGAAGGAAATCTTCTCCGACATGAAACTTGGAGACAGCATTGCAGTAAACGGAATTTGTCTGACGGTCACTGAGTTTAGCGGAAATGTCTTTTCCACTGACGCAACACCGGAGACAATCGACCGCACGTCACTCAGTCTCCTGTCAACAGGATCTCATGTAAACCTTGAAAGAGCAATGTCAGCCTCCGGAAGATTTGGAGGGCACATTGTAACAGGTCACATTGACGGTACTGCCACGGTTTCGGACATCAGAAAGGATGACAATGCAGTTATTATCCGATTCTCCTGTACCAAAGAACAGATGGAAGGAATCATCGAAAAAGGCTCCGTCGCAATTGACGGAATCAGCTTAACTGTCGTGTCTGTTGACAAAGACAGCTTTACCGTATCTGTTATCCCGCATACAGGAAAAGAGACAATCCTGCTTACCAGAAAAAGAGGGGACATAGTCAATCTCGAAACTGATGTCATCGGCAAGTATGTTGCAAAATTCATATCAAGAACCGAGACCAAAACTCCGGCAGTCAGCAAAATAACTGAGGAATACTTACGAGAGAGAGGATTTTAGATGTTTCAATTCAACACTGTAGAAGAGGCCGCAGCAGCACTTCGCCGCGGAGAGCTCATTATCGTAACCGATGACGAGTCACGCGAAAACGAAGGAGACTTCATCTGTGCGGCAGAATTCGCAACAACTGAGAATGTCAACATCATGGCAAGCATTGGAAAAGGCTTAATCTGCATGCCAATGGCCGCAGAAATCGCAGACCGTCTGGACTTGCCCCCCATGGTTGCCAAAAACACCGACAATCATGAGACTGCATTCACTGTCTCCATCGATCACAAAGATACCAGAACAGGAATCTCTGCAATTGAGCGCGGAATCACTGCTAGGGCTGTCGTATCAGAAACATCCGTCCCCGAAGACTTCAGACGCCCGGGACACATGTTCCCGCTTCGCGCTAAAGCAGGAGGTGTTCTCGAGCGTGACGGACACACCGAGGCAACCGTTGACCTGCTCAAAATTGCCGGCTTAAAGCCGGCAGGGCTCTGCTGTGAAATCATGGCAGACAGCGGAGATATGATGAGAACTCCGGAACTCATCGAGCTTGCTAAAAAGATGGGCTTAGTCTTTACTACTATTGAAGCAATCCAGGAATACAGAAGAACACACGCATAAAGGAGGAAACAAAATGAACATTTACGAAGGAAAATTAGTACCGGAAGATATTAAGATTGGAATCGTTGCAAGCCGCTTTAACGAATTTATAGTGTCCAAACTCATCTGCGGAGCAGACGATGCATTAAGACGCCATAATGTAAAAGATGAAAACGTTGACCTCGCATGGGTTCCGGGTGCATTCGAAATTCCGCTCATGGCATCCAAGATGGCACAGTCTGGAAAGTATGATGCGGTAATCTGCTTAGGTGCAGTTATCCGCGGCTCTACCGACCACTATGAGTATGTGGCAAACGAAGTAACCAAAGGAATCGCAGCAGTTTCTTTAAAGACCGGCGTTCCTGTGATGTTTGGCGTTCTTACCTGCGACAACTTAGAGCAGGCCATCGAACGCGCGGGATCAAAAGTAGGAAACAAAGGATTCGAAGCCGCAGTCAGCGCTATTGAGACAATAAACGTCATCAAAGCACTGGGACTTTAAAGAAAAGTCCTGCCTCTCTCTTTTTTCTTTTCCAAGTATCAGTCTGAACCTGAGATACCTTTATATCATCTTACATCTAACTAATAGACACTCGTGTTGAAGCTGGCAATGCGGAAGTATCCGTACCCCTTCAATGAGTCAAAGTGGAGAAACATTACTATGGCAGCAGACAAGCCACACATGAACCTTGCCGTTATCGGTCACATTGACCACGGTAAGTCCACGACTGTCGGTCGTATCCTTTTCGAGACCGGTGTCGTTGCACAGCACGTTCTTGATTCCTACAAGAAAGAAGCAGAATCCAAGGGTAAGGGCTCTTTTGAGTTTGCATGGGTAATGGACTCCCTCAAGGAGGAACGTGAGCGCGGTATCACTATCGATATTGCACACAAGAAGTTCGAAACTCCGAAGTACAATTTTACCGTCGTAGACTGTCCAGGTCACCGTGACTTCGTTAAGAACATGATCACTGGTGCATCCCAGGCTGATGCAGCAATCATCGTCGTTTCCGGAACTGAAGGCCCGATGGAGCAGACCAAAGAGCACGTCTTCCTTTCCAAGACTCTCGGTATCAACCAGATCATCGTTGCAATCAACAAGATGGATGCAGTTAACTACTCCGAGGAGAAGTTCAACGAAGCAAAGGACAAGATGTCCAAGCTCATCATGTCCGTTGGTTTCAAGCCATCCGAGACTCCATTCATCCCAATCTCCGCATTCGTCGGTGACAACATCAAGGAAGCATCCGCAAACACCCCATGGTACAAGGGAACCACTCTCCTTGCAGCACTCGACAACTTCAAGCAGCCGGACATGCCGACTGACAAGTCCCTCAGACTTCCGATTCAGGACGTTTACACCATCTCTGGTGTTGGAACTGTCCCAGTAGGACGTGTCGAGACTGGTATCCTCAAGAAGGGTCAGAAGGTCTCCTTCATGCCAGCAAACGTTACCGGTGAAGTTAAGTCCATCGAAATGCACCACGAAGAATTCCCAGAGGCAATTCCGGGAGACAACGTTGGTTTCAACGTCCGTGGTATCGCAAAGAACGACGTCCGCCGCGGAGATGTCTGTGGTCCGGTCGAGCACCCGCCAACAGTTGCAGAGGAATTCACCGCACAGGTCGTTGTCCTTCAGCACCCGTCCGTCCTTTCCGTCGGATACACTCCGGTCTTCCACTGCCACACTTCCCAGACCGCATGTATGTTCACTGAGCTCAACAAGAAGCTCGACCCACGCTCTGGACAGGTCAAGGAAGAGAACCCGGCATTCCTTAAGGCTGGCGATGCAGCAATCTGTACCATCACTCCGACCCGCCCGCTCGTTATCGAGACTGCAAAGGAATTCCCACAGCTCGGAAGATTCGCAGTCCGTGATATGGGTATGACTGTCGCAGCAGGTCTTGTTCTCGCAATCAAGGCAAAGCAGATGAGATAATCTCATCAACACACGAATTTTTTTGGGTGAATATATAATGCAGAAAGCCAGAATACGCCTTACGGGAACAGATTATGAGAAAGTGGAGACGGTTTGCAGCCGTATCCGTGAGATTGCAGAGCGTACCGGTGTAAATATGGCTGGACCTATCCCGCTGCCGACCAAGAGACTCGTTGTCCCAATCAGAAAATCTCCGGATGGAGAAGGTACGGCAACCTGGGACCGCTGGCAGATGAGAGTACACAAGAGACTCATCGACCTTGACGCAGATGAGCGTGCACTCCGTCAGCTTATGCGCATTCAGGTTCCAAAAGATATCAGCATCGAGATTGTTCTCGAGAACTAAAATTGAAATTGCGGCGGGATTTCCCGCACTATTTCTTTTACGCTCTTTCGCCTGTATGCCCGCAATGTCTGCGAGGCATGCGGCGGTTACACTGCCTTAGCCTAGGTGTTTTAGTTTTTATACATTGTTACTTCTAATTTTCAAAACTTAATTATTCTTTAATCCTTCATACAGGATTACTTCATTTCCAAGCGATGTTCTTCCAACAATAGTAATATCTGATACTTTGTATGTTCCAAGATAGAGTGCATCTCCTGTCTGCCAAATATCCCATGATTTTTTGTCAATAGTTGTTTTGTCGGTGATGTCAGAACTTTTTGCATAGATTCTAATCTCATCTTTTAGAAGCGAATCTCCTCCTGCATGATATAGATAATCCTCTGATACTGATTCCTGAAACATAACATAAGGCATCGACTCTGCTTTATTGGTAATATCTCCTGCGGCAAAAACTGCAAATGTTCCCGCTGCAAGAACCACAATTCCGAATAGCAGAATCGTTGAAAGAACAGTTGACACTGCACTGTCCTTCATATTTTATCTCCTGTGTAAATCATGTATCTTTTTTCATCAAGCTCAAGACTGGTCTTTCCGGACTTTGATGAAAACTCTGCTGTTACTCTATTTCCATTCTGAGATATGTCTGTGTTCAGAAGATTTTCGTATGAATACCTGGTCTCTGTGAAAAGAGTTTCAAAAAGATCTGCTGCCCACTCTTCATCGGTGGTCACAGAAATCCTGATGGAATCTCCTGATATTGTATGCGAATTGTGTTCCTTAATCTCAATTCCAATTGGAATTGGATTCGAAGAACCGTATGCAGCATTGCCTGAAAATACAGGTAGATTGAATCTGAGTGTCTCATCTTCAAAGATAATGCGAGGGTACAGAATCCATGCAGCATTTCCAAAGTCCATTCTCCAAACACCGCCCGCCATAATTCCAAATGAAGATTTCCCGCCTGGCGAATACACAAGAGTTGTAAGTGGCACTGTTTCCCCAAACTCTGTATAAACCTCTCCGCAGTTTTCGAGCCTGATAGTTCCGGCAGGCAGGGCAAAATATACAGTGGAATCATCCATCTTTTCAGACATAAGTGTAATATCTGATAATGCTGATACAGCAGATGATGCCTCTATCTCATATTCGGTTCGAATCTCTTCAGGAACTACAATCAAAGCCCATACACCGGCACAAACCGCCAAAACTCCCAAAATCATAACCAAGGCAACAACAGATGATGTCGCAGAATCTAAAGAAGTCTTATTGAGAACAGATGACATTCCCTCCCTCCTTCAAATATATGTCCAAGATAACTATATTCAATCCTGACCTTTCCCCCGTATTCCATCTGTTCGGGCGTATCTTCAGGATTTACCACCATCAGAAAAGATGAAGGCAGGATTCTCTTTTTGTTCCAGAACAGCCCTCCGGATTCGATTGCTATCCAAACATCTTCTGCAAGGATGTTATTTGCCTCATATGTGATTTTTACTTCCCGATATGTACTTCCTACTTTTTTTCCATGAGATACCGAGACCAGTGCCTTATCTGATATATCAAGAATGTACTGTCTTTTCATCCCTGATACTTCAGCTAAACAGAAGGTGTCCATGTCTCTTTTAATCCCTTCGAACACGAAGGCTGCCTTCTCATTTTCTTTGATCTCAGCTTCTTTAATCATGTTTGGCAAAGTGGCCGCTGTAACAAGTGATACAAGAATGATTACAAGGCCTAATACCAGAACAAACCCCAGAATCTCTGAAACTGCATCATCTGATTTCATGATGCAGCCTCCATCCAGACCTCATAGTCCAGAATTGTTATGTCCTTTATTTTGGAAAGTCTCTCTTTCCAGTAATTCTGATTTTCAGAACTGCTGACTGTGAGGTTTGTAATATTTCTAAAAATCTCTGAACTTTTGTATGTATAAAATATTGTAATCGGACAGTTTGCTGAAAGTGTCTGCTCCTCTCCGGTAAAACAGATAATCTTCACATTATTTTCACTTCCTCTATTTGGAAGGAAAATCATTCCATCATAAAAAACAGCACCTCCTTCTAAAGTGTACCTGTTTTGATTGAGATTTTGGGATTCGGAATTTACTGAGACAAAGAGTAGTGATGCAGTTTTACTTCCGTTCTCATGGTCAAATGAAAGCTTTCCTCCTTCCTTTATCTGTATTGTACCTGCTTTTCGAAGCATCTCAGAGTCTGGAAGAAACATTGTCCCGCTATTTTCTCCTCCAAGAATCCATAGTTTATCTATTCCTGTTTTGAGTGACAGAAGAGACTCGCTTAGCTGATTATCATATTCTATCTCTGCTGATTTTTCCATCTCAGGCAGAACTGCTGCTGCATATACAGTAATTCCTAAAGCTATGATTCCAAGAATTATGATAAAGGAGAGTATTTCTGATACTGCCTGATCAGCGGATGACACAATACAATTGATTGTTTTAATCTGTTATCTAATTTTTGGAGTTAAAATATGCACAAAATGTCAACAAAAAAAAGGATTGCAGAGTATTCCTGACGTTTATCCAAACAGAATGCTCTTTGCCTCAGTGTATTCGTACACAAAGTCCATCCCGTTCTCTCTGCCGAAGCCTGAATTTCCAACGCCGCCAAACGGCATCTCCGGCGGTAAGATGAGGTGTTTATTCACCCACACAACCCCTGCTTTGAGTTCGTCTGCGTATTTGTGGGCAACAGCTAAGCGGTCAGTCCAGACGGAAGAGCCGAGACCATACTCTGTGCTGTTGGCGATTTCGATTGCCTCGTCATCTGTACTGAACGGAATTACAGACATCACAGGACCGAAGATTTCTTCGGAAACAGCTTCCGGTACGACATTGCACAGAAGTGTCGGGCGATAGAAGTATCCTGTTCCTTCGACGCGCTCTCCGCCGGTAACCAGTGTTCCTTCCTCCTTGTTCAGAATTTTGGAAACCGCATCAGAAACCGCACGAAGCTGGTTTTCATTGTTCAGCGGCCCCATCTTGTTTCCAAGCATACCATCTCCAACTGTGAGCTGTTCAATCCGCTCCTTTGCGGCAGAGACAAACTCTGCTTCCAGAGATTCGTGCACTAAAATGCGTTTTGCAGATGTACAAACCTGCCCGCAGTTGTAGAATCTGTGGCGTACTGCTGCTGCCGCGGCACGTTTTACGTCTGCAGATTTGGTTACAACAAAAGCATCATTTCCGCCAAGCTCTAAGTGAACGCGTTTCAGATTACGTCCGGCAGATGCTCCGACCTCGCGTCCTGTTGCTGTTGAGCCTGTAAATGAGACATGACGTACAAGCGGCTCATCTACCAGAGCGCGTCCTGTTTCTCCTCCATCTCCTGTGATTATCTGAAGGACATCAGTTGGGATTCCTGCCTCATGCAAAGCATTTCCTAAGGCCTGAACTGTAAGCGGGGCTGTTGTCGAGGGCTTTGCAAGAACCGGATTTCCGCAGGCAAGAGCAGCTCCTGCTTTCCATGCAAAGATAATGGCAGGCATGTTCCATGGAATAATCGCCGCACAGACACCAACCGGTTTTCTTACCACATTCAGATATCCGTAGTTTGGAAGATTCTGCGCATCACCTCTGATACTGCCGCATACGGAGGCATAGTATTCGAAAACATGAGCAGCCCCCATAATTTCGCTTTTAGACTCAGCAAGCGGCTTTCCCTGCTCACGTGTCAGAAGAGAGGCCAGGGCATCCTGACGCGAGCGGATAAGAGATGCCGCATTGACAAGTTTTACTGCACGAACAGAGGCTGCAGTATTTTCCCATGATTTTGCGGATTCTGCGGCGAGATTTGCCGCTGCTGAGACATCAGACGCGGAGAATACAGGAAGTGATGAGATATGTTCTCCTGTTGCAGGGTTTCGGACATCGAACATCATAATTTGTTATACGGCGGATTTGTATTTCAATATGGAGTTAGGGGATATTTTTCGAGACCTTCTTTTCCAAAGTGAGCAGAGCTTTTTTGATGTCAATGTCAGGAGAAAAACCTCCAAGCCCATCACTGCCCACAACTCTGTGGCACGGAATAATAAGTGGTGTTGGATTTCTGGACATCGCGTTTCCTACAACGCGTGCATGGGTTCCGACTGCCTCTGCAATCTCAGCATAGGTTTTTGTTTTCCCGTATGGAATTTTTGAGACCTCGCGATAAATCTTCGCGTAAACAGAATCCCCATCAAGAGCAGCGGATTTGAGCGGGGTAAAGTCAGTACCTTTTCCTGCAAGAAACTTCGTAAACTGCACAGGGACAAATCCTGTATCTGCGGTTCTTAAAAATCTGACGCGATGAACTGTCGTACCATCAAAATCTACTGCGACCTTCCAGAGATTGAATGAACATGAACCTGACTGCATTATGAATCCCAAGCGGTAAGAAGAGCCCTGACATCTGAAACCGTACAGCGTTTCATCTCTTTCTGCATCCAGGGTGAAACACCTGCAAATATTTCCGGGCTCAAGAACCGCTGGTCTCCTAAAATTAAGACACCCCGATCAGTTTCTGTACGAAGAACTCGCCCTAATGCCTGCATTGATTTGTTAATCGCCGGAAGAGTGTATGCGATAAACTCTCCCTGCTCTCCGAACTTGCGTTTGAAGTAGCTGTTTACCATGCGTCGAACAGGCGTAAACGGAGCAAGCGGGAGGCCTATAACCATTGCCGCTGTCATCTGGTCGCCTCTGTAATCAAGCCCTTCGCTCCACTTCCCGCCGCATACTGCAAACATTATCCCTGACTTTTTCTTTGATGGAAGGCTTACAAACTCCTTTAGAGCCTCGGTTGCTTCGGATGACTCACGAGGTTCGATAAAGACCACCTTGTTTCTGATTCTGGAAGCACATGCGTTTGCAAACTGTGTTTGAAGCTGATAGGACGGGAAGTACACAGCAACATTTCCGGAAAGCTTTGAGAATGCCATGATATAATCTTCAATTGCTTTGGTATTCTCTGCGTTCTGGCGTTTGGAGAATGCGGTTGTGATGTCAGCGGTTCCAAGAACCATACGGTTTTCCTTCGGGAATGAGTTTGCAAGAGAGATTGTTTCAACCGGCATATCTCCAAAGTAGTATCTGCGGTATGCATCGACTGGTGAGAGTGTGCCGCTGATTAGAACAGTTGCCGCGTGCTTGGATGCCAACTCCTGAAGACGGTTTGCAGGATCGATATTTCGAACCTCAAGGGTTACTGCTTCTGCGTCTTTGGTGTATACAGTAAGAAATGCGGAATCAGTGGATGAACGGTAAAGGCGGATTAAGAATTCACAGAGTTTTTCAATGGCTGTCTCTCTGAAATCTCCTTTTTCGATGCTCATGTTGTGAAGTGCCTCTTTGATGGCGATTACATCCTCCATCATGTCTTCGGGTTTGTTGTAGAGTGAACCGCGGATTATTATGCGGTTGAAAATCTCAGGGTCGAACCAGTCCTCAACTTCTGTTGAACGGCGCAGACCGTCCATGAACTGAGCAATCCTTGGAAGGATGTGACGTATTGCTTCACTTCCGCGAACTCTCTCGCGAAGTCCTGCAAGTTCGGATGCGGCAGATTCGATGTCGGACTCGCGGATTCTGATGCTTTCAATGGTTTGAACCACATCGCCTAAGTTGTGAGCTTCGTCTAAAAGAAGAATCACATTCTGTTCTTCGCATCCAAGGTTTACGTAGAGCTGTTCGCGGATATCATCGTTGAATAAGTGGTAATAATTA
The DNA here is from genome assembly GCA_017408885.1 of Methanocorpusculum sp. Classification (GTDB taxonomy): domain Archaea; phylum Halobacteriota; class Methanomicrobia; order Methanomicrobiales; family Methanocorpusculaceae; genus Methanocorpusculum. Next base: position 131,281 of record JAFQTT010000001.1, read on the forward strand.
CAGATGAGAACATCTGCTCCTTTGGCTGCCGAGAGCATCAAATCATATGGGCAGCATCTGCCTGCAAATGCATGGAGTTCCGCAGGAGTTACAACTTTTTTCTGTGCTGTCTCTGATTTTTTTCTGATATCAGGAGACGGCACCATCCGGCGGCCTCCTTCTTCGGATGGGACAAATACCCTGCTGTTTACGAAGTACGGGCAGATTAACGGATGGTCCTTGTCCTGCCGTGCAATCTGGTCTCGGATTACTTTGTCCTGAGATGGATCATAAGAACCTCTCTCTGCTCTCTGCTGCATCAGGGAGGTTGTAAATGCTTTTACTCCTTCGCATCTTCGGTATACATCTCCGTATCCTCCCAGAGGACACATGTTTCCTTTGCCAATCAGATATGTAAACTTCAAATCCCGCTGTTTTTTTATGCGGATCATATCAAGTTCGCGGATAAATATTTGAAGCTGGGAGATGGTTCGAACAGCGATTATAATTTTTTTGCCGGCTGATTTTGCAAGGAGGGCTGAGACTACACTGGATTTTCCGCTTCCGGTCGGTGCATCAATTAATAGTACGCTGTTATTTGCGGCTGCGCGTGCAGCGGCTTCCAGCATCTCCTGCTGATTTTTGCGATATCCCTGATATGGAAAGTAATCTGATATGTCCGGCATAGATACAATATATTTGTTTTTGAGTGGTTATTAATCGCCCGATACTACTGTAAGATGAAGAGAATTCCAATCTATGTAATAAGAGAATACTCTGTCACGAAAAATTGTAATTAGGATATTTAGAAATCAGATTCCTGAAATCCTTTCCGGATGAGCATATACTGTAAAGCGTCTGTCGCGTGTGAAGCAGATGAGTGTCACCCCGCTTTTTTCAGCAGCTTCAATTCCGGCAGAAGTTGAAGCTGCACGTGATACAATAATTGGGATTCCGGCGTTTGCTGCCTTGGAGACCATGCCGACAGGCTGTCTTCCCGTACATCCAATGACACACTCGGCAGGATTTAGTCCATTAAGTGTCATGAACCCTATTGCTTTATCAACCGTGTTATGTCGTCCTATATCAGAGAACACTGCCGCCTGTTCGTGGCGATGATAGAGTACTGTGCAGTGAAGACCTCCGGTTTCTCCCCATGCATCTCCATTTAATGCCTCGCGGATTGCAAATATCTCATCAGGTGTGATACGTGCATCATTGGCTGAAACTGATTCTGCATGTCCCGGGTCAAAACCTCCGGCAGATTCAAGAGCACCATCAACGCAGATAACATCATCCGCCTCTACAAAAACATCAGTTCCATCAACCGTTACAGTTAATATCCGCTTTGCAATTCCTGCTGCGACAAAAAATCCGGCTCCAAGTTCAGTTAATGAATCGTTTGTCGCAACCATGGTGATGTATTTTTTACCATTTAAGTAAAGAGTGATTTTGTCCTCGACTACAACAGGTTCTGTGATTTCCTGAATAGTCTCCTCCTTATAGCGTACGGCCGGGATTTTTACAATTGCTAAATTATTCAAGGTTTCTAACCTCCGAAAATTCTGCATCCGGATGTTCTTTTAAGTATCTTGCACGCTTTGGTTCGTGAAGCAGGTGGCAGTTAGAGCATGCCCATATTTTTGTTCCAAGCGATGAGCTGTCAATCCATTCGCCAAGTGATTCATCTCCGCAGGGATAGAATGGGCAGTAGCAGAAGTCACATGACTGGCCTTCAAAGTGGCACGGGTAGTATGGACAGTCTTCTTTTATCCACTCAAACCAACCTTCTTCTCCGTAGCGGCTGTATATGAAATAAGATGGTCTTTTGCGTATAACGGTTTCTTCATGTCGTTTTACTGCCTCCATAACTCCATGGAGGACAGCCGCATAGATGCGCTTTCCAGGCTCGGTGTATGTTCCAGCGTAGGTGTGAACAGCTTCTCCTTCACATGCTGCGATTACTGCATCTGAAGTAGTTCCAGTGAAGTCACGGCCAAGGAGACGGAGAGCATGCGCTTTTGCTTCGGTTGCAGTGATGATGGTCTCTAAGAGAGCAGCATCAGACATGCCTTCACCTGAAACTACAATGATATTGATTGTGTGTGGTTTTGTCGGGTCAGGATTCGGGTTTGTAACGCCTGCTGTGACAAATACTGTTATGTAGTCGAACTGCAGTACGCAAAGGTTCTGCATCCACACAGCAGTTAAAAGCCCGAATGCATCGTTTTCATAACCGCGTCCCGCAAGAAGTCCCCGGATATATTCTAAAGGATTTTCGTGACTGAAGTCCTCTGATACAGTATGATTTAAGAGGGTTGAGACTTCACGTATCCCTCCGTCAACACCTGTACTTACAGCTCTGAACTTTCCTCTGACATAGAGGGTTTTATTGGTATAATAGTAGCGCATCTCTATTATGATGATATGGTGTATGTACTAAAGAAACCTATTGTTCAAGCGGCAGGAGTTTTTTGATAAGAGACATACTGTCAGCTGTACAGATTCCACCGTCCGCAAGGATTTTGCGTCTTGCCTCTTTTGCAGCTCCCCCTGTGTAGTCCTCGAACTCTCCAACGATATAGACCGGGACGTTACATCCAATAAGTGCTGTGAGATTTGCGATGTTGCCTATTCCAACAGGCATGGCTGTTACAACAACCGCATCTGCTGCTTTTACCATCTCTTTTAGGCGTGCAACAGACTCTTCACTTACAGCAGAGAATGGTGGTTCTAAGATGGTGTCTATTCCAAGAACTGATGCGGCAGCGGCATCAGAATCATTTGCAGACAGAACACCTGCTGTGACTGTAAATCCATGAAGTGATAAGGTGTAGAACAGTTCAGCTCCTGACCCTCCTCCAGAGATGACATGGATTTTACGGCTTCCCGGAACCTGCGGGATTCCATACTGCGGGATTAGGTACGGCTTTCCTGTAACCGGGTGCTGAGAGATAATCATTCGAACAGAGAATACCTGGTAAATCTGCTCAGGTGTTAAGACTTCGGCAGGTGTTCCAACAGATACAATCTGTCCTTTTTCCATCAGTACAATGCGGTCGCAGAAGTATGAGGCAAGGTTTAGGTCATGGAGAACACCAATTACAGTTATTTTTGGAGTGAGGCTTCTGATGAGCTGCAGAATCTCAATCTGGTGGCAGACATCCAAGTGATTTGTCGGTTCATCGAGCAGTAGAATTCTGGGCTGTTGTGCCAGGGTTTTAGCGATTAACACGCGTTGGCGCTCCCCGCCTGATAGTTCAGTTACAAGTCTGTCTTTGAATTCCAAGACGTTTGTAAACCTCATGGCCTCTTCAGCTATTGCATAATCCTCTGCTTTAAGAGGTGTTAAACGTCCTATGTGCGGGTGTCTCCCCATTAAGACGATGTCTTTTACGGTGAACTCAAAGCCGGTTTCGGTTTCCTGACTTACACACCCTACAGTTTTTGCAAATGACTTTGCATCATATGATGAAACTGTTTTTCCATCAATGTAGACTACACCTGATTCCGGCTTTAGGACTTTGGAGAGTGATCTGAGGAAGGTTGTCTTTCCGCATCCATTCGGTCCAAGGATTCCAATAAATCCTCCCTGTTCTATATCGAGTGAGATTGATTTTAGTACAGTGTGGTCTCCGTAACCTACGGTGATGTCTTTTGCTTCTGCTGCAAACGTCATACGCGTGTCCTCCGGCGAAGCAGGTAGATGAAGAACGGAGCTCCAATAAAGGAGGTTACAATTCCAACCGGGATTTCGGTTGGCAGAGTGCGGGCAAATGTGTCAGCTGCAAGAAGTAGAATTGCTCCGGCGACCATTGATGCCGGAAGAAGAATTCTGTGGTCAGGTCCAGTAATGAGGCGGACAATATGCGGGACGATTAATCCAACAAATCCGATACATCCGGCAATGGAAACGGCGATTGCTGTGATAAATGTGGAGACTAAGAGCAGTACCCGTTTTGTTTTTTCGGTTGATACACCAAGGTGTACTGCCTCTTCCTCTCCTAATGTCATGACGTTCATGTCGCGTGCGAAGATGAAAAGCACAAGAGCCGCCAGGATAATTAAGAGTCCAAGTCTTACATCATCCCAGTATACATTCCAGAGCCCGCCCATTGTGAAGAACATAATCTGCTGAAGGTTGTTTCCTGAGATATATGTGATAAAAGACAGCATTGCAGAGAGCAGAAATGACACGGCAATTCCTGTTAAGAGCAGTGTTTCAACAGCCACACGCCCGTTTCTTTTGGATGCGAAGTATACGACAATTATTGAGAGAATTGCTCCCGTGAAGGCAAATACCGGCATGAACAGTCCGCCTAAGAATACGATTGAGATGGCTGCTCCAAGAGCTCCTCCGGAACTTGTTCCAAGGAGATACGGATCTGCCATTGGGTTTCTGAAAAGTCCCTGCATAGCGCATCCGGCAGCGGCAAGTCCTGCACCAACCAATACAGCAGCAATAATTCTTGGAAGACGCACTTCGAATAAGAGACGCTGAATCAGTTCGCTTTCGAATGTGAATAAAGAAAATCCTGATACTCCAATGCAGAGCGATAGGAACATTGAGATGACGAGAATTACTAGAAGGAGGGGAATTAATAGAATTGGGCGGCGCATCATGCTAATACTAATTGATTTGTGTTATGACAAATTAAATGTGATGGGTTGCCTTGCGGTATAATTGATTCAATGAATATACCATTCAGCTTATTCTTAAAATCTACATATATTGCCACTCAGAGAGGATAAACAAAGTTCAACATCACTTATATATAGAATAAAATTCAAATCATGAACTATGATTACCCCTTCGGATTTGAGAAAGGAGATTGAGGAGCGTCTGAAGTCCTACCTCTCCCGTGACAAATCAGGAATCAGAAAGGCGCTCTTGGGACTTATCGTAAAAATGAAGACGGTAACGGTTACAGAGATTCACCAGACACTTTCTGTGGCGTTTGAGGTGAGCATCCACTCCGTTGCTTCCATGGTTGGAACTATCGCCTCGAAGTTCGGCATTCTTTCAGTAAAGAAAGCAAAGGACGGGGACTTAGCAGTGTATGAATTAAAACCCCAGTATGCCGAACTCGTTGAGCGGGTAATTTCATCCGCATAATTTTTTTTTGATACTATGGAATTTGAAGGTATGGACTGTTCTGCAAATTACATGATTCCGGTCTCTCCGGATGTTGTCGCATACATGGATGAACGCGGCGGAGACTTCCGAATCAGCACATCATGCAGCGGACCAGTAATGATGTCGGTTTCTGTAAAACCTCCAAAATCGAGCGATATTGCAATAAAGGCCGGAGATCACACAATTTACATCTCACGTTATCAGCTCGACTGGATTTCAGAGATAACAATGGATATGGTTCCCCGCTTCTTCTTCTCTCACGATGAGTATGCCCTTTGAAGAACTAGAACACACGGCAGATGTGAAGATGCGCATTTGCGCACCTGATTTTTTATCTCTTCTTGCAGAGAGCGGAAATGCTATGTCTTCTGTTCTCTTTGGGGACTTTGAAAAAGAGCCGGAAAATATTGTCCTGGAAATAGAAGCAGAAGGTGGGGATGCATCTGAACTTACTGTAAATTTCCTCTCCGAACTTCTTTTTTTAACCGAAGTAGAATATCTTGTTCCAATGTCCTACTCTCTAACACAAGACGGGAACAGAGTTTTTGGAACAGTCTCAGGCATAGAATTCGACCGTGCAAAACATGCAGGGGGCATCTGTGTAAAAGGCATCTCATACTCTGGACTATCCCTTGAGGAGACTTCAGCAGGGCTTGAGCTTACAATTATATTTGATATCTGATAACCATGCACGAAAAAATCAAGCGAATCAATGACACCGAATGGGAAATTCCGAAAGGATTTGTCGAGAACATGCGGGTGTCGGGGCGGTTCTTTTTATCCGACCTGCTTGCAGAAGGAATCGAGGACGGGGCACTAACCCAGCTTGCAAATGTTGCATGTCTTCCAGGAATCATTCGGCATTCATATGGAATGCCTGATATTCACTGGGGATATGGGTTCCCAATAGGGGGTGTTGCGGCCTTTGATGAGACTGAAGGCATCATCTCTCCAGGCGGTGTCGGGTTTGACATTAACTGCGGAGTTCGAATGATAACAACCCCTCTAACCGAGGCTGACTTAACCGACAAGCAGAGTTTAATCGAGGAACTCTTTGAAGCAGTTCCAACAGGTGTCGGAGCAAAAAGTCCAATCCGCCTTTCGCAAAATGACTTAACCCTCATGCTCGAAGAAGGTGCACGCCACGCAGTCGAGCTTGGATACGGATGCGAGGCTGATGTTGGAAGATGTGAGGAGAATGGAGCCATGGTGGGGGCTGATGTATCTGCTGTCAGCAAAAAAGCCCGCCAGAGAGGAGTCCCGCAGATGGGAACACTTGGCTCTGGAAATCACTTCCTTGAACTCCAGACTGCTGAAGAAATTATGGACGAAGATACTGCAAAGACCTTCGGCGTCAAAGAAGGTCAGCTCTGCGTGATGATTCACTGCGGATCCCGCGGTCTTGGACACCAGGTTTGTACTGACCACCTGAAAGTCTTAGAGGAAGCAGTAAAGAAGTACGGAATCGATCTTCCAGACAGACAGCTTGCCTGCGCGCCTCTTGATTCTCCAGAAGGCCGTGCATACTTCGGCGGTATGGCTGCGTCAGCCAACTATGCATGGGCAAACCGTCAGGTAATTACACACATCGTCCGTGAGATTTTTGTCAAGCGCTTCGAAATCGATTATGAAGAGATGCCGTTAATCTATGACGTAGCTCACAACGTTGCAAAGTGGGAAGAGCATGACGTAGGCGGAGTTCGAAAGCGTGTATGCGTACACAGAAAAGGAGCAACACGCGCATTCGGACCTGGAAGATCCGAGATTCCGCATGAGTTCCGTTGTGCAGGTCAGCCGGTAATTATCCCCGGAAGTATGGGAACCTCCTCTTATCTCCTTGCAGGAACTGAGGGTGCTATGTCTCAGACATTCGGAAGTACATGTCATGGTGCAGGCAGAGTCAAGAGCAGGTCTTCAGCTAAGAAGTCTCTGACCGGAGATGTCGTTGCCGCAGAACTTTTGAAGGATGGAATTTATGTCCGCGCTCCAAACCCGGCAGCAATCGCAGAAGAAGCACCTGACGTCTACAAGCCGAGCAGCGAGGTCGTAAAGACTGTGTCTGATGCAGGAATCTCAAAGATTGCAGTACGCCTCAGACCGCTTGGAGTTATCAAAGGATAACGTCTGATAAGATAGAAGAACAAAATAATACATAGTTTAGTCATGAGTAAGATTGCAGTATTCTGGGATAGTTCGATGATGTTCCACCGTATGGTAGAAGACGCCGCAGGACCGGTTGAGGCGGTAACACCTCTTATCTTATCTGCTCCATTCTTCCGAGGAAAGTTCAGCGGAATTATTGTACCGACTGGTTTTGGCAACACAAGCTACTCAAAGATGCTTCCTGCTCTTCGTGCTTGTGCTGCAAGAATCGAGAACTACTTGGAAGACGGAGGAAAGATGCTTGTCTTTGGTGCGGCAGATTCAAATCCTGCCCGATACGACTGGCTTCCGGTAAAGACTGAGTATCATTTTGAGTTCATGGAGCACGAGCTCGAAGTCACAGACTCTCCGCTGTCTCTGCTTCTTGATGGATACGATACCTCTAACTTTGCATGTGACGGCTGGTTTGAGGAGTTCGAGGGAACTCCGGTTGCAGTCTCAAAGAAAACCGGAAAGCCGGTCTTAGTCGAGTGTAAAGTAGGAGACGGCACACTCTACCTTGCAAGCACCCATGAATATCCAAGTGCTGCGTTCTTAAAAGAGTTCGCAAAAGGAGATGAAGTCTCCTTCTAATCTCAAATATTTTCGGTCTGAAGATATTCTGCACTTTTTCCATGAAGTGCAAACTCCTTTTTCACATCCTCATAATTTGCTTCTCTGATTTCAAGCGGGATATATTGAATTGTTTGAGCTGCTTCAAGTCTGTATTTTTTTACAACTTTTGGATATGTCCCGGTACTGTTGTCTGCAAGTTTTACAATGGCTGTGATGTCTTCTTTAATCACTGATACAAACCATTGCCCGACAAGATTCCTATAGTATACCTTGAGAGTTAAAACAGGGAATGATGTTTGTATTTTACGCTCAGTATCAGGTACAATATCTCCATTTTCCAGAAGTCTGTAGCCGAACGAAGGATACACAAGTTCAAGCCCCTCATTGTTTTCGTCACTTCCTTTTTCGTAAAGTGATAATGCTGCGTTCTTCTCTTCACCTGCTGTGAGATATGCAGATGCTAAAGGAACAAGTCCGAAATTTTTAAGCGTATGCATTGTCCCTTCTGTATCAGGATATGAGATTGAAACAAACGGCTGTACTGAAAATGCGGTTTCGGTTCCAACATTTGCGAATTTATACTCGAGCCGAAGTGTTCTTGTGTATTCCGTTTCACTTTCCTCAAAGTCAGAGAAGTTCCGAGATGTAATTGTTGGAATTACATATGGCTGTTTGTCCAGCAGGAACTGTTTTCTCGAGTATGTAACCTGGCGATATGTGTATCCTGCGTAAATTATAGTGACCAATACAAGAAGCGCAGTAGCTGCGAATGTTAAGAGGTTGGCATAGTCGGTGTTCAGTGCCTTTGCCCATTCTGAAATGGGTGTCTTTGACAAAAAGAGGTTATCAACAAAAAATCCTGCGAAAAATCCGGCAAGAATGTATGCGGCTGTTAGGACTGCCCGGCGGATGGTGCTCATGCGGTAAAATTGCACGCTGAAAAATAAAGTCCTAAAGATTGCGGCAGTTTTAGAAAAGTGGTTAAGTGGATCCGAGGAGATTCGAACTCCTGACCTTCGCCGTGTGAAGGCGACGTCATACCACTAGACCACGAATCCAAGAAACAAAAGAAAAGTGCACCGACCGGGATTCGAACCCGGGCTATTGGCTTGGAAGGCCAAAGTCATGCCTCTAGACCATCAGTGCCTGTTGTTGCTTCGCACGTGTGTGCTTTGCGTTACATAGGTTGACTTGTGAGCATAAATACTTTCCGAATCTATCTCGCAAAATATGGGTTGTGGGTTAGTATCCACGGATTTCTTCGCGAACCTTTTCGAGGTTCTCTATACGCTTTTCTAAGGATGGATGTGTGGAGAAAAGCTCCAGAATCGACTCGCCTGAGATTGCCGGGATGATAAAGAACGAGTTTACTCCAGATACTTCTCTCTTCTCACGTCTTGGGGCTGCATCAACAGAACCACTGATTTTCTTGAGCGCGCGAATGAGTGCATCAGGGTCTCTGGTGATGTATGCTGCCCCTCTGTCTGCAGAGAACTCGCGGTAGCGCGAAATTGCCTGGGTAACTAACGTGCCGACGATGTAGACTACAAATGTCACTGCAAGCATGGCGACATATGCAATCATTCCTCCTCCATTTTCATTATCTCCTCCTCCGAAGAGCGCAATGAAGAAGGAGTTGTTGAGGATGACTTCTGCAATCATGACGGCAAAGCTTCCAACAGTCATTGTCAGCATGTCGCGGTTTTTGACGTGTGAGATTTCATGCGCTAAGACTGCTTCGAGCTCCTCATCTGTTAAGAGATAGCGAATCTTAGGAGTTACTGCGATTAATGCATGTCTTGGGCTTCTGCCGGTTGCAAATGCGTTTGGGATGTTTGCCATTGCGCGGTGTTCGATAATTCCAACGCGCGGCATTGGGATGCCTGCCTCATCTGTTAAGCGGCGAATCATATTATGGAGCCTTGGCTCTTCATCTTCGCTTACGACACGGACTTTCATGGTTGTCTGAACCATTTTGTCAGAGAAGAAGAACTGCGTGAATGCGGAGATGAATACAAGTCCGAGAATCATGTAGAACCATGCACCTGAGAGGAATCTCGAGGCCACGGCAATTATTGCTACGTAGAGGGCAAGCATGATCATCCAGGCGACAACCTGGCGTCCTACTAACCCCCAGTCACGTTTCCAAATCATGTTGTCTTTATATGTTGACGGGTGAGGTTATTAGGTTTCCTTGAGATGTATATGCTCCATACCTACCAATTTATCCTGCTTCACACCAAATAAGTACAACAGGTTAGAGATATATGGCAAAAGACCAGATACGAAACGGCAGACTGGAAGGCAACCGCTCCGAAGACTGCGAAATCTACCTCGCATCCATGGATGCAGACCGTGAAATCGCCGAATGCGACATCAGAGTTGACATGGCGCACGTCTTAATGCTCGTTCAGCAGAACTTAATCGACAAAGAATCCGCTAAAAAAATCCTCGTAGCACTCAAGGGCTACATGGAAAACGGACTCCCGGAAAACGCCTTTGACCCTGCACGTGAAGACATCCACGCAGGAATCGAAGCACAGTTAATGGAAGATGTCGGAGCTGATGCCGGAGGACGCATGCACCTTGGTCGAAGCAGAAACGACGAAGTTGCAACCTGCCTTCGAATGAGAACGCGCCAGTACATCTTAGATACACTTTCCGGAATCTTCGAACTTCGCCGGGCATTAATCACCCGTGCCGAAGAACACACAACAACAATCATGCCCGGGTTCACTCACCTCCAGCATGCACAGCCGACCACTCTCGCCCACTATCTTTTAGCCTATGAAAATCTCTTCGCCCGTGATGCAGGACGTCTCTTTGATGCCTACTCAAGGGTAAACCGCTCCCCGCTTGGTTCTGCAGCATTCGCCGGAACCGGCTTTGCACTTGACAGAGAACTGACTGCATCCTACCTTGGATTCACCTCCCCTATGGAAAACAGTATGGATGGTGTTGCATCACGCGACTTCATTGTTGAAACCATCTCAGCGTTTGCAATTCTCATGACCAACATCAGCCGCATCTGCGAAGAATTAATCCTCTGGTCGTCAGCACTTGTCAAGTTCGTTACATTGGATGATGCATTCTGTTCTACCAGCAGCATCATGCCGCAGAAGAAAAACCCAGACACCTTGGAAATCATGCGTGCCAAGTCTGCCGCGGTAACCGGAGAACTGATGACATCTCTCATGCTCATCAAATCACTTCCAATGAGCTATAACAGAGATTTACAGGACTTAAACCCGCACCTCTGGCGTGCCTGTCATGAAACCGTCTCCTCGCTTCCGCTGCTTGCCGAAATCATCGAGACCGCCGAATTCGACACCAACGCCATGAAAAAGAGCGCTAAAGCCGGAAACACCGGAGCTACTGAAGTCGCTGACTATCTGGTTCGTGAGTTCAACATACCATTCCGCGCAGCACACAACATCGTAGGACGTGCCGTAAAACTCGGCTCTTTCGACTTATCAGTCGTTGACGATGCTGCAAAAGAACTTGCCGGATTCTCACTTGCCGAACGCGGCTTAACCCAGGAGGCAATCGACAGAGCCCAGAACCCAAAGGAAATCGTCCGTTCCAAAAAGACACTTGGCTCTCCAAACCCGCGCCTCGTCAAAAAAGCCGTACAGGTTGCAGACGTCAAACTCGTGCAGGATGAAGTAACCGGAGATATTCTCCGTGACCAGTTAGAGGATGCAGACAACAGAATGAAACACGCAATCGAGGAATTATAAATGACTTTTAAAAACAGTGATCCTGTCACCGTATCATTCGCAGGCCTTGAGATGGAGGGAATCTACATCAGTGCTTCGAATGAAAATGCGGTTGTCAAACTGAAAAGCGGATACAACATCTGCGTTCCGGAATCCGCAGTAACTCTGCGTGAGGGAGCAGAGGCCCTGGCAAAACCTGCCGCTGTGCCGTTAGAGCAGAACGAAAAACTGCCTCTCCTCTCGATTATCTCCACAGGAGGAACCATCGCCAGCACTGTCGATTACAGAACAGGAGCAGTCTCTTCCAAATTTACCGCAGAGGATATTCTCCGAAGTATCCCGGAACTTGGAGACATTGCCCGCTACAGAACCCTTCAGCCGTTCAACATCTTATCTGAAAACATGAACCCTGCCATGTGGCAGGAGCTTGCACGCACAATATACAATGAGATTCTCGCAGGTTCTAAAGGAATCATAGTAACTCATGGAACAGATACCATGCTCTACAGTGCAGCAGCTGTCTCTTTCATGCTCGATACAACTGTCCCGGTTATTTTCGTTGGAGCACAGAGAAGTGCTGACAGGCCGTCATCTGACAACGCCGTCAATGCCATCTGCTCCGCACAGGCTGGTGTCTCAGAGCTTGGAGAGGTTGTCGTCTGCATGCACTCAACATCCAACGACACATCCTGTTCGCTGCATAGGGCAACCCGTGTCAGAAAGAACCACACCTCCCGCCGTGATGCATTCCAGAGCATTGGTCGTGATGCAGTAGGTACAGTAAGCTATCCGGACGGGAAAGTTGTACTTGCAGATGACGCAGTAAAGCGCGGCGAAAACTCACTAGTCCTCAAAGCAGAACTTGAACCGGCCTGCGGTCTCTTGACATACTATCCGGGCATGAACCCGGCAGTTCTTGATGCATTCAAAGGATACAAGGGACTTGTAATCGCCGGAACCGGTCTTGGACACACAGGAACCGACTGCATCGAAAAGATTGCAGATCTCGTTGCTTCCGGTACCACTGTTGTCATGACCTCTCAGTGCATGGCTGGCTCAGTCTGCGACCGCGTATACGAAACTGGACGCTACCTCCTTGATGCCGGCGTAATTGAGGCTGGAAACATGCTTCCGGAAGTGGCTCTTGTCAAACTCATGTGGGTTTTAGCAAATGCTGATCCAAAGGATGTTAAGCGTCTTATGCAGACAAATCTCAAAGGAGAATTAGATGTTGATATCAGGGGTGAGAACTGATGGATTATGAAGCACTTGGATTAAAAGCTGGAATTGAAATTCACCAGCAGCTCAACACTAAAGAAAAGCTGTTCTGCCACTCGCCTACAATCATCCGCGACTCTGACGAACACTTTGATGTCGTTCAGAGATACCTTCGTGTTGCAACATCCGAGATGGGGGATGTTGACCGTGCCGCACAGGAAGAGACGATGCAGCACCGTCTCTTTACATACTACACCTACGACACCACAGGTCTTGTCGAAATTGATGAAGAACCACCGGCACCGTTAAACCGTGAAGCATTAGACATCGTCTTAACGATTGCTAAGATGTTTGACATGACTCCCTTGCCGGAAATCCACACCATGCGCAAGATGATTGTGGATGGTTCTGCAACCTCAGGATTCCAGAGAACTGCACTTGTCGCACTCAACGGAAAGATTGCAGACACATGCAGAATCGAGACCGTTGCAGTCGAAGAAGAGGCATGCCAGAGAGTTGAAGACACAATATTTTCTGTTGACCGCCTTGGAATTCCATTAATTGAGATTACAACTGCTCCGTGCATGAAGACTCCGGAAGAGGTCCATGATGTAGCGCAGTACATTGGAATGACACTTCGTTCCACTGGACGTGTCAAGCGCGGTCTTGGAACAATTCGTCAGGATGTCAATGTCTCAATCGCAGACGGGGCACGTGTTGAGATTAAGGGTGTTCAGGAACTTGACTTAATCGCAGAAGTTGTCCGCCGCGAGGTTCATCGTCAGTTGTCTCTCCTTGCAATCCGAGATGAGCTTCTCGCCCGCAATGCACTGGTCAATGGTGAGGTATACGACGTAACAAAAGTCTTTGCAGAGACCAAGTCCAATGTCTTAAAGAAGGCAAAGTGCATCTTAGGCACTGTGCTTCACGGATTTGCAGGCCTTGTTGGAACCGAGATTCAGCCGGGAAGACGTCTTGGTTCAGAGATGTCTGACTACGCCAAGAAGTGCGGTGTTGGAGGTCTGTTCCACACAGATGAACTGCCGGCATACGGTGTCACTGAAGAAGAGGTTCACATCTTAAAAGAGACCTTAGGTGCAGGCGAACAGGACGCAGTGATTATAGTTGCTGCCACTGAGCAGAAATGCAGATGCGCGATGAAGATGATTATCCGCCGTGCAAAGATGGCATTCGATGGTGTTCCGGAAGAGACCAGAAAGATGCTTGAGGGCGGATCTACTGCATATATGCGCCCGCTGCCGGGAGCTGCCCGTATGTACCCCGAGACTGATGTCTTGCCGGTTCCGGTTTCTGATGAGTACTTCGAAGCAATCAGAATGCCTGAGCTTTTAACAGACAAAGTAAAGCGCTTCGCTTCCGAGTACGGAATGGATGACGGCATGGCTCGCCAGATGGCATACTCTGAACAGCTTCCTCTCTTTGAGCGTGCTGTGGCAGAAGGCATCCGTCCTGTGTTTGCAGCAAGAACGATTCTTGCATCCTTAAAGGAGGCAAACCGCGCAGATGGTGCAGGTGTCATTTCTGACGATGCAGTTATTGGTGTTATGAAGGCTGTTGAAGCTGGAAACGCCGCAAAAGAGGCTATTATTGATATCTTAACCGCGTGCGCGAAGGGCTTAAGCGTGAAAGATGCTATCGCTAAAGTTGCACCTGCATTTTCACGCGAGGAGCTTCAGGAGTTAGTCAGAGGTATCGTATCTGAGAGAGTTGATTTCATCAAAGAACGCGGCAAAGCAGCTTTAGGGCCTGTTATGGGCGTAGTTATGAAGGAAGTCAGAGGCAGAATCGATGGAAAAGTTGTCTCTGATGTCTTAAACGATGAGCTCAACCGCATCATGTAATTGGTAATGTCTAAGAGATATGTTTAAGTGAGTAGGAAACCAACAAATTTAGGAGTTCAATATGGGAAAGACAGGAAGTGTTACCTGGCACCAGATTAAGGGTGTCAATGGACAGATTCGCCTCGTCCCGCAGAAAGAGGGAGAGGTCAAGAAACCAGGACCGAATCAGAGATTTAAGAGAGCAAGCATTGTCTCTAAGATTGAGGCACGCATGGCAAACTCTCAGCAGCAGGGACGCGGACGCGGACCGAAGATTGCTGATCAGAGACTCCGCCGCAGAATCCGCCGCTCCAAGAAGTCCATGATGGGCGCAAAAGCAAAGTCCAAGCGTTAATCTTCACTTTAAGGAATGGCACAATAAGGCATGGAGTTATCCATGCTCAATTAATTTTTGCTTACTTCTTTTCACGAATTTAAGTTGTGCTCAAGTCTTGAGCGTCTGTGTCCGTTAGATGAAATCGAGGGCATTGCGCTTTGTTATTCGATGGGGGATAACTTCACAAAAATCACTGATGTGAAAAAGCTGAAGAACCGTGGTGTTATTACACGTGACGGGGCAGGACAGCACATTGGCGGGGGAACAAAGGTGTTCGATGAGATTGCAGCATCAGGAATTCCGGCTGTTGCTTTCCCGGGAATTCACAGAGGTTCTGATACTGATCCGCGCTTTAAGGTGTACTCTCACCAGACGAGCCCCGAAAAGCTTGGTATCGCATATTTTGTGAAGCAGAAGTTAAATGAGGATACTTTC
>JAFQTT010000002.1 GCA_017408885.1 Methanocorpusculum sp.
GAAAGTATCCTCATTTAACTTCTGCTTCACAAAATATGCGATACCAAGCTTTTCGGGGCTCGTCTGGTGAGAGTACACCTTAAAGCGCGGATCAGTATCAGAACCTCTGTGAATTCCCGGGAAAGCAACAGCCGGAATTCCGGATGCTGCAATCTCATCGAACACCTTTGTTCCTCCGCCAATATGCTGTCCTGCCCCGTCACGTGTAATAACACCACGGTTCTTCAGCTTTTTCACATCAGTGATTTTTGTGAAGTTATCCCCCATCGAATAACAAAGCGCAATGCCCTCGATTTCATCTAACGGACACAGACGCTCAAGCATCTGAACGGTGAACTCCTTTGCCTCCTCACGGGTGATTTTAAAATACTCGCCGGTATCTGCCGCAAAACGAAGCGAAGTCGTACCGTGATCAATGCCTATATACATAGAAGATATTTATGTGTCTGCCTCCTATATTAGCTAAATGGGCGAAGACAGCCATTATCAGGTTTTAGGGGTTGAAAAAGATGCCTCTGCTGAAGATATCAAAAAAGCCTACGTGTCTTTAGTAAAACAATATCACCCAGACAAAGCTGGAGACAATGAGGCAAAAAAGGATGAGTATAACGAGCGTCTGCTCAAAATAATGGCCGCATACGAGATATTATCGGATGACAGCGCACGCGCATCATATGATGCAGAACTAAACCATGATCTGGAAGGAACATCATCACATACAGGTCCGCGCGGAAAGAAGATGTCTGGTATGGCAAAGAAAAGCGGAGACATCGAAACGGATTATCCAATCTCATTAGCTCTTGCAGCATACGGCAAAGGCAAAATTCCTATGAAGGTTGCAGGAGAGCACGTGGCTGTCAAAGTCTATCCTGGTGTTCGAAGATACCGTGTCGAAGGATTCGGCGTTCCGATTGACGGAAAACCAAGAGGCGACCTGTATGTAAATCTAAAGATTGTTCCGGAAGAGAACTGGGAGATGGATGAGGCAACAAACAATCTTATCCACAAAATGACAATCCCAAAGAAGGTCGCAGAAAACGGAGGCCAGATTCCGCTGGACCTGCTCTTCAAAAAGACAATCAGGATAACAGTCCCGGCAGGAATCAAAACGGGCGATCGCTTTGCACCGCCGGAAGGAAAAGGACTTGGTGTGATGTCTCCGAAGAAGAAGGGAAATATCATCATCGAAGCTGTGGTTGCAGAGAAGAAGGGGCTTTTTGGATTTTTGAGACGCTGAAATGACTGTCATTGATTCCCTGGAACGGATTGCCTCATTTAGGGTGCGTGTTCTGCTTCTTTCAGTAGGTCTCTTCTGCATCCTCTTTCCAACAACCTTTTGCGACTTTATTCCGCTGATTGTCGGCATATCTATGATACTTGCCGGGGGCTTTGGCATCTTTGTCGGATTTGAAACCCGTAATTATCGCTTACCGGGCATGTCAGGTCTTGGAGAATCCATAGTTCTGACACTACTTGGACTGGTGATTATTATCTCGCAAAATGCATCTCTTCTTCTCTTAGGAGTTATCTGGGGACTGCTTGGTCTTGGAAAAGGAGCAAAAGAGATTAACACCTTCCTCTACCGGCTGACCAATAAAGAGAACTTCCTCTTCCCGCTGATTATGGGTATTCTGGAAGTTATATTCGGTCTGATTCTCATCTTGGAGCCGACAGAACACATTGCATTCCACGTGATAATTCTTGGAATCAACATGATTCTCTACTCAATCAAAGATCCTGCTCCGCACAGAAAACACCCGCATGAAATTCTGCGGGAAGTTCTGTAATTATTTTTTTAAAAAAAAAGGGGTTTTATTCGTCTAATACCATGCGGCATAAATCGAGCGGCATAATGTGTTTGCCGTCTTTGAATGCACGCATGTTTCCGCCGGAGATTTCGTCGATTAAGTAGACATCGTCGCCGACTTTTCCGAACTCGAACTTAATGTCGTAGAGTTCGATTCCCTTCTTTGCAAGTTCGTCTTTGATGACGGTTGCGATTTCCTGGGTTGCCTTTTTCAGGTTCTCGTAGTCGTCCTCAGACATTACACCAAGAGCCACCAGAGCATCTTTTGTAACAGGCGGGTCTTCTCTTGCGTCGTCTTTGAAGGTAGTCTCGACGAATGCCGGAAGCGGCATGCCTTCTTCGCAGTAGTCACCGTAACGGCGGAAGAAACTGCCTACAGCACGGAAGCGGCAGATGACCTCTAAACCCTTGCCAAATGTTTCAGCCGGCTTGACAGTCATAGTTGCGTTTTCAATGTCTGCACTGACATAGTGGGTCTTGATTCCCTTCTCGTTTAAGATTTCGAAGAAGTACTGTGTAAGGCGAAGACCTGCTCTTCCTGCTCCGTCAATCTTTAAACCGACAGTATTCATTCCCGGGTCGAACACACCGTCTGCTCCGGTACAGTCATCTTTAAACTTTAACAGATAGTTACCGTCTTCAAGTGCGAAGACATCCTTGGTTTTACCGGAGTATACCAGATTCATATTTAGAGGTTTGACAAAATACTTTATATTTTTAATCCCTGTGAAAAAAGTGCCGCGTGGAAAAAAATCCATGCAGAATTATTTGTGATACGGTTCACCGTTTACGATACGAAACGCGCGGTAAATCTGCTCGAAGAGAATCAGGCGGCACATGGTATGTGTAAATGTCATCTTAGAAAATGAGACTTTTTTCACCGAAGAAAGAACAGCAGGCGAGAGCCCAAGAGGCCCTCCAATTATGAAACAGATATTGTCGCCAACGATTTTTGCATCGCCTATTGTCTTTGCAAGCTCTTCGCTTGAGATAAGCGGGGCTTTTGGATCAAGAGCGATTGCACGAAATCCGCTTTTGATATTTGAAAGAAGCAGCTCGCCTTCTTTTTCCTTGACACGAATCTCTTCGGCCTCTGATGCATTATCAGGGATTCTCACCTCGGCAAGCTCAGTTACAAAGACCTTCGCATACGGGCGAAGCCTCTTATCAAACTCAGCAATGCCGGATGCTATCCATGAGTCCTTGATTTTTCCGATACAAAGAATCTGAATCTGCATGTTTAGTTGATTATCATATCGCGGTAGCTGTTCTTCTCTCGGCGCTCACCATAGTAATCTTCGCTGTATGTCTTCTTCGGCTCTGGCTTTTTCTCTTCCACTTCCGGAAGCGGGAAGTCCTCTTCAGTCTCTTCTGCTTCCAACATCAGGTTGTAGTAAGAGACAGCCTCCTCAAATCTTCCAAGACCTTCGAGAGCTTTTGCCTTCAGACGAAGAGCAGTTCTGTTTGATGGTCGGATTTTAATCGCTTCAGAGGCAGCCTTGTCACACATGTCAAAGCGGCTCTGCGAGAGGTAGATAAATGCCCTCGAGCAGTAGAGGTCAACGTCCTTACATCCGGCACTCTCTGCTTTATCGAAGAATGAGAGTGCTTCTGTTGGGTGTCCAGATACTGCGTAGAGATAAGCAGTTCCGGCAAGTACGTATGGGTTTTTCGGGTTTACAGCCGCAGAGTCTTTGAGGGCCGAAAGAATTGCCTCATGGTTTCCGGTCTTCACCGCATTTGCCGCACGCTCAAGGTATGCACGCTCGTTTCTTGGGGCTGCGGAAATAACACGGGCATAAGCAGTCTCAGCACGGGCGTAGTCACCGTTTCTTGAAAGAAGATCGGCGTAAGCAAGGAATGCTCCGGCATAATCTCCATTGTTCTTCAGAATTGCTGCATACTCTTTCTGAGCTTCTTCGCTCTTTCCTGCATTTGCAAGAGCTTCGGCATAGAGCATGCGGATTCCAAAGTCCTCACCTGATTCAAGAATCAATGCGCATACCTCTGCTGCCTCCTCGAACTCGCCTGATGCAAAGAGTGCTTCGGCCTTAAAGCGGAGAGTGAGCTTATCCTGCGGATTTCTTTCGAGAATCATCTCGTAACCGTTCAAGGCAGCCTCAGTCTCTCCTCTCATGCGGTAAACTGCGGATGCCTTTCTAAACACTTCCATATTTTCAGTGTTGAGTTCAAGGTAGCGTCCGTATGTCTCAAGCATGGAGTCATACTCTCCTTTGCGCTCGAAAACATCAGCTAAGAGCAGAAGTGCTGCCTGGTTTTCAGAATCAACCTCGGTTAAGATGAGAAGAGTCTCTTCTGCTTCGTCAAGTTTTCCGAGATTGATTTCGCAGAGCGCTTTGTCATAGTAGTACTCAGGTTTTGCCGAAGCAGATGCTGCACGCTTCAAAAGCGGGAGTGCCTCACGGAACTCACCCCTTAAAATCTGCACATGGGCAAGAGATGCTGAAGCAGAGATGTTCTCAGGCTCGATTTCGAGCGCCATTGTGTAGTACGAGACTGCTTCATCAATTCTGTCTGAGTTAAGACAGGCATCTCCCCCGAGGCAAAGAAGTGAGAAGCCTGCATCATTTTTCGAGACCGCGAAAGCGACAGCATCAGCAGCATCAGAGAATCTTCCAAGAGAGAAAGCAAGGCGGGCAACTTCGCCTGCGACCCCTAAAATCTCAGGGTTCTTTTCGAGAACATCCATGTAGATAGAAACAGCTTCATCTGTTCTTCCTGCCTCTGCAGCAGATTTTGCCTCAAGGATTCGAACACCGGATGCACCGCCAGCTAAGGCAAAGCTTTCCTTTGCTTCGTCTGCCTTTCCAAGCATTAACTGTGCTTTTCCAAGTCCAATCAACACAGCAGTGTTTTCAGGCTGTAATGCTGCTGCTTCTGAATAGTACTTCTCGGAATCAGCATAAGCTCCTGCGGCATAGGAGGCGTCTCCTGCTGCAAGAAGAGATATTAAGTCATTTGGAACATCTGAGAGCAGAAGGTCTGCTGCACGCTTTGCCTCCTCAAAGTCACCCAAGGCCACCGCGGCTTCAACCAGTCTTGAGTATACAAGGGTGTTTCCAGGGCATAAGGAAAGAAGTTTCTCCCATGTTTCTGCGGCTTTGGCAAACTCACCGGAAAGCATCTGAATCTCTGCATGTTCGAAGAGAATGGAGAAGTCATCAGGATTCTTTGCTGATACGCGTGCGAAAGCATCGGTTGCCTGACGGTATTTACCCTGACCTGTAAGACAGCGCAGACGAAGAAGCTCCATATCCGAGCGGGATGAGTCGCTGTCGAGAACAAGGCGTGCTGCTTTGTCAGCTTCGCTGTAGCGTCCAAGGGCGGCGAGTGATACAGCCTGCATGGAAAGAAGACCTGTGTTTGCGGTCTTGAACTCGACTTTGGCAGGCGATGCCTCCTGAGAGTTGAAGAGAATGTCTCCTTCATCAAACATTGATGACTTGAGAGCTGAAGTGCCACCGGTCATTCTTCCTGTCTTTTCGAAGCTTTCGACTGCTTCTTTGTACTTTCCAATGAGGAACTCGGCTGTACCTTTCATGTACCAGATAGAAGCAGGGGCAGATCCGATGCGGATTACTGTGTCAAACGCTTCAACTGCTCTTTTCAAAGAGCCGTTCATGAAGGATGCCGCACCAAGCAGATACCATAAGTCTGACTGGGAGTTGGATCTGGCGGTGAGTTTTTCGAGAAGGGATGCGGCATCTTTGCTGTTTCCGGAAAACATCAGGGAAAACGCACGGCGAAGTGAGACTGATAAGTCATCTGATGCAGTTTCCTGCTGTATCTTAGAGTAGGACTGTGCTGCTTCTTTGAACTCTCCTGCGGCTTCTTCGAGGCGTGCCTGACGGTAGCGGGCGACAATATCACTATCTTCTGCCTGGCGGTAGCGGAAAAGAGCGCTCTGTGTGTCTCCCATTAATTCACAGCAGAGACCGGCATCTGCCGCATATTTGTTTTCGCTTCTTAAGAGTTCGTCATAGATTTCCTTTGCTTCGCTGTATCTTCCGGCACGAAGGAGGAGGTCTGCTAATCTTACGCGGTATGTTTTGCTCGACGGGTTTGCAGAACAAAGCTTCTTTGCGGCCTCTGCGGCCTCGGTGTAGCGGCCAAGTCTTTCGAGCCATTCGCATTTTCTCTCATGCAGGCTTACTTCGTTTTCCGGGACAGCAGCGTGTGATAAGGCCTTTAATGCTTCTTCATATTTTCCGCTGTCTCCAAGAAGGATTGAGAGCTGAATCCATGCCTGTCCGGCATCAGGATTTGCTTCGACTGCTTTTGTGTATGAACGTTCTGCTGCTTCGTATTTTCCTGTGTATTTTTGTGATGCGGCAAGTTTTATCCAGAGGTTTGCGTTAGCTGGTTCTGCGTCGAGCGCTTTTGCGAACAGGTCTGCGGCATCTTCATAGAGCCCTTTTTCATATGCCTGTTCTGCTTTTGCTATCCATTGGTTTTGTTTGTCTCCTTTGTTGAAGAATGCCGCCATTTTGGTATCTCCTAATGTGTAAGTATTTCGTGTGCAGGTATATAGAGTATCTCCTGGGGTTAGCAAAAGAACCAATAGTTTTGAGACACAATGTATTACCAATGTCTTATATGTCAGTCGCAGATGAGAATGCTCTTTTTGAGAAGCTGACTTTTTCTGCTGAGGGTTTAATCCCGGTTATTGTGCAGGATGCAAAATCCAAAGATGTTTTGATGTTTGCATTTGCAAACCGTGAGGCTGTGTCTTTGACGCTTGAAACTGGTTTTGCACATTACTTCAGCAGGTCCCGCGCTAAGCTCTGGAAAAAGGGGGAGGAGTCTGGACATTTGCAGACTGTGCATGATGTTTTGACAGACTGTGATGAGGATGTTCTGATTTATCTGGTGTCTCAGGAGGGCTGTGCATGCCATGAGGGATACAGAAGCTGTTTCTTCCGCGATATTTCAGGGAATGTGATTCTTCCGCGGTTGAAAGATCCGAAGGAGATATATAAATAAACTCTTTTTTTCCAATAGTTTCTTAACTCATATATAATTACTTCAGACAATCAAGACAGTAGTATAATATCAGATGGAAACCCCATAATATAGATGAATATCTCATGATACTCGTACCAGATACCAGCGTCGTCATCGACGGCCGCGTCACTGCCTTAATCGAGAAAGGCGAATATCGTGACGCCACAATAATTATACCCGAGGCAGTCTTTGCAGAACTCGAAGCACAGGCTAACCAGGGACGTGAAATAGGATTCTCCGGACTCTCAGAACTCCAGAAACTCTGCAAACTTGCTGATGAAAACCTCATCACGCTAAAATATGTAGGAGAACGCCCGAAACTCGACCAGATCAAACTCGCCGGAGGCGGAGAGATTGACTCCATGATAAGAGCAATCGCTATCGAATATAATGCAACCTTCCTAACGAGCGACTACGTTCAGGCCGAAGTGGCAAAAGCAAAAGGACTTGACGTTGTCTTCTT
The DNA here is from genome assembly GCA_017408885.1 of Methanocorpusculum sp. Lineage (GTDB taxonomy): Archaea > Halobacteriota > Methanomicrobia > Methanomicrobiales > Methanocorpusculaceae > Methanocorpusculum. Next base: position 7,296 of record JAFQTT010000002.1, read on the forward strand.
AAAATCCGAGACCATCGACAACTTCGCACCATTACTCATCGACGAATTCTTCGACGAAAACACCTTTGCAGTATACTTAAAAGAGCGCGTCTCCCCGTATGCAAGAAAAGGAAACATTCGCGAATCCAAACTCGTCACCATCCGCGACGCACCATGCACCGAGTACGAACTCCGCGCAATCTCACAGGAGTGCCTCGAGCGTGCAAAACGCCACCCGGACGGATTTGTCGAAGTAGAACTCCCGGGCGTTACCGTCTCCCAGATCGGCTCGATGAGAATCACCACCACCAGACCGCCGTTCTCTGATGGAATTGAGGTCACAATTGTCAGACCAACCCGCGAAGTCTCCTTCGAATCCTACAACTTCGCAGCAGCATTAAAAGACCGCTTAAAGGAAAGCGCAGGCGGCATGCTCATCGTTGGAACCCCGGGCTCTGGAAAATCCACACTTGAGCAGAACATCGCAACATACCTCTCAAGCGAAAACTACATCGTCAAAACCATCGAATCCCCGCGTGACTTAATGGTGACTGACAAAATCACCCAGTACACCTCGCTTGACGGAAGCATCGCAGCCGCAGGCGAAGTCATAACCTTACTCCGCCCGGACTATGTCGTCTTCGATGAAATGAGAAGAAGCGAAGAACTTGCAGTCTTCGCAGACCTCCGCTTATCCGGAATCAAAGTCATCGGAGGACTTCACGCAAAATCCGCACTTGACGCATTAATCAGACTTGCAAGCCTCGTCGACTTAAACCTCATCCCGCAGATTGTAGCCACCATGGTCTTTGTAAAAGGCGGAGACATCTCCGAGATTTACAACGTATCTACCGGATTTGGAGTTCCAAAAGCATTAGAGCAGATTGGAGACCCGCAGGTCAGACCAGTTGTCAGACTTACCAATATCATAACAACCGAAACCGTTGCCGAAGCATTCCGCTATGAAGGCGAAGTCATGGTAACACCTGCCTCCGGCCTTCCAAAAGCCCCGCCTGTAAAAACCATCGAACAGGCAAAGGCCGAAGCAAAAGAAAGGGAAGCCGCAAAGATTGAACAGCAGAAACCAAAGGCAGAACCAGCACCTGCACAATCACAGGCACAGGCAGATGCCGAGCGTCAGGCCCCGCCAATCCACTCCATGCCGACCTATGAAGTAACAGAAGACAACCCTGCATGGGTAGTTCTGGAAAAGGAAATCCAGAACGAAATCTGCCGCTTCACCGAAGGTGACATCATTGTCCGCATGATTTCAGATACCAAAGCCGCAGTCTACATCGACGACACTGATGTACCGGCAGCCATCGGAAAAGCAGGCAAAAACATCGCCGCTGTCGTAAGCAAGGTTGGAATTGGAATTGATGTTCGTCCACTATCAGACCTGCCGGGGAGGGAGACCCTAACTGAAATCCAGGCTCCTGCAACCCGCAGCGGCCCGGGATTCAAAATCAGAAGCGAGAAAAAACAGCTCTCGATCATCTGCCCTGAACACTCAGGAAAGATTGTTGACCTCTTCTCCGGCAAAGAGTACCTCTTCACCGCAACGGTGGATGCTCACGGGGAAATCCACCTCGCAAGAAACTCAAGTATCGCTGTAGAAATGGTGCGCCGTTACGGCGCCGGCGAAGACCTCAAACTCCGCCCCGTAGATTAAATACAATATAGGAAAAATCATGACAGAAAATCTCGTAATGAGCGAAATCGAACCTGCAATCCGCGAAAACTGGATTCCGCAGTTTGAATCAAACCCGAACCCGGAAAAAGACAAGCTGTACGTAAACGTAGCATTCCCGTACCCGTCTGGTGCAATGCACGTCGGACACGGAAGAACCTACATCATCCCGGATGTCGTTGCCCGCTTCTGGAGAATGAGAGGAAAGCAGGTCCTCTTCCCAATGGCATTCCACGTCACCGGAGCACCGGTTCTTGGAATTGCAAAGCGTATCGCAAACAAAGATGAAAAGACCTTAAAGCTCTACGGAGGACTCTACCGTGTCCCGGCAGAAACCTTAGAGAAGTTCACTGACCCGATTACAATCGTCAACTACTTCGCAGACGAATATCAGCGCGTCATGCAGCAGCTCGGTCTTTCCATCGACTGGAGACGCAGATTCACCACAATCATCCCGCAGTACAGCAAATTCATCGAATGGCAGTACACCCACATCCACGGACAGGGCAAAGTCCAGAAAGGCGAGTACCCGGTCAGATACTGCCCGCACTGTGATCAGCCGGTCGGAGACCACGACCTCCTTGAAGGCGACAGCGCAGAAGTCATGCACTTCGTCTTTGTCATGTACGAGTTCGGCGAGTACAAGATCCCGTGCGCAACACTCCGCCCTGAGACCATCTTCGGTGTCACCAACCTCTGGGCAAACCCGGAGACCAACTACCTCAAAGCAGAAGTCGACGGACAGAAGTGGATCATCTCCGAGGAAGCTGCAGAGAAGCTTCGCATGCAGAAGCACACCGTCACCGAGCTTGGCAGAATCATGGGAACCGAGCTCATCGACCAGAACGCTGTAAACCCGTACACCGGAGCAGCCGTCCCAATCCTTCCGGCATCATTCGTCGACTCTGACATGGGTTCAGGACTTGTCATGTCCGTTCCGGCCCACGCACCGTTCGACTACATTGCACTCCGCGACTTACAGCAGCAGGGCAAATACACTGACATCGTCCCAATCCCGCTCGTCACCGTCCCGAACTATGGAAAGATTCCGGCTCAGGACATCGTCGAGAAGAACAAGATTCCAAACCAGGACGACCCGAGAATGGACGAGCTCACCCAGGAGCTCTACACTGCTGAGTTCTCCAAGGGCAAGCTCAACGAAAACTGCGGAGAACACGCAGGAAAGTCCGTCCGCCAGGCAAGAGAGGACGTCACCAAAGAGTTCGTCGAGAGCCGCGGATCTATCATGTTCCACGAGATGAGCCAGAAGCGTGTCATCTGCCGCTGCGGAAACCGTGTCTATGTCAGAATCTTAGACGACCAGTGGTTCATCAACTACGGTGACGCCGAGTGGAAGAAGGCAGTTCACGAGGAACTCCCGAACTTAGAGCTCGTTCCGGCAGAGGTCAGAGCAGAGTTCGAGAGAACCACCGACTGGCTCCGCGAGTGGCCGTGCTCCCGCCGTGTCGGTCTTGGAACCCATGTCCCGTGGGATCCAAAGTGGCTCTTTGAACCGCTCTCCGACTCCACCATCTACATGGCATACTACACCATCTCTCACAAGATTGAGAAGATTGATGCAGAAAAGCTTGTTCCGGAAGTCTTTGACTACATCTTCCTTGGAAAAGGAGACGCAGCAAACCTGCCGGTTGACGAGGCAACCTTAAAGGACCTCAGAGCTGAGTTCCTCTACTGGTACCCGTACGACTACCGCTTCAGTGCAAAGGACTTAATCTCCAACCACTTAACCTTCCAGCTCTTCCACCACAAGGCAATCTTCCCGGCAGAGCTTCAGCCGAAGGGAATGGTCGTCTTCGGTATGGGTCTCTTAAACGGTATGAAGATGTCATCCTCCAAAGGAAACGTCTTCCTGTTAGAGGATGCAGCAAACGAGTTTGGAGCAGACACTGTCCGTATGTTCTTAGTCGGCTCTGCTGAACCGTGGCAGGACTTCGACTGGAGAAACGAGCTTGTCTTATCCGTCAAGAAGCAGATTGAGCGTATGTGGCAGCTTGTCCTCGACGCAGAGTCCGCAGAAGGCGAGACTCCGATTGACGCATGGCTTGTCTCCCGCATGCAGCAGAGAATTGCAGCAGCCACCAAATGCCTTACCGCATTCCAGACCAGACAGGCACTTCAGGAGGCATACAACGGTGTTGTATCCGATCTTGCATGGTACCGCAAGCGCTTAGCCGGAGCACAGCAGGGAGCAGTCGTTAAAGACGTCATGTCCCAGTGGATCCGCTTAATGGCTCCGGTCATCCCGTACACCACAGAAGAGCTCTGGAAGAAGACCGGACGCGACGCAAACGGTCTCGTCTCCTTTGCAGAATGGCCGGTTGCAGACGAATCCAAGATCAACAAGGCAGTCGAAGTCTCTGAAGAACTTCTCCAGAGAACCGTTGAAGACATCCAGTCAATCTTAAAGCTCGTCCAGATTGAGGCAAAGAAGGTCACTCTCTGCATCGCACCGGAGTGGAAGAAGGAAGTCTTCAAGATTGTTGCAGGCGCAGAAGACAAGCGCAATGTGGTCAAGACCGTCATGGCAAACGAAGCACTCCGTGCAAAGGGCAAGGAAGCAACTGATGCTGCACAGCAGACCGTAAAGCTTGTCCACTCCCTTGCACCGGAACTCGTCTCCGCAATTGCTGAAGGCGTTGACGAAGAAGCAGTCTTTACCGCTGCAAAAGAGTTCATCGAGAAAGAGACCGGACTTACCGTCGAAGTTGTCGCAGCAGAGACCTCCGGACACGCAAAGGCAAAGTCCGCATTACCATTCAAGCCGGCAATTGTTGTCGAGTAAGAATCCTTTAAGGATTCCTTTTTTTAAAAAAGAATTTACTGAAGGATATTCCCGTCAGTAGATATAGTCACAACACGAAGCGGAATCTCTTTTCCGCTTGCATCAAGAGCTCTTCGCACCGCATTTTCAAGTCCTCCGCAGCATGGAACAGACATTCTTGCAACAGTCACAGAGCGGATATCGTTTTTAGAAAAGATACTCTCAAGCTTTTCTGCATAATCAATACCGTCAAGCTTCGGACACCCGATTATAGTAACCCTGCCTTTGATAAACTCAGCATGGAAGTTTCCATAGGCAAATGCAGTACAGTCTGCGGCAACAAGCAAATCAGCACCCGCAAAGTACGGAGCAGCAGCAGGAACCAGTTTAATCTGAACCGGCCACTGGGAAAGCTCACTTGGAGCAGAAACTCTGCCCTCAGTTCTCTCCCGCTGAATCATCTTCGCCTGCATACCAGGACAGCCATGTGTGTGAGATGCCTTCTTTGCCGCAAGAACTGCTGAGGCATTGTACTTTGGGGCATCTCTTTCTTCAAAAGATATTGCATCCTCCGGACACGCCGGAAGACAGTCGCCTAAGCCGTCACAGAAGTCTTCTCTAAGAAGCTTTGCCTTATTATTCACCATACCAATTGCCCCTTCATGACATGCCGCAGCACAAAGACCGCAGCCCGTGCACTTCTCCTCATCTATTTTGATTATTTTCCGAAGCATGATTCATCTATACATTTTTCTATATTTATAAACCTACTCTTCAAGGACAAAACGCCATTTACAGCTGCATGTATCATCTGTTACATCTGGAAAACAGCTAATGCACTCGCAGGTAAAACGCGGGTCGATGGTTTTTGCAAATCCTTCGTACTCCACAAATCCCACAGACTTGCATGGATGAAACGGCATCCCTTTTTCTTTTCTTGCAGACTGTACTCTGCATGTTTTAACAGTACAGGTCACTGTATTTCCATCAACTTCTACGATATTCTCATTTACACTTGCATTGAATCTAAGAAGAAGAGCCTTTTTAAGTCCCTCAACTCCTGCAAACTCCAAAAGTCCAAGGAACTTCTTAAGCCGCCTTGCTTCGGTTACTGTATACCGCTTCCATGCCTCGGCATCATGAAACATCGCATCATCCATACCGCATGTGCGTTCCACTGACTGGAACCACACACCATCCAATGCTAAGAAGTTTTTAGAGTGGATGTCGATTAATTCAATAAGCTCCTCCTTTGATAACTTGGAGAGAACATCGTAATTATACATAGAATATCATAGGTTTTTCCGGGCAAAAGGAATTTTGACTATTCACCCGTTCAAACTATATCCTAAAACATCATATATATTTTACAACATGGAGGAAACGAAAACATTCGCGGAGTTCGCGATTTCTGAAGATGTTCTTCAGGCAATCAGCGACATGGGATTTGAAGAGCCAACCCCAATTCAGGTCATGGCTATACCGCAGATTCTTGAGGGAAATGATGTAACGGGACAGGCGCAGACGGGAACTGGAAAAACTGCGGCCTTTGGTATTCCAATTATCGAGAGACTCGATCCGGAGAACAAGAACGTACAGGCAATCGTTCTGTCTCCAACCAGAGAACTAACTATCCAGACGGCAGAGGAATTCTCCCGTCTCATGAAATACAAAAACGGCTTAAATGTCGTTCCAATCTATGGAGGACAGCCGATTGAGCGTCAGCTTAGAGCACTTCGCGGGCCGGTTCAGGTTGTAATCGGAACTCCGGGACGTGTGATTGACCACATCAACCGCGGAACCCTTCACTTAGAAGATGTTTCAATGTTCGTCCTTGACGAAGCAGACCAGATGCTTGATATGGGATTCCGTGAGGATATTGAGGCAATCTTCCACGAGACCTCTGACGACAGACAGACCATTCTCTTCTCGGCAACAATGCCGGGACCAATCTTAGACATCACCAAGCGCTTCCAGAAAGATCCGGTCTTTGTCAAGATTACCAGAAGAGAGCTTACCGTCCCTCAGATTGAGCAGACCTATATTGAAGTCCGCGAGCGTGACAAGCTTGAAGCACTCTGCCGTATGCTTGATATGAACAACCCTGAGCTTGCAATTGTCTTCTGCAACACCAAGAGAACTGTTGATGACTTAATGTCGCGCATGCAGGCTCGCGGCTACTTCGTCGAAGCACTCCACGGAGACATGAAGCAGATTCAGCGTGACCGTGTCATGGCACGCTTCAGAGCAGGTTCCATCGATGTACTGATAGCAACTGATGTCGCAGCACGCGGAATTGATGTGGATGATGTTGACATCGTCTTCAACTATGATGTACCGCAGGATGTTGAGTACTATGTTCACAGAATCGGCAGAACCGGCCGTGCAGGAAGAACCGGTAAATCTGTGACCTTTGTCGCCCCGCGTGAGATTTACAAGCTCCGCGATATCCAGCGCTATGCAAAGATTAAGATTGCAAAGACTCCTATCCCGTCCTTAGATGATGTCGCAGAGATGAAGCAGCAGCTCTTCCTCGACAAAGTACGCGATGTAATGAAGGCTGGGGAGCTTGAGCTTTATCTGCCGCTTGTCGAGCAACTCTTAGAAACCGAGACCGAAGGAGAGGAGCAGGAAGTAACAAGTATTGAAGTCGCAGCAGCACTTCTTAAGATGCACTTAGAAGACAGCAAGACTTCCATGAGCGAGGAGATTGTTGAGCTTCAGCCAAGAGCAGAGCCGGTTCCGTTCAAGGGCGAGGTTGAGGAAGGAACCTACGAGAACTGCGGAGCAGAACCGGGCATGGTTCGTTTCAGAATCACTCTTGGTAAGAACCAGCAGATTCGTCCAAAAGATATTGTCGGCGCATTCGCCGGAGAATGTGATATCCCGGGCTCTGCTATTGGAAGAATTGACCTCTACAGCAACTACTCCTTTGTCGAAGTACCTCTTGAACACGCAGATCATGTAGCAGAAGTTATGTCCGGGGCTACCATTCGCGGAAAGGAGCTCCAGATTTCCGTTGCAACACCGAGACCTGAACGTGATGGAAATGATTTCCGCCGCGACAGAAGAGGAGGAGGCGACCGCGGAGGATACAGAGAGCGCAAATCATACAACAATAACCGCGGCTCTTATGGAAACAAAGGCGGAAACAACTACAGAAGAGACGGCGGAGATCGTCGCGGAGGCGACAGAAGAGGCGGCGAGAGAAGAAACTTCCGTCGTGAACCCTCCCACGACTTCTACGACTAAACCCTTCTTTTTTTCCTGAGTATCAATTCTTGCGGAAAAGATACCAGACAAACATTCATTATCTCACAGCACCAATAATATACCGTTTCCTATGGAAACAAGGACTGCGTAATTTACGCATATCCTGACCTGCGGGACGGACAAAGAAATACTATGGGGATTCACCTCCCTGAGTTTTGTCCTGAGTGCAGAAAACCTCAAAAGGTGAATATAAAATGGATTTCAACTTATCCTTAAAGAGAGCAATGAAGACCGGTAATGTTGCACTCGGTCAGAACACTGTTGAAAAGGTTGTTGCAGAGAACAAAGCACAGCTCGTAATCGTCGCAAAGAACGCACCGGCAAAGGTCCGCGCAATCATTGCAGGCGCAGAGAACCTCTCTGTCTACGAATTCAACGGCAGCTCCCGTCAGCTCGGCAAAGATATTGGTCGTGACCACATGGTCAGCATCCTCGCAATCGTCGACGCAGGCGAGTCCGACATTCTCTCCCTCAAGAGTGAATAAATATGGGCGAAATTACCATTTCAGAAGACGATATGCGTCTTATTGCCCAGTTTGAGAACTTAACCGGCGCAGGAGCACGCGACTGCGTTGTTGATGAGAAATTCTCAAGAATTCTCTTTGTAATCAACCCTGGGGAAATGGGCCTTGCCATTGGAAAGAAGGGTGCTAGCGTAAAGAAAGCATCTGATGCATTCGGAAAAAAGGTTGAGGTTGTCGAGTACAACCCAGATAAAGTTCAGTTCTTAAGAAACTGTTTCCTCCCGGTTCAGATTCAGACTGTAACCTTCGAGCAGAACGAAGATGGCGACGAAATCGCATACATCGAAGTTCAGCCGGAAGACAGAGGTCTTGCAATCGGAAAGGAAGGAAAGAACATCATCAAAGCAAAGAAGCTTGCTCTGCGCCAGTTCGACATCGTAAATGTTGAAATGGTTCAGGAAGAAGAAGCAGAGGAGTAAATCCTCTTATTTTGCTTTTCGCTGTTTTCAGATTTTTTGCCGGAAAATATTTATTTTCTCTGTGCGATTACTTCTGTATGAAAAAGATTCTGGCAGTGCTTCTTGTAATCTTTTGTGTCGCAGGAGGTCTGACTGGCTTTGCTTTAGCAACTGAGGCAGAAACACCTGATTTAGCACCTCCGCTTAGTGCACCCGTTACTGAGGATTCATATTTTAATTACGGAATACCATCTGAGATGAAAGTATATCATCCGCTCTCGATGATCTTCTTTGAAACAGATGTAACACCGCTTGAGGTATTCTCATCGCTTATCTGGCTTCCGGCAGAGATGACGGATGGAAATCCCGGACTGTATTATGAAAAGACCTTAATTATCAATGTAATCCCGGATAGTGTCTCATACTTCTCGGCATTCTAAGCCGGGATTCTTTTTTAATCAGTAAAAAAAGATAGTGTTATTCAGACTTCTCTGCTGCCTTCTTGGCACGCTTAACGCGCTCTTTTGTCGTAAAGCAGGTAACTAAATCAAGATACTGTCTGAACTTCTTATTTGTATCAAGGATGATACCGTCTGCCTCCTCATCCGGCATGGCAAGAACAGCTTCGTCAGTAACTGTATCAACAAAAACAGTCTTGTTCTTCTCGCCTGCCCATACTTCAAGCAGTTTCATGCTGCCGTAGGAAATGGAATAGTGACCTTCCTTGACTTCCGGTTCAGTCTGGAAGATATCAGCAAAACCTGCTTTGATTCTGTCTTCAAGGTCCTTGGTGTTGCCGCGTTTTACTTCGTATTCCTGCATGTTGTATATGTTCGCCGTTTTCTCATAATTACTTGCCGTTTGCAGGCATCACATAGATATATCTTGCATAAGAAACTATCATTAATTATGAGTTCATCTGATATTGTGCGTATAGCATCATATGCCCCAACCGCGCGTGAAGTCATTCTTGTCGCAGGATTCCCGGGCTCAGGACTTGTCGGAAGTATCGCAGTGAACTACTTAACCGAGAAGTTCGGATTCACATACCTTGGATGTGTCAGCTCTCCGCTTCTTACATCAACATCCGCCGCCGTAAATGGTCTTGCACGTCCGTCTGTCAGATTATATGAGAAGGGAAATATCGTGGCTTTGGTATCTGACGTTCCAATACCGGATGAAGCAGCTTATGAAATACCTCTTGCAGTTATCGACTGGATTCTTGAGCGTGCAAGAATCACAGAGATTGCAGTACTTGGAGGAGTTGTAACAGGCGGGGAGGGTGAACGCGTATTTGGTGTTGCAACAACGCCGGGTGTTCTTGAGAGACTTAAATCCGCAGCAGAGATTCTTCCTGCATTAAATATCACAGGAATTACCGGCGGCATCTTAAACGAAGCAGCATTCAGAAACATTCCAGCATACGGACTTTTAATCGAAACAAACTTTGACGTAGATCCACGCGCGTCTGCTGCAGGACTGTCTGTCTTTGCATCTCTTTACGGCCTCTCACTGGATACAGAAGATTTAATCAAACAGGCAGACACTGTAGAACCAATGCTTCAGCAGCTTGCAGAAGATGTTAAAAACAGCGATATGACGCCAATTACATACGAAGGAGATATCATGTTTGGATAACACCAAACATCACATTTATCTATTATAAAATCACATAGTATAAGGCATCACACCTGCGGGCTTGTGGCTTAGCCAGGATATAGCGTCGGGCTTCTAACCCGAATGCCGGGGGTTCGAATCCCTCCAGGCCCGTTTCTTTTCAGATTTTATTTAATCAATCAATAGATTTATATACTCTCGAGTAGATTTTATTATAAGACAGTTCGCGGAGGTGAACTGCCAAGAAAACGTGATAGTTCTGTAAGGGTTATACAATGAGCGCTTCTGAAAAAAAAAAGAAGCATGTGCCGCCTGTTGAAGTTCTGTTTTGATTCCTTTTGCGATATTTTATTTTCTCTGACACCATACATGCTATTATTCTATGCCAGATGACGCTGATGTAAGATTAAACCAGGCAGAGATTTATTTATCTGAAGGTGACCAGACAAAAGCAGCTGCCGAACTGCTTGAAGCAGTAAGGATTCTGGCTTTGGAAGGTTCTAAGCTTTTATCATCTGTTTCTGTATCTGAGTTTGAAAAACCTGTGTTTACGATACTGCGCCGCATATCAGCAATTTTTGAAAATCTCCCGAATACAACTGAATTAATATCCCTTGTACCCGAACTGCAAAAAGATATCCCTGACACATCTGCATCTCCTGCAGAACTGCTTGAAGCTGTTTCAGGAATTTATGAAAAAGCGGAGATGAACTGTGAAGAGACAAATGCACCGTCATTTGGTGTGATTGATACTCTTATTGCTCTTCTGTCAGGTCAGCAGACGCTGCGCAGTATGATTTTTGCAGAGGACGGTATCTACACCTCGGCTGCATCTGCAGCAGCACCATATCTTGCAGGAGCATTTGCATTCGCAGGAGATGATTTTGAAGAGGCAGTAAACAAAGCAGACGGAATGCTTTTCGGACCGCTTCAGAGACTTGCAGAGCTGTTCTATTCGCTTCTGACATCTTCCCTTACAGCAGGACTTCTCCTTCTGCTCATCCGCCGTGCAATCCCATTCATGCGCCCGTCAAAGAAGCAGACCGCAGTCGATGCGGTTATGCTTACTGCATCAAATATACCGCAGATAATCAAAGGTCTTCGAGCAGTTGCCGCAGAACTTTCCGCTCTTCGCGAAATTATCAGAAGAAAAGACACGGCCTGAACAAACGAAGTGAAAAGAAGAATTATGCGAGGTTCGAGCGGCACAAAGTGACGCGAAGATTGAGCATGGATTTTTGAACGAAGTGAAAAAAGACATGCGAGGGGTGGGATTCGAACCCATGAACTACTTATAGACCAGATCTTAAGTCTGGCGCCGTTGGCCTGGCTTGGCTACCCTCGCCCAACTACCTTATTACATTGTACCTACAAGATATAAAACTAAGTGGTTGGCACCTGTAAAAAGTGTCCGAAAATGCCGCAGAGCTCACCTCCACATGGAACGGCGCGGGAAAACGCATCACCGTATTCAAAAATCTACAAATACTATGCAGACCGAAAATATATGGAAAGAACTCCTATAGTGTAGTGGTCAATCATTCCAGCCTTTGGAGCCGGAGACGGCGGTTCGAACCCGCCTAGGAGTATTCTATTTTGGTTAGATCCCGTTTGTCAGATTGATATTTTTTTGAATTTCGGGGTGCGGAGCCGCGACTTCGGCGCGGAGCGGCTCGCGGTGGAGATATCTTCTGCAGGTAAGTGCGGCATCTCACGTCCGTTTTTGTACGTATACACCAAGACTGACCCTTCGATATCCTTATTGTTTCAGATATCCTATTACCTATCATCTGAGCTTTGGAGTAAGTATTTCATCATGGAAAATACAAAATTATCATGGGTTGATTTCTATATGGAGTTTGCAGATAAACTCCGTCCGTTTGCGGAAAATCGCATCTTTCTTATTGAAAAAATCAAGCAGGTATTTGATGCCGCAGGGATGACCCTTCCAAAACTTGAGGTTGATGGAAATCCTGTTGATATTGACCCATTTACCGTATTTGGGTTATTCAATAAACATATCCGACACAATAATCGACTGGCTTTGGTGTCAGTTTTTGCTCAGGAGTTTGATGTCACATCCACTATTCCAAAAGACTTTGATGGTGTACCTTGTGTAAATAATCAGAAGGCAACATTCTATTTCTTCCTTGGTGAACGTAACGCAGATGATATTGATAATCTCTGGCGTATTTTCCTTGCAGCTCTTGATTATGCAGATACACACTCCGCTGAAAGTCGTTTGTCCTTCATAGAATATTTCGATAAGGCAATTCAACAGAAGGGAGTAAAATGGAATCTCACCATGGGATTATTCTGGATTCGTCCCTATGAATATTTGAATCTGGATTCCAGAAACCGTTGGTATCTGGTGAACCCAGAGATTATTCCTGCCTCCTTTGCTCAGAAATACCATGACTTCTCAACTCCACTCTCCGGTACCGAATATCTTGAAATGATACATGAGTGTCGGACATACTTTGCAGAGGGTTCTTTCAAGTACAAGAGTTTCCCGGAGTTCTCAAGTTCTGCATGGGAAGTATCTGAAGCTGTAAATGAACAGGAGAGATATCGTGGAAAACAATTGGATCGTACAGAGGTTGGGGAAGCCATTGGGGATAAAGATGTGACGTCCGTACATTACTGGATTTATTCTCCATATGATGACTGGGATGAGATGTATGAGGATGGAATAATCACTATTGGCAGAGATTATCTTGGAGATCCATTACAATATGCCACAAAAAGTGCTATGCAGGCAAAAATGCTCGAATGCGGAACGGAGAAATATACCACCTCATACAGAAACGCCTCATTGGAGGTTTGGCAGTTCGTTCATGACATCAAACCTGGAGATGTTATCTTCGCCAAAAGGGGTATGAGCTCTGTAATTGGGCGCGGTGTTGTTACTTCAGAGTTCATTTACGATGATACAAAACCAACAGAGTTCAAGTATTATCGTAGGATAAAGTGGACGCACAAAGGTGAGTGGGAACACCCAGGTAAAGCTGTTACGAAGAGACTTACGGATATTACGCAATATACTGACTACATCGAGAAATTAAAGACTCTCTTTGAGGAAGAAGGAGAAGAGGAAATCGAAGAAACATCTCCTCAACATCCATCTTACACCGAAGAAGACTTCCTCAAAGAAGTCTACATGGGCAAATCCGATTATGAAATTCTCACCACCCTCCTGAGAAACAAAAAGAATGTCATTCTGCAGGGAGCTCCGGGAGTTGGTAAAACCTTTGCCGCCAAACGGCTGGCATATTCTTTGATGGGCATCAAAGACCCGAATCGGGTAATGATGGTACAGTTCCACCAGAACTACAGTTATGAAGATTTTATCATGGGATTCCGCCCGTCAGCTTCCGGCTTTGAATTGAAGAAAGGACCATTCTACAACTTCTGTAAGAAAGCAAATGAGGACAAAGAGAATGATTACTTCTTCATCATCGATGAAATCAACAGAGGAAATCTGAGCAAGATTTTCGGTGAGCTCTTCATGCTTATCGAAAATGACAAACGCGGAGTATCTCTCCAACTTCTCTACTCTGATGAGAAATTTGATGTCCCGGAGAACGTGTACATAATCGGTATGATGAATACGGCAGACCGAAGTCTTGCCATCCTTGATTATGCTCTGCGTCGTCGGTTTGCCTTCTATGAACTGTCTCCGGCATTCTCATCAGAAGGATTTAGAAAATATCGTGAAGAGATAGATAATCCGAAGTTTGACCGCCTGATTGATTCTATCGAAAATCTGAACAAAGTAATTGAGAATGATGACTCACTTGGACGCGGATTCCGTATTGGTCACAGCTACTTCTGCACGAAACAGGATGTTGATGACATGTGGCTGAACTCAGTCATCACCTATGAGATTCTACCACTCTTAAGCGAATATTGGTTTGATGAGCCAAGTAAGGTGAAAAGTTGGGAGCACACTCTTAGAAGTTCCATTCAATGATTCGTATTCAGAATATCTACTACATGCTAAGCTATGCCTTTCAGATTCTGAAAGAAGGTGGATATACGAGCTGTGCGGCTGAAGAGTTTGAAAATACTGCTGACCTTCTCTCGGCAATTCTTACCAAAGGAATTACCACACAGATTAAGCGCGGGCTTGTCCGTGAGTACAAAGAACAGCATGATTCCCTAAGTTGTATTCGCGGAAAGATTTCGTTATCTGAATCGATTAAACAGCAGAGCATAACAAAGCAACAGTTGGTATGCAGATTCGATGACTTCTCTGCTGACTCCTATCATAATAGGATTCTTAAAACAACACTTGAATCACTGCTGAAAGCGGATATCCCCAAGCAACGGAAGAAGGGATTGCGGAATCTGTTGATTTACTTTAAGGATATAGGAACACTTCAACCCCATGAGATAGACTGGAATCTACACTTTAACCGGCAGAATCAGACATACCAGATGCTTCTTTCTATCTGTTATCTGGTACTGAAAGGACTTCTCCAAACAACAACAGACGGCTCAGTAAAGATGATGCAGTTCTTGGATGAACAACGCATGTCTCGTCTTTACGAGAAGTTTATTCTGGAATACTACAGGAAAGAACACCCGGAAATTCACGTCTCAGCATCACAGATTCCCTGGGCATTGGATGATGGAATGAATTTCATGCTTCCAACAATGCAGTCTGATATCATGCTGTCATCAAATGAGAAAACACTCATTGTCGATGCAAAATACTACAGTCGTACTACACAGGTTCAGTATGATGTCCACACGCTTCATTCCGGAAATCTCTACCAGATTTTCACCTATGTTAAAAACAAAGCTGAGGGTGGTGGAGATGTATCAGGAATGCTCCTGTATGCAAAAACAGATGAAGTAATTCTTCCGGACACTGTCTACCAAATGAGCGGAAATAAAATCAGTGTTCGTACATTGAATCTGGATTGCGGTTTTTCAGAGATTGCAAAACAGCTTGATGATATTGTAGATGAGCATTTTTAATCTGAGATGAGGGAGATAAGAGTCTAATCTTAGCTTTGCAGAAGATATCCCCACCGCGGGCGGCTCCGCGCCGGAGTCGCCGCCCCGCACCCCTATTTTCCAAAAAGTATTGACAAAATATCTGATATAAATACAAAAAAGAGAACTCCCTCACAACAAGATATCATATTCTGGAAAAAAGGAGTAGGAGAGATAAAAATTACTTCCTCTCGCCTTCCAGAAACTCTGCCGGTACATTGTGGTCAAACGTTGCCCGGACATCCGCTGCCCTAAGATATTTTACAAGCACTGGCACCGAACAGTCCTTCCACTCGGCATCCCACCACATACATCCTTCAGCAGAACAGGTATTGCCCGACATAGGACAGGTCAGAAGTGATTTAGTCATACAGAAAAATAGGTGAAAAAAGAATTTATAACTTCGGTCTGTGAGCCTGATACTCAACCACAGCCCCGTTGCCTGCCTCACGAAACGCACGGGCAACACCGGCTGGACCAAGCTTAATGCCTCCGAAAATTCGAGACACCATCAGCACGTGAGATCCTAAATTATGCCGCTCCATAACTTCAGCTAAAGCACGCCCCGGTGAACCGACCTCACCGTCTGCTCTGCTGTCAGTAAAGTTTCCGCACACAACCGCATAACAGTGGTGTGCCGCCTTCTTGTAGAGCTTATCGTGGATTGCCCGAACCTCCATCACATCATCCGGCGTATCAATCTCATAGAGATGTGCATAGAACTTCGACTTCTTCTCATCAAGCCTGACTACTGATACCTCACGAACTGCCATATTATCTATCCCTCATCTCTGTCAGCGCCTCGCGGAACTCATCTAAATATGCCTGCATCGAAAGGCTTCCCTCAGGAAACGGACAGTCCGCATCATAGAGCTTATCGATTACCGGCTGGGTTGGATAAATCTCCACATTGATTCCGGTCGCCTCAACCGCTGCCTCCATAGCTCTCCGGAAAACACCTATACAGTATGCAATCCGGTGCGTGTAGGTTTCCCTCGTCTTTTCCAGATAACCGATGAGACGCCGCGTCTCGATTTCCAAGAAATCATCCTTTATCTTCTGATCTTTGACGTTTCCAAGCATATAATGATAGTGCGCAAACGGATACATCAGCTCAAGCTCTGCCGGAACAGTCCCGCAGGTGCCGAAAATCGTCACATGATACTTTGACGAATCAGGAAAAACCTGTGCGAAAAGCTTATTGAAGAGCTGATGTGAAGGGCTTGCACTGTACGGTTTTCGAACAGCACATGGAATAAAGATTCCTACATCACGGGGAGATATCTCATATTTGTCGATGATGTAGCGGTAAGCCTCTTCAAACTGAGGAAGATAAAACGGAGGATCCGTTAAATCATTCTCATCGGACGGCGGTCTCACTCTTTGACCTCAAACTCCGCATCAATTGTGTTCGGGTCAAGCTGTTTCTTTGGAGTGCCGAGCGGAATAAGCGCCCAAAGTACAATATAGATTAGGAAGACCAGTATAAACGGAAGTGGAGGAAGGAACAGGAGAACCACAGCAATAACACGGATAAGCCATGCAGGCGCCCCGGTGTACTCTGCAATACCTCCGCAGACTCCGCCTAAAAAGCGGTTAGTCGGAGAACGGGTGAGTTTTTTTGCCATACCTTACTATTTTCCCCCTGAGACTATAAGTTTTCAGTTTCTCCGCAAACAATACAGCGCGGACTTTTCTTCACCGAAAAGATATCAACCGAGTTTGACGCACCGTCATAGAGCAGAAGCTTTCCGGCAAGCGTTGGTTTTCCAATCAGAAAGCGGACCGCCTCCAATGCCTGCATACTTCCAACAACACCCGCTGAGGCGCCAATTATAGGAGCAGAAGAAGTGGTCTCTGCTCTTGGGAATATGCAGGAAAGACACGGCGTCTCATTCGGGATGATAAGTGTAATCTGTCCTGAAAATCCGGTAACTGCTCCATGAAGGAGCGGGATATTCAGCTTCTTAGATGCTTCATTTAAGATATACCGCGTCTCGAAGTTGTCCATACAGTCAACGATAAGGTCAGCACCTTCTGCCATCCTGAGGATGGAGTCCGCATCAATCTTCTCCGCAAAGGAAACAACCCGGCATTCAGGATTGAGAGCAGAAAGCGTCTTCTTTGCCGACTCAGCCTTAGACATTCCAATGCGTGATTCTGGATGCAGAATCTGGCGGTTTAAGTTTGACTCATCAACCACATCCAAATCAGCGATACGAATCTCGCCGACACCTGCTTCTGCCAGATACACCGAAACCGGAGAACCAAGCCCGCCTGCTCCGGCGATAAATACCACCGAATCTTCGAGGCGGCGCTGTCCGTCCTCACCAATCAGCGGAATCTGGCGTGCATACCGCTCAGACATAGGTGTCCCTCACGAGAGCCAGACAGGCTTTTGCATCCTCATGCTTCTGGTCAACTGCATTCGTCTTCAGCCATGAAAGAAGCGCCTTCTTCTTTTCGTCATCGAGCGGAGACTCCTTTACAACACGGCGGTAGGTTCTGTCAGGATAGTAGATTCCCTTACAGGTCTTGAGAAGCGCTGCCTCTTCCTCAGAAGAAAGGAAACCTTCCTCCACACCGCGGGCAAAGCTTGCACGCATGTTAACCATAGGATCCGACAAGGCCATACCTGACTCAGGATCATAGAGAAGACCTACCTCATCGTCTGCAACAATCTTTCCAGACTTGTAGGCCTCAAAGATTTTACCGACACCAACCATCCCGAATGGCTCCATCTCTGCGGCACGAAGCGCCCCCATAGATGACGAACCGAAGAACTTGACACCGGAGCGTAGAGCTGCTAAAATCTCCTTGTGTCCAACCGACTCGTTCTGGAAGAAGACTCCATCTATGATGACGATAACCTCAGCCCCTTCGGCGGCTGCGGCTGTTACATCTCCGCGTTTTGCAGGCGGTCTGATATCTGCATCCGGCAGATACTCTCTGGCTTCCTCAGGCGGAAGACTTGGAGCGGTGAAAATGACGATATTCGGCATCACGGCACCTCTGGCCTCTTCTTTCGTTATCAATCGTGAAGCATTCAAGACCCGGCACGATTACGCGGACAACCGGAATCTGAATCTCAGGGTCAGTTAAATCGCAGACAATGACACGGTCAAGGCCGCAGGCTGCGAGGCGGGATACAATCTCTTCGATATCGGTCTTGAAGTCATCAGTTGCGCAGGATTCAACAGCAGATGCCGGTTCGTACTCGTCTCCTTTGAACCAGTAAGCATTCATGCGCTTGACTCTGTCATAACCCATCATTTCACGGAACTGAGCAATCGTTGCATCCTCGCGTGCTCCGTGAATCTGTGTTGCACGGCTCTGTGCAACCTCGGAAAGAGCCCGGATCATCGCGATTTCAGGATTCGTGTGAGTTCCCATACCAATCATCAAAAGACGCGGATCTTTCATCTGCACATCATCTGCGACCGCCGCAATTGTTGGAATGCCTGTGTCTGAGGTGACGTTTCGAAGAGTTACCTCAACTCCTGCTTTTGCAAACTTTTCCGCCATCTCGGCTGCTCTCGGCGGAAGGTCGGTGAGCTTCTTTCCGGTATTTCTTGTAGTCTCCACCAGAGACCATGCGTCACGCTCGATTACTTCAGTTAAGGCATAGAAAATTGCCTCCTCAAGAGTGTTTCCAGAGGCAACACCGTTTGAACTTGTGCGGAAGAGAGTCGGCATATAGTATGGATTCGGATGCACAACGGCACAGAAAGGAACACTTACCTCTTCCTTATCAACCAGGTCAAAGCCTTTTACCCATGGAATCTCCTGCGTAGAATCGGTTGTTGCCGGCAGAATCAGGGATTCAGGATCAATCGGTTTTTCTCCGCGAAGCCTCATATCCGCATAGGAGTACGGTGCCAGATCGCGTGGGACAGCCTCGGCACTGTACCGCTCGATTCCCTCCATAATTCCGGCAACCTTTGCCTCTGCCTCGGTTCCGCCTTTTCCATTGTACACAGAAATAGCTCCTTCGGCAGCAGCAGGTCTGATACAGGAGTAGACCGGGATTCCAATGCGGTCAAGGTCAGTGATGTCTGCCACACGGGTGATTCCTGCATCAGGTACAAACTGTTCGATGCGTTTGAGTGTCTCTTCGGGAGTACAGCTCCGCTCGGTCCATCCACGGTAGACCTTCGGAGACGAATGCAGCTCTATCATTACTAGTAATATTTGTCTGTGATGTATTGTAGGTTTCCCTTTGAAAAGAATACAGAAAAGAAGCCGCTGGGGGGACTTGAACCCCCGGCCTGCTGATTACGAATCAGCCGCTATACCGCTAAGCCACAACGGCGAAAAGTTGCTTATATCAATTAACTCCAAGAGGATAAATAGATTGCCTAAATCAAAAACAGCCCCCTCCAAAATCATTAATACCCCAAAGCGAGTAAAATATCATCATTGGATATGCCTGCCAACTCCGTCTCCGTCAGTGATATCATCAGAGCGTCTGTCTGCCCAATGCAGCTCTATCTTGCAAAGTCATCTCCTGCGAATTTCTCCGAACCGCTTCGCTACTCTGTTGCAAAACAGCTCTCCTACCACCTAGGAGATGAGTTCGACCGCGAAAAAATCAGAGAGGAACTAAAGCTCACCCTCCCAAACTGCGGAGAGGAAGCATTCCGCGTCCTTGACGAAATGATAGAGGTATGCAGTAAAGTCATGTGGCGGCAGGCACTGACCTATGACATGCAGGTCGACTCTGGAAAATACAACATTCACGGAAGAGTTGACAGAGTTTTTGACGACAGCTTCTCAATTATCAAAGGCGGAAAAGCACCAACCCATGGAGTGTACACATCAGACAGACTTCAGGCAGTCTGTTACTCCATCTGCTTAGAGGAGATGTATGGAAAAGAGTTCTACGGCAGAATCGAATACTTAGGATCCGGCACCGTCAGAAGCGTTGTGCTGTCGCCGTCGGACAAACGGCTCTTTTTAACCGCGCTCAAGGAAGTCGAAAAAGTCCGGCGCGGAGAAATCCCACGCCCCGTCAGGGGAGATAAATGCAGGCGATGCAGATTTGCGGAAAGCTGCAAGCCTCTGGAGCGTCCGCACACACTTCTCGACCGGCTGAAAAAGAAGTAACAGCAACATAAAAAAAGGATTCTAACGAATATATACTCATTATGAGGGCTGACCTCCCCGAAGATATATTAGAAGAAATCCTGAACCTCAAAAAGGAGCGTACAAGCAGGGCAGACCTTGCTGAACTCGAATCCCGCGGGAAAGAAGCATTCGACTCCGCACTGTCCAGGCTCAAGGAAAACGGCTGCCTCCTCGAAGACGACAGAGGACTGTATCTAAGTGAAACCGGACAGAAAAAAGCAGAATCCGTTGCCAGAAAACATGCGGTTCTCGAAAACTTCCTGACAAACGTCCTTGGCCACAAACCTGATGCCGCATCAGAAGAAGCCTGCCGTCTCGAACACAAAATATCTACTGAAACCATCAACAAACTCGACTCCTTCCTCGACAAAACAGTTCCCCAGAATACGGATGCCGAGTTTACCAGCCACAAAAAACTCACCGAAAAAAGCCCGATGATTCCGCTTGTGGAATGCAGCGAAGGCTCTCTTTTACATGTCGCATCCATTAAGGAGTTTGGAAAACACAGCAGACTTCTTGACATGGGAATCATCCCCGGAGAACTGATTACCTTGCGCCGCAGGCTTGGAAACAATGCAGTGGTCGTCAAAGTCAAAGAGTGCGAAATCGCACTAAGTCCCGAGGTTGCCTCCAGTATCATGGTCGAGAGGTGCTCTGCTCCATGAAAAAAGCAGTCCTCCTTGGAAACCCGAATGTTGGAAAATCGCTCATCTTCAATGCCTTAACCGGACTTGGCGTTGAAATCAGTAATTACCCTGGAACAACCGTCACTGTCCAGACAGGACCTGTCAAACATGCCGGAAAAGAGTTCACTGTAACAGACCTTCCGGGAGCATACTCACTTGCCGGAGACTCGGTTGAAGAACAGATGGTCAGAGAGTATCTGGCATCGGAAAATCCAGACCTCTTCGTTGTCATCCTCAACTCTGCAACGCTCGAAAAGGGCCTCTTCCTGCTCCTTCAGATTGCAGACTTTGGAAAACCGGTATTAGCTGTTCTCAACATGACCGATGACGCGGAAAAGGAAGGCAGACTGATTGATGCAGACCGACTGTCTGAAATCTTCGGCATCCCTTTCATCAAAACGGTTGCAACAGAGGGAAAGAACCTGGATGTCTTAGCGGAAACCATTCTCAAAGGAAATATCCCGCCGGCAAAATCGGTCACCAGCCTTGATGAGCACATCAAAGCGGCAAAAGACCTCCTTCAGGAAGGAACTTCCCTCTCCGACGGAGAAGTACTGTTTGCTCTGGAAGGAATCCGCATCTCCACCGTGCCGGATGAGATAATGGAGACCGCAGAAGCCTTAGGCGGGGAGATAGAACGTCTCCATGCCATGTCCCCGCTTCAGATTGTCCGCGAAAACAGACACTACACAGCCTCCAGGATTGCAAAAGAGGTGACATCAGACATCCCGAAAAAGAAACGCCGGGACCTTGACTCGCTTCTGACCAGAAGCTTCCCGGGCATTCCGATTCTGATAATCACCATGCTTGCCATCCTGCTGATTGTATTCAAACTCGGCGGATTTTTAGAGGAAAGCATTGTTACGCTCATGACAACCTACATAGAAGAGCCGTTCCATGCGTTAGGACTTCCTGCGATTGTTGACACGGTCGGGGGCTCTGTGATTCTTGCAGTCACAGCAGGTCTTGGAATTGCATTTCCGTATGTGTTCCTGTTCTTTATCTTCATCTCAATTCTTGAAGACACAGGCTATCTGACGCGTGCAGCATTTTTAGCAGACCGTTTCATGCACCGCTTAGGTCTGCACGGACAGGGAGTGATTCCGTTTGTTCTCTCATTCGGCTGTACTGTGCCGGCTGTAATGAGCACAAGCCTTCTTCCAACAAAACGAGGCAGATTTATCTCCTCGGTTCTGGTCACCATGCTTCCCTGCTCAGCAAGA
This sequence comes from Methanocorpusculum sp., assembly GCA_017408885.1. Lineage (GTDB taxonomy): Archaea > Halobacteriota > Methanomicrobia > Methanomicrobiales > Methanocorpusculaceae > Methanocorpusculum. The sequence continues at coordinate 29,599 of JAFQTT010000002.1, forward strand.
ACTGTTGTTATCTCAGGTGTTGTCGCATCCTTTGTCGGAATCGGTGCAGCATTTTCGATTTACGCAATCGTGTTTATTCTGGTGTTTATCGTTGGATGTATCTTATCGAAGGTGACACCAGGTGAGCAGTTCGGTATGATTCTTGAGATGTCAAAGCTTCGCCGCCCGATTCCAAAGTATGTCTTCAAGAAGGCATGGCTGAGGCTGAAGGAGTTCTTGTACATCGCAATGCCTCTTCTTCTGGTGAGCAGTATCTTCCTTGGTCTCTTTGAGTACTGGGGATGGGTTGACCTCTTCGAGTCATTCATAGGACCTGTATCCGAGGCGGTCTTAGGTATTCCGGGCTTTGCATTTACTGCTCTGCTGTTTGGAATTCTTCGAAAAGAGATGGCATTCGAAACCCTGGCAGTCATGGGAGGAAGTGCTGATCTGCTGACAATTATGACCGCCCCGCAGCTCTATATCTTTGCACTGGTCTGCGTGCTGTTTGTTCCGTGCGTCTCCACAATTGCTGTTCTTGCAAAACAGAACGGGGTAAAGACGGCGGTTGGAATTTCTCTCTTTACCGTGACACTTGGTATTGTGATGGGAGTGCTGTTTAATTTAGGATTTATGCTGTTTCTCTAAACAGCTTCTTTTTTCCTGAGCAAGATACAATTCATTATATACGTTCAAACATCCAAATGTATTGTATTATGGTAGCGTCATACGAAGAAATGCTGCAGAAGGCATATGCAGGAATCGATGAGCCGACTGACACCGGCGAACGTTTCCAGGTCCCAAAAACCCGTGTCTATCTTGAGGGTAAGACCACTGTTCTGGAAAACTTCGGAGACATTGTTGATACCTTAAACCGTGAGCCTGACCATTTCATGAAGTACATCTTAGGTGAGCTTGGAACGGCAGGAAAGATTGACGGAGCACGTGCCGTCTTCAACGGTAAGTTCGAGCTTTCCCAGTTTGAGGCAATTCTGAAGGGATATGTCGCAGACTATGTTATCTGTTCAGAGTGCGGCAGACCGGATACCATTCTCGTCAAAGATGAGCGTGTGTTAATGCTTCTCTGTGAGGCATGCGGTTCTAAGCGTCCGATTAGAAAGAGAAAGGGTAAGATTGACACCTCTGCCGCCTCGGCTGTTGAGGAAGGAAAGGAGATGGAGGTCAACATTGACTCTATCAGTAAGAAGGGAGACGGTGTTGCACACGTTGGAAAATATATTCTCTACGTTTCCGGCGTAAAGGTCGGACAGAAGGTAAAGGTCAGAATCACCAGAATCTCCGGTCAGGTAGCATTTACCCAGAAGATATTATAACCGGGATTTCCCCGCTCTTTTTTTATTTAGTTCCCGTTTTCCAAAGTACGCTTTGAAAGCGCCGGATAGAGGAAGTAGATTGCAAGTCCTGTGAGAATCACGCAGATTCCCGCAAACTGCTGAAGCGAGACAACATCTCCGAAAATAAAGTACGCTAAGATACAGGTGCCGACCGGCTCACCTAAGATACTCATAGTCACAGCCGTCGCCGAGACACACTTTAAGAGGATGTTGAACAGGAACTGCCCGCCGACCGTTGCCACGAGGGCGAGACCGAACAGTGCTGCCCATGTCGAGAGAGAAAAGCCTGACAGGGCATCTCCGCGAAGCAGGGCGTAGACAAGGAGAAACGCAGTTCCGATTCCATAACTGAACACTGTATAAGTAACCGCCCCGGTGGTTTTGCGGACTGCCTGCCCTGCGATAAAATACAAAGCGACAACCCCTGCAGCAAGGAAGGCTAAGATGTCGCCGAAGAGAGCCATGCCGCCAATCTGAAAATCTGTCATGCCGATAATTACACAGCCGGATATTGAGACTAGGCATCCGACAACTGCACTTTTCCTTGGCACTTCGCGGAAAAGCAGAAGCGCAAAGACCAGAGAAAACAGCGGCTGAAGACAGACCAGAACAATCGAACTGGCAATAGATGTGTAGCGAAGAGATTCAAACCACATCACATAATGCACACCTAAAAGAATTCCTGAACAGGCGATTAAGAGAAACTGCTTTTTTGAAAGTGACGCTGCTTCTCTAAGACGCTTCCTGCTGAAGAGAAGAGACGGCAGAAGAACAAGGGCAGTTATTCCCAGGCGGTAAAAGGCGATGGCTGAAGACGGCGCGTCTGCGAACTTCACAAAGATAGCAGATGTTGAGATGGCAAGGACGCCGAGGAAAAGAGCCGCATAGACTGCCGGAGTGTTCTTCATGAGGTATTCTTTATAGATTCGCTGTGCAGAGGTAAATAGGGTTTGAGATTACTGTTTCATCTTCTCTGACAAACACTGATGAGCACGGATTTCTTCAGATGAAAATCAGTGCCGATCAGTGTTTGTCAAAAAAAAAAGAGATTTATTCAGTCTCCACGAATCCGCGGAGGTCAAGCTCGAATGCGCAGGTCGGCTGTTCTAATCCGAATGCGTTGAGCACGACAGGGCTGATTTCGCCAAAGACACCAATCTGCTTACCCTCACAGAAGACAGCACCGCATCTTCCCGGGATAAATGCCGGGTCGTTTCCTTCCTTTACCTCGTAGGAGATGGACATCATCTGGCAGAAGCTGTCGACGACTGCGTAAATCTCCGAGAAGTCAGCGCCTGCGTGGATGGAGGCCGCTGCCATCTTCGGGTAGGTCTCCATGTCCTCGACAACATCTCCGCAGGCGAAAATTTTCTGCGGCAGTTCGCGGGAACGGTTGATGGATAAGGACTCCATCAGCATCGGGAGGATGTCGGTTCTGATAATCGTCTGGTCCTCGCTGATTGGGTGGAGAACGTGGAGCGCCTTCTTGTTCTCCTCGCGGTTCATCATTGCATAGGATACCGTCTCACTCGTTAAGGTGAACGGGGTGTTTTCGATGAACTGCAGGCCCACCATCACGTTTCTGACCGTCGAGTACAGCTTCTGAACCGGGTGCGGCTTGCCGACGGTGAAGCTCGGCGGAAGGGTTGCCGGGATTTTATCGTATCCGTATGCGATTGCGACATCCTCATAGATATCACAGTCATGCATGATATCCGAGCGGTAGCACGGAACAAAGACGCGGACTGCATCCTCGTCGATTACTTCGCAGCCGAAACGCATCTTCTCCAAAAGCTCTGCCATCATTGGAGCAGTCAGCTCAAAGATACCTGTAAGCTTCTTACACTCGTCAACAGAGACCACACGCTCTGCCGGAGTCATAGTCGGCATGACAACGCCGTCGACCTCAACGGTCTCGACATCTGCGCCCATCTCAACGAATGCCGCACAGAGAATGTTTACAGCAACCATGACAGCCCTCGGCTCAATACCTGTTACATCGAGTAAGATGTTGTGCGTCTCTTCGGTGACGCGGGTGAGTTCTCCGTTGATGATTGGCGGGAAGGAGCAGACATTTCCTTTTGCATCAGCGATTAACGGATAGAGCGGGAAGTCGCGGACGATTTTTGCGTATGCCTTTCCCTTCGGGTGCTCATCTAAAATCTGCTCCATGGACATGGGGACATCATAGTCGAGCGGGACAAACTCCAAGGACTTCTCGGCTGCCTTGTAGAAGAACGGTGCTTCGATTTTGTCAAGGTCGTGGATTCCAATTGCGACCTTCTTTCTGCCGCGGCCCACTGCCCAGTGGAGTGACTCCTGCAGTCCCATGATGGACTCAATCATGTGCGTGTCCATGTTGACGTTGCGGATAACTGCCGAACCTAAGTACGGGCGGATGTCTTTCAGATTTTCATCAACCGTGAAGGTGATTCCGGACGGTTTGACTGTGTACTGAGGAAGACCGGTTTCGATGCCTAAGTATCCGCGAAGGGCACGGGCTGTTCCTTCTGCACTGTATAAATCCGGGCGGTTTGGGAAGTACTGGACGTCGGTCTGCTCCTCTTCCTCGCGCTCGACTTCAGAGCCCATCATCGGCAGGTTGTCGCGGATGGTCTGGATGTCGGCTCTGGTGAGTCTGGTTAAGTATTCGTTGTTGAGTTTTACAATCGGCATAATTACACCCTCCGTGCCGGACTGTTTCTAATCCAGTCGATATCGCTCTTGTAAAGCTGGCGCAGGTCTTTTAAGCCCATTCTAAGCATAGACACACGGGAAACGCCAAGTCCCCATGCAAGAACCGGACATTTGATGCCCCATGGTTCGGTGACTTCCTTTCTAAAGATACCGGCTCCTCCAAGTTCAACCCAGCCGAGACCGTCAACCCAGACCTCCGGCTCGACGGACGGCTCGGTGTACGGGAAGTATCCTGGGCGGAAGCGGACCTCTTCGAATCCCATTCTTCCAAAGAACTCTTTGAAGAATCCAAGGAGGTGACCGAAGGTTAAGCCTTCGTCCATGACGATTCCTTCGAGCTGTTCGAACTCCGGAAGGTGTGTCGGGTCGATGGTCTCGCGGCGGTAAACGCGGGAGATGGAGAATGCTTTCAGAGGCGGGTTCGGGTTCTTTGCGAGGTGCTGGATGGATAAGGAGGTGGAGTGGGTTCGAAGAACGCATTTCTTCGAAATCTCCGGGTTCCAGTCTCCGCCCCATCCGGTAGAGCCGGTTGAGCCTCCGTTCATGTGAATCTCGCGAACCTGTTCCCAGCCTTCGGGGAGCGGAAGCTCTTCGGCTAAATGGAAGGTGTCCTGCATCTCACGTGCCGGGTGGTCCTGCGGCTGGAAGAGTGCATCGAAGTTCCAGAAGGCATTCTGGACAATAGAGCCGTGGAACTCGGTAAAGCCCATCTCGAAGAGGAGGTCGCGGATTTCATCTAAAATCTGCTGGTTCGGATGTACGCGGCCTCCGTAGATTCTCTTCGGGAGCTTGTCGACGCTGTATCTTCTAAGCGGTAAGTCCTTCCACTCGCCGGATAAAATCTGGTCGCGGGTTAAGGTTCCAACCTCTTCGCGGAGGTCGAGACCTGCGTCTGCCAGGGCTTTGCCCTCAGGTGTGATTTTGATGGTCCAGGAAACCGTCTCTTCGATGACTGCAAGGCCGCGTTTTACTAACTCTGCGGTGCCTTTGGCGTCTGCTGTCAGGTTTTTGAGTGCTGCTTCGTCATCGCCGATGACATCTGCTGCCTCGTGGTTGACGGAGACCATGCCTTTGTCCATGACAATCCAGTTCTTCTTGCGAAGCCATCCGATAGCAATACGCGACAGCGGGTGAGCAGTCAGCTCCTTCATCGGAATAGTGCCGTTGATGACGGATAAGACCTGGCGTTCCGGAAGGCCTTCTGCTGCATATTTCTCTCCTTCCTCGGTGAGTTTGGCGGTCTTTTCGACCTGCTTTTCGACTACCGCAAGACCGCGGTCTGCACATAAATGGGACCACTGGACAGCAGATTCTGCCGGGGATTCCAGAAGGGCCGCAAGTTCTGCGTCTGTGCAGGAGGTTTTTCCTGCAAGAACAGAGAGAACACGTTTTTCGTTAACTGTTAAATCCATTGTTTACCACTCAATCATATGGGCTGTTTCGTCACGCTTTTCTTTGAACTCGGCAAGGAAGGCGCGGACACGCTCTAAGGTTTCCTTCTTGCAGGTGCCGCACATCAACTCTCCTGCTTTGCATGCCTCGCACATGGTCTTGAGTTCTTTGTCATCCTCCATCATATGGAATTTATTGAGCTGGAAGATTGAACACTTCTCAGGCTCGCCGCCGAGCTTTTTCTGTTCCTCTAAGGTCTGGCGGCCGCCGGTGACAGCGCTCATGATTTTCTTTTTGACATCCTTTTCTGCGTCATCGAACCAGACTAAGCTGTCCGGGACAGATGAGGACATTTTGCCGCCCTGAAGTCCCATTAAGAAGCTGTGGTAGGTGGATGACGGAAGCATGAAGCCGAATCCTCCAAACTCCTGCTCGATGCGGCGTACAACGGTCTCGACTTCGTCAACGGTAAATCCTGCCGGAAGGTCGATGTGTCCTTCATACTTCTTCGAGCCTTTGAATGCTTTGGCAACCGCGGAGATTGCCTCAGGGGAAGCATTCTTGGCGCGGATGCTGATGTGCGTTTTTCTGTCCTCGACAAAGAACATGCGAAGGGCGTTTGTGACATCGCGGGTTAAGCGGATGTGCGGGTCCTGATCAATTCCAACCGGGACAATGGTCGGGGCGATGCCTGCGGTAAGCTGCGGGTAGAGGATGTCTGCTACCTGCGTTGAAACACTCATAGCGTGGGCAAGCTCGGTGTCTGCCCCGAATCCGTAGATGGCAGAAAGGTTTGAGAAGTTGATTTTGCATGCTGCCTCAAAGGACAGGTCTTTTAATGCGTTGTTTCTTCTCTGAGAGTAGATTTCGCCTTTGAAGCCTAAGGCATAGAGGCAGCTCATGTATTCTCTTGCGTATTCGTCGCATTTTTCCCATGAGAGTCCGCGAACAGCGTGTGCTTCGCGGTCTGCCATGGAGATAAAGCCCTGACCTCCCTGGTTGATGTGCCAGACAACTTCCTTCATGACCATTAAGTGTCCAAAGTGCGGATGTCCGGACGGCATGAATCCGGTTAGGACGTGGAAGGGTTTTTTATTGGTGATTGCGTCAGAGATTGCATCATATCCGCGGTGTCCCTGGATGATGTCCCGGCGGATGAATGCCGGAAGGTCGCCTAAGCGCTCTTTCTGCGGTTCAAACGGGTCAATGCCGAAATCCTCGAAGAGCCGGTTCATGTTGACCTTCGGGGTGCTTGACCATGGATTTATTTGTTCTGCCATAGTGTTTCCTGATATTACATTTTGAGTCGTGCAAATTCGATTGCTGTGATTTCTTCTCCTAAAAGAGATGCGAAGAGCATCTTCTTTCTGACGCTGTGGGCAAGACGGACTGAGCGTGAGATTTCACTCATGGAAAGCTTTGTGCCGGCAGGCACTGCATGTGCGAGCATCTCAGAGTGAGCTCCTTTTGCTGTGTAGACACGGAAGTGGTGTCCGTATTTGTATCCTGAGCGCGGATAGACGCCTAAGTCTTTGAACCAGCGGTATAAGGTGAGCTTTTCCTGGAACTCGGAGTCACCTTTACGGGCAAGCGCAATGTACTCTTCGGCAGACATTCCTGTGTCAAGGGTGAGTTTTCCCTGTTCCAGAAGCCACGCTGTTTCAAGCGGGGCGAGGAAGAGGCGGGATGAATCCATCATGGTGCCGAACCAGTTTTCCATGAGGTAGGCTGTTGTGCCTTCTCCGGTTTCGGTGACGTAGGCAGGGATTCCTGCAAGTTTTGCGGAGAATCCTCCGCGAAGCTCCTCGCATTCGCGGGTTTCCTGATGGGTAAGCCTTACTTCGTAGTAGGTGAGTTCGTGTTCGTCGTCTAAGACGGCGATGACGAAGAGTTTTCGCATGTTGGCGGCAGCTTTTGCGTCTGCAATGACGGAGGCAAAATCAATGACGTCCCGCTCGGATAATACCCGCATTAAGTATCGCGAGTTTCCTTTTCCGGGGCGCTGACCGCGTGGGAAGATTCTAAAGTCCTGAGGGCCTGTTGTGATTACATAGCCTCGTTCTCTGATGTCACGGTATACGATGAAGTTCCGGAGAAATCCTTCTGTCTTCGCGCATTCTGCAAGGAGTTTGTCGAAGGTGTATCCGGGGATTTCGAGTTTGCCGCGGGCTATTAAGTAGAGGGCTTCTTTTGTGTCTAAACGAAGCGTTCCGTCCTTTTCTTTGCGTCCATAGCCGTTTTGCTCATAAAGAGAGATGGCTTCTTTTGGAGCGTAACAATACTTCCCGTCGAATTTTGCTTTCACGCGGGGTATATATTTGTCATTTATGCAACATAAACACGGCGCTTCTTAGTGGGTGTGCAGGGTGTTCTGGAAAAGACAAAAGAGATATTGTAAACCAGGGAAAATCAGAGCATTTTCGGTTTTATCTCAAACCGACAGAACTCTGAACCCTCGGTCATACAGGCAACTTCCTTTACAACAACCGGACAGTGGAAGAATGCCGAAAACAATGAACTAAGGATGCCCTTCGAAATAATACAGCCGCCGGCAATTCCCTTTGGAAGCGTCATGCACTCATAACACTTATAGACATCGAGAACAACCGGAGCTGTGGATACAACCTTAACATCTCCGAAACCATAGTGTTCCCAGAACTCCTGAATGTTCTCAAGTGTCTTATCCAGAGAGTCCGATACAACATACGGAGCAACTGCTTCGCCTAAGATATTTCCTCCACGCTTTAAGACAGGGTCAATACGGATACCAGACTCAGCGAGAGCTACGCGGAAGATGTGTGGAAGCATCTCCTTGTAGTCAATGCGGTCATAGTTTGTATATGTCTGGCGGATAAGCTCACGGTATTCTGTCGGAGCTGCATAGGTTGCAGGGTCAATCTGACCAAGATAAGTTGCTGAAAGACGGTAAATCTTACGCCTGGCATCTGACGGGTCTGGTACTCTGACAATCAGACCTGCATCATCAAGCGAATTCAGATAACTTGAAACAGTGGACTTAGAAAGGCCTGTAGCTTCCTGAATCTCCGAAAAAGAAACATCCTCCTCTTCGCGGAGAAGACGGAGAATCTGAATCCGGATAGGGCTTCTAACAGAGGTCACACGACCATCACGCGAATACAACTCCAGTTCTTTAGTACTGTCTGACTCCGGCATTTCTTAGTATATAATTCCCCTAAATTAATTACACTTTATGCATTCACAGTATATCAAAGTATGTTATGGGGCAAAAAATGCATTAAGATAATTCTTAAAAAAAGAACCCAAAAAGAGACTGTTTAATTGTCTCTATACTGGATTTCCAAGGTCGTTAGATCATTTGGCGCAACGACTTCACCGTCAAATACTTCCTTTGCATCCTTTACGTGATTTGCAGATGAAGTATAACGGGAACTTATATGCACCAGAGCAAGTTTTTTCGGACAGACAGATGCCGCAACCTCGCCTGCTTCGCGGGCTGTTGAGTGCCAGACCTCACGTGCGCGTTCTGCTCCCTCCTCCTCATCAAATGTTGCCTCATGGATTAAGAGGTCTGCTCCTGATAACAGATCGTTTCTGTTCCTGACAGGGCGTGTGTCTCCTGTGTAGACAATCTTTCTTCCAGGTCTTCTCTCACCCATAACCATGTCAGGGGTGATAGTGACAGTCTCACCGTCCCGTTCAACAGTCACAGATTGTCCGCGCTGAAGTTTTCCAAAAAGCGGCCCAGGCTTTACACCAAGAGAGATTGCACCTTCGCGGTCGAAGCGCCCTGGGCGCATGTCTTCCTCTAAAACATAACCAACGCTTTCCATTCCATGGTGGGTACGGAATGCCATAACCGAGTATCCGTCAAATATTGCAACATCACCGTCACACATCTCAACTGCATGAAGCGGGAACGGGATTTTTGGAGTTAGCTGACGGATGATATCGACATACTTCTCAACTCCGTGCGGACCATAGATGGTCATGGGTTCTGTTCTGCCGTTAAAAGACATTGTCTCGATAAGGCCGAAGATTCCAAGATAGTGATCAGCGTGCCAGTGTGAGATGAAAATGGCATTAACCACAAATCCGGTTTTAAGCCTCATCATCTGCTGCTGTGCTCCTTCTCCGCAATCGAACAGAAGTGTGTCAGAACCTCGGCGAATCATAACACATGACGGGTTTCTGTTTGGAGTTGGAAGTGCTCCGGCAGTTCCAAGGAAGTGTACAAAGAGAGTTTCACCTGCCATTTAGAACCACCTCTTCAAAAACTCAAGACTTTTTCTTCCCTCTTCAGGGTTTCTTCCTTCGACCACAATAATATCTCCATGATACTCTTTTACGATTTTCGGCATGATTTTATCCCATGGTATGCTTCCTTCACCAAGCGGCAGGTGTTCATCGCGGACACCGTTGTTGTCGTGGATGTGGAGATGTGAAGCATTCGGGAGGATTATTTTGCAGAAGTCATTCAGATTTCCGTTTGTGTTTGCATGACCTACATCAAATACTATTCCCATTCCGGTTCCATCCACAAGTCCGTCCTGTTCATATGGGTCGCGGCAGAAGAAGTCGTCTAAGTTCGGCATGTTTTCAAGAGAGGCCTTGACACCGACGGATTCTGCAACCTCTCCTAAGCGGATGCAGGCTTGTTTGTGATTCTGCCATGCAAGGGTTGTGTCATATCTGCTGACTGGAGATAAGTATCCGGGGTGGATTACTACTTTGTCTGCGATTTCTGCTGCCTTTTTGATTGTTACTGCGAGCTGGTTTACGGTCTCTTCCCATATCGGCTGGTTGATTGATGCCGGATTTAAGTCGCTGAATGGTGCATGCACAGATACTGGAAGTCCTGTTTCTTCCATTGTACGCTTTACTGATGCGAATGTTGTTTCATTGTCCAGGCGGTAGTTTCCGTCAGCTGAGATTTCCCATCCGTCAAATCCAACCTCTGCGATTCCTGCAACCCATGCCGGGTCTTCCCAGACTTTCGATGATGATGCGAAGTAGAACTTCATGCAAGGCTCCTGATGGTGTTTCTGATTTCTTCTTCGAATGATTCGCGGTCGGTTTCGTTGACGAGGGTGATGTCTGCGGCAGATACTGCTCTGGCAAGTCCGAAGGATTCTTCGCGTGCGTCACGAGCTAAAAGTGCTTCGGATGTTGTTGAGTCATCAGCGCGGCCTCTGCCCTGCATGCGCGATAAGCGGATTTCGAAGTCTGCTTTGATGAAGATGAGGGTGAACTTTTCAAAGACCGAGCGGAAGTAGGAGACCTCGGCGTCTCCTCTGATTCCGTCGATTACTGCTGTTTCGGTGTCGAGGGCTTTTACTTCTTCAGCGGTTAAAATTGCGACAGCATCCATTCCAAGCTCTGCTCGAAGTTCGCGGGCTGTTGCTCCGACATGCTCATCGGTCAGTTCAAGCCCTTTGGCTTTTGTGCGGTTTCGGATGATGTCGCCCATGACAACTACCGGGATTTTGTTTTCCGAGGCAATACGCGAGAACTCGCCTTTGCCGCTTGCAGGATATCCTACGATTCCAATGACGTTCATCTGTGTCTCACAAGCATGGTCTTTGCTTCGGCGGCTGTTCTGATGCATTCCATGTAGGTAAGACATCTGGATGCGTCAGGTTCGGCGTGAGCGCGCTGAATGAACTCGTGAATGAGGGTGTCGATTTCGTCTCCGATTGGAGTTGACGGGAGAGGTGTTTCTTTTGCGTATGCGGGCATGATGACGCGGACTTCATCAGCTTTTGTTTCTACAGTCTCTTTTTTTTCGGCAGGGATTTCTTTTGGTTCTTCTTTTGCAGCTTCAGCACAGACTACGCACTGTTTTACGCCTTTTATTTCAAAGAGGGGGGCACCGCATTTCAGGCAGGCTTCAGAGAGCATCTTTCCTCCGGTTAAGAGATGCTCTGCCATTATGTCATCAGGATTTCTGGTCATGGTATTTTTCTATATTGTTGAGTATTTGTTTGTTCTCTGAGTATATATTTTGGGCGAGACGGAGGGGAGTCTTTATTGCATCATAGGTCTAACATGTGTACAACTATTGGGGAGGAAATAGATATGGCAAACCCGGAAGATATGATTAAGCAGTGTGTTATGATGCTGCAGATGATGAACGAGGATCCGACTATCCCGCGCAACATCCGCCGCGCTGCAGATGAGACTCTCAAGATTTTACTTGATGAAAAGAAGTCCTTAAGCCTTCGTGCGGCAACTGCTCTTTCCAAGATTGATGAGGTCAGCAGTGATTCCAATATGCCGATGCACGCAAGAACAAAGGTCTGGGAGATTGCATCTACTTTAGAAGCAATCCCGCTTGACTAATTTTTTTTATTTTATTCGTTATTCAATGGTCTGCTGTACTCAGCAGCAGAAGTGAATCCAGTGTTTTTTCTTTCCTGCATCTGCATGACTGCCTGCGCGGCATCTTCTGCTGATGCAAATACTGCGAGAAGTTTGGTTTTTTTGAGGTCTAGTTTGTGCCCGCACTGGCAGGTTTTGGTGGCGTAAGATAGGTCGGCAGACATTATTCTGCGGCATTTACTGCATCCGATTACGGCAAATCCGGTTAATTCTGGCATTGATGATTCTCTCTATTACTGATTGTCTCTGAGATGATATGAGGGTTTGGTATGTTCGACATAATTCCGACAGGTTTATATTTTCAAACATCATTGTTATTAGAGCAGTCATAACCCGACTTAACTCAGATGGTAGAGTGCGCGGCTGTAGTAAGATTAATGCCTGCGGGCATACTGCGCGGCTACCGCGATGTCCCCGGTTCGAATCCGGGAGTCGGGACCATTTTCCAATGACGCACAAGCAAAACTTGCCCAAATAGTGTAGTGGCCTATCATGCAGCCCTGTCACGGCTGCGACTCGGATTCGAATTCCGATTTGGGCGCTTCCTTTTTCTGGTTTTGCGGTGCAAAGCGGTTATGATTGTGATGTAATCTTGCCCAAATAGTGTAGTGGCCTATCATGCAGCCCTGTCACGGCTGCGACTCGGATTCGAATTCCGATTTGGGCGTTTTCCTTTTTCTGATTTTTTGTGAGTAATGCGGTTGTGTATGTCCCCATATACGAACCAAAGTTTCAAAACAGATTGTGATTCAAGACTGTCTACTTATCTAAAGAAAATATCAACACATTATTTTCAGAACAAGAGATGTTTGAAGTAAACCCAAGCACCCACACAAGAAATCAAAGTGCTGTTAAAAGAAAGTAAAAAAGATTGGGTGTTATTTCTCGCAGGACAAAAACCCTGCTGAGTATTTATTTCACGAACTTATGCGCGGATGAAGGTGATTCCGTCTGCAGTGAGGAACTGACCTGCTTCAAAGGTGTTCTCTTCAAGTGCCTTGAAGAATACATCATCTGCCTCAGTATCTTCCACTGGACCTGCCATGTAGGTATGACCAACCTGCGTGAAATCAACCTCACCACCCACAACTTCATACTTGCCGAAGTAGTTGTTAACCTGTGCCTGACCTGCAAAGGTTCCATCCTCTGCGAGGGTGAGGGTGATGCCGTCAACAGTCATCCAGTTGCCGACAACAGATGCGGTTAAGGTGAGCTTTCCAAGGGTGAGTTTTCCGTTCTCAACAGAGAAGGTCTTTGCTTCTGCAAGTGCTGCAAGGAGTGCTGCTTCTGCTGCCATGTCTTCCTCAGAGCCGAATGCCATGGTGTATGGACCAAGAATGAACTCGATACCGTCTTCGGTGAATGCGAACTCGCCGGAGATAATGTTAACCGGACCCTGTGCGGTGAAGGTCATGTCTCTGTTGAATGTGACAACAATTCCGTCTTCAGTGACAAAGGTACCAAAGATTGCCTTTGCGAAGGTTAAGACCTCTTTACCCTCGGACATGAGAACAAGCTTTCCGTTCTCGACCTTGAAGGAGTCAACGGAGTTCAGTGCTGCAAAGAATGCTCTCTCTTCTTCAGAGTCGGTCATAAGGGTTGAGACGATTTCAAAGAGATGGTCACCAGTCATGTTGCAGAAACCGGAGAAGATGTTCTGCGGTGCCTGTCCAGAAACAGATCCTTCCGGAGTGATAGTCATAGTAATATCAGTACCTGGAACATACCAGTCGCCTGCCGGAGACTGGGTCTCAGTGCTGATGCAGCCTGCAGCTGCAACGATGCCAACAAGGGCAAGTGCTAAAACAACGAATGCTGTCTTTCTCATACTACATCATTGGATGCCTGAGTATATATACCTGGCTTAAGTTACGAAAAATTTTGCACCTATAATACACGCAAAATTGAAAAATAACTCCAAATAATGGTTTTTGAAAATCGCACAAATAGAGTTCCCTGCTCTCGCGCGTAAGAATTACTCTTATCTTTGTCAGAACATTATACCTCAGCGAAAACCACTCTGCAGAAATGTATACTAATACACATTATTACAAAATAGCTGAAGTGAAAAAAAAAGAATTACTGGGCGGTTGGTGCGCCGCCGGAAATTGCATCCTGAATCTGCTTCTGAAGCTGAGAGGCCTTCTGTGCCATGGCCTTCTCCTGCTTGTCAAGGGAGCTGATACGGAGCTCAAGAGAGTCTGCCTTGTCAGTTAACTCCTTCTTAACAGTCTCCTTGTCCTTCTGAATCATGATAGATCCGACTGAAGAGAAAACTGCTGCGTCATCTTTGACAGCCTCAAGCTCTTCAACTGCACGCTTGGTTTCGCGAAGAGTCATTTCGTACTGCATTTTCTGAGACGATACCTGCTGAAGCTGCTGCTGAATCTGCTGAAACATAGCAAGCTGCTGCTGAATCTGCGGTGGGATTGCCGCCTGTGGGTTCATTGCCATTTTTTACAACTCCAATACTTCAATTGATACATTAATCAGGCGCAGCCACATATTCAAAGACGCACGCATCGAAGACACATCCTCGGTTTCTACAAAGAGTGTCAGTGACGAGTCGTCATAGGATAACTGCACCAGTGATTTTTCACCCGGATCAGATCCTTCTTCCGGGGAGAGAGCCGCATACAGCATCTCTGCAAACGGCGTTTCAAATACAAACCGCGCTGAATGATTCGGCTTCATACCATGACCTGGAAAACATACCGCATCTTCTGTGTGCCGCAGAAGCAGATTGGCCCTTCGACCGATGTGTCGAGAGTGATTGGCACATACGGCTTTAAGCGTTCATAGAGCTCCTCTTCGCGAGTCACAAAACCCTTATGGAACTCTGCAGTTCTCTCAGATACAGTAATGTTGGTAATCAGCATGGAAAAGACAATTTCGCCTTTCACCGTCAGATCGAAAATCGGACCTTTCCGCTTCGAACCTGAGATAAAAATGATATTGGGGTCGTCTTCCCCAAAGTCGCGGAGCCCGGATTTCCCCCGCTGTACGTATGGGAAGTCTAAAGCAAAAGCTATCTCTTTTGCCAGCTTCCGAACCTCCGGCTGTGGTTTGCGCGATGAAGTAACTATTGTCATCGAGCTTTCAGTACTTTAGTGCCGGCCCCGCGAGTCTTGAAGAGAATACGGTGACCACAGTATGGACATCTGACATTGTTGTCGATTTCCACCATCTGTTTACAGCGGGCACACTTGTAACTGACCATTAAATTTATGCTCCTTTGGTCTCAATTGCGCGAAGGACAACCTTCAGGGATGGGGTCTGCGGGGTGTATGCTCCACCTGCGTACTTGTATCCGCATTTCTTGCATTCCCAGATTCCGGTTCCAACACGCTTTACAGCAACAGTGTCACAGACCGGACAGAGGTGCTTTGCGCGGGAAATCTTCTCGCTCTCATTTACCAGTTTACGGCCGAAGCGACCGTATCTCGGGCCAAAGCGTCCGGCACTGCCGGTGACGCGTCCCTTTGCTACATGCTTGCTCTTGGATGCCATTTTTTATTTCTCCAGAAATATCTAATAATGTTAGTCTTCAACTAATTTAATAGTTGTGTGTGTCCTGCCTCACTCAAGGATTTTGAGCAGTGCATCTCCTTTTGCTGCGGCATTTGCGAGGTTGAAGAATTCCTCCTGCATTCCT
This sequence comes from Methanocorpusculum sp., assembly GCA_017408885.1. GTDB lineage: Archaea > Halobacteriota > Methanomicrobia > Methanomicrobiales > Methanocorpusculaceae > Methanocorpusculum. The sequence continues at coordinate 45,037 of JAFQTT010000002.1, forward strand.
GCCGGAATTGAGACAACGCAAATCCATGAGCCGTCATTCTGCCACTCGTTCTTTTCCATCTTGACATAGGATGCACCAGAGACCGCGCCGTAAGCGCGTGCCGCATAATCCATCGGGAACTTTGCAGCAATGCGCCTCTCTTCGAAGCTGATTGGAAGAACCGGGCGCAGAGCTTTGACTGTTTCTTTTACAAGATCATCAACGGACTTGAACGGATCGAAGTTAACGCGAACCTGTTCTAAGGCAAGTTCAATGCGCGTTACCGGATGCGGCAGACCGTTTTGCGGATTTACCGCATTTCTTGCAATATATGTGATTACACGGTTTCTCTTCTCTTCCGTTAAGCGTCTTCTCTGCTCGGTTGTTAAGTGGATCTCTCCTTTTAAGATAATCTGCTTTGCAACCTCTTCGAAGTTTGTGGACTTAAAAACCTTGAGTAAATCCTCATCAGGAGATTTCTCACCGTGGGAAGCATTCTCATAAACATTGAGGGCTGCAACCGCATCCTCAATATCGATGCCCTCTGCCCCGTGGCGCATCTTGTCTGCAAGCTCAGGATCAACTAAAATCTCAAAGCGCAGACCATGACTTTCAAGTCTTGCGGTTACTGCATTGTCGAGTGGAATCATGAACTTACTCCGCCTTCTCTTCCTTCTTTACAGTCTTGGAAAACTTAGCAACGGCAGATTTGACTTCTTCTGCGGTAAGTTTTCTAAAGGACAGAATCTGAGTAGTGCTTCCGGTTGGAGACTCAACAACCTTCTTTACTGCGCGCTTCTTTGAGTATTCGCCTGCGACACCAATCTCGACGGTGTTCATATCAAACTTACCCTCAGTTGCTGTGTAGAGTGCTTTGAGACCTAAGAGGACAGCCTCTTCTGCGGATAAGCCTTCTTTGTACTCTTCTTCGAAGAGTTTCATGACTGCCTGTCTGCCGATTCCAATGCCGGTCGCCATATATTCAAGAAGAGTTCCGGATGGATCAGTCTCAAAGAGGCGGTAGTGTGCTTTGCCGTCTGCACCTATGTCAACACCTGCGAGGAGAAGGGCAGTTCCATACGGACGTGCACCTCCAAAGAGAGTGTAGGTCTGCATGTGGTCGCAGAGTTTCTTGGCTAAGGTTTCTACATCAATCGGCTCGCCGTAGGTGATTCTGTTGCTCTGTGCCTCAACGCGTGCACGTTCGACAAGAGCGCGTGCATCACCCACAAGACCAGAGGAAGCGACACCAATGTGTTCATCAATCTTGAAAATCTTTTCAATCGAGGATGGTTCAAGCAGGCGTGAGCCCACTCTTTTATCAACGAGCAGAACAACACCTGAGCGGCACTTAATACCGACGGCAGTGGTTCCGCGTTTGACAGCCTCACGTGCGTACTCTACCTGATAGAGTCTTCCGTCAGGTGAGAACATAGTAATAGTGCGGTCGTAGCCGCCCATCTGATATTGCTGTGGCTGCATAGTTACTCCTTACTATATTCAATCTTCATGAAGATATCTCTTCTCAACGGAGATACCTTTTTTCGCGCCGAGAACAGTTCCCGACGTTTTTACTGTCCTAAACACCGCAGGATTTCCGCCCGCTTTTGTAACACAGGCAAGTGCGGCAGTCATTTCAAGTTCATGACCTCTGCTGCAGCGGACAATTGCAAAATCGCCCTCTGACCAGATAACCGCCGGATGAATTTTTGAAGCTCCGACATCTCCAAAGAGGTCGCGTACAGAGTCTGCTGCGGCACGATAGATGTCTTTTTGCGTTATCTCGCCTGCTTCAATCTTAATCAGAATGTAACGGCGGTTCTCACGAAGAGTTGGCGGAAGCGGCCTCATTCAACAACCTCCACAGTTTGCTTTGGATACAGGATGCCATCCAATGCATTCAGTGCTGAATAGACCTCTGCACGCTCCATTCCGAAAAGAGAACAGAGTGCAACAGTTTCATAAAGGTTTTTCAGACCGCTCGGGCTTTTTGCAGATGATGCAATCACCAGCGGGAAGCGGTATTTGCGCTGCAATTTTAGGATGTCTGCGTAGTGCGAGAGAGCACTTCTGCGGGTTTTTGGATCAATGATTTTTCCAAGCTCTATAACCAGTCCAACATTATGCTGTGCTGCCATTTTTGCAGTGATGTGCTCAAAACCGGCTTTTGGAAGAGCGTCCAGACCTGCGAGCAGGTGAATCCCTTTTGTTGTGATGGCCGTTCTGTTAAATGAGTTGTCTCCCACATCAGCAATAACAAGGGCTCCTTTTGGTGCTTTGCGTGCGGATGTCATGAGCTCTTTTGCAGTCTTTGCTGTGATTCGAACCCCGCGGATAACTTCGCAGGAGACAGCTTTAGGCTCTGCATCGCAGACTACAATTCTTCGATATCCGTTTTTGAATGCAGTATCAGAAAAGTCAGTGAGCGAAAAGGAAGACGACTCATTTACACAAATGCATGCGTCGGAAATCATAGATTATAAGAGTTAAGAAAAGATTGGGTTTGAGGGTTTATTTACCCTGGTTGTTGTGGCAGCGGATGGATGGGCGGCACTTTTCAGTTCCGATTCCACGCTTGTGCTGTCCACGTCCCTTTCTTCCAGCGGAGGTCTTTCCGCGGTAGACACGTCCCTTGGAGTTTGCAATCCATGCGAGGTTCTTGTCTGCAAGAACTGCAGGTGCTGCACGGTCTACAAGGATGACTTCAAAGTATTTTGCTTTTCCGTCCTGTCCAACCCAGTAGGAGTTTAAAACTTCCATGTTCGGGTAGCGGTTCTGTGCACGCTCTTCTGCGATGGACTTAAGGTTCTTACCTGGGGTTGCCTTGCGCATTCCCATGCGGTTGGTTCTGCGTCCACGGATGTAACGGGACTTTCTGCGGCCACCGCGGCGGACTGCTGCACGAACGACGATGATTCCCTGCTTTGCTTTGTAGCCGAGGGAACGTGCTCTGTCAATACGAGTTGGGCGTTCGATACGAACAACAGCGCCCTGCTTGCGCCAGGTCTGCATTCTCTCCCAGAGGAGTTTCTTTACACCGGATGCTGCTGGCTTCTTCCATGCATCGCGGACATATCCATACATTGATTTAGACATTTGTAGTTTCACCTCAAGGTTCAGCCGTAGTGTTTACTATGTCGGCTACATTCCTTTTGATATGTTTAAGCGTGTACAGCTGTAAACTCTATATTATTGGGTCGAGGTTGTATATAACACTCTCGCGGATATGTGTATTTACAGCCCTAAATGCTCAACGAGGTTATTTATAATATAGTGTCCCAGTATCTCTCATGAAGAAATATCACATTGTTATGGTTCTGCTTCTGGCATGCCTCTGCATTGCTCCGGCAGCAGCTGCAGATGCAGACCCGATTGTCGGCGAATGGGGAGGAATCGGTTCCATGCCGTTCCTGTTCTTTACGATAGACTGTGCATCTGCAATCGCAGAAATGTATGAAGACGGCACTGGAACAGTCACCGGCAGTGCGAGAATATTGTTCCTGGATATACTTTCAGTTCAAAATGAGCCGCTGACATGGAAGAAGACCGGAGAAAACCAGTATGCCGTAACCGCCTGCGGAGTTACTGTCCCTGTGATCTACAATCCCGACATGGACATGCTGACCGGTTCAGTATCTACCGCAGAGCTTGGCGCAGAATTTGACCTCACCATTTCCGGAATGGCAGTCCGGCACGTCTAAGCAAATCACTCCTTCTTTTTTTTTCATTCATAAACTTCTGCGGAGTACCCCCTGCACCATACAGAAGAAATATACATTCCAACGCCCAATATAAACCCCATATTTACCTCGGGGTAATTCAATGCTCGAAAACGAATATCAGCTTGATTTCTTCAAAGAAAACGGATTTGTCAGAAAAATCTGTAAAAAGTGCGGAAGTCCGTTCTGGACTCTTGACCCAAGCCGTGAGGTTTGCGGTGACGCACCATGTGAACCATACCAGTTCATTGGAAACCCAATCTTTAAAAAGCACACCTTACCGGAGATGCGCGAGGCATACCTCTCCTTCTTCGAGAAGAATGGACACACCAGAATAAACCGTTATCCGGTTGCCGCCCGCTGGAGAGATGACATCTACTTAACCATCGCCTCCATTGCAGACTTCCAGCCGTTTGTAACAAGCGGTGTCTGCCCGCCGCCGGCAAACCCATTAACCATCTCCCAGCCGTGTATCCGCTTAAACGATCTCGACAATGTCGGACGTTCCGGCAGACATTTCACCTGCTTCGAGATGATGGCACACCACGCCTTCAATACAGATGAGCAGCCGATTTACTGGAAGGACAGATGCCTTGAGCTCTGTACCGGATTTGTTAACTCCGTTGGTGGGGACGTAACACAGCTTACCTTCAAGGAGAACCCATGGTTCGGCGGAGGAAATGCAGGAGCATCTGTTGAAGTATTAATGGGTGGTCTCGAGGTTGCAACACTCGTCTTCATGAACCTCTCCCGCAAGAACTCCGGAAAACCGCCGGTGATGATTGACGGCAAGGATTACTATGAGATGCCGCTTCGTATCGTCGATACAGGATACGGTCTTGAGCGTTTCACCTGGGCATCCTGCGGAACCCCGACCGCATATGATGCAGTCTTCCCGGAGATGATTTCCCGTCTCTTAAACAATGCGGGAATGGAACACTACCTCGACAATCCTGAGATTGAGCACATCTTAGGAAAGAACGCAGAGTTCGCCGGCTTAATGGATATCAGAGGAGAGAAGATCAGCGAGCTTAGAAAGCAGGTGGCAGACTACACAGGAATTTCCGTTGGAAAGCTCGAAGAGATTATTGTTCCAATGGAGAACATCTACGCGCTCTGTGACCACACCAGATGTCTTGCATATATGCTCGGTGACTTAATTGTCCCGTCCAATGTTCGCGATGGATACTTAGCACGTATGGTGCTTCGCAGAAGCATCAGAATGATGCAGGAAGCAAAGGTCGATGACGATTTAGGTGAGTTAATCGTTGCTCAGATGGAGGCAATCGGTCTTTCTAACTTCGAGCAGGAGCCGTCAATCGTTCGCGAGATTATCTCACGTGAGGTCGAGAAGTACGAGGCAACAATTGCCCGCGGAACCAGAACCGTTCAGCGTCTTGGTCAGAACTATGTCAAGAAGAACGAGGAAGTCCCGCTTGCAGAGCTTATCACTCTCTACGATTCACACGGAATTCCGGTTGACACCATCAATAAAGTCTTAACCGAGACCGGTGCAAAGTTCGAAATCCCTGATGACTTCGAGTCCCAGATTGCCGATATGCACTCCGAAAACGAAGGCGAGAAGGCTCCAAGCCCGCTTGCAAAGTACGAGGAGCGCATCGCAAAGCTTCCGGCAACCCACAAAACCTACTATGAGCGTCCGACCGATATGGAGTTCGAGGCAATTGTACTCGATATCTTAGACGAGTATGTTGTTCTTGATGCAACTCTCTTCTATCCGGAGGGAGGAGGTCAGCCGTCAGATACTGGTATGCTCGTTACCGCAAACAGTATGGTGAGAGTAGAGAATGTTGTCAAATCAGGCGATGTTATTCTCCACAAGGTAAATGAGTCAAGCTTAAAGCGCGGAGACCGCGTAAAGGGCATTCTCGATGAGGAGCGCCGCTGGGCTTTAATGAGACATCACTCCGGAACCCACATGGTTCTTCGTGCAGCAAAGGAAGTTTTAGGTCCGCACATCCACCAGGCAGGTTCACAGCTTTCTCCGGAGACTGCACGCTTAGACATCAGACACTATACTCACATTACTCCTGAGCAGATGAAGGAGATTGAGGTCAAAGCAAACCGTCTCGTGATGGAGAATCTCCCGACTGTAATCAAGGTCGAGCCGCGTGTTAAAGCTGAGCAGAAGTTCGGTTTCGCGCTGTACCAGGGAGGAGTTCCGCCAGGAAAGGAGCTTCGTGTTGTCCAGATGGGTGCAGAGACTCAGGCCTGTGCAGGTACACACTGTACTACGACTGGTGAAATTGGTCCAATTAAGCTGCTTCGTTTAGAGCACATTCAGGACGGTGTTGAGCGTATTGAGTTTGCATGCGGTTTTGCAGCTCTTGATGCAATGCAGCACATCCAGTCTCTGTTAAACACTTCCGCAGATGCACTCTCTGTCCAGACCGAGAATCTTCCGGCAACTGTCGAGCGTTTCTTCTCCGAGTGGAAGGATCAGAGAAAGGAGATCGAAAAGCTCCGTGCAAAGATTGCCGAGCTTGAGCTTTCCCGCCTTGAGGGCATTGATGTAAACGGTGTCGAGGTTGTTGTAAAGCAGATTGATGTGTCCCGTAAGGAGCTTGTAAGTGTTGCAGGCGCTGTTGGTGAACGCGGCGGTGTTGCTCTGCTGATTACAGCAGCAGACGGTATCGGTGTTGTTGCGGCATCCGGTTCTGATAAGGTTAAAGCAGGACAGCTTGTCTCTGCTGTCTGTGCTGAGCTCGGCGGTAAGGGTGGAGGTAAGGACACTATGGCACAGGGTGCAGGTGTTGATGCTTCCAAGATTGGCGCTGCTTTAGTTAAGGCTGAAGAGCTTATCCGCGAAGCACTCTGAGTTTTTTAACTCAGGGTAATTCTTTTTACTTTTTTTTGAGATTTGTTGAATTGTCTGCAAAAGTCATCAGCACCATATATTTTAAACCGCAGACCACACAGACGTGCCTTCTGCACAGCGACCAGTCGTTCTCGCTCGTAAACTCGCGAGCAACTACCGCAGAGACTTTGTGGTTGCTAAAAGAGATGAGCAAATCTTATTTCTAAAATAGGGGTGCGGGGCGGCGACTTCGGCGCGGAGCCGCCCGCGGTGGAAACATCCTATTTTGTTTTCAAAAAGGATAGAACTTTTTGAAATTTAAAATATCCGGAATTGTCTTTTTAAAAATATGGTGATGGTAAAATACCCAACCTGGTTAATGCATCCCACACATCTCTGAGAATGCATCATTTAAAACACAAATCATCTCACCAGAATACTCACCATAGAGTTCAGACATCATTGATTCAAAAGCCGTACAATCTTCGTCCATGAAATTCTTTAATTGTGTTAAACTTTCAAAATTGCACTTTGAAGCCAATATGTTTCCTGCAATAAGTGAGTTCTTTCCGCTGATAGAAATGATATCATCAGGAGTTACTAGAATTGCTCTTCTAACCAATTCTTTACTGACAATTTCTCTAACACTACTATTTTCACTATTCATCAAAGACATAAGCGCAGGTTGAATTGGAAGATCCATTGGATTATGTAACACCATTCTCTCCATTTCAGATTGGAAATTCCCAGATGGATAGGACTGTTCGAAGTAAAAACGCTCTTTTGAAAGATGTGATTTGCGAGCATACTCTGAAGCAAGAGCGCGTTTGTATTCATCACTCTCAAATTCTTCTTTACCTCTCTCCGTATTAGGGGTGACGTTGGGTTTCTCTGCTATAGACGATTCTAAATTTGATTCATGATTGAAATCAGCCAATTCACTTTCAAAATCATGAGGACGAATATTAGGAAGACCAAATTTAAATTCTGCAGAAAAAGTGGCAACCAATCCATGAGAATTAAGTAAATCATTTAGGTAATTCTTCAAACTATCCTTAACAATAGAATCAAGATATGAATATCTCTCAAACTCATATTCCTCATATCGACGGAAAATATCGTTTGCACATTTTCCAAATATTGAAAGGATGTCAGTGAAAATTATCTCCACGGTTGTTTCTGAGACATCATTCAGATAATGAGAACTAAATCTAACACCATCTTTAATTGAGAAGGATAGATTCCCAGAGACAGTTACCTCAATGTCATCCTTAGTCTTAATATTCTCTGAGATTACAAATGGCAAGTAGATAAATGTAGTTCCAACAACGAGAATCGATGTATAATTATCCAATATCTGATTATTTTTATTCAATGAGTTATTAAAAGATGACAGAGATTTATAGCTCCTAGGCTTAAATGTTGTTTTAAGAGTTGATTTAAGAACTCCATTCTGGATAAAGAAAACATTCAGACTAGCAGGCACTTTAAACCCACTTTCGAATAATGCCTGGAGATTCTCAAAGTCATATTTCTGAGCATAGAGCCCCTGTTTAAGTTCAAATGTAATGGGCTCAACTGATTGAGATTTGGTAGGAAGATGAGGTTCAAAACTAGGAATAGTTTTGTCTAATTGAGAAATAATGACATCTTCTTCATTTAGGAAACTATTATGAGACACTGAAAATGATTCCAAGCTGAAATCGGACGATTCACTTTCAAAATCATGAGCGCTAACATTGGGAAGACTAACCTTAAAATCAACAGTGAATGTGATTACATTTAATCCATGAACATTAAGACAATCATTTAGATAATCCTTCAAATTATCCTTAATGACAGAATGAAGATATGAATAATTCTCAAATTCTTGCTCATCATATCGAGCAAATGTATCTACAGCACATTTTTCCAGAATTGAGAGTACATCAGTAGAGATTATATCCACTTTTGTCTCAGGAATATCACTAAGATAATGAGAGCCAAATCTCACAGCGTCATTAATTGAGAGAGACAGATTCCCAGTGATATCCACCCCAACACCATCTTTAGTTTTAACACTGATTTCCGGGATTGCAAACGGCAAGGAGATAAATGTAGTATCAGTGATGATGATTGTAGTATAATCATCCAGAATAAGTTTATTTTTGCCCGATGAATCGTTTACAGATGACAGGGATTTGTAACTCCCAGGTCTGAGAGTTATTTTAGGAATGCCATTCTGGATAAAGAAAACTTTCAAACCAGAGGGTATCTTAAACCCTCTTTCAAACAATCCTTGAAGATTCTCAAAATCATGCCTCTGAGCATAAAGTCCATATTTAAGATTTAATGTGATGGGAGTTGCTGGTTGAGATATAACAGAAAGAGATGATTCTATATTGGGTGTTGTCGTCTGATGTTCAGAGGGTAGATACTCTTTGTTTTCCGGAGAACATTTATGAAATAGTCTGCATTTGAAACACAGAATTTGACCGCATGTTTGACATTTCTTTAATTTTGACTTTGGAAATTTTTTCCCGCATTTATCACACAAAATCAAATCCATATTAGATGCCCCTCCAAAAGACAGATGGTGATTCAGTATAGTTAATACATCACTCATCATTATAAAAGAATATTACTGAGTGATACAAGCCCAACACGAATTTATCCAAACAAACCCAATATCAATACAACATCTATGCTCTTCCTCGACTTCGCAAACACCTGCCGGGAAATCGAAAAAATCTCCTCCCGCCTGGCAATGACAGACCTCCTCGCAGAAGTCTTCCCGCAAATCCCTGACGAAGAACTCGCAATCTTCGTCCGCTTCGCACGAGGCAAACTCTTTCCCGACTGGTCCGCCGAAAAACTCAACTTCGGGCCGTCACTCCTCTACGAAGCATTGGCCTATGTCATCGGCAAAAAACGCGAAGACGTCGTACGCGCAATCAACAGCTCCGGAGACGCCGGAGAAGTCGTAGAAGAACTCCTCAACAAAAAACAGCAGACAACATTCTTCACCGAAGACTTAGAACTCTCAGACGTCTATGCACGCTTCATGCAGATGGCAAAAAGTTCTGGAAGAAAATCCCAGCAGGAACGCCTCAGATCCGCACAATACCTCTTCTCCAACGCATCACCCATAGAAGGACGCTACATTGCCCGCCTCATGCTCGAAGAAATGAGAATCGGCGTAGGTGAAGGCGTAGTCAAAGACGCAGTTGCAAAAGCCTTCGACGTCCCGCAGGAAATCGTCGAACACGCACACCAGGCATTAAACGACTTAGGCGAAGTCGCCCTCCTTGCAAAAACCAATCCTGAAAAACTCGCAGAAGTCACAATAACCCCCTTCAAGCCCGTCAAAATGATGCTCGCACAGGCAGGCTCCATCTCCGGCATGGTAGAAACCCACGGAACACTTGCTGCCGAAAACAAATATGACGGAAGCAGATTCCAGTTCCACAAAGTAGGAGAGCGCTGTGCAATCTACTCGCGCAGACTCGAAGAGATGACTGCATCCCTTCCAGACGTCGTCGAACAGCTCAAAAATGCAACAACACACGACGTCATAATCGACGGAGAAGTAATCGCCATCCTAAACGGCAAACCAATGCCCTTCCAGACAGTCCTTCGAAGAATCAGAAGAAAACACGGTGTCGAAGAAGCAAAAGAAGAGATAGAGCTTCGCCCGTGCGTCTTTGACATCCTCGTCTGTGACGGAGAAACCTTAATCGACCTGCCGTTTACAAAACGCCGCGAAATCCTCGAATCGGTCATGACAGACTTCGTTGCCCCGCAGCTTGTAAGCAGCTCCGCAGAGGAAATTGAAGCCTACTACCACGAAGCCTTGGACGCCGGAAACGAAGGCATCATGCTCAAAGTAATCGATGCGCCCTACCTCCCCGGAAACCGCGGAAAGCTCTGGATTAAAATCAAGCCGGAGGTTGACACCATTGACTTAGTCGTCACTGGAGCCGAATGGGGAGAAGGAAAACGTGCCAAAGTATTCGGCTCATTTGTCCTCGCATGCCAAGACGAATCAGGAGAACTTCTCGAAATATCAAGGGTTGCAACAGGTATCGATGACGCCATGCTTGCCCACTTACACGAACTCTTCAAAGACAAAATAATCTCCGAAAAGGGAAAAAGCGTCACATTCGAGCCGGACGTAATCTTCGAAGTAGGATACGCAGAACTTCAGAGAAGCACAAACTACGAAGCAGGATACGCACTTCGCTTCCCTCGCTTTGTAAGACTTCGTGACGACAAAGACGTCTCCGAAATCGAAACAATGGAGAGCCTTTCAAGACGCTACTCCATGCAGAACAAAGAAGAGTAAGTACAAAGTCAGACAGGCTGTTTATTTATAGTCAACCGCCCTATAATGATTTATCAATAGGTATTTGGAGGTAAGTAGTATGTTTATCATTATCAAAGGGGGAGATACTAATTGATGCGTAAGATGAAGGAGGAGCTTTTCGGCTTCGAACCACGCCGGGCGCTGATTGCAGCGATCTGCATCATAGTTGTAACCTGGCTGTTATCTTTTCTTATGCCGACCGAGGCCTCGGAGTTTGGAGCCTGGTCACTGTTACCCGCAACATTTCTGATTGTATACATTTTTATCACCAAGAGAATCTTAGAATCCCTGGTACTTTCCTGTCTCATGGGTCTGATTATGGCAGCAAAGACAGTAAACGTCTTTGGCGAGTTCAGCACTCTGCTGACAGACACCATGCTCGACCCGGACATGGCATGGCTGATTATCGTCTGCGGTCTCATGGGAAGTATCATTGCCTTAATCGAGCGCGCAGGCGGTGCAATTGCCTTTGGAAACTGGGCAGCCAAACACGCAAAAGGAGAAAAGTCATCTCTGGTCTGGACCTGGATTATGGGTATTGCCATCTTCCTCGATGACTACTTAAACTCTATGGCAGTAGGTTCCTGTATGCGTTCCTTAACTGACAAGTTCAAGGTCCCGCGTGAGATGCTCGCATACGTGGTTGACTCAACAGCAGCCCCGATTTGCGTTCTTATCCCGATTTCCACCTGGGCAGTCTTTGCCGGAGGACTTCTTGAAGTAAACGGATGGGCACCGGAAGGCATGGGTCTTGTCTACTTCATCCAGACAATTCCGTACAACTTCTATGCGTGGGTTGCCGCAATCATGGTGCTTCTGGTAATCTTCAGAATCATACCGATCTTCGGTCCGATGAAGAAGGCATACGCAAGAGTTGCCGCAGGTGGACCGCTCGCTCCGGAAGGTTCTGAAAAGATTGACCTCTACAGCGGAGACGCTCTCACCTTCGCAAAGACCCCGCGGATTATCAATCTCGTAATCCCGATTATCAGTTTAGTGGTCTTTACCCTTATCTTTGACATCGACCTTCAGATGGGTGTCATCTGTACGATTCCGGTCATGTTCATCCTCTACCTGGCACAGGGAATCATGAATGCCGAAGAGTTCGCAGACTGTGTGGTAAAGGGCCTGCAGAACATGATTATGCCGCTTCTCTTAATGGTTCTCGCATGGGTGTTTGCCGCAATGTCTGAACAGATTGGATTTACCCAGTATGTTATCGACACGGTCGCTGCAAACGTCGGCGTTGCCCTTCTGCCGTTTGTGGTCTTCGTGGCTCTTGCAATCACTCAGTTCGTTACCGGAACCAACTGGGGACTCTACATCATCGCGTTACCGATTGTGATCCCGTTAGCCATCCAGATGGATGCAAACATCGCACTCTCTGTCGGAGCAGTCATCTCTGCCGGTGTTTTAGGCAGCCACTGCTGCTTCTACTCTGATGCAACAGTCTTAACCTCTGCTGCCTGCGGTTGTGATAACTTCCGCCACGCAGTAACGCAGATGCCGTATGGAATCCTCGCAGGTGTTATTGCTGCGATAATGTTCCTGGTCTGCGGATTCATCATGGGATAACTCCCCTCTTTTTTTGCATACAATTTCATCTCAGTTTCCGATACTTTCCGCGAATGAATATATTCCATGAAGTCCAACATGTAAGGCAGTAATATATGGAAGAATATACGGGCAACATAGGCAACTATGAGGAAACCTACCGGGATTTCCACATTGACGTGCCGAAACACTATAACTTCGCCTTCGATGTAATCGAGAAATGGGCAAAAGAGGACAGAAACCGCCTCGCAATGATTTGGACCAACCAGGCAGGTGAAGAAAAGAAGTTCACCTTCTGGGACATGATGATCCACTCCAACGAAGCGGCAAACATCTTAATGAAGTTCGGTATTCAGAAAGGAGACCGCATCCTTCTGATGCTTCACCGCGTTCCGGAATGGTGGATTTTAGTTCTTGGAATCATGAAGCTTGGCGCAGTCTTCTGCCCAAGTCCGCACATGATGACGGTAAAAGATATCGCATACCGCATCAATGCAGGCGGATTCAAGATGGTCATTACCGACCGCGAAAATATGGCAAAGGTCGACGAGGTCGCTGCAGAGTGCCCGCACCTTCAGCTCAGAATGGTTGTTGACGACAACCCGCTTGAGCGCCTCTCCTCCCCATGGATTGGATACCAGCATGAACTCAAATACCCGGCACCGGTATCCACCAAGCTCGTGGCAACCGCAGGACGCAAGGTCCTTGCAACAGACCCGATGCTTATCTACTTCACCTCCGGAACAACCAAGGACCCGAAAATGGTTCTCCACGACTACGGACACCCGCTCGGACAGACCGTGACAGCCAAATTCTGGCATGACTTAACCGACAAGGATGTGCACTTCACCGTTTCCGATACCGGATGGGCAAAGTGCGGATGGGGCAAGATTTACGGTCAGTGGATCTGCGGAGCATGTATCTTCGTCTATGACTACAGAACCAAGTTCCTCGCAACCGAGCTTCTGCCTCTCATCGAGAAGTACGGAATTACCTCCTTCTGTGCACCACCGACCATCTATCGTATGCTCATCATCGCAGACTTAAAGAAGTTCTCCTTCTCGGAACTTCGTACCTGTACGAGTGCCGGCGAGCCGCTGAATCCTGAGGTCATCCGCATCTGGAAGGAAGGAACCGGCATTACGATTCGCGAAGGATACGGTCAGACCGAGACATGCTGCTGTCTTGCAACCATGCCGGGAATGGAGGTCCGCCAGGGTTCTATGGGCAAACCGGTTCCTGGATGGCACATCCAGCTCCATGATGACGAGGGCAACGAAGTCCCGCAGGGCGAGATTGGAAGAATCGCCATCTCTTTAAACCCGAGACCGGCAGGTCTTATCCGCGAGTACTTAGACAATCCGGAAGAAAACGCCGCCATGTTTGTCAACGGCTGGTACTACACCGGAGACAAGGCACGCATGGATGAGGACGGATACTTCTGGTTCGTTGGAAGAAACGATGATGTCATCAAGTCCTCCGGATACAGAATCTCCCCGTTCGAGGTCGAGTCCGCATTACTCGAGCACCCGGCAGTCAAGGAGTCTGCGGTCGTCGGCAGCCCGGATGATCTCCGCGGTATGATTATCAAGGCATTCATCGTTTTACACGAGGGATACCAGCCGTCCGAGAGACTGGTTAAGGAGATTCAGAACCACGTCAAGTCCACGACCGCACCATACAAATATCCGCGCGCAATTGAGTTCGTGACTGAACTTCCAAAGTCCTTCTCCGGCAAAATCAAGCGCGGTGAACTTCGCGACCGTGAGCTGAAGAAGTACGAAGAAAACAACTAACCCTTTTTTTTATGCAGCTTTTGGTAAAGCACTTCACAGAGCTCTCAGCAGCAGAGCTGTATGCAATTCTTCGAGCACGGCAGGATGTGTTTGTGGTTGAGCAGAACTGCCCGTTCCCGGAGATTGACGGCAAAGACCTTGATGCATATCATCTCTGGTTTGAAGAGAATGGAGAAATTCTTGCATACGCACGGGTGCTGGACCGCGGAGTCTCTTTTGAGACACCGGCAGTAGGGCGGGTTATTTCGATTCGAAGGCGTGAAGGGCTTGGAAGCAGAATCCTAAGCGAAGGCATTCACATTGCACGCGAGAAGTATTCAGCAGAGGCGGTTATGCTTGAAGCCCAGGTCTATGCCAGAAAACTCTACGAGAAGCAGGGATTCGTGCAAGTCTCGGAAGAGTTCTTAGAAGACGGCATCCCGCATATTTTAATGCGGATTGACCTGTAAAAAAGAGTATAAAAGAAAAATTAGTTCTTGTGCTCTGATTCCATCTCTTTTAACGTGCGCTCGGCAAGGTCGCGCATACGTGCCGGGATACCGCGGGAGGAGATGGTCTCGATTTCCTTCATTGCTGCAGCAATTTCGGAACCTAAGACAAAGATTGCATATTTGTGCTCAAGTTTGCTTCTGTTTACCTGATCTGGAGTAATCTTTAAAGCAGTGTACTCCGGGAACTTCAGGTCAGCATTTAATGCTCCGTAGTATTCTTTGATATCGTAAAATATCTGATGGAGCTCTAATAATTCTTCCTTATGCATAGTCCTATATGATAGGTCATGAGACGAGATAATAATATCTCAAAAAAAAAGTTAGTTGAGGAGTTCAGATGCCCGAACAAGCGGGTGAAGGGTGACTCCTTCCTTGCCTAAAAGATCTGCTGCTCCTCCCTCGCGGTCAACAACAGTTACGACCGATTCAACAATTGCTCCTTCCTTTTTCAGCTCATCTACACCATACTTGGAAGAACCGCCTGATGTTGTCACATCCTCAATTAAGAGAACACGCTTGTCTTTAACGGTTCCAATAACCATCTGAGACTTGCCGTGGTCTTTTGCCTGCGCGCGGATAATTGCGCACGGCTTCTTTGCGGCAAGAGAGACAGCAGTTGCGAGCGGAACTCCGCCTACAGCAACTCCTGCGACAACATCGAAGTCATACTTTGCGGCAACTTCAGCAGCAATCTCAGAGAGAAGCTCAGGCTGCATGATGGCAGTCTTTACATCAACATAGTACTTACTCTTAGCACCGGATGCAAGGGTGAAGTCTCCGAATTCAACTGCTTTGTACTGAATTAATAAATCTAAGATTCTGTTTACCATGGTCTGTCCTTTAATCCAAGCATATAGCCAATAATATTCGCTCCGCGGTGAAGAACCGGAGAGATAATCATAATGGCGATAAAGACCAGAACACCGAAGAAGATATCTCCAAACTGATCGAACCATCCAAGTCCCCCGGTGACAGCTAACGCAATCACCATGAGAAGCAGAGAGCCTATCACCATATCATACATGTCCGCAAGCGGCCACTTTGCCCCCCGGTCTTTTCCAAGACGGCGCTTGAAGTAACTCTTTGTGAGGTCTCCAAGAAGCGCTCCGGTCGCAAGGGAGATGACAGTAACCCATGTGTGCTCAGGGAGGAAATCCCAGTGGAAGTATGAGGCAAGGAACATCTGTGCAGCTCCAAAGATGATACCGATAAAGATACCTCCAATAAGTCCGCGCCAGGTTTTTCCATCTCCAAAGAGACGGTTGCCATCCTTAGCACATTTTCCAAAATCAATCGGAGTACCGCCGCCTACAAGAGCTGCGGCAGGGTTTGGAATGTAGGCTGGAATCATAATCCAGAACGCCCAGAGAAATGCCATTCCAATGCTTACTAGAATCTCTGCTGTCATACCCAATACGTAGATTACTATTTGCGTTTAGTATGTATCAAGGTTGGTATGTATGGGATGCAAAACTGCTAATATCACGCACTCCAACTATATGATAAGTAAGTCATGAGATTCTGGAACCGTTTCGAGAAAAGTCATGCCGTTGACTGGGCACGCCTTGGAAGGCGCAGGACGAAAGGTGACCTTCTGGCATTCCTAAAAGAGGAGGCATCACGCTTTACTCCTGATGACCTGAATCTCATGATGATTCACTATGATGCAAAGATAAAGGATTTGCCAACAGAGTATCGTTCTGAACTTGCGAGGTGTGCCAGAATCCAGATTACTGACGGATACAATCGTCTAATGACGAGAACACTCGAAAGCATACATGCAAAGATGCGAATATCACCTGCCAGGTTTGCAGCGTCTGCAAAGCGCGAGTGTACGAAAGGGACAGCAGGAGACAGACTGCGTTCACTAAAATACCTGATTGCAGCCTATGTAATCTTCATCGAAAACGAGCCCCCGCACCCTGTAGGAATGCCGTTTCCAGGCGGCGGGATGGTCGAAGTTTTTGACGGCATATATTACTGCCCTGTAAAGGATGCTTGGACGGATATCGATGATGCACTCTGTTCCTTCTGCCCGGCACAGCAGACACCAAACCTCACAAAAGAGGAGAGGGACACTGCCGCAAAGGAAGAAAAACTGACAAACTATTTTTATAACTATCATGGATAAGTGCAGATATCTATACGCACCTATTTATCTGCAGGCGTCCAACGTAATAGTGCAATGAACAGCGGCATCTGCCCGAAATGTGGTTTACCAAAAGAGCTCTGTATCTGCGAAGAAGTCGCAAAGGAGCAGCAGCGAATCAGTGTGAAAGTCAGCAAGAGACGCTACGGCAAGGAAGTAACGGTCGTAGACGGTCTTGACCCCTATGAGATTGACTTAGAGGATTTATCGAAGTTCCTCAAAGGAAGACTTGCATGCGGAGGAACAGTAAAGGAGAACTCAATTGAACTCCAGGGTAACCACCGTGACAGAGTCAAAGAACTTCTGACCAGCAGAGGTTACAATATCGACAACATCAACTAATTAATTTCTTTTTTTTGAGATTCTTTTCAGAGTAAAGCAGCGTAAGCTTCATATAGAATCCCTGCAAAAATTCACAATAAAAATGAAAATTATTTGGTGCTGTTCTGCATAGCAGATGCTTTCTCTTCCCGTGCACGCTCGATTAAATCACGGTCTTTTGCAACGGACAGGCAGGCATCAAATGCCTGAACAGCTTCATCATATCGTTCGAGCTTGGATAACTCATAGCCTTTGTTGAACAGTGCATCAGGATTGTTCGGCTGAGCGATTAAAACACGGCGGAAGCAGTCGTATGCTTCTTTGTGATCTCCAAGACAGCTTAATGCAAGACCTTTGTTGTTCATAGCGCCGGTCATGGTCTTTTCGTATTTCAAAGCTTTATTATAGCATTCTACCGCTTCCTCATATCTTCCGAGCTTGGATAGGATGTTGCCGCAGTTGAAGTGCGAGACCGAATGTCCTGGTGAGAGCTCGCGAACCACATAATAATATTTCAGAGCAGCTTCATGTTTTCCTGCGGCAGAGAGGAACTCTGCCCTAGTGAACCAGTGCTCAGGTCCGCGCGGCTCTTCCTTACAGATGGCATCCATAATTTCATCAGCCTCACGGAATTTTCCATCTCTTGCAAGCATCTTTGCGTGGCTTGTCCTAAACACTACATCTTCGGGATTGAACTCAAGAGCCTTTCTGAAACATTCATCAGCCTCAGCAAAGCGGCCGAAAGAAACAAGTGCATCTCCTTTGTTGTGATAATATACTCCTACCTCAGGGCGAAGAGAGATTGCCTTGTCGTAAGCTGCAAGGGACTTCTCCTCACTTTTCATCATAGCTAATATACGACCTTTCTCATGCCATGCAGCAGGATTTTGCGGATCTGCTTCTATCGCTTTGTCAAAACAGTGAAGAGCTGCATCATACTGGCCGTGACGCAAATGAGCAGTTGCGTTGGAGAACCACATCGCAGAATCAACCGAAGAAGGAAGGGACTTCTCCTCCTTCTTCTCTTTTTTAAACCGATCAAAGAATCCCATTAGTATATCTATATTGGACCTGCGGGATTTTAGTGCTGTCGGAGTTTCTGCTCAACTTTCTCAAAGAAGGTGCGTCCTGCATCTACAAACAGTGCAGGGGATTCAGCTTTGCGGATTATAATCTCTGCACTCTTTCCAATCTCATACTGGTCCTGACCGTCAAGAACCAGCAGGGCTGTTTTGTCTGATGACAGGGTAACTGTTACTTCAGCATCGGAGTTTAAGAGATACGGGCGCGATGAGAGCATATACGGAGACATTGGAACAAGAAGCATTGCTTCTACAGCAGGATCAACGATAGGGCCGCCTGCACTCATTGCATATGCAGTAGAACCAGTCGGAGTGCTTATAATCAGTCCGTCTGAGCGGAACGAGTCAATGATTTTTCCGTTGACTGAAACGTTGAACTCAAGAATTTTTGCAGGACGCGCGGTTACGATAACTGCCTCGTTTAATGCCGAACCGCAGTCTCTTCCGTTGCAGGTAATCGAAAGCCGCATGCGTGAATCTATTTTGAGCGGAGAAGAGAGCAGCTCAGGCAGGCAGGTATCAAGAGTGTCACGTTCTAGATCAGTCAGGAAACCAACGTGTCCCTGATTGATTCCAAGAACCGGAACCTGTGAAGACATCATACGAACTGCGCGAAGTACGCTGCCGTCCCCTCCAAGAACCAGAAGCAAATCAGCCTCGAGGTTTTTCAGCGAGACACCCTCATATCCAAGTTCAGCAGCCACAGATTCCTCGTAAACCACCGTACAGCCAAGGTCAGATAGTGCCCACCCAAGAGACTGGGCAAGCTCAAGAGGTTCTTTGGAATCGATTTTGGAAACAATACAGATCTTCATAATAGCCTCATCAATCTGGAGATTTCGCCATGAATCTCTTTATTTGCGCCAAGAATACAACGTCCGGCACATACGTCATCAGGGAAGTTACAGTTACCCCCGGTTGGAAGCGAAACTATGCCGCCTGCTTCTTCGAGAATCAGAATTGCTGCTGCTGCATCGGTGATGCGAAGCGTTCCGCGCAGGTCAAGGAAGGCTTCAAGCCTTCCGCAGGCTACATAACATAACTCAAGAGCTGACGCTCCAAGCTTTCGAATTCTGCGGGAGGTGTATCCGTTTGCAAGAAGTGCCTGCATCTCCGGAGGTCTTGCATAGACGCTCATTGCAGATGTGGCAAAGGAGGATTTCTCAGACGGGTGAATAGGACAGCCGTCTAAATACGCACCCTCTCCAAGAACTGCGGTAAATGTCTCGCCGGTTGCAAGGTTTCGGACATAGCCTGCAATCATCCGCTCCCCGTCAGAGAGACCGACAGACAGCGCATAGAACGGGATTCCAACGCTTGCATTGAACGAACCGTCAACCGGGTCAAGATAGGCGATTCCTTCGTCACCTCCAATGTCTACCATGCCTGCTTCTTCAGAGAGTATGCGGGCACAGACTTTATTCTCGCGGAAGGCTTCCAAGACGATGTCTTCTGCAATTTTATCCAGACGTTCTGTCGGCGTATTGTCTGCTCCAATACAAATCTCCTCGGCACCGTAAGGAGTTCCAACCACCGGAGCTAAGGCTTTTACAATCCTTCCGGCAACTGAATCACATACCCGGAAGAATCTATCCGGACTAATCATACTATATGATAGGAGTGATAGGTTTTTCAATCCTTGCCCTGTCTTTGGAGGTGAATAGTCGTAACACTCATAAGGAATTACTTCCCATAATTATGTTAGATTTACAATGAAGGAACAGACTGAAGTTGGAAAACTGAAAGAAGGCCGTTACGTTGTTGTTGACGACGAGCCGTGCAAAATTATGAGCATCTCCATCTCCAAGCCGGGAAAGCACGGAGCAGCAAAGGCAAGACTTGACGTTGTCGGTATCTTCGACGGACAGAAGCGTTCTATCGTCAACCCGACCTCTGCAACTATCTATGCACCGATTGTTGAGAGAAAGACTGGACAGATCCTTACCATCGCAGGAAACGTTGTAACCTTCATGGACATGAAAGACTTCAACAACTTTGAACTTGTTGTCGATGATGACATCGTTGCAACCTTCCAGCCGGCTCAGGAAGTTCCATACATCGAGTCTCTCGGCAAGCGTAAGCTTGACCTCTAAAAAGTCTGCAGAGGTATGCAGTCTTTTTCCACAACTCTTTTTGCTGATGCTGATGCAGAGTACAGCTCAGCTGATTACGTACTGTTCGGTGTGCCGTTTGACGGTACTACTTCGTTTAAGGCAGGATGCCGTGATGCTCCTTTAGCCATTCGTCAGGTTTCATACAATATCGAGACATATCTTCCGTTCTATGATTTGGAGATGACTGATGTCTCTGTCCATGATATGGGGGATATGTATATCGAGTGCCTGCCTGATTTGATGGTTGAGCAGGTTGCAGATGCAGTATCTGATCTCATTAAGGATGAGAAAGTCCCAATCATGATGGGGGGCGAGCATTCTGTAACGATTGGTGCAGTGCAAACCTTAAAGCCGAAGTGGTATGTGGTGTGCGATGCTCATCTTGATATGCAGGATGAGTACAGAGGTTCTCCATTCAATCACGACTGTGTAACAGCAAGAGTATCAGAGGCTGTAGAAAACATCGTGATTATCGGGGCGCGGAGCGGATGTAAGGAGGAGTTCGAGTACGCACGCGAGAATTATCATCTCTATACAGCAGACGATGTTGAAGAGCGCGGTATTCGTGCAGTCCTTGATGAGGTTTCTGAGTTGATCGGTGATGATTCTCTGTATCTGTCGATTGATGCAGATGCCATCGACTGCTGTCTGACACCGGGTCTTGGAACGCCTGAGCCGTTTGGTCTGACTCCAAAAGATGTTCGTGCAGTAATCCGCCGTCTGGCTAAAAATGCAGTGGGCTTTGATTATGTTGAGGTTCTGCCAAATGATCAGGGGCAGACGGCTATGGTTGCGGCCCATATGATTCGCGAGTTTATCGCAGGACACTTCTGCGCAAAGCAGGAGTAATCATCTTTTTTTCTTCAAAATTCTAAAAAAAGTATTGTATTGATATTATGCTCTCTCAGAGGTCATAACTCTCTCAAATGTCAGAAGTACCTTGCCCTTTGCATCTAAGAATACAAGGTCTCCATCAACAAATGCATATCTTGCAGTCTTTTTCAGATTCTTAAAGAATTCATCCTCAGCCTTATTCATCTCATCAGAGCCTGCCATCAAAGTCTGAGTAAATCCTTCAGGGAAAGTAAGAGACGCCCCGTGAATGAGATATTTGCCGCCGAAGTAGTTTACAGGAGCCTGACCAACAAAAGAACCGTCACCGTCAAAGGAAACAGTAACGCCAGGATTGTCTGAAAGAACCCACTCACCTAACGGCTCGAAGTGTCTCTCGAAGGTAAGGAGAGTTTTCCCTTCACTGTCTAGAAGAACCAGGACATTTCCGTAAATCTTGAAGCCTGCAACCTGATTGAGCGCATTAATGAACTTACCCTCCTTATTCATTACAGACTCAGGTCCTGCAAGTTCAGTCATGTACATATTCTCGAAAACAAGAGAGCCACCATGTACAACATACTCTCCGCCAATGGAGTTGAGACCAGCATATCCACCAAAGCTTCCCCACTCATAGAAGTTCAGGGAAGTTCCATCTGCCCCGTCCCACTCTCCAACAATAGATGCAGTGAAGATAAAGAGAATTTTATCATCCACATCTGCAAGGATAAGTTTGTCCTCTGCAACCTGCCAGCGTGCAGCGTTCTTGAGCGCTGAAATAAACTCTGCTTCTGCCTTCATATCGGCCTCAGAGCCGGCAATTAAGGTCTGAATGATGTCTTCGCCAATGATGAGTTTATTTCCGTCAACAGTGTATGTTCCGCCAAATCCATTCACCGGTGCCTGACCGCCGAAGGTTCCATCAGGATTGAAGGTTATGGTGATTTTGTCGTTGCTGTTTAAAACCCAGTTTCCTTCAATGGACGGTTCTTTCTCGCTGATACAGCCGGCACAGATAACTGCACCTACTAATACAAGAGAGAGGGCTAAGAATATTTTGCCTTTCATACAATATAATTCGCGCCAGAATTATATATATCTGGCTTTGACTTCAAAAATATTTGCACATATAAATTAATAATTTCACGAAAACAATCAAGAATTAAAGAGAATTAGTGATAACAAAAGAGACAGAAAAAAGCATGCGCAAAAAACAGGGATTTATCCCTGTTTAGTTCATCTGCGGATTGAAGTAGAGAGTAGTTTCTCCATTGGATAAGAGAAGCTGACCGTCATTGAATGCAACAGTATCAAGCTCTTCTACAACTGTGAAGAATGCCTGTTCTGCATTCATCTGTGCTTCAGTTCCACCCATTCTGGTTGAGATGAAGTTGGAGACTGAAACTTCACCATACTGGTTGTAGGTGACAGATGCAGAGAAGGTGTTAACAGGTCCCTGTCCAAAGATCTTGGATGCATCCGGAGAGAAGCTGAGAGTGACAGCAGAGTTATCTGCATGATACCATGCAGTTCCGCCAAGCTCATCCTGATATACCGGAGCAAAGCCTAATGAACCAGACTTTCCGGTTAAGGTTAAGCTGTTGTCGGTAACGGAGTAGGAGGTAACGGAGTTCATGATTTCGAATACCTGCTGTTCAGTAGACACTGCAAAGGTATCAGTGCTGATGAGCATAGTGGATGCTACGCTGCTGAATGTGATTCCGTTTACTCCTGCGAGGTGCCAGTTTCCGGCAAATCTGTTAACCGGGCCCTGACCGTTAAAAGTTCCGTCTTCATTGAAGGTTACGGTTGTCTGGATGTCGGTTTCGATGTTTTCTCCATTAATCTGCATGAGCTGCCAGGAGGTTCCCGGAATAATCGGTTCGAAGCTCATGATTGGAACCCCGGCTGCATTTACAAGGTCAAGCTGTCCTGCAGAGAGTGTGAATCCTGCAACACTTCCAAGGAGAGAGAGGTAATCGGATTCCTGTTCTTCCATGAACTGAGGACCAAGCATTTTGCTGGTTGCAGGCTGACTGATATCAAGAGTCTTGCCATTTAAGTTCCAGGTTGCTTCGTAGTTGTTGATTCCGGTGTTTCCGGAAAGATCACCATTTGGTTCGAACATGATGGTGACAAGTCCTGCAGCATCAAGCTGTGCGGTTTTTCCAGCAGGAGTGTAGGAGATGAGTTTCCAGGATGTTCCGGTAAGCGGCTCCTTGAAGGTTAAGAGAGTGTTTCCGTTTGCGTCCTTGAGGATTAAGGTTTCACCGGAGATGGAGTATGTTGCGGTTTGTCCAAGAGCGGTTAAGTATTTGGTTTCCTGCGTCATGAGGGCAGAAGGACCAGTCATCTTAGTGGATGCGATTCCGCTGAAGGTGAGTTTTCCGTCACCAGTAGATACGGTGTAGCTTCCAGCATAAGTGTTGACACCAGATGATCCGGATGCAACTCCATTATTGAAGGAGAGAGTTAAGATACCGTTTGCTGCGTCCTGGTTTTGTCCGAAGCTGTCAAGTTTCCATACGGTTCCGTTTGGATCCGGCTGGCTGAAACTGATGCAGCCTGCGCCGAATACGATGAATACGACACAAACTGCTGCAAGAATTGCAGTGATAGGTTTCATGATTGATATAATGATTTGTGAAATTAAATAGCTTCATTTTGAGGCAAAATAGCAGGTGTTTGATGATTTAAAATGAATATAAGGATTTTCTTTGAGGTAAAAAAGGATTAAAGATAATGTACTTCAGTACTGCTGTCCCGATCTCCATATTTCGTGCAGTAAGCTTTCAGAACATATTGAACAACATCTTCTGAGTCATGAACATTTCTAGCAGTAACAGTACCTATGACTATTGTCTGACCGTTTTCAACGTCTTCATTTACCAAATACTGTGCAGCACAATCATAATCTCCATTGTGTGAGACCCCAAAAGCTTCTGTAACATGAGCTTTTGGTGCACTTTTCCCATCAAAGCTGAACCATACGGTCATTTTTGCGGTTATTTGTTTATCATTATCTTCATGGAATATCCAGAATATACCAGTATCTCCTTCTATTGGTGATACCAGTGGATAACTAATAGAATCGTTGTAATAGAATTTATCAATCCATGTTGAAACGAGGTCATAGGACGAGATTACTCCATCATTTTCCAAAAGTAAAGAGCCAGAGAGTTTCGCTGTTGGAGATTCACCACCATTCATACTAACAAGGTCAAAATCATCTGCAACATATTCTGGTTTGAATGTTACAAAATGGGCTTTTTTGGGAAGAAACGGACCAATCTCAAACCATCCGGAAAGAGAGACTTTGATTAATACATCACCTTTCAAACTGTAATCAGTTCTGGTTACTGTATAGATGTCGGTTGTTTCATGAAAACCAAGTTTATAGAGCACTTTTGGAATGAAGTCCATCTTATCCAAATCAGTGTTTTCGCGAACACTAACTGAAGCTATAGATAGAATGCCGTCTTCAGAGACAGTTACTTTGAGATGCTCTCCATATGTGTATATCCCAGCTTTTGGAACAGGATTTTCAGTGAGGTACGATTTGATGAGTTGGTCATACATTTCATGATTGGAAGATGAAAGCTGTTCGCAAAGAGAAGTATCGGCAGATACTCCCGCGGCACATAGAGTAAGGAGAAGTATTCCAAAAAGAATTATGCGCAGTGTCCTAATCATAATTGATAATCAGCCAGTGAATGTATTAAAGATATTGAGCACTATCTAGCATATGTGAAATAGTTTCATCAACAACAGCAGGATTTATTGAGTATCTGGTAATGTGATGATTGTTATCAACAAGAATAATTTTTTCTCTCAGCATCTTTCCCAAATGCCATCGCAGGGTGGTTACTGGAATATGTATCTCATCTGCAATATGTTTCTGTGGTATACCTGGATTTTTGAATATGGTCTGAAAGATACGTTTTCTGGTTTCATTTTCCAGAAGTTTTAAGGCATGGTTGTTTTTTTCAGAAGGGACAATGCCTATGGAGTAATATCGAACAATATCATCATTGATTTTGTAGATTTTAATATTCTGCATCAAGTATCTGAGATGATGAGATACTGAGCCGCGAGAGTAACCGGTTGCCTGTATAATGTCTTTCTGTTGTACTCCTGGATTATCTGTAATGTAGGCAAGAATTTTCATAGACCGACTTTCAGGATTTTTGGAGAGTTTTCGTCTGCTGTAAAGAAATAAAATACACCCGGAAGTAAATATTCCAAATATGGCAGCCATTATACCCTGAAGAGACCATGAAAGTTCAAAAATCCAGAGCGGCAGCGAATCTATGTTGAAAATCTGAAAAAAGTAAGATAGGATATAGGGTAGTGATGATTGGATTTCAATTTTTGAATTGGCATTATTACCAGGTACAATATTTGGCTCTCCAGAGATTACGGTTACTTCTGCTATAGGATAATAGAAATTCGGGATTACAAAGAGTAATGCTGATAGACCAGATATTATCACTATCAAGAGGATGAACCGGATACGCATTCAGTGAATATTATTGTACAAAGAATTATATAAATACTTTAAGCATTATCTAGCATTTCAAGCTTAGATTACAAAACAGTTCAACAAAGCTTACGCTTTCGTGTTTAGATTACAGTAAGAATGTTTCAACAAAAGGAAGGGGGGTTGCAGCGTTGACTAGTTCCCGAGAACTCGCGTATCTGAGTACAGTAGTCGACGCAAGAGAGCTTAACTGCCGGGTTCGGAATGGGTCCGGGTGGAACCTCTCTGCTATGGCCGCATAATCCCCGAAGCCAAGTTC
>JAFQTT010000003.1 GCA_017408885.1 Methanocorpusculum sp.
CCACAACTTATAAACCCTTCGAAGAAACTTCGAAGAGAGCAAGGCATGACAAGTCCTCAGATTCAGTTTCCCTATCTCAGGAAACTGTCTGACTTGTGAGGTAACATAGTTGGATCCAGATACATAAATAAGCTTCGAAATAATTTCGCAAAAAGACCCGAACCGCTACCCTCATAACCCCAAAACACATACAAAATACCTAAGAAACCCATGTCCAGCATAAATATCGCGCCGGAAAAAATCACCCTCACCGCAGTACGCGCATGGAACGCCGAAGAAGTAATAGACCTGTATCGCGCAGGCGGATGGTGGGAAATGGGATGGGACAAAAACCAGATACCAACACTCATCAACGGAAGCTACCTCGTACTAATCGCACGCGATTTGGAAAACAACGCCGTAGGCATGGGCAGATTAATCAGCGACGGCTCAAGCGACTGCTACATACAAGACGTCGTAGTATTCCCGGAATACCGCGAAATGGGAATTGGAAGCCGTATAGTAAACACACTAAAGCGCATAGCAGAACTTACCGGACACACCTGGATAGGCCTAATATCTGCGCCCGGCAAAGAAGAATTCTACAAACGCGCAGGATTCTCCGTAATGGAAAACTACACACCAATGCTCACAGAGGAATAAATGATATCGCGCGCAGACTTTGTTCCCGTAACAGAAAATAACAGACACATCCTGGAACACTACTTCGCGCAGTACCCGCAGTACCACTCCGAATCATCCATAGTAACCATACTTACATGGAACAATTACGCCCCGTGCTCATTTACCGAATACAAAAACCACCTAATTATAGAATGCACAATGGACGGCGAACGCGGAATACACGCAGCCATTGGAAAACCTGACGCAGAACTCTTAGAAGAACTCCTGATATTCGCGCGCGAAGAAAACTGTGCTCTTGAGATATAT
The DNA here is from genome assembly GCA_017408885.1 of Methanocorpusculum sp. Lineage (GTDB taxonomy): Archaea > Halobacteriota > Methanomicrobia > Methanomicrobiales > Methanocorpusculaceae > Methanocorpusculum. The sequence continues at coordinate 931 of JAFQTT010000003.1, forward strand.
GACGAAGAAAACCTTCAGATACTAAAAGACACACACCCAAAAATTCCAATCACCGAAAACAGAGGATACTTCGAATACTGTTATAGTACAGAAGAACTCGCAAACCTCAAAGGAAAAAAATACCTCAACATAAGAGGCCAGATAAACTCATTCAACTCACGCTGGAACTACAGCGTTGAAAAAATCACTGACAAAAACATACACGAAGTAACAAACCTCGTAGAAGAATGGAGTATCGAAAAACACTGCGAAACAGACGAAATAATGAAAGAAGAAATAAACGCAGTAAAATACGCACTCGAAAACTACAAAAACCTTCCAATCGACGGAATAGCAATCCGAATCGAAGAAGACAAACACCTTGCAGGAATAGCAGTCTGGGAAATCCAGAACAGCGAATCAGCCCTAATCCACTTCGAAAAAGGCCTCGCACAATACCCTGGAATCTACAAAATCATAAACAAAGAAACAGCGCGCAAACTCCTTGGAAAAGTCAAATGGATAAACCGCGAAAGCGACATGGATGTCATAGGACTTCGCGAATCAAAACTCAGATACCACCCCGAATTCTTCATCAAAGCATACTACATACTGCCGCAAGACATCCCTGCAACACTCAGTTAAATAAGAGTGAACAACCCACATATAAGACGGATGAAACTGCTGTATGAACTCTCAGGAGACAATCAGGCATTAGCCGAAGCCGAAATCGCCTGTGTCGGAACTGTAACCGAACGGGCAAACGGCATAGCTGTTGCCGAAACACCGAATCCTGATGAGACCACACGGCTCGCAGAAACCCACGTCGTCTCTGAACTTCTTGGAGTGTGCAACGGAACTGCAGATGCTTTACGGGAACTCATGACATCCCTTAACATCACCGCAGAAAAACCATACTGCTGCAGAGCAAGAAAGATTCATCCGGCCGTCGTTGATATCTCCCAGCTTGAGTTGGAGAAAATGATGGGATCCTTAATCAAAGGAAAAGTATCCCTCAAAAATCCCGAGATTGAATACCGTGCAGTATTCAGCGACGGTCAGTGCTGGTTCGGCCGCGTCATTCACAAAATAGACCGCGGAAGCTACTCTGAAAGAGATCCGAAACAGCGGGCATACTTCCACCCCGGAGTAATAATGCCCTTACTTGCCCGGGCAATCGTAAACTTAACCCGGGTAAAACCAGGAGAACTCCTGCTTGACCCGTTCTGCGGAACGGGAGGAGTTGTCCTTGAATGCCGCATGCTTGGAGTAAATGCTGTTGGAAGCGACTATGACGAAGAAATGCTTGCCGGATGCAGACTGAATAATCCTGGAAACATCTGCATCAGAGCTGATGCAACTTCAATGCCGTACATGGATGAAACATTCCATGCAGTTGCCGCCGATTTACCATACGGCCAGTCCACATCTATCGGAGCAGACAGCCTTGAAGCACTCTACCGCGGCTCACTCGCCGAAATCAGACGCGTTTTAAGAAAAGACGGACGCGCAGTAATTGTAACACACCGCGACATCCGCCACATAATATCCGAGTTTGATTTTGAACTTGAAGGCTTCTTCGAACAGTACGTTCACAAAAGTCTCACTCGAAGAATCCACGTTCTAAAATAATTATGACACCGGAAACAAGAGAGACATCTTCTATGCTCTCCTGGATTACTGAACAGTTTACCCGCTACAAACCGGAACGAGCGGTAGCTGTCCGCGCTCTTCGCCATATGCGTTCGGCTGACAGAAAGAACCTTTTCTCAGACGACATCATGCTGATGCGCACAGCAGAAGGATACTGGTTTGAATACCTAATCTATGAACAGTTAATCAGGATTGCAGAGCAGACAAAGACAATCAAAAAAATCGTCAGAAAAGGCTCTGACGTAAAAAAACACAAAACCAAACGCCAGCTTGGAACAAACGGCATCTATTCCGCAGACAAAGGAGACATTCGTGTCAGAGGAAACGGTCAGGACCTGGCAGAAGTTGACCTTCTCCTATTCGACAAAGATGACCGTGTTGTATTCTGCGAAATCGTCACATCCCCGTCCGACTTAAAGGACCTTGAAGCTGAGATTATCTACAAGAAGAAACTCTTCGGATATCTCTTCAGTCAGGACAATGTAGGATTTATCCTGTTCTCATCAGTCGACATCGCAAACACCCAGGTGGTTCGAAGACTGCGTGCCGACCCGGACAACGCATACATCTGCACCCGCGAGTGCGAAGTCATGAAGTCCTGCCTCAAAGGCATGCGGATTATGAATCTTCCAACTCAGCAGGAGAACAGCCCGAAACTTGTCCGCGCAGAAGACCTCCGCACACAGTTATTCGATTACAAAAAACTCCATGACGAAGCATTATCCCAGCTTTACTTCGCACAGGAACATGACTTAACTGCAAACCAGTTCTTCGACAACCCGTCAGTATCCCCTCTTGTCAAGAAAGTAATCTGCGGAGGAATGTATCCTTCAGCCATCAAGAACCTTATTCAAAACTACGGGCTTCGGATTAAATCCGAGCAGCTTACAGTACAGAAGGTAATGGAAGACTACTCCAAAGTAATCATGGCTGTCGATTTCCCAGAAATCGAGCCGGTTGTTTACCTCAAACCGAGAAAACAGCGTCAGTACTTAAAGATGGTCCCGGCAAGTACCGGAGGTTTCAAGTACGAACGCCCGACACCTCCAAGAGTCGGATTCTATCTCTGGCTTGAAACGGTAAAGCCAGGACTTGGAAGCGAGAGAATGGAGTCCATTCTCAACTACTGCGCAAGCGAGCTTACGGCATTCCCGAAAACAGGAAGGCCCGAACGCCAGCCCGACCCGGAAAACCTTCCAAAGCCGAAAAAAGGAAAGGGTAAGAGACGCTCACGCGGAAACGTAGCAGGGACAGCGGACAATCAGAAGTCCGGATGCGAGACACAGAAGTCCGCAGAGCAGGTACACAATAAGGTATCCGGCAGGCACCGCAAGAAATCCCGCAAGAATTGGCAAAAACCACATTCCGCCGTACTGGACAAACAGGAATAATCCGTTCATAACCCCCTGCGGGCGGTTTGTCTTTGCGATGTAATCCATAACTCCTGCATTGATTACACCATAAACTGCCCCGACAAGAACAATTCCAACCGGTGAGAATACAACAAGCGGGAGAACAAGCGCAAGACACACAGAGGCAAATCTTACAACCGCAAGTGAATCGCGGATTGCAAAGCGGGATGTAAGATACACAGTCACAGCTGTAGCAACGCTCATCAGACCTGTTAAGATTCCGGTAAGGTCTGCGGATAATCCGGAGAGTTCCGGATAAGTGCTTGTTACAACCCCGGTCACTCCCGTGAACATAAAAATTCCAATCCACAGCCAGAGATGGTACTTTGCAACAGACACAGTCTCTCCTGCGGAAAGGACCTCTTTTGTTTCATTCGAATCCTTAAAGAAGAGAGAGGCAACTGCCGAAATTCCGGAAAGCACTCCGAAGAACAAAACACCCGCATACGGATGAAGGAATGCAAGAAATCCTGAGATTACAAGTCCTGCAACCATTCCGATGTTCATCAAAGCAATGTATGTGCCGGATAGTTTGAGGTGGTTTTCCTGAGAGTTGACATAAGAAAATGCCGCGGCAGCAAAGACTCCGGTAAAGATTCCTTCAAGAGCGCGGAATACTATAGACAGAGTAATATTCGGATAGACCAGGAACAGAAGTATTGCTGATGCAAAAGTTCCAAAGAGCCCTATCTTCAAAAGCGGAGCGCGGCCTGTTTTGTCAGATAACCAGCCGACAGGAAATACAGTTGCAAAAGCTCCAAAGAAGTATGCGGCATACAAGAGCCCCTGAACGGATGCATCAGGAGCAATCTCTGCTAAAACAGGTACAAGGGCGTTTGAGAACGCCATTGCTGAGAATGCCCCAAGAAGCAGTGTGATTTTTGTGGCTGTATTCATGTTACCGCTTTAAGACACCGATTTCCGAGAGCATCTCCGGGAGATACTCCTTTGTTACGAAGTCAAGACCGTGACTTGCGAATGCCTGCTGTTCAGACTTTAAGCCCATCTTAAGCTGTAAGTTAATTTCGTTCTTCCAGAACTCGCTTCCAAAGCGCGGATCTGAAAGTTCAGCTTTTAATGCTTCAACATCCTTTTCCGAGAGCTTGTCTGCTGGAAGGTTGTATCTCTGAATATCAGACGGCTTTACACCGATGAAGTGTGCAGAAGGCGTTGCCAGAAGTTCAGACATGTGAGCTGCCTTAATCGAACCGTATGCAACGGATGCATAGATACGGTATGACCACGGATCACCGTCAGTGAATACAACAACCGGGATTCCGAGCTCCTCGTTCATGCGCTTGAGCATTCTGCGGGTTGCACGTGAAGGCTGACCTTTTAAGTGGAGAAGTACAGTGTTGTAATCCTCATCAAACCCGTTCTCCTGAAGACGGGAGAACATACCACCAGTCTCAATCGCGATAACACAGGATGCATCATGGTCAACGAGTTCAACGTTTTCTACGTTGTTTGGGATGTTGTATCCGGCTTCTCCTACATCATCCTGACAGTGAATCTCCTTCATTCCGCGTCTGGTGTTTTCCCTGACACGAAGCGGGCCGAAAATTGATGCCCCGTCCTCTTCCGGACGCATGTGGAAGAACTCGCGCTGAAGGTTTGTGATAATCTCCAAGTCTTCGACCAGATAGTTGCTTTCGTTCTGGGCATGGAACTTTGCCTGCTTCCATCCTTCAGAGATGTAATACATTTCTCTTAATGTGGATGAACGGTTTTCCTGTAGCTGCATTTTGATAAAGTCCATGACATATGCCATTTTCAGCATCTGGATAGAGGACTTTACAGTTCCGGCATTTCTTGTGCTTTCCTTTTCTCCGTACTTCCAGACCTCGGAGTCGTCATCATACTCGATGTTGTGTTTGGTTCTGGTCGGAAGAGTAATTGATGGAACATCTCCGCCGCCAATCTGATCATACCAGACTTTGGCGATTTCCATCAGACGTTTTCTTGTTGCGACATCTCGCTCGTTCATCTCAGACATCCAAATCCACCTCCACTTTCAGATTCTCTGCAACACCCTGCATCTGAATAAGTCCTCCGCCTTCTCCATGATAGGTAACTTCGAAGCTCTCGCCTGCGGCCAAAGTGAACTTCCAGAGTTTGGTGTACTCGCCGTCCATTTCGGAGACGAAACTTGGCGGAATGCTGGCATCTTCTGCACTGTCAAAGGAGATGTCATAGAGTGTAATCTCCTGTTCTTTTGTTGTGTAGTTATCGATATGAATCTGAATCTGACCGCCTGTTGTTTTCTTCTTTAAGACAACACGGCGCATGATTCTGCCTTCGATAATTGATGTGTCAGGAACAGGCAGTTCTACAATTTCTGCAACCTTTGCGGCGATCAGTGGAATTACCGCACAGATAGCGCGGGCCCTGTCGTCCTGCTGTTTGTTCTTCTCGCGCCTTGATAAGAACTGCTTTAAGTCACGTCCGAGTTCCTGTAAGGCGAGAGTAATTTCGCGCTCGACTTCAGGAACAGAGGCTACTGCATCCTTGGATTCACTGGTAAACGGCACGTTGGTTGCCGCGACATGAACCAGAATCATGAGAGGGCCGACAGGCAGTCCCTGCTGTGAGACGTTGTAGTTTTTCCAGTTTACACCCTGCACAGCATTCGTAATCGCACATGCTCCCTGCTGATAGAGAAGCGGTACGCGGTTTGCGAAGCGGAGAAGTGTTGCCTGGCCTTCCGCCTGAAGCTTTCCTCCGTATCCGATTGCCGCCTCGACAATGAAGGAGTGTCCTCCAAAAACATTTCCCGGGCGGGTGCGGGCTTTGATGAAGTCAAGCTCGAACTCTTTTTCCATTCCCTTGACAATGAGCTCTTCGGTAATCGGAGAAAGACACTGGGATGCCGGAGGTGCCGGGATTTTTGTTGTCTGCATTGCTTCAAGCAGAGCGGAGAGTTCTTCGAGTGAGAGCTCGTCTGTTTTTGCAGTCGGCTTGAGTTTGGAGTACTTACAGATTTCATCTGCAGTCTTTGCCCCGACCTTTGAGAAGCTTTCGACTAAGAACTCAGATAGCGGAAGTTCGGACGCCGCGGCCATTCTTTTGAGAACTCCAAGTTCAATTCCGTACGGGTGAGGCTTGATTGCCACAGGACATGGCGGAACATCAGATGATACGCGGTCAAAGATGAATGCATCATCATCCAACTCCACGCGGAACTTTGCGTGCGGGTTGACGATTGATGTGTACTTGAGGTATTCGAGAAGTTTTTTCTTTGCGGCGATGTTGCTCTTGAACTCAAGCTCGATTCTTGTACCGTGCGGGAGAATCCAGTCGATTTCTTCGTGAGAGAGAACTTCGGGTTCGTTGGTCTCGGTCTTGATTGTAAGGCTCATCTTGTGAGCCGGACGGGATGCATCAGTTCTTGAGATGACAGTTGTCGGCTTTCCTGTTGTAAGCTGAGCGTAAAGCACTGCTGCAGAAATACCGATACCCTGCTGACCTCTGGTCTGTCTTACCTGGTGGAAACGGGAACCGTAGAGTAACTTTGCATAAACAGACGGCATCTTTTCCGGAATAATTCCAGGGCCGTTATCTTCTACCACCACGCGGAAGACATCCTCTTTGATACGGCGGACGGAGACTAAAATATCAGGTAAAACCTGCGCTTCTTCGCAGGCGTCAAGGGAGTTGTCGATTGCTTCCTTAACGGTTGTGATGATTCCCCTGGTCGGGGAATCAAAACCAAGCATGTGCTTGTTCTTCTCAAAAAATTCCGCTACACTGATGCTTCGCTGTTTCTTTGCAAGCTCGTCAGCAAGAACCATGCAGTACCTCTTCTACTGCTGCTTCTAAGGTCATTTCAGTCTGGACTGCAGTCTCTAAGTTCTTGAGCATGACAGTTCCAGCCTCTGCTTCCTTTGCTCCGATAACAACAGCGTGGGTTGCTCCGGACTTTAATGCTGAGGAGAGCTGTGCTCCGAATCCTCTGTCAAGTAAGTCCATTACAGCCGGAATTCCTGCCTCGCGGAATGCTGAAGCCGCTTTGTATGCAGCAGTTCTTGTCTCTTTGGTACAGACTACAGCAACTGATGGTCCGCGGGATGGTTTGAACTCTCCAATGGATACGGCAACACGGTCAAATCCTATTCCAAATCCGCAGGACGGAGTGTCCTTTCCGCCGAATAAGTGTGCTAAGCGGTAAACTCCTCCGCCTAAGATCTGGTTTTCTGCACCTAAGTTGTCTGCGAATCCTTCAAATACCATTCCGGTGTAGTAGTCAAGTCCGCGTGCGATTCCGAAGTTGTAAACAACCGGGATGTTCTGTGCTTCGAGGAAGGCGAAGGTCTCTTCGATGCGTGCTTTCTCCGGGATGTCTCCGACAACAGCAAAGACGTCGTCAAGGCACTGTGCTTTGGTAAGAGCAACGAGCGGTTCGAAGAGTTCCGGTCTGCCAAGAGATGATACAGTGTTTTGGAGAAGTTCTTCGTCACGCTTGTCAAGTGCGGACATGACTTTCTTCTGTTCGACTGCGTCGAGGTCTGAGAGGAGAGATTTCATCGGGGCGAGGTGGCCGACTTTTAAGATGAAGTTGACGCCAGTACATTTGAGAAGTGCATATGCAACAGAGATAATCTCAGCGTCCGCTGCGGCAGAGTCTGCTCCGATTAACTCGCATCCAAACTGCCAGAACTGTCTGTAGCGTCCTTTCTGCGGGCGTTCGTATCTGAAGCATTCTTCGAAGTAGAACCAGCGAAGCGGTTTTGGGGCTACCTGTGCTTCGTTGACATATGCACGGATTGTCGGAGCTGTAAGCTCAGGGCGAAGTGCGATGCCGCGCCCTCCTTTGTCTTCGAAGGCGTACATTTCGCCTAAGATTCCTTCTCCTGATTTGAGGACGAAGAGTTCCTGTTCCTCAAACATTGGTGTCATTACTTCGCCGTATCCAAATGATGCGGCAACTTTGCGCATTTTCTGTTCGAGTTCGCGGCGCTGTGCCATTTCATCCGGGAGGAAGTCCCGTGTTCCGCGTGGTTTCTGTATCATTTATATCTCCGTTGTGGGGCTGATCCAATGAGGCGTTTCCAGGCTGATTCGTTTCCAACCCATACATCTTCTTTTTTGATTCTTGACTGAAGGTAGAGTGCAAGCAGGATTAATCCGATTCCAAGGTATAGGAGTGTTACGTCAAGCATTCCGCAAAGCGCACATCCAAACCATGAAAGGGCGGTGATTAGTACTCCCTGATAGGCAGCTTTTCTGTAGCCGGGTTGTCCGGTTCTGACAAAGATTCGCGTGTCGCGAAGCCAGAGGAAGGATACAGCACAAGCTCCGAAGAGGCCTACGAAGAAGATTGGGTCTAGAGATACAGCCATATTGTGTTATATATTTGGCGGGATGGTACTTTAAGGTGTAGATTGTATATTCGTTGTTTCAAGTTTTGTTTTTGATGTAGACAGGTTTTGTTTAACGTGCCCGCCGAGCAGCTTTTGAGTATGATTAGAACAGAACCCAAAAACAACTTAGAAAACAGCCAAATAATTACAATATCAAAACAATCAAAAAAAAAGAATCAGCTTTACTGCTGAACGGATGCATAAATTTCCTGCATCCTCTGTTCAACAGCACGCATCTGCTCGGAAAGCTTACCAAGAGACTCGGTTAAGCGTTTTCCGGATGCATCCATCTCAGTGATTCTGTCCTTTAAGAAAGCAATTGCCTCCTCAGTGGACTTACCGACTGAGACACCTGCACCGATGCCAACAAGCGTATTCTTCGTGTCATGCAGAGTTGCCTTAACAGTAACCCCTCCGCCGAGCGGAAGAAGAACATCAGCCTCACCCTCACAAGCAGCAAGTGCTTCAAGGGCCTCAATCGAAGAGCGTGCCTCAGCCTTTGCAGCCTCCATAAACTTCAGCTGCTCGGACAGAAGACCATACTGCTCCGAATACTCTGCGGCATAGGACTGGAGGGATTTAATCTCCTGCTCCAGCGCTGCCTGGTTAGTATTAGTTGTCATCGATACCCTGTACGGACTCGATGCTGATATACTTGCGCTCAAGTCTGTGCTTGCTTCCAAAAGTTGCAAGAGTAAACTCTCCTGCAAGCTTCTCGGACGGAGCACTGACTACTTTTGTGAAAGGTCTCATCTCACCATCGTTTAAGAAGCGACCCTTAACCTCGAATTTCGGCATTTTTAATTCACCTCACAGAAATCCAAATACATCTTCAATTCTGCCAAGTTCGAAACCGGTGGTGGTGTTTCCTGCAAGGTAACCCTTATTATTAATCAGAAGACCGGTTCCGATTAAATTGGAACCCATATTGACCGAGCCGGTACCGACCGGGAAGTCTTCTAACGGGATTGCCTCTTCCATAGCAGAAATCTCCTCCGGAGCACTGCGTGCCGGAAGAAGAATACCTGCATTGGTACAGGCACAGGTCATACCAACAGTTCCAACGCCTGCAAAAGACATCGGAATTGTCGGAACCTTCAGGAACTCACCAACCATTCTGCGCATCTCAGAGGACATGTCCGGATGCACAACGGCAAATGAATCGTTGGTCAGAATTACATTCCCTGCCGCGTTCATCTCTTCTCCGAGGAGAAGGACATCTCCGTATTCCTGGAGAAGGTCAAGTTCTGAATCCTGAATGAGACCTGATACAACAAATCCGTTGGAATTGCCGGTTAAGAGCAGTCCGATAACAGACGAACCCTGAATAAAGGTCTCAATAACCTCAACTTCCAGGTACTCTGCAATCTTGGACTTGAACTCATCCGGAGCATCAATTGGGACGAATGCAATGTCGTCAAAGACACGTGCATAGACACCAATGTTTGGGTCGCCATTCAGTGACAGGGTGGGATCATCCATTTAATTACTCCTCAGCAAGTTCTGCCTGGACCTGTCCGTCGTCGAACTTCATAGCACGAACACGGATGCGTCTTGGCGGTTTCTGAGATCCGCGTGCCCAGACAGCCTCGTTAATGGACTTGTCGAGCTTGACATCATCACTTTTCATGTGATGCTCAAGGAATCCGCGGATGTCTTTAATTGCAGCGTTTGCGCGTTTGTAACACGGGACACGCTTTACATCACGAAGCGGGATAATGTAGATCTGTTCTTTTTGTACTTCTACCATTTTCTTACACCTTCAGCGTGCTGCGTCTCCAGCTGCGTCTCTTCGGGTGAGACACAACGTTACGCTTTGTCTTAATCATGACCCAGGCCGGAACTCTGCGGTTCTGCTGGGTTGCCTTTGCAAAACGAATTTTGCGGCCTTTGGTAAGTTTGCTCATGGTTAGTTCACCACTTTTTTTCTAATAACCAATGACTGCTCATGATTCTTCGGGAACAAAGGAACATAGTCAATTCCCCGGCGAATCATTTCAGTTCTGATTTCACTTTCATAGTCTCCGTTTGCGATTTCTCCAGTTTCGCCGTAGGCGATTTCGTAGAATCTCTCTGCGAGACGTATGATTTCGGTTTTTCCGATTCCAAGAAGCGGGCGCACATAACTTACGCCGTACTTCATCTCAAGGCTCTGTACTTCAGAGTGTGTCCTCATAGGAACTCTGTCATCTCGCCGCGTTCCATCAGCGACCACCTCATATTCTTGGGCTGCAGCACCGAGAGACCGTCGGTGGATTTCATTGATTGCGTTTGCGGGATGTCCATCCTGGACAATCATATTTACGACTTCATCAAGGAAACCTGGCGCAAAGGTCAGTTTCTTCCAGGGGAAACCTAACTCCTTTGCCGCCGCTTCGATAGAAGGGACAGCATGGTTTTCGTCGAAAACAAAGGTCAGTAACTCTACCTCATAATCCCTTGCAAGAAGGGTTGCTGCAAGACTGCTGTCTTTGCCGCCGCTGTAGAGAACACCTGCTTTCATTAAACCCTGCGGATGTTAAATTCCTTTTTCTGGGGTACAATCTGTGCTAACAGATTCTTGAGCTGTTCATCGGTAATTTTCTGACGAAGGCGTCCGGACTGGGCAAGAGAGACAATCTGCTGCTCAATGGATGCGGCGAACTCCGGCTTGGTGATGCGGATAGTGTTTAAGCGCTCACGTGCTGCCGGCTCCATAACCTGCATGAGTACAGACTGAATCTGTGCCTGCATCTGCTGCTGACGCTGAAGCTGTTCCTGTTCTGCCATCTGCTGCTGCTGCATCTGCATCATGCGCTGACGGCGAAGTTCTGCGAGTTCTGCATCGTCTCCCATTCTTTTCACCTGTATTTTATGTCAGTGTTTAGTACTTTGCAAGGCCCGGTGCTGCCTTGACTGCCTCTTCCTTTAAGGAGTGTGCGATGTTGTCAAGGAACTTGCGGCCTTTTGCGGAAACTGCTCTGCCGTCGGTAACTTTTTCGATGAAACCTGCTGCTTCGAGCTGCTGCATGACTTTACGTGCGATGCTTCCGCTTCCTTTTCTGAAGTGGGACGGCTTGCTGCCGCGGTCCTGCATACCACCGTAGACGGTACGCATGCGCTCGACACCAATCGGGCCGTCAACATAGATTCTGCGCAGCACTGCTGCGGAACGGATGTACCACCAGTCTGGATTCTCTGGCGGCATCTGCTTGTGTACTCCAGTTTTAACAAACTCTGCCCACTCTGGTGCCTGGATCTCAGAAACGTTCTTGAGTTCCTCTGCAACCTTGTTGATCAGGTCGTTTGCTGGAATGTCAAATACTGTAGTCATTAGACAAACCTCACTGTAAGCCTCGTGCCTTTCGGCACGATTTGTTATGGGCACGGATGTCCATAACGATGACATTAACAGTCTTTACATGTTAGACCTCAGACATAATATACTTGACGCCGCCAGAGAAGATATATCTAACTTTCAAGACACCGAATATATCTGTATGAGACTGACAGTCCTTGTGGATAACAATACTAATATCGACAAATACTACCTCGGAGAGCCTGCGCTTTCATATTATATCGAGGACGGAGACGAGAAGATTCTCTTCGACTGCGGATATTCTGATGTCTTTTTGCAGAATGCAGAGCGCATGAGAATCGATATCTCAGCAGTGAACACGGTTGTTCTCTCGCACGGACATGACGATCACACAGGAGGTCTGCCGCACCTGATTCGCGTACTCCCTCATGCGCGCCTGATTACCCACCCGGACACTTTAGCCGAAAAGCAGTACGAAGACGGCAGAAACGCCGGGTCGATGCTTCGGGAAAGTGACATTCCATATGAGATATCCCTCTCAAAAGAGCCGCAGAAGGTGTCAGAACATCTGACGTTCCTTGGCGAGATTCCGGAGACAAATGATTTCGAGAAGCGCGTTTGGTTCGGTGTGCATGATACAGGCGGGCGCTTCGAGCCGGACTTTGTGATGGAGGATTCAGCACTTGTTTACGAGACAGAGGATTCAATCTATATTATTACAGGATGCTCGCATGCTGGAATCTGTAATATAATAGAGTACGCGAAGTCTCTTTTCAAAAAGCCGGTCAGAGGAATTATTGGCGGCTTCCACTTAAAAACCGTAAATGAGAGAGTTGAAAAAACAATCGAGTACCTGTCATCTCTCAATTTAGAAGAACTCTATCCATGTCACTGCACATCCTTTGCCGTACGCTCCGCGATTCATCAGAAAATCCCTGTTGGAGAAGTCGGCGTTGGCATGAAACTTGAGTGGTAAATCACAAGACCACAGTACTTTATCCAATAGAAAACCAATACATATACTGAAAATGTACGCAAAACGTCTTGACAACTTACCCCCGTACTTATTTGCACGTATCGACGCCATCAAAGCCCAGAAGCGTGCTGAAGGTGTTGACTTAATCGACCTTGGTGTAGGAGACCCGGACCTTCCGACACCGCCGCACATTGTCGATGCGTTATGCGAAGCCGCACGTGACCCGGCAAACCACCACTACCCGGACTACCTTGGAATGCTCGAGTACCGCGAAGCAGTTGCAAAGTGGTATGACACCAGATTCGGCGTCAAGCTCGACCCGAAGTCCGAGGTCTTAGCCCTTATCGGTTCCAAAGAAGGAATCGCCAATATCCCGGAAGCATTCGTAAACCCGGGAGAATATGTCCTCGCCGCAGACCCGGGATACCCGGTTTACAAGACCTCCACCCTCTTTGCCGAAGGAAAATGTCACTTAATGCCGCTCTTAGAAGAGAACAACTTCCTCCCGGACTACGACGCAATCCCGAAAGAGGTCGTCCGCGATGCAAAACTCATGTTCATCGGATACCCGAACAACCCGACAGGCGCAGTCGCACCGATGAAGTTCTTCGACGAGACCGTTGAGTTTGCAAAGAACAACGACATCATCGTCGTCCACGACAACGCATACTCCGAAATCTCATATGACGGATACGTAGCCCCGTCCTTCCTCCAGGCATCAGGCGCTATGGATGTGGGAATTGAATGTCACTCCTTATCCAAGACATACAACATGACCGGATGGCGTGTCGGAATGGCCTGCGGAAACAAAGACTTAATCAGCGCATTCGGACGTGTCAAGACCAACATCGACTCAGGTGTCTTCGATGCAGTCCAGAAAGCAGCAATCACCGCATTAACCGGACCGCAGGACTGCGTTAAAAACGCATGCGCAATCTATCAGGAACGCAGAGATGCCTTAGTCGAAGGTCTTCGCTCCCTTGGATTCAACGTCTTTGTACCAAAAGCCACCTTCTACGTCTGGATGAAGGTCAACGACTCTGCAGCATTCACCGAGAAGATGATCAACGAAGCAGGAATCGTTGTAACCCCTGGAAACGGATTCGGCCCGAACGGCGAAGGCTACGTACGCTTTGCCATCACCAGAACCGTTGACCGCATCAATGAGGCAATCGAGCGCATGAAAGCATGCGGCCTTAGAGGAAACTAAGATGAAACTCAACCTCCCAACCTCCCTTTCTATCCAGAACGGACACCTCTTCTGCGGAGGCGCTGACTGCGTCAAACTCGCAGAAGAGTTCGGCACCCCGCTCTACGTCACAGACGAAAACCACATCATCGAAAACTTCCGCCGCTATGAAGCAGCCTTAAAGAAGTACACCGACAACGTCCAGCTTCTCTACGCCGCAAAGGCAAACGAGAACCCGGTAATCATGAGAACCGTTGCCGCAGAAGGAGCAGGCGCTGACGTCTTCTCCCTCGGAGAAATGAGAGCAGCCCTCGAAGCAGGAATGCCTGCTGAAAAACTCCTCTTCAACGGGAGCTCCAAAACAGAAGCAGACCTTCGTGCAGCAATCGAAAACGGAATCAAAATCTCAGTCGACTCCGTAGACGAACTCCGCCAGATTGACGCAATCAGCAAAGAACTCAAAAAGCAGGTCAAGATTGGATTCCGCTGCAACCCGGAAATCGACGTTCCAACCCATCCAAAGATTGCAACAGGAATCAAAAACAGCAAGTTCGGAATCCCGGCAGACATGATCTTAGACGCATACCGCGAAGCACTCTCGATGGAGTACGTCGTACCAGTCGGCATGCACTGTCACATCGGATCCCAGATTTTAGAAGTAGAACCGTTTGGAATCGCATGCGGTGTCATCATGAAGGTCGCAGCAGAGATTACCAAACTCGGCGTCAAACTCGAGTTCGTCGACTTCGGAGGAGGACTTGGAATCCCGTACCACAGAGGAGAAAACGCCGATGCAGCACCAACACCGGAAGAGTACGCAGCAGCAGTCATGCCTGTCTTTGTTGAGGCATGCAAAGAAAACGGCATCTCCCCTGCATTCTGGGTTGAGCCCGGACGCTGGATGGTTGGCGAGTCCACAGTTCTCTTAACCCGCGTCAACTCAGTCAAAAAAGTCCACAAGACCTTTGTCAACGTGGATGCAGGATTCAACCTCTTAATCCGCCCTGCAATGTATGACTCATGGCACGAAGTCGTTGTCGCAAACAAAGCAGACGCAGAAGATGACGGAATCTACACCGTAACAGGACCTATCTGCGAGACCGGAGACATCTTAGCAGACGACAGAAAACTCCCAAAAGTCATTGCCGGAGACTTAATCGCAGTCCTCGATGCCGGAGCATACGGATATGCAATGTCTTCCCAGTACAACTCCAGACCCCGCTGTGCTGAAGTTCTCGTAAACGCAGGACAGGCAGAACTCATGCGCCGTGCCGAGACATTCGAAGACATGACCAGAAACGTGGTCATCCCATCCTGGCACAGAAAATAAATGATGCACTACGCGCTCGTATCCGACCTGATGACCAGAGAGGAGTTTGAAGAGCGTGTGGAAGAAAAATCAGCCGCCTTAGGGGGCATCGTCGATGAAGTAACAGCAGCCATGTTAGTCGTTGAAGACTTAGGCCGCAGTCATGTAAAAATCGGAGACATCCCAAAGTCTGAGGCAGGCATCGTCTCTTTTTTCGGAAAGATTATCGAAATACAGGGCCCTCGCGAGTTCAGGCGCGAAGGAGAAGAACCCGGCATATTAGCAACACTTATCCTTGGAGATCCAACTGGTACTACAAAGACCACACTCTGGGACGATCAGGCAGCAGCTGTTGCGGAACTCTGTGAAGGCTCAGTTATTGAAGTAATCGCAAGGCCGCGTTTTGGAAGAAAGGAGGTTTCATTTGTTGCCATGCGAGAGAGTGCGGTCGAAATTGTCGAGACCAAAAAGCCGCCAACATCAGAGGAGCTCAAAGCACCGTTTGTTGTAAAAATTCTCCACATGCAGCCAGTCCGTGAGATTGCAAAAAAGAACGGAGACGCCGCATACCTTCAGGAGATTCTGGTCGGAGACGAGAGCGGAACAACAAGACTTGTTACATGGTCTCCTGAGAACTTCTCGGACGTGGACGAGGGAACATCAGTTTCAATCACAGGTGTTGTTCGAAAAGAGGATGACGGAATTGTCGAGTACATCGCACAGGACACAGCAGTCGTCACCCCGCATCCGACACAGGTCTCGGTTCTCACAATAGACGCAGGGGATGTCGAGGAAGGTCAGATGCCTGTTGTAACAGGCACTGTTTCATCAGTATCAGATGTTCGAACCTTTGTCACCCGCAGAAACACCGAGTCCAGAGTTCGAAACATCAAAATAAAAGGCGAGGATGGAGACATCCTCTCTGTCGCCCTCTGGCGTGAAGAGGCTGACAAATTAATCCTCGAAGGAGACAGTGTTGAGATTATAAACGCGGTAGCCAAACCAAGCAGATTCTCAGGAATCGAGCTGTCTGTTGGAGGCGGATCGATTATAAGAGTTGTTTCCGGCAAGGAAATTCCAGCTGAAATCTCAGGCCGCGTTGTTCTAAGAAACTTCGGCCTGACACTTGAGAATTCAGAAGGCGTCTATGTACTCATAGGAGACAATCTCCCGGAACCCGGATTTTCTGTCACAGTCACTGGAACGCTCTGCGGAGTTCGGATGAAGGTTGAGGAAGGCTGGACAAATCCGGAGGATGCCTCAAAGATTCTCGAACTTCTTCGTTAATCCTTTTGATACTCTAAAATGTCCCCCGGACTGCACCCAAGCGCCTCGCAGATTCCGGCAAGTGTGGAAAACCTAAGTGCCGTTACCTTGTTGTTTTTTATTTTCGAGAGATTAACATTCGAGATTCCAACAATCTCCGCGAGCTCATTAAGAGACATTTTGCGTTCCACCATGACGCGGTCAAGGTGAAGGATAATTTTTCCCATCAGAGAAGCCCTTCCACTTCATCCTCGAGCTCAACACCGTGCGCAAAGAACTGTGTCAGACAGAGCACGATAATCCCCATAATGAGTCCATCCATGCCTCCGCTTACTTCAACTGCATCAACACCGACTGCAAGTTTGATAACAGAACCCATTACAAAGCCGACTACAGGGATGATTATCGAAAATACTCCAACCCATTTGAGTTTTCTGATGTTGTCCTTCTGGAACGAAGTTCTTCCTTCGGATTTTTCGATAACCGAATAGATATTGTGAAATATCAGAGCAATCAGGACAAAGATAATTACTGCCCCGAATCCATACAGTGAAAATACGGTCAGATCAGGAAGCCCGTTTAGAGAAGGAGTTATGACCTCAAAGCTGTAAGCAGACAAAACAATCACATTTCCAACCGGTTCGAACTCAACGAAATGATGCAGATACTGAGGTGCTGCAAGAGCACAAACCGCTGCTGCTAAAATAAGAGCTGCTGCAACAAAGTGAGCTATTTCAACGACCTTCGTTGCCACTTTTGCAACTTTGACGAAAGGGAACATACATAATATTTATCGACAAACGATAAATAATATTCGTTTAAAATTAAAAATAGATTAGCGGGAGAGTCCCGGCATATAGGATAATATGTCCCATGCAAGAGATTCCGCCTTTTTCAGATTCGTCATCATTGTATCGAGCTTCATAGCTCCTTCGACCTCGACCGTGTCTTTCATGTCCTGAACGAAAAGGTCAACTGCATCCCCGTAGACCTTGCGGGTACCTGCCGAGTTCGGCTCATATCCCCAGGCAGTCATGAGAGCTGCGGCAGGCCCGCTTACCGGTCTGTTTCCGATAAACGGACTGACTGCTGCAACAAACTTCTTTGAAAGAGCCTCGCGCACACCTCCGCACTCGAGGATTGGTCCGATGCTTGTCACAGGGTTTGACGGTCCGATAATTACTCCGTCGCTTTCCTCAATCGCAGAGATTACAGCGTCCGTTGCCTGAAGCGGAGCTCCGTCTGCGGTAATCCTGCGGATTCCTGTGATTGGAACATTTCCGCGCTTTCCAACCCAGTACTCCTGATAGTGCATGAGACTTCCGTCCTCTGTTACCACATAGGAGGTAACCTCCTGATCGGACATCGGCAGAATCTTTGCTGAGATACCGTACCCTTCACAGATTTTCTGTGTAGCTTCGGTCAAGGTCATGCCGGACTGCATAAAGGAAGTTCTTGCAATATTTGTTGCACGGTCACGCTCGCCTAAGGGAAGCGGCTCTTTGTAGCCGATTTTCTCCATTGCATGGTATGTATCAAGAGTGTCACCTTTGATTCCCCACCATGTATCAGTATTCAGGATTCCTGCAAAGAGATATGTAACAGTATCAACATCCGGCGACACATAGTGCCCGGACTGATGAAGGTCCTCTGCGGTATTTACAATAACCGTAATCTCATTGTCCCTGAGAATCTGACGGAGACCGCGAATGAGCTTCGGAGTTCCGGTTCCGCCGGATAAAACAGTAATCATACAATGATGTTGACGGCTGATAATATGTATGTTGTGCTTTGCGGGGTGGAAAAACAGTAAATTCGCTCCAGCACACCCATCCCTAAAAAAAGAGTTATTCAATAGTTGGGAAAGCAAAGCTTCCATACTTTCCGCCGCCGCCGGGGAAGAGCAGAACTCTGCCCTCTCTCATAGAGGTAACAGCCGAAGCAACGCCTTTGGATACCTCAGCCATCTCAGACCCGGGAGCTTCGAGAAGCACTGCAATCTCATTTCCGAACCGTTCTATGAATGCGGAATAGAGAGCTTTTGCCTTCTTGGTGTTTGGAGATGAAACGCCCAGAACACGGGCGATGACGTCGCCTAACGGAATCATCTTCAGATACGGCGGTCGCTTGGTTTCCGGAATCGAGGACATCGCAAAAGCACGCTCGCGGACACCAAGCTTAATCCTGCCTTTGCAGTCAGGACACTTCCAGTTGTGCGCCAGAGCCTCCTCATACGAAAACTGCACATAACATCTGGTACAGGCAGTACGGTTGTACTTTCCCTCCTCAGGGAAGAAGCCGGCGTTTAGAGTGATGTTCCCGGACATTACTGCGTCAAGAACACCGCGGGCAGTTTTCTTCTGCACAGAGATGCGGTTAAACTCACGGCCGAGCTTTGTCGGATACTGACTGTGTGCATCAGAGTTCGTCAAAAACGGAACACCTGCAAACTCCGCGATTCCCGCACCGTACGAAGAATCAGCCGATAAGCCCAGCTCGCAGAAGTCAAACTTTTCCGAAAGGTAACAGTCCGACGGCTTCTCAAAAGCGGCAAACAAAGAAGTCCATGGAGTAAACGCGTGAGCAGGCCCGATGTATCCGCCAAGCTCGTGAACCTCGCGTGCGAGAATCTCGCCGGATGCATAAACATGCGGACGTCCGGCTGTATTTAGATGCGAACAGTATGGAGTTAGACGTTTCTGAAGCTCATCGAACTGCTCCAAAGTCTCCATCAGGATAACGTGATGCACACGTCGCTCATCCTCAACCTCAGTCTGCGGGATGACCACAACGCCCGAATCATTTTCCAGAAACGGCTCCCAAAGGCTTCGCCAGACAGGATGCAGAGCATCTCCTGTCGCAACCACATCCAGACCTTTAGTCTTACAGCCAGCAAGAATCGTCTCAGGCGAGAGGTCAGGAGACGTCGCCATCGCAAACTTCGAATGAATGTGAAAATCTGCGTTTAACTCCATATTATCCAATATAGCGCAGATCGTCTGCCGAGTTCTGCTGCATCGATGAAGTCAGAGCAGACAAATCAGCCTGCATCTCTTCTGCAAGCTTTGAAAGCTCAGTTCTGTCTGCAGTAAAGCCGATGAGTTTCTCTAAGACATCAAGAACCGCAGTCGAAGAAACAGGATCTACCAGATATCCGGAGGTCTCGCCAAGGAGTGCAACACCCTCCATACCAGACTGGCGGCCGAATGTGATTAAAAGACCTGCTGCCCCGATAATTCCGCCGACTGGTTCTACCCCATTAGAAACAGCGCCTGATTCGACTACAGCCTCCTTTAAGGAAGCGTGGGAAAGACCGGCAAGCACCCTCGGATGCTCAACAAGGCGTCCCACACCATAACCTCCAAGAGTATAAATCCGGCGAACACCAAGAAGCGAAAACACCTTCACATAGGCTTCTCCTAGCTTATAGTGACCATCAGGTCCTACACTCTGACAGTCTCCGGCAAGGAAAAGCATCGCAGGACGGCCTTCTGCTGCTTCTGCAAAGAAAATCTCATTTCGCGGGAACCGCAGAACACCATCTTCAGACAGATACATCTGCGGCGGGAAATGCGTTGACGTAATCTCTGCAACTTTTACCGCGTTTAAAGAACGGATTAAATGATCAACAACCAATTTCCCGACATGTCCGACTCCGGGAAGTCCAGCGACTGCGACTTCGCACGAATGTGCCGACACGTCTTCCACATACCAGTGAACGTTAACTTCTTCCATGAGCGTCTTTTATCATCCGGCGGTACTTCCCGTACCTGTCCTCCGGCGAATAGCGCGCAGGATGAACTGAAACGGTCTCTTTCCCGCAAACCGGGCAAATCTTCAAAAGAGTGTGAATGTTGTCTATCCGACAGATGCGAATATGACCAGACATTTCAAATCCTTATTTCTGTTTTCTAATCAGCTTTCCAGAACCTTCCGCACGAACCATGACACCGATTGCGGCATCAGAAGCTTTCTCTAATGCACGCTCTGCCTTCTTATAATCGGTGGCTGTAACTTTGATGCGGTAGTTTGGAGCGCCAAGATACAGAATCTCAATCTCAGCACCGTCAATTTTCGGAGCAGCACTTCTAAGAGCGCGGCGGATGATGTTTACACCATCCGGCTTGTTGGAGATAAGCTCCAGAATGGCACTGATTGTAACCTTCTGAATCTTAACATTCTCCTCAGCCATCTTCTGGAGAGCGGCCTTTGCCTCATCAGATAAATCAAACTTGGCTAAAGTCTTCTCCGGCTCAAGCACGATGTCCTCGAACGCGGAGTAAAGAGAAGCATACTCAGCATACATTGCATCCTCATACTCCTTAGCCGAAACCTTGGATGCTTCGGATGCAAATCCAATCCACTTGTGTGCTTTCTGCTCGTTCTTCCAGTCCTGAATTTTTTCACGGCGCTGATGTTCGTTTACATCCTTTAATGAGAGATCAATGTGGCCGCGGGCAGTATCGACGCTTAAGACTTTACAGACAACTTTCTGTCCTTCACGGATATAGTCACGGATATATTTAATCCATCCGCGGGCTACCTCCGCAATAGGAATAAGTCCTTCACGCTTTTCGTACTCGTCAAGGGTTACAAATGCGGCGAAGTCTTTGACCTCAGTCACACTGCAGACGACGAGTTCTCCCTCAATTGGCCACTTTCCACTCATTTATGTAAATTCCACTATTTTATTCGTAGGATGCGATAACGTCAGCTTTGATGATTGCCTTTCCGCCGGTTGGTTCGGTGAGAACACGACCGCAGACGGTGCACTCGACAACAGAGGTTGCCTTGTCAAAGACGAGCTGTTCGTTTTCACAGTCCGGGCACTTTACTTTCAGGAACTTGCTCCGGTTTTCGCGATTTGCTTTTACCATTTTCAATCACTCCGTAAGTTCGAATTTGCCTGCGCGGAAGCCTGGGCGAAGGTGTGCTTTTCCACACTCTTTACAGCGGTAGCGGACGTTGATCTTCTTAGTCGGCTTGTCTCCTCCCGGAACTTTGCCGAACTTACCACGGTTTCCGATCTTGCTTCTGCGTGCCTTCTGGCGGTCGATCCAGTGGAGACCGGTGGTTCTTCCCTTCTTTACCTTTTCAACCTCGTGCTCAGTGTGCTTGCGGCAGTATGGGCAGTAGGTGTTGAACTTTACTGGTTTCTTCATAATATTTACCCCTTCTAAGGATTGAGCAGCTGACGCTTGTTACGCGCAGCTAAGCCACACTAAATATCACCTATTCATTTGCGAATACGGATACTTAATGCTTTGTTGTCTTTACACAGAATATCTGCCATCTGTGGAGGCAGGGACACAACATCTCCTGGCGAAAGAGAGTAAATTCGTCCGTTATAATCCTGAAATTCTGGAATGTTGGAATGCACAGCTAGAACACTGTACGATTCGGGAGCTGGTCCTGCTACGTTTTCCATCAGGAAATCCGCGGCCTCTTCTGGCAGGATTTCCACATCCGGAGGCATCGGAGGCAGTGCGGGTGAAGCTTCCGTGTCTGTTTGTGCCGCCGGAGAGACATAACTGTATGCAGTAATCTCTAATGTTGGCTTCCCATCTAAAAGAGCTTTTCTGCAAGACGTACATGAATCGAATACAACTTCGAATAATGCGCGCTCCCCAGGCACCATCATTTGGAGCTCGCTGCGGTCGATTTCATCCCCGTTTGCCCTTGCAAGGGCGAGATTTAAAATCTTCTGAGTACGAACCGCATACAAATCGCGCAGATACTCGCGCAGACTTTCACGCTCTTTGATGAGGCTTTGTGCACCCTCCCCAAACGGATCGTCAGAGGCGGCGGCCTGTGCCCGAAGAGCAATCATGTCTGCCTGTATCTCCTCATAGAGAGTTGCCGGAATCTCGGATAACGAACCAGACGAGCGCTCGTCAATTAGGTATCCGTGAAGGTCAGATGTCGTGATTCTTCCCATCATGCACCTCCAAGCTCTGAGATTCCTCTGGCGCAGAGGAAGACTGCCAGCGCCTCTGGAACCTTTGATGTGCCTTCCGGCACCTCGTAGGTATTTCCAAGAATAGGCATCGTGACTTTAAACTTCGAGGTAACGGTTACCGGCTCTTCTCCGAAAACCACCGCATCGATTAACGGATCAAAGTCATCCAAATCCTCTAACGGAATAGGAGTAACTCTCATGCCGGAACCTCCATGGAGGCTTCCGGGGTGTCTGATTAAACGCTTGATATCAGTTGTAACAGGCTCATCAGCTTGCGCCGCATACTCAAGAACAGCACCATGGAAAACCTCGTTTTCAGGGTTTGTTAGAGCCTTGATTACCTTGTTGTCCTTCAGGCTATCAGGACTTACCTGGAACTTTCCGCGAAGCTCTGCAAGACTCTTGTAGAAGTAATCAGCAGACTTTTCAGAAACACCTACAAGCCCGGAGAGATATTCACGGGCTTCAAGCGGCTGAAGTTTTGCAATGCGTTCAAGCTCGTCTGCGAGCGCCGCACGATAGCGTCCCTGCCAGCCGTCAGCTTTCGGAGATGAGAGCATATGATCAAGAGAAAGACCAGTGCCTGAGACATAGTTTACAAGTTCGCGGCGCTCGGCGCTTGAAAAGTTTCGAACTGCAAGAGTTGGGATATGGATGTGATATCCGCGGCCTCCTGAGAAGTTGATTCGAAGATCATGCTTCGAGAATCCAAGCTCACCTGTTAACATGTCGATTAATTTGTACAAATCCTCTTTGACGCGGGCAAGCATCATATCATATGCCCCGCGTACAATGTGGTCTGCATCCAGGTCGAAGATTAAGTCTGCACCAAGCCACTCCTTCTCTGCCATTGTTGCAGCGGACGGATGCGCATAGTATGCCGTTGAGTAGTACACATGCGCAGGGCTCATGGTTTTGAGGTACGCTGAAAGGTCGCTTTCGTCCGGGAAGGTTAAGTGACGGCGCATTCCTGCCTTAACGCTTTCACTGAAGAAGAGAAAACCCCACTCGCGCTGCGGCATGGATGTGGGGGTGAAGACAGCCCCGGCTCCTTTTAATTCTCCGTTATAATACGCAGAGAAGCGTTTTTTTAGGAACTCGAGGGTTGCCGGCTTCATAAATCCTTAATCATATATGGTCCTTTACGCTGATATCCCTGTCTGTGATAGTAGGGACGAACACCAACGCCGGCCATGATAGCTACTTTTTCATATCCTGCTTCACGCGACATATCTTCGGCACGTGCGAGGAGCTGTTTTCCATACGAGCGGTGCTGACGGTCAAAACCTTTTCCTTCCTCGCCTAAAGGCACCATACTTCCGTAGACATGGAGCTCGCGCACCAGAGCTGCGCCGTCAAGCTCCTCGCGGAACACACGTCCCGGGAATCTCAGGCGCACGAATCCTATCAGAGCATCACCTGCAACGGTTGAGATGAAGTGCTCGTCTCCTCCGCAGCAGCGGTAGGAGAATACGCGGTCTTCGTCAACTGCATTGGACGGACGTCTGCCAATCTCGCGGCATCTGATGCAGCGGCATCTGCCTCCATGCTCTTCGAGGCGCTTTTGAGCCATCTGTCTGATGTGTCCGTGAATTGAACCGGAGACGATGAGTTTGGCAGGAATATCGCGCTGGATGCGCTGAAGGCGCACATATTCCGGAAGGCGTGATTTGGCATATGCGAGGAGGTCTACGAGTTCGTCCTCGTTGTAGGTCTCGTACTCGCCCTTTTCCCAGAGCTCTTCGAGTTCTGCTCCGGGGGTTACTAATGTAGGATAGATTTTGAGGAAGTCCGGGCAGAAGCGCGGATCGGTGAAGAGGGTGTCAAACATGCGTTTGTCCCGCTCCATGTCGCTTCCATATAAGTTCGGCATCACATGGAATCCTACTTTGATTCCTGCATCATGAAGGAGCGTGTTGGATAATACACTGTCGCCTACTGTGTGCCCTCTTTTGTTGATGTATAAGAGTTCGTCTTCGGTGTGCTGGAATCCAAGTTCAACTTTGGTGACGCCTAAGTCGAGCATTTTGTTGATGTGAGGCTCCAAGCACCAGTCGGGGCGGGTTTCAAAGGTCGTTGCGATACAGCGGACGGAAGCTGTTTCGTTTTCGATCATGAGGCCGTCGATATCTTTTGCAGTCGAGGTGCCGCCTGCGTATTCGTTCATGGCGCGAAGGCACTCTGAGACGAACCATGTCTGATACTCGTCAGGACGTGCGGTCATGGTGCCTCCCATGACGATTAGTTCTGCTTTGTCTACGTGGTGTCCTAAGAGCTGGAACTGTCCTAAGCGGGCAGTTACCATCCGGTACGGATCGTAGTCGTTCTGACGGGCACGAAGAGCAGCCGGTTCTTCTCCGGTGTAACTCTGCGGAGACTGGAACTCATGCTCAGGCCCTCCCGGGCATGGGAGGCATTTTCCATGCGGACATGGATGCGGCGAGGTCATAACGGCAACGGGAGCCACGCCGGAGAGGGTTCTTGTTGGTTTGACAAGAAGTCTTTCGCGGACAGTCTCGTAGACGTCAGGAGATGCTGCACGAAGGATTGCCGAGTTTTTCGGCATCATGTCAAGTGAGTATTTCCGGCAGACGGCAAGCTTTTGAGCCTGGACATCTTTTCCCGGCTCGGAGAGGATGAGAGATATTATCTCCTGATAGATTGGTTTGAGTGCTTCGTCGTCTGCGTCCATATATGTTATATATGTAGGGCGTTTAGGATTGATATTGTTTTTGAGAGTGGTTTTCCGGCTGAGGGTTTTGTTCAACACCAAAACACAACACAAATGCGCTCCCATGATTCAACCGCAAGCCTAATATAAACAAACCAACATGATGTCAGGTAAATCCTCCAAGAGCTTAAATACTCTATCAAACAGATATTTAGATACTGTTCCATAACACTATGGAGGATGGAGATTTTGGAAGTATTACATTACACTGAAGAAGATAAGCGTTCGCTATACGAATCCTTACTGCGCGGATTTGAACGCTCCGGAGAAAAAAGCATCGCTCTGGCATTCTACGGAAACCACATCACCTGGAAACAGTTCATGCATGAGGTTGACTGCATCGCGGCAGCCCTCCTGTCACGCGGAGTAAAAAAGGGAGACGCGATAACTGTCTTTACTCCAAACATTCCGCAGGGAGTTATTTCCATCTATGCGATAAACAGAATCGGCGCTGTCGCAAACATGGTGCACCCCTTATCCTCGATTCAGGAGATTCAGCACGCAATCGACTTAACCGAGAGTAAATTCGTCTTTACAGTTGAGTTAAACGAAGAGCTTGTCTCAAACCGTGATGTTGAAGTCATCCGCTGCAAAACAGGCGGATACTTCCCGGGAAATCCCATCGGATGCGCCATGAAGATTGGATACGGCATCGCCATGAAAAAATACGGCCCTGCCAAGAACGTTCGAAAGATTACTCCGTGGACTTCTTTCCTCAAGGAGGGAGAGAAGATGCTCAAGAGCGGATTTGTTCTTCCGCCTGAGGATGGTAAAGCAGGAGATACCGCAGTTCTGATGTATACCGGAGGAACCACCGGAGATTCCAAAGGAGTTATGATCTCCAACTATGCCTTAAACTCTATCTCTATGCAGATGTTAGTGGAGGTTGGAGAAGGAAATACAGATGTCGAGGACGGATTCTTAGCACTGCTTCCAATCTTCCACGCATTCGGTCTGGCTGTCTGTATCCACGCTCCGATGATTTCCGGTATGAAGGTTGTTCTTGTTCCGAGATTCGAGACCAAGGGATGCTTTAAGCAGATTAAGAAAGAACACGTTATCTTTATTCCGGGTGTGCCGGCTATGTTCGAGCGTCTCTATCCGATGCTTCAGGACTATGATTTATCCGATGTGAAGCTGGTTGTATCAGGTGGAGACCGTGTCTCCAATGATTTAACCGACAAATACAACAAGCTCCTGAAGAAGAACAATGCAAAGGTTAAGTTCCGTGCAGGATACGGTCTTACCGAGTCATGCGGTGCATGTGTTTTAACTCCGAATGAGTACGGTTTCCTTCCAAACGGCTGTATCGGTGTTCCGCTTGGCGGTGTTGAGATTTGTATCACTGAGCCTGGAACTACAACCCCTGTCGCAAAGGGTGAGGAGGGAGAGCTTTGTTACTTAGGCCCTGGTATGATGACCGGATACTACAAGAACGATGAAGCCACAAAGGAGGTTCTGATGAAACATGATGACGGACGCGTTTGGCTTCACACAGGCGATGTTGTTCAGGAGGTTGACGGTCTTATCTGTTTCCGCTCGAGGCATAAGAGGATGATTAAGGTGAACGGTTACAATGTGTATCCGTCTTTAATTGAGGATGTTTTTGCGGATCATCCGTTAGTTGCTCAGTGCTGTGCGGTAGCAACCCCGTATAAGCAGGACAGGAGAATTAAGCTGTTTGTTGTTCCGGCTGAGGGGGCGAATGCTGAGACTATCGGTGCGGAGTTAATTGCTTATGCTCAGGATAAGATGAACCGCTGGAGTGTTCCAACAAAGGTTGAGGTTATTGATGCTCTGCCGCTTACTAAGATGAATAAGGTTGATTATGTGAGTCTTCAGAAGCAGGAGATGGGCGAGGCCTGATTTCTGCGGTTTAATATTTCCATCCTTCTTTTTTTTTGTTTTTTTTGTGTGGTTTGCGTGCCCGCGACGCCTAAGGGGCATGCGCCTTTAGCTTAGCCCCAAAGTGTCGTGATTACCTCTTAAACAGATTATTCCCCTTCGAATCAATCCCCACAACAAGCGGCATATCGGAAAGCTCAATCTCCCACACAGCCTCAGCCATACCAAGCTCTGCATAATGCACACCTTTAAGCTTCATACACGAAGCCGCAAGAGCCGCACACCCGCCTGTAAACGCAAAATAAACACCGCGTCCGCGTAAAGCCTCAACAACCTCATCAGACATACCGCCTTTACCAATAAGACCACAAACCCCTGCATCAAGCATCGGTTTGGTGAGCTTATTCATCCGGGCAGAAGTCGTAGGACCTGCTGCCACCACCTCACCACCGGAAATCACAGGCCCGCAGTGATAAAGCACAGCACCCTTTGGATTAAACGGAAAACCCTCTTCTAAAATCTTTAAGTGCGCCTCATCGCGTGCAGTATACACAGTACCGGACAAAAGAACCCTGTCGCCCGCATTAAGAGACAAAACCTCATCACTCAAAGGAGTTGTAAGCCTCATAACTCAACCCTCCGGCGTCTGCAGCACCAGCACTGAATATTTACCGCAACCGGCAGACTTGCCGTATGACATGCCCCGCGCTTCACCTTCACAGCCAGAGCAGTCGTCTTTCCGCCAAGCCCCATAGCCCCGATTCCAAGCTCATTAACCCTGTCGCAGATAGACTGCTCGAACTCATCCATCGAATCAATAGGCAAAAGAAGCGCCTCTTTCGCAAGAGCCGGAGCAGAATCAAAAGTACCGCCTATTCCAACACCGACAATCATCGGCGGACAAGGACGGGAACCTGCGGCCTTTACAACCTCGCAGACGAAATCAGCAATACCTCCAACCTCTGACGGAAGCATCATCTTAATCTGCGACATATTTTCCGATCCCGCACCCTTTGGAAGAACCGTCACAGAAAACGTATCGCCAGGCGAGATGTGAATCGAAGGCATACCGTATCCGCAGTTATCTCCTGAATTATGGCGGGTGACTGGATCTACTGCGTTTGGACGAAGAGGTACAGAAACAGTTGCACGGCGCACACCCTCGGCTGCTGCCTCATAAAGCTCTGCGGAGTATGGAACATCAGGCGGGAGTGTGATGTAGAGCACAATAAGCCCTGTATCCTGACAGATTGGAACATCGCGCTCCTTTGCAATCCTAAGGTTTTCGAAAATATTCTCAAACTCGCCTTTTGCAACAGCGCTCGTCTCCTCCGCATAGGCTCTCTGAAGAACAGATACAACATCTGCGGGAAGCTCTGTTTCCGCATCATGAATCGCCGCCTCGACTGCTGAAGCGACTTTTTCAAAAAAAGGAGAAGGCATGAGACCTCCTTTAGAGAAGTTTTGATGAGACAGTCATGAAGACCGGGCCGCGTAAATCAATCTTTCTCTTGTTATCGGTGATGTAACGCATTGCCCACTCTTCGATTTTAATGTTGATGTCGCTTGGATGTTTGGACATCTTAATCTGAACGCTTGCAGTCTCGCCTAAGCGTGCTGCCTCCTCAATTCTTGCAACCGCAAGGTTTGCGGCGGCGAAGAGGAAGGAGATTCCAACCGGAGTTCCCTCCTCGCGGACCTCCTTGAACTTCTCGGTGTCAGGCACTCCTAATACAGCGCCGTTTCTAACAAAGATCTCATTGAGTGCGGCAGGGCCGAGGAGTGTGGAGTTCTCTTCCGGCTCGGAAACAGAGATTTCAACCTTCTGTCCGAAGAGCTCACCCTCCCATGCGGCAAAGGAACACGGGGACTGTGCCTTTGCGTTCTCGGCAGCAGTCTTCATGATTGCCTGAACTGCGCGGCGGCCTTCGATTGTCTGCGGCTCTTCGCGGAGACCGACTCCGCGGGCGATTTCGCCGTCGGTGTAGTCCGGAGCATAAAGCTGCGGGTGAGAAAGCTTTCTGACATCCTCTGCCTGAGTTAAGACCATTGCCAGGCGCTCGACACCCATTCCAAGGTTCATTACAGGGACACCGACGCCGTACTCGGCAAGGGCGGCAGGCGAGTAGATTCCAAAGGTTGCAACCTCAACCCATCCGTGAACCGGGTGCTTTCCGTAAACCTCGGTCTGGGTTTCGGGCATATAGTATTTGGAGCGCTTCTCATCCGGCTGGAAACGGAACTCGGTAAAGCCGAATGCGGAAAGGAGACCTGCGGCAACAGCTTTTCCTTCCTCGACTGTTACATCCTCGCCTGCAACAATACAGGAAGCGGAGTGGTAGGTTCTAAGGTGTGTTGCATCCTCTTCCTGCTCGCGGCGGAAGCAGCGGTCGACAGAGAACATGCGAATTGGAAGCGGTCTCTTGTCCCACATCTGGGAAAGGGAGATGAACCAGCCGCTTGTCATGTGTGAGCGAAGCGTTGTTCTCGAAGATTCAGGTGCTAAGTTCTTGAACTCCGGGAAGACAGTGTCTAAGATGTGGACAACAACACCGTCATCGACCTTTAATGCCACAGACATCTCATGGGTTAAATCGTCTCCGTCGAACTTACCCTTCTTGTATCCGTGCAGACACTTCATCAGCTTCTCTTCGGTTCCCTCTTCGAGCGGGTGTCCAATAATCTCTGCAATCTTTTCGAGACGCTCATTGGAGATTCCAACATTCGGACGCGGAAGTCCGCCGACATAGTAGACGCGGTCTAAGACTGCTGCTGCTTCAGGACCAAACTGGCGGTAAACATCAGACTCGTCGATGAAGACCGGGACCATAGCCTCGTCAAAGCCCATGCTCATATATGCTGCGCGCAGGCGGGCAATTGTGTCGTAGATTGGGTGAACCTTTGCACGCTTATATGTATAGCGCGGATATACAGCAGACGATACAGGCGGGGTAATGACAGACGGTCCCGCATGCCATGCACCTTCGAAATCGGTTTTACGGCGTTCTTTGAATTCCTCAACGTCAAATCTCATACTTTTCTCCTCAGACAGACAACGCGGCTTGGCACGTTTTCGTCCATAATTTCGTATCCGACTGCATCAGCGATATCTGATGCAAACTTTCGGATTGAATCCATGCCTGGTACAGACGTTTCTGATAATCTCATTCGACTGTATCCCAGATACATGTATCCTTTTATCTCCACATACATTGGCTGTGATGTATCGATAATCTTTGCAAAGCCCAAGAGCCATGATTCACTAAGGCCTGCGACAAGTGTGATGCGGACAGCAGTCCTTACACCTTCCTCCTCCTTCTTTTTCAGGAGTGAAAAGGAACGCATGACATTCTGCCACATATACTCTGCATCCCCTATCGGATTGCAGATTTCTTTGTAGCTTTCTGCGTCCACAGCATCAAGTGATAAGTAAAGCTGTGTGGGGCGGATTTTTTCCACCATCTCAGGAACTGTTCCATTCGAGACCACAAAGACACTGCGCCCCCCTTCCTTTAACAGTTCGATGAGTTCTGCTAAGTGCGGATAAAGCGTCGGCTCTCCGGAAAGGGAGATTGCAAACTGGGCAGGGTTTGTTGTTGCCTCTTCCCAGAATGCGGCATCGGAAAACGGCTTATCCCCGGAAAGCCCCTTTCTTTGAAGAGCAGGGATGCCTTTTACAATCTCTTCCGGTGACAGCACACGGGTGTCTTCTATTTCCTGCTCGATAGAGCGCCAGCAGAAGATGCAGCGCTGGTTGCACCGCAAAGTCGGCGTCATCTGAACACATTTTGCAGTCTCGATTCCGTAGAACTGATTCTTGTAACAGGAATCTCCTCCACGAACAGCCCTCTTGCACCAGAGACAAGGTTTTACAGCCGCGCTGCTGTCTTCGCTTATGAAGTTGTATCCCTGCCGGTGAAGCAGTTTGCGGGGTGTATCCGACTTTTCAGACATGGAATCCCGGGGTGTAATCCTCGAATGAATCGCGCGCGGCAAAAATCTCAGCAGGGGTTGCGTTTCTTAGGATAACATTCTCAGCAGTTGTAAGATCTCCTAAGACGACACATGAGAACTGCTCGTCCTTGAAACCTTCGATTACACAGTAATCATACCCTAAGAGTGCATAGATGTCTAAAATAGTATAGACATCAGTCCCACTGAGTGTAAGGACACATTTTTCAGCATCAATTCCTGTCCCGCAGGATGCACCGGCTTCATAATGAATCGTTGTATCCTTGCCTTTTGGCAGTTCAAAGATGTGGTGTCCCATGTGTTTTATCGTGCCGACTTTGTAATTTTTGGCAAGCAGCGGGACTAACTCTTTTATAATAGTCGTCTTCCCGCTGTTGGAGTGGCCGATAATATTAATAATTTTCATTAACTGTTAAGAGTTTCGCGTGAGTTGGATTTATTACTTTTTACCCGCAACATATTGAGTACATACGAGAGGGAAGAGAATATGAAGATGATGATGAGCAGCGGGCGAACTCCTGAGCAGGGTGCCCAGCTGTACTATAAGGATACCCCCGAGTACTCTCGTGAGACCTCATACTGTTTCCTTCATCCGATGGACTGCATGGAAATCGGTGTTGAGGAAGGAGACCATGTCTTAATCAGGAGTACCGCAGGCGAGACGGTCTTTTATGTCCGCGAGTCACCGGAGACACCGGAAGGGGTTGTGTTTATTCCATGCGGCCCTCATGCAAACTTCATTCTGCATGAGAAGACCCATGCAACAGGTGCACCCGACTTCAAGGGCATGGCAGTCGAGGTAGAGCCGACTGACAAACCGCTCGAATCTGCATGGGATTTGATGGAGCACTTAGGAGGTCTGCGCTATGAAGTGCCTGAGGGAATTAAGCTTCCAGGAGCAGAGCAGGGCGAAAAGATTGTAAAACATGCGGCATGTCCTCTCTGCGGCTGTCTCTGTGATGATATCGAGCTTCACGTAAAAGACGGTGTTGTAACCGAAGTTGTTAACGGATGTCTGCTGTCTGCCGGAAAGTTCTGTTCCAAGGGCAGAATGATCTCTCCAATTGAGCGTCAGGGCGACCGCTGGGTTGAGACTGACTTTGATGATGCGGTAAAGAAGGTCGCAAAGATGTTCGTTGACGCAAAGCGTGCTCTCTTCTACGGATGGTCCGGCACCTCAACTGAGGCGATGCATATCGGTCTGGAGATTGCAGAAGAGATTGGTGCTGTGATGGACAACTGTTCGTCTGAGTGTCACGGACCGACTATTATGGCTGTCCAGGAGGTAGGACATCCGGGATGTACGCTTGGTCAGATTAAGAACAGAGCTGATGTTATTGTGTACTGGGGATGCAATCCGATTGCCGCACACCCAAGACATTTATCCCGTTACTCGACGTTTTCAACCGGCGCATTCCGCGAGGAGGGAAGAGGTAACAGAACAGTTATCGTAGTCGATATCAGAGAGTCCGAGACCGCAAAGCTTGCGGATGTGTTTGTGCAGGTAAAGCCAGGAGGAGACTTTGCTCTCTTCAATGCTCTTCGCGCCTGTGTGCGTGGAGAAAGGGATGTCATCCCGGAGACGGTTGCAGGTGTTGAGAGAAATGTTATCTTCAAGCTAGCAGACATCCTGCTCTCTGCAAAGTTCGGTTCGTTCTTTACAGGAATCGGTCTGACGCAGTCCCGCGGTAAGTACAAGAATGTAAGAGCAGGTATTGAGTTAGTTGATGAACTCAACCGGCATACTAAGTACACGTTAACTCCTCTTCGCGGTCACTGGAATGTGGACGGAACAAACCAGATGTTTTCTCTTGCCGCAGGATATCCGTACGCTGTTGATTATTCCAGAGGTATTGTGCACTACAACCCGGGAGAGACAAGCGGTGTTGACATCTTAGGAAACCATGAGGCGGATGCGGTTTTAATTATCGGAACTGACCTTGGCGCACACTTCCCGCGAGAGACTGTAGCCCACCTTGCAAATATCAATACTGTGGTTCTCGACCCGTTCATCTCCCTCTCGACGGCTGTCGCAAAAATCCACATCCCGGTGGCATCTGTTGGAATCGATGCGGAAGGTACAGCATACCGCTTAGACGGTGTTCCAATCCATGTGAAGAAGGCGTTTGAAACCGATATGCCGTCTGATGAGGTTATCTTAACGAAGATTTTAGAAGAAGTCAGACGCTTAAAGGCTGAGAGAAAATAATCTTTCTTTTTTTTTTAGGCTTTGCATAAGCCAAAACCTTACTTACATAAAACAATAAACTAAGACTTAAGGATACCATGCTGACCTGCACATACATCGAGAAAGGAAAGTTCGCCCTGACAGAAAAGCCAAAACCAAAAATACAGCACGAGCGTGACGCTGTGGTCAGAGTTACTCTTGCAAGCATATGCTCAAGCGACCTGCACATAAAGCACGGAAGCGTGCCAAGGGCAGTTGAAGGAGTTACTGTAGGGCACGAGATGGTAGGTGTTGTAGAAGAGGTCGGATCTGCTGTAACAAACGTCAAACCAGGAGACCGCGTAACAGTCAATGTTGAGACCTTCTGCGGAGAGTGCTTCTTCTGCAAACGAGGGTATGTCAACAACTGCACCGACAAAAACGGAGGATGGGCACTTGGATGCCGCATTGACGGCGGCCAGGCTGAGTACGTGAGAGTGCCTTTCGCAGACTGCGGCCTAAACAAAATACCGGACTGCGTCACAGACCGTCAGGCACTTTTCGTTGGAGACGTTCTTGCCACAGGATTCTGGGCGGCACGAATCTCTGAGATTACAAAAGACGACACAGTCTTAATCATAGGTGCAGGGCCTACTGGAATCTGCACTCTCCTTTGCGTGATGCTGAAGTGCCCAAAGCAGATTATAGTCTGCGAAAAAG
This sequence comes from Methanocorpusculum sp., assembly GCA_017408885.1. Taxonomy (GTDB): domain Archaea; phylum Halobacteriota; class Methanomicrobia; order Methanomicrobiales; family Methanocorpusculaceae; genus Methanocorpusculum. The sequence goes on from JAFQTT010000003.1 coordinate 34,767, forward strand.
ATGAAAGCCGCATCCGTTTCATCCGCGAACACTATCCAAATGTGCTCACAGTCACCCCTGACAAATGCCTGGAATTTGTAAGAGAAAAAAGCGGACAAAGAGGAGCTGATGTTGTACTCGAAGTCGCAGGCGCTGATACAACATTTAGATTAGCATGGGAATGCGCCAGACCAAACGGGCTGGTCACAGTGGTCGCGCTCTATGACAGCGCACAAACCCTGCCGCTTCCAGACATGTACGGCAAAAACCTGACATTCAAAACAGGAGGGGTTGACGGATGTGACTGTGATGAAACACTAAGGCTCATTGCTGAGGGTAAAATTGACACAGAACCTCTTATCACGCACACCTATCCGCTTGAAGAAATAGAAGAAGCGTACAGGATTTTTGAAAACAGAGAAGACGGTGTAATCAAAATAGCAGTGGAATGCGGGACAACAGATAAATCCTGAAACATCATATGAAAAAACGCAAATACGGAGTTTACCCATGACTGACAAACGGGTTCTTACCATTCAGGACATCTCCTGTTTCGGACAGTGTTCACTAACCGTGGCACTCCCGATTATCTCGGCCTGCGGAATTGAAACAGCAGTTATCCCATCAGCAGTTCTATCAACTCATACGAGCGGCTTTACCGGATTTACCTGCCGTGACTTAGCAGAAGACATCCCGAAAATCCGCGACCACTGGAAAGAGGTCGGCATAAAGTTTGATGCAGTCTATACCGGGTATCTTGGAACTTCCGAGATGATTTCTGATGTCATCTCGATTATGGATGAACTCGGAGCCGAAGGCAGCAAAAATATTGTAGACCCGGCAATGGCTGACGAAGGAGTTCTCTATCCTGCATTCGATATGGCATATGTTGAGGAGATGAAAAAACTCTGCGCAAAAGCAGATATCATCCTTCCAAACATCACAGAAGCCTGTATGCTGACAGGTATGGAGTACAGAACCGAGTATGACGAGGCATATATTGATGAGCTTCTTGCAAAGCTCAGTGCTCTTGGCGCATATACGGTTATCTTAACCGGTGTCGGATACAAGCCCGGAAGAACAGGTGTTGTTGTGTTCGAGAATGGAGAGAAGTCCTACTACGAGCACCACAGAATCGATAAGGGCTGTCACGGTACAGGAGATGTTTATGCATCAACATTCGTTGGAGCACTCATCAACGGAAAAGATGCCTTCACCTCTGCAAAAATCGCGGCAGACTATACCGTCCGCTGTATCGAGCTTACCAAAGGAGATACTGAGCACTGGTACGGTGTAAAGTTCGAGAAGGCAATGCCGGAATTAATCTCTGCAATCCATGCAGAGTAACTTTTTTTTTAATTTTTCTGAACCGCATCTCAATATTTCTGAAGTTTGAATTGATATAATCCAAAAATAGATATACCAACTCTCAAAGACTATGAAATATGTCAGCAGGAGATTACTGTGTAAAGTTTTTATCGACTGAGAAATCGGTTAGAAGCGAAGCTGCAAAGAGTCTTGGGAAGCTTGGAAAAGCCGGAGCAGAAGCAGTAATCCCTTTGCTCTCAGCAGATGACTGGGTGTTTCGTTATCGGGCATGCGAGGTTCTTGGGCTTTGCGGATGCAGGGAATTTGCAGATCGTCTCATTCCAATGCTGTCAGACGAAAATGACATGGTTCGATGCTGTGCAGCAAAGAGTCTTGGAATTATTGGAAATCCATCTCACGTACAGTACATAAAACCATTAATGGGAGATAAAAATCCATACGTTGTCCGCGAAGCACACAGGACACTTCAAAAGTGGAAGCGGTAAAAGAGGAGTTCCAGAAGAAAAATAAGAAAAGGGTGTTTCTAAGATATATCAGATAACTCTAATACACGGGTTGTCATACTTATATTTTCTTTTCCAAAGCCTGCTCGACGATTTTTATCGCACATAAATCCCCGCACATCGAACAGGTTTCGCATTCTCCGTCTCTTTCATGGATTGCTTTTGCATGCTCGCCAAACATCGCTGCGGCATACTGTCTTTCCCAGTCAAGAGCATGACGGGCTTCTCCCATCTCGATTTCGCAGTCGAGTGCTGATTCACGTTTTCTTGCAAGGTCTCCGACGTGAGCTGCAATTTTTGCGGTTCTTGTTCCCTCTATGATATCGTTTTTATTCGGGAGGGCTAAGTGTTCAGAGGGAGACACCATGCAGATGAAGTCAGCTCCGGCAGAGGCGGCAGCAGCCCCGCCTATGGCTCCTGTTATGTGGTCATAACCTGGGGCTATATCTGTTACAAGCGGACCTAACAGATAGAGCGGAGCAAAACCTGTTATCTCTTTTATCATCTTCACGTTGTAGGAAATCTCTGAATAGTCCATATGCCCGGGGCCTTCAATCATTCGGAAAACACCTTTATTAAAAGCCCTTCTGGCAAGTTTTCCCAAGGTCACGTACTCCTGGGATTTGGCAAGTTTTACTGAATCCACATATGCTCCAGGACGCATGCCGTCACCTAAAGAGATTGGGATGTCATACTCGTCTAAAATTTCTAAGAGGTAGTCATATTCTTTGTAGAGAGGATTCTCTTCGCCTGTTGCAAGCATCATCGCTGTGTGGAATGAACCGCCGCGTGAAACAACTCCCATAGTCCGCGGATCAAGCTTTAGGGCATCAAGTACCTCGAGATTTACTCCGCAGTGAAGCGTCATGAAGTCAACGCCTTCCTTTGCCTGGTCGCGAATAGTGTTGAAGAGTGTGTCAGCATCTAAATCGACTACATTGCCGGCACGGCGCACAGCTTCATAAATCGGAACAGTTCCAACCGGAATGTCAAGCTTTAGAATCTCGCGGCGCATGGATACAATATCCCCTCCGGTCGATAAATCCATTATCGCGTCCGCTCCGTTTTCGATTGCAGCTTTTGCCTTCTCAATCTCCATTTCAGGAGAACATGTAATGCCGGATGTTCCGACATTCACATTTACCTTTACACTGACATCCTCGCCAATCGCGCACGGAGTGTAAGGTCTTTTGTCATTTCTCAAAACAATGCATCGGCCGGATAGAATATTTCGAGCAAGTTTTTCTGTTGAGACATTCTCATTTTTCGAAACAACATCGAGAGAGGAGTAATCCCCGCTCATACATTCTCTAAGTATCGAATGCATAACTGATGAGATTAATTGTATCTTTTCGATAAAATACTTGGCGGTAAAAAATAATTTAGTCGGTTGACATAGCTTCAACCGGGTTTAAGTTTGCGGCCTTCCATGCAGGATAGAGACCGGATGCCAGACAGACTACAAGTCCTACGACAATTCCAAGCGGGATGTATGACAGAACCGAGACGGAGAACATCGCGGTAAATTCAAGTCCCATAATCATCATGAAGACTGGAGAGACAATCAATGACAGAGCAACTCCGAAGACAGAGCCGATAAGTCCGATTAATCCTGCTTCATAGAGGAACATCTGAAGAATCTGACTGCGGTATGTTCCAATACTTCTGAGAATTCCAACCTCACGGGTTCTTTCTTTGACGCTCATGAGCATCACATTTGTGATTGCAACAGCGGCTACCAGAAGAGAGATTCCGGATATGACGGTGGTGAAGATAGAACTCATGTTCATAATCTCGTCAAAGATGTCCATCAGTTCATAGGAGTTTAAGATGGAGACGGTGTTGTCTGAATCTTTGTCCTCTTTTCCGTTCATCTTCTTGTCGACTGCTTCGTCAATTAAGGCGAGGTCTTCTGGATCGTATGCTTTGATGATGATTTTGTCATAGAGACCATAGTTGTTTCCGACAACTGAGCTGTACCACTCGGTTGTTCCAAGAATTGAGCTGTCTGTTGCAATTCCAAAGGTCAGAAGGCCTGTATTCTCCATGATTCCGACAACACGGCAGGTAATTTCCTGACCGCTTACGCCGAGGAATGAGATGCGGCTTCCAAGACGCAGTTCGTTGTCTTCTGCGAACTGTTCTCCAACGATTACGTTGGTGCCTCCCTTAGGCCATGTGCCGGATACAAGAGTTACAAGACCTGACATGTCATTTGAGTCAAGGCCGTAAACCGATGCAGTCAGCAGGTCTTTGCCGACAGTAACCGGTTTGTATGTGTTGTAGTATGGAACCAGTTCATACTCTTTGGTAACGGATTTTGTCGCAGACTCAATATTTCGGACATCTTTTTCCGAGAAACCAACTGCTGTGTGTCCGCCGACGACCTTTTCGCCCAAGGGTGATAAGGTCAGTGTGTCTGCGGTGTCGGTAATCATGTTGTCCATTTCGTCTGTAAATCCGGCACTCACCATTCCCATAGCGCAGATAGCAAAGACACCAATTACGATGCCTATCATGGAGAGGATGGTTCTGAATTTATTCAGTTTGAGATTGCGCAGAGCTAGAGACACAATCATTGGCGAATAGATTTTCTGCCAAAGCGTTTTTTCGTCACTCTTCGCCAACAATCTCACCATCCCTGATAATGATTACGCGGTCTGCATACTCTGCGGTCTCCGGGTTGTGGGTAACCATGACAAGCGTTCTTCCCTGTTTGTGAAGGTCGCTTAAGATTTCCATAATCTGCGTGCTCATCTTTGAGTCAAGGTTTCCTGTCGGTTCGTCGCAGAGGAGAAAAGTCGGATCGTTTGCAAGGGCGCGGGCTATAGATACGCGCTGCTGCTGACCGCCTGAGAGCTCATACGGGGTGTGCTGCATGCGGTCTTCGGTAAAGCCAACCATTCTCAGGAGTTTTTTAACACGCTCTGAGTGGTCACGCTGTCCGTACTTTAAAATCAGCGGGTATTCGACGTTTTCGTATGCTGTAAGCAGGCTGATTAAGTTGAACTTCTGGAAGATGAAGCCGATTGTATTTAAGCGGTGTTCGGTCAGTTCATCATCCGTCATGTCTGTTGTTGAGACACCATTTATCTTAATCGTGCCGGAGGTTGGAACATCGAGGCAGCCGATCATGTTCATGAGTGTGGATTTTCCTGAACCTGACGGTCCCATGATTGCGACAAACTCTCCGCGTCTGACCGAGAAGTTTACGTGGTTGAGGGCATAGACGTCTCCTGCCTTCATCTGATATACTTTGGAGACGTCGATTAACTCAACAACTGGGGCATCATCCATGTGATTCTCCGTTACTTCTGCTCTTTCTTCGGAATCAGGTTTCCTTTCTTCCATACAAGGAATACTGCGCCTCCAACGATAAGAATCAGGAGAACAACAACGATTCCGGCAAGAATCGGGTTTCCACCGGATGGGGAGTTTCCGGCACTATTTGCTGCGGAAATGGATGCGGATTCCTTTTGTACGTAGGTGTTTCCGTTCTCATCTTTGTAGGTGAAGACAAGGTCAATCTCATCCGATTCAGGGCTGGTGAAGGTTAATTCGAATTCAGACAGTCCATCAGAGTCAAGAGAGCCGATTACAAAGACCGGATACGGCTGGACTGCTTCAGCTCCGTCAAGGGTTACAACAAGTCCTTTTGCTGTTGCAAGACCTGCGTTGTTTACATCACCGGTGATTGTTGTGTATCCTGAGCCGGATGTTACTTCAACGTTGTTGATGAAGAGTTCTGCTCCGGTTTTCAGTTCTCCGCCTTCGACCGGGATGACAAGTGTTTCGGTGTGCCAGTTTGCTCCGTTTTTGTAGCTGACATCAAGGTTTATTTCTTCGGTTTTGTCGGTGGTGATTACAGTGAGGAAGACATCTTTAGAGCTTCCAGGGGTAAGGGAGCCTGCAAAGACCATGCCTTCTTCACAGGAGACGCCTTCTCCGGATGCAGTGACGGTGATTGAGTCAATCTGGTTGGAGCGGAGGTTTCCAATGGAGAGGCCGACAACCTGAGTGGTGTCAGGTTCGAAGTATTCAGGACGCTCGACTACAGAAAGCGAGACGGATTTGCTGTCAACGGTTACTGCGAACGGGTATTTCAGATAAGTATACTGTAGATTTGTTGCAGAGTCATATTTGAAGTCAACATAGAGGGTTGGATAAAATGTTCCTTCAACAGATTTTGCTGAAATTGGAAGAGTAATGGTTAATGATTTACCTGCACCAATCGCGCCAAGAGCAGTAATTGCAGGATGTTTTACTGAAATAACACCATCTGAATCAGTTACAGAAACTTTGTCTATGACAAGAGGAGACAAACCGGTATTCAGAATTGTTACATCAAGCTGTCCTGTTTCTCCAGGTAAAAGGGTGCTTGGTGTGATGGTCAAACTTTGAACAGAGTAAGACGGTTCAGTAATGGTAGCCGCATTTCCTGCGCCTGCAAAAACCAGGGCGAAGACGGCTGTCACTAACAGGAATTTAAGACAGGATGATGATTTCATATCTGATTTATTATGATGTCCCGTGAGGTTATATACTTTCTATGATTGGCAAAAATGGAGGGGGGTGTCTTTGGTATTTATGCCTCTTTGAGACCTTCCATCTCGACAGAGAATGCGGCCTCTCCTTCCGGCAGGTTCGGGCTGTCTACAAGGCGCGCGATACGCTTTCCGCCCTTGCTCTTTCTTAAGTAAATACGGAACGTTGCTGTGTGTCCGACAATGTTTCCTCCAATCGGTCTGGTCGGATCTCCGAAAAGGACACCCGGACTTGCCATGACCTGATTTGTGACTATACCTACAGCATTTAAGCTGTCGATGAGTTTGAAGAGGTCGTGCATGTGGCGGTTGAGCTTCTGCTGGCGGCCAGCAAGAGTTCCGCGTCCTGCATACTCAGCACGGAAAAGACCAGTTAATGAATCGATGATGACAAGTTTTACAGGTCTTCCTTCTGCACCCATCTGATTTGCGAGCTCGCGGGCTGCGTCGATTAAGAGCATCTGGTGATCAGACGAGTGGGCGCGTGCCACGTGGATGTTTGCGAGGAAGGTTTCAACCGGCGGAATCTCATAACCTTCCGGAAGCTTTTCGAACTCAAGTCCGTTTACCATCTGCTCGATACGCTCCGGGCGGAAGGTGTTTTCTGTGTCAATGTAAAGACACGATCCGCCAAGACCTCCAAGTTCCGGCGGGAGCTGACAGTTTACTGCCATCTGATGAACAATCTGGGATTTACCGGAACCAAATTCACCATATACTTCAGTGATTGCCTGTGTTTCGAAACCTCCTTCGAGCATTTCGTCGAACTCCGGCACAAGGGTTTTGAGTTTTAAGACATCCTTTCTGCGAAGGAGGATATCGGTTCCTGTCTTGAAACCTCCAATGTCTGCGAGTTCGCCTGCTGCACGGATGATTTTCTTTGCGGTGGTTTCTCCAATCTCGGTCGCTTCGGATAAATCAGCCGGAGAAGCCGTCGCAATGGATTCAACGGTTAAGTATCCTGCTTCGCGAAGGCGGTCTGCTGTTGCCGGCCCAACTCCTGGTAAATCTTCAATTTCAACTGATGACATATCTTCTTTTCTCCTTTATTGTATGAGATATACTAATACATCAACCTCCGAGTATATAAACCCCCAACCGCGCGGTGCGAAAGTGCCCTCCATTTCAAAATTTTCAAAAAATCAGAACCCAATAAACTGTTAAATTTAGAATCAAATCCCTAAATGAACTCAAAACGCACTTTCGCGAAGGTCAGAAAAAACGGCAGATTTGAAGCCGGAATCAGAGAATTGTTATATCATCCGGACACAAAAATAAGAGTATGTACAAGGCATTTATCACCGATATTGACGGCACGCTGACAGACAACCGACGCCGTCTTTCAACAAAGGCGGTAGAGGAGATTCGCCGCCTGATAGATGCCGACATTCCAGTCGTTCTCGCATCCGGAAACACTCTCTGTTTCTTAGACTGCCTCTCGCATATGATAGGTACAGACGGAAATGTGATTGCCGAAAACGGAGGAGTGTATAGGAAAGGATTCCTTGGGACACGGACTGTTGCCGGAAACAAGGAGCTTTGTATGAGAGCATACGAAAAAATCCGCGAAACAGTCTGCCCGAAGGAAGGAGAACTTAGGCTTTTCAGTGCGGAGCTTCGCCACTCTGATGTGGCGTTCTCACGTGATGTCTCAATTGAGAAAGTGGATGAGATAATTGCCGGAATGGGGGTTATTGCTGTAGATACAGGATTTGCGATTCACCTGCATACCCCGGGACTTTCCAAGGGCGCAGCGTTTGAAAAGCTTGCCGCTGAAATGGGAATTTCCCCGTCTGACTTCCTTGCAGCAGGAGATTCCGTCAATGATGTTTCGATGTTAAAACTTGCCGGATTTTCAGTTGTTCCGTCAAACGGAACATCAGATGCGAAGGCCTCGGCATCTGCAGTTCTTGATGAACCCTACGGGGATGCTGTGGCAAAAGCTCTAAGAGAATTTTTCTAAAAAAAGTTATCCGCGAAGGAAGCAGGCTCCTTCACGGGAGAACTCACCTTCCTTCCAGGCACAGACACCGGATACCACAGTAATATCCGGGAACAGTCCATACATTCCCTCATACGGAGACCATCTGCATTTACTGTGGAGGTTTTCGGCATCGATTTTTACAGGAGACTCTGCATATAAGGCAAAGTCTGCGCGTGCACCTGGTACAAATGCCGGAGATTCGATTCCTAAAATCCTATTCGGATTCGTTACAGTTTTTTCGATAACCGCGTTGAGATTCAGGCGGCCTGCATACACCTCATTCATCAAAAGAGGAAGCATCGTCTCAACACCCGGGATTCCAGACGGAGCAGATGCAAACTCAGCAGATTTTTCTGCTATGGTGTGCGGAGCATGGTCTGAGGCTATCACATCAATTTTATCGAATGCAGCAAGAAGACTCTTTCTCTCTGATTCCTCACGAAGCGGAGGATTCATTCTCATATGCGTATCTGCAGGGTTTTCTGCTCTTTCATACGAGAGGAATAAATGGTGCGGGGCTACTTCGAATGTTGAACCTGCCTTCATTGCAGAGAAAGAATCAGTGCTGCTTATGTGACAGTAGTGAAGCTTCGCGTTCCTGGGAGATAGAGAATTGACGAGGGAGATGGTCTTTGTTTCACCTGATGCAGGGCGGGATGCTGCATGTTCTGCAAGCGAGTGAACCATGCCCGGTGCTACCTCTTCTGCGTGCACAGTGATGAGCTTTCCAAGAGCCGCAGCCTCTTTTGTCACGCGGGCGATTACTTCCGGAGTAAGTGCTGAACCGTAGCTCGAGGGTGCTGCAAACATCTCGCCGAATGCAAGAACCCCGGCTTCTGCAAGCCCTTTGATGTCTGCCGTATCATTTAACGAACCGTTTACAGCAAAGCGGCAGTAAGCCTGGGATTTTGCAAGCTCAACGCGTTTTGAAAATATTTCGGCATTATCTATGGCTGGAACAGAGTTTGGCTGGTCAACAACCGTTGCCACGCCGCCTGCGACAGCAGACTGAGTTCCGGTCTTCCAGTCCTCTTTTGCCTTCTGTGTCCCATCACGCATGTGCACGTGCATATCCGTTGCCGCCGGAACACAAAGGCGGTTTTTGCAGAAGATTACTTCTGCACCGTTCTTATCAGACGAGCCGATGTGCGAGACTCGTCCGTCTTTGATACTGATGTCTGTAATTCTTCCATCAGGAAGACGAACATCTGCTAAGATGAGGTCTGCCATTTTCAGCAGACTCTCGGTACAGGATCTCCCATCGGCGGCTCAATGAAGCGCTCGCTGCCGATTCTGGTAAGCATCACAACACCTGAGCCTTCCACGACCTCTCCTACAATTCTTGCATCCTTGCCGTACGGGTGTGCGCGGAGGGCTTCTAAGATTTTATCTGCAGCTTCCGGTGCTACGCCCATGACACATTTTCCTTCGTTTGCAACCTGAAGAGGATCAATGCCTAAGAGACCGCCTGCGGATGCAACGCTTTCGCGAATTGGAACTGCCTCTTCATGAACGACAACTTTAACGCCGGCCTTTCTTGCCATCTCGTTCATACATGCAGCAAATCCTCCGCGGGTCGGATCTTTCATGGCATGGATTGCCCCGTCTCCGCCTGCAAGGATTGCTCCTTCAATCATCTTCCAGAGAGGTGCCACATCAGACTTTAACTGGTCTCCTAAGTCGAATCCCTCGCGGTATGAAACAATAGCCATGCCGTGGTCTCCAAGGTTTCCGGATACGATAATCTTGTCTCCGACTTTTAAGTTTCTGTCGCGGATGAGGTAGTTATCAACAACACCAACGCCTGCTGTATTGATAGCGATGCCATCAATGCTTCCCTTCTCGACAACCTTGGTGTCTCCGGTAATAATTGAAGCTCCGACTTCTCCTAAGGCTTCATCCATAGATGCCACGATTTTTTCAAGATCAGCGATTGGGAATCCTTCTTCGATGACCATGGCACAGGTAAGAGCGATTGGACGAGCTCCCATCACAGATAAATCATTGATAGTTCCAGAGACAGCTATTCTTCCAATGTCTCCTCCCGGGAAGAAAAGAGGCTTTACAACGTGTGAATCCGTAGTTAGGACAACAGTCTTATCACCTACAGTGAAGGTTGATCCGTCATCAAGAGATTCGAGACCGATTCCGCCTGCGTTGTTGTTCTTGAAAGCAGTAAGAGTCTGGAGAAGTTCTCCCATGACTTCGCCTCCTGCTCCGTGCATCATATTGACTTCAGTATCTTTTACCATGTTTAATCCTCAGCTTCTATTTCGATATTTTTCACAAGAATTTCCTTGCCCTGAATCATATGCGGAAGTTTTCCGCAGGTCGGACATACGAAAATCTCTGAACCCTTGTATCCGCAGGAACACTCGGCTAAGGGAAGAACCGTATTGAATATCAGTTTTGTGTCCTTGAAGAGCGGGTCTTCTGCGATAAAGGTGTTGAACATGAACTCAACCTGGTCAGAGTTAACCATAGCCATACTGCCCACGTCTACATGAATGGCTTTGACAAGAGTTGCACAGTTATCTTCTGCTGCGCGTTTTGCGGTTGCGTAGATATCGTAGGCGATTCCTGATTCATGCATGGCTTATTTATTCCGTAACTCCGTCTTCAGCCATTGCCTGATAGACTTCTTTGAAGATTTCGCGGGTTTCAAGACCTTCTTCGCGGGATAAGCGCTGAATGGCAAATCCAACGTGTACAAGAACGAACTCGCCTACTTTGACATCAACAAGGTCGATTCTGACCTCCTGCTGAAGTTCTCCATAGTCTACGAGTGCGACATTTCCGTCACGGATTTCTAAAACCTCTGCGGGAACTGCAATACACATGATGTACTATTAGTCGGGCTTATTGATAAAGGAAACGAAGTGATACGGGAAAAAAGGTATAACCGAGTGTCTCGAATAGTTATAGAATGGCTCTCTATCAGTTTCCGGTTACCCGCAGGTTCAATAAATATATGGCACGTCTTGTTTCTGGTTCGAAGAAAATCAGAGCTCTTTTGGAGGAGGGGCAGATTATCTCGGCAGAGAAGAGGTACAATAAGCTCTGTATGGATTATGCTGAATGCCGTGTGCTTGTAAAACGCCGGGCAGAGGAGATTGAGAAAAGAAAACAGTTTGCAGACGGGGTGTTGGAGATTCAGAAGATAAGAGGGGCATTTTTGGAGTTTTATTCTCTGGCGGAAGTGTTCAAAGTGGATATTGGAAGGCAGAGATCTGATACTTTGCATGTTTTAGATGAGATAGAATCTCTCTTTGCTTCAAAGGTGTAACTTCCTCCTTCAGAAACTATTTATCTTTTTGTAAGTAACAATTTTTTATGTCACGCGGCTGTCCGGTTATATATATTCCAGGTATTCTTGGAAGCCAGCTTTATCTTCCAGAGGATGGTAAGAAGCTCTGGTTCTCAGCACCGGCTGTGCTTACTGATGCAAAGAGGCTTGATATCAGTTCTGATCTCCGCGTGAAAAATAATGGGGTGAATCTGCAGAATGTTTCACTTCTGGAGAAGGAGTACGGGGTTTTAAAGCAGGATGTTATTCTGGTTGAGTGGCTTTGCAGGACTATGTCGGATTCTCCGGTGTACTTTTTCTCTTATGATTTCAGGAAGTCGTGCAGGGATACGGCAGAGCTTTTGTGTCAGCAGATAGAGGAGTTGATAGCAGAGGGATTTTCTTCGGTAAATATTGTATGCCACAGTATGGGGGGTATTGTTACTTCAGCATATGCCGCAAAGTACGGGACAGGACGTCTGAATAAGGTTGTTATGCTTGGTGTTCCGTTTGAGGGTTCATATGAGATTATCAATACTTATATGACAGGGGACATTATTATGGTTCCAAATGCTGTTGCAGACACTGTTGGTATTACACGTGAGATTATGATTGGGTTCCAGAGTCTTGCTGAGCTGATGCCGAGTGTCCGCTATCTTGAGGCAAGTCCTCTTGTGAAGTACGGGGTGTCTATGTCTGTTGAGGATATGGAGGATTTTCTCTATGATTTAGCACCTGATACCTATGCTGGTGCGAGGGTGTTTCAAAGTTATGTACGAAAGGGTTATTCTCTTCTTCTTGAGAAGGAGGATTGTTTCTTTGGATTCGGGACTAAGAAGTCTACTTTGCAGTCTGTAACTCTTACTGATAAGCCGAATCAGATTGTTAAGACGGAGAGTAATAAGGGCGATGGTCTTGTCGGTTGTTTTTCGTCAACTATGGGCGGGGAGATTCTAAAATTGCCATATCTTCGTGTTAAGGTCTTTCAGTTGAATCATGCAAATCTTTTGAGGCATCCTGATTCTTTGAAGTGGATTAGTCAGTGTCTCCGCGGCGATGTTTTGGATTTGGTGTAGGAGAGAGGAGAGAGCGCCGCGCCTTGGTCGGGTCGATTAGACCCGACAGCGGCGGGACACAACAAAAAAAATTATGCATCCGGTTTTAACCGGCTTTCTCTCACAAACAAACAGATAACAAACGTCAGGACAGCTATACCCATAGAAATAAAGAAGCAAAGATCAAAACCGGACGTCAGAATATTTGCCGCTACCTCCTGCATAGGACCAGTTGTGATATCTGTGTGTTTTGCAATCGCCTTAACACCCACAATAATCATAGTGTTGAAAAATGCGATACCTATAGTCATAGGAGCAAAACGCTCAAGACTTGTAATACTGGAAACCATACCGCTCTTTGAAGGATTTACCGAACCCTGAAGAAGAGTGGATGCAGGAGTTGTCACAAAACCCAATCCAAAACCGATCATAACAAGACCTAAAGCAACAATTCCAAGTCCTGACACCGGACTCAGCTTCGAGAGCAGGAAGAAACCAACAATTATTGAGCCGATTCCAACAAGCAGCATAACTCTGATCTTACCAACCATCTTAGCATAAAGCTGACCCGCAAGAACTCCTGCGACCATCATCCCAAGAGACATCACCGTAAGCACAATACCTGACTCAAAGGTTGAAAGCTGCTTGATGAGCTGAAGATAGAACGGAAGGAGATACTGCGCGCCTGCAAGAGTAAAGTACATGAGAGTCAGCACAAGATTCAGCAGAAGGAATGACCGATTTCTGAAAAGACTGAGTTCAAGAATCGGAGACGCACAATGTGTCTCGCGCCAGAGAAAACCCGTAATACAGACAACAGCGAGCACAATACAGGTAATAATCGGAACCGAAGTCCAACCAAGATTGTACCCCTCAGAGAAAGCATAAAGCAGGAAAGCAAGACCTGCGAAGATGAGAACAGCCCCTGCTGCATCAAATCCTTTGAGAGTAAACGGCTTGGTGTTATCCTTTGGAAGAACAAAAATGCCAAGGAGAAGAGTAACGATTCCAACCGGGACATTGATGTAGAAAATCCAGTTCCACGAAAGATACTCTGTCAGAAGACCTCCAAGTGTCGGACCGAGAGCCATACCGATAGACGCGAAAAGAACAACAACAGAAAGACCTTTTGCGCGCTGAACTCCCGGCATGTATCTGGTAAGCATTGCAGGCCCGATAATTGTCATCATGACACCTCCAAGTGCCTGAATCACACGGGATAAGAGAAGCAGACCAAACGAACCGGTAACATCAGGGAAAAAACCGCAGGCAAATGAACCAAACGTGAAAAGAACAAAACCGGTCAGGAAAATTTTCCGATACCCAATACTGTCTGTCAGTTTTCCAACAATCAAAAGCGAACCGGCCATCACAAGCAGATAGATAGTAGAAACCCATGACACAGAAGAGCTTGGAAGGTCAAAAATATCAGAAATCGTCGGAAGAGCGATATTTACAATTGTTCCGTCCAGCGACGACATAAACGCGGCAAGAGCTGCCGAGAGAATAATCAGCTTTAGTGTTTTCTCAGAAGGAACAGCTGTGTTCATATATTTTTATGAGATGTAATCTGTTATGAATCAAACTATGTGAATAATAATCTGCCAAGACCACCCAAAGGAATTACTATATGATAAGACCAATATTACCCCATGAGTGATGCAGCTGCAAATGCCAAGCAGGACGCAGGATTCCGCGCGGCAAATATGGTAGAAGACGGCATGATTGTCGGTCTTGGAACCGGTTCTACAGTTTTCTTCGCAATGGAGAGACTTGGTGAGAGAATCAAGAACGAAGGCCTTAGAATTATGGGTGTTCCAACCTCACACCAGACAGCAATGCGTGCCGAAGAGTACGGCATTCCGCTGACCACATTATCCCTTCACCCGGTTTTAGACATCGCAATCGATGGAGCAGACCAGGTATCTCCAGAGAAGAACTTAATCAAAGGAAGAGGAGCAGCACTTCTTCGCGAGAAAATTGTAGCTGACGCCGCAAAGAAGTTTGTTGTCGTAATCGACCCGTCCAAGGCAGTTGAGGTTCCAAACGCAGCAGTACCTGTTGAGATTCTTCCATTTGCATACGGAAGCGTCTGTGAGAAATTAAAGGCATTAGGCGGAGAGCCTGTTATGAGAAACGGAACCAAGAAGGATGGACCTGTTATCTCAGACAACGGAAATTACATCTTCGACTGTGCATTCGGAGAGATTAAAGATGCAAAGGCACTCGAAGCAGCTATCAACGCAATCCCGGGAGTTCTCGAGAACGGTATCTTTGCAAACCTGACTGAGAAGACAGAAGTCATCATCGGCGGACAGCCATGAAAAAGATTGCAGTTCTCGCATCCGGCAGAGGATCCAACTTCCAGGCAATCCTAGACAGCCTTGCTGCCGGTAAAATCAACGGAGAGTGTGTTGCACTCCTTACCGACAACAAAGATTCCTACTCTATTGAGCGGGCAAAGAATGTTGGAATTCCGGCTATCGTCCACAACTTTAAGGATTATCCAGACAAGGCATCCTTCGAAGCAGACCTTCTTGAATCAATGAAAAAGACCGGAGCAGACCTTTTTGTCTGTGCAGGATATATGCGAATCATTGGTCCAGAGATCTCAAGAACCTTTGCCGGCAGAATGCTCAACATCCACCCGGCCCTTCTTCCGGCATTTCCGGGACTGCATGCACAAAAGCAGGCCTTAGACTACGGAGTCAAGATTGCCGGATGCACAGTCCACTTCGTTGATGAAGGCTTAGACTCAGGGCCAATCATCATCCAGAAGGCAGTTCCTGTCTTTGATGATGACGATGAGGACAAAATTGATGCCCGTATTTTAGAGCAGGAACACATCGCATACTCTGAGGCCATCGCTTTATTCTGTGATGACCGCCTCGTAATTGAGGGCAGAAAAGTGCGTGTGTTACCCAAAGTATGAAGAGCTTTTACGTTCCATAAATTAGGGCATAACATGGCAAAGTCTGAGAAGGGTGCATCGGTCAAGCAGATCGCACGGGAACGGATTGAGATTCTGTTCTCTCTTGCGCATGACAAACAGGATAATCCTGAGCTTGCCAACCGATATGTTTCCCTTGCGCGCGAAATATCCATGAGACAGCGTCTCAGACTTTCAAAGCAGCAGAAGAGGACCTTCTGCCGCTGCTGCGGAACACATTTTGTTCCGGGCAAGAATCTCCGTGTGCGTGTTCAGCACGGCAAGGTTGTCTATACCTGTCAGGAGTGCGGGAATGCTGTTCGTATTCCCTTGAGGAAAAATACAAACCAGGTGAGATAATCACGGATAATACAGAAAACTATGTCCAGACCTTAAAGCCAACAATTTGGGTCGGAAAAAACGGCTGTACGGATGATATCGCAGACGAAGTCCGCCGCCAGCTCGAAGCACGCAAAGTAATTAAGATTAAGTGGCTCCAGAATTCTGACGCAACAGAAGAAGAGATTCGCGAGCTTGCAAAACTCGTTGCCGCAGACGTTTTAGCTGTCCGCGGAAAGATTGCGGTTCTTGGTGCAAAGAACCGCGGAAAGGCAGTGTCCCTTGGCCCGCAGAAGAAGCAGCAGGCAAAGCCGGCACCAACAGCCAGAAGAAAACTGAAGAACGCGTACTGGAATAAGTAACGCGTTTTCTTTTTTTATTTTCTTAATTTATCCAGGACATCTTTTGACTATTTACTCACCATGTAATTGCCGCAGATAAGAGCAGCATTTGCAGAGAAACTATATACCCATCAAACCCATTCTATTAACTATGAAGAAAAAGACTATTCTTCGGCTGATTAGTCTTATAATGCTGATAATTGCGGTAATATTTGTAACCTGTGCACTCTGCTGTCCGACACTTGGAACTACTATCTATATTGGAAGTTTTGCCTTTGGTGCTGAGCAGTGGAGAATCTGTTATGCTATCTACATCTTTGTGATGGTAGCTCTCTTCGGCGCTTCCTTCATCGTCAAAGACTAAAATACAATCAAAAAAGCAGTTCGATGCGGTCAGTAAACCACATCATACTCGGTTACGAGATTTTCCCCGTACATTGCAGTCCCTTTAAGCTTTAAGCGAATCATCTCGTTCTCCGAACCAATCCGCATACCGCCGACCAGAGACGGAGTATCACTTCCGCCGACAATAAAGGGCATATGGATTAAACGAATCTCATCGACAAGCTTTGCATTCAGCATATGCCAGTTCAAGGTAGGACCTCCTTCAACAATTAAGGACTTGACACCGTACTGCTCAGATAAAATCTGCATCAGACGCGGATACTCAACATGCTCAGAACCGGCAACAACCACATCAACACCTTTTGCACGGAAAATATCGATGCGTTCCTCTGCTGCCTTCTCACTTACCGCGAGCACTGTCTTCGCAAGAGATGTATCAAACACATTCGAGTTCTCATCAAGGTCAGCCTTCGCATTCGGAATCACCCGAAGAGGGCTTTTCCCTTCCACCATACGAACCGTCAAAAACGAGTTATCGATTCGAATCGTCGAAGAGCCGACCATAATTGCATCATACTCTGCACGCGTCTGGTGAAGCAGAACTTCTGCTTCGTGCGACATATGCTTCATCAGAATTTTACTGGAAATGCCCTTGCCGAGAGTCAGTTTTCCATCGGCAGTAATTTCTGAGATCATCAGAACATGTGGGCAGGATATCATATTCATCAAGGGCCTCTGATTATTATATTTTGAAGATGTATATTATTTGGTACAAGACTTCAAATACTCTCCCATCCCATGAACATCACATCAATACGCCACAAACTAACAGGCTGGCTCGACCCGTTCATCCTGCTTCTCTCAAAAACAGGAATAACACCGAACCAGATAACATTCCTATCATTCCTTTTCGGAATGGCTGCTGCCGCATGCTACCTTACAACTCACTTCGTAATCGGAAGCATTCTTCTTTCAATCTCCGGAATACTTGACTTAACAGACGGATCTGTAGCTCGTCTTACAAACAAGAAAAGCGACTTTGGAGCAATTATTGACTGGATTGTGGACAAATATGTGGATGGTATAGTTCTCTTCTCAATAGGTCTCTCATGCTTTATCAGTGTCCCCGCATACCTTGCAGAATTCAATATTCCAACAATCGCATACATGGGTGTTGCAGGCCTCGCAGTGATCGGCTCAATAATGAACACCTTCATCAAACCGGTAACATATGCCGAGACAGGATACACTGCAAAAGAGGATGGAAAAATATCGGACCCGCTGGAAGGGGTTGGATTTTTTGGAAGACCTGAGACCATGCTCTTTTTAATCGCGGGCGGTCTTTTCGGATTCATCTGGATATCTGTTGCCGTTGTTGCCGTCTGTACAAACCTCTCGGCAATACAGAGAATCTGCTACCTCTGGAAACGACATAGCGGATACAAAAACGAGTGATACGAAGGAAAGTATCTATT
The DNA here is from genome assembly GCA_017408885.1 of Methanocorpusculum sp. Lineage (GTDB taxonomy): Archaea > Halobacteriota > Methanomicrobia > Methanomicrobiales > Methanocorpusculaceae > Methanocorpusculum. Next base: position 52,876 of record JAFQTT010000003.1, read on the forward strand.
TGCTCTGGAAGCAAATAGGTACTATATGTATTTTCATGCCCTGATTCCCTTCCGGCCGGTTAACCCGAAGACCAGGCTGTCAGGTGTTTTATCCGAGGAGGAACGCGAAGAGTTTGCACAAGTCATGCTCGGAGACGTTATTTATGCAGTCCGGAGAACAGGATGTACTGCTACTCTTCTCTGCACCTCCAAATACGAGTGCAGGGATGCACTGGTGGCCATTCGCCGTGAAGGATTAAATGAGGCAATCAACTGGGCTCTTCCGCAGTTTCACTGCCCGGCATTAATTATCATGTCAGATCTTCCAATGGTAACTCCGGGAAGCCTTCAGCGTGTGGTATCCACCAAGGCAGATTTAGCAATTGTCCCGGGACTTGGCGGAGGCACCAATATTCTCTTTATCAAAAACCCTGAGAAGTTCCATGTTGAATACTACGGATTCTCATTCCGCCGCCATTTAGAAATTGCAGAAGAGCTTGGAATGTCTGTTGAGATTATCGATTCAATGCGTATGTCAACAGATGTGGATGAACCGGCAGACCTTGTTGAACTGATGATTCATGGACATGGAAACGCCCGTGAATGGCTCTATAATCATGGATTTTCACTATCCACGGAATCAGGACGCGTGAGAGTTGTTAGGGACGGTGTCGAAATTGCCTGATAAAATCGAGGAAGCAGAAGACTTAGCGCTTGCCGGAAAGCTGGACGAAGCGGTTGTAAAATATGATGAGGCAATCGCTGACGATGACAAAAACCCGCTCGCATATGTGGGCAAGGCATCGGTTATCAAAGCGCAGGGAAAGTTTAGCGAATGTGCAGAAGAGCTTGAGAAAGCCCTCTTAATTCTTCCAGAATGGAATGTTGCAAAGGAAGACGAGAAGAGATTTGCTGATTTCAAATCAATGCTTCATGTGTTAAAGGCAGAAGCACTCCTCTACGCGGACAATCCTGATGCAGCTTTTGCCGAACTTGACAAAGCAGATTCAGTCCGCGCGGCAGATGCAGCATCTTTGGTTGTCCGCGCAAACGCTCATGCACAGAAAAAAGAATGGGAAGAGGCTGGTAACTGTATCTACCGTGCAGAAGAATGGTGTTTCTTTAATGATGACTCGATGCTGACGCAGGTCTGGCTTACAAAAGTTCACTGCGCTCAGGAGGCAGGCGGAGTTTTTGCACCGCCCTATGCAGCAGAGATTTACAAATCAGGAAACTGGAGAATGCCTAAAGGAACAGCAGAAGAACTATTAGAGCGGGCTGGAAATCTCAGAAAAGAGGGACTCCTCTACGATGCGCTCCGATATTATGATGCCTGTCTTGCGGCAGAGCCGGCAGACAAAGCCCATGTGCTTTTCCTGAAAGGAATCGTCTTTGAGCAGCTCAAACGCTTCGATGATGCATACAGTACCTATGCAGATGCGCTCGCCGCAAATCCAACACAGGCGGAAGAGTTTACGATTCGCGTACGCTGGGCAAATACGAAGGCAATGAGAGGTGACTGATGATAACAGTAGCTCAGCTTCGTGACTTTCTGGTAAAAGGGTGTTCTCTTGTTACCATCCTCATCTATCTCTTAATCGCAGCACTTCTTGTTGCAGCGGCAGTTGTTGGTGCAGTAGAATCGATTCAGCTCTTAAAAGCAGCGGCAGCCATGCCGACACAAGAGACACTCACCGCAGCACTCCAGTCAATTCTCTTAATCATCGTTATTGCGACATTAATCGACATGGTGAGATCCTATGTGACCTTCGGCAGAGTCCTGGTCCGCCCGATTTTAATCGCAGGTATTACAACAATGGTTCGCCGGCTTCTTGTCGCATCCCCGTCATTTCTGGATGTCATCGGCATCACGATAGTTATCCTTGGTCTGACCGTCGCTATGATTTACTTAGGCCGTGAAGACAGAACGGTTACAAAGTTCTTAAGCGGTGAAAAAGACGCGGCAAATATTGAAAATGAAGCAGCAAAAGCCGGCGAGCCGGAATCTGCATCCAAATAACTTTTTTTTCAGATAGAGATACGCACCATTCTCTTCTCGCGATATTCAGGAAGCTGGTCTGAGACATAAATCACGCATCCGCTTTCGCGAACTGCATCTTCTGCTTTCTCGCGTGCAAGGTTTGGGCGGTTGTAGTTTTCCGACAAATGGGCGAGAGCAACACAGCCTACATGGTCTTTTAGAACCGAGAGAGTTTTTGACGAGGCCTCGTTTGATAAGTGACCGTCTTCTCTGATTCTGTCCTTTAAGTAGCGCGGGTAAACCCGTTTTACTGCACAGTCGCCTCCGCAGGAAGCACCGCAAAGCCTGCACATTTTGCATGCAGGGAAGCGGTCGGTCTTCATGGCCTCTTCTGAGTAATTGCTCTCGAGAACAACAGCATCACAGGAACAAAGCGCTGTCATCATAGAGTCTGAGACAGTATGCGTATCAAGACACACTCCAATTCTTGAATCTCCATCCTCGATAATGAATCCTGTAGGTTCTGCCGCATCGTGATATGTTCTAAAAGAGGTAACAGTCAGTGTACCGAAATCAACACCGATTCTGTCATGCATGAGAATCTTATCAGCAGACTGGGAAAGCACACCACTTTTCTGCATCGCAGAAAGTGTCCCGCCTGATGCCGCAGCCGGAATCTTTGCAGCCTTTAGAAATGCCTTTGCCGAGCGTACGTGGTCTGCGTGTTCGTGCGTCACACAAAGAGCACGCACTGTTTCGGCAGGGATGCGATACTCCTCAAGCGTCCGCTTCAGATATCCGATACCCGCATCTATAACTACGGCATCACTGCCGTTTCCGATGTAGATACAATTTCCTTTGCTCCCGCTTGCTAAGAGTACACAATCCATTTATGATATGTTGGTGCTTGAAGAAGAAATACCCGCGCTAAATTATTCTTCAAGACTTGAATTGGCTTTAACCCTTGAACACAAAAGTTCCGGTGTACAAAGTCTGAACCGTCCCGTCATCAAAGCTTGCCGCAATACTTACCGTCTGGCGCCCGACAGCTCCAAGACTAAATTTAGGATCTGATGTATACGGCTTTCCAACAAGCGGGTTTGACACAGAGATTACAGCCTCCTCTGTACCAGACACATAGACGGTCAACTTTTCCACATACTCAGCATCAGCCCCTCCGACAACAGTTACCACAGGCAAAGTTCCTGCGTCGTTCAAAGTTACAACAGCCGATACAGACTTTACCGTCCCGATATTTCCAGCCATCGGGATAACTGTCGATGCAACAACCGCTGCTAAGACGACAACTATAGCCACGAGAAGAATTGTGGCCACAACAGGAGATACCGCATCATCAGAACTCATAATTTTTAATTATCCGTTCAGCAATTTAAGGATATTTAGTGTCAAAATGTGCACAAAAAAGAGTTAATGAAGCCTGGAGACCTCATCAAGGAAGGTCTCGACAACATCACGCGTTACATGCGGCATCATAACAAATCTCATATGTCCTGCCCGCGTTCTGGAAACCTTCCAGCCCTCCGGAATATCTGCCGCATAAAATGATGCGAGGTTTAGTACAGGATTTAGCACCTTTTTGTACCCAAAAGCCTCCATCCCGGAAACAAGACGTCTTGTATTTTCAAGACATCCAGACACAATATCACGGAATCCCTCGCGTCCAAGATACTTAAGGACAGCATAAGCGCCTGCAACATCAGCTCCGGGGCGCGTGCCTGTCAAAGTAAATGAGGTCTTCATCGTAAGATACGGTGAATCAACACTTAGAAGTTTTAAGTGTTCAGGCTCTCTGATGAGAAAAGTTCCGCACGGGATTGTACTCATCCCCATCTTATGCGGATCAAGAGTAATTGATGACACCCCGTCAATTTCGAAATCGAAGGGCACTGGATTTTTCATAAACGGAATTACCAGACCTCCAAATGCAGCATCCACGTGACACCAGATATCATTTTCCAAGGCGATAGAGGACACAGATTTCACATCATCGATAACACCATACTCCGTAGTTCCCGCAACACATGCTACAGCAATCGTATTTTTATCCACAAGCTCTGCCATCTTCCCAGTATCAACGGTAAAGCTTCCCTCTTTGTATGGTGCCATTCTCATCTCAACTCCTAAGATATCACTTGTTTTGTCAAACGAGAAGTGGGCAGATTTGGGAACCACAATATTTGGTTTGTCAGTTGGATGCAGTTTTTTTGCGATGCGAACCGCCTGAAGATTCGATTCAGTACCGCCTGATGTTGCATATCCGCCAATATCTTTTCCGTGAAGAAGACATCCAAGATCTGAAATCAGCCTTCGCTCAATCTCAGCAGTTCCTGGATAAAGCCCGGGGTCTCCAAGATTTGTTGACGCAAAATACTTGTGGACCTCAAGAGCAATTTTGTGCGGAACAGTACACATCGAACTGAAAATCCTCTCATGCGGCACATCACGTGCACGATATCCGGCAAGCAGAGACAGCACCTCTTCCCTGCTGCATCCAATCTCATCCATATGTTACAAAGTATAGGGGCTCCTTTGTATTTTAGATTTGGGATTAAAAAAAGGAAAAGTCCCAAAGGGACGGTATTTACTGATATTCCGAGTGATAGTGTGACAGAGGCTCAATAGTTATCGGATTCTTCTTCATAGATTCGATAGCAAGAGCTGCCGCCTCTGCACCAAAGATGGTTGTAACATACGGAATAGAGTAGTCGATTGTTGCTCTCATCATCTGGAAGTGGTCGGCACGTGCATTCTTGTCACCTGGCGTGTTGATGACTAAATCAACGTCTGCTCCGCGAATCATGTCGATGATGTTTGGAGAGCCTTCCTGAACTTTGCGAACCAGAGACATCGGGACACCGTTGTTTTCCATGTAGCGGACAGTGCCGACAGTTCCGTAGAGTGTAAATCCTAAGTCATGGAGCTTCTTTGCAATCGGCAGAATTTCAGGTTTCTGGGAATCTGTAACCGAGATAAATACATTGCCTGCAAGCGGCAGAGTGTTGTCTGCAGCCTGGGATGCCTTGTAGAATGCACGGCCAAAGTCATAGTCGATACCAATAACTTCTCCCGTACTCTTCATCTCAGGACCGAGGATTGGGTCAACACCCGGGAGCTTGGAGAACGGCAGCAGAACTTCCTTGACTGCAACGTGCTTAATCTCCTTTTCCTGGTATCCAAGCTCGGAAAGCTTCTTTCCAAGCATGACTTTAGCTGCAATCTTTGCAAGCGGGACACCTGTGGCTTTGGAGACGAACGGAACGGTTCTGCTGGCACGCGGGTTTGCCTCAAGGACATAGATTGTTCCGTCGTGGAGTGCGTACTGGATGTTGATTAATCCGATGACGTTTAAGGAAAGAGCAATCTTTCTGGTGTACTCTTTAACGGTCTCAATCTGCTCAGGGGTTAAGGTCTGGGCTGGAAGAACACATGCAGAATCACCGGAGTGGACACCTGCTTCTTCGATGTGTTCCATAACACCGCCGATTAAAACCTGTTCGCCGTCACATACAGCATCGACATCCAGTTCGGTTGCGTTGTCAAGATAGCGGTCGATTAAAACCGGGTGAGTGTTGGAAACACGAACTGCCTCTTTGATGTAGGTCTGGAGCTGAAGTTCATCATGGACTAACTCCATTGCGCGTCCTCCAAGAACATAGCTTGGGCGGACTAAGACCGGGTATCCGATTCTTGCTGCGATATCGTATGCTTCCTTCTCGGAGTATGCAGAACCGTTTGCCGGAGACGGGATGCAGTCTTTTTCTAAGAGAACGCTGAAACGGTTTCTATCCTCTGCAATATCCATGTTGTCCGGAGCAGTTCCAAGAACCTTGGTCTTTAGGCCGAAGTGCTTGAGTTCTTCCTGAATCGGGATTGCAAGGTTTACAGAGTTCTGACCTCCGAACTGGACGATAACTCCGTCATAGTCACCTTTTCTTAAGATATGGACAACATCTTCAAGCTGCATCGGCTCGAAGTAGAGGCGGTCTGAGGTGTCGAAATCAGTAGATACAGTTTCCGGGTTGTTGTTTACGATGTGTACCTCGACTCCTTCCTCGCGCATGGACTGGACTGCGTGAACCGTACAGTAATCAAACTCAATACCCTGTCCGATACGGATTGCACCGGAACCAAGGATTAAGACCTTCTTCTTGTCAGAGACGGTCAGTTCACACTCGTCCTCCCAGGTGGAGTAGTAGTACGGAGTCTTTGCAGGGAACTCAGCAGAACAAGTGTCGACCATCTTGTAAGTCGGAAGACCGACTAAGCTTTCGACACGGTAGATATTCCATCCGGTAAGCTCATGAATCTCGGATGTGGAGAAGCCGAACTTCTTTGCGCTGATGACAAGCTCATCGGTCGGATGGGTTTTGAGGTCATTTTCCATCTGGACGATGTTTTTAATCTTCTCGAGGAAGAACGGCTCAATCTGGGTTAAGGCATAGACATCGTCTACGGTCATGCCGATTCTGAAGGCATCAAAGAGTGTCGGGAATCTCTCGTCGGTCGGGCGGGAGAGAATCATCTTAATCTCGCTGATGTCGGTGTGCTGGGTGATGTCGGTATCAAGGGAGCGAAGTGCCTTCTTGAATCCTTCCTCAACGGTTCTGCCGATAGCCATGACTTCACCCGTACTCTTCATGGCTGTGGTTAAGGTTCTGTCTGCGGTCTTGAATTTGTCAAATGGCCAGCGGGCAACTTTGACGACAACGTAGTCTACAGCAGGCTCGAAACATGCCGGAGTACATCCGGTAACCGAGTTGTCAATCTCATCAAGGCGTAATCCGATAGCGATTTTTGCGGCGACACGTGCAATCGGGTATCCTGTGGCTTTCGATGCGAGAGCAGATGAACGGGAAACACGCGGGTTGACTTCGATAATTCTGTAGTCACCGTCTTTGAATGCCATCTGGATGTTGCATCCGCCCTGAACATTTAATGCGCGGATGATTTTGATGGCTGCTCTTCTCATGACACCGAACTCGTCAGCGGTTAAAGTCTGGATTGGAGCGACGACGACAGATTCTCCGGTATGTACTCCCATCGGATCGACGTTTTCCATGCTGCAGATGATGATACAGGTATCACTTGCATCACGCATGACCTCAAACTCAATCTCGTTCCAGCCTTTGACGGACTCTTCGATTAAGACCTGGTGAACACGGGATTTGGTTAAGCCGTGCTCAACGATTTTCTTCAGTTCGTCTTTGGTGTTTGCAACGCCTCCGCCGGCACCTCCAAGGGTGTATGCAGGGCGGATGATTGCCGGAAGGCCGACTTCGTTGTAGGCTTCTTCAAGCTGAGCGATGTCGGTTAAGATGAAACTCTTCGGGACCGGCTCTCCGATGTCAATCATGAGCTTTTTGAAGAGGTCGCGGTCTTCTCCGTGGTAGATTGCATCAAGCGGAGTTCCAAGAATCTGGACGCCTTCTAAGGCACCCATTTCGTAGAGTTCGGCAGTCAGGTTTAATCCGGTCTGACCGCCCATACCGGATAAGATTCCATCCGGCTTTTCCTTTTTGATAATCTCGGCGATAATTTCTGCTTTGAGCGGTTCGACGTAGACGCGGTCTGCAGTTTCGACATCGGTCTGAATAGTTGCCGGATTGGAGTTGACGAGGACGACTTCGATTCCTTCCTCACGGACAGCCTTACATGCCTGACTTCCTGCGTAGTCGAATTCTGCGGCCTGTCCAATCTGAATCGGTCCGGAACCGATTAAGAGAACTTTTTTGAGTGTTGGGTTTTTAGGCATCTGGGATTCCTCTGTACATGATGTCGTAGATTGGTTTTTCCGCGCCGTCATACATTGCATCGTGCTCAGGCTGGAACTGCACACAGGTGATTCCAAGGTCTGTGTTCTCGAATCCTTCAAGAGTACCGTCGTTTGCGTTTATACAGGTGACAGCACATCCTTCAGGAAGAGAGTCTGCTTTGACCGCATATCCATGGCTCTGGAAGGTGACAGCAACAGTACCATCACTGAACTTAACCGGCTGAGAGGCACCTCTGTGTCCTAGTTTGAGTTTTTCGAACTCTGCACCAAGGGCTGCTGCGATAATTTCAGAACCCATGCAGATTCCCTGTACAGGAATTGTTCCAAGGATGTCTTTGACAGTTGAGATTGCCTTCGGTGCTGCAAGCGGGTATCCCGGACCGTTGGTTACAAAGAGTGCATCCGGTTTGTTTTCGAGGATTACGTCTGCTGTGGTTCCGTACGGATAGACGTATAAGTCTGCTCCGCGCTTTTGTAAGCTCTGGAATACAGATTTTTTGCATCCTAAGTCAAGGACTGCAATCTTTTTGCCGGTACCTTCGATGCGGTATGCTTCATCGCAGGTTACTGCCGGGATTAATTCACGGGTTTCCTGAACAGGGGAAGCGCGGGCTAAAGCAACTGCTGCTTCTCCATCGTCAGAGCCGGTGATTACAGCAGCCCTCATGACTCCTTCTTCACGGAGTTTGATTGTGAGGCGTCTGGTGTCGATTCCTTCGATGCCTATTAAGCCGTTTTCCTCGAAGAATGAGGATAAAGTCGGCTGATGTTTTGGCTGAGTACAAAGCTCGCGGACGATAGTTCCTGCTGCGTGAACTTTCGAGCTTTGAAGCTGGTCTTTATTTGCCCCGTAGTTTCCAACGAGAGGATAACCGAACATTAAAAGCTGTCCAGATACTCCCGGGTCGCTTAAGGCTTCCATGTATCCGTTGGATGCAAGGTTTACTATCAGCTCACCGGATGCCTGGCCTTCCACGCCAAAACCAGTTCCTGTGAGGATAGTTCCGTCTTCAAGTCCTAAGACCGCTTTCATAGTAAATACCAAACATATTTATTTATTCGGAGGGATAATAAGGCTATTCTCTGATAAGAATATAGTATGATTCATTAAATATGATTTCGCTGAGAATACACAATATATATTATAAAATCACAATAGTTTTGTCTGCATGTTTTATATACAAGTCACACGATCGTGTGCATTAAAAAAAGAAGAGTATTGAAAATCTATGAAAATCAAATCTTCATTCGATTCTTTTTGATTTTCCGATAACGCATCCAGGCAAGAGCCAGAACAACAAGCCATCCTGCAAGGAAAGCGTAGAGAACCGGTTCGCGGTTGTCCTCGTAGAATGTCAGCGATGCGACCTTTGTCTGGTTAAACGTAACAACAGTCTTTTCCGCATCCTCTTTGATGATGCCTCCGGAAGACACAGTTCCAAGAATCTTGTTGCCTGTCGTGTACGGCTTTGGAAGCGTGACTGTTACATCAAAGAACTCCGGAAACTTTGCGTAAACAAAACCTGCAGAGATTGGAACTTCGTACGTTAAGGTATAGTTCCCTTCGGGAAAAGTCAGTGTCCCTTTCGTATTCTTCGGCTCAACAACAGTTCCGTCTTCAGAGATTAATGTCAGACTGCCCACTGTTTCAAGAGCTGCATCCTCGCCTAAAATACCCGGAGTTACCAGGAGGTATGAAGAACCGGAGAAACGGGCTTCGGCAAATAATACCGAGCCGTTTTCCGAGACGGTAAAGTCTGCGGTGTTGGCAGCCGCCGGGACTGCCAGCATGAGAAGTACTATCAGCAGACTTACAGCACAGAGAGAAGTGCTTCGATGGTTGGATCGATCTCGATTGGGGCTGCGCATTGCTTGATAACGGTTTCTGGGTCTTTTAAGAGGTGACCGGTTACAACACAGACAATCTTTTCGTCTGCATCGAGAAGTCCCTGTTCTGCCATCTTCTTGATACCTGCAACGGATGCTGCAGATGCAGGCTCGACTCCAATACCCTCAAGGCGTGCTAAGTCGCGCTGCATTGCAAGAATCTCTGCGTCAGTTACGAACTCTGCAGTACCGTTGGTGTCACGGATTGCACGAAGTGCCTTTTCTGCGTTGACCGGTGCTCCGATACGGATTGCGGATGCAACAGTCTCCGGGTTCTTCTCGACAACAACTTCCGGCAGGTTGCCCTTGATTGCGTTTACAACAGGCATTGCTCCTTCTGCCTGGATTGCGGTCATCTTTGGAAGAGTGTCGATGAAGCCGATCTCTTTCCACTCGGTCAGACCCTTGTAGACTGCAGAGATGTTTCCTGCGTTTCCAACCGGAAGAACGAAGCGGTCCGGAACACAGCCAAGCTGATCAACTGCTTCGAAACCGATGGTCTTCTGACCTTCAAGTCTGTACGGGTTGATAGAGTTTAAGAGGTAGATGCCGTGGGAGACACAAAGCTCGTGAACCATCTCTAATGCGCGGTCGAAGTTTCCGCGAATGGAGATGACTTTTGCTCCGTGCATGAGTGCCTGTGCAACTTTTCCAAGAGCGACGTGGCCTGCCGGAAGAAGGACAACGCCCGGCATTCCAGCCTTTGCGGCATACACAGCCATGGATGCAGAGGTGTTTCCGGTGGATGCGCAGGCAACGATGTTTTTGCCAAGCTGCTTTGCCATGGAGACACCAAGAGTCATTCCTCTGTCCTTGAAGGAGCCGGAAGGGTTCATACCTTCGTGCTTGACGTAGAGGTTCTTTAATCCAAGCTCCTCACCAAGGCGCTTTGCGTGGTAGAGCGGAGTGCCTCCTTCCTGTAAGGTTACAGGCTCAATCTTGACCGGCAGGAATTCCTTGTATCTCCATACACCAATCTTTCTGCTCTGCAGTTCCTCGCGGGTTACAGTGATTTTGTCGAGGTCGTATTTTACTGCGAGCAGGTGTCCGCATTTTTCACAGTTATACACAATTGCGTCGGGGGAGTACTCCGCACCGCAGTGTACACAGACGAGTTTATACATGCCTATGTATTGGCGTGCTTACATTAGAAGGGTTTCGCTCAGGAGAGGGGTGAAGAAGCAGGTTGAAAAAATGGAGGGTGTTATCTCAGCTCAGATCACGGTTCTGTTTCTTTGCCGGAACACCGGATGCTGGAAGGAAAATAATCCAGAGGATGAGCGCAGCAAGGATTCCAACGAATGCCGGAAGGCTGAGGATAAAGGATGCCGCGCAGAGGATTACCGCGGCGATCAGAAGAATGACAGTGTACACACGCGGGCGTACATCGGTTCCGTCTCCAAGGATTTTCCCGCGGAGTCTGCGGAAGGAGAATGGATAGAAGTAGTGGATGCCTGCGATATCACAGGTGTCTTCGACTAAGTGCATGAAGCATCCGAAGAGGAAGGAGCCGCCGAAGAGGAAGATAAGCGGGTTGTTTGCGAGGAATGCGAGTCCCGGGATGAAGGAGAGAGCAAAGCAGACAAGCCAGATGTAGAACGTGAGAAGAGCGGACATGCAGAGGATGCCGATTGGCGAGTGCGGAAGCTCGCGGTGTCCCTGCTTTGCGTAAATCTTGTCGCCGAAGATCAGGTGGAAGACGAAGCGCACCGGTTTGTAGCAGAGGATGTTAATGGTATGCCCGAAGACAGGGGTTAAGAAGAACTTCTTCCCCTTCGCTCCGGGAATTTCTGCGTGGAAGATGGCAGAGCCTTTTCCCATGTCAACATCGGGAGTGATGGAGCCAAGAAATGCGCCAAGCAGGAAGAGGACTGCCCCAAGAATAGCCGTCGGGGTAGTAAGCGTTGGGATTGTTGGGGCAAGGATGAGGATAGCTGTTGCCAGCGTAAGGATGATGTGGGTTACTCCTTTCATGGAAGTATGTTGGTTCGGATAAGGTATATATGGATGGGAAACTCTGATAATACCTGAGGACAAATAGACTGTACAATAATAAATGGCAGCGTATGTGAGCATCAAGGAAGAGGTCTTGAGGAAACTTTCCGAGAACCTTGCGGAGATTCAGGAGCGGTTCGGTATTGAGACGCTTGGAATTTTCGGTTCGGTATCCCGCGGCGAGGATACTGAAGCGAGTGATGTTGATGTACTCTACCGTTTCAGAGAAGGAAGGGGTGGGATGCATGACCTTGTCGGGCTCTATGAATATTTAAAAGAGCTCTTTGGACGTGAGGTAGATGTGATTTCCTTTGACTATATCTCACCGCTAATTGAAGCAAAAGTGAGAGCAGACTCAATTGTTATAAACAGCGGAGTTCCGGCATGAGCCTTGATGATGCCGCACTAATAGAGCACATCCTTGAGCAATGCAGACGAATATGCAGGCTGACTGAAAAGATATCTTTCGAGGAGTTCCTGGAGGAGCCGATTTATCAGGATGCACTGACAAGGGAGTTGGAGATTATCGGTGAAGCGGCAGGAAATCTCTCGGCAGAATTCTGCGATATGTATCCGCAGATTCCTGTATCAGTAATGCGCGGACTGCGAAATATTCTTGCCCACCAATACTTCGCAGTGGATTTAAAGACAGTTTGGACAATAGCACAGAATGATGTTCCATCTCTGCTGAAAACTATTGAAGAGTTCACTCTGAAGTAAAACTCTGTCTTACAGCCACTTCGGCCAGGGAAGACCAAAGGTTGTGACCATTCCGGCGATTTCATCGCGGATACCTCTATCGATTTTGAAGAGGAGGAAGAAGTAGATTCCTGCCCCAATCACAACCGGAATCAGCGTGAGGATGACATTGTCGAGTGGAACGAACTGTTTGTAGATGAAGACAAAAATCCCCATGACTGCAGCTGAGAGTACGATGTGGAAGATTGGACGCTTCTCGATTTTGACGGTGATGTAGCGTTTGAGGAAGTGTGCGATTAAGACCGCATTTATGCTGTAGCTGATGAGCGTCGCGACGGCTGCGCCGTTGATGCCGAGGATGGGGATTAAGAGGCAGTTTAGGATGATGTTGATGACAGCAGCGGTTGCTGTTGCGTAGAAGGACTGGCGGGCGTGGTCGGATGCAGTGAGGGCAACACCAAGCAGGGTTATGAAGACAGAAATTATCTGAACGAGGAGGAGGATAGTACACGCAGCAGCCCCTGCGGCAAAGTCTGCTCCGTAGAAGTAGTAGAGGAGTTTGTCTGCGAGAAGAAGTCCACCGGTAAACACAGGGACAGCAAGGATTAGGGAGAAGGTAATGCCGCGGGAAACCGGCGGAGCAATTTTCTCCCACTGGTTGTTTGCGCTCCAGTTGCTAATTTTCGGAGTGAGGGTTGAATAAATTGCGGTGGTGATAAATGTCGCAGCAGTGGTAAACTGGAATGCGACACGGTAAATACCAACATCCCCGTTTGTCAGGAAGTAGCCGATGAAGATGGTGTCCGCATAGGCGAAGACGGTAGAGCCGGTACTGATGAGGAAAATCCAGAAGCCGTAGACGAAGAGAGATTTGACATGGCGGAAGCCGAATTTTGCGGGGCGGAAGGTGAAGTATTTGATGCAGAGAATACCGGAGAGGATGATGCCGACGATGTAGCCTCCGATAAGTCCATAAACGGTGAAGCCGAGAAGGACGGTGATGATTTGGATTACAATGCGGGCAAGTTCGGAGAGGCCGAAACCTACGTTGTAGATGCCAACATGTCCCAACCCCATCACTCCGCGCGTAATCGTCTGACCGAAAAATGCGAAGATGAGTGCGATGACAATCCAGAAAACAAGCTCATACTCTTTGAGATCTACAAAGAAGGGACTGATGGTGATAAGAATGAGTGTAGAGACGATGGTGAGAATTCCGCGAAGACAGGCATATGCTGTCAGATAGGCATTCAGTTCAGCTCCTTCCGAGATACGCTTGACCGCTGCCTGACCGAATCCGCCGTCTCCTATCATATTGAAGATGCCGAAGTATGCAACGAAGAGATAGTAAACTCCCATTAGGTCTTTTCCAAGCACGTGGGAAAAGAGCATTGTGGAGAGAAAACCGATTCCGGTTATGGCAAGAGTAAAGATGAGCGAGAGTGTGCTCTGACGCTGAATTGCCGGAAGACGCATGAATCGGGAGACGAAGGGGATGTTCATGGAGATTTGTTATGTGTTGATTTTGCAGTTGGGATACTCGTTTTTGACGTCAAGTTTGTAGGGATGGACTGCAAATATTACACTTATGTGTTGGTGAGGGGAGGTTATGAAGATTGTTAGAGCAATAACAAACAGGTTCATTATTTATTTGAACTCATAAATAGAATATACATATAGACAGGTTTGTAAGTCTTATGTTTGAACAGATTAAGCAGATGGCTGTTTGATTATGAAGAATGGTGGAATTGGCATCACAGTCTTTACCCAACAGAATGGGAGAGAATCCAGTATGACAATACAGTGAACCGTATTATGACTGGAGGAACAATTAACTTTTATCTTATTATTCCAAATTGAATCATAACATTGAGAGATAAAATACCAAAAACATATTTAGACAAATTCCCATATCAATATCATCAGGAGATAGAGTGAAGTAGATTTATGTCCCCGCAAAATATCGCAGTAATCCTTGCCGGAGGAGTTGGAAGTCGTCTTGGCGAAAGCAGACCAAAACAGCTCCTCAAAGTTGCCGGAAAAACCGTGATTGAACACACGGTTGACATATTTGAAAAAGCAGAAGCTATCCATGAAATCGCCATAGTAGCCCATCCGGATATTCACCGCGACATTGAAAAATTTATTCTCCAGAACCACTGGACAAAAGTCAGGAAGGTTCTCTCAGGCGGAAGTGAACGATATGAATCAAGCCTCTCAGCAATCGAAGCATATTCTGATATGTCTGGAGATACCAATCTCATCTTCCATGATGCTGTACGTCCATTGGTAACTTCACGCATAATCAACGATACAGTCGAAGCTCTGAACAAATATGATGCGGTTGATGTAGCCATCCCGTCAGCCGACACCATCATCCAAATTGAACCAGACGGTAAAACCATATCCGCAATCCCGGACAGAAGATATCTTTACCGCGGACAAACACCGCAGGGTTTCAAACTGAGCACTATAAAAGAGGCATACGCACTTGCACTGAAAGATTCAGCATTCCGAGCAACTGACGACTGCGGTGTTGTGGCAAAATATCTGCCGGATGTAAAAATAGGGGTTGTCCGTGGAGAAGAGAAAAATATCAAACTCACCTATCCAGAAGATGTGTATCTTCTTGATAAATTATTCCAGATAAACTCGATAAACATAAAATCAAATTTTGATTTCCAGTCTCTTGCAGGGAAGTGTATAGTGGTCTTTGGCGGAAATTCCGGCATTGGAGCATCCATGATTGAAATTGCGAAAGCACACGGTGCAAAGTGTTATGCAGTTTCCCGCAGTCATTTCGGAGTTGATGTAAGTGATAGAAATCAGGTTGATAAGTGCTTAAAATCCATCGCGGAAAAATGCGGTGGAATTGATTATGTGGTAAACTCGGCAGCAATCCTGAAAAAAGAAACCTTAGTGGGAATGGATGATGCGATTGTCCACCAGATAGTGGATACAAACTATTTCGGAGTGGTGAATGTGGCAATGTCTTCTTACCCTTACCTGAAAGAAAGTAAAGGAAAACTTCTCTTCTTTACATCGAGTTCTTACACACGCGGACGGGCATTCTACAGTCTCTACTCATCAACAAAAGCCGCAGTTGTGAATTTTGTCCAGGCAATTGCTGAAGAGTGGGAAGGAGACGGAATTTCAGTTAACTGTATCAATCCGGAAAGGACGAGCACCCCCATGCGGATAAGCAATTTTGGGGTTGAAGAGCCGTCAACACTTCTCTCTGCTGAGAATGTGGCAAAGGCAGCTCTTGGAACGCTGTTGTCTGATATTACTGGACAGGTTGTGGATGTGAAGGTGAAGGATTTTCAGTGAGGTAGAACTAACTCATCTGACTTAAAATCCAGTCAACCACTTTCTTTGCCGCATCTCCTTTTTCAAACGAACCATATTTTTCATAGAACTCTGCCAAGTTTTTCTGATACATCACATCATCAAATGATTCAATTCCTCCCATCAATTCTTCATTTGACTTGTACAATGGGAAGGGAAGTTCAGAGAGCTGAATATAGAATCCTCTGTCATCAGAGGCATAGGTTTCCACATCCGGAGCATACAGGAAACACGGACGCTTTGTTAATCCAAAATCAAACATGCAGGAGGAGTAATCCGTTACAAGTACGTCTGCAACTGCAAGTAATTCCTGCATATCCGGATACGAGGAGACATCGAACACTCTTATGTTATCGCAAAGAAAGGATGTGTCAACGGATTTTATGATATTCGGGTGAAGACGGAGAAGAACTATCCATTCATCCCCAAACCTTTTAGAGCTACTATCCTGCCATTTTATGAATTCTGGATTGGAATCAGAATAGAGCAAATCCTTTCGGAATGTGGGGGCATAGAGTAATATCTTTTTGTTTTCTGGAAGACGGAGGTAATGAAGGAGTGTTGAATAAACTGTATCTTTAGTAGACGATAATCTATCAGGAACGACTAATAGGTCATTTCTAGGATAACCTGCCTCCAATATTCTACCGGAATATCTGAATGCAGAACGATAAACTTTGCTTTGAATCTCTGAACCAGAGACAAAAATATCTGCCATCTTAGAATCATTTTTACTAGCGCGTACATACCACTTTGGAGAGTCAGGAACATCTGCCTCTACTTTTTTCATGGCAAAACCACCATGCCATGTCTGAATGTATTTTTGTCCCTTTCTTTTTCGGACATAATCATCCATTCGCACATCATTTATCCAGACACTGGATGTAGCGAGTTCATAGAGAGTTTTAATGGAATATTTTGGGACAAAACGAACCGAAGGTGGGAAAGTCTCAGGTTTATGTTCATCTAAATAAACCATCCAGACAATATCTGCATCGATATTACGAGATAATATTTCCTCACAGAGATATTTTGGATTGTCACTATATCCTTTTCCATTAAAATGTATTACAAAGAATTTATTCATATTAACAGGGAATATCCAGAATAAACGGAATAATAATGAACCCAATGTTCCTGCAATTGTATGAACAAAATCCCTAATCAATGGATTTGACCGAATATAAACAAATAAATTTTCTATCATATGTACCACCCGGAACATAAAATGACCTACTGTTATTTTAGTTATTCTTGGTAATAAACTAAGTATAATTAATGATTATTTACTCTATCATCATAGACATTTATATATATTAAAATAATAACATAAATTAAAAGATATTATAAGCATAATAAAATAGAACTATTACTACACTCGCATCAGTTGAGGCAGAACCAACTATTTTACTACTATCATTAAATGAAGGTAAGATAATAATATTATAATATATTTCAAATAGCAAATCATGAACTCAAACATTATATCAATAATCATCCCCCTTTACAACAAATCCACATACATAGCCAGAGCTTTAGACTCAGTTCTCACACAAACATATCAGGATTATGAGATTCTCGTAATTAATGACGGATCCACCGACGGGAGTGAAAATATTGTAAAATCCTATCTCAAAGAAAATCCAAAGAAAATAACACTCATTAATCAGGAAAACCAGGGAGTCTCGATAGCAAGGAATACTGGGATAAAACACGCACAAGGAGAACTTATTGCATTTCTTGACGCAGATGATGAGTGGCAACCCGAATACTTAGAAACCATTATTTCTCTCAGAGAAAAATATCCTGCTGCAGGGATCTATGCAACAGCCTATTATCAAATGGATGAGACATCAGGAAAAAAGAACCTGATTCAACATAAAATCACAAACAAGCCCTCACAGACACTATTCTCATCATATTTTAGAGCAATCTCGTTGGGCCCCCATCCAATAATGACATCAGGGATTGTAATTCCAAAACAAATCCTTGATAAATTTGGAGGATTCGAATCAGGAATGCCGCTCGGAGAAGATTTACTACTCTGGGCAAAGATCGCCTTATATTATCCTGTAGCCTACTGTGGAGAACCTCTTGCAACTTGTTGGATAAACACAAATAATAATCACAAAATAACTGCAAAGAAAAAAACATCTGAGAAAATCCCATTTCAAGAATATCTCTCTGCTCAAAACTCTGAGGATGAACCATTCTTCGAATCGGATGACAACATTCAACTTTATCTTTCGTATTTGCGTGTAATTCAAGCACAGGAATACGCATTTTCAGGAGATCAGAAGAAGGCATTGAAAGCTCTGATTACAGCAAAACACCCTAAAATTCTACCTAAGAAAATAGGATGTCTATTATATATTATTCTTCCAATGCGAGTATTTAGAATCCTATTAAAGATAACAGGTAAATTTACAAAAATCGGGCAAACTCTTTGAAGATGAGAGGTTAAATAGATAGTTAACCCAACCCCCACCTCTCCCTCATCTCATCAACCCCACTAACAACCTCCGAAACATCAAACACCCACTCCAATCCACCCTCAAACACCCCGGCATCCTCAATCACGCGCCCCTCAAAATCGCACACCAGACTCCGTCCAGGATAATCTACCCCACAAACCGAATCATACCCAATACAATTACACCCAATCACATAGCCCCTATTCTCCAAAGCGCGGGCACGAAGCAGGAGTTCCCAGTCAGCAACGCGAGCTGCAGGCCAGGCTGCCTGCACAATAACACAGTGTGCACCCAACCGCAGATACTCGCGGAAAACTTCAGGGAACCGCAGATCAAAACAGATGGCACATCCAAACTTCATCCCGCCGTACTCAAAACAGACAGCATCACTCCCCGAAGAAAACGCACCATCCTCTCCACCAGGTGTGAACAGATGCATCTTCGCATACTCTGCAAGTACCTCTCCTTCCGGAGATACAACCAGCATCACATTCTGCGGCTTGGCATCATCTCCAGGGCGCTGATAGGAACCGACAATACAGGTCTGATACTCCTTCGCCAGAGAAATCCAACGGGCCTTCACGCATTCTGCATCCGCAGCAGAAGCAGCTGGACGCCAACCGGTTGCATACTGCTCGGAGAATATAACCATATCCGCATCAGCTGATGCAAGATACTCCGCAGCTCGTGCAAAAGCAGTATCAACATCCTCATACACCTGACTAATCTGGGCACAGCAGATTCGCATACTCTTATTCTGTGCGGTTTATGGATAAATAAGTGAGGATATCAATCAAGTTCTAAAAAAGTTTTAATCCAACAAAAGAAGGATTATTCCTTCTTGATATGGAGTTTTTCTGCAGCCTTGCAGGAAGCCTTCTCTGCGATTACTTTGGACTTGTTGGAAACTGCACCAATCCAGACAGTGAAGAGAACTGCAAGAACAGTTACAAAGACAGCGTATCCGAGCATTGCCGGAATAGTGCTCTGTTCTCCGAAAATCTCTGCAAAAATTGCCTGGATTGCACCGTTCCATGCAAGAGCGGCAACAAGACCGAAAGCTGCAGTGATTAATGCTGCAAGCTTGTCAATAACATCTACTGAAAGTGCCATATTGATACATTAGCGAAGAAACTATTTAAATATAAACGGCTGGATGCAAAAAAAGAGAGTTATTCCTGTTTAGAACCAGAAACTCCGGGGATTGCAAGTTTCTTCTCAAGCTTACCCAGGGCAATGGTCGCGAAGGAGACCAGAATCAGGTAGAAGATACCAACAGCCGCGAAAGCTTCGAAGTATGCAAAGTACTTTGTTGCAATAATTTTTGCAGCTCCGGTCATCTCGATAACAGTCACCACATATGCAAGGGATGAGTACTTGATGAGGTAAATGAACTCATTGGAAACACCAGGAAGAGCTCTGCGGAATGCCTGCGGGATTACCACATGAAGAATTGCCTGAATCTTAGTCATACCAAGAGAACGTGCAGCAAGCATCTGTCCTCCCTTAATCGACTGAAGACCCCCTCTTAAGTACTCGGAGTTGTATGCCGAGTTACACAAAATGAAACCGAACAGTGCCGATAGATAAGAACCAAGCACGATACCAATTGAAGGCAAACCAAAGTACAGCAGGAACAGTAAAACCAGAAGCGGACATCCTCTAAAGAAGATAACATAGAGCTTAGCTAAAGCCTGAAGCGGCTTTGGACCGTAGACACGACATACTGCAATCAGGAAACCTAAGAGGAAACCAAACGGAGCTGTTAATGCCACAAGCTGGAGTGTCACCCAAAGGCCGTCAACTAATGCCGGAAGCAGAATGTCTGTCCAGAATGGAATCTGATCGATGATGTACTGTACAATATCCATGTTACTCTTCGCTGTATGCGCCCATGAAAGCTCTCATGCGTTCAAAGGACGGGCTGGTCGGGATATCTTCCGGCTTTCCGCGCTCGATAATCTCTCCCTTTTCCATTAAGAGAATTTCCGATGCAAAAGAAGTTGCAAACTTCATCTCGTGCGTTACAACAAGACAAGTCATACCCTGTGCAGCAAGCTTTCTCATAACCTCCATTACTTCACGCTTGAGTTCAGGATCAAGTGCAGATGTAGGCTCATCGAAAAGCATAACCTCAGGATCCATTGCTAAAGCGCGGGCGATGGATACACGCTGAGCCTGACCTCCTGAAAGCTGTGCCGGATAGTGGTCTGCCCAATCCAACATCCCAACACGTTCAAGTTCAAAGAGTGCCTTTTCCCGAGCCTCCTTCTTGCCCATCTTCTTGACCTTGAGAAGAGCAAGCTCGACGTTTCTGACTGCTGTTAAGTGGTCAAAGAGATTGAAGTTCTGGAAGACCATTCCCATCTTCTGGCGGTACTCGTTGATTTTTCTTCCAGAGTTTGTGACCTCTTCTCCGTTTAAGTAAACAGAACCTCCGTCAGGCTCGGTTAAAAGATTGATACAGCGAAGAAGAGTAGACTTTCCAGTTCCCGACGGGCCGATGAAGACCTTCTTCTCTCCAGGATAAACATCAAAGGATACGCCTTTTAAGACCTCGAGGTCTCCGTAGGTCTTGGTCAGATTTTCAACGCGGAGAATCGGTTCGGTCATGCCTCGCCTCCTTCAGGACCAAGTCCCGGGATGTGGGTCTTCTTTTCAATAAACTGGATTAACATCATACCACCGTAGTTGAGCAGGATAAACATAATTGCGCAGGACATGTAAAGGAGCATTGGTTCTCCGGTTCTTGAGATAACCTGCGCAGTTCTGGTTAAGAGTTCAGCAACACCGATAACGTATGCTACTGATGAGTCGGTTAATAAAACCGGATATTCATTTGACCAGCCCGGAAGTGAGAGGCGCAGAGTCTGCGGAAGAATGATAGAGCGGATTGCCTGCCACTTGGTCATTCCAAGAGAACGGGCGGCAAGCATCTGTCCTGAGGCAATCGACTCAATTGCTCCGCGGAAAATCTGCGACTGATATGCAGCACTTCGCATTCCAAGAACAGTTACAGCTACAAAGAATGCCGGGACGTCAAGCCCCATGAACGGGAATAGGGCAAAGTAGAACAGGAATAAGAGGACAATATTTGGAAGGCCGCGGAAGAACCAGACATAAACCCCAACGAGTTTCTTGATTACCTTCGGACCGTAAACCTGCCCCATGGTTAATACAATTCCGCAGACGAAGCCGATAAAAAGAGACAGAGCTACTAAAAGAAGGGTTACAAGTACACCTTCGAGCAGATAGCCTGCCGAGTTTGTCAATGCGGAAATATCAATCATGAGGAAAATCCTGTAGTTCTGCCAATACTATTCGCAGTCATAGGACAAAAAAGTGTGTGGATTAAACTGCTTTCCACACGCCGTTTTCTTCTGCAATAAGTCCTGATGCAGAAGCGGCAGCAATTCCTGCCTCAACGCGCTGTTTTACCTGAGATGTGGCCTTGAATCCAAGAGATGCAGCAGTCTGTTTTACCAGATCAGACATAGGTGTTGAAAACTGTTTTTCAAGGACGATTCTTGCGGCAAGTCCTATTTCCTCTAAGGAAACGTCTGCAATTGACCACTTGCCTGCACGCTCACGGGCTGAAAATTCGCCGCCTGTAAGTGAGTAGAATTTTTCAGCATCGCGCGTCAGTGTTCCTTCAGCAACAGAAGCCTCAGCAAGGTTTGCAATACGCTCCTTGATTGCCGCAGTCATTCTTGGAACAGAACCAAGTTCTTTGACGCGGGCGATTAAGAGTGCTTCAGAAATCGGACCTTCGGCTTTTACAATCTCAACAAGGGCAGTCTGAAGTATGGAATCCTGAACCGATGCAAACTGGTTGTAGCTTTGAAGAACACAACTGTCACAGCAGACATACGGCACGAAGCATTTTCCAGATGAAACAGACTCAGCAGGGACTGATACTTCCTCAGGTTCCTCAGAGACATCAATCTCTTCTGACTCTTCAGCCTCTTCTTCGAAGACAGGAATTTCCGGTTCAACCGATAACTTAAGCGGTTCTTTCTTTGCGGCTTCCTCGAGGAAGTCCAGAAGCACTTTGGTGCAGGATGCAGGATGCTGGAACCATTCCGGAGACCAGATGCGAATCAGATTCCATCCAAGCCCTTCTAAGACCTG
This sequence comes from Methanocorpusculum sp., assembly GCA_017408885.1. GTDB lineage: Archaea > Halobacteriota > Methanomicrobia > Methanomicrobiales > Methanocorpusculaceae > Methanocorpusculum. The sequence continues at coordinate 75,164 of JAFQTT010000003.1, forward strand.
ACCGCGGAGGCGGTCACGGTCGCGGGCATCTGAAGCAGACCAGTAGAACGGACCGTCGCATAGAATTCCAGCCATGTAGACACCTCCCATTTCCGGATGGAGAACAGCCAGGTCAATCCTGAATCCTGCGCATCCAACATTTCGGGCGACAGAGTATCCTTTGTCCTCTAACATGCGTGCGACCGTTTCAGGGAAAAGGTCAGCAACATCAGGGCTTATGTCCTCGCCAGAAGCAAGCGGGGCAGCGTTTCTTGTCTCGGCATATGTCAGGAATGCTGAAAGTGCTGCAACTCCATCAGGTGTGTCAGAGTCAACAGGTAAGTCATAGCCTCTGAAGTTTGCAAAGACAACACATCTCTCGCGGGCACGTGTGATTAAAACATTCAGACGTCTCTCGCCTCCGGTCTGATTCAGCGGACCGAAGTTTTTCGAGAGACGGTGATTCTCATCAAATCCATATCCGATTGAGATAAGCATCGTATCACGCTCATCACCCTGAACGGTTTCTAAGTTCTTGACAAAGAAGTGCTCTCCGTTTTCTGGACGCATGAGTGCTTCAACATCCGGATTGTCGCGGAGAAGAAGATCTACTTCTCTTCTGATAAGCTCCTGCTGACGGGTGGAGAAGGTTGCAACTCCCAAAGTCTTCTTAGGGAATCTACAGTAGTAGTCAATAACTGCTTCTGCAACCGCTTTGGCTTCACCACGGTTTACTCCTGCTTTTCCGCGCTCGTAAACTGAATCCTCAACATGGACAAACGAAAGACCAACATCGTCTGTGTCATGCATCGGAGACGGGAATACCTGAAGTGTTCCGTCATAGAACTCCGCGTTGGAGACGGCAATCAGAGATTCATGTCTTGAGCGGTAGTGCCAGCGGAGCCGTTTGGTGACAAACGACTGCTTGCAGACATGGAGCAGGCTTTCCATATCAGTGATACCAGCAGTACTTTCCTCTTCTTCATCACTTTCTTCTCCTCCAATCTGGTCGAAGAAAGTGGTCGGCGGAAGCTGACGGGAATCTCCCATAACAACCAACTGCCGTCCGCGCATCAGTGCCCCCAAGGCGTCTTCCGGTTTGACCTGACTTGCCTCGTCGAAGATGATGATGTCAAACATCACAGAACGCGGATCCAGATACTGCGCAATGGATAAGGGGCTCATCATAAAGCACGGCTTAATTTTCTGGATAAGGGAGCCGGACTTGGTCATCAGAGAGCGAATCGACATGTGACCGCGCTTTCTGTTGAACTCACCGGTTAAAACTCCCATTTCAGACTCGCGGGAAGCGCCGGTGAAGAGTTCCGGAATATTTCCATCCAGAATCTGCACGAGACGTTTTGCGTTGGAGGATACCATCTGCAAATCGAACTCCCTGAATGCCGCGATTTTCTGTTCATGCGGCATCTGAGAGAAGTGGGCAAGGATTGGACGCTGCTGGTATGCCTCTTTGAGGAGTGCATCGGCATAGCCGGTTAAGAATGCCGGAATCAGCGCATCATGATCAATCTTGTCCGTCATGATGAGCGGAAGAATCTGAGCTGCCGCAGTTCCGGCACAAACTTCAGCATAGGAGAGGAACTTGCTCCATTCCTCAAGACGGTCAATCTCAGTAATCCAGACATCAGCCGTGCGTCTCATCTGGGAGAAAGTGATATCCTCTGATACCTCATAGATTCCAAGTCTTTCGAAGAGGAGAGCTGACTCTTCACTGTGTGCCTTTGCCGCTGCCTCGAGTTCTGCGAAAAGACCAGCCATAACATCTGGCCCAAGCGTTCCGTCGGCGATATGCATGACTGTCTGCTCAGTGATTAAGCCCTCGGCAATCATGGTACGGATTGCCAATACCCAGTTGCGATACTCAAAGAGAACAGAAGCATCTGTATCCTCTCCATCCCAAACCGGTTCAAAAAGTGAGCGGTAGCTCCGCTCCTCAGACAGCCAGCCGTCTCTGTCTGTCAGATAGTTTCTTGCCTCTTTCAAATCGGAAAGAATCACAGCATCTGTAGGAAGAGATCCGCCATAGTAACTGCGCAGCTCTTCTTTGAGGCGCTTGAAGTCTCCGGAGAAAAGTTTGCTTATCACGTTCTTTTCCGAGTACTTCATGAACTCGGAGTAGAGGCGTGCAGGGTTTCTGTCGAAAATCTCAGGAGTGAAGATACCAAGCAGTTTCCGGCGGGTTTCGGAGAGCTTTTTCATGCGGGAAATCAGCCTGTCAACCGCTTCCGTGTTGTCCCACAAGCGGTTGGATAAAATCTCAGGGGTTGCAGTGAACTCTGAAGTAAGCGAGCGGCAGATTTCCATCATAAGCGGGATATCAGTTTCGCTGTGCGGAAGCGGAATACCTGCAACATCAGATACTGCACGCATCGCACATACCAGCTGTTCAACTCCGTCACGGTAAGCCACAGTCAGGTCATGAATCTCGTCACGGTCTGACGGAAGAATCATGCCCGGTCTTGTCTCTGCCCATGGATGGGATGATAAAGTTTCTCCGTCTTTCAGGATTGACGGAAGGTATGACTCGATGTCTGCCAATGCAGATACTGCTGCCTGATAGTCCTCAGGCGTGATTGCTGAGGCATTTTCAACTGCCACCTTCGGCAGGCGGTAGTTCTGTCTGCCAGGACTGCTCTCAAACTCGTAGCGGTACTGCTCGCGGATTCCAAAAAGGTCATACGGAGAGAAGCCGCATGCACCAATCGGCTCACGCAGCTCACTGCAGTATCCGGAAAGCTCGGTCTTTAAGGCATCGATTTTTGTAGTATCACAGACCTCTGCTGCAGGGGATGTCGGATGCTGAATGCAGCGCTCAAGCTCTCTGATGAACTCAACCTTTTTTGCGGTCTGGCTGTGAAGCTCTAAGCAGAATCTGGATAGTCCTGCGCCGTCAAGTCTGCGTTTTACAACCTCTAATGCCGCCATCTTTTCGCTTACGAAAAGAACAGTCTTTCCTGCCGCAAGCATCTCGGCAATCATATTTGCAATGGTCTGGCTTTTTCCAGTACCCGGAGGTCCTTCGACCACCAGGTTTTTGCCAGCCTTTGCCTCGCGGATTACAGCAAGCTGCGAGGAATCAGCATCAACGATGTTGAAGCATTCACCAGTTTGCGGCAGGTCAGCAGTTTCTGCCGGAGCTTCTGTTGGGTTGAAGATGGAGTCAATTAACGGATTCTCTTCGATTGAAAAGTCCTCTCCCCAGCTTGCAGGGTCGAGGTCTTTGAACATGACATACTTCTTGAAGCTGAAGAGGTCAAGCACAATCTCAGGACAGAGCGTCCAGCCTTTTGATTTGATGGTTTCTTCGACCGCGTCAAAGAATGCACCAACTTCAGCCGCAGTATCAGGGTGTCCAAGGTCTGGAAGTTCTATGCCCTGCTCGGCAAATTTGGCAGACAGTGAAAGAGAGACAACAGGATCTTCGCCTGTCCAGCGCAGGGTGTAGTTTTCTTTGATTTTCTGACGTTCAAGGTCAACAGGCAGTAAGAGAAGCGGAGCTTTCAATTGCTTGGAGGACTCGTTTTCTGTCCACTGAACAAAACCAAGTGCCAGGTAGAGTGTTGGGTATCCCTGCTCTTCGAATACGGTGCGGCTTTTGTTCTGGAGACTGTAGAGTTTCTTTCGAAGCTCAATATCGGTATATGGGGTGGCCAGAGTGGAGTCTGTATTCTTTGAGCTTTTCGAGAAGATTGGATATTTCCAGATATTTTTCTCTTCGGGAGCAGACGAAGTGTCCTTTTCTCCCGGGTGGAACTTCATGCCTTTCTCATCCAGGATGAGTGTGTTATATATCCCGGCCAGGTTGGATTCGATAATCTCTATTGACCTCGCGGCAGAGGGTTTGTAGTTTAGGAGATTGTTTCGAAGTGTCAGGTCGAGCAGGCGGTTTCGCAGTTCCTCCAAATCTGATGTGCCTGTTGTCATTGTGTACTATATGGGTGGGGATAGCATTAGTTCTTTTTGGCTGTACTATGCAACCCCATCACTGCGTTTATCCCTCCTCCCCGCCAATATATACCACATGAAGTTTTCACGGGAAATCGAACTTCGCGGTCACATCGTTGACTCAGGAATCTTAGCCAAAGTAATGGACTTAGTCGTTGAATACAACGGCGACTTCGATACCGAAGAATTCAGCCTCGGCAGACAGAAAACCGACCCGAGTTACGCAAAGATGAAAATCGGAGCTGAAACCGAAGAACAGCTCAGTCAGCTCATCAGCGAACTCAGACGTGTTGGAGCACTCGTTATCGGAGAAGAAGAAGTATCAGTTGCAACAGTTACCAGAGCAAAAGTAGCTCCCGAAGGATTCTACTCAACAACCAACCACCCAACCCACATCCACTTCAACGACACCTGGATTCCCGTTGAAAACATGAAGATGGATGCCTTAATCGTAGTCGACAAAAAGAATATGAAAGCCAAATGTCTCGTGCAGGGAAAACTCATGCCCGGAGACACCGTTGTCGTCGGCGAAGAAGGTGTCCGCGTTGATTTCCCCGAACGCCCGCGTGAGATGGGTGTATTCGAGTTTATGGGAGGGGACGTCTCGTCTGAACGTCCAAGTCTGACGCTCATTCGCAGAGCTGCAGCCGAAATTCTTCAGATGAAGAAGAACGGCAAAAAGGTCGCCTTAGTCGGAGGGCCTGCCATCATCCACAGCGGAGCATCTGATGCTGTTGCCGCTATGATTCGCGAAGGATACATCGACCTCCTCTTTGCCGGAAATGCGCTTGCAGTCCACGATTTAGAGCACAACATCTTCGGAACATCTCTCGGCATGAATCTCAAAACCGGAGAGCTCATGACCGGCGGTCACCGTCATCACCTCTATACCATCAATAAAATCATGGAGGCAGGCTCAATTTATGCAGCCGTACAGTCAGGCCTTGTCACCGGAGGTATCATGTATGAGTGTATCAAAAACGATGTGCCGTTTGTTCTGGCAGGCTCAATCAGAGATGACGGACCGCTTCCAGATGTCATCCAGAACACAATTCAGGCTCAGGACGAGATGAGAAAGTACATCGTCGACCCGGACCTTGGAATGATGCTCATGGTAGCAACGCTTCTCCACTCAATTGCTGTCGGAAACCTCCTGCCATCTCATGTCAAAACCATTTGCGTTGACATCAATCCGGCATCGGTTACCAAACTCATGGACAGAGGAACCTCGCAGGCCATCGGAATGGTAAGCGATGCAGGAATATTCCTGCCGAGCCTCCTTGAAGCACTCCACGAGCTGGAAGCGGAGGAGTAATGCTTTACCGCCCCTTCAAGGACCTGAATCTCTCGACACTCGGATTCGGGGCAATGAGGCTTCCGGTTCTAAACGGAAACGAAGCAGACATTGATGAAAAGGAAACTGCCCGCATGGTAGAGTATGCCATGAGAGCAGGTATCAACTATTTTGATACAGCATGGGGTTACCACAGCGAAAACTCCGAAACTGTAATGGGAAAAATCCTGAAAAACTATCCAAGAGACAGCTTCTATCTCGCAACAAAGTTTCCGGGATATGATGTCAAAAACCTTGAGCGTATGGAAGAAATTTTCTCCCGTCAGATGGAGAAGCTTCAAACGGATTACTTTGATTTCTATCTTGTCCACAACGTCTGCGAGGTAAACATCGAATACTACCTAAAGCCTGACCTCGTAGACTTCCTGCTGAAGAAAAAATCTGAAGGAAAAATCCGTCATCTTGGATTTTCAATTCACGGAGATTTAAGCATCATGCAGCGCTTCCTTGAAGCGTTTGGGGATGTTATGGAGTTCTGCCAGATTCAGCTCAACTGGTTCGACTGGGATTTCCAGGATGCAAAATCAAAAGTAGCTCTGCTTCGAAAGTACAACATCCCATTCCTTGTTATGGAACCGCTTCGGGGCGGAAAACTTGCCTCTCTCCCTGCCGAAGCAGAGAGCAAACTGAAAGCTCTTCGATTGGATGAAACAATTCCCGCATGGTCATTCCGCTACCTGCAGGGATTCGATGATGTAATGGTAATTCTCTCAGGAATGTCTGATATGCAGCAGCTTGAAGCAAACTGCAAAACGTTTGAGACATTTGCTCCAACCACGCCGACAGAAAATGCTGTACTCTACGAGATTGCAGAGAGCCTCAACACAGGTGTGCCTTGCACGGCATGCCGGTACTGCACAAAATCCTGTCCGGCAGAACTTGATATCCCGCGGCTGCTCTACCTCTACAACGAGTTCAAATTCACAGACGGCGGTTTTATTGCAAAGCTTGCCATCTCGGCAATGGCTGAGGATAAACAGCCGTCTGCCTGTATTGCCTGCGGAAAATGTGCAGAGCTTTGCCCGCAGATGATTGCTGTCCCTGATGTCTTAGAAGAGTTTTCAGAAAAACTCAAAGAATAAAGATGTCAGAGAAAAACCATGCCCAAAAAAAGAAAAATGCCGCAAGGCTTTCTATCTGCTCAAACGCATTTCTGACGGTTTCAAAAATCGTCACAGGCATTTTAACAGGCTCGGTCAGTATCATCTCGGAAGGCATTCACTCCGGAATGGACTTGCTTGCATCCTTTATCGCATACTTCTCGGTAAAGAAGTCGGCAGTCCCGCCTGACAAAGACCATGCATTCGGACATGGAAAGTATGAAGACGCATCCGGCCTTATCGAGGCACTCTTAATCGTTCTTGCCGCAGGTATCATTATCTGGGAAGCAGTCTCCAAACTCATTCGAGGTGGAGAAGAAATCTCAGTTGACCTTCTCTACATTGGTATGGCAGTGATGGGAGTATCTGCTGTCATGAACTTCATCGTCTCACAGAACTTAATGCGGGTTGCAAAAGAGACAGATTCAATCGCACTCGAATCAGATGCATGGCATCTGAGAACTGATGTCCTGACATCCGCCGGAGTATTCGCAGGACTTCTCATCATCCAGATTACTAATCTTACATGGATTGATTCAGTAATCGCAGTAATTGTTGCTCTCTTTATTTTAAAGGAAGCATACTCCCTTATCCGCAGGTCATTTTCAGATTTGATGGATGAAAGTCTCAGTTCAGAAGAGATTTCAAAAATCGAAGAGATTATTGCCCGACATGAATCAGAGTACACGAACTATCACGGATTGAAAACCAGAAAAGCAGGCCCGGATAAGTTTGCTGAGTTCCATTTAATGATGCCACGGGAAACTGCATTTACTGTTGCTCACGATTTAGTTGCACACATCAGAGAGGAGATAAGTTCAGAGATTCCACGTATTACTATTCTTATCCACTTAGACCCATGTGATGGACGATGCGGGAATAGCAGTGAGTGTACATTTGTGTGTAAGTATCGTGATTAATTTCCAAAAGTTATAGAGGATATCAAAATAAAATCCCAAACACAAAAATCCCAGCGGCAAATACAAGCCGCAGAACATCTGCTTTTTCTGCGTAAAACACAGGCTTGCATGTCCCGCCTTTTACATATCCGCGTCTTGCAAGAAGTTTTGATGAAAGCTTCATTCTGCGAATGGAAAGGGCTGTTACACCAAAGGCAAGCGGAAGAATTGTCTTTGGACCTAACCTTTTATTTTTCTGTGACAGTGCAGCACGATATCCTTTTGCATCATGGAATACATGGGATATCTGCATCATAAAGATTTCACAGGCAAGACCTAAATCAAAACCGTGTTTTCCAAACAGCCAGACAAAGAGGTGTTGAAACTCCCCTGGAGAACAGCTCCTGCCAAACCAGAATGCAAGAAGCAGAAGGACAACAGTTTTCACGCCGTAGATTAATGCGGATGCATCAGATGATAAGAGTAGAATTACTGTTGGAAAAGCTGAGATAAGAACAGCAGCTAAAACTTCCCGAATCATTAAGCGTAGTGACTGCTTTGAAAAAATCAGCCACCAAATAAATCCAAGTAGAGCTGTTTGGGGTAAGAAAAATACCGAAACTGAAAGAATCAGGAGAGTTATAACCCGAAGTCTTACATCCGACATAATCTGCCCTCCCTGATTTCCCAGAAAAATGCATCAAGATTCGGCATCTCATGAGTAAAAAGAATGGTAACACCAGTCCTTGCCCTAAGAAGTTCAGTCAAAATCTCTTTTGCATCCAAATCAAGAGATGAATACGGCTCATCAAGTATGAGACAGTCAGCATCAGCTGATAATATGCATGATAGAAGAAGCCGTTTCAGCTCCCCTCTTGAAAGAGTGTATGGATCGCGTGATATCTCTGGTTTTCCAAGAACTCTAAACGCGGGTTCATCTCCTGAGACATTCCATGAAGCAATCTCTTTTCCGACAGTATCTTCTGTCAGATGATATTCGATCTCCTGAAGCAGAAGAATCCTTCGTTTTCCTGAAAATTCAGCATCCTCTAAAAGACGTCTGGCAAAAGTTGATTTGCCGGAACCAACGCGGCCTTTTATGATGTGGATTCCCTCATCAAAGGTTATGCCGTCTAATGAAATCACAGAACCACCTCGAAGCCTTCTGCAAATTTTCTGTGGGACCCCCAGAGAATATGCGGGATGTTCATCTCTAAAAGGGAGTTTAGAAGTTCAAAAGCTGTCTGCTCATCCAGATGAGAGTCAGGCTCATCAAGTACGATGAGCTTTGGGCATCCTGCTGAGGCAGAGGCTGCGGCAGTCAGGACCTTTTCTCCTCCGGACAATGTTCTGCAGTCTCTATGAAGCAGATGGGATATGCCAAAAATATCTGCGGTCTCTTTTGTTTCGCGCAGAATATCTGCCTCAGGAAGTCCTGCAAAACGAAGCGATGAGGAAATCTCATCAGAGACTTTTGCGAATAGAAGACTTCTGGATGGAAATTCGCTAACGTATCCCGCATGAATCTCTCTTGGAGATTTGCCATCTATAAGGATACTGCCTTTGTCCGGCAGACGAAGACCTGATGCGATTTCAAGAAGGGTTGTTTTTCCAGCACCATTTTTGCCCCGAACAAATGTCAGACCATCAGGTATCACAAGGGATTCGATGTAGAGGTTTCGGCAGTGGAGATTTATTATCTCAATCATGCATAATCCTCAAAAGTCTTTTTGATGCGGCAACGGCTGCCGCACCTTTTAAGATGTCTCCTGGGATATACGGCAGAACACATGCAGTAAATGCCGAAGCAAAAGAAGCGTCTGCTGTTATCATGAACCATACCATTCCACATATATCTATGATAAGGATTGCAGAAATTACTGCTGCGAAGTACATTCTTCTTCCGAAAAGAAATCCTGCAATCAGTGCAGCAGGTATAAATCCCAAAATAAAACCGCCCGTTGGACCAAAGAGAACTCCAATTCCTGCCGCACCGTTGTGGAAAACAGGAAGTCCTAAAAGTCCAGCTGCAGCGTAGAACAGAACAGGAAGAACAGAGCGTTCCTTCATGAAGGCCGCTGCAAGAATTACAAAGAGCGTCTGGAGAGTGAATGGAACTGCAAAAAGCGGGATGGAAAGCCATCCTCCAACTGTAATCAGCGCTGCAAATACTGCCGTACTGATTATAGTTTCAGCCCGTTTTTCATCCCCGTACATTACTTATGTATATTGTCTGCATCATATTTATTCAAAATAGGGAAAGTATCCACTCAAATACCCCCATCATGTGAAGAGAGATGCCCATCATTAAAACAGCAAAGAATCTTCTAAGCCATACATCAGATACTTTAAGCCTTGCAGAAACTGCAGCAGCCGGAACTGCTGTTAATACCAGAATCACCCACATGAGCAGGTCGAAGTAGCCGTTTAACAAATACGAACCAATACCGCCTATAGTGATGAATACGATTGCCGCAGCAGATGTTGCGGCTGCTTTTTTCATCGGAAACTTTCCAAGCATTGTCATCAGCGGCACCAGAATAGTTCCGCCTCCAACACCAAGAAGCCCGGAGAAGAATCCAGCAAATCCACCGATTCCAACAGCCAGCGGAGCTTTCATGCGGGAACCCTCTCCGCACGGAAGCTGAGTTACAAGCCTTATAGCTCCTGCAATAAGGATTAATGCAAAAAGCACTGTCAGGAGTTTTACAGGTAGAACTGTTGCTACATTACCTCCGATAAATCCGGTGACAACCCCTGCCCCTCCCATAATTACTGCATCACGCCAAACCACATTTCCCTGCTTTGTGTGCGACAATGCTCCAGTTAAAACGGTCGGCAGTGCCGCGGCTAAGCTTGTTCCAAACGCTGTAAGAAGTGCGATATCCTCAGGGACTCCTGATGCCTGAAGTACGAAAAACATTGCAGGTGCAAAGATAAAACCTCCGCCGACACCAAGCAGTCCTGACATGAATCCTGCAAAAAGTCCGACAGCGATTAAAAATAAAATGAAGATGAGTTCCATTACGGGATAATCTCACAACCGTTGTATCTCGTGTGTGCAAAACTTTCAAGCGACAGAACACCAGAGTCAATCAGTTTTTCAATCTGCGGAATCACTGCTTCGAGGGATTCTTTCAGATTCCGTACGGTGTCGCAGACAAGTGCGTACTCCTCACCCCATGGGCGGACAATGTTTGAGTACAGACATCGTCCTCCGCAGAAATCATAGATGTCGCAGGAAAGACACGGCTCGCCAATTGGAATCTCCGGAAGTGATGTAGGGTCAGCATCGCGGATATGTCCTGCATAATAGTCTGCCATTCCAACCATAATCGGACACGGAGCGATAAAGCCGTTGGTCATGATGCTATAGTTGACGTATCCCGAACCGCAGCGAAGCTTCGTCTTCTGTCCTGTTAACAGGTCTTCGGTTGTTGAAAGGAACGGATACCACTTCGGCACAGTACCGGAAGCCATACGGGAAACCCACTCTTCTGCAAGACGGAGGATTCCTGCATTATAACCGTTCTTCCACTCGGCAAAGCGTCTGCGGGACAAATCCCCTGTGAAGTCCGCATCCATCTGCCAATGAATCGAGCTGAAAAGATTCGTGTCTGCAAGATGTGTTACAGCAGAGAAAATCTCAGTATCCTCAGCGATTGTCATGCGGGCAATGAGTTCTCCGGAAAATCCATCCTCACGGATTTTGCGGGCGGCATTGGTAACTGTCTCATATATGCCTGCTCCGCGGTGACCGTCAGTGAGAACTGCATCCCCATCGATAGAGATGAGAATTGTTTCTAAACGGTTTATGTACTCGCTTCCAAGCTCTAAGAGTTTAGTTCCGTTGGTTTGAAGCATGAAACGTTTTACAGGAGCTTCATCCATGACCTGCCTTACAAACGGGATATTTAAGAGAGGTTCTCCACCAATAAAGGTCAGAACTGCATCCTCATCTTTTGCGAGGAAATCATACAGTTCTGCTTTACCGCAGGAGAAGTTCTCAGTGATGGTCTCATCGATGGTTCCGGGAGAGCCTGCCGGCTCATCCTCTTCGTCGAACATCTTAGCCCTGCAGTACGAACAGCAGAGATTGCAGTCGTCTGTTACCATCAGGTGGTAGAACATATTTACTGGATATTGAGGCCGTTGGTCTCGGCGATTTCGAGATAGGTCTCTGCTACGTACTCTGCCTGCTTTCTGGTCATGCCGTATGTGTTAATCTTCCAGACTTTGGTTGCTCCCGGAATAATTCCGGTAATACCTTTCTTGGATAAAGCAGAAGAGAGGAAGAAGCCGCGTTTCTTGTGAGTCTGAGCAACAACATCGAATGAACCAGTGGTATCTAAGCGGGTTAAGGTGTGCTGTCTTGGAGTCTCTGAGAGAATCTTGGTTCCCTCGATTGATGCAAGAGCATCGATCACAATTCTGCTGTTTGCAAGTTCTTCATCGAAGTGATTGACTCTTTCCTTGACAGTCGGGAAGGATGCAAGCATTCCAACAATTGGGGCACCCATTAAGGAACATCCAAGAATTCCAACCTCCTTGATTCCAAATCTGCGTCCTGTTAAATCTCCTTCCATCTGGGTTGTACGGAAGACTTCATCTGCACGCTCTTCAGTTGCAGCAAGAATTCCAGACGGTGCAGGGGCTGCCATACTCTTATGTCCGGAGCCGATAATGAAGTCAACGCCTAAGTCTTTTCCGTTGACAGGCATGATACCAACAGTGTAGACACCATTGTAGAGAACCGGAATGTCATACTGATGTGCAACTTTGGCGATTCCTTTTACATCATGCATGTTTCCATACTGATAGTCAACATGATCGATGTAGAGAAGCTTTGGCGGTCTGCCGAACTCAGTGATTACATCCTCGATTCTCTCTGCGGCTGCTTCTGCTGTAATGTGGTTGTCCTCGGTCTTTGGAATCTCACGGACAATGCCCTGCTGGATTTCAACAGAGAGATAAGAGGTGTAGTGTGCGAGAGCTCCGATTAAGACAGGATCGCCTTTTTCAACATAGGTTCCTGCAACCTGCTGGAATCCGCGGCGTGCTCCAGGAACAGTTCTTGCCTGAGCCATTCCAAGCCATTCTGCAACATCAACATGGAAGTCCTTTAACGGAGGCTGTTCGATGTAGTCAAGTCTAAACGGCTTTCTGCATGCATCACAGACAGAGTAACCGTCTCCCCATGAAATCATGGCCTTCATGGCTTCCGGAGTTAAGCGGCCGCCAACCTGAATCGGATCAAGGTTGATTGCAGTTTCATCCCGCATGCGGGCATCGACATTGCAGGCTCCGCACTTCATAAGAGTTCCTCCCGAAGAATTGCGATCTGTTTTTCTACAGATGCGAGGGCCTTTTCAGCTTTCTTTTTCTGGTCGTCGTCTAACTGATGGGACGGCGCGGTGATTCTGAGTATTGAACGAATATCTGTTAGGGCAAAGAGACCCTGAAATACGGCGTCTGCGGCACGCTGAGACATATCTTATATGTCTACTGCAAAAAAGAAGAATATATTGGTTAGGCTCTATTCCAGGATTATAAAATAATCTCGATATCGAGCTGTTCTGCAAGTTCTTTGTATCTGTTTCTGATGGTAACTTCAGTTACACCTGCGACGTCTGCAACTTCACGCTGGGTTCTTCTCTCACCGGAAAGGATTGAAGAGATGTAGATTGCAGCAGCAGCAACTCCGGTTGGACCTCTTCCGGAGGTCAGTTCGCGTTCTCCTGCCTGCTTTAAAATTTCCATTGCACGGGACTGAACCTCTCCTTTGAGTCCAAGACCGGAACAGAATCTTGGAACATAGTCACCAGGAGATGTCGGCAGAAGCTTTAATCCAAGCTCACGGGAGATGAAACGGTATGTTCTTCCAATCTCTTTTCTTGTGACACGGGATACTTCTGCGATTTCATCAAGGGTTCTTGGAACATTGCACTGACGGCATGCTGCATAGAGGGCAGCTGCGGCCACACCTTCAATACTTCTTCCGCGAATGAGGTTCTTGTCAACAGCATCACGGTAGACAACTGCTGCGGTCTCTCTGACATTTCTTGGAAGACCGAGTGCAGATGCCATACGATCAAGTTCAGAGAGTGCGAATGCGAGGTTTCTTTCCGTTGCATTGGAAACTCTGATACGGCGCTGCCACTTTCTTAAACGGTAGAGCTGAGCACGGTTCTTGGAGGAGATTGCACGACCATATGAGTCACGGTTTCTCCAGTCAATCATTGTTGACAGACCTTTATCATGGATAGTAAAGGTCATCGGAGCTCCTACACGTGAACGCTTCATGCGCTGGTCGTGATCGAATGCACGCCACTCCGGTCCTCTGTCGATAAAGTCATCATCAAGGACAAGACCGCAGTTCTGACAGACAAGCTCTGCACGCTCATAGTCATGAACAAGCTGTTTGCTGCCGCATTCCGGACAGACAGTAACAGCAGTGTTCTCTCCTGCCGGCTTTTCCTTCTCTTTCGGTGCCAGAGCGATGCCCTGGCGCTCCTTCATCTTTTCCCTCTGCTGCTTTAACTGTCTCAGTTTTTCAATTTCTGTCATGCTTCTTCAAATTCCTTTTCGGAAACGGAGACTGTTTCCGATTGCTGTTCTGCCTGCGGAAATTTTTCTTTCTCGGTTCGGGCTTTGATTCTGGAATTGCATATAAAATCGTGCCAGGTAAAACCTCTAATCCATCCTCACCACACAGAACAGTGACATACGGCTTCGCGACACTGCCGTAGAGGTCAACAATTTTACCAACAAGGCGGTTGGTCTCGTCTGCAACACTGATATACAGTGGGGGAAGCTGACCTGCGTCACACTCCGCGATGAGAAGACGCTTTCCGCGTTTGGCCACAACTTTCCCTGCAATCTTCGCCATACCAAACCTCAGTTGGAACAATCAATGTAAGTCGTTCTGCAGAACGCTGCGATTCGAATCAAATCGCAGAATATATATGCATATATTTATGATGTTGAAGTTCTATAAAAGCATTCCCCACAACGATAAAATAGAATCAGAGGTTCAGGATGTCTGAACCTGTTTTGGAAAGCACAGCTTTTGCTTCCTCTTCCGTCATACCTGCGCCTCTTGCCACAATATAGCGCGTATTCTCCGAGATGATGTCATCTGGAGAGTGAATATCAGACTGGATTACAAAGGATGCACCCGCGCGCCTTCCAAGGGACAGTACATGCCCATTTGTTCTGTTGTGCCCACCTCTAGAGGTGATTTCAAGACTTACACTATTTTTTGCTGCAAGTTTTGCTTCTTCTTCAGTGATGAGACCAGGGTGGGCCAATATATCTACAGCATCCGATGAGAGGGCTGCAAAGTTTGTTCCTTCTGCCACAGGTTCTGCCGATGTTTGCCCATGTACAATTACTATATCTGCACCGAGAGATTTTGCAAGATTTGCAAGCTCATCAATTTCCTCAGGCGGGACATGTGTTAACTCAACACCAGTATAGAGCGAGATTCCATAGAGCTCTGCAGAACGCTTTACACGATTTTGAGCTGAGATGAGCTCTTCGATATTTGAGAAGTCCGCATGGTCGGCAATTCCCATCTCAGTGTATCCGGTGTATGCCATTCGGCGGATGAGTTCAGATGGAATTAATTCACCGTCAGAGTATGTTGTGTGGCAGTGGAAATCGTACATAATTTAGAGTTTGGATGCGATTGTGTGAAGGAGCTCTTCCTTTGAGCCTGCATAGTCAACAACAAGTCTTCCTTCTTTTGCAAACCAGCGGGTCGGGTGTGATGCGGATGCGTCTTCTTCGGCAACGGAAAGTCCGGCTGCCTTTGCTGCACGTGATATGCGCGAGAGGTTCGGCTGGGACACCGCTTCGCTCTTGGAAACTCTGCGCCCTTCCTTTCTGGTTAAAGAAGCATCAAAATAACATGGATATACAGTGCGGAGTGCCATACTGAATAGTATTTTCGTTTGTAAGAAAATAAGTCTGCTGTCGTGTTACGGCAGATAAGGATTGGTAAGACTATTTTTCCATTTGGTATGAGTATCTATAAACCCTTTTGTAACCAATATATTCTCATGCACCACATCGATGTTTCTATGGAAGCCGAAATATACGGGGCAAATAACCGCCTCGCCGAGCACAACGCAGAACACTTCAAAGAACATGGTGTCCGCGCGTTTGATCTTCTCGGCGCGATCGGCTCCGGTAAGACATCCTTAATTGAGCAGCTTGTCCCGGAACTTCAGAAGAGAGGTCTTGTAACAGCAGCAATCGCAGGAGATGTTTACGGTGATGATGACTTCCAGAGAATTGTCAAGACAGGGATTCAGGCATACAACGCAAACACAGGAAAGGAGTGCCACTTAGACGCGCATCTCGTCCACCACGCACTTGACCACATGAATTTAGACGGTGTAAATGTTGTATTCATCGAAAATGTCGGCAATATGGTCTGCCCGACAGACTTCAAGCTCGGAGCAGAGAAGCGCATTGTTGTAATCTCCACAACCGAAGGAGACGATGTCGTAAACAAGCACCCGATGATGTTTAGAGACTGTAACATCGCAGTCATTAACAAGGTCGATTTAGCAGAAGCAGTCGGATGCAACGTCGAAAGAATGATTGCAGACATTAAACGCTACAACCCTGAGATGATTATCATCAAGACTGTGCTCAAGAAAGGCGAAGGTGTAGCAGAAGTTGCAGATGCCATTCTGGCATGAGGTTTAATATACCTTAACATCCAATATGTAAAGGACTCTTTGAAAGACTGATGCGATGAGGCAACTCATTATCGTTAATCAGAGATATTAAAATTTAGGAGATATTCAAAATGCTTTGGCAGGGAAAATCCACCCGTAAATCCACCGGAGGCCGCTACCACGCAGCCCGTGGAAAGAGAAGAACCGAGATCGGAAGACCGGCAGCAGACACTGTCCTTGGAGAAAACAAGGTCAAGACCATCCGCACCACCGGAGGAAACACCAAGGTTCGCGCACTCCGCTGTGAGTTCGCAAACGTCAGCGACACCAAGACCGGAAAGGTCCAGAAGGTCAAGATTCTCTCCGTTGCAGAGAACGCAGCAAACCCGAACTACGTCCGCCGTAACCTCATGACCAAGGGCGCAGTTATTGCAACTGACCTCGGAAAGGCACGTATCGTCAGCAGACCAGGTCAGGACGGCGTTATCAACGCAGTTCTGATCGAATAAATATAATTTTTTTCTACCCTTTACTGTAAGATTCATTTGCGTTGGCGTCAAATACTATTCATTATGCGCCGCGTCTCCTATCAGTTCCCAAAGTCTTTTGACTGTTCTCTTCTTGTCCGCAAGCCGTTTTCGCTTTGTCTGGAGAAGATGGCTGCATTATCCTCCATGCAGGATAATTTCAGAACAGATACGGGCGCTGTGAAGCGGGAGATTCATCTTCAGATTGCCTGCAATCGGTTTGACTTTGAGATGGTGACTGCCGGAAGTCTTGCGGGAGTGAGCGAGGAGGCAGATTTTCTGCTGACAATATCTGACACCGTGCTTCGCTCAGACAGCCATAAACCAGACCCGACACAGAAGTTTATGGTAAAAATGCTCGACAGCGGAAACGCCACAGAAATTTATGTGTCGCACACCACCAACCCGCAGACGATTTCATCAAAGGAAGCGGCCGAATACATTTATCAGGTGATGAAATAATGGGAGAGTTAGAGATTACACTTGCAGCACCATTCATCCACATGCGCTCATCTGCACTGTCGCAGATGAAACTGGTGTTTTACTATACGCAGGATAAGAGATGGATGGGTTTGGATGATGCAAAGAAGCTGATATCAATCGGCCTCACAGCAGGAATTCTGACAAAGGATGAACATGGAGAGTTTGTGTTGACCGAATCTCTGCGCGGGGAAAAGATTCCGCTCGGCTTTAAGCCCACTGATGAAATATTTTCCGCGCCCTTGCCGGAGAAGAAGGATGTTTTAGACAGCCTGCTGGCAGAGATATCTGCGAAATCCGGCATTGAGACAAAGGTGCTTGTTGGAGAACTAAGCAATATTAGAGCACATTTCGACAATCTAATTGGAGATTACGCCGCAATTGCACTTCTTGCAAAGAAATACGGAGTCGATGTAGTACCGCACAGAGCAGAACTCATAGCTCAAATCGAGTCAAAGTAATTTGAAAAAGTATAAATACTCGTGAATCATATGTATTAGAGCACACAGGCACAGTGCCTGAGTTGCAGGGACTCGTGGTCTAGCAGGCTATGACGTCGCCTTGACATGGCGGAGGTCCTGAGTTCGAATCTCAGCGGGTCCACTCCTTTTTCTGATTTTCTCAATTCCACTAAACACTATCATGAACGTTCCAAACAATAAACGCAGACAAAACACCCTTCTCAAAATTCATACTGCATTTATTGACCTCTTAGAAACCCATGAGCTTGACGACATCAGTGTTACCGATATCTGCGGCAAAGCAGGAATCAACCGGACAACCTTCTACATGAACTTCCGCGACCTGCAGGATTTGGCAACTGCGGAGATGAACCGGCTGGAAGCTGAAACCATTGAAATTTTCGGCAACGAGATGCTGAACAGAAGCAGATCCGATTCAGTTCTTCTGTCCCTCTTTACCCACATTAAGGAAAATCAGCCGCAGTATAAAACATACTTTAAACTCGGACGAGACGGACGTTTGCCAATACCAAATGACGGAGCCGCAAAAGCAAGCAAATATCATAATGATACCTACGGAAAATACCACCAGGAATTTTTCCGGCATGGATTAAATGCCATAATCAAGCTCTGGGTAAACGGCGGCTGTCAGGAGACGCCGGAAGAGATGCTCAGCATTCTCCACGCTGAGTATCAGGAAAACATCATTGCGAAAGCTGCCTGAGCATCCGCGTTGTCCTGAGAATCATATACAGCGCCGTTACAATAATTACGATGCTGATTCCGGCTCCCGTTGCCGCGATGAAAATATTCTGTGTGGAAAGCGGCATGTCCCCGCCGAACTGAGAAAGCATTGCTGTTTCCAAAATCAGCAGAGACACAAGAGCCGCAGTCAGGTTAATCATCCGGGAGACGGATAAAACCGGACTCTTATATTTTCTAAACCTGATAAGCCCGGTAATCGATACGGCAAGAGCGGAGAATGTGTAGAGTGCAGCAACGTAAATGAGTAAACCCATATCGCCGAACTCATGCGGACGGTACAGCATCATCAGAACCAGTGCAGAGAGTACCAGATTTACCGTCAGGAGAATGCCGGAGCAGAACCGCGCCCGTTTTAATTCGCGAAGAGGATTTTCTCTCTTCCGCTTCCAGAAAAGATTCTGGAACAGCAGAATCCTCAGGCAGGAGAGAACCGTATAATATCCGGCAAAAATTGCGAACCAGTTTGTCGAAAAGAAAACGGCAAGCAGAATGTTTACTCCGGCATACAGCACATCAAGTGCCAGAGAGCAGGCGAGATTAATCTGTGTTTTGAATACCGCATCAGTTACATACTGTCTGATGTAGGTATTCCCGTACACAATCTCTCTTACGCGGGAATGCCAGCGCGGGGAATTCCTCCAAACCGTAAGGGAGAGTATAAGAAGCGTATAGAACGAGAGCGTATAGACTGCGTATGCCGCAGGGGATGATTCCATCCCGCGGGAGAATATCCGGAAAAGAGCTATGGCGCAGGCTATTGCTAATATGCCGATGAGCCATAGCGGCGGGAAGAGGAGTTTACTCCAGGGAATCTGTCTTGCGCTCATGTGTTCTCTGCCGGAGGCAGAGGTAAATTTATTCAAGTTTTCCGCAGAACGGAATTAAGCAAAGCAATACAGTAATTCCTGCGACTGCCGCGACAATTCCCCAGATGAAGTATCCGGTAAACACCATGCAGAGGCACAATCCAAGCCCGAACAGAAGAGTGCCGACGATTCCAATCAGGATTGCAAAGACTGTTTTTGCATTCAGTGCGACAACAGCGGATTTACCCTGCATTTTGCGTCTTACAACCAGCATCATGAGAAGAACAAGAATGCCGATGATGCCAAGCACAATTCCTGCAGTTGGTGCGTTAAACTCAGGGACAAGACAGCAGCACATTCCAAACCCGAAGAGCAGAATGCCGATGATGCCAAGCAGGAGAGATACAAAGTTCAGCTTTTTCATCTGCGCCCCCTCCGCAGAAAATCCCTCGGCTCGGAAATCCGCTTTCTGGCATCATCAATGCTCTCACCGTATCCGCAGACAAAGTTCTGCAGAAATGCGTCTTCAATTTTCCTGTAACCGGAAACAGCTCCGGTCTCGATTTTTTTGTATCCGGAGACAACACCATTTTCGATGGCAAAGTAGCCGCCGACTACAGCATCTCGGATTTTATCGTTCTGTTTTTTCAGTGAAATCATATACTCACCATGATTAATTAAACAGATGTTGAGTTTTTGGATATAATATCTTTTGGGCTGTCGGAAGTGAATCTGCAAAAAATCAACACGTGTTGGAAATAAAATCCTGGAAAAGCGTTTGGCGCGCGAAAAAAAAAAAATTATGCAGAGAGAATCTCTGCTGCTGCCTCGAGACCGTCTCCTCCGAGCTTGAATCCTGCCTTCTTGAATGCAAGCTGAATCGTTGCGACGGTTGCGAGGATCTCCGGCGTGTCGATGATTCCCATATTTCCGACACGGAAAATCTTGCCCTTGAATCTGTCCTGGCCTCCGGCAAACTCGATTCCCATCTTCTTACAGAATCCGCGAATCTGCGAGTCCTCGATTCCCTCCGGGTAGAAGAAACCGGTGACCGTGTTGGATGCTGCGTGCAGTGCGTCAACCTGCGGAACCGGTGAAAGTCCCCAGACCTTTCCTGCCTCGCGGACTGCTGCAGAAAGCTTTCTGTGGCGGGCGATTCTGTTCTCGATTCCTTCCTCTTCAATTAAGCGGCATGCCTCGCGCATAGCCATAAAGAGCGGAACAGCCGGAGTGGTTGGAGTCTCCTTCGGAGATGCATCAGCGGACTTCTTTGCCTTCTTTAAGTCAAGGTAGAACGGTCTGTTCTCAGAGAGTCTTTCCCATGCCTTCTCGGAAACAGAAACAGCGGCAAGACCTGCTGGTGCTGCAAGACACTTCTGACTGCCGACGATAGCAACATCAACGCCCCACTCGTCAGCCTTGACAACATCCCCCCCAATAGAAGTGATACCGTCGAGGATGAATAATGCATCGTGTTTCTTACAGAGCTTTCCAACCTCTTCTGCCGGATTTAAGATAGCGGCAGAGGTCTCGTTGTGGACAAGGGTTACAACTTCGGCACCGTTTTCCAGAGACTCTGCGAGCGCCTCGAGATTAAGTGCATGACCCCACTCAGACTCAATCATGGTGGTCTCGCCGTAAATCTGTGAGATTAAACCGAGACGCTCACCGAACTTACCGTTGACTAAGGATGCGACCTTCTTTCCCTTTGCAAAAGAGCCGATAGCTGCCTCCTGACCGGCAGTTCCGGAACCGGAGAGAACAAGAATCTCATTCTTTGTTCCAAAGACCGGCTGTAAGATGCGGACGATATCAGAGTAGCAGTCCCCAAGCTGCTTGCTTCTGTGGTTAATTGCCTGATTCAGCATTGCACCGCGAACCGATTCTGCCATGGGTACAGGCCCCGGCATCATGAGAAGTGTCTGATTATACATATGACTAGTCGTTTACATATATGTGAACCAACATAATTATAGTCATTCATATGACCGAAGTTGCAGTTATCGCAGGATCCGCATCAGATCAGGCTATCATTGACAAGGCAGTATCAGCTCTTGAATCGTACAAAATTTCCTATGAAGTAAAAATCCTCTCCGCACATCGCGATGCAGAAGCACTAGACGAGTATGTAAAGGCATCCGATGCAGAGATTTTCATCTGCATTGCCGGAATGTCCGCAGCGCTTCCTGGCGTTGTTGCCGCAAGAACCAAGAAGCCGGTTATCGGCGTCCCGGTTTCCGGAAAGATTGCAGGAGGACTTGATGCACTGCTCTCTATCGCGCAGATGCCGAAAGGAGTACCGGTTGCCTGCATGGCTGTTGACGGCGGAGAGAATGCCGGACACTTCGCAGCCCGCATTTTAGGAAAGAACTAATTAATGACAGACAATTCCGCATCAGATGATGCCTACTGGTTTTCCCGCGGGGAGAGCGAGCGCGATATGGGACATTTCCGTCAGGCTGAACTCTGCTTCCAGAAGGCAGTAGAACTCAACCCCTACAAAGCAATCTATTATGCAGAGCTAGGGCTTGCCATGAGCGAGCAGGATAAAGCAGACGAGGCAATTCCATATCTGAGGAGAGCAGCAGAGCTCGACCCGCTGTGTGCTGCCATCTGGTGCGGAAAGGGCGTAGTGCATTTTAGGGCAGGCGACATAGAAGGCGCAATTTCCGCGTTCGACAGAGCAGTCCGCTTAAATTCAGATGCCGCCGACTACTGGATGAACTTAGGGCTTGCCTATGCAGCAGTCGAAGACTACAAAAAAGCTCTCTCTGCATTCGAGCGCGGAATCGAAATCACGCCCTGCGATGCGGATTTCTGGGCAAGAAAAGGACGCCTGTTAATGGTAATGGAGCAGGAAGAAAGAGCTGCCCACTGCTTTAAAAACGCAGAGATGTTCTCATCCTGATATCAGATGAGAAAACACCCGCCCACACATTTTTACAACTTACGTCTTTGCATGACGCAGGCTATTTATTCGCTCAGAGACAATATACATGTGAGATTATGGACGAAACACCAAATATTCTCTGGCTTACTGAAATCCGCAACACTGACATTCCGTCTGTTGGCGGAAAAGGCGCATCCTTAGGTGAGATGACTCACGTTGGTCTGCCGGTCCCGCAGGCATTCGTTGTCACTGCACAGGCATTCCGCCGCTTCCTCCAGCTGACCAACTTAGAAGATGCAATCTTCTCCATCCTTGAGGCAATTGATGTCGATGACAACGATGTCTTAAACGCAACCTCCGACAAAGTCAAGGTCATGGTTGAGACCGCAGACATGCCGGACGTCATCAGAAAGGAGATTGTCGAAGCATACCAGAAGATGGGAGGCGACACCGTTGTTGCAGTCCGTTCCTCTGCTACCGCAGAAGACTTACCGGATGCATCCTTTGCCGGACAGCAGGACACCTACTTAAACATCTTAGGCGAAGAAGATGTCATTGACGCAGTTCAGCGCTGCTGGGCTTCCTTATACACTGCCCGTGCAATCTACTACCGCGCAAAGAACGGATTCGACGACCGCTCTGTCAATATCGCTGTTGTTGTCCAGCAGCTCGTCTTCTCCGAGAAGGCAGGAGTTATGTTCTCATCCCACCCAGTTTCCGGTGCAAAGACAGTTATCATCGAGGGATCCTGGGGACTTGGAGAGGCAATCGTTTCCGGAACCGTTTCCCCGGACAACTATGTCTATGACCGCCAGACTCACAAGGTTGTAAACAAGACTGTCGCAATCAAATCCGTTGAGATTATCCCGGACGGAAACAAGGGAACCAAGGTCTCCGAAGTTCCGGCAGACCGCCAGACTGCACAGGTCTTATCTGATGAGGAAATCGCAGCACTTGCAGAGTTTGCTGTAAAGTCCGAAGAGCACTACGAGAACCCGCAGGATATGGAGTGGGGAATGGTCGGCGGCAAGATTTATATCTTACAGTCCAGACCGATTACCACCATCCAGAAGGGCAAGGGAGCAGCATCCGCATCCGCTGCAACTGATGCAAAGCACATCCTTCAGGGATACGGAGCATCTCCTGGAATCGCAACTGGTAAGGTTGTTATCGTAAACGATGCCCGCGAGACCTCCAAGGTTCAGGAAGGCGACATTATGGTTTCCACCATGACCAACCCGGATATGGTTCCAGCCATGAAGAAGGTTGCCGGAATTATCACCGATGAGGGAGGAATGACCTGCCACGCAGCAATCGTTTCCCGTGAACTCGGCACCCCGGCTGTTGTCGGAACAAAGCAGGCAACCGCACTCCTCAAAGAGGGACAGATCGTCACAATCGACGGAGAAAAGGGTCTCATCTACGATGGTGCAGTTTCTGCCGCAAAGGAAGAAAAGGCAGTTCAGGTCGTCGCAGCTGCAGCAGCTCCGATTATTACTGCAACCTCTGTGAAGGTCAATGTCTCAATGCCGGAAGCAGCAGCCAGAGCAGCAGCCACCGGAGCAGATGGTGTCGGTCTCCTTCGTATCGAGCACTTAATCATTGGTCTCAACAAGACTCCGTCCTGGTACATCAAGAACAACAAGCAGGAAGAGTTCATCACCGAGCTTGAAGCAGGCATTAGAACTGTTCTCGATGCATTCCGCGGAAAGCCGGTCTGGGTTAGAACCATCGACTCCCCAACAGACGAGTTCTTAAACATGGAAGGCGGAGAAGACGAGCCGCACGAGCACAACCCGATGCTTGGATTCCGCGGTCTGCGCCGTGACTTAAGACAGAAGGAACAGTTCAGAATGCAGGCAGAAGCATTCAAGCGCCTTTGGGAAGCAGGATACGACAACCTCGGAATTATGTTCCCGTTAGTCCAGCACCCGCGCGAGTTCATTGCCGCAAAGGAAGCATTCCGCGAGTGGGGACTTCCGGTTGACGAGATGGACCTTGGTATCATGGTCGAGATTCCGGCATCCGCTGTCATCATTGACGAGTTCATCAAGGCAGGCATCAAGTTCTGTTCCTTTGGAACCAACGACTTAATCCAGTACACGCTTGCTGTTGACAGAAACAACGGCATCATCGGCGACATGTACGAACCGGAGCACCCGGCAGTCATGCGCCTTATTGCAAACTGTATCAAGCAGTGCCGCGAAGCAGATGTCGAGTGTTCCATCTGCGGTCAGGCAGGCTCCGACCCGAAGTTCGTCAAGTGGCTGGTCAAGCAGGGCATCACCAGTGTTTCGTCCAATATTGATGCCATCCCGAAGATCAGAGAGACTGTTGCAAAGACCGAGAAGCAGATGATTCTGTCTCTCGCCTTAAAGCAGTAAGCCCACCCTAATAATTTCTTTTTTTTCAGGTTTTCGTAGTGAATACTTTGCCTCCATAAAGGCAGTTCTTTCATCTCATGTGAGTGAGCGTATTTTCCACGAAGTCCAACAATAAACCCAATACAATAAAAAAAAGTTAGTTGATTTATTCAACTGCAGCTGAAACTTCTGCCGACTTTTCTAATGCTTCGCCAGATTCGTAGAGGTTGGCGAAGAACTTTGCCTGGAAGATCATAATAAACGGCAGAGTAACAATTAAGAGAATACCGCCTGCAAACGGAATCATCATAAGAACAAGTTCCGCTGCGAAGATGATGAGACCAAACAGTATGATATGTCCTAAGTAGCGCAGCCATCCAATGTTACTGATAATTGAGCAAAGTTTTCCAATCTGGAATGCGGCACCGAATCTTCCCTCCTTTGCATAGCGGATTCCGGCATTAACTGCAAGGATAGTGCTGACTACACAGAGGATTACTGGAAGAAGCAGACAGACAATGATGAAGTATGCATCATTCCAAATCGGACCGAGCACGACAAGCTCTGAGATAATCATGTATGGAAGCAGGTAGATGACAGAAATTACCAGATAGACAATACCTTCCAAGAACATTCTTCCAAGATTCTTGAAGTTCAGCTCGCCCCCGCGGTAGACACGAAGGATAAATCCATTCTGGAAACATCCGGCGAGCAGGACAACCAGCGTACAGATAAGTGTGACTGCTAAAAATCCGCCGATTAAAAGACCTGAGAATAACACTTCGTTTCCGGTAGAGAAGAAAACCGGATCCATAGGAACGGGACCTATATCCACATAAGAGTCTGATACTGTTGTGACCCCCACAACCTCAGTAAATCCAGACGCCGGAAGCGCCATGAACAGTCCAATGAAAAACGCAATCAGCGCAAAAACCATCGCAAAGGTTGCACCGTAAATAATTGCGGACAGAATGATTAAGATAAACCATCCCGAGAATTTTTTGAACGCACCGTTTGTATAGGCAAACGATTTGTCCAGATTATCGCCAAATGAAATAGCCATGAAAAATAATTTGCAAACTATACTATATATACTTTCCAGAGAAGTATGTGGTTTTAAAATCGTGAAAAAAGATTAGTTGATCTCCTGACCGCGCAGGAGAACTTTGTGCTCTTCGATTACATGACCAACAGCTTTTGCACCCGGAATTAACGAGATGAGTTTCTCTGCATTCTCCGGAGCTACAATAAATGCAAAACCCATGCCCATGTTGAAGGTGCGGTAGAGTTCATTCTCAGAGAGCTGACCTTTCTCTGCAATCCACTGGAGAATCTCCGGAACCTCAAGCGGGTCTTCGATGGAGAAACCAAGGTCAGAGATACGCAGGAAGTTTAACAGACCTCCGCCTGTTACGTGACACATTCCGTGAACCTCAACCTGACGGCAGACCTCTAAGACCTCAGAGTAAATGCGGGTTGGAGTTAAGAGTGCTTCACCAACTGTTCTGCCGGATGGAAGAACAGTTGCGTAGCCTCCGTTCTCTTCAGCAACCTTTCGAGCTAATGTGTAACCGTTGGAGTGAACGCCAGTACTTGGGACACCAACGATAACATCACCTACAGCAACCTTTTCTCCGGTTACAACTGCATCACGGTTCTGAACACCAAGGCAAGTTCCTGCGAGGTCGAGACCATTGACCATTCCTTTCAGAGTTGCAGTCTCTCCGCCGACAATGTTTAAGTTTGCAAGGCGTGCGCCCTCATTTAAACCGACACCAATCTGAACCATCTGTTCTTTGTTGATGCCTTCTGTTGCGATGTAATCCACAAAGGCAATCGGCTCAATGTTCATGACATACATGTCATTCACATTCATTGCCATACAGTCAATACCAACGGTGGACCAATCCTGAAGGTCATCTGCAACACGCATCTTGGTTCCGACACCGTCGGTACACATGGATAAAACCTTGTCTCCGAAATCGATTAAACCGGCAAAGTGTCCGACGCCGCCAAGCATACCGTGCTCTCCTGTACGCTTGTAGGAGAGCATGTTAATCAGTGTCTTTACACCGTCTGCCTCTAAATCAATATCGACACCGGCTTCTTTGTAGGAATATTTCTCAGTCATGTTTACTCACTCTCTTTGTCAAGGTGATATTCTTCGTGGATTGCACGAACTGCTTTGATACCATCTTCTTCGTTTACCACAAAGGAGATGTTAAGTTCAGACGAACCCTGAGACAGCATCAGGACATTGATGTGTTTTTCTCCAAGGCTTCTGAAGATGCGGGCAATGGTTCCCGGAGTTCCGCGCATTCCGGCACCGACAACGGAGACGACCTGCACGTTGGTCGTAAAGCTGTATCTTTTAATCAGACCGCGCTCACTGATGGCAGCCAATGCACGCTCTGCCTGATCCATCTGATCCTCAGTGATAATCATCGAGATGTTAAGTTCAGATGAACCCTGACTGATGAGCATCACATTAACACCTGCTTCTGCAAGTGCGGAGAAGATTTCTCCAGCAACACCAGGTCTGCCTGTGGTAAAACCGGAAACGGAAATCAGGCAGCTGTTCTTGATTAAGGAAACAGCCTTTACAATGCGTTCATCAGTGTGAGTCTGACGGCTGACGAGAGTTCCCGGGTGAGAGGCATTGAAGGTGTTTCTGACATAGACCGGAATGTCTTTTTCCATTGCCGGGATTAAGGCTCTGGAGTGGATGACCTTTGCACCGAAGTAGGACATCTCCATCATTTCGATAAAGGAGATGGAATCGATGACACGGGCTTCCGAAATCATTCTCGGGTCGGTAGTCATCACACCATCAACATCAGTCCAGATGATAATCTCATCAGCATCAACACCTGCACCAATGATAGCACCAGAGTAGTCGGAACCGCTTCTTCCAAGAGTGGTGACAGCTCCTTCTTTAGAGCAGCCGGCAAAACCCTGAATAACCGGGATTTCCTCACTTAAGCGTGAACCGATACGTTCTGCAATCCTTGCGTAACTCTCGTGGAGTGCAGTTGCGTTTCCGTGAACACCATCGGTTAAAATTCCTGCATCACAGCCGCTGATCTGGAAGGATGGAATACCCACCTGACGAAGTGCGGCAGAAACGATTGGTGCAGAGAGTTTCTCGCCAAAGGAGATGATATAATCTCTTGAGCGCGGGGTAAGCTCACGGAGATTATGGACTGCAACTAAGATATTCTTCAGGCGGTCTAAGCGGATATCGATGTGTTTTGTAACCTCCTCAATATAATCCGGAGCAACCGCTTCAAGGGTGGTGATATGACGGGTGCGTAAATCAGCCATGAAGTTATCGAGCACTTTCCTGTCAGTACAGGTTACAATGCGCTCAGCCTCTGCGATAATCTGATCAGTTACCCTGGTCATCGCAGAAACCACTACAGCTATCTCATTCCCCTTATCGTGTGATTCCTTAATAATTGCAACAACCTTACGGATGGCATCAATGTCGCCGACGGATGTTCCACCAAACTTCATTACGACTCGCATGTTATCTGCACCTGCCAATAATTATTGCTTAAAATATGGGATGTAGTATGAGATAAGACTAGCGCATAGTATGCCTCAAAGAAGCAGTGAAAAAGTATCTGTCAATACAAGAGATTAAAAAAAATGGGTTAGAGGTCTTTGTGCTTTTCAGCGATGACGTCTGCGAGCTTGTTGATATCAACAATTGTCTCTTCGTCTGGAAGACCTTTAATGTAAACGGGCTCCAGAATCTCAGCACCAACAGGAGTCAGCATTTCGGCGAGGTAGTTTACAGCGTTTGTACCCCAGCCGTAGGATCCCATGACACCAAGATACTTTGTTTTCGGACGCAGAGCGCGGACAAGATATGCCGCATTAACTGCAACCGGGTGAGGACCGAATAAAACGGTCGGCGTTGCGAGAATAATAGTTGCCGCATCGACAATTGCACTTCCAAGAACTCCTGAATCAGTATCAAGCAGGTTGTACTGGTTTACAGGAACTCCTCTCTGGATTAAAGCATCGACAAGGAAGTTTGCCATCTGCTTTGTGCTTCCGTGCATTGAAACATATGCAACAACAACTTTGTTCTTCGGAGTCTCGCTTGACCAGTCTGCATAAAGATCGACAATCTTTGCCGGCATCTTCAATACAGGACCGTGGGACGGAGCAATAATCTTTGGATCGATTGTTTTGACAAGCTCGAGATATTCGCGAACAGATGCTCTAAACGGCATCATAATTGCGGCATAATATCTCTTTGCTGCTTCGAGATAATCCGGAAGATCATCGTTCTGGAAGAGAGTCTCGGATGCATAGTGGGTTCCAAGGAAGTCAGAAGTAAAGAGTACTTTGTCTTCGACCACTTCTGCAAACATCGTGTCCGGCCAGTGTACCCACGGAGCAAGATAGAACTTCAGCGTCTTTCCACCTAAATCAATGGTGTCATCCTGTCCAACGATAATGAAACGGTCATCCATTTCATAGAGATTGTGCATCTCGACAAGGAGTCCCTTGCAGACCTCGTTGGTTACGACTTTTGCCATCGGGAACACATCAAGGAGAAGCGGAAGCATTCCTGAGTGATCCTGTTCTCCATGGAGACAGACGATATAGTCAAGCGAGTTCTGGTCAAGTCTCATGAGATTAGTGATGAACTCGGCCTCGTCATTCGGCTCTCCGGTATCAATTAACGCAACTTTTTCCGTTCCTCTTACAAGGTATGCATTGTAACTGCTTCCTCTCGGAGTCGGCATAATTGCATCGAAGTAGCGAAGATCCCAGTTAATCGTTCCGACAGCGTAGATATTCTCAACAATCTCACGAGCGGCCATCTAAATTACACCTTTTTAAACTGGGCTTTTCCTGCAGCACAGACAGGGCATTTCCAGGTGTCCGGAAGGGCTTCAAACTCGGTTCCTGCCGGGTACATGATTCCTGCTCCCTTTTCAGGGTCGTATACATATCCACAGATTAAACAGCGGTATTTGTCCATTTTAAATCATTCCTTCCTTAAGATTTAAGGCATAGATATATTGTTCACTAAAGAATAAGAACCTCACGGATGAGTCAGTCTAATACATAAGTCTGGAGAATGATACCTGAAGAGATACTATTTTTACTTTCGCGGAGAACATACTTTACTAAGGTCAAAATGGGATATACAAGTCTTCGACGATACGGACAAATTGCCGACGTATTAGTGAAATACGGATTCGGATTCTACTTAAATGAGTTATTCCCCGGAGCTGCCATTTCCAGAACTGCAAAGAAGAATCAGGCAGAAGAATACAGTGAGTATTCTGCATATGCAAGATTCCGCATGGCTCTCGAAGATTTAGGGCCAACCTTTGTCAAATTCGGTCAGCTCATGAGTACCAGAACCGAACTGTTCTCTCAGGAGATGATTGCAGAGCTTTCCAAACTCCAGGACAGAGTAGGTGTAGTACCGTTCGATGAAGTAATCCCAACTCTTGACAACTATATTCCGGACTGGAGAGATCTCTTCACATCTATTGACCCGAAACCTCTTGCCGCAGCATCCATCTCGCAGGTTTATCGGGCAGTAACGCGTGACGGAACAGTTATTGCCCTCAAAGTTCAAAGACCGAAAATTTCAGAAAAAATTGAGCAGGACATAGGGCTTCTTCGCTCTATTGCAAAACTAATTGAAGAGAGAAAGCCAGAACTGCGTATATATAATCCGGTAGCCTTAGTCGAAGACTTTGGTGTACAGATTAAAAAAGAACTTGACTTTACAAGAGACGGTTCAAACGCAGAGCGTCTTGCCCGCAATATGAAAAACTCAGGCCTCCCGAGAATCAAAGTTCCAAAAATCTACTGGGAATACTCGGGACGCGAACTTCTGGCCATGGAGTTTGTTTCCGGATTTAGAAGTGATGATGTGGAAACCATCAGAGCTCACGGAATCGACACAAAAGAGCTTGCAAACTTAGGACTTAAAGCCTTCATGATTCAGATTTTCCAGGATGGATTCTATCATGGAGACCCGCATGCAGGAAATATTCAGGTCTCTCCAAAAGGAGACATCGTCTTCCTTGACTTTGGAGTCTGCGGAGTTTTAATGAAGGATATGAGAAACAAGTTCATCTCTTTAATGCTTGCTCTCTTCTCTGCTGACACTGATTTAACCCTTCGGTGTATCAAAAACTTAGGTGTAAAAATTCCACAGGAAGGGTACGAAGAGGTCAGAAGTGAACTCTATCTTGCCCTTCAGGACTTTAAAGAGATGGGAAGCCGCATGAACTTCTCAACTCTCCTGGAAACAGTGCAGGAACTTTTCCAGACATACAACATCAGAATTCCGCAGAACATCATGCAGCTCTTAAAGGCACTGATGCTTGTCTCAAACATTGCATTCACTCTTGATCCAGAGCTGCAATTTGTTGATGAGGCGCAGCCGTTCTTAAAACAGATTTTATCTGACGACATAAAAAGCCCAGACAGCATGCAAAAACGTATGCTCGAAGCTAAGATGAAGTTCGAAGATCTGGCAAACGTTCCAAAGCAGTTAAGCGGAGTGCTTGAGATGGCCTCAGAAGGAAAACTCAAAGTTGACATCGCCGCAAAGGAAGTTGGAAGACTTAGTGATACAATCAGCAGTTCAGTTGATAAACTTGTAATTGGGCTTATGATGGCATCAATTGTTATTGGTCTCTCCCTTGTTGTGATGAGTCAGAGTTTTACGATGGGCTTTATCCCAATTCTCGCCTACGTTGCCGCAGTCATAATTATTATAGTAGTGTTCTGGACCATGCGCAGCCGTATGAGAAAAAACAGATACTAAAACCCCTTTTTTGCACGAATTCCCATACTAGGCGGAACGGAAAAACGATTATTTCGTATAAATATGTTCCCTTACAGCAAGTATATAAGCAATCGCAACGAAAATTGTAGTATAGATTTGGAATACTGTAATTATGTCCGATATTACTATGAAACAGAGACTTCAGGCATTCGGAATTAAAAGAATTCTGAATTATCTTGATGCAGATCCGGACGAGAACATCCCAAAGGTTCTTGACTGGGTTGAGAAGTTCGATAAAGATAAGACATTAGTTAAAGACGGACCGCTTCCAACTGTTAAACGGGTTTTATCCGATAAAGAAGGTGTGTGGTACAAGTTTGTACGCGACCTGTATTCAGATGTTGACGATGATGTCAGAAAGAAAGTTTTTGAGAATTTCATTGTAAACTCCGTCATCCTCGGACGCGAGAAGAAAATCCGTCTCCGTGAAGAGGAGGGATGCAATATACCATGGGCTATTTTGATGGATCCGACATCTGCCTGCAACTTAAAGTGTGTTGGATGCTGGGCTGCTGAGTATGGTCACCAGATGAAGCTTTCTTTAGAAGAGTGGGATTCTATTATCACTCAGGCAAAGGAGATGGGAACATACTTCTTCATTTACTCAGGAGGAGAGCCGCTTGTCAGAAAGAAAGACATCATCAAAATGTGCGAGAAGCACAGTGACTGTATCTTCTTATCATTCACAAACGGCACCTTAATCGATGAGGAGTTCGCTCAAGAGATGCTTCGTGTCGGAAACTTCATTCCGGCAATCAGTGTTGAAGGAGATGCCGAGGCCACCAACGGACGCCGCGGTGAGAATGTCTATGAACGTCTTACAAAGGGAATGGAGATTTTAAAGCGCAATAAACTTCCATTTGGAATCTCCTGCTGTTACACAAGCAAAAATGTCGAAGCTATCGGAAATGATGCATTTATTGATGACATGATTTCCAAAGGAGCCAAGTTTGCATGGTTCTTTACCTATATGCCTGTTGGACGTGATGCAGTGCCGGAACTCATTGCAAAACCAGAACAGAGAGAACACATGTACCGCTTCGTAAGACACATCAGAGAGACCAGACCAATCTTTGCTCTCGACTTCTGGAATGACGGGGAGTATGTTAATGGATGTGTTGCAGGCGGAAGATTCTATCTTCACATCAATGCAAACGGAGACATTGAACCATGTGCTTTTATTCACTACTCCGACTCTAATATCAGAGAGAAAACACTCCTTGAAGCATACAAGTCCCCGCTGTTTATGCAGTATCATGCAAACCAGCCGTTCAATGAAAACCACCTCCGGCCGTGCCCATGTCTCGACAATCCGCACAAGTTAGTCGAGATGGTAGAAAAGTCAGGAGCAAAATCCACTGACGTTCAGGCACCAGAAGATGTTCACGATTTAGCCGCAAAGTGCAAGCCTGTATCCGAAGAATGGGGCAAACACGCAGACGAGCTCTGGAAAGAGAATCGTGCGGCAAAAATGGCTTCGGCAGAAGAATAAAAAATCACTCTTTTTTTACCATAAACTTATACCAGAAGCCGCCGTAATTTACCATACACATGAACGCAGTCGTTCTTTATATGTCAAAATACGGAAGCACGAAGCAGTATGCAGAGTGGATTGCAGAAGAGCTTGGTGCAGACATCTTTTCGGCAGACAGTTTCCCTCCTGAAAATTTTGCCTCATATGATACCATTATCTTTGGCGGACCCGTATTTGGCGGAGTGATTATGGGAATCGCAAAAATCTCAGAAAACATGCATATCCTAAGAGAGAAGCGGCTGATTGTTTTTACTGTAGGTATAACTTCTCCTGATGCTGACAAGATTCTTGCAGACCTTCTGGAGAAGAACTTCAGTGATTCTATGATGAAGCATGCAGAGATGTTCCATTTTCAGGGAGCGCTTGAATACAAAAAACTGACAATGGGACATAAAGTTCTGCTGAAGATGATTAACTCATCAATGAAAAACAAACTGGACTTACATCAGAATCACGTATCACGAGATACAATTATGCCGCTGATTGAATCTGTAAGAGGTAAAACAGCGGAAGAGTAATCTCTTTTATCCTCTTCCAAGCTCTTTATGAGCGCCCATATCCCCGCGACGGGCGAGAGTGTGCTCGAGCCATGAGCACGGCTTGAAAAGACGTACGACGCCTATGGAGCATGCGGCTTCGCCTTAGCTCCAGTTATCCTCTTCCAAGCTCTTTATGTGCTTTGCCCAACTGTCCCGCAGCAAGGGCTGATAGAAGTGAGAGTTCTCCAGCTAAGACTGCTGATACCGCAATTTCTGCAAACTTCATTGCTTTTCCATCTCCTGCACAGTCAAGCATTCTAAGACATTCGTTCTGACATGCAACAGAAGTTCCGCCGCCGACAGTTCCGACCTGAAGTGATGGGAGAGTAACAGACACATAAACCCCGCCATCGGCTGCCTCGGCAGTTGTGATGCAGTTACTTCCTTCAACTACATGTGCTGCATCCTGACCGCATGCAAGGAAAAGAGCTGCAACCACATTTGCCGCATGAGCATTGAATCCAAGTGCACCGGCTCTTGCCGAACCCACCAGATTCTTTCTCATATTTACTTCGATTAATAGTTCGGCCTCTGTTTTCAGAACAGTGCGAATGAGTTCATCAGATAAGAAGACACCTGCTGAGACTGTTTTGCCTCTGCCCTCAACGGCATTTATTGCGGCTGGTTTTTTGTCGCAGCACATATTCCCGGATGAAGCAATAAGTAAAAGCCCTGTCGCCTCTTCGATTACTTTTGCCGCGGCCTCGGAGGCAATTGTTGCCATATTCATCCCCATAGCATCGCCGGTTTTATATGACATTCTGACATACACGCTTGTTCCGGCAGTATATGTGGAGATACCAACAAGCTTTCCGTGAGATGTTGTTTTTTCTGCGGCTTCTTTTATTGCTGAAAAATTCTCTTCAATCCAGCGCACAGAATCAGCAGCATGAGAAATATTTTTTGCGGCAAAGACAGGAGATCTTGTCATGGCATCTTTGAAGATGCGAACATCTGCCCCTCCTGCTTTTGAGATTGCACTGCATCCGCGGTTGATTGACGCAACAAGCGCTCCTTCGGTTGTTGCAAGCGGAATCCAGAATGAACCATTCGCATACTCTCCGTTTACAACAAGAGGGCCTGCTGTACCAAGTGGAATCTGAACACAGCCAATCATATTTTCTATGTTTCTGGAAACCACTTTGGTGATTGGGATTGTATATTTGCCAATCGAAGACAGGTCAGCACCCGTTGCCTCTTCTATGTATTCACGCCGGATTTTTACTGCCTCATCTGCTTCCATATATTTTTCCAGAGCATAGAGTTTCAGCTCACCGGTACGCAGTTTTTCCTGCGGATTATCCATGGGAAACTATATGCGTGGAAATACTAAATAGCATTCGCCTTAGGTCAATAATTTGTCACGATTCTACATTCGAATCTATCACGATTATACATGATGAGCACATACAATTATTTTGGAATTAGAGACATGAAGAAGTATTCTCATATTCTGGAATTGGTGAGGGGAGCAAACCCTCTTGTTCACCAGATTACGAACTACGTAACGGTAAATGACTGTGCCAACATGACTATCTGTTTTGGCGCGGCACCAGTTATGTCGCATGCGCCAAAAGATGTCATCGATCTTGATAATATAGCAAGCGCACTCGTCCTAAATATCGGGACACTTGACGAAAACCAGATTGAGGGAATGCTTGCAGCAGGAGAGACAGCTGCGAAAAGAAACATACCAATTATCCTCGACCCGGTAGGGGCTGGAGCAACTCCATACCGCACACAAACCGCAGAGAGGTTTATAGACGAACTGCCGATTACTGTGGTGAAAGGAAATGCTGGTGAGATTGGTGTGCTCGCAGGCGTTGCCGCAGAGGTTCGCGGAGTTGACTCAGCAGGAATCGAAGGAGATGCAAAGGATGCAGCACGCAGTCTCGCACGCGAATGCGGAGTTACTGTTGTTATGAGCGGAGCAGAGGACATCATCACAGACGGCATTCGAACTCTTGGCGTGAAAAACGGAGTGCCGTTGATGGGAAGTATTTCCGGCACAGGATGTATGGCAAACCCATGTGTTG
The DNA here is from genome assembly GCA_017408885.1 of Methanocorpusculum sp. Lineage (GTDB taxonomy): Archaea > Halobacteriota > Methanomicrobia > Methanomicrobiales > Methanocorpusculaceae > Methanocorpusculum. Next base: position 110,388 of record JAFQTT010000003.1, read on the forward strand.
CCGCTGCGTGCTGTGTTGCAGATACTGTTGATGCATGTGCTACTGCGATGTCTGCTCTTGGAATCGCCGGAGAAAAAGCAGCCGCGATGTGCGCAGGGCCAGGCAGTTTCAAGCCTGCATTCTTCGATGCTGTTTACAATTTGACTGCCGAAGAGTTCGAAGCATCGGCAAAAATTATTGAATACTGATATGAAGTACGATTTGTATGTGGTAACAGATGAGGGGCTTTCACGCGGAAAAACACACGTGGAAATAGCCCGCGAAGCTGTTGCAGGCGGAGCTGATGTGATTCAGCTCCGCGATAAAAATATGGATTCCGCATCTTTGTATGCAGCAGCATGTGAGATTTCCAAAATCTGCAAAGACAAGGCTCTGTTTTTTGTAAATGACCGCCTCGATATCGCGCTTGCCGCAGGCGCAGACGGAGTGCATGTAGGTCAGAGTGATTTGCCGGCAGGAGTTGTCAGGAGGATTGTCCCAAAGGATTTCTTAATCGGAGTTTCTGTCGGTTCAGTTGAGGAAGCAGAAAAAGCAGTTGCGGACGGAGCAGATTATGTGGCAGTAAGTCCTGTGTTTTCCACTACATCTAAAAGTGATGCAGGAGATGGACACGGATTGGAAATTGCACAGGCAATCTGCGAAGCGGTTTCTGTTCCAGTTGTTGGAATCGGAGGCCTGAACAAAGAAAATATTGCAGAAGTTATCAAAGCAGGCATTGACGGAATTGCAGTGATATCTGCTGTAGTCTCTCAGGAAGATATATCCGCTTCTGCGGCAGAATTATCTGCTATAATTGCGGAGGCTAAAAGAAGCGTATGAGTGAAGAGGTAATACAGTGGTGTATCCGCGTCCCAATCCAGGAGGGAGAAGCGATGCGCCGGCAGATGATATCAGACGGAACAGCAGACAGGACGCTTAGACCGCGTGCAGAGGATGGTTTTTTACTGATTCCAATCTGTGAAAAGCGTGACGGAGCTGTTCAGATGCCGTTTTCGGCAAGCCCGAAGAGAGAGGAGCTTCCGCGTCACGAGCAGGTCGGAGGTCTTGTTATCTTACAGGATGATGATGTCGAAGGAGCAAAGAAGATTCTGCAGAACAGACCAAATGTCCACACAGCACTCTACGCAACATCTCCTGTTGAGGGTGAGTTTAGAACCCGTACATTCAAGGTTCTTGCAGGGCATGATACAACAGAGACGATGTATCATGAGTACGGTAAGCGCATGATTGTTGATCTGACTGCTGCATACTTCTCGGCACGTCTGTCAAATGAGAGACAGCGTCTTCTCTCACAAATGCGTGAAGGTGAGAAGATTCTTGATATGTTTGCAGGAGTTGGTCCTTTTGCTGTGATGCTCGGACCTAAAGCCTCGCTCATGGTTGCAAATGATTTAAACCCGTCTGCAGTTTATCTGATGCAGAGAAACCTTCGTTTAAACAAAATTAAAACAGTTGCAGCAACCGTTGGAAATGCGATGAATCTCCCAAATATGCTTTCTCCGCTGAAGTTTGACCGCATTATTATGAATCTGCCGTTCGCTGCATACGAATTTCTGGAGGCAGCAGCAAAGCTTGCAGAAGAACGCTGCACGATTCATCTGTACTCGCTTGTTGAACGCGAAGGCGAACACAATGAGGATATCCTTCGTGCCTTCCCAGAAGCAAAGATTACAGAGAAGTTCATCCGCTCATATTCTCCAACAAGCTGGCATGCAGTGTATGATATCGAAGTCGGGTGCTGATTGATTAAGGACACGCGAATTCACGCGAATAGATAGATTAAGAATTACTGTAGTGTTGTCGCTTCAGAGCTAATCGCTCTTCAGCTGTTAAGCTGTGCTATCGCACAGCTTTCTGGTTTTTTTGGCAAAGTATTATCACATTTCAACGAGTATGTTTGAATCATAGTGAATTGAAATGACCGAGAATCCATGTTTTTCCTATTTCATTTCTGAGAATGATGACATTATTCTCTCAGATGAAGTATATCAGATAATGGGTGCTGCTTTCAAAGTCTACAATACTCTTGGATATGGTTTTCTGGAGGCAGTATATGAAGAGGCTCTTGGAATTGAACTTGGCAGACGAGGCATTCCTTTCCAAACACAAAAACCTCTGTCAATATACTATGATGGTGAGAAATTAAAGAAGAATTATTTCGCAGATGTTGCTTGTTATGATAAAATCATTCTTGAACTCAAAATCAAACATGAAATTGATGGACATGACAGAACACAGATTGTTAATTATCTAAAAGCAACAGGTTGTGAAGTAGGGCTTGTAATTAATTTTGGGAATCCACGTTATCTTGAATGGAAGAAGTATGTCTTCACCAACAAAAAATATCTCAAATCTCAGTCAGGATATTCATCAAATAACCTTACAGAAAATGAAATAGAGTATAACACCACACAAATCATCATGCGATAGCATGATGCTAACAGTGCAGGAGCGATAGGCGAGAGGCGTGAGCAAGTCTATAAGACTTGCGATAGTTACTCGAGCCATGAGCACGACCGAAGGGCGTGTGATAAGCGACGAAGCGACAGTACTTTCACAAATATAAATTTAATATTCGCGTAGATTCGCGTGTTTTTTGTAAGTTGAACGACCATACTATTCATCGAGGACAATCTAATGAAGTGTAAAATCTGCGGGACAGGAACTATAAAAGATTTAGAGATAGCTGTAGCCGCAGGAGCTGATGCTGTAGGATTTATCGTAGGGACAACTCACAAATCCGAAGATTCCATATCACCCGCCGAGGCAAGAGAGATGATTCAATCTCTTCCGCCTTTTGTTTCCGGTGTTGTTGTAACTCATCTGACTGATGCTGATGATTTAGTTCGTATCGTTGAAGAGACAGGATGCAGTGTTTTGCAGATTCAGGATATGATTTCTGTTGAAACACTTGTTTTACTTCGAGAGAGGTTTTCGTATCTTTTCATAATCAAGGCAGTTCATGTCTTAGATGACTCTGCGATTTCTGTTGCAAAAGAGTTCGAGAGGTTTGCAGACGCAATTCTTTTAGACAGCAGGACTTCAGATAGATTAGGCGGGACAGGCATTACACATGACTGGTCAATTTCTGCGAAGGTTGTCGAAGCTGTCTCCAAGCCAGTTATTCTTGCAGGCGGTTTGAAGCCTGAGAATTTATTTGAGGCGATGTCTGTTGTAAAGCCTTATGCTGTGGATGTGCACTCAGGAGTGAAGAAAGATGGGGTGCGGGATTTGGAGCGGACGAGTGAGTTTGTAAGGATTGCGCATGGGTTTTGAGTATACCTAACAACCTCAGAGAGCAACACGATAGTGTTGCGTAACAGCTGAGGTACGATAAGTACCGAAGCGACTTAGGATTTATGAATCTCTTCTATTTTGATTCGTGTAGATTCGCGTGTTTGTTATTCTCCTGGTGTTTTGTATGAAAGAACACGCGAATCTACGCGAATCAAAAGACTATCGTTTTTGTAAATCTCATGTCGAAAGCTTCGCTTATCGCTTGCTTTCTGCTACGCAACACTATCGTGTTGCTTTGTAAAGTTCCTGAAAAATAGAGGTGGTTATGATATCCTCATTTCATCTTTTAGAATGCTGAGCTTCTTTTCCGCTTTTCTGTACTGTTTGAGTATCTGTTTTCTTGTATATCTCCTATATGAAACAGAGAGATATCCTTCATGCCCTGCAATTAATTCTGCAACATCTTTATTTGCGGCAAGAGTAAAGCGGCTGATGAACCATTTTCGTGTCATATGCCAATGCAGTCCACGATTTTGCCCATTAATCATCATTGAGTATCCAAGATTTTCCGATGCATTTCGCATGATGCTTTGAGCACGACTGTATGATATAGTGAAGAGTTTTTCACTGTTGTCCATTCTGTGTTCAAGATATTCGATAAGCGAGTCCTGAGCTTCGGTTGTCAGGTAGGTTGTTCTAGACTTTTTTGTTTTGGTAATTTCTGCTCTGATATGTATTTCAGCACGTTCTTTATTCCAAATCACATCATCTCTGTTAAGCTGAAGGGCTTCACCAAGACGCATTCCAGATGCAAGCATTACAAGTAAGAGTGTTTGAATATCATCTGGAAAGTAGTAGTACAGTTCTCTGAATACTTTTCGTTTTAGTTCGATACCATTTTCAATTGGATCTGGTTTTGGGAGACGTGCATAGATACGCTGTAGTTCTCTTCGATTTATGGTGTGTCCATTATCTATCAGCCACATTATTGTACAGCGAAGATAGAGGTTTGCTGTTGTAGGAGCATACTTTTTACTGAGCCATGATGCAAAAGTTCTGAGATCTTTTTTGGAGTCATGCCTTCCGATTCTGATTTTTTGTAAGTATCGTTTCGCCAGTTTATTGACATCTGAGTACTCTCCAATCCGGTTAGTGTATGATACAAATTTGAGAAAATGACTGACTGCTGTCAGGTAGTTGCTTTTTGTTTTTTCGTTTTGATAGTTGTCGAGAAATTCTGTGATTGGTTCATCTTTGGTTTTCATTAACTGAATTCACCAATGGATATTTCAGTAATGCGATAATTTCTAACAACCTCTATTTTTCAAAAAACTTCACAAATCAACACAGTCCACAATACCCAACACCAATAGCCCCATGATTCCATAGATAGGGATGAGGTACTGAATAGAAACAGAAAGAAAAGGACGGATAGATAACGCGCGATAAAAGAAATACGGAATATACAAGGAAAAGAATAGAGTAAATGCTTCAAAAAGGAGGTGATACCGGCTATAACGAACAGGTTACCATCCTGTTCAGCCGGATATCCTTCCAACACTGTTACAAGATATACTTATGTTCTGTAAGTATATAGGAATTTCCCTCATAGCGGCTTTGCTCCTTTATTGAAAAACCCACAATAATTTAGTAGCAAGTTCTGTTTGAATTGGGAGCAGGATTTTTTACATTCTCGCGCAAAAAAGGAGCAAGTTATTCAAACTCAACAAACTCAGGTTCTAAACCTTGTGTGGCATTCAGCATTATCAACATGCGGATATTGTGACAGATGACTTTACAGTATAACTCGTTAGATTGGGTGCGGAACTTACGACTGCGGATAGTCTCTTGACCTGTAGCCTTCATCATATGAAACACAGTCTCAACGTTGGAACGCTTATGATAATGCTTCTTGAACTCTTCGGGATTCTCCAAAGCATAGTAGTACATCTTAGTCCATTCACCACTTCCACGCGCCGCCGGAGTGGATGACGTTTTGAAAGGAACAAAAAGCCGAATGCCGTAGTCTTTACACAGATTAAAGTTATCGCGTGCTAAATAGCCTTTGTCTGCGGAAACCTCAGTGACAGTAAATTGTTGGACGACTTCTTCTACCAACGGTTTGAACATCTTGTTATCATGCGTGTGTCCGTCCGTTACATAAGCGTTGGCTATGACGTTGGTCTCAACTCCTACAATCGCGTGTAATTTTATCCACTCGTTAAATTTCTCGTACCCGTGTTTTTCTCCAAACCAATCGCTGTATGATGTTGTCCTAAATCCTGATGCGTCAATAGCCAACCGCGTTTCGGCGGCTATTGCAGGAGTAGCCGATATCTGAATAAGCACCCTAAGAATCTCGGATAGATTCTCATTATCCATAAATCTCCAAATAACCGTAGGGGATGGCGCGGTGTCTATGTAACCATTATCATAGAGTTCTTGAATCACTCCTTGCGCACGCCGCCCTGACAATCCGCGATAACTAAGAATGATTGCACATGTCAGCAGGTCTCGGTGTGGTATCGGTTTCCGCCCTGCTTTCTTCTCTCTCGGCGGTTCTTCCACTGTCGCCGCCAGACTTGATACATAGGCATTGAAGTAAGTGTATTCGTTATACTGTCCTTGATTGTAGGCTTTCCAATCCCGCTGATATGTTGGTTTCTTTGGTGTCTGTTCGCGTCTCGGTTTTGCCCTAATGTGCTTTGGTTTTCTACCCGGTAATACACGGTTTTGAACGGGTTTCTCTATCTGTTTGACCTCTTCTATGGGTTCGGATTTAATCTCTGTTTCTTTGACCGCAGGAGCGTTCTCATGCCGTTTTCTGCGGAGGATATATGGCTGTGTTGTGGAGCGGGATATTTCTCGCTGACTAACTTTGCTTAACCGTAACCGCTCCTTATCCATGATAGATAATATGGCGGCTTTGCATAAAAAAGGGTAAGAAGGTTTAGGAGTATTCCAACTCCAAAACCTGTTTGATGTTGTTGAACATCTTTACATCGTCATGACAGAGTAACGTGTAGCAGTTCTTATTGTGGTTTGCTTTGTCCCTACAAACACCTGTGTAAATTAACTCATAGGTGAATATCTTCTTCACCTTCATATCACGGCTTCGACCAATATTGATGTCGTTGACATAGAGGTCAAGAAAGACCGATTCTTTACCGCACGCGGCATATATCGTTTTCAACAAAGAGCCGTTTGTAACCAAACTATTGTCAGACTTTCTTATCCATTGACTGCGTGTGTAGTGTGCAAACTCCTCCACGATTTCACCATCAGGTCGGATTAAAGTTAGGAAAGCATAGTGGGAACAGGTGAAATCCGAATGGATAAGCCGTGAATCGGTAAATTCGATTAAACGCGGGAGTTTTACAAACCCATAATTCCCGCGTTTAAACCTCCCCATTAGAAGTTCACCTCAATGTCGTCAATGAAGAAGGATTCTGCAAGAACAGTCAGATTGTAGGCTAAGATTTTGCAGAGAAGTTCGTTCTTCTGAGCAACTAAGGTCTTTGCCATTAACTTTTCACCCATCTTTGCCTTGATTGCTCCAAAGGTGGATTCTACGTTGTTTCTCTGTTCGTAATGTTCCATGTACTCGCGTGGGTTGTCTAAGAACTTCATGTACATCTGTCTCCAAAGACCACATCCCTTTGCAGAAGAGGTCATGTTCTTCTTGAAGAGAATGTACGGGGTGACACCTAACTCATCTGCCTTTGCATAGTTGTCTCGGCTTCCGTATGCCGCGTCTGCCATGACTTCAAGAACATTGAAGTAACCGTTTGTACCGTCTAAGAGGTTCTTGAAGTTGTTGACATCAGAAGTTCCTTCTCCTTCTGCTTCGGTGATAACCACGTCAGCAACAACGTTGGTACGGTTGCCTGCGGAGATGTGGCACTTTAAGAAGGTGTGCTTACGGTTTGCCTTGATTTCGTCCTGCTTGCCTTTCTTGCTCTTCGGGACGTATGCTTTCCCGTGCTTGTTGTCGCACCACTCGCCAAACTGAGTGGTGGCAAAACCTGAGGAATCAATGGAGAAGGAAGTCTCAAGTTCCGCAAGCGGGAGGGCAGACAGTCGAACAAGGTGGTGAAGAATCGGGGTGACATCTTCACGCACCATGAATTTGTTAACCGCATTGTAGTTCGGGGCGTATTCAAGCAGGTTCTGCTCGGATGCGTCTCTGAGAGCGGTGTGTGCTCTGCGGGAAGATTTCTTAGAGTAAACCTTCATCACGGAGCAGAATACAAGTTCCGAGAGCGGGATTGCCTTACGTCCTGCCTTTCCTGCTTCTCTTGCAGGGGATTCAACGGTGTCACAAAGCTGTCTGAGGAAGATTTTGACTAACTCCTCCTCATTAACCTGTCCTAAGGTGTAACCCGTCCAATTTCTCTGAGTGTTCTTCTTCGGGGTTGCTGTGGTGATACTCTCGTTTAAGAACTCCTTGACTGCCATAATGTGCTTGCATTCCCATCCTACTCCGTGTACAATGCAGTCCGGGCAGTTGCACGTGTATGCGTCTCCGTTTCTGCTTACGGTGTAGGTGCTGACACCCATTTGAGACTTTACGGCAAAGGTGTTCTTTGCCACCTTCTTGACTGCCTTCTTTCCCTTGAGAATTTCGTGTGCTCTCTCCATTCTGTTAGCACCTGCGAGGTTCGGGAAGTTTGGGTTAAGTTCGTATGGTTTAAAGAAATCTGCTGTGTAGTTGGTGGAAGCGGTCTCTGTCATTTTGCTTTCCTCTACTTAATATATTGGTCGTCTGAGTATTTAATAATTGTGTTACATAGTAACAGCATTATAACAATTATATAACACAACAGAGATTATTTATGTTATAAAATAGATATATTGTAACGATATAATGACTGTACCAAAGATGAAAGTTGAGATGGATTCCTACGGAGTAGTAGATAAAGTAGTGAAACCGCTTACAAAGAGTTCCGGCAGGGTGTACGTTCCTGTAAGTTGGATTGGAAAAAGAGTTAGAGTGGTCTTATTGGAAGAACCTGACGAGGACGAAGAAGAGTAATGACTGAATTTAGCATTACTACTATAGGGTACGCACTTGAGGACAAAGTAGCAAAGAAAGTCGCCGAAAAAGCAACGCACGTCTATCTGCCTGCATCATGGGAAGGAAAAAAGGTAAGAGTGATTCTCTTAGAAGAATTAGACGAGTAACATTTCTGATATTTATATGAAATTATGATTCGTATGTTAGTGTATAAGACCCAAGTCCAATATACATATCGTATTCATAACTTCCCGATTCAGTTCTATTTGCATGGAAAGTAAGTACCATAGTATCTTCTGGAATAGTTAATATTCCAGACGAACCTGTTACGCCTGTTTGAAAGACTAATGTATCCATTTTTCCTGTGGAATTGATTGAATAAATCGTAAAGTTATGATATTGGTCTGCTGAACAGCTCCAATATAATGTGCCATAAATTGTAGTATTTGTTGCCATCCCATTGAAAAATGTAAAACTATTTGATGTGTATGTACCATATACTTTAACAGAAGATGTCGTGCGAGAATTGCCATCATCCACAATATGTACTTTTTTCCCCATTTGTGCAGGAACTATACTTTCCAAAGATACAATACGTGTGTTAAAATTATTCATAGTAGTATCAATGGTTTCAAAATTCCCGTTGATTAGTGTTCCCCATCCGTTTTCCCCTACGGTTGGCATATACAGTTGGTAGTTAGCAGTATACGTCCCCATACTCACCACCGTAAACCGTGTTAAAAGAATTATTTTTCGACTCTAAGCTAAATTTAAGCGATTTTGCCCCCCCCCCACTTTGGAGATGGGCAAGGACTTTACCGTTCATACTTATTTATTTCTCGCTGTGAATATTTAAGCGGTTGCGTGTTAGTCGCGCGTTTTGTTAAAAACGAGTAAGATTTTGATTAAACGAGCAGTGCTGAAATAACGAGCAACACCTTCATTGTATAACTATTTGCACCGTGAATATTTAACCGATAGCCCGCGAGTCGCGTTTTATTTGGCGGCGATTTAGGAGCAGGTTTGTAATGCTCGGTGTTGAAAAAGGAGCAGAAGTGGTTTTCACGAGGTTGATTTAGGAGCAAGATTTTGAAAAAGGAGCAAAGCCCCTCATAGCAGAGGTGATAAAATAATAGAGGTATGACCCCCTATTATTTCTTTTTGAGCAGTTGATACAACAATCGAATCTCTTTAGATAAGAGATATAGAATTGTAACCACTGCCGACAGTGTCAGAAGGATATTATCACCTCCTTTTTGTTAGTCCAGTTGGTGAGACTGGCCATCTTATGATTCAATCTTCAAGTATATATACCCCTAACCGCGCAGTCGCCAGTCCTTCGGACTTGCTCATGGCTTGAGCCTTCAGTTCTCGCCTTTCACAGATTTGTTCTATCCATAATGAAAGTACTATCCATATCCGGTTAGGATATGACAAAGAATCTTAAACCTAAAAGGAAAATAGATTATTACCGGTGTCTTGATATCTGATGCCAATGTTTTAAAATCCAATAGGAGATAAATCTCCTATGATGTATCTGCTGTTTGCGGCAGCAGACCACAATTAGGGTTCTCATGCCCAGAATTGATTGACGTATCTATGAATGAATTTGCATCAGATATTGTCCAGCCGGAACAGAATTTTTCCAAAGGGTTCTGTTACCCCCATCCCTTCAAAACAGTTTTTGACTGCTCTTTCAAGAGGGTAATCACCTGATTCAGTGATAGTTCTAAATGACGGGACATTGTATTTCTTTGTCTGTTCTTCATCTTCGCATGAAACTGACAGCGAGACAAATACATCACTTTCACGCGGGATAACAATGATATACTGTTTTCCTAAAATGAGTGTCCCGCCGGCAACGGACGCATGAAACTTTTTCCCGTCCAGAACTTCATTTACGGATATCACAACTCTGCTTCCTGTGATAGTAAAGACAGAACTAACCTCTTCTTTTCCATCAACAGTATATCCCAAGTCGCGGATTTCGTCATCAACATCGATGACGACCTCCGAGACCGAAAGAGACACAACAGTGCTCTGACCGGATGCCGCAGCTAACTGTGGCACGGCAAGAAGGAAGATAAGGCAGAGAAGTATGCCAATCCGAATCAGAGTTTTTTGTGTCATGGATTATAATTAATTACCCATTATTTTGTTGAACATCATCAACCCTAATCATGAATGTCAGACTATCCTGATGAACTCCTGATTTAGTGGCATTGTCGATGAAGTTCTGAGTGGTTTCAAACCTAAGAGTTACATAGCCACCGATTTTTTTAAATCCAGTATAAATATTTTTTAAAACAGGATGTTCATCTCCTGCATTAACTGTTAAAACATCCGTATTGTTAGTAACCTGAGTGGTAGTAGTAGATTCGGTCTTGTTAATGTAGTAACGAATCCAACTGCCGCTGTTATCCAGATAGTAGATATTATCATTAGTTATATAGTTACTTGATGTGAGGTTAACTACAAGCTTCTTACCCTGATTAATAAGAACATTGGTTGCATTTACCTGTCCTTCTGAGAAAAATTTAGAATTTGATTCTTCAAAAATCACATCAGCAGGAATCTCAACAATGTAATTATCTGAAACTGAATAATTGACAGTCATCTGACCATCTGTTTTGAAACCAATACCACTCACAGCTCCCGCCATAGCAAACACCACAGCAAGAGTGATGAGAATCATCAATACATTTTTCATTTTCATTTTGTGTTTCTCCTTTCTCTTTTCACACATTTTTCTACACTCATCTTACAATGAGTGTTGTTCTCACATCTGCACTGTTGGAAGTAGGGGAATATGTAACCTGACTTTTATTTCCATAATCTACTTTTTCGATATCTTCGATATCTTCACTAAACACAATGCGGTACGGCTGTACATGAATTAAAGCATCATACTCAGTATCTTTGGAGAGAGTACTATTGAGTTTGAGCGGCTGCGGCACATAATTTCCAGGCAAAGTTAAGTTCGATACGTAGATTGATTCATACGCACCATTCTTTGGAATGAACAATTCAAACCTAAGTGCATACTTGCCTTTGTTAGCATCCGGGTTATAGAATGGAACATACACCTTATCGGCAGAAATTGTAATCGTGCCCCATCCTGGAATTGCCACGCCCGGTTGAGACGTCTGATTAATCACAGGGGCAATATACTCTCCGGATTCCACATCCACATTCAGCCCTCCCCATCCTTGAGTACTTCCTCCGATGCCAAGCCAGTCAACAAAGGCATCAGCAAACTCGAACTTATCCGAGACCAGACCAAGAATGATAGTGCCGCCAAATGCCAAAGACAGAACCAAAGCTACTGCCAGAATGATTGTCAGAACTTGTCCTTTTGAAATTGCCATTTTTAATTCCCAAATTTTTACGCTGTATGAATACAGCGTGATTTGTTCTCTGTGCTGTTCTTCTGCAGTGCTGAAGAAATCAGCACATAATTTTCGGGAACAGAGCTGTTCTGCACCCATGTTAATCAGAATTCGATACGGGAAGTGAGTCCGGCTAACCCGGTCTCACTTCCGGGTAAAGATGAGACGCAGAATATACTTCTGCGGATTTTATTTTGTCATTCCATTTTACTATCATGATATTCTCCAATATTTCAACAATCAATAACTATCTGGATTATATGCCCTCACAGAGTAAGAAATCTCGAATGTTAACTCATCAGAATACTCTCCTGAAAAACGTGCACTGTCTGTAGATGCCTCTGCAGTAAGAGTGACGTCGGCATGACTGCTGTAGGTAAAGTCTGTTACTTTCAAATTACTACTTGACAACGGAATTTCACCCGCAGACAACTTATAGTCAAAGTCAATACTATCATAACCCTGAAGAGACAGTTTTCCATCAAAATTAGAGAGACTAACTGTGACTGAACCTATATTTGGGATATGTTCAAAGGTATCAACACCAATACCAGCGCTGCCTTTACCATTTTCGTTAATTGTCAGAGTTTCAGGAATTATAACAATACAGTGCGGATTTGGTTCAGCATTACCCCATATTGCATAATAATGAACCTCCGTACTTGCATCTTGTGTAAGCGGAACCTCACTACCTTCCGGCCAATATGATTCGCCGACCTTCCAGCCCTCATCATTAGTCCAACCAATCACAAATTTATCCTGAGGTTTATTTTGAGTTGTTGTCCAAGCACTTTCAATCTTACTTTCATTCAGGATAAGATTACTTGCTGTAACAGAAGGATGATGCACTTTAATTATTTCAACAATTTCAGATTGTGCTAAAGTAGCCGTGTAGAAATAAATTGTACGAACATTTCCGCGTTTATCAATGTACTGTGAATTACCACCAATTACCGCAACACCGGTTCCAATAGTTCCGCCATGAACAGTAATTGTTCCACCGGTCTGGTGAATCGTATTGCTATCCGAAGATTCTTCAGCAGTGTTGTCTGTTATATTTCCACAGTAGAGAGTTACTGTTCCATCAGAAACAGCAAGAGCGCCGCCATAAACACCTGCGCGATTATATTTTGTATCAGGGTGACTGTGAGTAGTATCCTTGCCTTTACAGCCATCTTTTCCGACTACAATATTTCCATTATTGACAAAGACAGCACCACCATTATTATCAGCAACATTGTATATGACAGCTCCACTGTACATGTCAAAGTTTCCGCCAGTCATATATACAGCACCGCCATATTTGGCATGTGAGTGCGAAAGTGTACCGGAATCCATATCAAAGTTTCCGCCGGTAAGATATGCCGCACCTCCATAGTTGGTTGCGTTACAGTACTGAAGATATCCGGTTGTCATGTTGAAGTTTCCACCAGAGACATACACTCCACCACCATTATTAGTAGCGTTACAGTAGAGAAGTGAACCAGATTCCATCTTTGCAGAACCACTTGATACATAAATTGCCCCTCCATCCACTCCCTTACAACTCTCAATGAAACCATTGGCAATAGTAAAACTGTAACCGTCTGAACCACCGGCAGCCTGAACATACACAGCACCGCCGTTACTTGTTGCAGTACAATTCTGGATTCTACTATTGCTCATAGTAAATGTTCCACCGGTAACAGAAACAGCACCTCCATTTGCGGCAGAACAACCAGCATCCTGAGCCCCTATAGTTCCACCGGACATGGTAAAACTTCCACCGGAAACAGAGACGGCACCGCCATTATCGGAGGCAGTACTGCTGTTGATAGTTCCGGAAAGCATGGAAGCAGAACCTCCTTCAACACAGACAGCACCGCCATTACCGGATGCTTTACTGTTCAGAATTGCGGTACTGTCACTCATGGTGAAACTATCACCATCAGATGAAGTTACTTTTACATAAACACCGCCGCCATTAACAGTTGCATTACCGCCAATGATTTTGGAGGTACTGTTCATCAGGAAAGTACCGCCGGTAACAGAGACAGCACCGCCATATTGAGCTTTACATTCGCTGTCATAAGCTCCAATAGTTCCGCCGGACATGATGAAACCGCCATTAGAAATAGAGACAGCACCGCCATAACCATTCTCTGCATGAGAGTTCTTGATAACAGAATTACCAATCATTGAAGCAGAACCGCCGGAAACAGAAACAGCACCACCGTTACCGGAGGATACAGTACAATTCTCGATGGAAGCAGAAGCACTCATGGTGAAACTGTCCTCCTCAGAAGAAACGGTGATATTGACATACACAGCACCACCACCAGTGACAGCAGTGCAGTTCAGGATTTTACTACTGCTCATAGTAAATGTTCCACCAGTAACAGATACACCGCCGCCGTTACCAACAGTCACATCATTATTAGTAGAATAAGCATGAGAACTCTTGATAACTGAACTACCGCTCATTGAAGCAGAACCGCCGGAAACAGAAACAGCACCGCCATTACCGGAGGATACAGTACAATTCTCGATGGAAGCAGAAGCACTCATGGTGAAACTGTCTTTGGTTGTATCCCCATCAACATAGACATAAACACCACCACCATCTGTAACAGCAGTACAGTTCTGGATTTTACTGCCGCTCATAGTAAATGTTCCACCGGTAACAGAAACACCGCCGCCCCTTTCCGCAGAACAACCGTTAGAGGAAATTCCGCCAATTGTACCACCAGACATAAGGGCATTTCCACCCTCAACACAAACTGCCCCTCCATTAACGGATGCTTTACTTTTCAGAATCTCAGCATACTCGCTCATGGTGAAACTGTTCCCATCAGAATAATCGGTGATATTGACATACACAGCACCACCATTAACAGTTGCATTACCGCCAATGATTTTAGAGGTACTGTTCATCAGGAAAGTACCGCCGGTAACAGAGACAGCACCACCATATTGAGCTTTACATTCGCTGTCATCAGCCCCAATAGTTCCACCGCTCATGGCGAAACTTCCTCCGGAAACTGAGACCGCACCACCATCAGCAGAGGCAGTACTCTCCTTGATAGAACCGCCTTTCATTGATGCTTTACCATTCGCAACAGCTACCGCACCACCACTGCCTTCAGTTGCCGTTGCATTCTGAATCGTACCTCCGGACATGGTGAAACTATCACCATCTGATACATCAGTCACAGCCACATAAACAGCCCCTCCTCCTTCTTCTGCAGAAACATCAGTGATGTTTCCACCAGAGATGGAAACAGTACCTCCGGACACGTAAATAGCTCCGCCGTTTGCAGTTGCAGAAGTGGAACTGATGTTTCCGCCGGACATAGCAAAACTGCCTCCGCTCACATAAATGGCACCGCCGTTTTCTGCGTGAGCGTTCTTGATTGTACCTCCTTCCATTGTAGCCGTACCAGTCTGAATCCAGACGGCTCCACCATCAGTCTTCTGGAAGTTATAGTCTGCGGAATTGGTGTTATCAATCACTCCATCAGTCATCTCAAAGGATGAACCATCACCCTCCATCATAACCTGTCCTATGATTGTTCCACCGGTAATATTAACAGCAGCACTTCCTGTGGAGGTTTTTCCTTTTCCTCCTCCGATTGAACCCGTGAAAATCTGACCTCCAGAGATAGTAAGTATTGCTTTTCCACCAGCACCATTACCTCCAGTCCCTCCTCCAATTGCTGCACCTGGTTGCACAGTTTTCTGATTACCACCGCTCATGTCAAACACAGTACCGCCGATACTGCAGGCAGTAACAACAGTACCTCCTCCAGTGATGGTGATGTCTGCATCACCACCTTTATTCTTTGTGGAGCTTCCGCCGCCAATAGCTGTACCACCAATACTCTGAGCGTAAACAGTTCCACCACTGATTAGAACCGTTCCTTTACTGCCATATTGATTACAGGAACTTCCCCCTCCGATTGCAGCAGCTGGAATAAACTGAGCAGGACTACTGTAGGTTGATACATAGCCAAGGTTGTATGCATAAACAATACCTCCTGTGATTTCAACATAACCAATACCCCCATAACTGGTTTCTGCAATTCCTCCACCAAGGGCAGTACCGCTTGATGCAGTTACTGCCGTAACGGTTCCTCCGTTGATAGTTACATGACCATATCCATTTCCGCCTGCCCCAATTGCAGTACAGACATCTGCAAGAGTTGCACCAGCATAGATAATTCCACTTTTGATAACAATTCCAACCGAATCACCCCCGCCATCATCAGCTCCGATTACAGAGTTCCAGTGATTTGTACCTTTACCAGATTCAATGTTAGCAACAGTAAGTGTTCCTAAATCTCCGGCATCACTGTTAAAGATAATCTGAGCACCCAAATCTTTCTTTGCATAATAATGGATATTTCCAAATCTGTTATCACCGACAAGGTTAACAGTTAATTTCCCTGATGAACCAGGGTTGAAAGCAATACCCCCATCAGAACGTGATTCAGCATCTGTCTGCTTACTCGACCAGAGATTATCAATCGTAATATTATATGTTCCAGAACCAGTAACAGAAATCCAGTTGGAAGTACTCTCTCGCCCAACCTCCCCGGCTTCTGTTTTCCAGTTGGAGATGATGCCCTCCACATCCGTATTATTCGTGATGTAGTCGCCCCAACTGCCTGAGCCTGTCGGTGATTGAACTCTTTCATATTGTGGAACAGAAATCAGTGTGTTCTCTGCTGAGATGGTAGGTTTATGATTCGTATTTGTATTTGATTGATAAACATAGTATTTATTCGAAGGAGAATAGTCCCCACTGATTGTTACTCTACGATTACTGCTGTCATAGTATGAACCAGAGTAATAATTACCATCAATCGTCACATCCCCTGCAGAAAGGTCAAAATAAATATATGTACCATCAGTCAACGGTTTCTCGTCTGCATACACAGAAACAGGCTCATATGTTCCCGCAAGCTCCTCCTCCAAAACCGTCAGTGTGGCGATAATATCATCCCGGTTCATCGTATCATCATACGTTGGTTCAGGGATACTGAGATAGAGAAGATTTGCATGCTCTTTTAAAACCGCAAGCTCATCGGCTGTTAATGCATAGAGAATTCCAACATCCTCATTCATTGCTGAAAGTATCTTGGAATACATACCCCAAAGGTCATCAGATGCCAGAAGCTGTTCGGCAAAAGAAAGCTGAACAGGCGGCTCTGTACTGCCGGTCAGTAAATCTGAAGAAGAAGGATCATCACCTGACGAAACTGCATCCGAAGAAGATAAATCATCTCCTGAGAACTCAGGATTAAGGGGTTCTTCAACAATATCAGGGATGTCAGTATCAAACGAATCATCAATGATATCCGGGATAACATAAAGCGAACAGCTTTCAAGATGCCCATCTGCAGAACCGCACTCCACACAGGTATCCTGCATGAGCGCATCAGAAAACTCGTCTGAAGCTGTCGCTCCTGATAACAGACAAAGAGCCAGAAACACTGTCAGTAGAGCGCGACAAACATTTGCGGTCATAATTTCCCTCAAAGTGAACCGAATGAGACCAAAGTGAATCCTATTGTAATAGGATTTGTGGTGTGTTTCATAATTTGTCGAAAATGTCTGGAAAACACTTGTAATTTCCAAGTCAATCTCAGATGTTTTAGGACAATATGTGAATCCTACAAAAATAGTCTATAATATTCAGGTTACTGTTTTTCTTACCGGTGTTGTATTTGTGTGTATATTATGTATCATATTTTGGGTTCAATATCGGGTTTGTGATTTCTGGATTTCTGCAACACAGGTATGTATGTGTGTTCCTGATTTAGAGTGAAATCTCTTTATACTGAGGGCATTAGCTATTTTTGGGCGCGATTTAATTTCATCACGATGTGCGGATGCTGAATGTATTATGTATGCATACCTCTATCACCAACCCATTGGATTTGCCATTATGTCCACAAAATGACAATACTTTATTATTTCAGTATTGCCTATAATCCTATTACAATAGGATTTATTATCACAACAAATATAGTAATGAAACCTAACAACCGCATAAAGCAGCGCGATAGCGTTGCTTAGAAAATGTTTCTGAAAAAAATATAGGTTGTTAAAAACCTCAGCAATCCTTCTTCCGATATCCTTCAAGCATCAGGCTTGCAATATTTTTGACCGTCAGACCGGTTACCTGATGCAGATGGAACTCGCAGAAGGGGCATACTGTCACAATATAATCTGCTCCCGTCTCTTTTACCATCTCAGCCCGAACAGCACCAATTAATGCCGCTTCTTCCGGCTGTCCGGACTTTACCCCGCCTCCGGCTCCGCAGCACCTTGGGGACATATCAACAAACTTTTCTGCAACGGATTTCAGAAGCACTCTCGGCTGCTCTGAAATGTGCTGACCGCGAAGGAGGTGACAAGGGTCATGATAAGTGTAGCTTCCCTCAACCTTTGCCGGCTCTTCGAAACCAATCTCCGCAAGGAACTCCGTGATATCTGCAACCCTGAACGGAGTATTATAATCATTCTTCAGCGTCGAACCGCATCCCGCACACATAGTAAGCACCGTATCAACACCTGCATCGACGAATGCTTTAATATTTCTCTCCTGGAGCTCTGGAATAAATCCGGTAAATCCAGTTCTGATAAGCGGAGAACCGCAGCAAACCTGTGTTTTCGGGATGATAACCCTGATGCCGTTTCTCCTTAAGACCTCCATCGCATCAAGTGCCGGCTGAACAACACGTCCATTGAACATGCATCCGACAAAGAATCCGACAGTTGCACGAACCTCTCCTTCGGGCTCAATAACATCAGATACGCGCTCAAGGAAGGTAGGCTCTTTTCTCTCGACTGAACGCCCGGTTGACTCAATAAGTGAGGCTAAGGATTTGTGCGCCGGAAGAGAAAGCCCGCGTTTTACTGCAAGCGCACGAAGTTTTTCCACAGCCTTTCGCGGGGTCTCAATACTCTTCGGGCAGACCTCCACACATTTGTGACAGGTGGTACAGGAGAAAAGACCTTTTGCGACTGCTTCTTCCACACGGTCTGCCTTATCCCGCGGATCGAGATTGAGCCGCTGCTGCTGACGAATGGCTGTAGGGCCTGCATATGTCGAAGCCCCGACAGCAGGACAGGATGAAATACAGGAGAAACACTCGATACACTCGCGAAGAGGTTTTATCTCCTCAATATCATCTGCTGTAACATGAGAGCATTCAAAACATGAATCGGCGTTCAGCCATGCCATCTGTGCGATTGCGGGCGCGATATCAACAATCAAATCGCGAATACGCGGCAGGCTCAACGGCTCGATGATGTCGCCGTCTTTTGCTTCCTGCATACAGGCAAGTGCCGGTTCGCCGTTCACGCGAACCGCACACGAACCGCACTGCCCTCCGCGACAGCAGTGACGATATCCAAGAGAAGCATCAATAGTATCATGAACAGCATCCAGAACATTTAACACACGTGCTCCTTCTGAAACTGATACCTCGTAGGTTTCGAAGTGAGGCTCAGAATCGGTTTCCGGATTGAAGCGGGAGATTATAACCTTCATAAATTTGCCTCCACGATGTCGATTCCTGCCTTCTTTCCGGCAAACCATGTGTGACCGAATGGTGAATTGTCTGCCGTCCACTTCTGTTTGATGTCAGTTCTCGTGTGTGCTCCGCGTGACTCGCGGCGGAGAAGTGCTCCGCTTACCACAAGCGACGCCACAGTCAGCATATTTTCTGTAATGAAGGCATCGGCGATTTCATGTGCAGACGAGATTTTAAGCGGCATCTTCTGCATTTTTCCAATCTCACGATCGGCCACTTTCAAATCAAGTTCGTTTCTGTATATGCCGACATTATTCCACATAAGAGACTTTAGGTTTCTTCGAACAGAAGGAATTGCAGCATCACCATCATAGAGGCGGGAAATCTTAGCCTCAACAGCATCAAGTGCAGATGTGTCTATTTCTTTTACGAAAGACTTACACTTCCCGGCAGAAATTCCAGCACGCCTTCCAAACACCTGGGTGTCTGCGAGAGCGTTTCCGCCTAAACGGTTTGCTCCATGTACTCCTCCGGTGACTTCTCCTGCGGCAAAAAGATGCGGAATGGTTGTCTCTGCATCTTTTGTAATTTCAAGACCTCCCATAAAGTGGTGGGCAGTTGGAGCAACCTCCATCGGCTGAGTTCGAATGTCTACTCCAAACTGGAGGAACTGATGAAGCATGACTGGAAGGCGTGTTTCAATCTGTTCTGCCGAAAGATGTGTTACATCAAGATACACTCCGCCGGAAGGAGTGCCTCTTCCTTCAAGAATTTCCGTGGCAATAGCCCGAGCCACGACATCTCTTGTCGAAAGCTCCATTCTTGCCGGATCGTATTTTTCCATGAAACGCTCGCCGAGAGCATTTTTCAAAATACCGCCCTCTCCTCTGACCGCTTCTGTGATAAGCCGCCCGCGTGAATCTGCCGGATAGACGGCCCCAGTTGGATGGAACTGTACCTGCTCCATATCGATGAGTTTTGCACCTGCTCTGAATCCAAGAGCATACCCGTCTCCTGTACCGGCAGTGGAGTTTGTTGTAACATTATAGAGCTGACCAGCACCTCCTGTCGCCAGAATTACGGCATCAGCGGTTATCACCCCAAGTTCACCGTTTCTGTCAACTGTGACTGCCCCTATTACTTTGTCACCGTCTTTTAAGAGCTCAAGAGCAGTTGTTTCATCTCTGATTTCCACATTCGAACCGCGAAGACGCTCTAAAAGTGTCATGACCATTTCATGACCGGTATGGTCTCCTGCATAACAGGTCCTTGGGAAACGCTGCCCGCCAAAAGGCCTTTGGGCTATTGTATTTTCTGGAGATAGATCGAAAACAGCACCCCAGTTGAAAAGATCGCGGATTCTTGCCGGAGCTTCAGAGGCGAGTGTTTCTGCAAGTGCTTCATCATTCAGGTAAGCGCCGCCTTTTATTGTATCTTCAAAATGAACAGATACTGCATCATTATCCGAGAGAACAGCATTGTATCCTCCCTCAGCCATAACAGTACATCCACCTTTTCCGGTAATTGTTTTGGAGATGAGAACAACAGAACCGTATTTTTCCGCTTCAACTGCGGCACGAATTCCTGCCCCGCCGGAACCGATAACTAATACATGGAAATCACTTCTGTTTTCAAATCCCATATCTTTCTCACTCTGTAGTTAACTATTTGCAGTAAGAAAAGATAAAGGAAGTGAATAGGACAGCATGATTTTTGCAGACGCAAGATTTACATAACACAACAGCCGAAAAAACATATTATGATTCCTCACATAAAACCAAAAAGATTCAGGCATCAAAAATCTGAAGAAAATCCTCTAATAGAGATGCCCTGCGAAATATTGGAGACGGAAAGTCTTGAAACATACTGGATAAAAGAGGATACATGCGGCGTTGAAATAATCAGAACAAAAAACAATAACCAAAAATATCATGTAATAGAGCCGAAACTTTCCCCATTCGAAAAAGAACTCTTGAATATTACTCTAAAGGAGAGCAGAAATATCCTTGCAAAAAAATCTGCTGAAAAAACAAAAGATGAACTATTCAAAACCGCAGACAAAATCCTGTCAAGACACAAAATAACAGATACGACAAGAGACAAAATCAGATATTATCTGGAGACAACTGTCTTTGGATGGGGCAGATTAGAGGTGCTTCGGCTCGACAAAAATATCGAAGACATCTCCTGCGTTGGAATAAATCATCCCGTATATATCTATCACCGAAAATACCGCGATATGGAAACCGACATCTTCTTTGAAACCGAAGATGAACTGGACAACGCAGTAACTCTTTTCGCACAAAAAGCAGGAAAGCAGATTTCACTATCAAATCCGATTATCGACGGCACACTGCCTGGAGGCTCGCGAATTCAGATAACATACGGCTCTGCTGTGTCTGCCAGAGGGACATCATTTACCATTCGCAAATTCAAGGAAGTTCCATACTCAGTAATCGATCTCATACAAAACCGCACATTCACAGTTGAAGAGATGGTGTATCTCTGGTTTGCTGTTGAGTACAATCACTCAATCCTTATAATCGGAGGAACTGCATCCGGGAAAACTACAACACTAAACGCGTTGTCACAGTTCATCCCTCCACTTTCGAAGATTGTAACTCTAGAAGACACACAGGAACTGATGCTTTGTCATGGAAACTGGATGCCGTCTGTTGTGCCTCCCGGAAGAAGCAGAGAGAACATCACCCTCTTTGACTTGGTAACAGCAGCCATGCGGCAAAGGCCTGAGTATCTGATTGTAGGAGAAGTCAGAGGAAAAGAAACATCAGCCCTCTTCCAGGCGATAAACACAGGCCACACCACGCTTTCCACATTCCATGCCGGAAATCTGAACAACGCGATAAACCGTCTGGAAAATCCGCCGCTGTCTGTTCCGCGCGCTATGATTTCATCGCTTGATATCATCCTGACACAGAAACGTATCGTAAAAGAGGGAGTTCAAATCAGGCGCATTACAGATATCGAGGAAATTTCCAACGGAACCGAACTCAATGTAAGTAAAGTATTCAGCTACATTGAAAAAGATGACTGTGCAGTATTCTTGGAATCTTCAAAAGTTTACTCTGACATTCTGTCCCACACAGGGATGACAAAAGACGAGTTCGAAGCAGAAGCAGAAAGAAGAAAGAGACTTCTCTATAGTATGGCTGAATCAGGAGTAACAGATTTTCAGACAGTATCTTCTGTAATCTCCGATTACATGACAGGAGTGTTGGATGAGATCGAAACGAAGAATTGACGCGACATTACCTGATGCCGTGCAGTATCTGTATATCCTCCACAAAAGCGGAGCAAACCAGTATGAGGCAGTAAAATCACTCTCGGAAAATGCCGCATACTTTGGAGATGCCGCAGCAGAATTTTCCAGAGTGATTTCGGATACTGAGCTTGGAATAGGAATCCATGAAGCACTAAAACACCTCTCCTTGGATACTCCGTCAAAAAAACTCAGACGGTTTGTTGCAGGATATGCAGCATCAGTCAGGACAACAGGAGATGCAGTGCCTTATCTGGAAGACATGGTATCATCCATGAGAGAGGAACAGCGTATTTTGCAGGAAAAGTATCTGTCGTCACTTGGTGTTTTTGCTGAAATCTATCTGACACTGTTTGTCGCAGGACCACTTTTTGCTGTAATCGCCGGAATGGTTCTTGGAATAATCTCCTCAGCAGACACACTTGGTCTATCAGCAATCATATATGCAGTGCTTCCGCTCGGAGCTGTCGCATACCTGATTCTGCTCGACAGCATGGACAGTACTGTATCAATTCCTCACAGAAACTTTTCAGAGCCGAAGGTATTTGCCGGAAGTACCGCTGTTCAGACAGACGGTGAAGAAAATCAGTTTGCATCACTTAAAGCATATGAAAAAAGACGGATGAGAAATGAGATTTCTGAAAATCCATTCCGGTATTTCATCGAGTATCCGGAGAGGATATTCTGCATAAGTCTTCCATTAGGTATTCTATTCACCCTCCCGATTACGGAGAATCCATACCTCTGGACAGCAGTATTTCTCCTGACAGTTTTTGTGCCGTTTGCAGTATTTTACACACTTCAGACAATACGTCAGAGAAAAGCGGAAGCCTCGGTTCCAGACTTTTGCAGGAGAACATCCGAATACATATCTCAGGGAATGACGCTTGCTGATTCTGTGTGTCTTGCAGCAGAAAATGAAACAGGCATCCTAAAACGCGAAGTAAAAAGAGTATCTTCTGAAATAATCTGGGGCGACACAGCAGTATCAGCACTGATTAGATTTGCAAACAGAATCAGACTTAGTTCGGTCAACCGGATGGTGATTCTGATTAAAGAAAGCGGACGCTTTTCATCAGATGCATCAGACATGCTAAGCCTTAATGCCTCTGAGGAAAAGAAGAGATTTTTGTCAGCAGAGAACAGGAGAAACTCAATGTCGATGTACACCGTAATTATGTATCTTGCATACTTTGTGTTTCTATTCGTAACTGTTGTGATGCTGACAGTTTTTCTTGAGGCTATGTCAGTTACTTCAGTGCCTACAGAAATCTACGAGACACTCCTTGTAAATGCAGTTTTAATTCACGGCATATGTTCAGGTCTTGCAGCAGGAAAACTCGCAGAAGAGTCTGTCTTTGCCGGAGTAAAGCATGCCTGCATTATGTTTGCAGCAGGAACAGTTGTGTTTTTAGCACTTGGAATTGTTTAGGCATCGCCCCATACATGGGCATAACCTTTTCGCGGAAGAATCTTTCCGTCAAGGATAACAGAGTCACCTTCAACAACACGTCCTATTACGGAGTAATCTATATCTAGTCTGGAAAGGACATCTCCAGATGCGGTAAACAGCAGACCAAAGTCTCCTCCTCCATAGAGGAAGCATGTTTTTGCATACCCGCTTTCCTCAAAGAGCGGGAATGATGTACCGTCAAGAATAATTCCAACGGACGATGCATCAGCAATGTCATAAAGGGAGATTACAACACCGTCTGATACATCCATCATAGAAGAAGCACCCGCTTGAGCTATTTTCTGACCTTCAAAGACCTGAGGATTTGGTGTAAGCAAAAACTGCCTGAACTCATCGTGTCCGTCAAGAGCTGCCTGAGCACGTCCCGGAATTCCTGTTACACAGACAAAATCACCAGCTAAGGCACCGCTTCTTCTGCAGTACACGGATTTGTCAACGATTCCAAATGCAGTTGTAACAGCAGTCAGTTCTTTGTGAGAATCGATATCCCCGCCTGCAACTTTGGCTCCGAATGTTTCAGCACAGGATACAGCTCCTTCCATGAACGGATAAAATCTTTCGGGACTGTCGAGACCTACAGCAACAAGAACCTGAGATGGAGCAGCACCAGTTGATGCGATGTCAGATAGAGTGACAGCAACACTCATCCAGCCCATCTCGAACTCTGTCATGCCTTTTGGGAAATCGGTTGTTTCGTGGAGCATGTCTGTACTTGCAACCAGAATTTTTCCATCCCCTAAATCAAACATTGAGCAGTCGTCTGCTGTCTCTGCCTCGCCAATCAAAGTACGTATGCTTGCCAGAAGTTTACGATCATCCATTTTCGGTTTTCTCCATCTCTTTTTTGCGTTCTTTTCTGTATGCCGAAAGAACCGCGCTGAAAATATCCTCAGCCTTCGGTTCTTCCTTCTGCACAGCTTTCTTTTGTGTTTCAGGCACAGTAATCTTTTTCAAAACCGGTTTTGGCTTCGGCTTTGGAGCTTCCTGAACCGGAGGTGCCGGTTTTACCTTGGGCTTTTGAACGACTTCAGGTACGGTCTGGTTGTATGGAAGAGTTGCCGGATCGATTCCAAGAACATTTACTTCGCGGCGCCGCTGTACCTGATACTCCTCAACCATGCCGGAAAACTCTTCATGACGGCGTTCTTTTAGGAAAACTTCCTCAGCTGCATCCCACTCGGACAAAGATTTTGTAAACGCTGCTTCATTTACAACACCAATCTTGCCTTTCACACGCGGAGACAGATTCACTCCTGAGAGAGCTGGAAGATTGATACGCCTGAACTCTTCTATTAAATGTTGTTCGCATGCTCTGTCGTAGGTGAGTTTTGGAAAAATCACTGCCTTTATTTTCGCATCTGCGAGGTCACGGATAACAGACTTTCCCCATCCGTCAATTTTTAAGACATAGAGAATATCTCCGTCATTTACTCCCATCTCCTCATCAACGCTTTTTACTGCATCACGGGATAAGAGCTGCATAACTTTTATCGCAAGACATCCATCTCCTGCCTGAAGAGCCACATAGTTTTTCATCCGGTCAAGACGAATGCGGAGATTTTTGCTCCTGCGCTCCTCTTTTCGAAGAGCTTTCTTGGTCTGGGCAAGCTCGCGGTCGCGTGAAGTAATCTCTTCAGATAAGAGAATATCAGCAGTTCTCTCATTTCTCTCAAGAGAAAGCCTTCTCTGAAGTTTTTTTACAGCCTTGTCTTTAGCCTCTAAATCTTCCGATAAACCTCGGATGAGTTTACGAAGTTTTGCAACCTCTCCTTCGAGACGGGCAATCTCCAAATCCTTTTCATCTGCAAAAACTTCCGGCTCTGCTTCAGGCGTTTCTTCGTCAGTCCGAATAACAGGAGCAGACAGTATTTTATCCAGAGTTTTGCCGCGAATAATTCCAGCCCTTACAAAATCAATATCAGTTCCGGCAGGCAGACGTTTTTTCAGATTCTCAAACTTAGGCTGGAAACTGCGAAACGCAAGAACGGCTGCCGCAAGAGAATCTCTCTGATGATCATCTGCAAACTCATAACCTTCTGCTGCTGCATACTTTTCTTTAATCAGGATGTCTTTTTTCGGAGTCCACGGGACAGCAGCAAAGGCACGGCGGATTTTTTCCACACCTGCCGGCATCTCAGCCTTATCCGTTGCGACAACAACAGGCTTTCCAACACGCGAAATTTCTGCGATTACTTCCGCTGGAGACTGAGCACGGACACTTGCAGTGTGGAGAAGATTTCCGTTCAAATCAAGGATGGAAAGACCAACTGTGGTTCCAGGATCCAGACCAACAATGACATAAGATGTTTTTTTGGTGAGCGGGAGATAGCTAATCTTATCCTTTCGTTTCGGGATGACATGAACCTGAATGTCTCCGGATTTCATTCCGGCAACAGGAACATCCAATCTTGGAGCGCGAACTGAAATAATCGTCCGGCTTTCCCCCCCGAATGCACGTCTTGACTCAACAGTATAAGACAGACCTGATTCAGCAAGTTTTGCCTCTATTTCTCGGGCACGGGTTTTGACCCCTCCGTGAACTTTTCTAACGTACCTATTCTGACTCCATCCGCCTCGTCCAAGAGATCTGCCTCGCGAAACAGTGACAGTAGTAACCCCTTCGAATGCAACAACCTCAAACCCTCCGCCAAATGATGCAACGAGTGCTGAGGCTTTTGCTTCTTCCAAAGGATTTGTCTTATCGAACCGAAGATTATACCGTGCGGCAACTGTCGGCAGAGAATCCATTTTGATCCCGTCACCTGTGACCTGCACGAGTTTTGTCTCCGCGGGCATTGCTGAAAGAAAAGAAAAGAGCTCTTTGTCAGACGGTGCTATTTCCTGCACAGAATCGACCGCTAAAATGTCAGGAAGCTCTGTTCGAAGCAGACGGAAGAGTTTAGGGATAGATACACCCTTCTCTTCAGAGATTACTTTGCCGTCCTCCACTCTAACAAGACAAAAGTGCGGAGCAGCACTCTGGCTTCTGATGTTTCCCTTCTGGATGTCTATACCAAAAACGGTTGTCATGCGGATTTGATAAACGAAATAGCTGCCTCTACATCCGGCTCAATCTGATACTTCTTGCGGAAGAACTCAGCAACCGTCTCCAAATCATGGAGAAGAGTTGCATCAGCATTTCGATGTTCAGGAGTTATCCACTGAGGCCAGTCAATAATCCAGAGAGAGTCATCGGAGATCATGATGTTGTATTCAGATAAGTCTCCGTGGATATATCCAAGACCATATGCGATTTTAAGCTGAGCAATTATTTCATCCCATGTTGCCTGCGGGTTTTCCAGTGTACAGCGGTTGAGGTTTACTCCCGGCACAAAAGACATCACAATTGTATGGCGGTTGATATCGATTGGGACAGGAACACTTACCTTGCCGTTTAATGCCTGAAGTGCTTCAAACTCGCGCTCGGCAGATTTTGCAGATGCAAAAATCCAGGGGCAGTGACCGCCTTCCGGCATGTATTCGCGATTGGTTCTGACTGTATTAAATGAACGCTGACCAATCTTGTGGAGTTTTAACACAACAACACCGAATCCAAGTGCTTCGTAAATCTCGGATTCTTTCCCGACACCGATGTGAGCACCAAGAGCAGTGATGCTTCCTTTGTCTGCAAGACCGGCGAGAGCTAACGCATCGTATCCTGCAAATACGAGAGCATATCCTTTGTATGGTACTGAATCTGAACGAACTAAGTCTTTGTGAATGAGATTTCCCAATCTGAATTTAAGTTCAGAATCAGATAAGTGAACTGCCGCTTTTAGGTCGTCTTCCGGAACCCAGCGGTATCTTCTCATCATCCGCTCTAAAGCTTTGAGGATGCGGATTTCATATTTATGGAGATTTTTGATATCTTCGGCGGAGATTGTCATTCGTGAATATATGTATGATTTTGAGAGATGAAAGAGCTTGCGGGAAAAAGAGGAGGTTATTTTCTTCTCAGGAGAAGGACTGCACCAAATCCGGCGAGAACTCCGAGAACTCCAAATCCAGGAGACTTTGCAGCATTGGTGTTTCCGCCATACTCTCCAAAGATATCAGGGTGAGCAATTTTTGCAAGAGCTTCCACACCATCAACAATACGCGGACCGCCTCTGTCGATGATGTCAGCATTTACTACATAGACCTGTTTGTTCTCTACTGCGGTTAAGGACTGCATACGCGGATCTTCTAAGAAGAAGTTCTTTAAAGCATCATCTGTTCCAACACCCATGCCGTCTCCGGAGTCAACAACAATGATGTCCGGATTTATGGTCAGGAATTTTTCCATTGTAAGGGCAACCCAGCCTTCCTCATTTGCTGCTGCATTCAGCCCTCCGGCAGCAGAAATCATCTCATCCTGGAATGTTCCGCTTCCGGAAACCCACAATGGATCAGTCCACATGCAGTGAAGAATCGTCGGTTTTTCCTCAGCACTGGTTTTCTCTGCAATTTCAGCGAGTTCTGTTCTCATTGAAGATACAAGATTTTCTGCCTCAGTATATGTGCCGGTTGCTTTTCCAACAAGAAGAATGTCGCTTAATGTGGTATCGATGGTATCAGCATTAATTGTAATAACCGTAAATCCAAGTTCACGTAAGTGAGCAACAGTCTCTTCTGAGTTTCCGTCAGCTGCAACAATGAGATCTGGATTAAGTACTGATACTTTCTCGATATTTACTGTGGAAAATCCGCCAATCTTTTCCTTGGAAAGAGCAACATCCGGATATGTGCAGTATTCGGTAACTCCAACAATTTTTTCGTCAAGACCTAATGCAAAGAGAATCTCTGTGTTTGCAGGAGATAAGGAAACGATACGCTCAGGAGTTTTGTCAATTACGACAGTAACCCCAAGGTCATCAGTGATACTGACAGCAGACACTCCGCTCGCGGTGAAAAGTACGAGAAGAAGGAAAGCAGTAAGCAGTGCTGTAATTCTCATACAATATAATTTGAGTTTTATACATATAATATTAATTAGTTCTGAGGATTGAAAGCTAACTTATTGAAACATATAGATTAAGACCAATTCTCAAAAAATACATTTTTCGAAAACATCAGATTTATTACTTATGCATACAATCTATAGACAACATACATGAACACTCTTGGAATATCCTCAAACTGTCTGATGGACTGTCCGCTCTTTGACGCATTGGAGGAGCTTTCAAGTCTTACCAACTATGTTGAGATAATGTCTGCCTGCGGACACTCTATTCCAAGATATTTGGAGGCAGCAGAATCATTTCAGCTAAGATATTCGATTCACTCACCGACATCTGACGGGAACATTGCAGAGCCGTTTGAAAAAATCAGGAAAGCATCACTTTCAGTAATTCGTGAGGCAGCAGAAGCGGCAGACAATCTCGGAGCTGAAACACTTGTAATTCATCCGGGATTTTGTCTGGAAAAGGATATGTTTGAGAAATCATATGAAGCACTTCTCTTGTCCATCTATGATTTAGGAAAAATGCAGGAAGAGTTTTCAGTACGCTTTGCCGTGGAAAATCTTGGAAGCTTAGACTGCTGTCACTTCAGGTTTCCAGACTTTGTTTCTATTCTTCGGGATGCAGATTTAGCATTTTGTCTGGATGTCGGACATGCAAACCTGAACGGAGTACTTGGTGAATTTTTAGATTCAAAACCAGAACATGTTCACCTGCACGACAATCACGGGGTATGGGATGAACATGCAGCTGTTGGAAGCGGGGACATTGATTTTTCAAATGTATTGGAGCTTGATGCAACAGGAATTATCGAGTGCATGGAGTATGAAGCGGTTCTAAAATCGCTTGAGTATCTAAAATAAAAAAAAAAGTTATTCGGTTTTCGGCTCAACCGGGCAGACACCGAAATCGTTTTTCTTAATCTTTCTAATGGAAAGTCCAAGGAAGATTCCAACAATACAAATTGTAAGAAGCGGAGCAAACCAGATTGGCAGATGTGCACCAAATGCCTCAGCACACATAATGATACCAAGACACAGAATCGAGTACATTGCACCATTCTTCAGGTACGCAAACTTTCTGATGGTGTCAAGGTTTCGAATCGTCATCTCACGAACAACAAATGCACCAATACCATTACCGATTAAGATAAGCGGAACCGACATCGTAAATGCGAATGCTCCAACCACACCGTCAATCGAGAAGGACGCATCGATAACTTCCAGGAGTGCAAGCTTGCTTAAATCCGAATGCTTCGCCGCCTTCGGATCGCTGTCCCCTTTTTCCAGCTCGGCAGACTTCTTGTCTGCAAACAAACGGAATCCCATCATCACAAAATAAATCGCAAATCCGGCAACCGCTGCCACACCGAGGAACGGATTAATCTGTACTGCAAAGTAGACAATTACCAGAAGCAGAATAGCTGCAACCGCATAGAACCATGGGCCCTGTTTGGAAAGGGCAAGCTCTCCTGGAACAATACAGTTCTTCTGCTCTGCCATAAGCCAGTGCAGGAACAGAAGAACCATAAACATACCTCCAGCCAACAGAAGGAAAGGAGCGCTCGCCTCAATCGCAGCAGCCGCCGTTGCATCATCCGAGAATGTCGCAGTCAAAGCGCCGATAGGACCTAAAGACGGAGTCGAGAACCAGATAATCAGCCACGGCAAAACACCGCGGACACCGAAAACCGCAATAATCAGACCCCACGTCAAGAACCAGCGCTTCGCCCACGCACTCATCGTGGATAAAATATCTGCATTAATAATGGCATTGTCTATGCTTGCGATAGTCTCGAAGACAACGAGACCAACCACTACAATTACTGCATAGAGAATATCCATGACACCTCATATGTTGCCTTCGACACTATAAAGGGTTTCCCACACCACAAGTATTTAATAGCAGACATCCTACTTATGAGAAATGGCCAACGTCTTTGACTATCCAAAAGAACAGCTTGCGGAGCTGATTGCAGAAACCTCTGCGGAGCTTCTGGCGGCAGAAACAGCCAAAGACGCGGTGCCGGTGATAAAAAAAGCGCTGGAAAAATATACAATCTTCGACCTCCAGAAAATCGGCGGAAACATCCGCCGTGAAGTGGAAGTGCTCCCTGAACCCTATAGAAGCAGATACCGCCCGTACAGTCAGGATCTGCTGAATCAGTATCATGCATTCCTCGCAGATGTCAGAAGCGGAAAGGCTGCAACAGGCGCAATTCTCGACCGCGAGCTCTGGAATGAGTTCTGGGGGCGAGCAGAGGAGAGTTCATTCTCAGAAGAAGTCTCCAAAAATGCTCCGGAGGCAGGTCTTGGAAATCCGGCGGGGAAGTTTTTTTACCGCTTAGTCTACGGATACGCCATGCTGATTGCAGGCCTCCCCGGACATCCAGTGGGAATGCCTTTCCCCGGTGGGTGGAAAGTGCTTGAGGAGAATGGGGAAATTCTCTGCCCTATCCGGGATAAGGAAAAAGATTTGCCGCAGGCACTGTGCAATTACTGTCCGGCGATTCAGGACGAGCGGTGCCTGTGAGATAAAACCGCCGTTTTTCTCAAGAAAGTATATATACCATCCTTCTCAACGGTATATCAGAGGTGGACGGCATGTCTATTGGTATCTCTGAAAATTTTAAGCAGTCTTTTGCATTCACCAAAGAGAACCTTCTTGGAAAGATTCTCAACTGGGTGATTCTCTTTGTTCTCGCGTTCTTCACCGGAACATTTCTTACTGAACTGTTTCCGAACTTAGAGCTTCTCTGGGCAGTCCTCACCATTGCAGCGTCGGTTATCATGGGCGGCATCATCATACGGATTTATGCAGGAGGTGAAGTCACCTTTGCATCATTCTGCACAGTGGTGATAAAGGGTATCGGATACAATGTCGCAGCCCTTGTTTACTCACTTCCGGCACTGATTCTCACATTCATATCAGTGGCAGTCATGCTGATACCGCTTGCAGGAGAACAACCTGGAGCACTCGCAGCAGGAATTGGGGCTGGAATACTCCTGCTTATAGCAGCAATTATCGTATTGCTGATTACCAACTTCCTAATGATTCCGGCTGCCGTAAACTATGCCCACAGCACCGGTGTCGGCGGAGCATTCAAATTCAGCGAGATATTTGCACGCCTTGAAAAAGCCGGGTGGGGAGAGACTATTGGTTCATACCTGATATTCCTCGTAATCGGAATGATACTTACAGCCATAATGTACATTCCTGCAGTTGGCGGAATACTCTATGCTCTTGCATATTCATTCCTCCTCGTCCTCCAGGCAAAATACTTTGCAAACCTTCTAAGCTAAGAAGGACATTTTATCTTTTTTTTAATCTCTCTGTGAATAGACAATGCTTTTTATCTCGCAGGACAATATTATCGTATTATGTTTGAGGAGCTTACATCCACCATCGAGTTCCAGATGAGCTTACTGCTCTTCGTGGCTCTTGGTGGATATCTTCTGGCAACCCGCATTCACCAGTCCGCGGTTATCGGCGAAATTCTGGTGGGTCTGGTGGTCGGTCCAAGTATCCTGGGACTTATCACCTACACAGACTTTATCGACGGACTTGCCGGTCTTGGTTCTATTATTCTTCTATTCGTTATCGGCTTTGAGTTTGAAGTAAGAGACATTGCCAACTGGAAGTACTGCGTCATCGCATTGGTGGGCGTGGTGGTTCCCTGGATTGGCGGTTATTTGTGTGCGATGCTGTTTGGAATGGACTTCTATTCCGCAATCTTCATCGGAACGGCGCTTACGGCAACAAGTATCGCGATTACGGCAAATGTGTTGCGGGAAATGGGGAAGCTGCATCAACCGTTTGCGAAAGCGATTATCGGCGCTGCCGTTATTGACGACGTGCTGAGTTTAATTGTCCTTTCCGTCTGTCAGGACTTAAGTGCTACCGGAGAGCTTGCTGTCAGCGGCATTCTCTTTATGATTATCAAAGCATTCGGCTTTGTTATCGTTGGTGCACTGGTTGGTGCGAAGTTCATTCCGAAGCTGCTCAACTGGATGGATGGCACAAAGATTGTCCGCAAGTTCCCGGAGTTTGTGTTCATCTTCGCAATGATGATTGCATTCTTCTATGCAATGTGCGCAGAAGCGGTCGGCATCTCTGCAATCGTTGGAGCATTCTTAGCCGGTGTGTGTGTGAACCGTGTAGATTTGAAGCACAGTATGGATATCAAGCTTGGAGCAGAGTATCTCTACATCATATTTGCATCCATCTTCTTCGTGTCTTTGGGTATCATTGCAGACCTGCGGTATCTGCAGCCGGATATGATTCTCTTTATCGTGGTGCTGTGTGTTGTGGCTCTTGCGACAAAGATTCTCGGCTGCGGTCTTCCGGCGAAGTTTATGGGTATGACCTGGAAGGAGTCGATGATGATTGGTGTGGGTATGACGCCCCGCGGAGAGGTCGCGATGATTGTAGGTCTTATTGCCTTAAATCACTTCAAGGAGCTGGCAGAAGCAGCGGTCAATCCGGCAGAGGCGGCAGAGCTTCTGGCTATCGGAAATGAGCTGTTCATCGCGATTGTGGTCGTGTCTTTGGTGACAACGATTGTTGTCCCGCTGATCTTCAACGGTATCTTCTTCAGAAAGGAGAGAAAAGAGGCACAGGCATGTGCTGCGGAAATCAGAACACACACCTAAACTTTTTTTTCGAAGCGCTGTCGCGCTGCTTTTGTGTTACTTCCGTTTCGGCGGGCGTGCCGGAATTCCTTTGTTCGGCACTAAATCCCCGATTAAGTCCCGTCTGCCTGCTTTCAGCAGACCGGAGACCACAAGGTCATACTGTTTCGGATCTTTCCACTGCAGGACTGCCCGCTGGATTCTTTTTTCACCGCCGGTTGGGACATAGACCTTCTTTCCGGTGACGGGATGCAGACCGGTGTAGTACATCGCAGTAGACAGCGTCATGGGAGAAGGCGTGAAATCCTGCACCTGCTCAGTGTACATGTTGTGCTCGCGAAGGTAAAGCGCGAGTTTTACCATATCCTCAATTCTGCATCCGGGATGTGAGGACATCAGATAGGGAACAAGATACTGACGCTTCTGTTTTCCTTCCTGCAGTTTCTCAAACCGTTTCCGAAAGCGCTCGAATACGGCTTCTCCGGGTTTGTTCATCATCTGGGTTACTCTCTCAGAGATGTGCTCTGGGGCTACTTTCATGTGACCGGAGATGTGCGATTCGCTGATGGTTTTGAGATAGGCATCGCCTTCAGCGTTTTCCGGGATTAAGTCGTAGCGAATACCGGAGCTGATGAAGACATGTTTGACTTTAGGGATTTTGCGGATTTCAGAAAGCAGGGCAAGCTGTCGTGCGGTGCCATCCTGCAAGGAAGGGCATCCTATGCAGGATTTGTTTTTGCAGGCCCCTTGTTTTTCCCATTTGGGGCAGTGGGAGCCGTACATGTTGGCAGACGGCCCTCCCACATCAGAGATGGTTCCTCTGAATTCCGGCATCTTTGCCATCCGCTTTGCTTCACGGAGAATCGATTCTTCGCTGCGGGAGACAATCTGTTTTCCCTGATGGTGGGTGATGGAACAAAACGAACAGGCACCAAAGCATCCGCGGTGTGTTGTTATCGAGAACTGGATGGGCGCAAGAGCGGGAATCACTTCTTTAATCGCGGGGTGCTGTTTGCGGGTGAATGGAAGCTCATAAATTCTGTCAAGCTCTTCTGTGGTGAGCGGGAGTGCCGGCGGATTCTGGATGATGACGGTTTTTGGATGCGGCTGGATTAAGACGCCGTCTGTTTCAGAGAATGTTTTCCATGCGGCAGCGAAGGTTGGTTTTTCGCAGACGACAGGATATGCCGGAAGCTGTGTGCCCGCGATGTCGGATTTGCGGTATTCGCCAACGCTCATAGTATAACAAGTGCCTCTCACATCGCGTATTTCCGAAGCCTTTGCCCCTGCGGCTATGCGGTCTGCGATTTCACACAGTGCCCTCTCACCCATGCCGTAGACGAGAAGCGATGCAGGAGCGTCTGCTAAGATGCCCTGTCTTACGCTGTCGCTCCAGTAGTCGTAGTGAGCAAACCTTCGAAGACTTGCCTCAACACCGCCGAGAATGATTGGAACATCGGGATAGAGACGGTGGAGCATGTTTGTGTAGACGATACTTACCCTGTCAGGGCGGGTGAGCTTTCCGCCAGGCGAGTATGCGTCGTCGCGCCGTTTCCGAAGAGCCGGCGTGTAGGCGTTAATCATTGGATCAACTGCACCAGGGACAACTGCGAAGAATAAATTCGGACGTCCAAACTCAGTGAAGCTTTTTCCGGAGCGATCTTTCCAGTCCGGCTGGCTGATTACGGCAACCGAATATCCTGCTTCAATTAAGGTTCGTCCAAGCAGGGCTGTCGGGAATGAGGGGTGGTCTACGTAGGCGTCTGCGGAGACCAGGATGATATCGGGGTTTTTGTTCCAGAGCTTCTTCGCTTCGGCTTGCTGTATAGGGAGGTATTTGGGCTGGGGAAGCGGAGGTCTGGCGGTAAACATGATTATTGTATTTGCGGGGAGGAGGGATAAGGTATTGGATGAGGTTTTCCTGTTGAGGGAGAGATATGAGTTGGCGCGGTTAGAGAGCGACAGCGGCGGACAATCTCTCCCTTACTTCTCCTTCGCAAGAACCCTCGTCAGCAAAGCAATCGTCTTCGCATCAGAAATCTCACCGGAAGAAATCATCGAAAACACATCCTCGCGTCTAATCCTCACCTGCTCGATAATCTCATCCTCATCCATCTCAAAATCATCACACGGACTTAAACCGCGGGCTTCAAACAACCAGAGCTTTTCAGTACAAAATCCTGGAGAAGAATACACAAACCCTCTTGGGATAATTTCATCTGCCTTCATCCGTGCTTCTTCAGCAAGCTCTCTTCTTGCCGCATCTTCTCTGCTCTCGCCCTCCTTATCCATACCGCCTGCAACAACTTCCAGAATATATGAATCAATTACCGCACGGTACTGACGAATCAGATACACATACTCATCATCGGTTGGAAGAATACAAACCGCCTCAACCGGCTGCACGAAAAGATACTTTCGCTCTCTTCCGTTTGGAAGGATAATATCCTTTGTCTCAATAACAAGACGGGGAGTATCATAAATTATCTCGTTCATATATCCTCAGTTATGCTATAATTGTTTGAGAATGAATATAAGGCTTTGGAGGACATCACAAAGAAACAATCCGCAAATCCAAAGCCTCATCTGCGAAGTACAGCCATCCGGAAACAGTACCGCCTGTAATTTCGCTCATAAGACGCACATACTCAGAGACCTGCTCTAAATACCCCTCAAAGAAACCTCTCTCCTTTGCAGAAGATATGCTTCCAGTCTTGTAATCAATTACCGCATACGTACCGTCCGCATACTGAACAAAACGGTCAATCACACGCCTTTCAGTACCACAGATAACAGGAAGCTCACAGCACTCAAACACAACATCCTGCATCAGAGAAGAGGACATAAACTCAGCATACTGCTTTTCAAACTCGGAATCATCAGATAATCCGGCGAACACCGCATGTAAACGAGTGCCTCGAAGCATTGCAAACGAAGAGCTGTCCGATTCAGAAACAATCTCCTCTTCTTTTGCATCAGGCACAACACAGACCGCATTCGAGAAGTAAGAGACCTCTTCTGCTTTTTTTGCCGGAAGACAGCACCGCCCATCACAAACATCACATTCAACAGACACTTTGCTTTTTGCTCCCTCGTACATGTTCATAAAGGATTTCTCATTATATCCATTTTCACCGGCAGTCGCAGAAATTACAAGATGGTCGCGTGCACGCGTTAGAGCCACATAAAACAGCCGCTTTGCCTCAGCCATCTCACGATTAACTCTATCTTCTTCAAGAGCAGTATGCAAAAGTCCGCATTTATCTTTCATCCAGGAAAGTTCAATCTTCACACCTGCACCAAGAGTATCATCGAACACAACCCCCTTCGCATTGCCAAGAGTTTTCTCACCTGCAAAGCATAGACACACAACAGGATACTCAAGACCTTTTGACGAATGAATTGTAATAATTCTAACTCTTCCAGAGCGTTCTTCGAGAGGTTCTGCACTGCCGTCTGAAACATTCAGCTCTATACTTTTTTCAAGAAGAGACGCAAACTCGATGAGAGAGAACGGAGAAGACACCGCTTTAGCCCGTGCGATTCCAAGAAGCTTCATCAGATTAGCTTCCATTCTGTCGCCGCCGTCAAGACCTGCATAGACAGCTAAAATCTCTGACTCTGAAACAATCTTTTCGAGAGTAAGAGTTGGTGTCATATGCTTTGCATACTCTCTCCATCTCGAAATTTTTGCAAGAGCAGAAGCTATCCTGCTGTCCTTGTTCTCTTCAGCAAAAGAACGAAGTCTTATATAAAGAGGCTTGTGTGAACCAAATGCAGCTCTCTCAAGTTCTGCTTCAGATACCGAAAGATAAGGTGAGCGAAGTGCTCCGTAAAGTGCCAGGTCATCTTCAGCATAAAGAATTGCCGAGAGCAGATTGAACAAATCTGTGACCTCAGGGCGCTGATAAAAGTTCTTTCCGCCATCTTCGATGTACGGAACGCTGTATTTGTCAAGAGCAGCACAAAGCTTTCCAAGATTAGTTCTTCTCCGGATAAGGATTGCAACATCAGAGTACTCTGCATGACGGCACACTCCGTCATCTTCACAAATCACAAGCTTGCGGTTTTCGATTTTGTCGTAAATCCATGAAGCAAGAGTTTCTGCTTCATTTTCAACACCCTGCTCTTTGTCCTGTGGAAGGGTGATAAGTGATACAGAACCTTTCGCAGATTTACGATTGGGCAATATCAGATCATAGTCAGGATCATACTCTCCGGAAAAAATATCCTGGAAGATTTCATTTACAAAAGTGATGATCTCAGGTGCAGAGCGGAAACTCGTATCAAGTGCTGTGCGGTTTTCTCCAAAATCATCCTGAAACTCCGCGTAACCTTGCGAATCCGCTCCCCTGAAAAGATAAATTGACTGCTTGGCATCTCCAACGATAAACAGCCTGTCGTTTTTGCTGACATCGCCGCAGATTTTTCGAAGCAGACGAACTAATGCAGGATCATTATCCTGAACCTCATCGACTAAGACATAACGACATCTGGATGACACAGCATCAAGGATGTCTGGATGGCTGTCTGATAAGAGCTCGTCTGTTCTTTGGATTATGTCATCAAAATCAAGAACTCCTACCCTCTGTTTTGCTGATGCGATTTTTTTTGCACAAACTAAGGATACATCATATAAGTCCAGGAGAACATTTCGCGTTTCTAAAAACACCTCGCTGTCCTTTCCAGGAAGATAAGGCAGAGCCTTGAAAACATTTACAAACTCATTTGCCCTGTCCAGCTCGTCGTCTGGAATCACGAATGCTTTTTTACCGTCTACAGCTGATGTGTACTGAGCAAACAAAGACCGAATCTCTGTATGAGTTTCTGCTTTGCGCAGAGATTTTGCAAGATTAAGATACTTTGCTCTGCCGCTTTTCAGATGTTTTTCATCCGCAGTCTCTAAGCGGTTCAGCAAAGAACGGTTTGTCGAATCCTCAAAGAACATCTCGCGAAGAGCGAAGAGATAATCTTGCTCAGATACATCCTCAAAGAGTTTTGAGAAGTCCTCTCCGATTTTGAAATGCTCTGTAAATCCGGAATACCAAATCCTTCGAACAGTTTCCGGTTCATTCCTGAGAAGTTCAAACCATCTGTTGTCACCGTTTTCAATGATGAGTTTTACATAACTGCGAATAGTTTTCTGATGCATTCTAAGATGCAGACGGACAAGAGCATCGAATAGATTTTCATCAGGGTTTTCGATTACATCATGGATTGTGTCTTCAACAAGCTCTGTCTTGTCAAGATCATCCATGACAGCAAATCCTGGCTCAAGGCCTGCCTCGTATGCAAACTCCTTGAGAATCGAAAGACAGAATCCATGAAATGTACTAATCGAGGCCTGATGGAATGAATCAAGACATTCCTGCATGCGGGGGCTCGTCTTTGCCTGTTTTTTCAGCTCATGCGAGATTTTAGTCTGCATCTCAGAGGCTGCCTTTTCTGTGTATGTTAAAGCAACAATGTCTTTTGGATATGCTCCGGATTCAAGAAGCGATATGTACCTTTGAGTTAAGAGGAAGGTCTTTCCAGTACCAGCTCCCGCCGTAACACTGGTGCTTTTTCCAAGTTCGAGAGCTTTTTTCTGGGCAGGGGTATAATCAGTCATCGCTTAATACCTCCTCTTTTCGGCAGATATGCTTATACGGACAGAAATCCGGACACTTATCACCATGTCCAATCTTTCCTGCTTTAACAAGTTCGATGATTTCTGCAATATGTTTCTTTGTATCAGAAATCATACTATCAGCACCATTCTTAAATGGTGTACTTAGTTTTGCAGTATCAGATGTTATATTTACAAAATTTCCAACAGAAGGAGTCCCGCCTGTCATCTGACGAACAGCTTCAGAGTAGATTGGAATCTGCAGAGATTTTTTTGGATTGGTTTCTACCTTGTTTCCTGTCTTGTAATCCAAAACCATAAATGAACCGTTTTCCTTCATGATAACGCGGTCAGCACGACCAGAAACCTTAATCCCGTCAAAATCTGCTTCTACTTCACGTTCAAGCCATGAGGAGTCGGTACGATATCCTTCTTTTGCAAATCCTGTTTCAATCCCGATTAACTTTTTCAATGAACTGTCTTTTGCTGCGCATCCGAGATATCCAAGCTCTTTTGCTTTCCATGACGGAGTTTTAATACCGGTTTTTTCCATTTCTTCGACAGTCAGGCGGCAGAGCTCTTCGTATGCCAAATCAGCGGTCTCTTCTGTGATACAGTCATGAACCGAGAAATACCGCTCTAAAACCTTGTGAATCACATTTCCGATTTTTATCGGCTCAGAACTGAAATCAGACGGATTCTCAAGAGACAAGTGGTGTCTGATGTACCATGAGAAGGGACAGTTGGCATATGTTTCCAGAAACGAAGGTGAGAATGATTTCTTTTCGGAATAGATTTCCAAAAATCTACCCTCCTCAAATGACGGAGCTTTGTTTACAGAACTTATTCTGTATGCAGTATCATTAATGTCCAAAACTCCAAAGGCTTCGTCAATCTCTTTTCTCTCTGCAACGCATCTTCCAGCACTCTTCTGACATCCGAAAACCGAGTGAACTGGATTTTTACAGTCAGTTTTATTCGGTTCCCCAATACGTGTTAGAAGAGGAGACGGGGCAAAACTTGTCCCTCCGTCTGATTTGGCATAAGAAAGTGTGAGCTTCCTTGATGCCGATGCACATGCTGCTTCAAAGTAGTATGCAGTATCTTCAGCAGACTTTTTGTATCTGTTTGGAAGAAGGGCTTTTGTCTCCTGCACTGTCAAAAGAGGAAGTGTTGCAGAGATGTTTGGGATACTCTTAGACGAAAGTCCGATTATAAAGACGTACGGAGTTTTTGTACCTGCGGCACTTCTAAGTTTTCCAACGCGAAATGCAGTCTCGTTTTCAGGATATGGAATCCCTGCATTCTTTCTGCATCCGCGTGAAAGAATCGCATAAAAATCCTGAATACTACAGGGTGCATGCGATGTTCCGGCAGCAAAGAGGCGGTCAAGCAGACTGAAAAATGCATTTCGTGCTGCATCCTCTGTTTTTGTCATAGGAGACGTTGTCCATCCAAGGTCACCTAAGTCATCGAGAAGTGCAGATATTCTATCCTGCATAGTCCGCGCACTCTTCTGCCTTTCCTCTGCTTTATTCAGTATATCACATAGAACTGTTTTCAGTGTTTCATCTTCTTCCGTCCCAATGTTTCTCCAGTCTAAACTGCCTGTCATTTTGACTGCACGATGAAGAGTTCCGGCAGTAACACCTCTGCGTTTTATATTAAATGCTCTGCACTCAAGAATTGATGCGAGGTCTGTTTCCTTTGGATTATAAGAAGATGAGACAAATGCCAGAACAGCACGAATTACAGGTATGTTCTGTATGCTTTTTCGCTCGGACGTTTTAAATGTCAGAGGTGTTTTGCGATTTACAAAAAAACCTGCGGCAATTTCTTCTAATATAGGAAGAGTTGTCTGAAGAGTTGGGGTAAGCAGAAGAATGTCATCTCCCAATACTCCGCTTTCTTCAAGAGAACATATCGCATCAAGTGTCTGTGATATCTCTTCGCGGGTGTTTCCATACTCAAAAATTTCAACATCAGATAATGGAGGAATTTCTGCATCAAAAATAATTGGTTCGCTTGAGAAAACACCAAGGAGATTTTCTGCAAGAGGTGTTGTACTTTTTAAGCCGAAGCAGATACAGCATGCAGGCTTCATCTGTTCTGCAAACGGGATTGCATACCAAATAGCAGATATGGCATCTGATGCATTATGCTCTGCACACCACATGCGGTACTTCGAAAAAACTTCAGAAGCCTTTTTTCCCTTCTCAGTGTCCAACGGGCAGTCTGTGTTATTCAAAGTTAAGGTGATGTATAGGTCGATTAAGTTCTCAATTATAGATTTTGATGACGGAAATATACCTTTAGCAAATGATGAGAAGAGGAGATACTGTTCCTCCGGCGGAATTATTCTGATTCCAGCTTTTTGTTCTTCGAGAATAGTATGGGCAAGTGATTTTATTGTTGTAATTCTGGTTTGAAGAACAGGAGTGCTGATGAGCTCGAAAGCGCGGCGTCGTACGTCTTCATTTTCAACAATCAACCATGTGTCAAACGGGTTGGTTTTTGAGTTCAAAGAGAAGAGAGAACATGCTGTTTCAAGGGAGGAGGTATCGTTCATGATTTATTTATGCTTACATTCTAATAGGTCTCCTGTGTTGAAAAACCCTCTGGAGAATAGTCCACTCGGGCAACATTATAACCCCTCACACCTAATAATATAGACAATAATGACGGACGCGATAAATAATACTTCAAAAGCCGACTACCGGATAGGAATCGATATCGGCTCAACTACCGTCAAAGTAATCATCCTTGATGAGAAAGGAGAAATCCTCTTCCGCTCCTATGAGCGTCACTTCTCGAAGGTCAGAGAAAAGACAGCCGAAGTGTTAGAGAGGGCAAAACCAATCCTTGCCGGAAAAACAATCGTCCTCTTAATCACAGGCTCAGCAGGTCTTGGTGTCTCCAAATCCGCAGATATCCCATTCATCCAGGAAGTTTTTGCAACAGCCAAAGCGGTTGAAACCTACATCCCCGAGACCGACTCCGTCATCGAGCTTGGAGGAGAGGACGCAAAAATTATCTTCTTTAAAGGAAGCCTCGAAGAACGCATGAACGGTTCCTGTGCAGGGGGAACTGGAGCTTTCATTGACCAGATGGCAACGCTTCTGAACGTAAGCGTTCAGGAGCTCGATGAAATGTCGGCTGATTTCGAAAAGATTTACCCGATTGCATCCCGCTGCGGAGTCTTTGCCAAGACCGACATTCAGCCAATCTTAAATCAGGGCGGAAGAAAAGAGGATATCGCGGCCTCCATCTACCAGGCAGTTGTTGACCAGACGATTGCCGGCCTCACACAGGGAAGAGCGCTTGGAAAAACCATTGTTTTCCTTGGAGGGCCTCTCCACTACTACAAAGGACTGCGTGCACGATTCAAGGAGACCTTAAATCTCGACGACGACCATGCAATCTTCCCGGAGAACGGAGACTGCTTCGCAGCTCTTGGAGCAGCACTTTCAACCGATGGATTCGAACCGCAGAAGTACGAAGATGTCTGCTCCAGAATTAAGGACAGTGTTTCAGATGCTGTCATCACCAACACCATGCCTCCGCTCTTTGAATCGGAAGAAGAATACGCGGAGTTTCTTGCCCGCCACAACGCAAACGCCCCTCCGGAAACAGACATCAGCAAATACGCAGGAGACGCCTGGCTTGGAATTGATGCAGGCAGTACAACCACAAAGCTTGTTGTAATCGACAAAGACGGAGGTATTCTCTATACCTACTACGGTTCAAACCGCGGAAATCCGGTTCAGATTGTCTTCGAAGAGCTGAAGAAAATCTATGCCGCAGCAGGAGACCGCATTACAATTCGCGGAGCTGCGGTCACCGGATACGGAGAAGAGCTGATTAAAAATGCATTCAACCTTGATGCAGGCTTAGTCGAAACCGTTGCACACTTCAGAGCTGCACGCCACTTCAACCCGGATGTCGATTTCATCATCGACATTGGCGGACAGGACATGAAATGCTTCAAAATCAGAAACGGTGCAGTTGACAGCATCTTCCTAAACGAAGCATGTTCATCCGGATGCGGTTCGTTCATCGAAACTTTTGCAAGAGCATTAGGATACGAAATCGAGGAGTTCTCCAAACTAGGTCTCTTTGTAAAGCATCCGGTAAATCTCGGCTCGAGATGTACGGTT
Source organism: Methanocorpusculum sp. (assembly GCA_017408885.1). Lineage (GTDB taxonomy): Archaea > Halobacteriota > Methanomicrobia > Methanomicrobiales > Methanocorpusculaceae > Methanocorpusculum. Next base: position 153,644 of record JAFQTT010000003.1, read on the forward strand.
TTCATGAACTCTTCAGTTAAGCAGGCACAGCGTGACGGAGCATCCGTTGCCGACATCTCCGCTGGTCTTTCGATTAGTATCGTCAAGAATGCCGTCTACAAAGTCATCCGTGCAGGAAGTGCTGATGACTTAGGCAAAAACATCGTAGTTCAGGGCGGAACATTCAAAAACGACGCAGTGCTTCGCGCATTCGAGCAGGAGCTCAAACGAAATGTAACACGCCCCACCATTGCCGGAATCTCCGGAGCATACGGTGCGGCCCTTCATGCAAAGGATTTGCATCTTGCAGAATCCTCGATTCTCACCGAAGCACAGCTTGCCGAATTCGTCCACAAGGCAAAGCCGATTACCTGCAAACTCTGTACAAACCACTGCAGTTTAACGGTCAACACCTTCGACAACGGCAGACGCTTCGTCTCCGGAAACAGATGCAGCAGACCTCTGGGTAAGGAAAAGTCAGCCCTCCCGAATCTTGCCCGCTACAAATATGACAAACTCCTCTCATACAAAGGAGTTGAAGGTGCTCCAAGAGGAAAAATAGGTCTGCCGTTTGGCCTCAACACCTATGAAAATCTGCCGTTCTGGCACACCTTCTTCACCGAGCTCGGCTTCGAGGTTGTCCTCTCGCCGGAATCCACACGGGCTGTGTACCGCTTAGGTCAGCACACTATTCCATCAGATACAGTCTGCTATCCGGCAAAACTCATGCACGGACATGTGCTTGAGTTAATGAACGCAGGAGTTGACACCATCTTCTACCCATGCATGCCCTACAACTTCGACGAAGGGCTTGGAGATAACAACTTCAACTGTCCGGTTGTTGCATACTATCCGGAACTTCTTGCGGCAAACGTAAAAGAGCTCAAAAAAGTCCGTTACCTCTATCCATACTTCGGTCTCCACCGCGAAAAGGACTTCATCAAGCGTGCTGCCAAATACTTCAAAGATGAGTTTGGAATCCCGAAGAGGGAGACAAAGAAAGCAGCAGAAGCCGCATACGCTGAGTACGAAGCATACAAGAATGAAATCAGAAAGAAAGGGGCTGAGTACATCAACTATGCCCGCGAGAACGGCAAAAAGATTCTCGTTATGGCAGGCCGCCCCTACCACATTGACCCAGAAATTGGTCACGGCATTGATGAACTTGCCGTCTCCTACGGATTTGTTTTAATCACAGAAGATGCCGTCTCATATCTGATGGACAGAGAACCAAGAAAGGTCTTAAATCAGTGGACCTATCATTCACGTCTCTATGCGGCAGCACGTTATGTAACGACACAGCCTGACATGCAGCTGATGCAGTTAGTCTCATTCGGATGCGGAACGGATGCGGTGACAACAGACGAAGTCCGCGAGATTTTAGAGAGCGGAGATAAAATCTACACGCAGATTAAGATTGATGAAATCAGCAACTTAGGGGCGATTACAATTCGCATCAGGAGTCTGATGGCTGCTGTTGAAGCACGCGAGAGAGGAGGATTCTAAATGGCAGAACTCGTTTATGATGAGACAGGACGTCTGCTCTTCACCGAAGAGATGGCAAGGGAGTACACACTCGTCGTGCCGCAGATGCTTCCTGTCACCTTTAGAATGTTAGTCAAGCTCTTAGAGCTCGAAGGAGGGTATCACATTGAAGTCCTCGAGACCAACACTCAGAAGGTTGTCGAGACAGGACTCAAATATGTCCACAACGATATGTGCTATCCGGCAATTCTCTCCATCGGTCAATTAATCGAGGCAGCGGAAAGCGGAAGATACGACACGCACAAGCTGGCTTTGATGATTACACAGACCGGCGGCGGATGCAGAGCGTCAAACTACATCCACCTTCTCAGAAAAGCGCTCAAAAAAGCAGGTCTCGACTACATTCCGGTTATCTCGATTAACTTAAGCGGTATGGAGAAGAATCCGGGATTCAAGCTCTCCTTAAAGCTCGGCATTCGCTGTGTGTTTGCGATGATGTATGGAGATTTACTCGTACATATCGGAAACCAGTGCAGACCGTACGAGGTTGAAAAGGGAGCAACTGATGCTTTAATCGAAGCCTGGACGGATAAGCTGGTCGATCTCTTTACTGAGAATAAAGGTCTTGGATTTGGTGCGATGCGCCGCTACATGAGAGAAATCGTTGCCGATTTCTCAAAGATTGAGCGCACAAACGAGAAGAAGCCGAGAGTTGGTATCGTTGGTGAGATTTATGTGAAGTATGCGCCTCTTGGAAACAATAATTTAGAGGAGTTCCTGTTAAAAGAAGACGCAGAGCCGGTTGTCCCGGGAGTTACAGACTTTATCATTTTCAAGGTAAACAACCGTTATGTGGATGTAGGTCTCTACGGAGGAAGCCCTCTGAAGAAGGCAGCAATGTGGATTTTCCAGAACTTCGTTATCAAGTGTCAGAATATTATGATTGAGGCAATCGAAGAAGATGGAACTTTCAGACCGATGTCGCACTTCTCAGAGCTTCAGGAGCTTGTTAAAGGATATCTTGGATACGGAAACAAGATGGGAGAAGGCTGGCTCTTAACAGCCGAGATGCTTGAGTTGATTCACTCTGGAACGAATAATATTGTGTGCACGCAGCCGTTTGGATGTCTTCCAAATCATGTCGCAGGAAAGGGCATGATGAGAAAGTTAAAGGATGATTATCCGGATTCAAATATCGTGGCTGTGGATTATGATCCGGGAGCAACGAAGATTAATCAGGAAAACAGAATCAAGCTGATGCTTGCTAATGCCTTGAGGCATGAGCAAAGCGAGTGACTCAAGGTGGGGAGCAAGCTGAAGGCTTGCGACGCCTTCGCGGAAGAAGGAATAATTCCTATTTTACATTTTTTATTATTTGGAATGAACCGCTAATCCACGCGATTGGCGTAGATTAGCGGTTCTTTTTTTATGACACCCAATACAAGACCATAAACGAACCAATTTCAAAAAACAACCACAATCCAACCGCAAATTCAAACACCATTCCATATTACATATTCCATACATCATTTTTGAAAAAAAAAGGTATGAGAGGTATTTCGAGCGCTGTTCTCTTCCGCTTCGCATGAAGAGTACGCGATGCGCAATTCTCTTGTGTTATCTATTTGTCATTAAAGTAATATAAACAAAAACAACAGCTTAGAAAAAAGAAAATGGGGTTTTTACCCCTCCATACCTTTTTTGAAAATTAATGTATGGAATATGTAATATGGAATAGAGCTTAGATTAAAGACAGCAGAGCGTCCATTCTGTAAAACAGAGCAAAGATATCAGCCTAATTTTCTTCAAAAATCAGATTGTGTAACACATCCTCTGCTTCTTTTGTGATGCAGTAGTACACACCACCCTCCTCTTCACGCGAGACGGCGAGCCCACAAACAACGAACTGTTCGAGATACCATCTGGCGGTGGTTTCGCTGATGTGAAGAACTCCTGCAAGCTCTTTTCGGGTAATCTCTTTTTGCTCGAAGAGCATCCGCAATGCCGCACCGGATTTCTTCCGCGAAAGGAAGCGAAGGACAGCCGCATGTTCTGCAGACGCCGGAGCGGCAGAGGTCAGGAAGTACTGTGCAACCCCATTTGCCCTAACTACTTTGAGGAATCCTTTCTTTTCGAGATTTTTCAGATGATAAGTTACTGATCCGCGGGAAGCGGAGACCGCTTCGACAATCTGTTTCTGACTGCTTCCGTTGTGTTCATGGAGGAAGGAAATGATTTTTTCAGGGATGGGTGAAGGCTTTCTCCTTTTAGGAGATGTGAAACCAAAGAAACCTGCGACAATTGTGATAACCGATATGATGAGAAGAACAAAACCATGAATAATTGTCCCATCAACCAAGTCAGCAATAAACAGAAGAATTGGTGTAAGAATAGGACGGAGAAATTTAGGGATATACTTTGTTTCATCAGAGAAAATATTATCCTCATCGTCAGGAGAAGTTACCACATCAGCCGCAGAACATCCAGCTATTCCAAGAAATCCAAAAGTGACGAAGATAAGAAAAATTAGCACCCATGACTTCATAGAACAACTCCTCCAAAGCAGATGAGAAATATGCTAAATATTCTACTTTGTATCTCAGCATTTATGAATCTATTGAACATAGACTGACAAAACACAGTATATCTGTTAATCTATGCTCAATAGATTCATAATTTCTCAAAATTCATAGCGTTATGTGCTGAGGCGTACAGCACAGAGAAGAATCTTCTCAATTTCAGCATCATGGATTATGCCAATCCGTTAATGCGATTTCCGTGTTGTAACAGAGAGATGACGGCGAATATCATTCGTGCGTCATGGAGGTTAAAATGAAGATATGTAAGACACTCCCCCCTATTTTTTGTGTAGGTAGACTATCTGAAATGAAAGAGTGAGAAACTATGAAAACCAAAGAACATAACAGAAAAATACCTGTCTGGACAACGATATGGATTCCTGTCTTTATTACTCTGGGGATTCTTATTCTCTTATCATTCTACGGGAAGATAGTAACAAGCGGAGAAAATGCTGATATTGTCATCTACCTTATCGGAATTCTCTTAGGTATCCTTACCTTTACCGCAGTATTCCGCGGAGTTCGAGCAGGCAGAACACTGGAATGTTCCAAACTTTCGTACACAAAATCAGAACAGTATTTCCAATGGATATTCATTGGAATCATTGTTCTTTCCGGAATACTAATTGGTTTGCTAGTTCTGCAGGGATGGGGCACCAATTTCTCACTGGAATCCATCGGCGGTGTCGGAGTATTCATCGGTGGTTTGTTTCTTATCAGTACCGCAGAATACAAAGAAGCAGTGCGGATTTCCAGAAGAGAATAATTCTGGAAAACAAACAGTACAAATTGTGAGAGTGTATGTGAGTTTATGCTCAATAATATTATATACTCTCACACTAATGAAAATATATGGCAGTCACAATGAGCATGAGGGTGAAAGGACTGCTCGAAGGTCTCATCATCGGAGCCTCCATTTTTCATTTTTCTTCCCTAAGCTGTTGAGTTTATTTATATTATTTTAAAAACAAACAGATAACACAAGAGAGTTACGCACCGCGTTCTCTTCTTTGGAAAAAGAAGAGAGCAGCGCTTGATACATCGCATACTTTTTTCTGGATAAAAGGTGTGCACTGTGCACTGTGCACTCATGTCCGATTGGGACAGAATCCATTGCCAGATTGTCTTTTGGAAAACAAATAGAGTGTATTTTAAAATCTAAGCTCTACGTATGGATTTAAAAACCGATGATTTCTAAGATTACCAAAAAGAAAAATGACGGTCAAAAATACATAAGATATTCTATCAATATTTACCCGCAGACCTTTTCCATCAAAGCATCAATCTGAGGTTTAAGCTCCGGAATATCATTGGATATAAGAATCCACACACGCATAGGGTCGATTGAAAAATAGCCGTGAATATATCTATTTCTGGTGTCCTGCATTTTTCTCCATGGAATTTCTGAATGTTCTGTGCAGAATGCTTCCGGAAGATAGCTTACCGCTTCACCGATTATCATAATTGAGTTTCGCATGCTTCCCTGAATGAGACGGCTCTGCATAAACTCTTCTTTGGTTATCCCTGATACAGTCTCAATGATGAAACTGCATTCATCCTGAATATGGTGCAGATAAACACACGGGTCTTTTGGTGCTTTCATGCCAACGCCTCCTGCGGATAACAAATTGCATCCTTTCTGATATACGGCTCAATATACGGGTCGATGTAATCAATCGACACAAGCTCAACATGCCTCCCGAAAAGAGTTTCCAGATAGTCAGCAAATGCAAGAAACATATCTGTGGTGATGGATTCATCATCAGCAAATCGATAAAGAACATCCACATCACTTTCCGGAGTATCTTCCCCGCGTGATACAGAACCGAATATGCCTATGGTTTCAATTCCGAAACGCATGCGTATCTCTGAGAGATTCTCCTCCAAACAACGCAGTGTTTCTTCCCTTATACTGAGATATTCCGTCATCGGCTTTATGGATATATGGACGCGGTGTGATAAAAGTGTTTCTCAAACCGCAAAACATCAGACATACAGAATGAGTTGTGTAGAAAATTCAGAAAAACAAGAGCCTCAGGTGGGATTTGAACCCACGACCTCGTCCTTACCAAGGACGCGCGATACCCCTATGCCACTGAGGCGAGTGTGCGATAACAATATAGGACAGGATTTGACTTAAACCTTTCGAAACAATAGATGGATTTTCCAACCCCTCACAGACCAGAAGATGGGGAGGAGTATGAAAAAACCGTTACGCGCAGATTGCCTTGATGCGCTGTGCCGCAAGATACGCAGTTGAGAATGCTGCCTGTAAATTGTAGCCTCCCGTATCCCCGTCGATATCCAAAACCTCGCCGGCAAAGAACAGCCCTGCGTGAATCTTTGACTCGCAAGTCTTCTTGTTCACCTCGGAAAGACTGACGCCGCCTGCTGTCGCCATCGAAATAGAAAAATCCCCGAGACGGGAAATCTTTACCTCATAGGAGGTGATAAGTCGCACAAGAGCCTTGCGGGAGACAGCAGAAAGCTGAGAACCTTTGGTGTCCTCAGCAATTTCAGCCTCCTCTATCAGGGATTTAACAAGTCTGTCCGGAACACTCAATCCATAGAGCAGATTTGAGACAAGCCGCCCTCCCTCTTTTCTGCACCTCTCGACAAGAAGCGCATCCACTGCTTCTGCCGAGAGCTGAGTAAAGGAAATCTTCAGTACATCGCCTGCCTGCATGGCACGGCTTGCATCCAGAACACACGGACCGGAGAAGCCGAACCGCGTAATCAGCAGGTCACTAGTGTTTGCCCCAATCTTTTTCCCGTCGCGCCAAATGGTAAGGGTGACATTCTCAAACGAGAGCCCGGATAAATCAGCCAGCCGGAAGTTTTCCGCATAGACGGGTGTTAAAGCCTCCTTTGGCTCTACAATACTGTGTCCAAGCATCTCAGAAAGCCGCACACCGTCACCGGATGAACCGGTCTTTGGATATGAAGAGCCGCCTGCTGCAACCACAAGACAGCGGGCCAAGTATTTTCCGTACGCAGTTGACACAACAAACCGCTCACCGTCTTTTTTAACAGACTCAACACGCTCTTCATACAAAATCTCAACACCTGCTGCATCACAGGCATCGAGGAGAACATCCAAAACATCATCCGCAGACCGAGTGGTTGGAAACACCTTTCCTGCATCAGTTGTCTCAAAGGTCATCCCGCGCTTCTCGAAGAACGTGAGAAGATCAGTATTTGAAAGAGCCCGAAGCGCCGGCTTTAGAAAAGCGGCATGAGAAGCATCTCCGAAGTGGAGAGCATAATCACCCATACTTCCGGCATGTGTGATATTGCATTGACCGGAACCAGAAAGAAGCAGCTTTCTTCCGGGCAGATTCATCTTCTCTAAGATACAGACCCGAAGACCTGCAAGATTTGCCGCACAAAAGAGTCCTGCCGGGCCTGCACCTATGATAACTACGTCGAACTCTTCTGTCATATTCTATTATTAGCAGGCGGAGAGGTTATCATTTACCATCCTTAATTTTTTCAAACGCATACGCTCCAGCCCCAAGAAGCGGAGCGTTTCCTTCAAGCTCTGTTACACACACCTCAGGCATCCGAATATAACCGCCAAAATCTCCAATCAGTAAATCAGCATACTCACGTGCAAGAGGACCGTCTAAAACAATCACATCAGGATTATATGCACAGACAACCGCATCAAGTCCGCGTGAGTTAATCTTCGAGACATCCGCAATAAACTCAGAGCATACAGCATCCCCATTTCGTGCGGCAAAAAGAATCTGACCGGATGAAAGCGGCTCGCCTCCAAAATCAGCACCGCGTCTTTTAAGCCACTCAGCAAAAAATCCAGGCATACCGCTTCCACTCGAATACGCCTCCCAATGACCAGTACGACCGCATCCGCACGGCATATTATAGACCGTATCAACCGTAAAATGCCCGACTTCACATGCATTACCATCTACACCCTGAAAAATATCACCCTTTGACAGAATGCCCGCCCCAATTCCAGTCGACATCGTCAAATACACAAGTGTATCAGCATAAGACTTTCCGCCAAACCTATACTCTCCGTATACACCTGCTTTACAGTCCGTAAGCATAAAAACAGGAACCCCAAACGCCGAAGAAACAGGAGAGGTCAGAAAAATCTCATTCGCTTTCATATTCGGAGAATTAACAACTGAACCGCTCTTCAAATCAACAGGCCCGGCTGTTGAAATTCCAACAGATACAATTTCCTCTCCACTGTCCTCAACTGCGCTTTCTATCATATCCATGATTTTTGCTAAGACGGCAGCACCGGATGAAATATTTGCAATTTCCTCTCTCTGATATCCAAAAATCCCACCATTCTCGTCCATAATCGCACAACGGACATTTGTTGCACCCAAATCAACCGCACAGCAGAAGCGCGTAGAATCCATACAAAGAGATTCTCTCTTCTACTAAATCAAATCTACCATAACACAACAGGACAATCCTTAATACCTAACATTCTCAAATGGATTAATATGATTAATGTCGGGCTTCTGGGATGCGGTAACATAGGTCGTATTATCGCAAAAGGGCAGGACAATTTCAAAATAACGGCCGTATATGATACAGCGGAAGCTAAGGTGAATGCATTTGGGAAAGAGTTTGGTGCAGTTCCGTACACAGACTTTGCCTCCTTCCTCAAAGAATCCTGCGATGTAATCGTAGAAGCAGCATCAGCCGCAGCCGTAAAATCTCATGCAAAAGATGTACTAAAATCAGGAAAAGACATCATCATCATGAGCGTCGGTGCTCTCGCAGACGAAGCATTCCGCGAGGAGCTCCTGGATACCGCCCGCGAAAACTCCTGTAAAATACACATCCCCTCCGGCGCAGTTTTAGGCCTTGACAATATCAAAGTAGGGCAGATTGCCAAAGTAGATAAAATACTTCTTCGAACAACCAAAAGCCCAGCATCCTTAAAACGCGAAATCAGTGAAAGAACACAGCTCTTCGGCGGAAAAGCAGGAGACTGTGTAAGAGAGTTTCCAAAAAATACCAATGTTGCAGAATCGCTGTCCCTTGCGGTTGGAAAAGATATTGATGTGGAACTTTGGGCAGATCCGGCAGAAGACAGAAACATGCATGAAATCTTCTTCGAAGGAGAGTTCGGCGAGATTTACGCACGCATCAGAAACGTTCCCTCGCCGGACAATCCGGCAACGAGCTATCTTGCAGCACTTTCCATACTCTCGCTTCTTCGAAACTTAGACAGTCCGCTGGTGATAGGAGCATGAATTACGCAGAAGAAATCAGAAGGCTTGCTAAAGAAAAGGATGCCTTAATCTTAGTACACAACTATGAACCGGCAGAAATTCAGGATGTCGCAGACATCTGCGGTGACTCGCTTGAACTGGCAAGAAAGGCAAAGGAAGCAGATGCAAAAACTCTTGTAATCTGCGGCGTCTACTTCATGGCAGAGACAGCAAAGATTCTTTCACCGGAAAAGACGGTCCTGATTCCAAGACCGGATGCAGGATGTGCACTTGCAGACCAGTTAACTCCTGAGATGGTGCGTGAAGCAAAAGCTGCACATCCCGGAGCACCATTTGTAGTCTATGTAAACTCGTCTGCCGCAACAAAAGCAGAGTGCGACATCACCTGTACTTCAGCAAATGCGGCTGATGTTGTCCGCTCATTAAAAGAAGATACAGTTCTCTTCGGCCCTGATGCAAATCTTGCTGCATGGGTTCGGAAAAATGTTCCGGAAAAAACTGTTATCACCGTGCCAGAGGACGGAGGATGTCCGGTTCACCACAAGGTAACTGTGGAAGAGGTTGAAGCAGCAAGGAAAGAATTCCCAAATGCAACTGTAATCTGCCATCCGGAGTGTTCACCTGCTGTGCAGGAAGCATCCGATATGATTGGTTCTACCGGATACATGATTCGAAACTGCGGAGAGGAGAAGGAGTGGATAATCGTTACCGAGTGCGGCATTCTTCATCCACTCAAAAAGCACTATCCTGAAACCATCTTCCATGGAATCGAGGCCGTCTGCGATCATATGAAGCTCATCACCTTAAAAGATCTCTATGAAACCTTAAATGAAGGCAAAAACGAGGTCATTGTTGAGAAGGAAATCGCAGACAGTGCACGGAAAGCAATCGAGCGCATGATTGAGGCGTCCGCCTGATGAACAGGAAAGAACTTCTCCAATCATTTTTAGATGAAGACGCGGCAGATAGAGATATCACAACACAGACACTGCTTGAAAACAGCTATGTCTCTGCGAGAATCGAAGCACGCGATGATATGGTTCTTTCAGGAATCGAGGAGTGCATAGAACTCTTTGGACTTGTCGGGGTTGCAGCTCTTCCAAATAAAAAGGATGGGGATAGAGCGGAGCCGTACGAGGTAATCCTTCGTCTTCATGGACGTGTTCACTCGATTCTGTCCGCAGAGCGGTCTGCACTAAATCTGCTTGGGAGAATGAGCGGGATAGCAACGGCCGCCAATGCCGCAGGAAATCTCGCCCGCGAAATTAATGACCATGTGCGTGTTGCCGGAACGAGAAAAACTGCGCCCGGACTTAGGTATTTTGACAAAAAAGCAATCTCCGCCGGCGGAGGACTGCCACATCGTTATGACCTTGAGGAGGCATTCCTGATTAAAGACACACATCGAAGCTTCCTTGATGTGGGAGAAGCGGTCAGACGCTGTCGTGCAGCATTCCCGAAGAAGGTTATCGACTGTGAAGTTGAGTCGGTCGATGATGCCCTCCGTGCGGCAGAAGCCGGAGCGGATACGATTATGTTCGACAACATGGGCCCTGAAAAGATTGCAGAGGCAATTTCAGCGCTGAAAGCCGCAGGTCTTCGCGAGAAGGTCATGCTCGAAATCTCCGGGGGCATTCGTGCGGATACAATCTCGGCCTTCAAAGGGCTTGACATCGACATCATCAGCATGGGTTCTTTAACGCACTCGGTTGCCTGTGCTGATGTAAGTCTGGAAATTGAGTGATGGAAAAAAGAACTGCTGTCACTCTCGCCCTTTTTGCGGGTTCGCTTGCAGTGACAGCCGTATGCTTTGCATTAGGGCTTCCATTTTTCTTTTTGTTTTTGTTCCTGCCGCTGTTTTTCATGCCGAAGCTGGATGTCAGGAGATGTCCTGTTTGCGGATGCAGAGTGCATCCGGAGGATAATTACTGCTCGGTCTGCGGAGCAGCGCTTGAGTAATCTTCCTCTTCTTCATCAACTCCGTGCAGGTAGTACCACATATCATACGTCTCATACTTACCCGCAGCCTCGGCAATTTTGACTGCTAACGTATGCCAGCAGTCAACACCATAACGTGATGCCGCACAACTGCAGAAGTCGCCTTCGATAAAGTACTCATCCGTGTTTCCGACAACTACGAAGTAGTCACGGTATTTTTTAACCCGCCCGTCAAGAACAGCATCGAAAGCCTCCGCTCCGCGTTTTCCGTAAGCTCCGATAAACGCCTGCCTTACGGTTTCGTTGAGTGTGCCTTCACGCTTTAAAACCTGAAACGGATGAATCATTCAATAACTTTTGTAAGCGGCGTACCGTCAATAAAGGTCCAGCCTTCACGCTTGGCAAGCGCCCGCATTCCAGGAGCTTCCAGGGCATAGTGGGTTGCTTCAATACACGGAATTGGTGATTCAAGGGCAATATTGTATTTGAGTTCAGATGCAAGATAGGCTTCAGCACCAAGCGCTGCCGCCTCTTCGATTAATTCCCAATCGAATGCAGAACCGCCGACAACAGCGATGCGGGAGATTCCGTCCACTTCACCCCATGCACGAAGACCGCAGCCGAGAATCTCTGCGACTTCCGAAAGCGGAGTGGTCAGTGTTCCGACAACTCCAAGAGACATACGAATACGGTCTTTTAAGCGAAGCTCTTCTGCTAAGGCATCGTTGATGCCGCCGTCTGCATGGTCGAAGTTGGTGTGCATGGCATACAGATTCACATCAGCTTTGATGAGCGGATGGGCAATTTCGGCGTTTCTGCCGACAATGCTGTGCATGGGTGCCCAGAATGCCGGATGGTGAACCACCAAAGCATCGAATCCGCCGTCTGCCGCGGCTTTGGCTACTGCCGGCGTTGCATCAAGAGCGCAGGCGATGTTTTCAATCTCGTCTGTTCCCTCAAGCAGGAGACCGATTCTGCCGATGTCAAACTCCTCTGCAAGCTCCGGAGGTGCGATACGCTCCATGCGTGCGATAAATTCAGTTCGGTTCATATCAGTATTTTTTGATGCGGATTTTTTCTTCCTCAGCAGCAGCAGGAGCTGCAGCAGTCGGTGTGATTGTTAAAGCGTTGATAAAGACAGAGCGCTCATTTCCGAGTTTTCCATAGACGGTTCCAAGAACTTCCACATGAGCGCCGACGCCGAAGAGGCGTTCCGGAAGAGCGAATCTGCGGACAGCAACCTGACCGGAACCGTCTTTGATGATGTAGGTCGGTTTGTTCATCTGAAGACCGGAGATTTTAACAACTTCTCCTTCGAATATAACCGGAACTCCGCGCATCGAGGAGGTAACCTGATGAGCCTTTACGCGGTGAGCTGCCGCACGCACAGCATCTTTGTTCTTTAAGACCTGCTTCTCGTTTGAGTACATCAGAAGAAGCGGGAAGCCGAGTAAGATGATACATAACGGAACTCCCATCCAGACATAAATCCACTCTTTGGATTCAGCAAAAGACATTGCACACACAATGGCAAAGAGGACGGTAACTCCTAAAAGAAGCGGCGGAATCCGCACAGTAATGCCTTTTATAATCATTGATTATGAGTGGGTTTTTGAAGGGGATAATACTCACTCTTATCCCCTCAAAGAACCCACTTATATACACCAATGGCACGCCGCCTGATTAAAATTCCACCCATGCTGTCTGCAACAATCAGTATGGGAATCGCTTCTCTGGATGGAGTTCTCTTCAAGGAAATTGGAGACTGTCCGCACTGCGGAGGACATCCGATGCCGTATGATACGAAGACGAAGAATTATGCAACGCTGATTCTTCCAAGCGGTACACATACGGTTTCTGTCAAAGTACGGCGATTCATATGCAGGGAGTGCGGACGGCTGCTTTATGCAGAAGAACCATTCTATCCGGACACACGAGTTGGTTCGGCTATCGTTGATCTGGCACTGAATCTTTCAAGGACAAACAGTTATTCACATGCCGCAGCAATTATGGAAGGATTGGGTATTCAGATGAACCGAAGTTCTGTTCGAAATTATGCTCTCTCTGACCTTCCAATGACCGGATTCAGCAGTTTGTATGGTCTGCCGCTTCCAAATTCGCTGATTTCGCTGATGGGAAAGAGTTTTTCCGGAACAGAAGAGGAGACAAATCTGGTTCTTCGGGCAAGCGGATATCCGTCAAGGTATCGTCCGCCTGAAAATAAAGCAGGAACGGCGAGTGAATTTTTCAAGAGGAAGGGAACATAATGATAAAACCGGAGTTTCGTTTTGCTGAGAGAAGAGATACAGCGCTGATTCTGCAGTTCATCAAGGATTTAGCTGAGTATGAGAAGATGGCAGATCTGGTGGTGGCAACACCTGAGATGCTCGAGGAAGAGATTTTCGAAAAGAGAAAGGCAGAGGTTCTTTTTGTGATGGAAAACGGACGCGAGGTTGGATTCGCGCTTTTCTTCCACAACTTCTCGACATTCCTTGGACGTGCCGGATTGTATCTTGAGGATTTGTTTGTGCTTCCGGAATTCCGCGGAAAAGGTTACGGCAAGGCAACACTGAAAAAATTAGCACAGATTGCAGTTGAGAGAGGCTGCGGACGCTTTGAGTGGTGGTGTCTTGACTGGAATCGTCCAAGTATCGACTTTTATCTCTCGCTTGGAGCAGAACCGATGAGCGAGTGGACGACATATCGGATTGCAGGCGAGAAGCTTTTGAAACTTGCTGAGGAGTAATTACTCCGAAAGTTCCAAAATCAAAGCGGACAGGAATCTCTCCGTCTCTTCCAGAGACTGAACCGACATCCGCTCGTGTACTGTGTGGCATCCTTCAATTGTCGGACCAAGCGAGATAATCTGCATCGCAGGATACTTTTCCTGAATCATTCCGCACTCAACACCTCCATGTGTTGTTTCAATCTCCGGCTTTCTGCCAAACAGCCGCTCATACACTTCTTCCGCACGAAGAACCAGAGGCGAGTTTACCTCCAAGAGCCATCCGGAAAAACTGCTGTGAGTAAATACATCAGCTCCTGCTTCACGGAAAACAAAAGCAATCTCGGCAGACAACGCATCGCGGCTCACATTCACTGCACTGCGCTGCAAAGTGATGATGCGAAAACCCTCCGGTTCGTCTGCAACTGCCGCGAGATTTGATGAAGTGATAACGCCGCGGAAATCAGCTTCAACCACACCGTTTCTGCATTCATGCAATGCGTGCACGAAAAATCCGTCATATGCAACAGACGGCTCCTCTGTTTTTTCAAGCGTCATGCTGATTTCAGAATCAGTCTTTTCATACCGCTCTTTTACCTCATCCGCGTAAGCGGCAAAGATTGATTCGACATCATCAGCCTCGGTTGAGAATGTAACCTCTGCCTCTTTTGGAATAACATTGCATTTCGTTCCGGAAGAGAAAGCAGACACCTGCTCTGCGTTTACTCTTGTCATAAAATCTGCCGCAAGTTTTACAGCATTCGCTCTTCCAAGACCTATGTCAATTCCGGAATGCCCGCTGAGAAGTCCGCCGATTTTAAGAGTATACCACTCGCCTTTTGGAAGTGTTCTGATTTTCGGGAACACTGCTTCAGTATTTACCCCTCCCGCACAGCCGATAAGAAGCGAGTTCCCGTCTTCGTGGTCAAGATTGAGGAGGATCTTTCCTTTCAGAACATCAGATGCGAGTGCTTCAACTCCTGTCATGCCTGCCTCTTCATCCACCGTAAAGAGGCACTCAAGCGGAATATCCGGGAGATTGGTGAGAGCAGAGAGCATCAAAGCAACGCCAGCTCCGTTGTCTGCTCCAAGAGTTGTGCCGTCTGCACAAATCCAGCCGTCTTTGATGCAGGTTTTGATTCCGCAGGTCTCGAAATCAAACGGCGCAAGCGATTCCGGCACCATATCCATGTGTCCCTGCAAAGTGACCTTGGGTTCACCTCTTCTGATTATGATGTTTCCTGCGGCATCTTCGATGCATTCGAGCGAATGCTTTGCAGCAAACTCTTTCAGATATTCGCGGATTTTTTCTTCATGTCCCGACGGACGCGGGATTTTTGCAATCTCTTCAAAGTATTCCAGTGCAGACGGCATGCCTGCATTTATGTTTTGAGGAACTTGTTTATTAAGAATGCTGTACAATACTATTTCATGAAAGTATTAGGTCTTGTCTCATCCCCAAGAAAAGGCGGAAACGGTCAGACGCTTGTTGAAAATGTCTTAGCAGGCGCTGCAGAGAACGGTGCAGAAACCGAACTTATCCGTCTTACAGATGTGGAGCTCAAGCCGTGCCTTGACTGCGGATTCTGCAAGAAGGAAGGAAACACCACCTGTGTGCAGAAAGACGCCATGGCAGACATATATGCAAAGCTCGCAGAAGCCGATGCAGTTATTTTCGGCATGCCGATTTACTTCGGACGCCCGAATGCACCATTCCTTGGATTCATTGACCGTATGTATGCAATGGCAAATCCGGACTTCTCCCCGCGTCTTCCAAAGGACAAGAAGTTTGCAACCGTTATCACCCTTGGCGGCGGCGGACTTGACGTTGTCGAGGCAAACCATGCAACTTTAGCCGGAATCTTCGGCGGTATGTTCGGCTGGACTGACTGCGGCTTCCTCTGGAAGAACATGATGCACGACAGAAAGGCAGTTGCCGGAAATCCGGAGGCAATTGCTGAGGCAAAGGCATTCGGTCAGAAACTGACTGAATAACCCCACTCATTTTTAGGTCTCAACACCAAACGTGAGGCATATATACATCTTAGGACCACTATCATAGTATGAGTGAACTGCGTTTATCGCCGCGGCAGTACATTATTGCAATCACCGTGGCTATCGCCTGTTTCCTTCCGCCGTTTATTGGGGAAGCAACAAATATCGCTCTTCCAAATATGCTGACCGGTCTTGGTCTCTCGCTTGGACCTGACTACTGGTCGCTCTATGGATGGGTTTTAACCGTTTATCTTCTGACATCGACGATTTTCTTAATCCCTGCGGCACGCTTAGCGGATAAGTTCAGCAAGAAGCTGTTCTTCTGCATTGGTGTTCTCCTGCTCGGTTTCGGCTCTCTTGGAATCGGTTTCTCGACAAACGGCGAGATGGTTTTAATCATGAGAGCAATTGAAGGAATCGGAAATGCCCTGATGTTTGGAACAGCCGTTGCCCTGGTGGCATCAGCAGTCAAAGTCGAGCTTCGCGGAACAGCGATTGGTGTCGCCATGACCGGCGTTTTCATGGGACAGCTTGCAGGTCCGCTGCTGGCAGGAGCGCTCACTGATGCTGTCGGATGGCAGGCAGTGTATATTATTCTCTGCCCGATTGCCCTGATTTCCTTTATCTTAGCTCTTCCGTTCATTCCGAAGGATGAGCCGACCGACAAAGGAAAGTATGACTGGCTTGGGGCAATTTTATTCATTGTTGGAATGGCGCTTGCTCTCTACGGATTCTCCAAGCAGCCGAACACCGACGCGCTGTTCATCCTGATTGCAGGAATTGTCCTTCTCGGCGTTTTCCTCTTCTACGAGACGAAGAACAAGAATCCGTTAATTCCGGTAAATCTGATTCTCCACAACCGGGCATTTACGTTTAACAACGGAGCAAACCTGCTCTACTATGTGGCAATCTATTCAATGGGATCTCTGGTATCTCTCTACATGACGAATGTCTGGGGAATCACCGACGCTCTGCCGAGGGCAATTATTGTAACGACGCAGGGACTGATTCTGGTACTCTTCACGATTGTTGCCGGAAAGTTCTATGACCACCTTCTGCCAAAACCGCTGATGGCAGTAGGAGCAGTGCTGACGGTTGTCGGAGCGGCAGGATGCTTCCTTGTAGGTTTTGCATCTACAGATCCGCTGTGGCTTGCAGCCGCTGTTATCTTTACAAGTATTGCGGCATTCGGTGTCGGTTCACTGATTCTGACAATCGTTGACCGCGTGATGAAGAATGCTCCGCCGAAGATTGCAACAACAACCGGTCTGGTGATTATCACGCTCGGCATGATTGTGCTTCTGACCTGCGGAGAAAATGTGGCTGTCTGGAGTATGATTGCGGTTCAAGCACTGTTCGGTCTTGGTATTGCTATCTTTGTGACACCAAACAGCACAGCAATTATGAACTCGGTAACTGCCGCTGAGTACGGTATGGCATCAGGTACACTTTCCACAACCCGTATGCTTGGAATGGCCATCTCAATTGGAATCGTGAACATCTTAAAGAATGTCTTCCTTTCAGGAGATGCCGCAGGATACTCATCTGCATTCCTTCAGATGTTAGACGGTGTTGTTATCGCATCAATTGTCGTGCTTGTTGTCGCGATTATTCTCTCATGGACTGCCGGAAACGGCAAGTCCGCATAATTTTTCTATTTTTTGAATACAAGTTTGACGTAAAAAAAGTAAATAGAAGTATTACTCGCTATCTTTCACAAAACATCCGGCAATCGCCAAAACTACACCTAAGGCAGTTCCGCACTTGGGACATTAATTCTGGCAAATGAGATTGCAAAAAAGATACTACTAATGTAGTAAGAGGAATCAGAGCATACAGGAATATCAAAACATAGACAATCGCATCAGATGGACTCATGAAAATCCAGAATACCAGATGCGAGATAATCCAGACAGCCAGATATACAGCAGTTAGAATATTTTGTTTCTTCATACAATCCCCAAAATTACCTGTTTTTGTTATATGTCATGCTGAGTTATGATGTTTCATTTGGATAAATAACAGGAGATAAGTGAGGCAAATCCTCATATCCTCTGACTGCCTATTATCTAATAACAGCAATGTCTGAATATGTGAGCATCAAAAACGAAGTCGTCAAAAAACTGGAAGAACATCTTCCAGAGATACGCGAGCGTTTCGGAATTGAGATGCTTGGAGTATTCGGTTCTGTGTCTCGCGGTGAAGACAAACCTGATTCAGACATTGATATTCTCTACCGGTTCAAAGCTGGAATCAAAACATATCATGCAATGCTTGAACTGGCTGACTATCTCGAAGAACTCTTCGGACGTCCCGTTGATTTAACTGCCGCAGACTGGATAAGCCCTATGCTCAAATCACATATTGATGCAGATGTTATCTTCTGCGGGGCGGAAAAGGGGGCAGCATGAAATCAGATGAAATCTTTCTCGAACACATTCGAAATGAGGTTGAATTCATCTTAGAAAACACAGACGGGCTTTCATATCAGGAGTTCTTAGGAAATCTTGTATTGAAGAAAGCAGTTGTTCAGTCATTTAGTGTAATTGGAGAAGCGGCAAACCAGATTTCAGAAGATTTTCAAAAACAGCATCCTGAATTTGACTGGAAAGGCATGACAGGATTTAGAAACCGCCTGATTCACAAATATTTCGACATCAACTTCAGTCAGGTCTGGGAAATTATCGAAGAAGATATCCCAAAACTCTACGAACTTCTTTTAAAATTTTAAAAAGAGAAGGGAAGAGCCTTAGTGCTCTTCTCTGACCATCTCGATACACTTCTTCGGACACTCGTTGGAGCAGATACCGCATCCCTTGCAGTACACTAAATCAATCTCCATAGTATCCTGATCAATGACTGCGTCCGGGCAGTACATTGCACAGATTCCGCAGCGGTTGCATGCCTCGCGGTTTACAACCGGGCGGAAGGTTCTCCAGGAGCCGGTTAAACCCATAGCCGCCTCTTTTGGAGTGCTGATAGTAATCTTCGGCATCATGCGGTGACCTCCTCGAATGCTTTCTCTGCAACCTCAATGTTTCTGACATCGGCAAAGGTTTCCTCGATTGCCTTCTTTCCGGACTCGTGGGTAAAGAGACCAAGCTTTGCAAGTGCGCCGATAACCGGGGTGTTTAAGATCGGGCTTCCTGCGACAACGAGGTTCTTGGAAAGAGCGATTCCGGTTAAGTCTGCCTTGTACACTTTGTACTGCGGCGGGAACTCGATGTCTTCGTGAGTGTTGATGAAGATAGAACCTCCTTCCTTTAAGCCATGCAGCACATCAACCGTCTCCATGACAGTCGGATCGAGCACGATAATCATATCCGGCTTCTGAATCTGGGAATAGATTCTAACCGGAGCATCATCGATTCTGACAAAGGAAACGATTGGTGCTCCGCGTCTCTCTGCTCCGTAGAACGGGCAGGCGGTTGCGAATTTTCCGTCCTTGACAGCAGCTGATGCCATCATACGGGCAGCAGTAACTCCTCCCTGACCGCCTCTTGAGTGAATGCGAATCTCGTACATTACTGCTCCTCCTCCGGAATACCGAACCAGAACTCGGTTCCAATCTTTCTTGAGCGGACAAACTCAGCCATATCCTCGAAGGTGACTTCCTGACCGCCGAGACCTGCAATCACGCGGGCAATCTTTGCTTCCGGATAGCGTGCCTGGATTTCACCGGCGATAACGCCGCCGAATCCAAAGGAGTAGTCGCGGTCAATGACGACCAGCTCTTTTCCGGCGATGTTTAACTCCGGGAATGGTCTAAGCCAGCGGATGCGCATAACGCCTGCCTTAACTCCCTCTTCGCGTAAGAGGTCGGCTGCGACTTCTGCTTCCTTACCCATGGTTCCCATAGCGACGATGACAACATCTGCATCCTCGCAGCGGTACTCTTCGACTGGTGCGTAGCTTCTGCCGAAGCGCTTTGCAAACTCAGCTTCAGTCTCTGCGATGACTTCGCGTGCGGCACGCATGGACTTTTCCATATCAAATCTGAACTGATAGTGAACGTTTGCCGGACTCATTGCACCGTATCCGTGCGGGTCGTTGACGTCAATTGCATGCGGCAGGTGGATTGGCGGGATGAAATCTCCCGGCTCAGTCATCTCGAACGGCTGCATGATATGAGACAGTAAGAATCCATCCATATTGATCATGACGGGTAGAAGGACTCTGTTGTCTTCTGCGATGCGGAATGCCATTAAGGTTGCATCGTATGCTTCCTGAACAGTCGAGACGTAAATCTGCAGCCATCCGGTATCTCTCTGGGAAAGGGAGTCGGAATGTTCTGCCCAGATGTTCCATCCCGGAGCAATGGTTCTGTTAACCTGGCCCATAACGATTGGCAGTCTTGCACCTGCTGCCCAGTGAAGCATCTCGTGCATGTATAACAGACCGTGAGAACTGGTTGCAGTGAATACACGAACACCGGTGATTGCAGCACCGATACATGCAGTCATTGCGGAGTGCTCGGACTCAACCGGAATGTATCTTGCGGTCATTTCTCCGCTTTCGACGTAGTCAGCGATTGCTTCGATAACTTCCGTCTGCGGAGTAATCGGATATGCGGCAACAACAGTCGGCTGAGCCATCTTGACTGCGGCTGCGACTGCTTTGTTTCCGGTAGACATTACAAGTTTATCGCTCATGCGGTTTCCTCCTGGATTCTGACTTCAGCGGCAATCTTCTTTAAGTTCTTGTCAACGTTTGCCTGAATCTGAGCTGCGGTCTCTTCGTCAACCTTCTTGAATCTTCCCTGAGCTTTCAGGTAGTCGATGACCGGCATCGGCTTCTTCATTGCAGCTCTGGACGGTGCGCTGATGGTGAGTTTATCGTATTCCTTCTCCCAGAGCACCCAGATACCGCTCTTGACAGCCATCTTTCCGATTTCAACAGTCTTCTCAGACGGAGTTCTCCATCCCGGCGGGCATGGTGCTAAGATGTGGATGAACTTCGGGCCTGGAATAGATAATGCCTTCTTGACCTTGTTGTAGATGTCAGCAGGGTAGGAGGCGCAGGCGGTTGCCTGATACGGCAGGTTGTGTGCTTCGATGATTCTGTCGAGATCCTTCTTGACAACACGCTTTCCGTTTGGAGTGGTGGTGGTGATTGCACCAAGCGGGGTTGCTCCCGAGCGCTGCATTCCGGTGTTTCCGTATGCTTCGTTGTCGTAACAGATATAGAGGAAGTCCTCTCCGCGCTCGAGTGCTCCGGAAAGTGCCTGAATTCCGATATCTGCTGTTCCTCCGTCTCCGGCGTAGACGATAACGTTGGTCTTCTGTCCTTTTGCACGAAGTGCTTCGCTCATACCGGATGCACAGGCGGCAGCTGCGGCAAAGGCGATGTTATATACAGGCACAGTGTGGAGCATGTACGGGTACACACCCTGGATGACACTGTTGCAGCATGCAGGAATTACTAAGACAGTATCTTTTCCTGCTGCTTTTAAGATATAGCGGAGTGCTAAAAGTGATCCACAGCCTGCACAGGTTGAGGGACACTTTAAGAGCATCTCTTCTTTTGGAATTTCCGTCATGAAATCATTATTTATTTGTCACGATTTATAATGAGGCTTACTCTTTGATTTTTTGTAACACACCATATCAGACCTAATGCTTATTGCTTTACACGACCTATTCAGATGTATGTCTTACCCAGCCGAAGAGAGGAAAAATGCTGATATTCTGTCAGCAGATACGATTAAATCCCTGCTTCCGGCTGATTTTTCGGGAGATGTTTTCGTAAAGGAAGTAACAAAATCCACCAATGCAGATGCCGCATGTATCGCAAAAGAGGCAGCGCATGGAACAGTTGTCATCGCAGACGCGCAGACGGCAGGCCGTGGCCGGCTTGGAAAGAGTTTCTTTGCTCCAAGAGGCGGCATCTACATGAGTGTTATCTTAAAGCTCGGACTTGTATTTTCAGATGCAGTGCTTGTCACAACTGCTGCCTCGGTTGCTGTGTGTAAAGCAGTTGAAGCCATATCAAATCTGCAGCCTAAGATTAAGTGGGTAAATGACATTCTGGTTGACGAAAAAAAAGTCTGCGGCATTTCATGTGAGGCAGTATCTTCTGGTGACACGGTTGACTCTGTAATTCTTGGAATCGGAGTGAACTTTTCATCTCAGGACTTCCCGGAAGAACTTAGGGAAACCGCAGGTGTTTTATTTACAGAACCTACAGTTTCCCGCAATGAACTCATTGCAGAAATTCTGAAAAATATTTTGTTTGAGACAGAAGATTTGTTGTCACGTAAGTTCATCAATGAGTACCGCAAACGTTCTGCTGTTCTTGGAAAGCCTATTCGCTATCTGGAAAATAATATCTGGCATGATGCAGATGCGGTTGGGATTGATGAAAACGGCGGACTGGTTATTTTAGAAAACGGAAAAGAAAAGATACTTGTCTCAGGTGAAATTACACTTCGGATAAAATAAGTGAAGGAAGTTACTCTTCCTTCTTTGGTCTCTCCGGTTTGACGTACGTAATCACATACTCATCAATACCGCGCTCAGATGGAGTTGCCGCGGCAGAGTAGGTATTTTCCATCGAGAGACACTTGAACTTGCACATCTCAATACATCCGCCGCAGATAACACACTTGAAGCGGTCGATGGTCCAGATTTTGTTTGCACGGTCAACTGTGATTGCCTGAGACGGACAGCGCTTCATACAGATAGTACATGAAGTACACTTTGACGGGTCAAAGACGATGTGGCCTCTGGTTGCCTCGAACTTCTTTGCCGGTTCTGCCGGGAATTTTGTGGTGACTGGCTTGTGAGTGAACTGTTTGATGATAGTTTTGAGCATCTTCATCCAAATCACCTCTCCATACATCCAATACACGGATCAATTGTTAAGACAATCTGCGGAACATCTGCCAGCTCGCATCCGGCAAGCATCGACACGAGCGCTGGGACGTTGGTTAAAGTCGGCGTTCTAACTCTGAACTGAGTTAAGTTCTTTGTGCCGTTTCCGCGAATGTAGTGGATAACCTCTCCTCTCGGCTGTTCGGAACGGCTGAAGTATTCACCGTCCGGATTACCTTTCACTGCAACAGATACATCTCCTTCCGGAATGTCTGTGATGATTCTGCGGATTAAATCAACCGACTGGAACAGTTCCTTGCATCTTACTTCACATCTGCCATAACCGTCGCAAGAGTCTGCAATAATCGGCTTGAAGCCCAAATCCTTGTATGCAAGATAGTCTGTCATACGGACATCCTGAGCAACACCGCTTCCGCGGGCAACAGGGCCTACAGCACCTAATGCATAGGCATCAGATGCGGAAAGCTTACCCTTGCCGCAGACTCTCTTCTTTAACGTGTAATCGTTTAAGAAGACCTTTACTAACTCCTGCATCTCGTCTTCAACAGCATCGAGGCGGTTGTCCATACCTGATAAGAAGTCATTACTGATATCACGGCGCACACCACCAACCTTACAGACACCCTGAATAACGCGTCCTCCAGTCGTTGCCTCCATCTCGTTTAAGATGGACTCGCGAATCTTCCATGCATTGTAGAACAGACTCTCGAAACCGAGTGCATCTGCAAAGAGACCAAGCCATAACAGATGGCTGTGAATACGAGAATACTCTCCCCAGAGGGTTCTAAGATAGCGTGCTCTGTCCGGAATCTCGATGCCCATTAAGCCTTCAATGCCCTGACAGAAGGTAGAGGAGTGAGTGAAACTGCAGATACCGCAGATACGCTCTGCAAGGAACACAAAGTCCGAGTAGTCACGGCGGTCTACGAGACTTTCAAGTCCGCGGTGAACATATCCGATAGACGGAATAGCCTCTACAACGTGTTCATCCTCAACCACTAAATCGAGATGAATCGGCTCCGGAAGCACCGGGTGCTGCGGACCGAACGGAATAACGGTTCTCTTGCCAGTCATGCTGCATCCTCCTTCTTGACTTTGGTAACAGTGGGTTCAGGAATCTCCTTCTTGAACGGATACGGAACTGATGTTCTGATGAACGTTCCCTTGAAGTCAATCGTCATGCCGTTGAAAACAAATCCGTAAAGATCGTGGATTTCATTCTCGTACACAAATGCCCCGGCAAACGAACCGCAGATTGACGGAATCTCAGATTCTGCCGGCATCGTGATGCGGAAGTGTTTGAGTGCTAAATCCTTATCAAAGGAGTAGGTAATATCAAACCCGCCGCCGACAGCAGGTGTGCAGGTCATAACAACCAGGCGGTATCCCTGGTTTTTCATCTCTGCTGCGGTCTTTTCAACCTCAGAGACAGCAATCTGCATAACTTCCATATTCATTTTTCAGCCTCCATCTTTGCACGCTTTTCTTCTAAGACGCCAATTGCCTTGACAACACCTTCGATTAACGCCTCCGGTCTGACCGAACATCCCGGCACATACACATCAACCGGAATAATCGTGTCAACACCGCCGGAAACATTGTAACAGTCACGGAAAACACCGCCGGAAGATGCGCAGATACCAACAGCGACAACCACTTTCGGCTCTGGAATCTGGTCGTAGAGGTTCTTTAAGACCTCTTTGTTCTGTTCGTTTACGCCGCCGGTTACTACGAAAATATCTGCGTGTGCAGGATTTCCAGTGTTGATGATGCCGAAGCGCTCGACATCATACAGCGGGGTTAAGGCTGCAAGGATTTCAATATCGCAGCCGTTACAGCTTGATGCATTGTAGTGC
Source organism: Methanocorpusculum sp. (assembly GCA_017408885.1). Classification (GTDB taxonomy): domain Archaea; phylum Halobacteriota; class Methanomicrobia; order Methanomicrobiales; family Methanocorpusculaceae; genus Methanocorpusculum. The sequence continues at coordinate 178,256 of JAFQTT010000003.1, forward strand.
AGAAGCCATGGTGATTTTGCAGCGGACGTCATTAGAGAATACCTCCGAAGAATCCGAGAAGGACGATGTTTAAGACACCAAGGATGAGAGTTGCAAGCCATAAACTCTTGACTGTCATCTGCCATGTCACTCTCGGGAAGATGTTGTCAATCAGGATTTCCAGGAAGTATCCAACGATGACAACGATGATTCCAATAATCGGACATCCTGCAAAGAAGAGGAATATCATTCCAAGAAGCAGGATGGTCTCATACCAGTGGGCAATCTCAACCTTTGCGAGAGTCTTTCCAGCAAAGGAAGAGGTAACTCCTTTGACTAACTCCTGGTGTGCGTGGTGAGAGGTGGAGATGTCAAACGGAGACTTTCTGAGCTTTAAGGTCAGCACTGCAAAGAGTGCAAGGAAAACTCCCGGAAGGTAGCAGATTGCAGGAACTGCAGCACCCATAATCTCAGAGACCATGAAGGTTCCAGTCACCATGAAGAATCCAACACCAAGCAGAATTAAAATCGGCTCAGCAACCATCACAGATAACAGTTCACGCTCTGCTCCGATGTGGGAGTATGGTGCGTTTGCCGCGTATGCTGCGAGGATTAAGAATGTGTGTGCGAGTGCTAAACAGAATACAACCAGTAAGAGGTTGAGCCCTCCAAAGAACATTGCACCGGAAACTGCGATTAAGACTAAGTATGCAGTGGTAAAGATTCCTTCAACCGGATTTGCAAACACCTTTTCTTTGTGCCAGAGCTTGGAGATATCGTAGAACGGCTGTAAGAGAGGCGGACCTCTTCTGCTCTGCATGCGGGCAGTAAGTATGCGGTCAATTCCGGAAAGCAGACCGCCTAAGAGCGGTGCTGCAATCAGGAAGATGACTGCTCCAAGGATTGCCATAATTACGTTCATAAGAGCACCCCCATGAATCCAAGGACAAACATTGCAATGATGATAATGAGTGCGACAATCTGCGACGGCTTAAGGAGTTTGGATTCGCCGGTATACTCCTCAAGGTAGTAGTTGGAGGTCTTTGCCTCTTTGTAGACGCCAAGAGAACCTAAGAATTCTCCCTCGGCGTTGACTGCTCTGCCGTTTAAGTACGGTTTGACGATTCTGCCGGACTTGCTGCCGACGGCTGCTGCAATCACAAGGACTGCAAGAATTACAAACATCAGAGCGCACATCAGAAGAGTATCTGCGGCAAAGAGTCCTGATGCTCCGGTATAGAACGGATAGTATGCAGCCGCATACGGCACAATAATCTCAGCGGTAATAACCGGGAATCCGACACATGCAACTAAGACTAAGATTCCAATGACGACAATCGAGATTTTCTCAGATACATTGAGCTTCGTCTCCTCTGCTGCCGGCTTTGCCATGCGCATGAAGAGCTTACCAAGCCATTTGGTCCAGAAGAAGACAGTAAGTGCACTTCCAAATGCAAGGATTGAGATGAAGACACATCCAAGCGGAGCTGCAATAAATGCCTCAATGGCTGCCCACTTGGAAATCAGCATACCAAACGGTGCAAGGTACATTCCGGCAATTCCAACAACCATCATGACAGCTAAAATCGGCTGGCGAACTAAGAGAGAATCCATGTCCTCAATGTCGCGGCTGCCAATCTTGTGCTCGACAGCTCCAACGCAGAGGAAGAGCAGACACTTTGCGACTGCGTGGAAGATGGTAAGCAGGATTGCAGCAACAATTGCAGAAGGAGTTCCAATACCGGCACAGGCAGTGATTAAACCAAGGTTTGCAATGGTGGAGTATGCAAGAACCTTCTTTGCGTTGCTCTGGGAAATAGCAAGAGCAGATGTTGCAAGGAAAGTGAAAGCTCCAACAAGAGCGAGTGCGATACCAACCCACGTCTGCGAGAACAGTGGTGCAAACACAATTAAGAGGAAAACACCAGCCTTAACCATGGTGGATGAGTGAAGCAGTGCGGAAACAGGTGTCGGAGCTACCATTGCACCAGTAAGCCATGTGGAAAACGGCATCTGTGCAGCCTTGGTGATTCCGGCAAGGGCAATGAGTGCGAGAGGGATAGTAACAAGTCCCACATTGTCAATTGCAAGGAGGTTTGGAATCGAAAGAAGGCTTGCCTCAGGATCCATCTGTGCAAGGTAGATGACTGCACCAGTGAATGCAATACCGCCAATTAAGTTCATCCAGACTGCTCTAAATGAGTTGGTGATTGCTTCCGATGTTCTGGAGTATCCGATTAACAGGAACGAACAAAGGGTGGTGACTTCCCAGAAGGCAAGAAGCATCATGAGGTGCGACGAGAGCACAATTCCAAACATTGCGGTCAGGAAAAGGAACAGAATCGCGAAGAAGTAACGGCGTCTGTCCGGCACATCATGGTTGTGTGCAGCATAATCTTTCATGTAGCCTAATGCATAGACACAGATGAGCGAACCAATAATGCCGATAATTAAGACCATCACAAGCGAGAGGTTGGATAAGGTTAAGACAATCTCAGCCTGCGGGTGAACGATTCCGGAGAACTCAAGAATCAGCAGGAGCACTGCCTGCACGACCGCGAGAATAATTGCCAGCGGTTTCTTGTATTTTACGGCAAGGCAGAGGATAATGACAGCGACAGCGAACTCAACAATGAATAATGCTGTCCAAAGCCATGGTATTGCGGCATGCACAACGGTAATACCGTTGCTCCATGCAGATACTGCGAGAAAAACTGAAGCTCCGATTAAGATGACGGAGGCAACAGTCACAATGATGTTTCTGATGATGTCAGGCTTAAACAGCGCGAGAAGAGCCGCGGCTGCGATGGGCACCAGCAGAAGCAGGATAATCGTAATCAGTTCCGGCGAATACATATGTATCACTGAGTTATGATATGGTATTTATCACTATTAATCATTCGTATTTATCAGTGAAGGTGAATGCGGAAAAATAGATTAGAGGCCACTGATTTTCATCAGTGCGTCAACATCAAGACAACTCTCCAGATGTCTTGCAAGATTATCATACGGATCACCTTTCTCAGCAACCGGTTCATATGGAAGTCCGCGAACCTCTGCGAGGTATGAAACTAATGCATCAACAGCAGATGCATTATCAAAGAGCCCATGAAGATAAGTTCCAAACACAAGACCTCCTTCTGCCAAAGCCCCCTCATCCTCGAATGCAGATTCACCAAAGACATCTGACACTCCTGCATGAATCTCATATCCATGAACCGTCCCCATACGGGAGAGAATCGGCCCATGCGGCAGCGCTGTTCTGGATTTCTGAATAGTAATTTTCTTATCCGTCAAAAACTCCGTACGCATAGAAAGAAGTCCCAATCCCTCATACTCTTTGGAAACAGTACCTTCAAAGGCATCATCAAAGATGGTTTCCCCCATCATCTGATATCCTCCGCAGATGCCGATTACCGGTTTTCCTGAGGCTGCAAACTCTTTCACGCGCTCGAAGCCTCCTGCGGCTTTCAGCGCTTCAAGATCTTCAACCGTATTTTTTGAACCCGGAAGAATTATGCAGTCAAAGCCGCTCAAATCATCAGACGGGTCAACATAGTGTACTGCTGCCGCACGCTCCAGGAGAGCAAAATCCGTGAAGTTTGCGATGTGGGGCAGACGCGGGATTGCAATTTTTATCGGAAAGTCAGCCGGCTTCTTATCTCCAAGTGATAAGGAATCTTCGTCCGGAATATCAATCTCCGCATACGGAACAACACCCAAAACCGGAACTCCGGTCAGTTCTTCGAGAATTTTCCGGCCCTCATCAAAGAGACTGACATCCCCTCTGAATTTATTGATGATAACACCTTTAACAAGAGGGCGTACATCATCCGGAAGAAGAGAGATTGTTCCATACACCTGTGCAAAAACGCCGCCTCTCTCGATATCAGCTACCAGAATTATTGGAAGTTTCAGACGCTTCGCAAGCAGAATGTTTGCAATGTCCCGCTCATAGAGATTCACCTCAGCAGCCCCGCCTGCACCTTCTATGACAACTGTATCATAAGATGAGCAAAGCTTCTCATACGCAGAAACAGCTTTTTCCAAAAGATCATCAGTTTCCTGATAGTAATCCGATATTCTCACATCTTTGAGCGGCTCACCAAGTAAAACCACCTGTGAGATGCCGTCTGACTTCGGCTTCAAAAGAATCGGGTTCATCAGTTCAGAAGGAGCAGTTCTGGCAGCAAAAGCCTGAACTGCCTGTGCGATACCGATTTCCTTTCCAAGTTCTGTCACATACGAGTTAAGACTCATATTCTGTGACTTAAAAGGAGCAGAGGCAATGCCTCTGTTGCTTAAAATCCGGCAAATACCGGCAACAATAGTGCTCTTCCCCGCGTGCGAGGAAGAGCCGAGAATCATTATTGACATTATACCATCGGAGTAATAATATTGACTAATACAACCGGGTCAACTGCGAAGTAGACCAGTAAGAGAGTGATTAAAAGAACCACAACAAAGATTGCCGGCTTCCAGGCAAGAATCTTCTTTCCATCAAGCGGCCCTACCGGAAGCATGTTGAAGAAGGCAAGCATAGCATTAATCTGACAGCCGATCATTCCAAGATAGAACAGGAATCCTGCAAGCGTGAACGGATTGAAGAATAATCCGCCGGCAACAGCCTCAACACCTCCAAGGAAGACACCGACAAACATAATCACTGCAAACGGGATGATTAAGATAATGTTGACCAGAGGTCCGGAGATTGAGATGATTCCATTCTCGCGTTTGGTCATCTGACGTCCTGCAGTGTTGATGAGGGTAGCTCCCGGAGCTGCAAAAACAATTCCTGTGATAACCGCGACAGCTACCGCGATGACTAACATCTGGGCGCTCTTTCTAAACTCTGCCCAGTAGCCGAACTTGATTGCGGCAAACTTGTGGGCGAGTTCATGGAGAATGAATGAAAGTCCGACGGTGATTAAAGAGATGACGAATGTCAAAAGCATCTTCTCCGGAGACAGAATGGAGAATCCTTCCATGAATACAGCAAGGATTCCGCTTGCTCCAAGAGTGAAGGCGACTGCTAATGCAAGCCAGGCGATGACTAAGTCCTTCTTTTCGAATGGTGACAGTTTGAATTTCATAAATTACTCCCCGCAGGCAACGCGGACACAATCCTCAAGGCTTCCAAGACGCGGAACGGTATCGCACATTCCGGGCAGATAGGTGAATGCTTTTCCAGAGTTGGTCATAACACATCCTCTCTTTTCGAAGAGAGGTGAAACAATCATACAAGTATCCTGAATAACGCGTGCACCGCTCTTCTGGATACGGGAGACTGCATCAGCACAGGAGTTCTTCATCTCTGCTGCGGCAAAGACATAGAACGGCATTTTAACTGTTCTTCCGTCAAGGAGGTCTGCAAGCTCTGAAAGCTCTTCGCTGGATAAGTGCGGGCAGCCGACTGCAACTGCTTCCGGCTCAAGTTCGCTGAAGAGCTCTTTGATTTCCTCGGTCTCAATAGTAATGACCTCGCGCTCGTCCTCTTCAAAGTGTTTCTTGAAGAATGGGAAACGTGCTTCCGGAGTGATGTCTTCTACGTGGAAGAGAGCAACAGCTCCGGATGCAGCCATGGCAGCCCCCATACTTTTTAGCATATCTGCCTTCGGGCGGATTCCCTTAAAGAGCGGGATTTTGTTTCCGGAGATGGCTCCGGCAATAATTCCAAGAGCTCCATACTCAGCCTGTGTCCATGTTTTGGTAACTTCCGGTTCTGCTAAACGGAACTCAATCTCCGGAAGTCTGTTCTTTACGATGTGCAGACCATACTCCGGAGTCTTTCCGGTTAATGCGGATGCAAGAGCAGAAGGTCCTCCTTCGCGGTTGGTTCTGGCTCCAAGAACTGAGTTTGCATAGACAACAGCTGAAGATTCCGACCATGCGAGATGATCTCCTCGCTCGATTAATGTGAAATAGTATGGAGTACAGGTACAGGAAGGACGAATGCCGAGGCGGGTATATGCAGCATTTACCTCAAGCTGTTTTTTGCCGAACTCCTGACTGATGCCAAGAGATTCCCACCCATCACGCGGCATTCCTATCGGATTTAAGAAGGAAGGAACAACTGCTTTGCCGGATAAAGAGTTGAGCCATTCAAGTCCTGCATCACCTATTGTTTTGAAGGACGCGCCGGAAACCTGCACATTTTTTACCTCGATGAGACGCTCGGCGTCATATATTTTGCCGAGAGATACGAGGATTTCCATCATTTTCTGCTTTGTTTCGCCGTACTCTCCGTCAAGAAGAGCCTGGTCGTATTTGTCTAGCTGCATTATTTATTCCTCCTTATTATTCTGCCAGTCAGCCCGTATAAATTCATCCTCGAATCCAAGCGGGATGGTGGCATCAACTCCTGCTTTTACATTCAGTCCGTCACCGATTCTGCATGGGTCAAGAGAAGAGCCGCGGACGCCGGAGATAATCATGACATCCTCGTCAGCACGAACCCGCGTTGCTATCGCAAACTCAACATCCTCCGGGCTGTAGATGTTGATGTCGGAATCGACAACAACCACGTGTTTTAAACTTGTGTGAGCGGCAAAGGCAGCCATAATGGCATTTTTGCCGTCGCCTTCGGTCATCTTTTTGATCTGCACAACCGCGTGGAAGTATCCAGCTCCTCCCTTCGTGAGATACACATCACGGACGTTGGTAACGCCTGCAACGGCTGCGTAAATCTTCGGCTCGTAGGGAGCACCCATGAGCATTTTGTGCTCTGCACCTGCGGGAACTAATCCATGATAGATGAAATTCTCTTTCAGGTGCATTCCTTCAAGCTCGATTACCGGCTGCATGCGGATTGGATCATACGTTCCGCTTATGTCAACAAACGGTCCTTCCTCTGCAAGCTCTCCGGTCATCCACCCATAGAGAATGATTTCCGCATCAGGCACTCTGATGCCGTTCGGGCAGGTGTAGAGATTAAGCGGCTTCCCACAGATTTCTGCGGCATAGGCCATCTCTTTTCCTTCCGGTACACGGGTGCAGGCGGCAAAGGTGACAGCAGGATGTGTTCCAATCGTTATGGCGATTGGAAGTTTTTCGCCTTTGGCAAGGGCTGCCTGCAGGAGTTTGTAGGTATGCCTTCCCTCAACGATTCTGCCAACTAAATGCGTGTCGTCTTTGACGAGCAGCCGGTGAATCGAGGCGTTCTCAACACCGCCGAATGCGGAGAAGACGATGCCTGTTGTAAGATACCGTCCGGCGTCTTTTGGGAAGTGTTTGAGGATTGGAATCTTTGAGAGGTCAGCCGCTTCAAATTCCAGAGCGCCACCGTCTACGGTTTCTCCGGAGAAGGTACAGGCAGCAAGCCGTTTTACCAAATCGCCTTCCGGAATTTTGAGTGCAACAGAAAGCGACTTGCGGTCGACAACCGTGTTCATGACTGCTTTGTGTCCTTCGAGATCTTCGAGGACAAGCATTTTGTCTGTGCTGAATGCAAGCTGTGCGGCTTCCAGGTTGGAAGATACCGGACGGGAAATCACGTCAGCCAAACCTGCATCAATCATGTTCTGAATAAACTCTCGCATAGTTACTGCCACCGTTTTCCTATCTGATGTTCGATTCCGCAGTGGTCGAGGATGCGGGCAACAATCATGTCGGCTAAATCTGAAACGGACTGCGGATTGGTGTAAAGCGGAGGAGATGCCGGCATGATAACTGCCCCCGCGTCGTGCGCTGCGAGCATGTTGGTTAAGTGTACGCGGTTGTACGGTGTTTCGCGGGGAACAAGGATTAAGCGTCTGCGTTCTTTGAGGCAGACATCAGCCGCACGTGCGATAAGCGTGTCTGCATATCCATTGGCAACAGCAGAGAGCGTTTTCATACTGCACGGTACAATTATCATAGCATCATAAAGAAAAGAGCCGCTTGCAACATTCGCTTCGAGACGCGAGTTGTCCTCGTAGACAGCAGGGTATCCCTCAAGGCTGATGTTTTCATATGCTGCGACTTTTTTTGCGGCATCGGAGATGATGATATGTATCTCCGCTTTGCCGGAGAGGGCATCCAGTAAGCGTTTGGCATAGAGAATGCCTGAAGCTCCGGTGATGCCTACAACAATCCGTTTCATTCTATGGTATATATTGGCGCTGATAGGTTATGTAGTTGGGGGACACCTTGGAGTGTGTTACCTACAGTGATTTTCAAAAATGTAGTACAAACAACAAACTAAAAAGAGAAGATTCAGAAATCCCCAATCAGCCGTTCCTGCTTCGTCGGCCTGCTCACCCCGAGCACGGAAAATGCCGCAGCCTTCACTGCATCAATATTCTCCTCAGCCGCATACACCCCAAGCCTCCACTGCTCCTGACGCGTCGCATTCATAAGCGGCAGAAGCGGCACAAGATCCTCAAACGGAACATAGTCATGCATGCTCTTCACCTTAACCTGCATCTGCATATCTTTCCTGAGCGGCGGAATATCCAGAATAACTGCATGCGGTTCGACCCCAGCGGTTTCTGCAATCTCCGCATGGAGTCTCAGGTAAGAAGATGCATCAAGCCGTGTCAGCCGCGGCATATCAACCAAATCACGACCCACATACAGTGCACGCTTGAAAAGCCTGCGGCTTCGAATCCGCATCATCAAATTGCGGGCGGCAGATGACGGAGAGGACAGAAGCGTCATCGTCCCTTCTGCATCATCCATCCGCATAAATTCATCAATAGTATCTTTAGTAAAATGCAGACGGCCTGCCGCAAGGAACATCTCCTCAGCGATTCTGCTTACATGATGATAATACACGGATGGTCCCATCAGCGTGCGGGCAATTAAAAGCGACTCTGCCGCCGCAATTCCAGAATCCTTCAGGATTAACCCGTGCTCATCATCCATAAAGAGAGACTGAATCAGACGGTTTGCATCAAGCGTTCCATACGGCACGCCGGAATAATGCGCATCACGCAGAAGATAATCCATCCGGTCAACATCCAAATCCCCATGAATAATAGATGCCAGGCGGTGCTTTCCGGAAATAATTCCGGCAACCTCACGGATATCACAGCCGATTTCCGCTAAGAGCGGCTCAAGAGTATCTGCAAACGGCAGAATGTCATCATGCGAAAACTCCCCGAACTCCGCTCTGAGCCGTTCCGATGCATGCGAATAGGGGCCATGCCCTATGTCGTGCAGAAGAGCCGCTGAACACACCATAAGCCGTTCATCTTCTTCAAGACCAACAGTCCGGCAGACTTTATCTGCGAGAGACATCGCACCTAAAGAATGCTCAAAGCGCGTATGGTTTGCCCCCGGATACACCAGATACGCAAAACCAAGCTGCTTGATATAATGCAGACGCTGGAGAAGAGAAGAATCTAAAAGAGGAATGAGTTCGTCTGGAACTTCAATATAGCCATGAACAGGATCTTTAATCTGCTTTCCCATCAGAGCCACCTGAACTCTGACTTCTTGTGAGTGTCTTCTTCATTTGACTTCTTCTTTGCCGAAAGCCTCACCTTCTCTCCGTAATCTTTCGGCATGGGGACGCGGGTTACACGGAGTCTTCCGTCATCATCCTTTGGTCTCTGCGAACTGCCAATGCGAACGGCAGGATCAGAGTCTTTTGGCCGCTGGCGGCTGCCGGCAGAAAATGCCCCGTCAGAATCCTTCGGACGCTGAGTACCTCCAACGTGAACATCAGAATCAACTTCCTTTGGACGCTGAACATCGCCAATGTTAACTGCACGGTCAGAATCCTTAGGCATATCCTTTCGTCCAAGATCAGCCATGCCGGAGAGAACCATATCCTCATGCTTCTCACGCTTTGGAAGAGAGATATTGGAAGATAGCTGATTCTCGGCTCGTTTCGCCCCGCCTAAGGAAATCTGCGGATCGCGTTTACGCTGCGGTTTTGGTGAAGGCGGAGCCTGTTCTCTAACATCATTGAACACTGGTTCTGCTTTTTTCGGTGTGCTGCGGATTACGACCGGTTCGTCCTCAAAGAGGTCATCATCTTCATCATATTGATATTCAGTCATATCTGTTTGAGCGGGAATTTCCAAAATGGATTCATCTTTGTATTCATCTTCAAAGACAGCATCCGGAAGGGCGTAAAGATATTCTCCAGCAGGCAGAACCTCTCCCGGCTCGAAAATCGCGTCATCGGATGCAACAGTTATCAGCGGAATTTCTACCTCTTCCTCCTCGAATCCATAAATCTTCTGCATTTCGGAGTGGTAAGACTCATAAATCTCCTCGAGTTCTGCAACACGCGGAACGTTCTGGATTCCGGCAAGAACAATGATGACGCCAACATACTTGGTTGACTTTACCGGATAATCGCCGGCTCTCATCTCAAGTCCTCTGATGCTGTTGTCAATCCACTTTCTGACCATGTGGAAACCTTTCATGGATAGCTCTTCGGAAGGGCCTGCAATTAATACGAGAGCCTTTTCAGCAGAAGTCAAATCACATGGAACTGATACTTCCTCATAGACGGCCTGTTTTGCGAGGTCAATGATACGAGAAGTTCGTTTGTGCCCTTCATCAAGCATGTACTTCTCAACAAAGATTTTCTTCAGCCTTCCGGTAAGATTTGCAGGAAGTCTCTCTGTTGCATAGCCTATGGACACAATATCCATTCCTGATAACGTGTTCAACACTTCGCCTGCATCGAGTACAACTTCTGCAGACTCAACACCGTTGTGCGTGACTTCTCCTGCACGAAGCAGAAGACCGACACGGCGGGCAAGCATTTCGTTGAGATCACTATATAGTTCAGATGTCTGACGGCGTGTCAGCGGCTTTGGAAGACCATCTTCTTTCAGTTCTGCGGCTGTTGCGGCAGCTTCGGTCTCAATTCTTCCAGACCATGTTTCATTGTCGAAGATAATCGAGGCACTTCCCATATTCCGAATTGCAGCGAGCTGTTCGGCAGCCCTCGCAGAGACTTTTGCACCTTCTGAACGGAAGGGCAGCGTTAGGATGGTAAAGACCGGATCGGGGAAAGCATTTTCAAGCTGTTCCATGAAGCGCGGAACAAGATCTGCCATGCGGCCTCCAAGACCTGCACAGACAAAAATTGCATCAACTTCAGACACCCCCTCTTCATGGAAACAATCAGAGATGCTGGTTAAGTCAAAATCATCTCCGCAGGTGTAATCCTTCTTGGTCGGGTCGGATGGAGACAAAACATTTCTGCGGTTTACTTCCAGGGATTTCATTGAGTGGATTACTTCAGTGTCGGTGTCGAAAACAAAAGAGCGTACGCTCTTCACTTTGCTTCGCTCGTCGTGAGAGTTTAGTGTTTCAACGATTCGGCAGCCTGCACCGCCGACACCAACAAGTAATGCACGCATTTATTCTTCTGTACTATTTAGTGTTTAAAAAATATAAGGGTTCAGTGAGTGTTCTTAGAAAGAATCTCTCTTATTGGTCGGAGGATATGATCTTGGCGGAGACTGAACTGGTTTTCTTCTTCTTCCAGATATAACAAGTACCAGAATCACAAATACAATAAGCACAGCAAAGATACCGATACCAATTAAGACAACCGGAACATTCTGCTCCATGCTGATGATTACAAGATTGTCATCCCCCGAAAAGACAGTATGAGTTACTCCGTTTGCAGAATATCCTTCATGTGATGCGGAGATGTAGATTTTTGTACCCGGTGCTGCTGTTGTTGAGTAAACTCCATCTGCATCAGTAATTCCGCGAATGTCTCCGTCGAAGTATATAACTGTATCAGCAACCGGTTTGTTATCCGAGATTGTTTTTACAGTAATGACGGCTGTTGCATACTTCAACTCAACAGTGACCGGTTTGTTGTTTTCAGTGAACTCAACCTTTCCGGTGTATGTTGCGAAATTTTCAGACTCAACTTTGAGATCATATGTTCCGGCAGTGTAGGTTGCAAGCTGTGCTTTACCATAAGAATCGGTATATGCTGCAAGATTTCCGTTGATAAAAACAGCTGCACCGGAAACTGGAGCTTTTGCATCCGAGTAGACAAGAATCAGCGGAGAGACACGAGATACAGAGAGCTGGACACTTAAAGAGGAGGCATCCTTTTCCAGGAATACTTCTTTGCTGTATGACAGATACGATGGGGCAGAAACATCAACAGTGTTGTATGCTCCGCGAATCATAGAGGCATGGATTCTGCCGTTTGCATCCGTTTTTCCGGCAGACTTTTTGTTGATGGAAACATCTGCTCCAGAGACAGCTTTTCCGTCAGAGCCTGTGACAGTGATTAAGACAGGAGTTTCCGGAGAGAGATATACGGGTTCTACCTGGTTTGCTTCTTTGACGCTTACAGTCTTCGTCTGCGGTATGTATCCGCTCTTCGAGACGGTGATGGTATAGGTTTCCGGATACTTCACATCCTTAAACTCAGCAGTTCCGGAAGAAGTAGTATACAGAGTAGATGTGGAAGAGCCGGCAAACGTCACAGATGCACCATCAATAGGACTGTTCCCGTCTCCTGAATCAAAGACATCCACATAAAATGAGGAAACTGCCGCCCCTCCGGCTCCGCAGAAGATGAGAAGGGATGCGAGCAGAATGATAAATACGCGCTTCATAAGTATGTATTATTTTCTCGCGAAAGACCATTAGTGCATCGGTTACTCAGCACCAATGCGTGAGAGAAGCATACCACTTACAGTGACGGGATGAGTATTACGACATAGCTCAATGGCCTCGCTGAGCCGCCATTCCTTTTCCGCATAGATGGTAAGCATGGCTTCTCCTTTCCGTACAGTTTCTCCTGGTTTTTTGTGCAGGCGAAGACCGGCACCGTGTTCATTCGGCGAACCGGCAACTCTTGCTATGTCGATTAATGCACGGTTTTTGACGGAGATAACCGCCCCATCTGCTGGTGCTAAGACATCATAGATGAATGGTCCAAACGTGAGGTCATCTGCTTTCACGTTCGGATCACCTCCCTGAATCTCAATAATCTCACGCATCTTGGAAAGTGCTTTGCCGTTTCGAATAAGAGCCATGGCCGCATCTGCTCCGTTTCCAACAGCAGCCTTTCCAGTCATTTCCAAAGCAATTCCTGCAATCTCACAGCTTTTCTGAACCAGAGAACCAGAGCCGTCTTTGTTTTCCAGAATGCGCAGTGCTTCTGCCACTTCAAGATTGACACCTATGTGTCTACCAACAGGAGCACCGCCGAAGGTAATCGCACACTCAACACGAATTCCCATACGTTTGCCAAGATCAACAAGCTGACCTGCCAGGACTTTACCTTCAGTCTCATCAGCAATTTTTGTGCCCGGACCTACCGGAATATCGATAACACATGTGTCAGAACCGACAGCCGCTTTTTTCGCGATAATACTTGCAAGCATTTTTCCGCGGCCGTTAATCTTCAGAGGATACTCACAGGAAATCATGACATCATCCGCTGGAACAATGTTGGTTGCTCCTCCCCAAACGATGACACCGCCTGCTTTTTCGGTCATCTGCTGAACTTCAGAAGCAGAGAAGGCAACTGGCGCTAACGCTTCCATTAAATCCGCAGTGCCGCCGGCACCGGTGATGGCACGTGAACTGGTCTTTGGTATTAATAGACCTGAAGAAGCAATAATTGGGACAACAAGGAGTGTAATCTTATTTCCCGGAACTCCGCCGATAGAGTGTTTGTCAACAACCGGCTTTTTGGAGAAGGTGATTGTATCTCCTGAAGCCACCATCTCTCGCGTGAGATACTCAACCTCATCCATGTCCATGCCGTTGATATAAGAAGCAGTTATGTAGGATGTAACCTCGGCCTGTGAGAGTACTTTCTTTGTGATATCTGAAACAATTACGGCTGTTTCTGCTCGAGTGAGTTTTCCACCATCTATTTTTTTACGAATGAAATCAAGTGAAGAAGGACGTTTTGCAGGCAGAATATCAACCCCGTCACCAGAAGATATGCCTACAAACTGATTCGCACCGGATGTTAGAAGAGCAGTCCCGTATTGTACAAAAGTCTCAGAAACAGTTGCAGGGATTGTTGCTGATTTTCCGGTATTTGGATTGGTTATGAATATTCTATCCCCATCACTGACACCAAGAGCGGAGGCATCTGCAATATTGAGGAGAATGAGCGGTGATGCGATGTCGATGATATCTGCGGATAAGAACATACTCTTCTATTTTGCGGGAAGAGAATTAAGCGTTTGCGATAAACAGCGGAAAAGAGCTATTTGAAAATGGGGTTGGTGGATTATTCTTTATTGAAGAATCCACGCATGAACGGATACATTTCCATCATCTGTTCATTTGCAATCTGTTCATACAGACGATAAATGATGGAAACCGTAAGCAGAAGTCCAGTACCTCCAACGAAACCGATGATACCAAGCATGTTGGCAACAACGGAAAGGAGACCAATGAATACTCCGCCGATAACGGTTACTCTTGGAATGTATCTTTCAAGGTATCTCTCAAGTACAGCAGTGTTTCTGCGGTATCCCGGAATCTGCATGCCGGAGTTCTGAATCTGACGGGCAACGTGCTTGGAATCAAGACCTGCAGTCTTAACCCAGAAGATTGCGAACAGTGCACCGCCGAGAATCATGACAGTACAGTCAATACCAATACGGAGAATGATCTCCCAGACTGCGTGACCAGCACCAGTGAAGTTCGAGAGCCACCACATCCAGTCCTGCGGCTGGTTGATTGGTGCAAGATACCACATCAGACCACTGACCGGAGTAGTTCCGTTGAACTCACCAAGGATATTGATTCCGAAGTTGGAGAGAATCATACCAACCATCTGGACGTTTGCCTGAAGCACACGGACTAAGATCATCGGAAGAACGCTTGCATAGACAAGCTTTACCGGGAATCTTGAACGGGCACCGCGAACATTTGCATGTGCGAGCGGGATTTCAATTCTCGTCGATTCGACAAAGACGATGACGAAGAATAAGACAACCGTCGTGATAAGGGCTAAAATCTGGAGACCGAAGTAGTCTATGAAGTTAGCACCTTCGGAGATGACCTGGAAGAGTCTCGGGAAGAAACCAGTTGCGAATCCATCAACTGAACCGGAATCAGACCAGTTGAAGAGACCATTGATTAATCCCTGTGCGACACCGGCAACGATGAAAAGACCGACACCGGAGCCGATACCCCATTTGGAAACGACCTCATCCATGAACATGACGAGAACGCCTCCAAGACAGATCTGCAGGAAGATAAGCAGCATAACCACAGCACCGCTGCCGCCGAAGATGGCTGCAACTGCCGGGTCAGCGGTCATCCATCCGCCGAATACGTTCGGAAGAGCTTCGATGAAGATCATCACGAAGATAAGCAGCTTCTGCAGACCCATATAGAGAACCTGACCACGCTGGTCAGAGGTGTTGATTTTAATCAGATCGGCACCGCGAAGCAACTGTAAAACGATAGATGCTGTAACAATCGGACCAATACCAAGGTGGAGGATAGTTCCCTGAGCACCGGCTAAGAGAGCACGGTAGTACTCAAAAATATCCACAGATCCAGAGGCGAGGCCGAATACAGGAATATTCGTTAAAATAAAATACAGAAGCAGCACCGCAGCGGTCCACATCAGCTTGTTTTTGAAGTGAACGTGACCCTCCGGTGGCTTAACTGCCGGCATACGCGACAGCAGCGGTTCCATTCGATCCAACAGTTCTCCCATGAGTTAGTTACTCCGAAAAAATTTATTCGTAGGAGATGGCGTTGCCGCCTTTCTCCTCAATCTTTGCAACTGCGCTGGCAGAGAATGCTTCTGCGGTGATGGCAAGTTTGTGGTTAACCTGGCCTCCGCCTAAGACTTTCTCAACACCAATCTGTGCAGCATCAAGAGAGATGACATCTCCTTCCTGAACTGCAATTCCGCGTGCAACGAGCTCAGGGACCATCTGGTCGATGTCCCCGATGTCCATAACTTCCCAGGAATAGGAAGTCTTGCAGACGAAGCCGTGCTTTCCTTCGGTCTTGCCAAGAAGATAGAAGCGGGTAAAGTTGTGGTCACGCCATCCGGCTGCTCCACGACCTCCACGGTTACCTGCACCACGGCGGTTCTTGTGGGTTCCTCCACCACAGGTACGGGAACCTCTGTACTTTGAACGCTTGTTTACTGGCATGTTATTTACCTCATCTTGATAAGGAGATCGTTGATCTCTGCACCGTAGTAACCGAGAGCTCCGCCCTGGTTGTAGGTGCGCTTGGTGGTCTTGTATCCCTTACGCGGCGGGTGCATACGGAGAACCGGCTTGAGTTCCGGAACATCCTTCATGCGGATTTCGCCGTTGACGATTGCTGCTGCAAGCTCTGCAATGTCTGCGTATTTGGTTACAGACTTAACATACTCATCAGTGAGCGGCTTGTTGCCGGTAAGTCTTCCGCGGGTTGCAAGGATGGTTGCAAGAGTCTCTGCGTTGATTTCACCGAATGCAACGTAGTCCTTGACCTTTCTGACCATACCAAGGTACTCCGGGGTCTCCGGGACAAGAACACAGTGGTTGATGTGGTGAAGACGGAGCATCTTTAAGGTCTCCTTGATTTCACGGCGGGTGTTGACAATACCTCTAACCTGAACTAATGCGTACATTACTGACGACCTCCGATGCGGATAAGGTTAGTTTCACGCAGTGCGTTGAAAGTTGCCTTTGCGTAGTTTAAGGTAGTTCTGGTCTGACCGCTGGTGTCTACCCACACATCGTGGATACCGGCGAGAGTCAGTACTTTCTTTCCGACGTCACCAGTGACAAGTCCGATTCCCTTCGGGGCCGGCTTTAAGGTGACAGTGACAGAGCCTGCCTTACCAGTAACTTCCATCGGGACAGAGTGCTTCTGACCGCAGCCGCATTCCCAGGATCCGCATCCACGGCGAACCTTGACAATGGACAGCTTTGCAGCGGTGATAGCCTTCTTGATTGCAGTTCCAACCTGGACATCCTTGCCCTGGCCGAAACCGATGTAACCATCCTTGTTGCCGATTACGACGACAGCTCTGAACTTAATACGGCGTCCGGAGTCAGTCATGCGCTGCATCATGTCGATGCAGAGGACTTCGTCAACAAGATCTGGAAGCATTGCGTCAACAATACCTTCCTCTTTGATTGGGTAGCCGCTTGCAAGGACTTCATCGAAGTTTGCAAACTCGCCTGCCATGACTTTCTTGCCAAGACCGGTGATTGGGACCCATTCTTCCTGCTCGTAAGCCATATTACTCCAGCTCCTTCATGATTGCGTCTTTGACAGCCTCAACGTTTTCTGCGAGGTCTGCGTAGCGCTCGTCGTATTCTGCAATTACACTACCGTTGCAGCGGTCGTCATCCGGAAGAATGCTCTCTCCGCATGGAACTTCGAAGCCTGCTTCGATTGCTCCCTTGACTGCTGCAAAGACACGTGCTCCGGCGGATGCAACCTGAAGACCGATATCTGCGATACCGCCTTCGTAGCCTGCCTTCTGTGCACGGACTGCAAAGAGCATACCGGTTAAGTATGCTGCCGGGGTGTTTCCAAGGTATCCCTTGTATCCAAAGTCCAGTAACTCTTTACTGTTTACGTGGACTAAGGTGTAGTCGCCCTCCATCGCTGCAGCAACAAGCTGAATGATGATGTGGCGGTTGGTCTTTCTGATGACCATACGGTTTCTGCCAGAGACAATTAAACGCTGGCGCTGGTAGTAATCAGTTCTGCCTTCGCGGCGTCTTCTGAACTGAACGAAATATCTTCCATTAGTTGCCATGTTTAGTTCTCCCTCTTAGCAGTAACCAGCTCAATCTGAGTCTTCAGGTGAGCAACGTTACGGAACTGACCACCAGCTGCGCGGCGGTAGAGTCTGCGGTATTCGGTCGGAGTAATAGTTCCTGCCTCACGCTGAGCACGAAGCTCTTTGCGCTGTGCGCGGATCTTCTTAATCCATGCTTCCTTAGACGGAGTGCGTGCACCCTTGGAACCGCTTCTGCGTCCGTGGCCCTTCTTGTGACCGTAGGAGCGCTTTGCGATGCGTGCGCGAACACGTCCGCGGGAAATTCCTTTCTTCTGGTGGGTGGAAATTGCTCCCTCTTCAATGAGGTTGCGGATGTCTTCTCGGGACATTGCATTCTCAACGTCTGCAATTCTCTCCGGGTTGATCCAGACACGGTTTTCACCACAGCCTAAGACGAGAGCTGCAATGCGGCGCTGTGCGGAAAGGTTAGTCATTGGACTGCACCTCCTCAACAACAGCGGCAACTTTTGCCTCTTTTGCGTTCAGGACTTTGATGCCGAGTTCAGCTGCTTTGTTCTGAATGACAGCGCGCTTTGCACCGCCAACAGAGCCGCCGATACGAACAGCGGTTGTAGCTGCGTCGATTCCTTCAAGTTCAGCGACAGTGAAGACTCTGACTTCGCGGTATCCGCTTGGGTGGAATCCGCGGACTGCCTTCGGAGATCCGAATCCTGCCTCCGGGTGTTCACCCTTTGCAAGGTAGTCTTTGCGCTGCTTGGAGTGAAGTCCACGCGGTCTTCTCCAGGTATCCTTAAGACATACTTTGGAGTGCAGGCACTGACGGTTGAATGTTGCTCTCTTTGCTGCACGAGCGCGGAGAAGTCTCTTAATTTCAGATGCCATGTTTAGTTACCTCTGCTGGTAATGTAGATACCATCCTGGAAGACACGCGGGTCACGGTTTCTGACTTTGCATGCCTGTTCGATGTTTGCGGCAGTGTTGCCGACAGTCTCACGGTTGATACCGGTAAGAACGAGTTCATCACCCTGGACTTTAACAGTTACGCCCGGAACGATTGCTGCGACACGAGCCTGCTTCTCACCAAGGAAGTTACCGATCTCAACTTTGTCGCCTGCAACCTTAACCTGAATCGGGAAGTGGTTGAAGACAACCTTCATGCGGTACTCGTAACCTTCAGTTACACCCTTGCTCATGACTTTGAGAAGTGCGTTGTAGGTTCCGATTAATGCACGGACACTGCGTCTGGTAGACTCAGTGGAAATGGTGACTGCACCATCTTCAACTGCGAATGCAATTGCCGGGTGGTACATTCTGCGGGTGAGCTCACCCTTTGCACCCTTAACGACAAAGTTGTCGCCTTCGCGTGCAACGGTTACGCCTGCCGGAATTTCAAAAATAATTTCGTACATTATTTTTCAACTCCTTAGAAGACGTATGCTAAAAGCTCTCCTCCGATACCGAGCTTACGTGCCTGTTCGTGGGACATAACTCCCTTGGAAGTGGTCAGAATGATAATTCCGAATCCCTTTCCCGGAAGGTATCTGATTTCCCAGGACTCAAGGTCCTCGACTTTCACTGAGAAACGCGGAGTGATAACACCACATTTGTTGATTCCTCCGGAGAGTGCGACCTCATACTGGCCTCCTCTTCCGTCTTCAATCTTTTCAAATCCGGTGATGTATCCGTATTCCTGCATGACCTTAAGCATGTCACCAAAGAGGCGGCTTGCCGGCTCAACGGTCACTTTAAGCTTACCGGTGTCACCGGCATTCTTAATGGCGCTCATTGCGTCTGCGATAGGATTCTGTTGTGTCATTGTCCTTGTCCTCCTCTTAGTTCATCTTCTTAAAGCCCATGGTGGGTGCCCATTCGCGGAAGCACTGACGGCAGAGGTAAATGTTGTATCTGCGCACAAGTCCCTGCTCACGTCCGCAAAGCTGACACTGGTTTGCACCACGGCCATACTTTTTCTGCTGGACTTTGCCGTTGTCTTTTGCTGCCATTTTACTCCACCTCGATTCCGAAGGTTTCGGTAACGAACTTCATGGACTCTTCGCGAGTGACATGAAGTTTGCTGTTGAGCTTCTTCTGCTGGATTTTTCTGCGTGCGGTTCTGGTTCCTTTCTTCTCGATGACTGCGATGACATCCATTCCGTAGATACCAATCTTCGGATCGTATGCCTGTCCCGGGAAGTCGGTGTGTTCTTCGATACCGAAACCGAAGTTTCCGGTTGCGTCGAACTGGCGTGCGTGAAGGACGTGCTCGATAGAGTAGGTCTTCAGTGCAACAGTAAGGAAGTCGATTGCCTTCTGACCGCGGAGGGTAACCTTACAGCCGATTGGCTGTCCGCGGCGGACACCAAATGCAGGAAGGGTGTTCTTAGCGTAGGAGCGGATTGGCTTGGAGCCGTTGGTCAGGTCTGCCATAATGTTTTCAGCATTGACAAGGCGTTCACCTGCTTCGCCAACGCCCATGTGGACGATGACTTTTGCGACGTATGGAGTCTGCATGTCGGTCATGCTTCAACACCCCAGGTCTTCAGATAGGACTCCTCAGTACCGATAACGTAGATGTAGTCCTCAATGGTCTCAAGCTGGTTGCCTTCTGCATCCTCGAGGATAACACGGTTCGGAAGGGAAGATGCCTGGACGTAAATCTTGGTGATCTTTCCAACTTTCATAGTGTGCTGTCCGCCGATGATGATTGCAAGGCTTCCGACTGCGTACGGGAAGTGCTCCTTAACTGCAAAGCGCTCCTCTCCGGTAAGGCCAACGATAAGGGTGTCCTTTCCTTTGCAGGAGTTGTCGCCGATGAAGTTTGCACCGCAGGTCAGGTTGATCTGGGTCTTGCCGCCACGGATAGTGGTCTTGTTTGCGACCTTGACAAGTCTGACTTTTGCTGCTTCCTCGGTGATTTCGTGCTCAACCTGGCGTCCCTTTGCGTCAACAAGGATAAGGTAGTGCTTGTTGATCTTCGGGAAGCTGATGATGTCGAAAACGTCGATTCCGATGTGTTCATCGGTAACGATGTGGCCGTTTAAGACAACCTGGCGGTCGTGCAGAATCTTCTTTGCTTCTTTGGTGTTCTCTGCAAGGTGCATGTGGTCGCGGAGCCAGACTCCAATCGGGAGTGCTGCGCCGTTGTGCGGACCTGCTGCAGTGCTTACAACATACTTCTTTTCTTTCTTTGCGAGCTGCCACTCAGTAGGGGCTGCCATACGTTTTGTTCTGGTCATGCCTTCACCTCAAGACGTGCCATGCGCTTTGCGTCTTTTGTGTTCAGCTTGGTGATCATTACCTTTGACGGGTCGAGCGGTCTTGGAACGTCTTCGCCGTTTGCTTTCTTGACGGTTACACCGTGGACGAGGACTTTGGTGTTCTTGACGTCGACTTTGTCAACGACTCCTTCAGTTCCTGCGAACTCGCCGCGGAGAACTTTAACGGTATCGCCGGTGACAACACGGAAGCTGCGCTTTCCATACTTTTCACGGAGATCGCCTGCGAGAGGAGAGTGTAAGAATGCTCCACGAACGTGAATCGGGGCATTGTAACGGTACTTCCGCTGCTTTCTCGGCTGAATGCTTGAAATACGTGCCATGTTTAATCACCTTAGATAATAATGGTCGCCATGGACCCT
The DNA here is from genome assembly GCA_017408885.1 of Methanocorpusculum sp. Lineage (GTDB taxonomy): Archaea > Halobacteriota > Methanomicrobia > Methanomicrobiales > Methanocorpusculaceae > Methanocorpusculum. Next base: position 199,531 of record JAFQTT010000003.1, read on the forward strand.
ACTTTCGGGAAACGCTCTGCGACTTCACGTGCAACCGGACCCTTGATGTCAGTTCCACGCGGATCGCCATTGTCGTTTAAGAGAATCATTGCGTTCTCTTCGAAGGAGACACGAAGTCCGTTCGGACGGCGGAACTCTTTCTTCTGACGAACAACAACTGCTTTGACAAGCTTTCTCTTCATGTCCGGAGTTCCCTTCTTAACTGAAACAGTTGCGAGGTCTCCGATACCCATCTTCGGCTGACGGTTCTTGACACCGTGGTATCCGAAGACGGAAACAATCTGGACAACACGTGCACCAGTGTTGTCTGCACAGACCATCTTAGAACCAGTCTGAAGTGCGCGCGGAATCTTGGAAGTTAATCCCTTCATGCCTTGTTCACCTCAACGACTACGTAGGAAGTGGTCTTGTTCAGTGGTCTGCACTCTGCAATTTTAACCTCGTCGCCAATCTTTGCGTCGAGGCATGGAGCCATGTGTGCGTGAATTCTGGTGCTTCTCTTCTCATAACGGTCGTACTTCTGGACCTTGTGAAGGAAGTTCCGCTCAACAACAACGGTTCCCTGCATACGTTCGCTCACGACCTTACCGGTAATCACCTGGCCGCGCACCGATAAGCTGCCGTGGAACGGACAATTTACATCGTCACAGTCTTTCTCTGGGACTGCAACATTTAAGCCGATATTTTTTGCCATAATAACCCTCATCTTACGCGCATACTAACGCGCCGCGTTGGAGAAACAGACAAAGCATTGCCGTCTATTTTGACTCGAACACTATCCGGGAGGGTCACCCGGAGTAACTTATATTGTTTCTCCAAGGTCTTAATACCTCGCCCGGTTTGTATACGAAGCGTATGTCTGGTCTCATCGACGATGATTCCAGACATACCTACCTCGCAGGTGTTCGGTGATTCCTCCACAGTCACTTCGAGGCCGATTAACTCATGCCGGAGGATGTTCTGCGGAGTTATCATAGACAGTTTTATGCCTTACGTTTGGTCTGTTCGGTCTTGATACGTGCGATAGTTCTGCGAACTTCCTGGATCTTTCCAGGGTTTTCCGGTGCACCACCGGCGCTGACTTTTCCGTAGTGCTGAATTAACTCAAGCTGGAGTTTTTCCTCGTTCTCGACGAGTTCAGCATCGGAAAACTGGGCGATTTCTTTTGCTCTGAAGATTGCCATTACTGGACCTCCTGTTCTGGTACGTCCGGTTCTGCTGCAAGTTCTGCATCAAAGTCATCGAAGACATCAGTCTCGACACGTGCCGGTGCCGGGTTGGCGTCTGCACGAATCTCGAAGTGGTCCGGAAGGACTGCTCCTGGTGGGACAATCTTAACCTGAACACCAATGATACCGAGCTTCTTGACTGCGGTTGCGTATCCGGTCTCGACGACAGACTCTGCCGGTTCTCCGGAGTGCTTGATGTAGCCTTCGACGAACTTCTGAACACGTGCACGTGCACCGGTGAGCTTACCTGCAATGATGACTTCGCATCCAAGTGCTCCGGAGTCCATGACACGGCGGATTACAGAGGTTCCTGCCTTTCTGAAGTACCATCCGCGCTCAAGTGCGTTTGCAAGGCGTTCTGCCATGATCTGAGCGTTGAGGTTCGGGTTTGCAACCTGCTGGACTTCGACCTGCGGTGCGTCGATGCCGTAGACGTTGGATAAGTCGGTGGTGAGCTGGCGAACCAGTTTACCGCCCTTACCGATGACGATTCCCGGCTTCTCTGCGAAGATGGTGACCTGAGTTCCAACTGGGGTGCGAACGATGTCCATTCCTCCGTATCCTGCGCGCTTAAGTTCTTTGTTTAAGTACTGCTCGACACGGACTTTTCTGACGCCGTCTGCGACAAATTTCTTCTCGATAGTCATCTTACTGCACCTCGCGGAGGATAATCTCGACGTTTACAGAGTCTCTGTGTTTCGGAGTTGCTCTTCCCATTGCACGCGGGAAGATTGCCTTCATGCAGCGTCCCTTGTTTGCAGCGGCGTGGACGATGACCATCTTTTCCGGTGCGAGACCTGCGTATTCAGCGTTCTTCTGTGCGGAGCGGATTAAGCGGATGTATTCTGCTGCTGCTTTGACCGGGTATCTTCCGGATGCAGTGCCGAAGGTCTTTCCGTTTAAGCTCTTCTGGTGAGCGACGTTTCTGTTGTAGCGTTTGAATGGAACTGCACGCTTTAATGCAACGACCTGTTCGAGGTATGCAACTGCGTCATCTGCCATCATGTTGCGGATGAGGGATGCAATCTCAACAGCGTGCTTTGGAGAGCAGCCAAGTTCATTTGCCTTTGCGCGGGCGATGTTGTCGCCGGTCGTTTTGTTGCTGTATTCTGTTCTTGCCATGACAATCACTTCAGCGGGACGTATTTGCTCGACCGGGTTGCACCGACACCGGCGCTTCCGTGGCTAACCTTCTTGCGGGTGAGTGCGAATTCTCCGAAGTAGTGGAAAATTCCCTCGACCGGAATCTCAACCTCAACGAACTCTTTACCGGAGTAGATAGCAACTTTCTTGCCGACCATTTCCGGAAGGATAATCATTGAACGAATGTGGGTTCTTACACCGTCACCTGCTGCAATCTTGGCGCGAACGTCCTCTTCGCCAGCGGTAAAGCCGCGAAGGACCTTTCTGCGTGCACCGGATGGCATGAGCGGAAGAAGTTCTTCCATGGACATTGCCTGGAGTGCTTCGAGGTTGTAGCCGTGGTAGGTGTACTCCTCACGCCGTTTCGGCATTCTCTTAGTAGTTTTCTTTGCCATCTAACTTCACCTCCGGCATCCAGTTCTGCGTGCAGCAACGTGTCCGACCTTCTTACCCGGAGAGGTTCCGCGGGCAACAGTCTTCGGCTTACCTGGGTGCTGGTGTCCTCCACCACCGAACGGGTGGTCGATAACGTTCATTGCAACACCACGGACTCTTGGCCAGCGGGTTGCGGAGCTCTTCATCTTGTGGTACTGCTTACCTGCCTTAAGGATTGGCTTTTCGCCGCGTCCTCCGCCGGCAACGAGACCGACGGTTGCGAGACAGTTTTCGTTGAACCATTTTGGCTTTCCGGACGGCATCTTGACGCCGACCTTTCCATCGGACTTTCCGATGACGACTGCCTGAACACCGCTTGCGCGGACGAACTTGCCGCCGTCTCCCGGGCGTGCTTCGATGTTGCAGACTGCAACTCCGGTCGGAATTGCTGCAAGCGGGAGGGAGTTTCCGTTCTCAACGGTTGCTTCCGGACCCCAGACGAGTTCCTTGCCGATTCCAACGCCTTCAGTGACGAGTGCGTATTCCTTCTTGCCGTCGATGTAGACGACTGCAATCGGGGTGTGGCGTGCCGGGTCGTGTTCGATGTCTGCGACAATGGCACGGACAGTCTTGGTTGCAGATCCGAAGTGTTTCAGTTCTGCTTTATACTGGTGTGACGGAGCACGGTAGGTTGATCCACCTTTTCCGCGAGCCTGAGTACTAATTCTGTGTCCCATTTATCTCACCTTACACAATTCCCAGCTGAGAGAGAATCTCTTCAGCAGCGTTCTTCTCTTCGAAGGTAATGATTGCCTTCTTGGTTCCTTTGGTGGTCATCATGGTGTTGACTGCGACGATCTTCTTGCCGAAGGTCTGCTCAACTGCTGCCTTGATTTCTGCCTTCTTTGCTTCCTTTGCTACGATGAAGGAGAGCTGGTTGACGTTTTCAAGGATGACCATTGCCTTTTCAGTAACAATCGGGTATGCAAGTGTCATTTTTATGCCTCCCCGAGTTTCTTTACAGCTGCTTCAGTCCAGACGGTAAGTCTGCCTGCGTCGCATCCCGGTGCAAGGAGGTTTGCGTTGAGTTCGGTGACTGGTACACAGTCGACGCCTGCGATGTTGTTTGCTGCGACGAATTTGTCTGCAGTGACAACTAATACGGAGACAGCCTGCTTGTACTTGCGTCCACGAGTCTTTCCGCGTCCTGCACGGATCTTCTTGGAGAGTTTTGCACGCTCTAAGTCTGCGCCGACGCCGAGTGCAACGAGTGCCTTGACGACTTCTGCAGTCTTTGCGATTGCTTCAAATGCATCCTCAACGACGATTGCTGCGTCACCCTCGAACTTGTGACCGCGTGCGGTGACGAGCTCGGTGTTTGCGGTTGCTGCAATTGCGGAGCGGATTGCCTTTGCTTTCTCCTTCTTGTTGATCTTCTCAACAAGGACTTTCTCGACTTTTGGTGCGTGTGCCGGGTGACCACCCTTGGTCTGCGGAACTTTTGCACCGCGGCTGCCGTTCTTGATACGCGGAATCTTGGATTCGCCGCGCTTGGATCCCCAGCCTTCTGCGGAGGTTCTGAGACCTGCGTACTTGTCTGCACCGTATGCCTGGTAGTTTTCGCTCTGGTATGCGAGGACAGCTCTCTTGATAAGGTCCGGGCGGTATGCTTCATCGAAGACTGCCGGGAGCTCGATTTCGCGGAGAACTGAGCCGTTAATTGCTTTTACGTTTGCTTTCATGCTCATTTACCCCTGCTTGCTCTGGAGACTGACAAACTCAACAACCGGAGTCTGAACCTTCTGTTCACCCATGCGGGTTGCAGAGCGGATACGGACTAAGCGTTTTGCCGGTCCTGGGATGCTTCCCTTAATCAGGACGTAGTTTCCACGGACAAGACCGTAGTGGAGGAATCCTCCAGCCGGGTTAATCTCGTCTGGGTTGTCGCCGATCTTGATGATGCGCTTGTTAAATTCGGTTCTCTGCTGGAATCCCATCTGACCTGCCATTGGGACCTGCCATCTGACGTGGTGAGGGTGCCATGGACCGAGAGTACCGATGTGTCTTGTCTTCTTTGCTCTGGAGTGCTTTCTCTTACGGAGAGTGATTCCGAATCTCTTGACTGCACCGTTGAATCCCTTACCTTTGGTGATTCCGGTGATGTCTGCAAACTGGCCGTCTGCGAAGAGGGAGGACATTTCAATCTCGGTTCCGAGAATAGAAAGAGCGTATGCAAAGCGGTCTGCTGCGCTGCCGCCTGCGACACGGATTTCCATTAAGTCCGGGACTTTCTTTGGAACACCAGTGAGTGCGGTCGGCTTGGTGTACATTAAGACCATAACTTCAACAACGTCTTCAATTGCAGCGTTGATCTTCTCGGTTGCTTTTGCTGCGTTGTTGGTCTTTGCTTTGGTGATTCTTCCGGTGAGTGCTTCGGTGTTTTCTGCCCAGACTTCGGTAAGCGGGTGCTTTCCGTAGGTGTCTTTGACGTAGACGCGGATTGCGGCAACGGTCATTGGCGGAATCTCGATTACGGTAACCGGGACCATAATCTCTTTGCCCTCAGTCGGACTCTTTTTGTGATCATCGATCATGATCACGTGGGTCATGCCTGCTTTGTAGCCTGCAAAGCCCTGGAGCATTGGCTGTCCGTCGTACTGCGGCCAGGACTGGTACTTTGGAATAATGTCCTTGGCGCGCTTGCGCGGATAGTATGCGAGTGAACCTGCTCTGGGTCTCACTGTTCTCATTTTTTAATCAATCCTGTGATAGTGTCTGAATCTGCTTTTTCAAGCGCTTCAAACTAGTTCTGCTGGTTGTCATCAGATGTGACAGCCTATCTTTTTCACCGCCGGCTTCCGTATAGGAATCGACCCGCGGGACACTGTTGTCTTGGTCTCCTGCTTCGCAGGTGGACTGAAAAGACGGGTTGTACTTTGTAAATCCTCTAACTGGATATCCAAACTGAACACGATAACGTCTTATCTGTTCAAAGCCCGATCACCCGGTAGAAACCGCGGTGCGTCTGCTCGTAAGTTCGGCAGACAGTAATTTTCCAAGTCTCACGGAAGAGAACCTGACATCGACGCGCTCCTGCATTTCAGGATGGGCACATCAGAGACGTTCGCCCTGCACGTATCATCAGACCTATGAAGGTCTTAACACCGGCCGCGGAAATCCGCTCCGGGTTACACATTTACAAAACCAGACGCGAAATGCGCTGTTTTGTACCAACTGGATATCCTCATTTCAGCAGAATCGCTGATATCAGCCTAATTAAAGGCCCTATATCATTGGTTCTAATATATAATAAAAGCTTCTGTGGTTTTTGAAAAAAAAGTCAACTGAAGTAGAGGTCGCCCTCTTTATTCAGATATACACAAATATCCTCTTTGACCTGCCGGCCTTTAAACTTCTCCGGAATATAGGATGACAGCCGGTTAATCAGACCAAGCGTATCATAAATAATCTTCACTTTCGTCGGAGCTGCTGCCGCATAAATCATCTTCGGCGCATCCATTAAATCAGTGCCTGCCGGAATCGTACAAAGCTCGGTTGCATCAAGCGTATACAAAAACTCCAGTGTCTCCTTTGCCCGGCGGATGTTTTCGTTGGCAGACTTCTCTATAGTACAGATGTTTGCCTTCGACGTACCGAGACGGTCAGCAATCTGCTGCTGAGTCATCCCCTGCTTTCGAAGACGGATAACCTCTTTCTGCCTGTCAGTGAGAAGAGTGTCTTTCATACCAATTAATTGAACGTCATTAACAATAAAGACATTGGATAAACCGCCGGAGAAAGCACCGCGCGAAAAAATATCCAAAACCGGCAGGAAAAATATCCCAAAAACCGGCAAAGCAGAAATACAAGAACACAAAACCCCCTGCATCCGCGAAACAAAAACCCCGCATTCAGCCGGTCCTGAAAAATACCGCACAGATTACAGAGGTTTCAAACCCTGATAGAATCATTCACAAGCCTTATATTGATTCTCGTCAAAATATTTGATGTTCTCATTCAACAAATGAGAGGTGTATTAAATATGGTAGTAAAGGTAGGAGTTGCAAAGCTCGGCAACATCGCAGCAGGTGTTATGGCAGAGCTTCTTTTAGATGAGCGTGCAGACCGTGAAGACATGATGACCTTCATGGCAACCTCTGGAACCAAACTGCAGAAGGAAGACGTTGACCGCGTCGTTTCCAACCTCAAAGCATGGCAGCCGGACTTCGCAATTGTCGTTTCCCCGAACGGCGTCCTCGAAGGCCCAGTTGGTGCACGAGAAGAACTCGCAGCAGCAGGCATCCCGGTTATCGTCATCACTGACGATGTCACCACCAAGAAAGAGGGATGGGAAGCACTCAAGGCATCCAACTTCGGATACATCATCATGAAGGCAGACGCAATGATCGGTGCACGCCGCGAGTTCCTCGACCCAGTTGAGATGGCAGACTACAACGGAAACCTCATCAAGGTCCTCGCAACCACCGGTGCATTCCGCAAACTCCAGCAGGAGCTTGACAAAGTTATCGACCAGGTTAAGGAAGGCAAGAAGGGCGCAGAGCTCGTTCTCCCGAAACTCGTCGTTAACTCCGACAACGCAACCAAGGGCGAATTCACCAACCCGTACGCACTTGCAAAAGCACGCGCAGCATACGAGATGGCTCAGTCCGTTGCAAACATCAACGTTAAGGGCTGCTTCATGACCAAAGCATGGGAAGACTACATCCCAATCGTTGCATCTGCACACGAAGTTATGCGCCAGGCAGCAGCACTCTGTGACGAAGCACGTGAGATTGAGAAGGGATGCGACGGAGTCATCCGTATCCCGCACAAGAAGACTGGTGAGCTCGTCCACAAGACCGCTCTCATCAGCAAGCCAGAGTAAATCTGATTTACTCATAACCATTTTTTCTTTTGGATTGAACGGGGGTGCGTTGCACCCCGGTTTAATGAGATTCTGTTTTGTATTACATTAAAATTAAAAAAAAAAAGTTATTTTTCAATAATCCGCTTAATCAGCGGCATCACCGGAGGCTTTTCCATACGCTTCACCCGCGATCTTCTCTGCATCGGACTTGCAGCAGGCGCTTCCATCTCCTTATTCATGCGGGACACAATCTCATCAAATGCCCTCTTGTATGCCGTACAGTGCGGATCAACTCCTTCGAGTTCTCCGCCGGTTGGAGCTATCGCGTTGTACGGGCAGCCGCCTCTGCAGTAGGTAATGTGTGCGCAGTCTTTACAGGCAGAATCCACATGGTCCTTGAATGCCGTCATCCGTTTTCCGGCAGGGCTTTCCATAAGCTCTGCAATCGACGGCTTGTCTTTTACATAACCCATCACCCACTCAGGCATTCCAATAAACCGGTAGCATGGATAAATTGCCCCGTCAGGACCAATCGCAAAAGTAGAACCCATACAGTCCGCATACGTACATACCGCTCCAGACCGCGTGAAAACACAGCGGCAGAGATCATTCACATTCATAATCTCAAAGTTCGGATTCGTAATAGCATAATCCAAAAGCCAGACCAAAAGCTCTCCATACTCCTCCGGTGCAAGCGTCCATGCATTCGGATTGTCCCCTTTCAAGGACGGAAGGGCTGGATGGAGCTTCATAACCCATCCCTGACTCTTGAAGAACTCCACAATATCCTCCTTGCGTTTCACTGACGAGTTCGTAAACGTGCAGATAAATCTGACCAGAAGCCCGTGCTCCACTGCAATGCGGTACCCTTCCATGCATCGGGTAAAGTATTCATCCCCTCTCTGATAATCCGTCAAATCCTCCGGGCCGTCGATGGAAGAACCAAGCGGCACCTTGTACTCGGCAAGGATTTCTGCAATCTCATCATCCATAAGCCAGAGATTTGTCTGCATCGCAAACTCCGGATGCATATGAGCGAGTTCTTTGGAGAGCATCGGAAGTACTTCACGGTAGAACTCGGCACCTGCTAAAAGAGGTTCTCCGCCGTGGAAAGTGAAGGTCACATGTTCTTCTTCGACCGGCTTTAACCACTCGACAATATCGCGGACTGTATCTATACTCATCTTCGGCGAGTTCTCATCCGAACTCCAGCAGTATTTACATCTGCCCGGACATCCAAGGGTTGGGATAATCATTACATGGAAGGGATTTTTCATGAATAGGAATATATTGGGGCGGATGGGTATTCATGATTGTTGTTTGTACAGCTCAAACCCCCATGTTTATTACCAAAGCAGACGCATTGTACTATATGACACCACAGAAGGTTCTTCTCAAAACCAACATGGGAGACATCACCCTTGAACTTCGCGAAGACATGCCGATTACAGCCGGCAACTTCGCAAAACTCGTCGGCGAAGGATTCTACAACGGAGTTATCTTCCACCGTGTAATTGACGGATTCATGATTCAGGGAGGAGACCCGACCGGAACCGGCAGAGGAGGCCCGGGATACCAGATTAAAGATGAGTTCATGCCGGACAACAAGAACAACAAGGGAACCATCTCCATGGCAAATGCCGGACCAAACACCGGAGGAAGCCAGTTCTTCATCAACCTTGTCAACAACAACTACCTTGACAAAGCCCACCCGGCATTCGGTCACGTTGTCGAAGGCATGGAGGTTGTCGAGAAGATTGGAAAGGTCAAGACCAACTACAGCGACAGACCGCTCGAAGATGTTGTCATTGTTGAGGCAACTCTTCTCTAATCTTTTTTATGAGCCGAACCTTAACCGAAGAGGACATTCGCCTTTTGGAAAAGCTCGCCCCCGAGTGCACAAGCCTTACCTGCGCCAAGTCCGCTGCTGAATACCGCTCGATTTTAGCGCCTGTTGCAAATCATTTCGCAAAGGATGCAGAAGATTTCGAATCCCGCCTTCTCCGCTTAACTGACGAGGAGTTTTCCAGAATCATCGCGATGATTCGCTCAGGAGAGGAGAGTATCGGATGCCTTCCGGTCGAGTGTGCTGAAATTCTCATCAGCGAAACAATGAAACGCGGAGACATGAATGCCGCAAACGAACTCTACGCACTCTATGAGATGGGCGGAGGGTGCGGATGATTTCTCTTGCCTGCAAAAAAGCAGGCAGCGGAGAACCTCTTATTCTTCTCCACGGAAACGGCGGAGAAAGCACTGACTTTGAACACCAGACTGACTATTTTTCCCGCGACTTCCAGGTATTTGCAGTAGATACCCGCGGACACGGAAAATCACCCCGCGGAACAAAACCGCTGTCGTTTTCGCAGTTTGCAGATGACCTGCTCGCTTTCTTCGACGAACAGAAAATCGAAAAAGCAGACATCATCGGATTTTCCGATGGAGCAAACACAGCAATCCTCTTTGCCGCAAAATATCCGACGCGGGTACGCAGGCTCGTCCTCTGCGGGGCATGTACTACAGCAGAAGCAGTGAAGCGTTCCGTGCAGATTCCAATAACCCTTGGCTACGCAGTCGCATCACGCTTCAAAAACCAGAAGGCACAGCAGAATACGGAAATCCTAGGACTTATGGTAAACGACTTCGGCATCCGCGAAGAACACCTGAAAATGATTCAGGCAGAAACGCTGGTTCTTGCCGGAACAAAGGACATTATTCGGGAAAGCCATACGAAAATGATTGCTGAAACAATCCCGAATGCAAAACTGCTGTTTCTCGAAGGAGACCATTTCCTGCCGATGAAAAGAGCAGATGCGTTCAACAGGGCAGTTGAAGAATTTCTGAAAGAAGAGTAAAAAAGATTGGTTGGAGGTATTTTTATGGATTTAGTTTCTTTGAGAAGTATTTTTACTCTTCGTCAACGAAGGACATTGCTGCAAAGGAGACAACTGCCTTTCCGTTTGCGTCAACAAGGGTAAGTCCTGCGTCAGTTACAGTGAATCCTGCAACGTTCTTTAAGGACTCGAAGTATACGCCTTCTGCCTCAAGATCCGGACCGAACATCATGGTTGCTCCGACCTGCTCAAGGGTTAAGGACTCGCCGTCCTGAACAAAGTTTCCGAAGTAGTTGTTAACAGGACCCTTTCCTGCAAAGGTACCGTCTTCGTTGAAGATGATGGTTACACCTTCAGCGGTTTCCCAGGATCCGACAACGCTCTTTGGTGCTTCGGTGAAGGTAAGTCCGCCGGAGAGGACAAGTTTTCCGTCAGCAAGTTCGAAGGTCTGCTCTCCGTTGAGTGCATTGAAGAATGCATCTTCCTTCTCGATTTCAGGTCCCATCATCATAGTAGAGCCTGCAAGGTTGAAGACAATCTTGTTTCCGTCAAGGGTGTAGGTACCGAAGTAGTTGTTCACATAAGACTGACCGGCAAAAGTACCGTCTGCCTTAAGGGAGAGGGTTACGTCTGTTCCGCTGATGATCCATTCTCCGACAGGTGTGTCAGAGTTTGCAGCATTGCTGATACATCCTGCTGCTGCAACGATGCCGACAAGGGCAACTGCTAAAACAACGAGTGCTGTCTTTTTCATACTACATCATTGCACCTTGGAGCATATATACTTGGTTTAAGTTACGAAAATTTTTGCAGTTATTAAACGCTTATTTTTCAAAAACAAACATTTTTAGAGGTTTTTGAAAAATACAGAATTTTGGAAAAATGCAGGTGCGCACAAAAAAAAGTGAAATGGTTTAGGACCTCATAGCTCCGTCAACAGAGAGAATCTCTCCGGTGACATAGCTTGCAAGGTCAGATGCAAGGAAGAGGAAACCATTTGCGATATCTTCCGGCTCACCGATTCTTCTAAGCGGAATTGCCTGAATCATCGGCTGAATAACCTGCTCGGGAAGTGCTGCCACCATATCAGTGTTTGTGATTCCCGGAGCTACAGCATTTACACGGATGTTGGACGGTCCAAGCTCGCGGGCAAGGGAAAGTGTAAGGCCGTTTACTGCAAACTTACTTGCCGGGTATGCAACACCTGACGGCTGACCGGATATTGAAACCATTGAACTGGTGTTTAAGATAACTCCTCCGCCCTGCTCACGCATAATCGGAACAACAGCGCGGACAGCGACAGCAATCGCATTGACATTTAAGTTAATGACTTTCTCAAACTGACCGTCTTCGTAGTTTCCAATCGGAGTGCTGTCAGAGACACCTGCATTGTTTACGAGAATGTCGATTTTTCCATACTGGTCCTTAATCTTTGCAAAAGCAGCCCGGACAGACTCGCCGCTGTTTAAGTCAGGCCAGTCTCCGTCAACTTCCCATGCCGGATTTTCTGCTTTCAGAGAATCAAGAGCCTTGTCAACACTTTCCTGGCGAGAACCGAAAAGAACTACTTTTGCCCCGTTTTCAAGGAATTTCTTTACAGTTGCAAGACCGATACCGCGGGTTCCGCCTGTTACCACAGCTACTTTTCCTGCTAATAATTCCATTTGTATCATCTCCTAAATGATTCTCTATTAATCTTCACGAGATATTAACCTATGGATTAGAACAAAAACGAAAGAACAGCATCCGGGAAAATCAGGAACACAGCCAGAATAATCACCGGAACATGAAGCATATAGATGATAAGAGTGTGCCGTCCAACAAAGCAGACCGGTCGAAGGAAAACCAGCATCTGAGAAAGTCCTGATAAGAGATGACATCTGCCGGAAGGATAAAGCATTTTTCCGGCGGCAAGTCCAAGAAGCAGAACCCCAAACCATGGAATCAGAGGTTCATAATCAAGAGAGACAAAGCCTGCATACGGGAGACCGAATGGTAACAGCAGAAGAGAGCCAGTATGTCCTTCCAAAAAGAATGACAGTCCGGCAATCACAATCCCGAAAAGAGCCGGAATATACCACTTAACCTTCTTTGAAAGGAACGGGAGAGAAAGAATAGTTCCAAACCCGATTAAGTGCAGGATTCCAAAGACCACAAAACCCTGCGGGTAGACAATCCATGTAACCGCAGTAATAATCATCCCGCAGGCTATAAGCTGTATTCCGCGTTTTACCACACCCAACGGTTTGCGGTCTGCAAGAACAAGAGACAATCCGGCAACCAGAATAAAAACCGCAGCTCCGGCAGCCCCGCTGATTACCTGCGGGTTAAACCAATCGATGATTCCAAAAAAGAACAGACAAAATATGGTGTGATAAAGTACCATAAAGATGAGAGCTGTCCCGCGAACAGCATCCACTTCATAGTACCTCTCGCCCATTTACTCTAAAACCTCACCGTCAACGGTTCTGAAAAACTCTCTGACCTTCGGCTGCGAGGCAAACTCGCGAAGAGACAGTGTACAGGCATAACTTCCGGCATTGGAAAACTCAATGAAGTCGCCAACCTCTGCCTTCGGCAGAGTGATATCGCGGGCAAACACATCAAAGCCCGAACAAAGATTTCCGGTGATTGTTACAACTTCAGTCTCTGTTGAGTCATTCAGAACAGTAATCCCGCACGGCTTTTCGCAGGAGATAAGCGGCTCTGCCCCGCGGTTTACCGGACCATAGAGCTTTGCTATATTGGCTGCTGCCGGGCGCAGGAATCCATTCATACCGCCTGATGCAATCAGATATGTCTTGCCCCGCGATACCTTCTTATCCAAAACCCGCGTCCTGAAAACTCCTGCCTTTCCAACCAGATATCGTCCCGGCTCGATGATAAGACTTCTGGAAACATCAGCATACTTTTCGGTCAGTTTTCCAACAGCCGCACCGAGGGCTTCCATATCAAGCGGACTTTGTGTTTCCTCATCATATACAATGCCGCACCCGCTTCCAAGGTTCACCGTACCAATTGCAAACCCTTCCTTCTTCATACTGCGGGCAAGAGATAAGACGTTTTCATAATAGCGTGCAAGAATTTCCCATCCTAAATTCTGGGACTGAACATGAGTATGAATGGAGGTGATTTGCACATTGGAGAGGTCTGGTATTTCTCCAAGAGATTCATAATCAATTCCAAACTGGGACGAGACGCCAAAAGGACTGTCCATTCCAAAAGGCGGATTTATGCGGATACCTATTTCAAATTTCCCGCCAAGCTCACCTGCAATTTTGTCGATTCTTAATAGCTCGCCGATGCTGTCTGCGATGATGCGGCTGCGGGGCAGCGCATAGCGGATGTCTTCGTCGGTTTTTCCGGGTGCGGAGTAGCTGATTTTCTCAGGAGACAGACCGTGTTTTACCGCAAGACGGACTTCGCCTGCAGATGCCGCGTCGATTCCGCAGTCATTTTTGATGAGTGTGTTTAAGATGTGCGGGTTCGGATTGGTTTTTGCTGAGTAGAAGAAGCTAAAGTTTGGAAACGTCTGTGCTAAGACACGAAGGTTTTCGAGAATGACAGCTTCATCATACAGGTAGTAGGCATCAGCATTCTGCATGATAGAAAATGGGCGCAGGCAGTATTTATTATCCGCGGTAAAGGGATACTACTTCGCCTATCACAATGATGGCCGGAGCTTTGAAGCCGACTTCCTCTGCCTTTGCCGGAAGTTCTTCAAGCGTGGTACAGGTTACCCGCTGATTTTCCCGAAAGCCGTTTTCGATAACGGCGACTTTGGTCAGAGAATCCATGCCATTTTCGATAAGCCGCGTGGAAATCTGCGGGATGTTTTTGACGCCCATGTAGATAACAATCGTCCCCGGGGACAGTGCAAGCCATGCCCAGTCAATCGCAGACTCCTCTTTTTCACTCTCGTGGCCGGTGATGAAAGTCACCGAGCTTGCAAAATCCCTGTGGGTTACCGGGATGCCGACGGATTCCGGAACTGCAATCCCGCTTGTTATTCCCGGAACTGCTTCAACGGGAATCCCCGCGGCACGAAGCGTTTCCATCTCCTCGCCCCCTCTTCCAAACACAAACGGATCGCCTCCTTTCAGTCTGACAACGTTTTTGCCGGCAGAAGCGAGACGCACCATAAGCGACTCTATCTCCTCCTGCGGCATCGTGTGATGTCCTCCCCATTTCCCGACATCAATCTTCTCTGCCTTTGCCGGAAGCGAGGATAGAATCTCCTCTCCCGGAAGCTGGTCATAGAGAATCACATCCGCTTTGTCAATCACCTCGCGGGCACGGAATGTGAGAAGCGAAAGTCCTCCAGGACCTGCGCCTACCAGATAGACTTTGCCGGTCATTCCCCCTCCACAGTACGGCGTGCTTCCTCGATTAAATCAGCGGCCTCTTCTCTTAACGCTCTGCCGACTGCACGAGCTTCCTCTATGGAAAAAACCTGCCCTTCAACACGTCGGGCACGCTTTCCGTCAAGCGAGAGCACTTCTGCTAAGATATGTCCTCCCTGACAGTAAACTCCCTGCGGAGTAAAACAGCCTCCGCCAATCTCCTCCATAACAGCCCGCTCGGCTGCGGTGTCAAATGCCGTCTGCACGTCATTCAGCGGGGCAAATGCTTCACGGATTTCCTCGTTGTCGCGGGAAACAACAGCAATTGCCCCCTGATTTGGAGCCGGAACAAATGCATCAGCCGGAAGCCTGAAACCATGAGCATGAATCCCAAGGCGTACAAGAGCCGCCTCAGCTAAAACAATGGCATCATACTCTCCTGCATCAAGTTTTGAAAGGCGGGTGTCGATGTTTCCTCTAAGATTTGCAACATGCATCTCAGGATACTTGTAATAGTATCTGAGAAGCTGAGCACGTCTTCGAAGAGAAGATGTTCCAATAGAAAACACCTCTTCAAGCGGCTTTTCCACAGCCAGAAAATCAAACGGAGGATCGCGTCTGAGAACTGCCGCAAGGGAAATCCCTTTGGGACGCTCTGCCGGAATGTCTTTCATGCTGTGGACTGCCGCATCAATTCTTCCATCTAAGATTGCATTGTCAAGCTCGCGGACAAAAAGTCCGTATCCTCCTGCTTCATGAAGTGCTTTATCAGTTACCCGGTCTCCGCGGGTTGAGATAATCTCAACCTCTGCTTCAACTCCGTTTGCTGCAAGTAAATCAACAACGCGTTTTGTCTGAGCAAGCGCGAGTTTGCTTCCACGCGTTCCAATTCTTATTACAGACATGCATACACCTCGCAGAGTTTGTTCACTGCTGTCTCGTCGTGCGCGAATGAGAGGAAGTTTGTCTCAAACTGAGACGGGGGCAGGAAAACGCCGGAAGAGAGAGCACTCTCCCAGAACTTTCTAAAAGCCGCGGTATCCGATTCCTTTGCTTCGCGATAGTTCTTTGGAGCAGACTTGCGGAAGAAATATTTGAACATCGAACCGCAGGAGACAAAACTCTCAGCATCCCCACGGATGCTGTCACGAATACGACATACTGCCGCCTCGGCATCCGCGTAGAGACCTGTATTTTCATGCAGGAAACGAAGGGCAGAAAGTCCTGCCGACATCGAAAGCGGGTTGGCGTTGAATGTTCCGGCATTGTAGACAGCACCCGATGGAGATACCATCTCCATAATTTCACGGCTTGCTCCAAACACACCAACGGGAAGTCCGCCGCCGACAATTTTTCCAAGCGTTGTGATGTCAGGCGTTACACCAAACTTTACCTGAGCACCTCCGATTCCAAGCCGGTAACCTGTGATTACCTCATCGAAGATAAGAAGAACATCATGTGCTTTTGTGATTTCGCGGACTGCTTCCAGGTATCCTTTCTCCGGCAGGATTGGACCAACATTTCCCATCACCGGCTCGATGATGAAAGCAGCGATGTTGTCATTTTTGGAGAGCATCTCCTCGAGGGCTTCGGCATCATTGTAGGCAACCTGCCTTGTTGCCGCCGCAAACTCAGGCGGAACACCTGCAGAGTCAGGAGTTCCATGCGTCAAAGCCCCGCTTCCGGCGGCAACCAGAACCGACTCATGCGCTCCGTGAAAGCCCCCTTCGACTTTTACAATCTCAGTCTTTCCGGAAAACCCACGGGCAAGCCGCAGAGCAGACAGGGTTGCTTCTGTCCCGGTGGAAACAAAGCGAACCATATCAAGAGACGGATAGTCAGATGTTACAATGCGGGCAAGCTCTACTTCGAGCTTAGACGGTGTGCCGAAAAGTGTACCTCTGGTTAACTGATCTGAAACAGCTTCTGTAACAGACGGATGAGCGTGACCTAAAAGAAGCGGACCGTATCCTAAACAGCAGTCGATGTACTCGAGCCCGTCAACTGTTTTAAGCCTGCAGCCCGAAGCCGAAGCTGTATAGAACGGATAGGGCTGAATTGCTCTGACCGGACTTGCAACGCCTCCTGGAAGAAGTGTTTTTGCTTCTTCGAAAAGTTTGCGGCTCTTTTCACCGCAGACAGCATCATTCATTAAGCCACCTCAGGATATCTCGGGTGTAGTAAGTTATGATAAGGTCTGCCCCTGCACGTTTTATGGAGGTCATGGCCTCCATTACAACCTTTTTCTCATCAATCCAGCCGTTTGCGGCAGCGGCTTTAATCATCGCATACTCTCCTGAAACATGATATGCAGCAACCGGCAATCCAAGAGAGTGGATATCTGCTAAGACATCCAGATAGAAGGTTGCAGGCTTTACCATCAGAATATCCGCACCTTCTTCTGCGTCAAGTTCACTCTCGCGGAAAGCCTCGCGGGCATTTGCCGGATTCATCTGATAGCTCTGCCGATCTCCGAAGGAAAAACCTGAATCCGCGGCCTCGCGGAACGGTCCGTAAAGCGATGAGGCAAACTTCGTGCTGTAGGACATAATCGGGATGTTTGAGAATCCTTCATAATCGAGCGCTTCGCGAATCGCTGACACCATCCCGTCAAGCATACATGACGGAGCGACCATATCAGCCCCTGCTTTTGCCTGAGAGACTGCGATTTTCTGCATCAGAAGAAGTGATTCATCATTATCAAGCTCTCCCTCCCGAATAATTCCGCAGTGTCCGTGAGATGTGTACTCACAGGCACAAAGGTCAGTGATTACAACAAGCCTCGGCTCTGCCGCCTTCATTGCTGATACCGCACGCTGGATTACCCCGTCTTCTGCAAAAGCCTGCGTTGCACATGCATCCTTTTCTCTGGGGATGCCGAAGAGAATTACAGACCTGACACCTTCTGCATAGAGTGTTTTGGCAAGCGGCTCTGCTGCAGAAAGCGGATATCTAACCTGCCCTGGCATGGATGAGATTGGAACTTCCTCTTTAGCTGCTTCATCGAAGAAGAGCGGAAGGCAGAATGCCTCAGGGGAGAGTCTGGTTTCTGTGAAAATCGGACGAAGGATGTCGCGTCTTAAGCGGCGCATGCGGGTTTTCGGGTACATTATGGTTTCCTCGCGGTGATGGTGGTAACAAGGGATTTTGCTTTGTCTATGCGGCTTTCTTCTGCGAAACGGCGAACAGCACAACTTGTGTCATCAAGGAGTTTCTTTGTAAGAGACAGGGAGAATTTTTCGAGAGTCTCTTCGATGTCAGAACCGTTTCTAATTGCCCGAAGAGCTTTTTCAGCCTCACGGGAACGGATGTCTTCAGCCCATGAGTAGAGTTCTGACAATACATCCCCTGCGGCTGTGCGTTTGATGATTCTGATGTATTCCGGAAGGTATTCGCGGATGAGTTCTTCTGCTGTCCGGATTTCTTTTTTACGGGATGCAAGATTTCTCTTTGAGATTCCTTTCAGGTCATCGATTGTGTAAAGAGATACTCCTGAGATATCAGCACAGGCATACTCGATGTCCGGCGGAGATGCAATATCAATCATGAGAAGTTTTCGAGGAGCATCGTCAAGCGGCCAGAGACGCTTTTCCATGATTTTGGAGATTGGTTCTGCACGGATAATTTCGTGAGGGGCTGATGTACATGAGATTACCACATCCGCTTCTGCAAGGCATGAGTACATCTGGTCAAGCCGCATGGCTCGCCCTCCAATTTCAGCCGCCAAAGCGGCAGCAGTCTCATAGCTTCGGTTTGCAACATAGATTGCTTTGATGTCTTTTTCGGAAAGTGCACGGGCAACAAGTTTTCCGGTCTCGCCTCCTCCGACAACTAAGATATTTCTTCCGTCAAGTCCTCCAATTTCTTCTTCAGCCAGAAGGACTGCGGCAGAACCAACAGATACAGCCCCGCGGTTGATTGCGGTCTTTTGGCGAACCAGAACACCGAAGCGGACTGCCGCTGTAATGCAGGCAGAGATTACGTCATCGACGCACCCTGCTTCTTCTGCTGTCAGCAGGGCTTTTTTCATCTGTCCAAGGATTTGGTCTTCGCCTACGATAAGTGATTTTGTTCCTGAGGCAAGTTCCAAGAGATGAAGCAGAACGTCTTCTCCTTCCAGAATAGTGAAGCCTTCCTTTCCCTGTGATTCGAGAAATGCTGATAGAGCATCTCCGCTTTTACGGGATAGAATTTCTATTCTGTTGCAGGTTTGCAGAAGAAGAGCGGGCGAAGATGCAGTTTTGTAGAACTCAGTTTCATCAAAGATGCGGTCTGCAAGCTCTGCGCTGCTGTGGTTTTCGTGAGATAAGACAGCAAGAGAGAGCGAGCTGCTCATATGTTCCTCCTTGCAAGGCTTAAGGCGGCATCAAAATCATTTGAGTCCAGAGCTTTCCAGACCGCATCATCTTCGAGAACGGCACGAAGGATTTCGGCTCTGTGTTTCTGTTCTGGGACAGTGTTTTTGAGTTCTGCACGAAGGGTTTCCTGCAGTTCCACCATTTTTGAAAATGACGGAAGGTCTGCATTTATTTTATCCCGAATGAAAGCCGCAGCAGCCGGGGCTTTTCCATTTGTGGAGACGGCAAGAGTATAGTTTTCTTCGAAAACAGATGCCGGGATTAAGAAATTTCCAATGCCTGTTGCGCTGTTGTATAATTTATTGAGTGAAGCGGCGGCAGAGCAGATTCTCTCGTTTTCTCCAGCAGAAGCTGTTGCCGCGATTATTATATCGAAATCGGATAAGTTTTCCAGAGCTGTGTCTGATAAAACAAGCTCTTTGCAGTGCCCTGCAAAATACTCTGCTTTCCGCTGACCGACAGCACCTGTTCCTATCACAAGTACGCGGGATGTCGAGAGATCTAACATCAGCGGAATCATATAGTGTGATTGGTCTGATTCTGACTTAAACATACTCTTCTGTAACTCCATCGATTCAGACGGCAATGCAGAACTCAACATTGACACCTATGCTAAATAAAATTGATATTATTGTAAAATAAACATATCGTTGGATGACAAAACACGGACTCCTGATTATAGGTCACGGAAGCAGACTTGAGTATGGAAAAGAGCTCATCTTAGAGACTGCAAAAATGATCTCTGAAAAAACAGATGAGTATACAATCATCACCTGTTCTATGGAATTTAACGAGCCGAATGTAGAGGAAGGACTTGCTGCAATGAGGGAAGAAGAGATTGATTATCTGGTTGCAGTCCCTATGTTTCTTGCAAAAGGAATTCACGTTCTCCACGACATTCCAGAGATTTTAGGGCTTAAGGAGGGAGAATTCAGAGGTGAATTCACCCTTGCAGACGGAAAGAGTGTACCTCTGATTTATGCAGGTCCTCTTGGCTGTGACCCTCTTCTTGCAGACATGATGATGAAGAATGCAAAAACCGCAGTCGAAACCTATCTCTAAACTGCGAGGGGCAAAAAAATAGCCTCAAACAACTTTTTTTCTGTTGATTTATGATACCCAAATTATCCCGGGACGTTTAGATTTACAATGCCGCCGAACACAAATAAATATTAGTTAACAAAATATTAATTATGCACATTATGGAGGGCTATCTGCCAATCGAATGGTGTATATTCTGGGCTGTCATCTCAGTTCCGTTTATCCTCATTGGTCTCTGGCAGATGAAGAAACTGATCCAGAAGGATCGGAAAGTGTTGCCGTTAATGGCAGTGTGCGGTGCATTCGTCTTCGTACTGTCTGCATTGAAAATCCCGTCGGTCACAGGAAGCTGTTCCCACCCAACCGGAACCGGTTTATCCTCAGCATTCTTCGGACCGTTTGTCACGTCCGTTCTCGGAACCATCGTCCTGCTTTTCCAGGCAATCCTTCTTGCTCACGGAGGACTTACCACCTTAGGTGCAAACGTCTTCTCGATGGCAATCTTTGGTCCGCTTGTAGCATGGGCGGTTTTCCTTGGCCTTAGAAAGCTCAAACTCGGACTTGGTCTTTCTGTCGGTATCACCGCAGGAGTTGCAAACCTGGTAACCTACTCTCTTACCGCTCTGCAGCTCGCACTTGCATTCCCGGTTGACGGAAGCATTCTTTCCGCCTTCGTTGCATTTGCAGGTATCTTCGCAGTAACCCAGATTCCGCTCGCAATTATTGAGGGAGTAATCTGCGGTCTTGTTGCAAAGTTCGTTGTCCGTGTTAAGCCGGATATCTTAAAGACTCTCGGAATCATCGAAGATGAAGAGATTGCAAAGATTCAGGGTGAGGCAGCATGAAACGTTCAACTCTTGAAATTGTTATCGGACTTGTTGTAATTCTTGCATTAGTCGTTGGAGCACTCGCATTCGCAGGAGAGGCAGAATGGGGAGGTGCTGACGGAAATGCAGCAGGATTAATCGATGAGACCGGTTATACTCCATGGTACGAATCCACATTATGGTCCCCGCCAAGCGGTGAAGTTGAATCATTAATCTTCGCACTTCAGGCAGCATTCGGTGCCGGAATCTCCTGCCTTATCTTCGGATACTGGGCCGGACAGAGAAAAGCTGCAAGAAAAGACTGAGCTGTTGTATAATACAACACCTCACATTTACACTCTTAAGAACGGAACAAAAAAATAGTTTTATTTTTTAGTATCCGCAGACTACACAAAATAGTCTGGAGACAGGAGACGGAGGATTGGAAGAAGTACCTTCCACAACCGTTTCCGTCTCATATCCCAAATTGGAACACACAGCGATTTTTGTATCAGGCAGAAGAGATGCCGCAAGTTCTTCTATTGAGAATTCAGGGTCTGCAATCAGGAAAACCGAATGACCGTTTCTGATATCTGCCGCAGCTTTTGAAATTGCTTCGGCATGATTTTTACCATGAGCATTAACTATTGCAGTGTTTGTCCAGGGGATGTGGAGTTTTGCATAGGCTGCCTGCATCGAAGAAATACCCGGAATTACATCTCCCGGCAGATATCCAAGACCTGCCATTAAGGGGTCTCCAGTTGAGAGAATAACTGCATCCTCCGGTAAAGAGCGAAGAGCTTTGTAATCTGTAATCTCATGAACTTCCGCACTGGAAATATATTCGCCTGCAAGTTCAATTGCCCGAAGTGAGCCGAAGACAAGCTCTGCATTCCGCAGAACAGAAATGCCCTCTTCTGTTATCATGCCGGGACCGCACCCGACTCCAATTATTTTCATGATGTATCTCCCATCACTTTTCCATCCCGGCTGATGATACAGACGCGGATGTCTGGATACTTTTCTTTAATATATCCAAGTTCCTCATCTAAAGCAACAGAACCGGCAGGTGACGCAATAAGCTCCTCAACCGTTGCAAAACCTCTGGATGTGGCAGTTTCTGGATTAAAGTATCTAAGAATCAGCCCGGGAAGCCCGCAGAGAACAACACTTTTGCAGTGCTTTGATGCAGAAAGTGCCTCTGCTATCTTTGAGCCTGCAAGAACCGATTCATGATCTGGAAAGAGCAGGCGGGAATACCGAAGACCGATTCTTCCGGTCGTAATTACAACAGCCGAAGCAGAAGAAATCCGCTCCTCCATAGTCTCACTTAGGTGGTCATCCCATGGCTCCACAAAACCGGTTGTTCCAACAACCGAAATCCCGCCAACAACCCCTATTCTGGGGTTTAGGGTCTGTTCTCCTATACGTTTTCCATCAGGAATTGTCAGGAGAATCTCTGCACCAGAGATTCCTGCGGCTTTGCATCCTTCCTCTGCTGCAAGAAGAATACTCTGCATAGCAGGCGGTGAAATTGCCGCATCTCCTTTTTTGTATCTTGGAGTATCACGAACAAACCTCCCGACACCAAACCCTGCTGTAACAGTAACAGATTCAGAGACAACAGCCGAAGCATGGAAGCAGATTCCGGCAGTGATATCTGACGGATAGTCTCCTGAGAACTTCTTTGCAGTTCCAAGTCCACCCTTGCCGCTTGATGGAATATCAGCTGTGATTCCGCATGGAAGATGAATTGGAGATTGCGAGATTTCCAATCCGCAAAGGGATGCACATGCCGCATAAACAGCCGCTGCCGCTGTAGAACCGGTGGTAAATCCTCTTCTTAGAACCTTTCCGTTCGAAGTCAGAACCGCAAAACCGCTTTCTACAAGAGAGATGTTTTGCGGCAGGCACTTTGCAACCCATGAAGCAGGATAAACAAAGCCGCTTACAGGGTCTGTTATCTGCTTCATTCTGCGTACATAGTAATGATTTCATTTAAGGACGCAACAGCAACCGGCGTCCCCCCGCGGGTTCCAACGTTGGAAACCGCAGAGACAGGTTTTGTGCGCAGGTACTCCTTTGATTCTGCCGCATTAACAAAACCAACAGGCGTTCCTATGATAAGAGCCGGAACAATTCCCTCGTCAATGAATGAACATACGGCAAAGAGAGCTGACGGAGCATTTCCGATTACTACAATCGAACCTGACAGGCGCTCCTTTAATGCAGTAAAACCGGCAGAACTGCGGGTGATGCCCTCGCGTTTTGCGATATCGGCTCCGTAATCAAGAGCACATTCTACAGAACAGTTATGTCCTTTCTTCTGGATACCGGTTGATACCATACGGATATCGGTAAATATCGGAGCACTGTTTTCCAGAGCTTTGAGACCGGCATCGACCGGATTATTCTGGAAGCGGAGAAGGTCTGCCATTGCCCAGTCTCCAACCGCAATCGAACATCTCTGACGAAGACGATCTTCCGGGGTTTTGTTTCCGACAGCATCACGGGCAAGTGTTCTGCTCTTGGACGAAATTGCAAATCCTTCCGGAGTGTCAGCTCCGATATCAGTATACGTACTTTCTATGATAGCCCCGCGGGGTAATGATGCCTCGAACATTTTCTTCCTCCTTCCATATTCTTGTTTCCTCGCCTCCGATAATCAGAATAGAGTGCATGTCTACAAAGCTGTCATCATTGTAGAGCTCTCCAAGTGTAGTGACAATTATCTTCTCATCATTACGGTATGCATTTCTTACAATACCGACCGGAGTTGAGTCATCTTTGTACTGTCTTGCAATGACCAGTGCTCTATGCAGATTTACAGGCCGTCCGCGGCTTTTTGGATTGTACAAAGCAACAGGTACTCCCATCTGGAAAGCAAGTTCAAGCCGTTTAACAATAACTTCCCATGGAGTAAGCAAATCAGAAAGACTAAGCGTTACATAATCCCCTGATAATGGAGAGCCAAGCTTTGATGCAGCAGCAGTAGCAGCGGTCACACCCGGCAGTACAACATACTCAAGTCCCGGAAATTCATGTTCGATGATTTCCAGAACAATGCTTGCCATTCCGTAAACTCCGGCATCACCTCCTGAAATCATTGCTACATTTTTGTCTGCTGCAAGGCGGCATGCCTCCCGTGCCCGGTCAATTTCCTTTCCCATGGCACTGTATATAACCTCCTTACCCTGTAAAAATCCGCCAAGAATTGCAAGATAGAAAGCGTTTCCAATAATTATGTCAGCAGCTGCAATTGCACGTGCTGCTTCAGGGGTAAGCTGATTCACATCCCCCGGTCCGGAACTGATAATATATAATGTTCCCATGTTATTCTCCAATAGCAATAGTTACACGTCCAAAGACGGTTTTCTTCATTACAAGCCGCCCTTTTTCAGAAAGAGCAAGAGCGCAGGGTTCTGCAACCCCTAAAAGTCCAAGCATGGATGCTCTCGAAGCAGATTCAGGAATCTGGGCATTGATTGTTTCATCATCCAAGAAAATCAGATTCGCTCCAAGCTCTGCCGCCGCCTCATGCAGTCCTTTTTCATGGAATTTCTTCTGAGTGGTTGCAAAAATATCAGGGCATGATATTCCGGCAGATTTGCATGCAGAAGATACTGCTGAGATTATTTCATCTTTTTCAGTTCCAAGCCTGCATCCGATTCCAAGAACATACTGTGATTCATTGACGAGAACTGACACTCCTTTGTTCGCCACAACAATCTTTGGCGGGTCAACGCGAATGATTGGTACATCCAAATCAAGAATCGCTCCGTTTACCTTTCGGGTGGATGAACGGTTCACCACAACACAGCCCTCGGATTTCGCTGTTTCCTCCACAGAGATTTTTCCCATGACCTCGGTTGCAGTTGAGATAACAGGAGTTATGCCAAGTTCTGCAAGGCGTTTTGCACACTCATTTGCTCCGTGGTGTCCGCCAAGGACTGGAACTGCATAGGACAAATCAGGAGTTACAACAACAAGTGCTGTATCATGCCATTTGTCTGTTAAGAGCGGGGCAAAGCCCCGAACAGCAATCCCGGAAGACATGACTGCAACAATGCAGTCAAAACTTTCATAGAGTTTGCGAAACACTTCTGCATGATAGAGAGTAAGCTCTGCATCCAGAAACTCGGAAATTCTTAGTCCCTGTTCGGCAAATCTTGGAAGAGTTACAACAGCGTACTTCATCTGTAAAGTTCTGAGTTTATGTAAGGCGAGGCGGTCCCAAGAGCTGCATCCCCGACAATAATCAGTGCCGAGCGCTCGATTCCTTCGGCATGGACTTTCTCTGCAATCGTTTCAATTGTTCCGCGGATGATTTTCTCATCCGGCCAGGATGCATGATACACAACCGCAACCGGAGTATCCTTTGAGCGGGAGAGTTTCTGCATCACAGAATCGATTTCCGCAGTGGATAAGAATAGAATCATTGTTGTCCCGAATGCGGAAAGTTCTGCAATCTGGTCTTTTTCAAGCGTTGCACCGGCAGAACGTGTGATGATTACGGATTCAGACACACCACGCGGAGTATACTCTGTTCTAAGAGCCGCTGCTGCCCCAAACATGGAAGACACCCCGGGCACAATATCTGCAAAGATACCGCGTTTTTCAAGAACATCCATCTGTTCAACAATAGAACCGTAAATTGCAGGATCTCCCGAGTGCAGTCGGACAACTTTTTTTCCGGCACGAACACCCTCTTCTACTGCATCACAGATTTCATCCAGGCTCATACCCCATGAGTTAAGTTTCACTGAAGCTTTAGACTGTTCTACAAGTTTTGGATTTACAAGAGAGCCTGCATAGATTAAGACATCTGCTTCTTTTAAGAGGCAAAGACCTTTGACGGTAATAAGCTCAGGGTCTCCGCATCCCGCACCGACAATTGTGTACTTCATTTCTTCCTCGCAATCATGATGCTGAAGTAATGGGTCTTTTCAGGAAGCTCACCCTGGTAAACTGTTTCACCTTCCATGTACATCCTCTCAACAACAGTAAAGTCATTGTATCCTTCCTCTTCGAGTGCTGCTTTCTTTTCGAGAGGGCGGACAACTTTCATAACAATTTTTGTTGAAGGCTCAACGGGTCCATCAGTTACAATAAAAGCCCCATTTACAGAAATTTTAGCATGAGATGCAACAGCAGTAATAGAACTGATTCCCGGAACAGTTTCCACCTCAATATCAGGTGAGAGGTTTCGCACAGCTTCTGCAAGTCTTGAAAATGTCGAGTAATAATTCGGGTCGCCAATAAGACCGAATACTGCATTTCCAGACTTTGCAGCAGGCAGAATCTTTACTGCATTCGCTTCCATGCAGCGGGAAATTTCAGCCTCATCACGAGTCATTGGAAAGTCAAGCGTTACAATATTTTTACAGTACGGTTTAACCAAATCGAAGGCAATGCCTCCGGGGACAAAAACCGTGTCTGCTTCCTGAAGCAGGCGGACGGCTTTCAGGGTTAAAAGTTCTGCATCTCCAGGTCCTAAACCAACAGCAGTCAGCATGTAGTTTCTCCATGAATTATGTAAACCGGATTTATCGGTTTGAACATTGTGCGGTTTGTGAGTTCATATGAACGCGATACCTGAAGATGTACTGCATCAGAGAATATGCCAAGACGTTTCATGGTATCGATTGCAGTACAGGCAGTCTCAATCAAAACAGCATTGACAACAATGCTTCTGACACCTTCTTCAGAAAGGAGAGTTAATGTCTCAGAGAGATTGCGGCTTCCGCCAAGAAAAGCACAGTCAATTTTTTTGTGGGGAGATAAAAGAAAGTCTGTAACTTCGCCTTCAATAATCTCCACGTTGAGACCGGCACATGTTTCCTTTGTGCAGGAAACAGCATCAGGTCTTGCATCAACTGCATAAACAAAACCGGCGGTTTTTGCAATCTCACGAGTAACAGTTCCGGTCCCGCATCCAAGGTCTGCGGCAGTGTCACCTTTTCTCAGATTCAGTTTCTGTAAGGATACAGCCATCACTTCCTTTGGAGTTGGACCTCCTGGCAGGTTCATCATTCAAAACACCACACATGTAAATTTTACATATGGTAAAATTTCATGATTAATGATTGGCGGTATTAGGATATAATTTTACCACCTGAATAGAGGCCGCAGAGGCTTCTTCGAACATTGAAACCCGAAGGTCAACCCTCTCAACCATACCTCCGCAGGTAAAGATAATTGTATCCTCACCTATCATTGCAGCAAGGAGAGCTTTGTCAACAACCCCGTAGGTGAACTCAGGAGACACACCTGCATTATAGAGGAACTTCTTTGACCTCGTTCCCATCGCTCCGATGCGGCGGGATTTGTGAGTCTGGAGAATTTCAGAAAGGAATGCTTCATCAATCGAGTCAGTATCCACTGTATAGATTGTTCCGGGATTTGTATCAAAGGAGCCTTCTATGAGCCTCGTCATCTCAGGAATCCCTTTTGGAGGTACGGTGTCTTTTAAAACACCGAGTTTTACAAGTTCCT
Organism: Methanocorpusculum sp.; assembly: GCA_017408885.1. Lineage (GTDB taxonomy): Archaea > Halobacteriota > Methanomicrobia > Methanomicrobiales > Methanocorpusculaceae > Methanocorpusculum. Next base: position 227,022 of record JAFQTT010000003.1, read on the forward strand.
GATAGAGGGTTAAAAGAACAGGGGATGTAAGACGTGCCTGATTCATCAGCTCACGGTCCGAAAATACCTCTTCAGGCGGCGCCTGACGAAGAATTCTGCCGTCTGCAAGCAGAATAATCTCATCAGCCCATGAGTATGCAAGTTCCACATCGTGAGTTGAGAGAAGAATTGTTGTTCCTTCCTCATGCAGTTCATCGAGAAGGTCCATGATTTCAGCCGATGTTGCAGGGTCAAGAGAGGAGGTAGGCTCATCAGCTACCAGAATATCAGGTTTCATTGCAAGAATTCCGGCAATCGCAACGCGTTTTCTCTCTCCGCCCGATAAATGGTGCGGAACGCGTTTTTCATAACCGGAAAGACCGACTGCAAAAATCGCATCAGACACGCGCTCATTAATCTCTTCTTCAGAGAGATGAAGATTTAACGGACCAAAAGCGACATCTGCAAAAACGGACGGGGCAAATACCTGCGAATCCGAGTTCTGGAATACAAGACCTACCTTTGAACGAAGTTTCCGAAGACCGGATTTGTCATAAGAAACAGGGTCTCCATTTAGAAGAACTGAACCGGAATCAGGGACAAGTGTTCCATTGCACATCAGAAGAAGCGTTGTTTTTCCAGCCCCGTTTGGACCTACAACTGCCACTTTTTTTCCGCGTTCAATCTGGAAAGAGAGAGAATCCAGGGATTTCGGGCGTCCCGGATAAGAGAATGTAATAGAGTCAAATTGTAATATCGCACTCATAAAATCATCTCCGCTGCAAACAGCAGAACTAAAATTCCAAGATAGGAAAATACCGCAATGTATGATTTCACCTGCACAGTGCTGCTTTCCTCGGGAAGAGCCATGCAGCCGTCATAACAGCGCGAGTTCATGGAAAGGAAGATTTCATCCCCGCGTTCCCATGTCCTTACAAAAAGCATTGAAACAAGCATGGAAAATGCGTAAATACCGTTTTTCCATCCCTGATATCCGCCGCGTATAACCTGTGCATTGTGGATTCCAATCGCTTCGCCGATAAAGACAAAAATATAGCGGTAGATAAGCATTGTCAGGTCAATGAACTCCTGCGGGATGTGCAGTTTCTGAAAAACCGCAAATAAAGAGGTCATTGGAGTGGTTACAGCCAGGAAGTACAGAGAACACATGCCGCCAAGGGTTCTGGCAAATACAAGTAAAGATAAATGCAGAGAGTCGGTTGTAATCTGAATGTCATATACACAGAATGAGAAAAAACTCACCAGAGTTTCCCCGCCGCCGGTAAAGAAAAGAAGAATTACAGCGCCTGAAAGGCCGAATGCAAGCGGAATTGTCAGAAGCGAGAGGTAAAGTCTGAATGGAACTTTTGCAAGAACAAGTGATGCAAAAATCATCGTGATTCCGACAAACAAAGGGACCCATATCTCAGGAGAGGCAACAGCGATAACTGTTGCTGCAAGACATAGAATTAGTTTAAGACCTGCCGGAACACTTCGAAGCGGGCTTGATGTAGCCACATCATCCAGTACATCTTCACTGAAAATTGTCCGTTGATTATTCTTCTTCATACATCTCACTGACCTGCCAAAATCAAAAGGCCCGCTAAAGTAAATATTACATAATTCAATTTATATCCATATAAAGATAATATTCCTCAGTAGAAATGCAAAAGTCATCTGTCCCAAAAATTGTTATTGCCGGAACACATAGCGGATGCGGAAAAACCACTGCAGCAACAGGCATCATGGCAGCCCTTAAGCGAAGAGGTCTTGTTGTTCAGCCGTTTAAAGTAGGGCCTGACTTCATTGACCCGACGCATCATACAAAGGTTTGCGGGCGCGAATCAAGAAATCTCGACCCGTTTATGATGACAGAGGAAAATGTCAGGCAGACATTTGTATCCGCAACACAAGGCGCTGATATTGCAGTAATCGAAGGTGTGATGGGACTTTTTGACGGAGTGGACGGAGGAGATGAATCAAGTACCGCGCATGTAGCAAGGATTCTTGACGCTCCTATTGTATTAGTCGCCGATGTAAAAGGAATGTCCAGAAGTACCGGGGCTCTTGTCAGCGGATATGTAAATTTCGATAAAACCCTAAGGTTTGCAGGAGTGATTCTGACAAAGGGGGGAAGTGAACGTCACAAAAACATGGTCTGCTCATCAGTTACTCTTCCTATTCTCGGATGGATTCCGCGAACAGACAAACTTGCTGTTGAAAGCCGTCATCTTGGACTTTTGATTGCAGATGAAGATGACCGGATGAGAGATTATGCAGAACTAATCGAAGAGACGTGCCTTCTTGATGAGATTATTTCTGCTGCGGTATCTCCTGCTGTTTGCTCGGATGAAGAAGAGGGGGAAATGAGCAGTACATTTACTCTTGCTGCTGCAAGGGATTTGGCATTCTGTTTCTCATATGCAGATAATTATTCCAGACTGAGACAGGCAGGAGCTGAGATTGTGTTCTTTTCACCGCTTAGCGATGAGCTTCCAAAAGCCGATGCATATTATTTCTGCGGAGGGTATCCTGAGCTTTATGCAGAAAAACTTGAAACTGCCACATGCAGGAATGATTTGAAGAAGGCAGCAGATGCAGGGATTCCGATATTTGGAGAATGTGGGGGGCTTATGTGGCTTTCACGCTCGGTAACAGATACAGAAGGCAGGACGTTTCAGATGGCAGGAGTTCTTGATGCTGATACTGTTATGCAGAAGAGATTTGCGGCTCTTGGATACAGTATCGGAAAATCATGCGGAAATTCATTTATTTGTGAGGGGACAGATTTTCGAGGACATGAATTCCATTACTCTACATGTGAAGCTGACCGTGATGCCCGTTTTGATTTCCGCCTGAGTCGCGGAAAAGGAATTGCTGATGGAAAAGACGGGATTGTGTGCGGGCAGACAATCGCCGGATATACACATATCTATTTCGGGAAAACATGGGCGGATGCATTTGCCGCAGGAGTTCAAAGAAGATGAAAATCGCAATCACACGCCTTGCAGAGAAGGGATTGCAGGACAAAGATATCTGTGAAGCATTCGGGCACGAGGCATATATTGTATCCCCGCTCGAAGCAGTTTTAGACTCAGCAGAGATTGAAAGGTTTCTTTCTGCATTCCATGAAGGTGTATTCGATGCGGTGTTTTTCACAAGTGCCTATCCGGCAGAAAAGATTGCGCCGGAAATGAAAAATAACATGCCGTGCCGGATAATTGCAATCGGACCTAAGACGGCAGAGATTTTAGAACGCTTCGGACACCATCCAGAGATTCTGCCTGAGTATTATTCAAGAGCGTTTGTGCCGTATCTAAAAGACTGGATTGCAGAAAAGAAGATAGGAATTCCAAGGGCTGCGGTGAAAAATGAAAAGCTCATCGAAGGAATATCCGATGCAGGCGGTATTCCTTGTGAGTTTGGATGCTATGTTCTAAAACCGACCGGTAAAACTCTCGATATAAAAGATGCAGATGCCATTCTTTTCACAAGTGCCATGTCGTTTAAAGAGGCAGTACTTCCTGATATAAGAGGGCTTATTAGAATCGCGGTTGGCGATGTTACAGCTGATGCCATGCGGGATGCAGGGGTTGTGCCGGATGTTGTCGGAGACGGTTCTCTTAAAGGAACTCTTGAAGCACTCAATCGATATCTTTCAGACTGACATTTCAAACAATTACCTTTTTTCTGGATTTACACGAGGGATTAATTGATTTTTCAGCAATTTTATGCGCGGACGGCAATAAAATTCTACTAAATTTCATTTCGTATAACTGCAATCCCAACAATGTATTTTTCATACATGACCTGTATGTGCTTTTTTAAAATTAGTAGCATAAAAAAATCAGCGGCAATAATCCTTTAATAGCCGCCCTGCTGACGCATCTATATGAAACAGTTCGCAGCCTTCTATGCCGTACTTGCCGCAGCCCTCTATGCAGTAAGCATTCCGGTTGCAAAACTGTTTCTTACAGATGTAAGCCCACTGATGCTCTCTGCTTTATTGTATCTCGGCTCCGGTATTGGAATGGCACTTATTGGGATATTACAGAAAGTATCCCATGCAAAACCGGATGGAGAGAAAATTACAAAATCAGACTTTCCATACATCATCGGTATGATTCTCTTAAACACAGCCGCACTTGCCTGCCTTATTCTGGGACTTACAACAGCATCAGCCTCGAATGTGTCTCTTCTAAACAACATAGAGATTTGTGCAACCGCATTGTTTGCGATGCTCTTTTTCCGTGAAAAAGTCTCAAAGCGCCTGTGGATTGCGATTGGTTTAGTGACCGCGGCAGGAATAATTCTCTCGATTGAAGGAGGAGAGGCATTTTCATTTTCAACAGGTTCGCTTCTTGTAATTCTCGCATGTGTATTCTGGGGTCTGGAGAACAACTGTACACGTGTACTCTCCACAAAAAGCCCTCTGAAAATCTCTGTTATAAAGGGTATTTTCGCAGGCATTGCAGGACTGATTCTGGCACTTTGTGCGGGTGAATGGTTCCCGAATCCATCAATACTTCCGGCAGTTCTCCTGCTCGGTTTTGCTGCATATGGTCTGAGTATATTCTTCTACATAATTGCACAGAGGTATCTTGGAGCGGCAAAAACAAGCACATATTATGCAGTATCACCATTTATCGCATCAGGTCTGTCTCTTCTTATTTTCCGTGAGATTCCATCCATGCAGTTTATCATTGCCCTGGCAATAATGGCTCTTGGAGTGTATTTTGCATCTGCAAACACGGACGAAAAAAGAGATTGAGAATTTCTAACAACCTCTATTTTTGAAAAACACCACAAAGCAACGCGATAGCGTTGCGTAACAGAAAACGAGCGATAAGCGAAGTTTTCGTCTTAGGCACATGTCAATATTATATTATAAATTCGCGTAGATTCGCGTTTAAGTTCTAAAAAAACGCGAATTTACGCGAATAATAAATATACGTTTGGAGAGGCGTTGTCGCTTCGTCGCTTATCGCTCCTCCGCTGTCACGCAACGCTATCGCGTTGCTTTTTGAGGTTTCAGAAAAATCAGCAGAGTTTAATAGGATTCAGCAACTATCCAATAACAGAAAAAAATGAACCCCCAGAAATACCTCCCGCAGTGGGTAATTATCCTGCTGATTGTTATCCTCAGCACGATACCTCCGTTTTCCACAGACATGTTTCTTCCAGCGCTGCCGGAGATGGTACAATCCTTTGGAACAACAGAGGCAGTCTTAAACATCACGCTTTACGGATTCATGTTCTTCCAGGCAGTATTCATGCTGCTGCTTGGCCCAATCAGCGACAAATACGGAAGAAAACCGATTCTGACTGTCAGCATCATAATCTATATTATAACAAGCCTTCTCGCATCCGTCGCCCCCACAATTGAAACATTCATCCTCTGCCGTATGATTCAGGGGGCTTCAAGCGGAGGAATGATGGTGATTTCCATCGCCTTAATCAAGGACTGCTTCGAAGAGAGAATCAGAAACACAGTGTTGACGTTAACTGTTGTCCTCGGAGTGGTCGGACCTGTGGCATCTCCGATTCTTGGAGCATATATTATTGAGGCAATCAACTGGCAATCAACTCTGGCATTTCCGGGACTGCTTACAATTATCTGTCTGATAATTACACTGCTCTTCTCCGAATCCCTTCCGGCAGAAGAGAAACTGACCGGAAATCTTCCAAGCGTCTACAAGAGAATGGCTGGAGTATGCAGACACAAAAGCTTCATGACATTCCTCTTTGCAATGGGAATCTTCTCTCTGCCGTTTATGGCATACTTAGCTGTCTCCTCCTACATCTTTGTCGAAGGATTCGGAATTGCCGGCACGACATACAGCTATATGCTTGCCGTAAACGCAATTCTTGGAACTCTTGGAATGCTGCTCTTACAAAGACTTACCAAAGGCAGGTCAAACAAAACAATGGGGGTTATTGTAATCATCTTCGCATTTGTCAGCAGCTTTATCCTTCTCGGCGCGGGACACCTGAATGCAGCGGTCTGCTTTATTGGAACAACCTTCATGGCAATCTCTGCCTTTGCCGCACGTCCGTATGCCTTGGGAATTCTGATGAGCCAGTTCGACGGAGACACAGGTTCAGTCTCCTCTGTCTTTAACTTCACGCTGGTCTTTATCGGATGTCTTGGAATGGCTGCCGGAACGCTTCCCTGGCCCACGTACATCACAGGTCTTGGAACATGCTGTCTCTTTGCCGGGGTTTTAGGCGCCCTTCTGATGTATGCGACAGTAAAAGCAAAAGTCCCGCTTAAAGGACTCTGAGAAAACATTTTTTTTAATCCAAAGTATGTCCGGAAAATCGGACATACGGAAAATGGTAATAGAAACCGGGGATTCCCGGAAAGACCTGCGGTCTTATTTTCTTAATGCTGCTGCACGGTCTGCTGCAGAGGAGACGGACTCGGATTTGATAACTTCGATTCTCTTGACTGGGAAAATCGGTTTGCAAACCTCGAACATCTTCTTGGAGAGCTCGCCCTTGAGCATTGCAGAGGTAAAGGACTCGAAGTCTGCTTCCTTTGCGAAGTCTTCGATGGTCTTAACCATAGTTGCACGGATCTCCTGTGCCTGGGAGAGTCTTGCGTGGGAGATAGTAAATGCGGTAACAGTGACCTGAATTTCGCGTGCAGAGCCGAGTGGTTTGACGGTTAAAGTAGAGTCGATTCTGGTAGCTCTTCTCTTAACCATTGCACGAACGAACTCCTTTGCCATCTCGTGTCCGTGGAACTGAGTGTATGCTGCGTCACCTGCAACTTCGTTGATCTTGAAGGATGCACGGACGTTCATCTTGGAGTAGTCCTGGATTAATTCACCAAGGCTGACGGTCATAACACGGCCTGGGATGTTCTCTGGGTTGGAGGAAACGATTTCTCCGATTAACTGCTTGCCGAGGAATTCCGGTGCATAGACCTTGAACCAGCTCTTTGCTTTCCATCCCTCAAGCTTGCGTCCGCCACTTGCTTTCTTTCTTGCCATAATAATTCACCTTATTTGTTGAGTTGTTTACTGCATGCATCATGTGTTTTGCATGCAACAGATAAGTTCATCAGATAGTCATCGACCGTTGCGAGTACCGTTTTGACACTGTCGCCTGAAACAGACGCAATTACTGTGTCGCCTTCAGACACGCATTCCATATATCCGCAGTTGTCCGGAGACAGGGCTTCTGCAATTGTTTTTGCCGACTCGGTTTTTGAGATGATAGTTCCGGTTATTTTCATAGATATTCTTTGAGAGAGGCTATGAATTCGGACTCACAGTTAAGCGGCAGTTCGCCGCCTGCACGTGTTTTGTGTCCTCCGCCTGCTCCGCCGAATTTTTCGGCAGAGGTTTTCATCAGCTGTTCGAAGTCGACAGTACATTCAGCAGGTGCACGGGCAGAAACTTTGAGATAGTTTTCAGCCCTTGCGAGTACAACAACCGGCTTCTGTGTTGAGCGGACAAAGATGTCTGCAACATCAGATGCAGTTGATGCATCGTCTGTCATCCATGCATTTTCAGCAACCGGTTTTGCGGATGCCGCAGATGCAATTATTTTCCGGCGGAAGGCATTTGCAGTCTCCCATGCAGCGTCAGCCTGTGTCATATCCCCTGCGGCAACAGCGTAACCTAAATCAGGTCTTCCTGCTTTGCCGCATGCGTCAATGACGGCTGTCATGGAATAGGCATCCTGAACAGCTTCTCTTAGAAGCTTCCAGGATTCCCCGTACATGCTCATCAAATCATGGTATGATGCGTCAGATCTTACAATTATCTCTGAGAGAAGCATGGATGTGTATGCTTCGTCTGAGGCAGTGTTCATACAAAGGGACGCGATTTTTTCTGCGGTCTCTCCGTCTCCTGATAAGTTTCCAAGATATGGAAGGACTGCGAGTTCAATCTGTTCTTTGGTGGTTCTGCCCGGAAGAAGGATTCCTTTTCCAACTTCTATGAGGTTGTTTCCGACTGCATCTCCGATGATTTTCTGATTCATCCCGGAGAGTTTCTGACTGTCTCCGATGATTCCGACCATTACAAGTCCTGCCAGATCGCGGTTGTCGCCAAGTGCGTTGGCGACAAGGTATGCGCATCCGGCAGCTGACAGTTCGGTTTCACCGTCAATGCCTTCGAGCCGCGGGTTTATGTGGAATGGTACGTTTGCGTACGGCACATGATGGTCAATGATTACAATCGATTCCGGAAAGTCTGGAACCGATGCTCCAAGGTCGCAGAGCACAGACATCTCCGGCCGCTCGACATCTTCTTTTTTCAGGTGAGGCAGAAACCTCAGACGAAATGCGATGTCAGCGCGGCGAAGAGCAACTGTGAGAATGGCAGCTGCGGCAATGCCGTCTGCGTCATGATGGGAGTATATCTCCACATAATCTTTGGAACGCAGATAAGCGGCGATTTTTGCGGCTGCTTCTTCGAGCGACATTGACTATTGACGAATTTATCTGGAGAGGATAATTTCTGCGGTCTGCGGGGAGTAGGCCCAGCCTGCCGGGAGGCGACCAGTGCCAACGTAGTATTTTACAAGTCTTCTAACCTTTGCTTCGGTCAGCTGGAGCTGGCGCTTGTTGTGAAGGTCGTGCTTGTTGTTGGATAAGTGCTTTCTCATGCCAAGTGCTTTGGTCATGAGGTTTCTGAGATCCTCCGGGAGTTCGTTGTCCATGTTGTTCTCGCGGATGATTGCGTTGACTCTCTTGCCGGTTGCAAGTTTAACGCTTGGGACTCCGTGTTTGTCACGGAGGACGAGACCAATCTGGGCGCAGGTCATACCGGTTTTACGGAGCTCGACAACTTTTGCCTCGATTTCTTTTGCGTCGGTGTTGGACCATTCAGGAGCTTCAGTTCTGAATGGGCGAACGGAGGATGCAATACCTCTTCTTCTAGCGTGCATTCGTGCCATAGTTTTTCACCATTGCGATTAATCGACTGCGCAAAGACCGTACATCTTCGCGAACAAAACCCTGTGTATCGCTGTTGTTCAGGGTTTTGCGTAAGTCACGAAAAGAGCAGCATTGCATTACACAATAGTAATGTGAATTATGCTGACTCGTCGTAATCCCTAAGCCATGAAAGGCAGTGTCTTTGAAACACGTCGGACTTACTTCAGTCAGCACCGATATCCGGGATTCAAACCCTCGGATGAGTGCTTCTTACATATGAGTTCTCAGAGATATTAATAGTTGCGGAGATTTACTCTCCTTTCTGCTGTTTCATGTCTGAGACTGATACAGTCGGGTGTCTGTAGCGTGGACGAAGTTCTGTTTTTGTTCCGATGTTGATTGCTTCTTCAGGGCAGAAGTGAAGACAGGCAAGGCATCCTTCGCATTGGTGGTGCCATGTGTGGTTCCCGTGTTTTCCGATTATGATGTTGTCTGCGGGACATACTTCGGAACAGATTCCGCATTCACTGCAGTTTGCAGATATTGTGAATTTTTTGTCTGATTCTGCAAGATGTCTGATGAAGGGGCCGTAGGCAAGTCCCATGAGTTTTCCGGCAAATCCCATTCCTTCGATGTGTTTTTCGCGGTTCTTTACAGCTTCGCTGATGACGGCTGCTTTTCTTTTTGCGGCATCGTACATCTTTTGCTGTTCGGGTGTTTGCGGGGGTGCTGATAACGGGATGTAGTTGTCAGGCATCTGTATCCACCATGATGCATCAGTAGTGTGACCTGCGGCTTTTGACAGACGGGATATCTGAGATGTCGGGGCACCCATTTTTCCGCCTTCGGTTGCAACGAAGAATAGATACCCTGCGTCTGCAAGGCTTACTGATTTGAGGAAGCGGACGACGATGTTTGGAAGCCCTCCTGCGTAGAGCGGATAGATTATGCCAACGGATGCGTCTTTTGGAATTGGATGCGGGTTTTTGAGTGCGTGAGGGATTCCGATTAATTCTGCGTTTGTGTCTTCTGCTATTTTTCTGGCGATAGCAAGCGAGTTGCCTGTTCCTGTGAAGTAGTATATTATAGTGGGATTCATGCGTGAATGTAGGTATGAGTGATGAGGTTATAGTTTTTTGGAAGGTGGATGTGCTGTAGAGTCAATGAATTAATTTACAGTGGATAAGAATTCCTTGTCCTTACTCGAGAAACACGAATGGGAACAAAAGCAAAAGAGACACGCAGTATAATAATCACATTAGAAGAGACGTAAAAAAACAGGTTGTGAGAATATCTCACAAATCACATACTCTCCAGAGCCTCGATACCTAAGACATCGAGAGCCTGGTGGAGAGTGTTTCTGCATGCGTCAACTAAAGTTAAACGTGCATCACGGACTTTGCCCTCTGCCTTTAAGACCGGATCGAAGCGGTAGAAGGAGTTGAAGAGGTCTGCAAGGTCGCGGACATAGGTTGCAAGGAGATGCGGGCGAAGCTCGACTACAACCTTCTCGATAACATACGGGAACTGTGCGATGTGCTTTGCAAGAGCAATCTCGTAAGAGTCAGAGAACTCATAGCATTCTGCAAATCCGCCTTCCTCTTTTGCCTTCTCTAAGATAGAGCAGGCTCTTGCGTGTGCGTACTGTGCATACGGAGCACTCTGACGCTCGAAGTCAAGAGCTTCCTTCCAGTCAAAGACGGTGGACTTCTCTGCAGAAACCTTCACGATATCATAGCGGACAGCACCGACAGCGACAGCGTTTGCGATCTTCTCACGCTCTTCTGCGGAAAGCTCAGGACGGCGGACGGTAACCTCCTCTAATGCACGCTTCTTAGTCTCAGCGATTAACTCATCTGCTGTGATGAAAACACCGCCTCTGGTCGTCATCGAACCTTCCGGCAGAGAGACGAACTCGAAGTTTACAATCTCCGGCGGTCTCTCGCCGATAAGAGAGAGGGTTGTCTGAAGCTGAGAACCGATTAACTTGTGGTCTGCACCAAGGACATCAATGCTTCTGTCGCACTGGGTGTTCTTCCAGAGGTGGAAAGCAAGGTCGCGGGCTGCATAGACGGAAGTACCGTTGCTTCTGCGAAGAACATAGCGGTTTCCGAATCCCTGCTTGGAGAGGTCGAGATACATCATCTTTCCATCGAACTGAGTATCCGGCATCTTTTCGATTCTTCCAAGAACCTCTGCCATCGAACCGTCCCAGAGGAAAGTGGTCTCGCGGACAAATCTGTCGTGGTGGACGTTCATGGAGGCAAGGGTTTCCTTGATACCTTCTGCACAGATGTCAACGGAATCGTGGAAGAGCTTGACGGTTTCTTCATCTCCTGCCTCGATTTTCTCCATCATTAAATCGAACTCAGGCTCAATCTCCGGCTTTTCCTTGGCGATCTTGTTTGCCTCGACGTAGTGTCTGACAATAAACTCGTCTCCCTTCTCTCCTTCCTCGCGCTCGTAGTGGAGGTTCTTAACACCCCAGGCAACGATTGCGATCTGGCGTCCCATATCGTTTAAGTAGTACTGAGCCTCGACAGGATATCCGGCCTTTCTGAAAACGCGAACCAGCGTGTCACCGATAACCGTGTTTCTGATGTGACCGACATGAAGCGGACCGTTCGGGTTTGCACTGGTGTGCTCGATGATGACTTTTTCAGTCTTCTCCGGAAGCTGTCCGTAGGTTTCCTTGCGGGCTGCGGCAACGGATTCTGCAACATAGTCAGCACCGAAGACGAAGTTGATGTACGGTCCTTTGCAGGAGACCTCGATTCCGGCAGACTTCGGGTTTGCGGAAATCTTTTCGACGATATCCTTGGCAATTAATGCCGGATTTTTCTTTTCCTGCTTGGCGAGAGCAAATGCGGCAGTCGATGCGACATCTGCGTGGTCGCCGCCGTCAGTGATTAAAACATCCTCAAGGCCTGTTGCCTCACGGAGGAGTTCAGTTGTTTTTGCAAGATATTCGCGGTACATATTTAGAGTCCTGTTGGGTAACGGAGAACTGCAGCGATTCCGCCGAATGCGGACATGAGCATTCCTCCCTCTTCGAAGTCGTCGGAGATAATTTCAACGCGGGTGTTTGACATATCGGCAAGAGCAGTCAGCTCGTCAATGATATCCTCTTCCTTCTCAAGGATTAAGGAGGACTGACAGTTCGGACAGCGTCCAAGCGGCAGGTCTTTGAACTTCTTTCCGGCCTCAATCTGCATGGTCTTAACCTCCTGTGCTCCGCAGTTTCCGCAGGTGATGGTTAAGCGTGCCTTTCTCAGCTTCTCGGATAAGAGAAGAGTGTCGACTGCACCTGCTTCGAGGTTTGCACGTACAGAGTCTTCTCCGTATGCTGCTGCCCCGTTGTCTTTGACAAGTTCTTTGAAGAATCTTGCCATCTCCCACTTCTCATCGGCGATGTCAACACCGCGAAGGGCATCCTGTGCGTTGTCGACGAGTTCTTTGAGACCGAACTCGTTGGTGTAGGATGCATCAAAGAGACCAATGATTCTGCGCTTGATTTCGTGGTGGAGGAAGTCTCCTTCGGCAAACTCTTCCTTGGTCGGCATCGGACCTCCGATTAAAAGTCCCTTGAACTTGTCAAAGAAGTTCGGCTCGGCAAGGAATGCTTCGGATGCACGCTCTCCGACTTTGGTGTAGAAGTCGTGGATTGCGATTAAACGAAGACGCTCGAAACGAATACTGGACTGACCTCCCTTTCTCTGCTTTCCTGGAACAGTGGAGTGGGTGCCGCCTAAGGACTCGATTCTGGTTCCGCGAAGGAAACCCCAGTGTGCTTCACGACGGTCAATGACTAAAAGACCATAGACGAACTTGTCGTCGAGCATGTCCTTTAAGGTTTCAAGTTCGAAAGACGAACTGCAGCGGTAGCTGTAGGTTCTAATCGGCTCCGGAGGCTCGACGATGATGGATTCAAGATCGGTCTTGTCTCCTCCGATGTTGACGGCTCCGCAGAAGACAGCCATTCCGTTCTCCGGAGGTGCTTTGTAGTACTTTAAGCGTGCAAGGATGGAGGAGATTGCACTCTGAACGTTGGTTCTGGTCTGCTTGCTCTTGATGTTTGCGCACTGTCCGTATTCGTCACGGAGGTGGGCTGTGACATCATAAATCTGCTTGTCCGGCGGGATGTAGAGAGAGATAAGTTCAGTTCCGGAACCTTCCTTCTCCTCGAGGCGTTCAAGAGCTTTCTTGAACTCATACCGCTTTCGCGCTTCGTCTTTTTCGACTTCGTTTTGGGAATATTCGCCTGCCATATTATGTACAACCTGTTTGTCCGATATATGAGGCGGACAAAATGTTGTATATTATTGGACGGGCAAGAACATTAAATATAGTGTTGGGTTTTAGTTTCGGAACGAAAAAAGGTACAGTGTATCCTTTATTCTTCCGGATACTGTGCCGGACAATCCGGCTCGAAGTCTGATTTCTTTGACAGCCGCTTTCCGCATATGACAGCTCCAAGACAAAGAATGACAGAAAGAACCACTGATATCACATAAGATACTTCAAGCGGCAGACCGATTCCAAACGGAACTCCTGCGATGTGCTCCGGGCTTGACCAGAACAGATAGGTAAGGCAGATGAAACACATAAACGCCGCCGGCACGCCTGTGATAATCCACGGTTTTGCTTTGCAGGCAAGATATGCTGTTGCCATAAGCAGAGCGCAGGATGCGATAATCTGATTGAACCATGCAAAGTAGTTCCAGAGAACCGCATATCCTGTCGGGCTTAAGTTAGACCAGAGAAGAAGTCCTGCGATAATTACAATAAACGGCAAGAGAGTTAGAACACGCTTCTGTGCCTTCTTCTGGTCAATATGCAGGAACTCTGCGGCAGTTGTCCGAAGCACGCGAAGTGCAGTGTCTCCGCTGGTGACTGCAAGGAAGATGAAAACAATAATCGCTAAGACACCGAGGATGTATGGGAGAAGCGTAAAGACAGCAGTTGTAATAATCGTGTTTCCGTTCGACAGCCCAAGTGTCTCCGGGCTCAGCGTAAAGAGCAGGGAGCAGGCTGCCGCCCAAATCATCGCGATAACTCCCTCGACAATCATCATGCCGTAAAAAATCCGCCGTCCCTCCTTTTCACGGCGGATGGTTTTTGCCACAATCGGCGACTGGGTTGCATGGAATCCCGACATGATACCGCAGGCGATGGTGATAAAGAGCATCGGAAGAATCGGCTGACCGTCCGGGTGTGCATCGAATGCTGCGGCAATTCCCTCAGCACTCAGCGGAAGATTCGGGATAAGTCCTGCCTGCGGGATTAATGCGATGCAGACAAGAACTGTTATCAGAATCAGAGTTCCGCCGAAGAACGGATAGATTCTGCCGATGATTTTGTCAATCGGGAAGAGAGAGGAGAGGATATAGTATGCGAAGATGATGAGAATCGAGATGACGAGAACCGCTGTTCCAAACGGCAGAAGGCTTACAATGAAGTTTGCCGGAATATTGGTAAACGTGGTAACGACAAGCAGGAGGGCAATGCTTACGAATGCTACGAAGATGCCTCCGGCAAATCTGCCGAAGAATTTTCTGATAAGAGACGGGAGGTCTGCGCCGTTGTTTCTCATCGAGATCATGCCGGCAAAGTAATCATGAATTGCGCCTCCGATGACGTTTCCAATCGGAATTAAGAGAAAGACGATCGGACCGAACTTTGCGCCGAGAGCAACGCCGACAATAGGACCCATTCCGGCGATGTTTAAGAGCTGAAGCATCATGTTGCGCTTTGATGACAGGGGCACCCGCTCAACACCGTCTGATCCGGCGTATGCCGGTGTCAGCCGGTTGTCAGGTCCGAATATTTTTTCGGCAATCTTTCCCCACGTAAAGTATCCAAGGATGAGGATTGCGATGCCGATTAGGAAGGTAATCATTGCGTATAGATAGGAAGAGGGGAGAAATAAATATAATCCCGCACAAACCTAATTATCTCCAAAGCGCTAACAGTAAATAAATGGAGAGTTACAAGTCCAGGCGTTACTGGGAAGTGGATGCAGTCCGCGGCATTTCGCTTCTGGGTATGATTTTTTTCCACACGTTTTTCATGCTCGGGACGTTTCATGTTATTTCAATCTCAGTATGGGAATGGATTTGTAACTACATCTGGCTTGGGACGAGCATTTTTGTGATAATATCCGGTGTGTCGCTGATTCTTCGGCATGGAAGGATGAGAGGACGTCCGCGAAAAGAGTACTATGCGGCAATTATCAAACGCGGCATTCAGGTGATTCTGATAGGAGTGGGTATAGCTCTCGTCGCCTCGGTTTTTATCCACTTTGCAATCGGCGACGGGCGGTATATGTATTTTAATTTCCTGCAGATGATGGGCTGGTGTATGATTCTCTGTATTCCGTTCCTGCGTCTTGGAAAATGGAATTTCATTCCGGCAATTCTGTTCATCGCTCTCGGTCTGTTTTTAGAGACAGTTTCCGGCCCCGCATATCTGATGCCGTTTGGAATTCTTCCCAACGGTTTTGTCCCGCGTGATTATTTCCCGATTGTGCCGTGGCTTGGTGTGATGCTTTTGGGAGTTGCTCTTGGTTCTGTGCTGTATCCGAATGGATACCGGAAGTGGAGTATTCCGGATGGGGGAAGAGCAGGCGAGATTCTTGCAAAGATTGGAAGGTACCCGCTTCAGATTTATGTTCTGCATCTGCCAATAATCGGCGCAGTGATTCTTCTGCTGATTGGGATAACGACTTTTCTCGGATGCCCGATTGGGTATTTGTAAAAATAGTCAGTCATCGAAGAGAAATATCTCTTCAATGGTTTTTCCAAAGACCTGTGCAATCCGGTGGGCTAAGACAACAGACGGATTGTACTGTCCTTTTTCGAGTGAGATGATGGTTCTCGATGACACATCGACAAGCTCCGCTAACTCTGCCTGTGTCATTCCTTTTTCTGCCCGCAGTTCTTTTATGCGATTTTCCATCAGAACCTCTTTTCATAATATATTGAGAAGCCAACCAATAAAATACCGTGCAGAAGAATCAGCCCTACAAAGAGCAAAGTGACATAGAGTTCAAAGTTTGCAAAGGCTGAGGTCAGAGCACAGACACAAAGAACACCTAAGATAACCTGAGATGTTCGAAATCCCGCACGCTCGCGGATGCGGATGTTTCTCTCGTCGTTCTCTTCGACACGCTTCACTTTCATTGTCTCCTCCGTCTCCGTTTTGGATACGACAAACTGCGAGACCAGGTTTGAGAATCCAAGAATCATCAGGGCAATGCCAAACCCGAAGAGAAGCTGTGCGGGAAATTCTGCAAGGGGCAGAATTCCGGAAAGAATGAGACATACCGCCCCTGCAAAAAATCCTGCAAGACAGATTACAGTAATCTTTTTCATGTCAGAATTCATTTCCTCTCACCTTACCTGTCGTAGTAAATGGTCGCCGCGATTTCTACGATTACCATGAATACAAAGAGAGCGCCAAAGGTAATAAAGACCGGAGCAAAGACCATACCGAAGATTCCTGCGGCAAGTGCGGATACTGCGGTACCGATAACACATGTCCAGTAGAGAATCCGGTACGTGCGGTTTCCGGCACGAAGTCTAATCTGAATCTCCCGCTCATCGTTTTCAGTGATGTAATCCTTACGGGAAAGTTTGGAAGAAAGACTTCTGGCAAGCAGGGCGATACCAAATATAAGTCCAAGTGCGATAAGGACGATACGTTTTGCAGTGAACTCATCCGGGATGGAAAGGAGAGCAAGAACCGTTGCAAGCATCAGAAAGGAAATTCCGATGATGAAGTTTTTTCTGTGATAGACTTTCATGCTACATTATATGAAGTTTATTTCATATGAAGTTTTCTTCACATCAGACTTCTCACAACCCTTATCCCGCAGTAAACCCCACTACATATTATGAAACTGCCCTGTCTTCTGCCGACCACCGTTGTCGGCTCATTCCCCTGCGTAAAAGGAGGATTCTCGCTTTTCGACCCGTACAAAAAAGCCGTGAAGTTCGCGGTTGCTGAACAAATCAGAGCCGGTGTGGATATCATCTCCGATGGTCAGGTCAGAGCAGATATGGTGCAGGCATTTGTCTCCAAGCTTCCCGGAATCTCCGGCAGTTCGGTTGTGGGAAAGATAGGGGCTGCAGACAAACCGATTACCGTTTCCGATACGAAATACGCACTGACGCAGACAAAGCAGGTGAAGGGAATCCTAACCGGTCCCTGCACACTCGCCTACGCTTTGCAGATTAATACCCCGCAGTACCGAAATAAAGAAGAGGTCGCACTCGACTTAGCACACGCACTGCATGCCGAGGCTCTGCATCTCGCAAATGCAGGATGCTCGATTATCCAGGTGGACGAACCAATTTTATCCACCGGGGCGATGTCTGTTGATACAGCAAAGAAGTGCCTGTCTGTTATCTTCGACGGAATCAAAACTCCGTCATGTGTGCACACCTGCGGCATTCTGGATGCGGTCGCCTCCGAGTGGACGAAGCTTCCAGTCGATATCTTAGACTTCGAGTACGCCGTCTCTCCGGAGAACTTAGAGACGCTTTCGAAGTATGACCTCAAGGGAAAGAAGATTGGCTGCGGATGTGTGAAGAGCTCTGATCAGAAGGTGGAGACAGTCGAGGAAATCGAGAGCGCCATGTATGCCTGCATTGATGTATTCGGAAAGGAAAATATCCTCTTCGACCCGGACTGCGGTCTTCGGATGCACACCCCGGAGGGTGCATACCAGAAGCTTGCCAATATGTGCGAGGCTGTGAGAAGAGTTCGGGAAGCTCTCTAAGGGCTTTTCCGGCAGGGTATTCTTTTTTTTTCTTTTTTGTGTGTGTTTTGTTTGGGTTGATTCGTGGGCTTTGGATGCCTGAGACAAAGAATCAACTTCCCACCCTGCTATTTTTTGCCCAATATACTTAATACACATCACAGCGATTATCCCATATGAAAAAGAAGCTCACAATCATAATCCTCCTCCTTCTTGCGGTCGTCCTTTCCGCGGGATGCATTCAGGAGCCGGAAAATCCCGAAACGCACCTGCCGCCGGTAATCCCGGACACACCAGACGCTCCTCCTGCCCCGACATTTTCCAGTGTGGAACACTACCTTTCACTGTTAGATGAAAAGTACTCCCTCGGTTTAACAGAAGAAGAAATTCAAAAATACGCAGATGAACTCGACAGCGGATATCTCAAAGATGCAGTACGCACCGAGGGCGGAGTCTGGGTTGATGACCTTGTCGAATTCCAGAACGAAGTCACACGCGTGATAAACCTTGACCCGGCAATCCATAATGACATCATCTCCCAGATGACAAAACCTGATGTGGTAATTCCGGACACATCAGAAGATGAACAGACAGAAATCAAACCGAAACCAAATCAGCCCTCAACGCCGATGCTTCCCCACGCAATCATCTCCGATGTAGAAGCATACATCAAAAACATCGCAGAAAGAAATGGAATCAGCGTAACGGAAGAACAGATAACAGCCGCCGCAGAAGAACTGAAAAACGGATACCTCAAAGGCGTGGATTACAACGGAGAATGGTACGACGTTGCAGACGAACCGGGATTCCGCGAAGAAATCCTGCGGGTACTTGGAACAATCTGAGATAGAGTCATGACACCGCAGGAAAGAAACACCAAAATAATCCTCATCATCCTCATTACAGCCGGCATTCTCCTCGTACTTTCAGGACCGCTATTATTCCTGCTTAACGCAGGACTCTACGAAGAATTCAATTTCAGAGTTCCAACAGAACCCATCCCGGAGAATGCAGTGATTATCAAACTCACCGAAGAAGATTACGAAAAGTACCACATTCTCAGAAACATTCCTGAATCATTCCACATCGACCAAGGCATACTCTCGGATTACTACATCCGTCCCGGGTGTGTAGACAAAGAAACCGGTTACGCAATCCGGGAAGCATACGGGTATTACACTGGCGGTCAAAACCGCTACATAGAACACAACGGAACAATCTATCGGGTAAACCTCTACGTGTCCTAAACCCACCCTGCTATTTTTTGCCCAATATACTTAATACACATCACGGAGATTATCAACTATGAAAAAGACGCTCACAATCATAATCCTCCTGCTTCTTGCGGTCATCCTTTCCGCGGGATGTATCGGAGACGTGTATCAACACACACCCCCATACCCGCCAATGAGCGGATTAGAGATGGTAGAGTATAGTGAACATATCATCTACAGTGATGAACCCTATACAATCGTAGAACTCACCGAGGAAATCCACAAGGAAAATCCGGAACTTGCTGTCCTGATAGAAAAAATGAATAAAACAGGCTTTGATAGAGAACTTGGTATGACAGATGACGAGCTTTCCTTCAGCCTCCATCCTGACAAGTATATCAGCATAGAAAGAGGTATGGAACTCTGGAATGCCTATGGGTATGCAGAAATTTTCGGAGACAACAAAAAAGAGCATATTGTCTTATCCGAAAACGGAAAGCTGTACTGTCTGATAAAGACCAATCTCTAAGTAAGAAAGGAAAAAACCATGACACTCAAAGACCTCATCCTGCATGAGAGAAACATATCTCTCATCTATCTCTTCTCCATCCTTTCCTACATTGCATGTTACTTCGCCATCTGGAATGTTGACGGAATCAGAGAATTCGTACCAATCACCATACTTGCCGTAATTCTCTCCGTAGGAGAAATAATTCTCCTCCTCCTCCCGGCGGTTGCAGGAATTGTCGGACTCAAACGAAAAACCATACGCAAAATCCCGGCAATCCTCACAATCACACCAATTATCCTCATACTTCTCTACTTCACCATCCTCACCATAACCGGATGGGGATTTCTCGGATTCAGACTGGACAGCTTCATGAAACTCATGCTCGACCTCGCAGTCCCGCTCTCCATCCTCTACGGATTTGCCGCATTTGCCATCCAGAACAAAACCGCAAACGCAAAAGCCGCAAAAGTCCTCGGAGTTCTCCACGCATTAGCAGGAGCAGGCATGACCTTCTTCTACTACAAAATCTACAACACCGCACAGGCATATGACTACGGTATACCAATCCCGGATGTCTGGTACTACAGCCCCGAAAGCCTGCTTATCGGATACGGCATCTGGGCACTGCTTGGCGCTGCGGCAGGAATACTCATGCTGACGGACAAAACAAAATCATAAAAATCACCACCACCCTATTTTTTGCTCAAGAATCCGGAAGAACACCATATCTTATCAGCAACACCAAAAAAAAAGAGGGATGAGGCTGGTGAATGAAAAATTATTCAGTCAGATATTCATCGGTACGAACCCACGCCGCCGCCTCAACCGGAAGCACAAAAATCCTCCCGTCCCCTTTCTCACCGGTACGTGCATACCCGCGGATAAGAGAAATCAGCATATCCACATCCGAATCCGGAACAACAATCTCCAGCTTCGTCTTCGGAAGCGTATGAACACGCATCTTCCCCGCACGATACTGCAGACAGATACCTCCCTGCTCACCGCGACCGGAAACCTCCGTAATAGTCACTCCCGGAACATCATGTTCCTCCAAAGCATTCAACACACCTTCCACCTTCTCAGGACGGATAACCGCAACAACCATCTTCATACGAAAACCTCCTCAGGCATGCGCCTGCTCTCCATGCTGGCTCATATCCATACCAACATACTCCTCGTCATGCGAAACTCTCAGACCAAGCGTCTTATTGATAATCCAGGCAAGAACAAACGTCACCGCAAACGAATACCCTGCGGCAACACCTGCATCCAGAAGCTGAACCGCAAACTGCAGAACATTTCCCTCCAGAAGACCGCCGACTCCGCAAAGTGCAGAGACCGCAAACACTCCTGTCAGAACCGCTCCGCAGACACCGCCCATACCGTGAATTGCCCAGGCATCAAGCGACTCATCAAGTCTCTTCTTCATTCTCCAGCGTAAAGCGGCATAACAGAACAGAGACGTCAGAACACCGATAACCAAAGCCCCGGCAACATTCACATATCCTGCCGCCGGCGTAATTCCAACCAGACCTGCGAGAGCGCCGGAAATAAACCCGAGCGAACCGGGCTTTCCGCTCTTCGCAGAAACAGCCATCCACGTCAACGCACCGGAAGCCGCAGCAGCGGCAGTCACCAGAAACGCATTCGCGGCAAGACTGTCTGCGGCAAGGGCAGAACCTGCATTAAACCCGAACCATCCAAGAATCAGAAACATACCGCCAATCAGCGTCATTGGAATATTATGCGGCGCAAAATTCTGCGCACCAAACCCAATCCGCTTTCCGATAACAAGTGCCAGGGCAAGCGCCGCAAAGCCGGAACTGATATGAACAACCGTTCCTCCGGCAAAATCAAGCGCGCCAAGCTGGGAAGCCCAGCCTCCTCCCCATGCCCAGTGAGCAAGCGGAGCGTACACAAGCGTCAGCCACAAAAGCCCGAACACAATATAGGACGAAAGCTTCACCCTTCCGACCAGACCGGACGTCAGAATCGCAAGGGCCAGACAGGCAAACATCATCTGGAAACAGACAAACAGGATATCTGGAATCCCATTCGTCACCCCGTCAAACGGAATACCGCTGAGTCCGAAAAACTCCAGTGAACCAATCAGCCCTGCAACATCGCCGCCAAACGCCAACGTGTAGCCGATAATAATCCACTGAACAATACCAAGAGCAAGAGATACGAAAGAAAGCATCATCGTTGAGATAACATTCTTCCGTCTCACCATTCCTCCATAGAAAAGGCCTACAGCGGGAACCATCAGCAATACCAATGCAGCTGAAATCAGAACCCAGGCCGTTGCACCAGTATCAAGAACCATAATCGTTCACCTGTACTGCACATGAAACAGAAAGAAAAACGAAAAACAGGAAAACCCCAAACGCGGAAAAACACCACGCCGAAACTCACCTGCCATCCGTTCTGTGGTGTTTGAATGTGCCGGAATATGATTCATCACAATTACATAATAATTTAACCCGCTGTCAAAAAATTACCCAATAAAAACACAACAAGCGGATAAAAAATAAATATTATCGATGAGTATATAGATGAAATGATATATGTTAATGTGTAACACAGAAATGATAAAACTCCCGCCTCCAAACCAACCGGAGATGTGTTATTCTGCACATATATCACAGCAGTTTTCAGAATTTAGAACAACAGAGGAAGTATTCTCTCCCCGTATTGCTGCCAAAGATACAGGCAGCAGAATGTCTCAATCAGGCAGCCGTACACAGAAGGGTTCTATTATGACGGCGAAAAACGAATTACTTTCTCAATTAGAGCGTTTACATATCACTGAGCAGGGAAGCGAAAGAATCAGAAGAAACCTGCAGCTGGAAACAGCAGATGTGATGTCATGGTGTAAAGACAGAATAAAAAATTCCGAAGGTGCTGTTACCAGAATCGGGAAAAACTGGTATGCAGAGTCGGAGGACTACGTGATAACGATTAATGCAAACAGCAAAACCATTATCACCGCTCACAAGAAGTTCGTCCCGTACTATCTACGGTAAACACACATTTTTTTCTTTTCGCAAACTTCTCCTGCAATCTCCAGAGGATACACCCCGGTCAGACATCCAAGACAGAGGGACTCTCTCGGCAGACCGGATGCTTCTATCAGACCGGACAGCGATACATGGGCAAGTGTTGACGCGCCGATGGTATCACGGACTTCATCAACCGTCTTTGCAGAAGAGATAAGCTCCTCTCTGGTCGGGAAATCCGTTCCAAGATAACAGGGGGCAATTACCGGAGGGGATGCTATCCGCAGATGAATCTCCTCTGCGCCAAAATCACGAACCAGAGACAAAATCCGTTTCGCAGTGGTGCCGCGGACAATACTGTCATCCACCAGAATCACCGAGCGGTTTTGTACGTGAGAGCGAATTGGATTCAGTTTCATGCGGACGCCAAGCTCACGCTTCTCCTGACTGGGGAGAATAAAGGTTCTGCCCGTATAGCGGTTTTTGATGAGGGCTTCCCGAAACGGGATGCCGCTTTGTTTTGCAAATCCAACCGCGGAAGCAGTCCCGGAATCCGGGACAGGGGATACCATTTCCGCATCGGCAGACGATTCCCGGGCGAGAATCTCCCCGGTCTTTCTGCGGACATCATATACTGATACCCCGTCAAGAATCGAATCGGGGCGGGCAAAGTAGATGTACTCAAAGATACAGTGCGCAGGAGATTCCGCCTTCACCAACTGTGAAGAGACAATGCCGTCTGTGCCGACTAAGACAAACTCTCCCGGACGCACATCCCGCAGAAGCTCCGCCCCGACAGCGTCAAGTGCGGCGCTTTCCGAGGCAAGGATGTATCCTCCTGTCTTTGTTTTTCCCATGCAGAACGGCTTTATGCCAAGCGGATCGCGGAATCCGAAAAGCTGTCCGTCAAGCATACAGATAACCGAGTATGAACCAGAGAGTTTCTGCAGTGCAAAGAGTACGGCATCCCCCAGACTTTTTCCCTTCACCAGCTCTCCGGCGAGAACCGTTCCGATAACCTCAGTGTCCGAGGTTGAGGAGAAGGTAACGCCATGGCCTGCATATTCATCCCGCAAAGCCTCAGTGTTTGCCAGATTTCCGTTATGTACAACCGACAAAGAGTGACCACGGAAAAGAAAATGAAACGGCTGGATATTTTCCGGCTTCGAGCCGCCGGTTGTCGGATACCGGACATGCCCGATACCAACCGTTCCGGTAAACCGTTTGAGGTCGGCATCACTGAACACTTCCGAGACCAGCCCGTATCCTTTCTGCTTCTGTACCGAAGTTCCGTCCCAGACAAATATTCCCGCACTCTCCTGACCGCGATGCTGAAGCGCATGGAGAAGATGATAGAGAACAGGTGCTGCAAGTATTGTATCGGATGTCCCGGCGATTCCGCACATACAGAAATATTTGCCAAAGCCGGATATACATTTAACCGACTGAGAGGTAGATATATCCCTTATGCGAAACTAACTATCTACTTAGAATGACACTCGAAGAGAAAATCACCTTTTACTCACACGAAGCCGCAGTGGACTTCCAGAAATTCCTCCGCGAAAAGGAATGCGGAAGCCGCATCGTTGTTGAGCACAGCTTCTCCGGAGAACCGTACTTTGAGGGAACCATCTCCCAGTTCATGAACCTCATCGACCTGCTTGCCAAAAAGGACGAAGAGGAAAACGAAGTCGATGAAGACCTCATCCACATGAAAAACGACCTCATCGAAAGAAAAGAAACCCTCGAAGAGTTCCTCGAAGGACACAAGGAAGGAGACCTCTTATCCGACTCAACCCCGTCTCAGATGTTAGCACAGCTCCAGACAATTGATGCAACCGGAGATGACGCAATCAAGAAAGATGCCGCAGACAAATTCGTCTCCTCCTTAATGGTCCTTGCAACCTTAGAGGACAACGGACTCCTCGAAGAAGAAGGGGAAAACTATCGTCTGAAAGAAATCAAAGCAGCTGACGAGATGACTGTCATGTATGCATACAACGACTTCCCGGCAGTAACCCAGGACGACTTAGCCGAATGCGGCATCGCAAGCCACGTCAGAACCTCTTCGACCACCGACTATGTAATCACCGTCGGAACAGAAGTTCTCTTCGTCAACACCGATGAAATTGCTGACTTCCTCGACCACGTAGATGTCGATGAAGAGGAGGCTGCAAAGTTCGTTGATGCAGTTTTCTTCAAGCAGGCATTCGTTGGAAAGATTCACGAGCTTGTTGCAGAAGGCAACGCATCCGAAGAAGCACTGCTCGAAGCACTTGGTGCTCCGTCCTTCCCGCTTGAGGGAACGAATGACGTAATCTCATTCGACATCACCGCGGACTATCTCAAAGCAGTGGTAAACGATTTACGCAAACTCGGTATTCTGAGCGGAAAAGACGGTAAGATTAAAAACACTTAACGCCATATATTATAGTTAGGTGGGGGATGTGGAGTACAAAGCAGTGTGGATACTGCTGCCCTCACCGGACTTTTACGGCTATTTTGCAATCCATTTCTTGAATTAACAATTTAAAAGAGTTTTATTATTTTCTGTGGCATCGCAGGGCTGAAAATAATTGTTTTGCGCGGGTATAGCGAGCGGAGCGTTTCGCGAAAGCGAAGCCTGAAGCAAGACGCGACCGAAGGGCTTGCGACCCCAGGGGCAGCCGATGCCGGAATTTATGACGGCATGGGCGACTGCCGCGAGGCTCGAAGAGACGTGCGAAAGCGGAGTCCGGGAAGAGGACGTGTGCTCAGAGAAGATGGGCATTACCGGATAGAGGAGACTGAGGGGGATAGGACGGATAGATAAATCGCAGAAAAACACACAGATAAGAAAATACAGAATAGACAGTAAAAGGAAGGTGATACCGGTTAACGGGCGGTTAATGACTCCTCCCAACCGGACATACCTCTATTAGATTAACAGGAAATAATTAGTCTTCTAATGATATAATCATTTGCCTGCAAACCCCATAGGGGAGAAAACAATGAGGGTTTGACCCCTCATCGTTTTTTGATCAAAATCCAATACCATGCCCGTAATTCGTACGACAGCATGATTAGGATCATGAGATCGTTGAAATCTAATAGAGGTATATTATCACCTCCTGTTTAGTTACTCTGGGTCATTACTCCAGGCATCTTATGATTCAATGTAGAAGTATATAAATCCCATACCGCGCAATCGCACGCCCTACGGTCGTGCTTATGGCTTAGTCGCTGACGCTTCCTCGCCGTGCGAAAGTGCCTCGAATTCTGAAAACTGTGATACAATGTGTCATCTTGCAATATCCTCTAAAGTGGAGAAAAATTCAGAAGCATATGGTAGGGTATACAATAGATTGGAGAGATATATTTTATAGTACATAATACAAATAAATTCATATGAAAGTAATTTATGAATCTATGGAGTGCGAGGCTGAATCAGATTCTCCAATGCCATATGTATGTTCTGATGTCTGTGTCTCTTGTGACTCATGTGCATGTAATGGTGGAGATCATTAATCTACTCTTTTTTAATGTTCAAAAAATCTATATTTAATATCGAAGACGAAAGGCTAGGTTCTGTTGTAATATACAATACTTATTCCTCAAAGATTATAGAACTGGAGTTAGACGAGTACTTTTTTTGGACAACGGACATCAAGCGTTTAGATCCAGGGACATTTCAGTGGTTGCGTGACAATCATTTTATTGTTCCAACCTCTCTTGATGAGTCAAAGCAAGTAATTGAACAGTATGAGTGTGTTACTGGTAGTAATGAGGTGGGGAATTTATTTCGTATACTGCCAACTACAAAATGTAACGCAAGGTGTTACTATTGTTTTGAAAAGGAATTGCCTGGAATCGATATGTCATTAGACGTAGCGGACAAAGTAGTTGACTTTATCAAAAAACGAACAGAACACGATAAAAGTATAAAATTAGAATGGTTTGGTGGGGAACCATTATTAAAAAAAGACATAATTACGTACATCTCATCAAGGTTAATCGATGAACTTCCTGATAAAACAATCTACTCAACGATGACAACAAATGCATCGTTGTTTGATTTACACACAATAAATGAATCCAAAAACTGGAACTTAAAGGCAATACAAGTTACATTAGATGGTTTGGATGATGTATATGATTCCATTAAGAACTACAAATCAAAAAGATATAATTTTAATAATACAATTGAAAACGTCCACAAATTAATCGAGAATGGAATTGAAGTAACCATTCGTCTAAACTATAATGAGGATAACCTATTACACAATCTTGAGTTAATAGATTTTATTCAACATGAATTTGGAGACACAGTAGATGTTTATTGTTCTCAGATTTATTCAGTTGGAAATGTTCCTGAGTCATCTGTTCCAAGATTTGTAGAAAGTATTATTGTCAAAAAATTATTAGATGCAGGGTATTTTAAATATGAAACTCTTTTGAAGAGGAAATATGCTGTTTGTGGATTGGCAAGTTTTGATTCGTTTGTAGTTATTGGCCCTGATGGAAATGTATACAAGTGTGTTGAATCTATGTCTTTTCCAGAGAAGTCATGTGTGGGGACTATTTTTGATAAAGAATTAAATAATGAATTAATTAATTATTGGAAAAAACCTATTGATGAAGAGAGGTGTTTACAGTGTCCATACCTTCCAATGTGTTCTGGAGGTTGTGTTAGTGCTCGAATGGGGCTTTGCTCATTACGATGTTTTAGATATATGAATATAGTTAATTTGTTAATTAATTGGGTTTCATGCAATCACCAACATGGTTGATTAACAAAAATAGATGCCAGCAGAAAAAGGCTTGCCTGATACTCAGTACTTTGTTGATATTTCGTATCTTCAGCAAAGGGAGAATACAGGGCTGTTGGGAAGTTACTGGTTATCTAACAACTTTTCTGTATCTTTCAAATAAGAAGCAACAGCCGACCGTAACATAGGTGAATAAATTGACATATACCTCCTTCTTTTTCGAATGTTCAAATAACATACACTACTACTATATTCAAATCCTGATAAGTAATCCTGAATCATAAAATCCATTTATTACCTGTATCACATCATTATATAATCTCTGTCTCTGGTCTGACGGGATAGAGTAAAGAGAACACAACATGGAAACAATGTCATCTGTACTCACACTCTTGCCAGATGCTTCTGCCCCACTAATATATTCCCAGATAATAGATGCGCTTCTGTTCAACATAATACTCTGATTTTCCTCAGCATTGAACAATACCAGTTCCCCATCAATAGATTCTGTAACTAACTTTTTTACACGGGATTCTACATTATTAATAAACATCATTATCACCATCTATGCGAACAAGTTTTAACACTCCATAGCCAGAAATTTCCTCAATTGTATTAATTGGCTCTACTTTCCATCCAAAACACTCCTCACCTTTCAAGATCTTTCTGAACACATACATCCAATATTTTTCAATCATAGAACATTCCCAATTACTCAATGCAGTCTCGTGTTCTACAGTCATTAAGTGTTTTGCGGGGCAGCCGCCTTTGCAGAACCTGTATGCAATACAATCTCGACATTCGGAATATTTGATGATAGATTGAGTTAATAGTGGGTCAACACACTTTTTAAAAATCTCGACACCTGTATCATTAATTGTACCAATTACTGTTTTTGTGTTTGGTGCATCAATACACGTGATAATATCCCTATTTGGAAGAAGCCATGGACACGCACAATTACATGATAAACCACTGCAAAACAGGGCAATCAAATGATCTGAGAACATGGGTGTCCCAATCGATATGTCACCATATTTTTCTTTTGAATATTCTAAAGCCTCAATATAATACTCCACAAAATCCTGGTTCTTGAGTTCATCGGATTTTCTATCAATACGATTCAAGGCTCGACCAGTTGGGAGAACCGGAAGTACTGTCCATTTTATTCTTGGACCAAAAGTGCTAACCATATAATCAATGATATCTTTCAAGCGGATACAATCATCCTGCCATAATGTTGTCCTAACAGTAAAATCAAGATTATGTGCCAAAAAGTATCGAATTGTATCCTCAACAATATTCGATGAGATAGGATACTCAGAAGAGATACGATTTTTATTCTGGAGTTCGGGCATTCCATCATAAGAGAGCATAACATAGCTAAAGTGATTCATAATGAATTCACGCTGATATGGTATCAGAATACCATTTGTAGTCATCCTCAACGAGAGAGGGATGTGATTGTCTGCGCATTTCTTTTCTATAAGCAATACTGTTTCCTGAAACAGATTCCAATTATATGTGGGTTCCCCACCTCCACTAATTGTAATTTCCAATGGCTCTTCTTTTCGTGTAACAAGTTTATTCAGCAACCATCGTTTCATAATCTCCTTCAGATATACAGCAACGTCATCCAGAGTAAGAGATACAAGATTTTCATTTGTAATGTTATCTCCACAATACGTACAACGCAAATTACAACCATTTGTTAAACAAATACCTGCCTGAGTCAAAGCAGATAATCGAACAGTAGATGAAACGGGATCTTCCGCTTCCAATCTTTCCTTTAATGAGTCAAACAAATCATTTATTGGAATCAGTGTTTCAATTTTACTAACATCATCAGCGGCAAGTGATTGTTTGTAGAAGATAAGTCGTTGCGAGTCGTAGATAAAATCAGTATCAATCTTATGCATAGAAACCTCGAGTTAAAAAGAAGAAAAAGGGTAGTCGTAGACGATACGATTTATGCTCTAGCGTGATTGCCGTTACCACAGTGATACTCTGCATGTGTGCATGCATATGCAATTGGCAGTCTCTCAGAGTTTGGAGTAACAACATCAGTGAGGATGGTGAAATGTGGAGGTTCATACACCATGTCCGGCATACCAGAATTTGTGGAGATGGAATCCATAATTTATGATAGGCATTATATCAATATAATGTTTCTCATATTCAGAAGAAGGGTGAGAGTTTTCTTACACTAGCCTATCTATTATCTAACAGCCCATCAATCAGAACACGCACCCTCTCCGCTTCCTCATCCCAACCCAGGTCACAAAGAGCCCGCCAGTAACCAATTGTTTCCTGAAGATTATGTGACTCACACTGCAGCCCACGTTCCAGAGATGCAGCAGCTGCTTCATGCTTTCCCTCCACACGATAAACCACAAATAGCCACAAATGGGAATTTGGAAGTGCAGGATTTACCCGCAAACCGCGAAGGAAACAGCGTTTAGCCTGCTCAACACGTCCAAGCCAGAGAATACTCCGGCCTTTACCCCAGAGAAGATGATAAAGAAAATCTGAGTCTCTCAAACGCGGGAAATCAAAGAGGCAGGTCAAACCTTCCAACCCCCCTTCACAAACACCAAATAAACTATTACAAAAAAAAGGATATGATTTTCCGAAAACCGAACTTAGAGTTCAGCTTCGAAGTCTTCAACAGTCAGGGAAGAAACAATGCCCTTCTGCTTCATGATCTCTCTGGTTAAGAGGAAGTAGATCATGGAGAGTGCCTTGCGTCCCTTGTTGTTGGTCGGGATAACGAGATCAACGTTGTTGGTCTGGTTGTTGATATCACAGAGTGCGATAACCGGGATGCCGCACTGGACAGCTTCAGTGATAACCTGAGAATCTCCGATTGGGTCGGTAACGATAACGACTTCCGGCTCAACGTACTTCGGGAGTTTCGGGTTGGTTAAGGTTCCCGGGATGAATCTGCCAACGTGGGAGATTGCACCAAGAGTGTCTGCGAACTTCTGTGCCGGGTACTGACCGTACTGACGGGAAGTGACAACGAAAATCTTTCCTGGCTCGTAGCGGGAAAGGAACTTTGCAACCTGCTTGATACGCTCGTCAGTCTTTCTGATGTCGATGATGTAAAGACCGTCGGAACGAACACGGTAGATGAAGTCCTTCATGTCATTGTCTTTCTGCTGGGTACCGATGTGGACACCTGCAGCAAGATATTCTTCTACAGATACTAATGGTTCAGTTAATTCAATTCCAAGTTCATTGTCGGCCATTTTAGAAATGCTCCTCAATTCTTATAAGTTCATTTAATTTAGCGATGCGCTCGCCTCCGACGACACCGCACTTTAAGAAGCAGCACTCGAATGCAGTTCCTAAGTGTGCAATGGTGGCATCGGTTGTTTCACCTGATCTGTGGGACATGACAGTCTCGTAACCGCAGCGGTGTGCGAGGTCAATAGTCTCAAAGGTATCAGTCAGGGTACCAATCTGGTTCGGCTTGATTAAAACACAGTTGCCTGCGTTCATCTCAATACCCTGTGCCAGACGCTCAACGTTGGTGACAAACAGATCGTCTCCGCAGATGAGAGTATCGCGGTCCTTAACTTCGGCGGTGATAGCGGCAAAGCCTTCGAAGTCTTCTTCCTGAATCGGGTCTTCGACGTAAATCAGGTTGTAGTCATCGATGAGCTCTGCAATATACGCAATCTGCTCCTCAGTTGTACGCTCTGCGTTCTTATAGACATACCGCTGTTTCTCTGCATCCCACATCTCGGAAGAGGCAACATCAAGACCCATGCGGACCTCGATTCCAGTCTCATCAAAGACCTTGTCAGTTGCTTCTTTTACGATTTCGAAGGCTTCAAGGTCGGAAATCTTCGGTGCCCATCCTCCTTCGTCGCCTTTGCCGCATCCCTTGCCGCGCGCAACAAGAATCTCTTTGATGCGCTTGTGGACAAGAGCGTTGGTAAAGACTGCTTCAGATGCGTTTCCAGCGCCGGTCGGGACAATCAGGAACTCCTGAATGTCGGTTGCATCAACTGCGTGTGCACCACCGCCGATAACGTTTCCGAGCGGAAGCGGAGTCTGGTGCTGAACGAAAGCCCCTCCAAGGTACTGGAAGAGTTCCATTCCCTGTGCGGATGCTGCTGCCTTTGCGTTTGCAAGGGAGAGAGCAACAGCCACGTTTGCACCGATACCGGAGAGGTTCTCGGTTCCGTCGATTTCGTGAAGGACGTAGTCGAAGCCTCTCTGGTCAGCTGCATCAAGTTCGATGAGCTGCGGGATGAGAGTCTTTCTTGCGTCTTCGATTGCCTCGTCACACGGGCGGACGTGGGCTTCGTAAATTCCGGTAGATGCACCGCTTGGGGCACATGCACGGCCGAAGCCGCCGGAAACGGTGGTAATCTCTGCCTCAACAGTCGGATTGCCGCGGGAGTCGACAATCATACGGAGAAGAATATCTGCAATCTCAGTCATTTAAAGATCCTCAACAACGTTACCGAACTGTCTTCTGACAGTGATTGGGACACGGTTCTCATCGAATTCCACAAGAGCGATGTCAAGCGGATCGATTTTTGCAGTGCGGACAAGGACAGGAGCTCCCATCGAAATCTGCAAAGCACGTGCTCCGACAATTCTGGCACGTTCATAACGAGTATAACTAGTAGCTGTCATTATAGAAAATCACATCCATGAATCAGGGAGAAAAAAATGGGGCCGCTGAGATTCGAACTCAGGTCACTACGTCCCGAACGTAATAGGATGGTCCAGGCTACCCTACGGCCCCGCTCATTCTCATGCTTCACGTGTAGGGGTACAACTCATCAACAGTCTCTTTGTGAGACAGAAGCATTCTTCTGCAGCAGTAACGGTCTAATCCAAGTGAATCAAGGACATCTTTCGGGTCCTCACCGGCTGCTGTTCTCTGTTGATATTCTTCCCAGTATGTGGAAACAACTTTCCCACATGTGAAACATCGAACTGGTATCATAAGTTATCTTTGTGTCCTTATTAAAGTTTCGAATTGGAGGGAGGTTTCCCCCCAATATATTCGACCTTCGGTACTTAACGGTAGGATTTCTGGAAGCGCGCACGTGCTCCACGGCCGTGTGGCTTCTTCATTTCCTTCTGACGGGAGTCGTTGACAAGGAGAGTTCTGTCGTAGGACAGGTAGACTTCCTTAATCTTCGGGTCGTTGGTCCAGCCAAGGATTCCGCGACCAAGTGCAGTGCGGACTGCCTCTGCCTGGCCCATGACTCCTCCGCCGGAGACTTCGATGTCAACATCGACGTTGTCGATTGCTCCCGGAGCGAGTGCAATTGCCTCGGAGATCTTCATTCTGATGATCTCGTTGGAGTAAACCTCTAATGGTACGGAGTTGATACGAACTCTGCCCTTGCCCTCGCGGAAGGTTGCGCGTGCAATAGCGGTCTTTCTCTTTCCACTGGTGTTAATTACTTTCATGTTTCATTCACCTGTTTTAGAACTTTGCTCCAAGGTTCTTGCTGATCTCGCCGACTGCAACATAGCGTGCACCGGAAAGTCTGTCGCGGTGTGCGTCTGCAAGGACTTCTGCTTCTGCGTCTTTGAACTCGTACGGAACGCCGACGTATGCCTTGACACGGCGGAAAGCTGCTGCTCCCGGGCGGGTCTTGTATGGAAGCATACCGCGGATGGTGCGCTTCACAAGCTGGTCTGGGCGTCTCGGGTAGAACGGACCGCCTTCGACGGATCCGCGTACGCGCTTGACGTAGTATTCGTTTAAGACCATTGCACGGTTTCCGGAAACGATTGCTTTCTCAGCGTTGATGATTGCAATCTCTTCACCTGCAAGTACGCGGGTGGCAACGATACTGGAGAGTCTTCCAAGAAGAAGGTTTTCTGCATCAATAACGGTAACCATTTCAATTCACCTCAGAATTCTTACACGGCTTCCCTTCGGATTTGCTGCAACGAGCTCTTCAATGGTCATGCAGGTTCCGTTTGCCTCGGTGATTTTCTCGCGTGCTGCATCGGAGAAGTTTAATGCTGCAACTTTGACAGCTGCACCAATGGTTCCTGCGGCAAGGACTTTGCCCGGAACGATGATGATTTCGTTCTCGTTTGCGTAGCGGTTGATCTTACTGACATTTACTTCTGCGTGGTTCTTGCTGGAGGTCTCAAGACGTCCTGCAATCTCGCGCCAGATGTTTGCCTCGTTCTCTCTAGATGCGCGTTTAAGCATCATGATTAAGGATTCGAGGCGGGGGTTGGATTTATTCATTTACAGTCCCTCCTGTAATGCATCAATTAAGTCTGTGGATACTGATTTGATATGCAGCAGTGCACGTTCGATGATTTCTTTTACCGGCAGTGAGCCGTCGCTTTCTACAACAAAGATGAATCTGGTGGAATCTGCATCGATCTTGATTGCGGATTCGTCTCCGATTTCACTGTCCATGCATGCGGTCTCACAGAGACGGCACATCGAACAGTCCTTTTCTTTGCTCTCACCGTTTACAACACGGATGGATACTTTGCCGTCGGCAATTTCCAGAACTTCGCGTGGACACTCGGATACGCATTTTCCGCAGCCGTCGCATTTCTCGGAGATGGTAATAACCGGGAATTCTTTGTAGCCGCATGCGAGAGTCGGTTCCCACTTTGCGTGTTCTTTTCCGTAGTTGACTTCAGCAGTTGCTTCCAGAACAACCTTCTGTCCTTCCCAAAGTTTGATGATTGGGATATTGTCGAGGACTGGAACGGTCTTTGGATCCATAGATACAAGATCTCCGGAAGTAACCATCTTCGGGCCTTCAGCGCTCAGGGTGAAGGTAACCGTACATCCAGGGCATCCAGCGCCGCCGCAGGAGCAGTCTGCTCTTGGGGTGTACTGGGACAGGTCGGTCTTGATTGGAATCATACCGAGTCTGTGTGCGAGAATCTCATCAAAGAGAACGCTGGTGTTGTCGTAGATACGGATGTCTTCGATTGCGAGAGTTGGAACCTCTCCAATCATTGAGCGACGAAGGGCGTTAGCGAATGCAGGCGTCGCTCCGTGGATAGTGAAACGTGCGACAGAGTCATCGAGCCTGCTGAATACCAGATCCATTCAGACTCTCCTGCCTCTTCTTCCGCCCTTGACACGAATGGAGTCGTGCGGTACGGGAGTCACGTCTTCAATTCTTCCGATACGGATTCCGGCACGGGAGAGTGCACGGATTGCTGCCTGTGCTCCTGGTCCCGGAGAGCGCTGTCTGCCGTTTCCTGGTGCGCGAACACGGATGTGAAGGCCGGTAATTCCTTTGTCTTTTGCTGCCTGTGCAATGTTGATTGCCATCTGCATTGCTGCGTACGGCGAGGATTCATTGCGTGCCTGCTTAACGACCATTCCACCGCTGGATTTGCAGATGGTCTCTGCACCGGATAAGTCGGTGACGGTGATGATGGTGTTGTTGAACGAGGCGAAGATGTGGGCAATGCCCCATTTTTCAGCTGCTTCTGCCATGGTTATGCCCTCTGGTTCATGATACGCTGGCGCTCACCGTTTGCTTCATCAACAAACGAGGAGGTTGCGTAGTATGCGATGTTTGCTTCTTCGGAAACAGTGACCATGTAGCTTGGGACACTGACACGCTTGCCGTTGATTGCAATGTGTCCGTGAGTGATAAGCTGACGTGCCTGTTTCATGCTGCGTGCAAGACCCTTGCGGTAAACGACGGTCTGAAGGCGGCGTTCTAAGATGTCCTCAACCTTTAAACTGAGAATGTCATCCATTCCAGCGGTTGCTCCGACGATGCCGTAGCGCTGAAGGGTGCCGAGAAGCTCCTCACGGCGTGCGACAGTCTTCGGGGTTTCACCCATAGAGGAAGTCATTGCGAGAACTTCACGTGCTCCTCCACGGTGCTTTCTTAAAACTTCAGTTGCTCTCCAGATTTCGCGTTTGTTACGAAGTCCATAGTTGATTGCAAGGACGCGCTCAGTCTCGATACGTGCTTTTTCAAAGCGGCGTTTTGGAGATGAGTACTGTTTAGTGTTCTTTCCTGGGTATCCCATTTTTACTCACCTTAATTACTTCTTTCTCTTGGAAACGCCGACGATCTTACCGAATCTGCCGGTAGATTTAGTGCACTGTCCACGGACTTTTAAGCCGTTCTCATGACGAACACCACGGTAGCACCGCATTTTCTTCATGAGGTTGATGTCATCTTCCTTTGCGAGTGCAAGGTCGCTGCCATAGAGGTGTTTCTTTTCACCAGTGTACACATCTACGGGGCGGTTGACCATCCATTTTGGTACAGTTGCGGCATATGCAAGAACCTGTTCTTCGAGTGCTGCGACCTGCTCATCTTCTAAGAGACCTGCGATTGCATGGGTGTCAACACCTGCACGGCGGGAGATGATAAGTGCTGCGTGAAGACCGATTCCCTTAATACCGGTCAGCGCAAGCTGAACAGGCTGGGTACCGTCCAGATCAGTGTTAATGATCCGCACAAAATATTTTAATTCTGACTCTTCAACCATTGTTTTACCTCTCTGTTGTGAGAGTGGGACGTCTTATTTCATACGTTCCTGAAGTTACACATTAATCCGTTTAAAACGAATGCAGTGCCGGGGTGTGGTTATGCGTGAAAATAAGCGCAGACGGAGGGATTTGAACCCCCGAGTCCCAGAGGGACACAGGGTTAGCAACCCTGCGCCATACCAGGCTTGGCTACATCTGCTACAGATAATTCCGCATCATAACTCTTCTTTCGAAGAGGTGACACTCGCAGTATCTTTCGAGTACTGCTCCACTAAACTGAGTGCTCTATTATATTAGCCCTCAGACATAATAATACTTTGGGCAGTATTCCCCACACTGGAGATAATTCACCATAGCAGGAAACCCGCAATAAATATAGGTTTAGAGCAGCAAATAATACTACACAATGAAGCTGAAGATTATTGAGCTTGAAAAGGAAAAAATACAGCTCGTCCTTGAAGGTGAAGGACACACCTTCGTAAACGCACTTGTCGAAGAGCTTCTCTTAGACGAGGAAGTGGATGTAGCAAAATACGTTATCGAGTTCCAGTTCTCCGACCCGGAGATGCTTGTTACCATGAAGCAGGGTGCAAAGAAGGATGCAG
The DNA here is from genome assembly GCA_017408885.1 of Methanocorpusculum sp. Classification (GTDB taxonomy): domain Archaea; phylum Halobacteriota; class Methanomicrobia; order Methanomicrobiales; family Methanocorpusculaceae; genus Methanocorpusculum. Next base: position 263,214 of record JAFQTT010000003.1, read on the forward strand.
CAACCGCAATCCTTGAAGCAGCAAAGCGCATCAACGCACGCTGCGACGACCTTCTCTCCTGCCTGAAAAACTAATCCGCAAAATCAGCGGACACAAATATTTTCTTTTTTCAAAAAAATTAGAGTGGAATCAGTCTGATTCCTGCCGGTCTGTGAACAATACCTGTAAATTCACGGGCTGCGATATACTTCAGACCTTTTTTGTAGGCAGAATCCACCAGCTTCTGCCCGCAGGAAGCATCCATAATAATTCCTGCGGCATCAGAGTCCAGTTTTGGAAGAATATCCTCGAGCTCCTTTATTGTATAATCCCCAAGAATTACTGCATCAGAGTTCAGAACACGTGCACGCCCAGTCCCCTTCATATAATCAGCATGTCCTTCGACAGAAGAGATTGCCTCTCTTGGCTCAGGTTTTTCTTCGGCTGCTAATACTTCTGCTTCCTGCACTGCTGGTGAAGCCTGGGATGCAGGCTCTGCTTCATCTTCGGGTGCTGTAATTTCAAAAACCAAATCAGAGAGAGGTTCATTTCTTGCAACCTGTGCGCGGACAACATCAGCAGGTACTTTGTTTCGAAGAGATTTGATAATCTCTTTTCTAGTCATGTCCTCCACACTTCTTCCGCGCGGGGAAAAAGCAACAAAGTCAACATCTGCAACCTGCAAAAGCTCTTTTAAGATTAAATCTCCTCCGCGGTCTCCGTCAACAAACACAGTTGTGTTCTTCTTACGCGAAAGTTCGGCCACAATCTCCGGGACTTTGGTTCCCTCGACAGCCACAGTATTCTTGATTCCGCAGCGGAGAAGATTCAACACATCAGCTCTTCCTTCGAGAATAATAATTGCGTCAGACTCAAGAACCGTAGGACCGGCCGGCAGACGGTCATCTCCGATAGCTGTGATTTTAACAACCCGGCTTGCCTCGCGGACTTCTGCTAAGATTTCATTCGTCGAAAGACCAACCTCATCAAAGGACTCCATCAAAAGCTCCTTTGCACGGTCGACAATCTTTCGGCGCTTAATTGCCCGAAGATCCTCGATACCCTCAACACTGATGCGGGAAACACAAGGACCGATTCTCTCAATGGTCTCAAGAGCCGCAGCCAGAATCGCTGTTTCAGCACGGTCAAGTGATGAAGCGATATACAAATCTCCAGAAGTCTTTCCGTGTTTGGAAGTAAGCGTTACATCAATTCTTCCAACTCTTCCGCTTCGCTGAAGATCACGCAAATCCATATCTTCGCCCAAGAGCCCTTCGGTCTGTCCGAAGATTGCGCCGACTACGTCGGTTTTTTCAACCACCCCCTCTGCTTCGATTTTAATGTGAATGAGATACTTGGTAGTGTCAGATAAGTACATGTGATAAGTCTCCTATGGAATTTGTGAATGAATAATGAATCCATAGATGAGGTTATGTTGGTGTTCAAGGTACATTAGGGTTCTTTAAAAGACAGGCAAAAATAGAGGGGCAAAATTCAACGTCTGCTCTTTCCTGAATAGACTTTCTTGATTGTATCTCCTGCCGTTCGAAGACGTCCGTTCTCGATTAAATTCTCAACAGTATTTGTAACCACAGACCTTTGATAGTACTTCGCAACACCGTAACTTTTGTGCTTTCTAAGTCCGAGAGTCTTTGTTTTTAATCGATCAAGACCTATTAGGAATGAAACAAACTCAGGAACAGTAAGCAATCCTTCAAGTTCGCCGACCGCAAAGACAATCTCCTCTTCCATCTCCTTTGGCAGAAGCTCTGCTGATTTTTGAGGCAATGATTTTCTAGATGCGCGCTTCTTTGCCGCACAGTTATCACAGTTTCCGCAGTTGTCCATCTCCTGATCGAAGTATTTCAGAAGCAGTTTTCTTCTGCACTCCTTTGTCTCGCAGTAGAAGTAAAGCTGATAGAGCCTCTCGCGAACAGCAGGCATTTTCGCTTCATCAGTCTCCTTTTCCATTAAGCGAAGCATCTTTGCTCTATCTCCTGCTGAGTAGAACAAAAGACAGTCAGAAGCAAGACCGTCACGTCCGGCACGGCCTGTTTCCTGGTAATATGACTCCAAATCCTTCGGCATGTGCGCATGGATTACATAGCGTACATCCGGCTTATCAATTCCCATTCCGAAAGCTATTGTTGCGCAGACAACTGAGATTGTATTTGACTGAAACATCTCCTGCACGCGGGCACGGTCACGTGTGGACATTCCGGCATGGTAAGGTGATGCCATAATGTGTGACTTCATCAGATATGCCGCCATCTCCTCTGTATCAGCACGCGAGAAACAGTAGATGATTCCTGATACATTTCGATGAGCCATAACATAACTCGCGATTTTTTTCATGCGAACCTCGCGGTGAGGCTCTTTGTAGACTGCATATCTCAGGTTCGGGCGGTCAAAGTTTCCGATAAAGATATCAGGACTTTGCAGGCGCAGTTCATTTATGATATCTTCACGAACTCTTCTGGTTGCAGTCGCCGTAAATGCTGCAAATGGAACTCCGGGGAAAAATGCCCGAAGTCCTTTAATTCTCCTGTACTCTGGTCTGAACTGGTGTCCCCACATAGAAATACAGTGTGCTTCATCTACAGCGAAAAGCGAGACATTACATTTCTGAAGCATATCAACAAAGTCCGCCTGCACTGCACGCTCGGGAGAAACATAGAGAATGCGGATTTTCCCGGCAACCGCCGCCGCTTCAATAGACCGCTGTCTGTCATACGTCAGCGAAGAGTTGAGCATCGCGACATTGACACCCTGAGACAAAAGTGTGTCCACCTGATCCTTCATCAGTGCGATAAGCGGAGAGATGACAACAGTCATCCCTGAAAGCATCAGAGCCGGAAGCTGATAACAAAGCGATTTGCCGCCTCCGGTAGCCATCACTGCCAAAACATCATGACCGGAGACAATCGACTGGATAATTGCCTCCTGATTCGGGCGAAATGTCTGGAGATGGAAGAATCTCTCTAAAGTATCCTGTATTTCGTGATGCTTTTTCAACTGATTATACACCAGGGATAAATGATGATGATTCTTTGTAATACGGGATATAAACAATTTCCGCAGAGGTCACATCAAAGTTGTATCTGAGAACCTGAAGGATTCCGGGTTTCATGGTTTCGTATCTGAGATACAGGAACTCTGAAAGTTCTGTTGCCGTCTTCTTGTTGATTAAAACAGGCATCCTTCCTTCAATATCCAAAGCCGCTTCAAGTTCAGGATTGCGGATTGTCAAATCAATTTCCCAAGGCTCTGAAAGATAACGCGGGATGTCTCCGGCACAGATATAGTAACTGCGTTTTCCTTCAATTGATGGAAGACCAGTCTCAGAGTCGCCTTCGGTTAAGTAATCAGAGATTGAAATCTCAGCCTCAAACTTCCAGAACGGAATATATTCGGGCTTTTTGTCCTTCATCGCTGCGACAGACAGAAGATTCGGTTTTGCTGTCATGTAGTTGATTACCTCAACCTCGTCGGCTGTAACATCCAGAAGTTTTGAGCATCCTGCACAGTGGGTAACAACTTCTCCCCATGGCTGTTCAACCTTTGCCCCGCACTCAGGACATGTTAAGATACTGTTCTCGCGGGTTAGGATTTCGTAGTCAGTAAGTTCCTTTGGAACACGAAGCGATGGGCGAAGGCGTTCGATGTTTTTCATAGTTCCTGAGGCCTCAAACGTTTTACCCGCACGAAATGCCGGATACGCAGCCATACAAAGCGCAACTCCCATAAGAAGCAGAATGAGCTGGATGAGTTCAGATATTGCAAAAGCTCCCGAGTGCAGAATCATTCCAAGAGCTGTTCCAATCATAAGGCCTCCTGCCGCAAAGGAGAGAATCATAAAGCGTGTTCTAGCCGTAAGATTCGCAGGAGCAGTACCGCCTAAAATATCTCCTCTGACACCATCCACGATTACAGTAAAGTGCCCGCCTTCATAAGTGTAGTGCGCAATCCAGACCGGAGCATACACAAGTTCAAAAACCTTCGGGATAAGGAAAGTCTTATCGAGTGTAACATTTTCGATGCGCTTTACCATTTTCTGCCGAATCATTTCGTGAACTGCTTCACGACCTCTGGTGCTTGCATCAATTGCAGAACCTCCTGCATCCATCGATGAGACGCTTCCAGGAACATAGGGCACTTCTCCTCCGGGGTCAAGCCAGAGCTCATGGATTCCATACTTTCCTGTATCGCAGGCACACTCTGTCCAGACAAACTCCTCGTCAACTAACTCTTCAAAGACATTTCGAAGAACATTTCCTGTTGATTCATGATATTCAGAGTATCCGCATCCGACAGCTTTTCCCTGAGCAATGAAGCGCCAGAATGGGATGTACAGCAGATAGTTCTCTGTGATGTGGGCTTTCTTTGCCAGGTCGGGCGCTTTAACACCTTTGGAGAACCATCTCTGGATATTTTTGTCAGCAACCCCTTTTGTAATCAGGGCAGGATACATAGTCTCGACAATCCTGTCTTCTACTGAACGTTCAAGAACCATTCTTACCCTCCTTCTTCTCATTTATGAGCGAGAACATTCTGCTCTGGTAAACAAGGAATACTACAACTGCCGCATCCAGAATAAAGAGAGCCGGATGCAGGAGGATAGCTGTCATGCTGATTAGTACAAGCGGGATAAATGCAACAAGAGCAATCTTTCTCCAGTTCACGCGCTCTCTGAACGGATGCCACTCAGGAAGTGCGATACCTGTTTCCGCATCGATTTTGAGCATGTAGATGCTTTTGTTTATTTTATAGCTGATAAGCCAGAATGGAATTGCAACAAGTCTTTCACCGCGCGGGATTCCATGGATTTCCGGATAATAATATGAAGCATTGATTGATATTGGAAGGGTGGTGAGGTTTTTTGGGATTTCTTCTGTTAAAGATACAGCACGGTTTATTTTCTGTAAATCCGTCATGAGCGTTCCGCATGCCGGACGGTATGATGTCTTTATCTTAGAGCCGTCTTCACGTACAAATTCCCAGAATGGGTAGTAGACCATTACCGCTTTTCCAATTCTGTATGATTGTTTTTTGAGCGGCAGGTTATTTGACTCAATCCACTCGCGGGCAAGCTCTTTTGCCTGTTCTTCGTCTATTTGCGGCAGGACTGCGGCCTGGATATTGGATTTTTCAGCGGCTTTTGGAGGAGTGTCGGCCATAACTATTCTATAGTTTATCTCGAGATTAAAAAGATGTTGCCTTTGAGGAAGGCATCAATATCGCCTATAGAGATAATTCATATATATATTCTATATTTTCTTGATTTTACTATATCTATGTCGAATATGCCTATATCGAATCAGATGTAATGTGTATTTGGTTATGACTACTCGCAAAAACCATATAATTGGAGGAGTTGTCCTTTGCGTACTTCTCCTGACAACAGTCTTTGGTGCAGGATGTATCAGCACAGGAGACACAGAGACTATTAGTATTTCAGGTTCTACTACTGTCCTGCCGGTTGCACAGGCCGCTGCTGAAGAGTACATGAATCAGAACAGCCATGCAGACATTCAGGTTTCCGGCGGCGGTTCCGGCGTTGGCGCAACATCTGTTATCGGCGGAACTTCCGACATCGGTATGCTTTCCCGCGACCTGAAAGCATCTGAAAAAGATGGTAACAACTTAAAAGAGTTCATTGTCGGAAAAGATGGTATTGCTCTCGTCGGCCACCCGTCCAACACGGTATCTGACTTGAGCTTAGAACAGGTAAAGGCAATCTATCAGGGAGAGATTACCAACTGGAAAGAGGTCGGAGGCGCTGATTTGAAAATTGTCTTAATCGGACGCGACAGCTCATCCGGTACTCGAGAATTCTTTACTGAGTTCGTCTTAGACAAAGAGGATGCCGCAAAGGACATGCAGGAGTTAAACTCCAACGGTGCAGTTGCTCAGGCAGTCTCAATCACTCCGGGGGCAATTGGATATGTCTCCTTAGAGTATGTTGATGACAGCCTCAAAGCATTCAGCATCGGCGGGGTTGCTCCAACCGTTGAAAATGTCATCTCCGGAGTTTATGAAATCAACCGTCCGCTTCTGATGGTCACCAACGGTGAGCCGGAAGGACTTGCAGCAGACTACCTTGCCTTCATCCTCTCTGAGGAAGGACAGCAGATTCTCAAAGACAGCGGATTTATCCCGGCTGTGTGAGATTCATGAGTAAAATCGCAAACTGGAAGGAAAACGGCATTCGCGGAGTGTGGTTCACCTCCGCCCTTTTTGCCTCCCTTGCAGTCATTTTTATTCTCGGCTATCTTCTGATAACCGCACTGCCGGCGTTTCTTGAAGTAGGGATTTTTGAGTTCCTCTTTGGAGCAGAGTGGAATCCAACCGGAAGCACTCCGTCATATGGAATCAGTGCATTAATCGTTGGGACGCTTCTGGTAACTGCAGGCGCAATGCTGATTGCAGTTCCGCTTGGGCTTTTAACCGCTATTTTCCTCGCATACGTCGCACCGAAAAAACTCCGAGATGCAGTAAAGCCGGCGGTTGAACTTCTGGCAGGCATTCCGTCTGTGGTGTACGGATTTTTCGGAATGCTTGTCTTATGCAGTTTTCTCCAGAGAACACTTGACATCCCGAGCGGTTTTTCGTGGGCCGCTGCATCTGTTCTTCTTGGAATAATGGCTCTGCCAACCATTGTCTCTGTTTCAGAGGATGCACTCTCTGCTGTTCCAAAGGATTTCCGTGAGGCATCCTTAGGACTTGGAGCAACCAGATTCCAGACCATATCCCGTGTTCTTCTGCCGGCTGCTGCCTCCGGAATTTCTGCGGCGGTTGTTCTTGGAATGGGCAGAGCGATTGGAGAGACAATGGCTGTGATGATGGTTGCCGGAAACAGTGCAGTGATTCCATCTCCTCTCTGGGACATTCTCTCACCGATTCGGACACTGACTGCAACGCTCGGTATTGAACTTGCCGAGGTTTCTGCCGGTTCAATGCACTATCATGCACTCTTCGGCATTGCAGTGATTTTGCTGGTGGTAACTCTTCTGGTAAATCTTGCATCCCGCTTTGTGACAAAGAGAATCGAGCAGGGAAAAGCACTCTTTGTTCTGCCCTCCCTTCCATCCCTTCCGTTCAGGATTTCTCCGCGCATCACAGAGAAAGCAGCATTCGCTTGCATTTATATTGGAACATTTGCTGTTCTTGCCGTCCTCGCAGTAATTCTTGGTAATATTTTCATAAACGGAATTCCTGCAGTAACCTTTGAGTTCCTGACAGAATCTCCAAAGGATTTGGGAAGATCAGGCGGTATCTTCCCGGCAATTATCGGAACACTTGAACTGGTATTCGGTGCGATTCTCATCGCTCTTCCGATTGGAATAGGAGCTGCTGTTTATCTGAACGAGTATGCAGGAGGTTCCCGCATCACCTCCCTTCTTCGAACCGGCATCGACCTGCTCTCCGGAACTCCGTCGATTGTCTTCGGTGTGTTCGGATTTGCATTCCTGGTGCTTTTCCTTGGATGGGGAGTCAGCCTGCTTGCCGGAATGATTTGTCTTGCTTTGATGATTCTTCCAACAATTATCAAGACCACCGAAGAAGCACTCAAAGCAGTTCCAGCCTCCCTTCGCGAAGCATCCTTTGGTCTCGGCGCTACCCGTTCGCAGACAATTCTTCGGGTAGTTCTTCCGGCTGCAGCATCCGGTATCATCACCGGAGCAGTCCTTTCGCTTGGGCGTGCCGCAGGAGAGACTGCTCCAATCATGTTTACCGCAGTGGTATTTTCCAAACGGTTCATCACCCCGGACCTCTTTGAACCGGTAATGGCTCTCCCATTCCACCTCTATGTACTGACGACCAGTGTTCCAAACACTGAACCTCAGCAGTATGCGACTGCTGTCGTTCTTATCTGTCTGGTTGCGGTCTTCTATATCGCTGCCGCAGTACTTCGCAGAAAACTTCAGAAAAATCTCCCATGACACCAATACTTGAAGCAAAAAATCTCAGCCTCTTCTATGGACAGAAGCAGGCACTCTTCGATGTGAGTTTTCCCTTCGAAGAGAATGCCGTAACGGCTTTAATCGGCCCTTCCGGCTGCGGAAAGTCAACACTTCTCCGCTGTATGAACCGAATGAATGACCTGATTCCAAACTGTCGGATTGAAGGAGACCTTTTCTTCAAAGGAAAGAATATCCGGGATTGTGATGCAGTATCTCTTCGAAAAGATATCGGCATGGTGTTCCAGCGTCCGAATCCGTTTCCGAAATCCATCTATGACAACATTGCCTATGGACCGAAAGTGCATGGAATCAAAAACAAAAACACTCTCGATGGTATTGTCGAGGAGTGTCTGAAAAAGGCTGTCCTCTATGATGAAGTAAAGGACCGCCTGCATGAATCAGCGCTTGGTCTTTCCGGCGGACAGCAGCAGAGGCTCTGCATTGCAAGAAGTCTTGCAGTAAATCCTGAGGTTATTCTGATGGATGAGCCGTGCTCGGCTCTTGACCCGATAGCCACCGCAAAAATTGAGAACCTCATTGGAGATTTACAAAAGGAGTACACAGTTTTGATTGTAACACACAGCATGCAGCAGGCAGCCCGCGTCTCGGACATTACCGGCTTTATGTATATGGGAAAGCTTGTTGAATACGGGGAGACACCGCAGATATTTTCCTGTCCGCAAAATGAACTAACGGAAAAGTACATCACCGGGAGGTTTGGATGAGCGACCATTTCCATGCAGAACTTGCGTCTTACAAGGACGAGGTTATCTGGTACGGACGTTTTGCGCTGGATGTTTTGAAACATTCGGTCTCTGCGTTTGAAGCAGGAGACACCAGAGTGGCGTCTGATATCGTACGGCAGAAATCATATGTTTCCTCTCAGTATGAACATCTCTATGGGAAAGGTATTCTTCTGATTGCATTAAACCAGCCGATGGCAGCAGACCTGCGTCTTATCTCCTGCGCAATGGATGTGGTGACTTCATCTGAACGTATCGGAAGATATGGAAAGGATATTGCAGAGCTTGTATCCGCTGAGACAGAGAAGTATTTCCTTCCGGAAAAACTGTATGAGATAGGGGAGCTTACCGGCAAAAATCTGGAGCATATATACAATGTCTTTGCATCAGATGACCTCTCGCTTCTGAAGGAATGCGCATCTATTGAGGATACGGTTGACCGTCTGTACCATGAGGTGTATGCAGAGCTTGTAGAGCAGATTGAGGAAAAGACCGTCTCTGTTGCATACGGCTGTGCCTGTCTGATGATGAATAGGTATCTGGAACGCTGTTCTGATCATGCATGCAGAATGGGCGAGAAGATGTATTATATGCAGACGGGAAAACATCTCCCTCTTGCAGAGATAGAGTAAGAAAAAATGAGAGGTTCAAAACCTCAGATATTTTTTGTGCTTATGGGCGTTTAGAAACCGAGCTTTGCTGCAAGCTCTTCTAATGGGATTCCGTGAACCATTGCAGCCTCACGGATGGTTTCGTTGTTTGCGATTGCGCATCCGAGACATCCCATGCCGAAGCTCTGGAGGACTGCTGCGCTTTCCGGCTTCTCACGGAGAAGGTCGGCAATAGTTGAATCTAAAGTAAGTGCCATACCTATTATTTTGGTTCGGCTACTACTATATGTTTTTTCATATGATACCGTCTTTTGCAGTTGTTGAATGTGTCTGAGTGTTGGCTTTATTCCGCGTGCCACGCCGGAATAGAGCCAACCGCTTAGGCTGGCATGCTAAGCACAACAAAAAATCACCGTTTATGATAATCCATCAGCGCATTCAAAACCCCTTCCATAAACATCACTCCCCCTTCAACACCGGAAACCGCACGCGCCGACATAGAAATCCTACTTCTGTCAGGGTGGGTGATGCCGAAGAATGCGGCATCATAAACAGATGCTTCAAACGTAGAGCCAAGAATCAAATCCGGTTCTGCTGCAGAAATCTTCTCGGAAACCTCAGTATAATCCACAACCTCCTCGCGTGGAAGAGACACAGCAATGTCTGAGCCGAAATATCTGGTAAGCATCGCAGACGCAAAGCGGCAGTAACTTCCCTGCCCCGCAACAGCCGCAACAGGCGGAGTGTACTTTCGAAGATACTTATCCGCATAGTAAAACATCGTCTCATCCGCCTTCTTCCACTCTTCCTCGAGGGCTGCATAATCAGCATTGGGGAATCTCTTTTCCAGAGCAGACATTGTATCTTTGATATCCAAAAACAGGAGAGAACCAAGGTTCTCACCAACTCCGGAATCCCATGCAGGATTTACTGACACGGAAAATGGGGCAGCCCCATCTTTCAGCTTCGAATAAGAATCTGCGGCAAACGACAAACGCACAGGAATTCCAAGAAGCGAGAGCATACGGCGTGCCTCATGCAAATTTCCGCGTGCAAAAAGGTCAAGCCCGCACACACCGTCAATATTTACCGCAGAAACATCTGCTGTTTTGATGTCCAATGCCGTGTATGCTGCTTTAACTCCTGCCTCCGCATTTCCTGAAAAACCCGGAGAATCCACAAACACCGCATTCGTGCCTTCGAAAGCATTCGCCAAATCCTCCCCGGTAAGGGCTGGAATACAGGTATTCACAACAGCCACAGGTTTTCCTTCCGCCTCAAGAGAAGACACCACCTCACGCAGACGGTCAACCGTTCCAAATACAATCTCAGACTCTAAAAGATAAGTCGAATAAAGCTGTGCCCGAAGAATCGACCGCGGATAATAATAGCATCCGGAAGAACCATGAACAACAACCGACAGCCCGGAAAAGCCGGACAGAACAGCGCATGCACCAGTCATTGCACAAGGCATCACAGGATTTTCCATACAAGATGTCATTTTCTCTTCTCCCTCCGCCAAAGATACAGCATCTTCAAAACACCAGACAGGCCAACAGGCAGATAGAACGGCAGCTTAATCTCCATCCCGTCTGCTGTTTCATGGATGTTTAGCCTCTGCATCGCCTCGCGGGCAACTGCATGACATCCGGCAAACGGCTCGAAACCTAGAGAGACCTTCATTCCGGAAAGCTCCTTGAAAATTGAAAGCTGTTCTGCCTGATACGCCTCCTCAGCTGATACTGCATCTTCGATTTCTGCCTCTGAAATTCCGCAGGCCAACCCAGCCTCACGAATGAAACGAACACAGCCTGAAAGTCCCGAAGGGAATGATGAAACATATGGTCTTCCAAAATTCTCTGCAATCGTACGTCCTGCCTCTTCCACACGCTCATCACGAATGATAAAGAAATCAGCAGTTCCAAGCTTTATGATATCTGCTGCAGAAATGTTTCTGCAGAAGCGAAGAGATACAGAGATTCCAAGACGGGATAGAAGCCGGCAGACCTCAGCATAATTCTCCTCCACCTCTGACTCAAGATTCTTCTCTCCAATAATTACAGCTGTTCTTGGAACAATTTCGGAAGGGGAGACACGTTTGGAAATGCTGATTAACGCGATATTTTCTCCATCCTGAGAGGAACCTCCAAGAAAACCGGACGCCGGAACATAGACAATTTTATCCGCCGCCGCATGTGATGCACATACTCCTTCCACATCATCACCGATAGTTTCCGGAACGCAGGAGGTAACAACTGAGATGAGAGCTGGATTTTCTGCATCGGCACGGTCGAGTGCTTCGAGAAGAGCCTCTTCTCCTCCAAAGATTACCTCACGGTTTGTGATGTTTGAAACAATCACCTTTGGAATGCTGAAAGAATCAGAGTCCGCGGCCATCGCATGGTAAGCAGAAAACATCTGATGAGCACAGCCCTGAGGCGAATGGATTATAGTAATACCGTCACGTATGAAGGAGGTTACAGCAAGCGAACCGCCAAGAGCACAGCCGCCAAGTCTTTTTTCAGAGATACTTTCTTGCAAGGTCTTCCAGCTCTTCGAGTGATAAGGGATTTGGTATTCTGAAATCTGTATTATTTAGAATCGCATCAGCACACTTACGGTAAACATCAGCCTGTTCTGATGCAGGGTCATGCTCGATTACCGTCATGCGGTTGACTTCTGCCGCCTGCACGGATTTGCTTCTCGGGATATAGCAAATCAGCTTCGAACCAATTCTTTCAGCGAACTCTTTGACGAGTTCATATTCATTATCCATATTTTTTGCATTGCATATGACACCGCCAAGCTTGCACTTCGCAGAGCTTCTGCCCGAAAGTCTGGCTACTGCCTTGCTGATGTTGTTTGCGGCATAGAGACTCATCAGCTCTCCGGATGTTACAAGGTAAACCTCCTCTGCATAGCCGTCACGCATTGGAAGAGCAAAACCCCCGCAGACAACATCTCCCAAGACATCGTAGACCACAACATCCCCAAAGAGAGCCTTCATCTTTTCCAAAAGCTGGAACGTTGCGATAATTCCTCGTCCCGCACATCCGATTCCAGGCTCAGGCCCTCCTGCCTCCACACAGCGTACACCCCCGAATCCTTCAAAGATGATGTCTTCTTCTTTGATGTCCTTTTTCTCGTACATCTGCTCTAAGACAGTTGGGATCCATCTTCCATGCATGAGCATTCTGGTACTGTCATGTTTTGGATCGCAGCCTATCTGCATGACGCTTAAGTTCTTCTCAGAAAATGCCGCCGAGAGATTTGCCGATGTGGTGGATTTTCCAATTCCGCCTTTACCATACAGAGCAATCTGTCTCATTGAATATATGTTGTCCCTTAAACGGGATAAATATTGAGTTAAGACAGATTAGACTGTTCAAATAGTATATCCCCTGAGAGGTCCAATCATAAATTATGAGTGAACGCCCGATTATCAACTTCCTGACAAACCACGCGGACAAAAAGACGGTCTCCTTCCACATGCCCGGACACAAAGGTTCAGCAATTTACCGCAAATACGGATATACCGAGTTTCTGGAAAAGATGATGGACTGCGACATCACAGAAATCATCGGAGCAGACAACCTGTTTCAGACTGAGGGAATCTTAAAAGCCGCTCAGGAAGAGTATGCGAAACTCTATGGAGTAAAACGGGCGTATATGCTTGTAAACGGAACTTCAGGAGGTGTAATCGCTGCAATTATGGCAAGTGTTTCAAAGGGAGGAAAGCTTGTGATGGCAAGAAACAGTCACAAAGCAATCTACAATGCTTTGCTCTTAGCAGACATTCAGCCAGTCTATGCATACCCAGAGATGATTGAGGAGTACGGAATATCGGGAGAGATTACGGCTGATGAAATCACCCGCTGTCTGGATGAGAATCCTGATGCGTCAGCTGTCATCCTGCCGTCACCTAACTACTACGGAATCTGTTCTGACATCAAAAAGATTGCAGAGATTGTACACTCAAGGGGCAAAATCCTCATCGTTGACCAGGCACACGGTGCTCACCTGAAGTTTTTCAGCGACTGCGGATTTACTGACATGCCGAAGTCTGCCGAAGAGCAGGGAGCAGACATTGCAGTCAACTCGATTCACAAAACCCTTGCCTCCTTTACCCAGAGTGCAGCACTCACCTTCAACTCAGATACACTCGACCACTATGTCTTAGAGGATAAACTCCAGATGATTCAGTCTACAAGCCCGTCATATATTCTGATGGGCTCTTTGGATATTAACGCAGACATCATCAAGAACCACAAAGAAGAGGCCTTTTCCGCCTGGCATGATGCACTTGTCTACTTCTATGATGAGGCCAAAAAGATTGAAGGCCTTGAAGTTATCCGAAACGAAAAGCTGGACTTTACAAAGATTAACCTTGACATGAGTGCTTACGGGCTTTCCGGCTCTGAGCTTGAGCATCTCTTAATGGAGAAGGGAATCTATGCTGAGCTTACAACAGGAAACATTCTGATGTGTATGACGGGAATCGGCAACACCAAAGAACATATGGAACGCCTCCTTAAAGCCCTAAAAGAGATTGCAGAAAGCAGACCAAAGGTCGAGGGAAAGAAACAGACACCGCCGGCAGTTCTTGAAGCACGCTTTGAACTCTGTGCAGTTCCGTCAAAGAAGGAGAGAGTGCCTCTTGAAAACGGAGCTGGAAGAATATGTGCTTCATCAATTATCCCGTACCCTCCTGGAATTCCGTTCATCTGTCCGGGTGAGAGAATTACAGAAGAGGTTATCACCTACATTAAGGCATTAAGGGAAGCTGGAGAAAAAGTAATCGGCGTAAATGCAGAAGGGGAAATTATTGTAGGGGTTGAATAACCCCTTTATTTTGCAAGAATGTGATTTGCAACCCTTATAACAAGGCATTCGCCAGTTGAGAGTTCATAAATAGTATCTGCTTTTTTATCGTATTTTGCATCAGCCCGCCAGAATTTGCAGGCCTTTCCCATACAGCGTTCTTTGGTTATCGGACAAATATTCCCCATATCTACAAATGGGGACTGTCAGATAATAAATATTGGGAATTGCCTATATTATTCTATGAGTATTACTGTGCGTCCGTATGAAGAGAGGGATTTACAGGCAATAACAATTATCTGGAATGATATTGTAAACGAAGGAACATCATTTCCGCAGGACATCCCGCTTGATGCAATGTCTGCCTCAGAGTTTTTCAGAATGCAGAGCAGGACTGCTGTTGCAGAAGAGGATGGAAAAATTCTCGGGCTCTATATTCTTCACCCGAATAATGTCGGACGCTGCGGGCATATCGCAAATGCAAGCTACGGTGTTTCTTCTGCCGCACGCGGAAAAGGAGTTGGAGAATGCTTAGTCCGTGATTCTCTTGAGGCAGGAAAGGAACTTGGATTCCACATCTTACAGTTCAACGCTGTTGTAAAAACCAACGAACGGGCAATTCATCTCTACACAAAACTTGGGTTTACTCCGCTTGGTGTAATCCCGAAAGGATTCTACATGAAAGACGGTCACTTCGAAGACATTATACCATTCTATAAGGAGTTATAATTATGAAGAAAATTCTGTTTGGAATAGCTCTGATTCTTTTCGGATTCAATATGACCTATGTTGGAACTATCTCAGGTGGGGGATTATTCGAGGTATTGGGACTTGGATGTTCATTTGTTGGAATCCTGTTATCGATTGTCGGATACTTCAGCAAGTCTGAAAAATCTGCATAAATCCGAATAACTTCTTTTTTTCAAAACAGTAAAAAAAATTGAAGCCCATATCTCTCAGAGCGAATCTAAAGCGACCGCTCGTGAGGTGCCGCGGTTGATATGGGCGAATTAAATATGTGGGAGATATTTATTCTGCTGCTGGCTCTTCGCCGCCGAAGATTTCTGCAAGGGTCTTCTCGCCGTATGCAGTAATCTTTGCGTTGACCTGAACGAAGTCCGGTGCGATTTCAGAGCCGCGCTGGGTCTTTCTTCTTCTCTGACCGTTGTGGTGGGAGTGGAATCCGAATCCGTCGGAGAGAAGGAGTCTTCTCTTTCCGTTGCCCGGAAGGTCTGCACGTGCCGGAGTTCCGGTCTTGTCAGATCCGCCGGTGATGGTAATCTTGTATCCTGCAAGTCCGAACGGAGTTCCGTCGATTTCAGTTCCGATGGTCTTTCCGATGATTGCACCAGCTGCTGCGCCGGTTGCATCAATGTTGTATGCCTTTCCGGTCTGTGGGTCAGAAAGGACGACTTTTAAATCTGCCATTATTATTACATCTCCTCGATATCTATTTGCGATTCCGAAGTACCTATATTATTGGTTCCAACTTATTTATACTACTTTCCCCAGAAGGGCTGTGTTCTGCGGTGTAAAGCAACGTATTCTTCGAGTGCTTCAACAGTTCCCGCATTGAGAGACTTGAGCATTTCAGTCTCTAAAACTTTGACGTGACGCTCAGGCACTGCGACGTATAAAACATCTCCAACGTCAATCTGGCGTCCGATTGTAACTCCGTCAATGGAAACAGCGACTTCTGCTCCTTCCTTTGCTTCAGACACGTTTTCCTTGTTGAGCTTAATCTGTTTGACCTCGCCGACAATTTTACCCTCGCGCGTCATTACATCGACTCTTGGACGAAGAGTTCCGCCAAGCACGCGCACGCCGACAACAGCAGGTCCGCTCTGACGGAAAACACAGTCCGGAAGGAGCGTAATCTTTGCCGGAAGGATGACTGTTTCGAAACGCTTTGCCTCTTTGGCGCGCTCAAGCTCATCGCGCCACTCAATGTAGTCATCGATTAATTTGTAGATGACACGGTCAGAGAAAATTTTGACATCGCTTTCGCCGTCGTTTACCATTGCTTCTGCATCAGGAAGCATTGGTACGTTGAAGAGGAGAGCTGTCTTGTAATTGTCCTCCTTCATGACGCCTATTTCAATTAAGTCACGGCGGGAGAGAGGACCTACATCTGCTCTCATAATTGGGATGCCCTTCTCCTCTAACTCTTTGGAGAGTGCTTCAAGAGCGCCGATGGTATCAGCACGAACAGAAATTCCAACCTCGGAGAACTTGACGTTAATCTCCTGCATCTCATCCTCAATCTTTGCGAGGACTTCATCCTTGTTTCCGCGAATAACACGAATCGGAGAGCCTGCAACAACGCCTGCGAGATTTGGCGCAGTAATCTTCACACCGGCTGCCGCAACGACTGACTTTACTCTCTGGAACTTATCCTCGATTAAAATCTCCTTCATTGGTCTTGGCTGAAGCAGAGCTCTGACTTTTGTCGACATCGCTCCGTCAGCGGTGGCTATTCCAATCTCATCTCCGATGTTGATGATACCGTCATAAAGAATGACATCAAGAGTTGTTCCAAGACCTTTCTCTTCCTTAACTTCGAGAACGGTTCCAACACCAGGACCTTCGACAGTTGTCTTGAGACCTTCGGTTAAGAATCTCTGGGCAAGACCAATCATGACCATTAAGAGATCTCCAATTCCTTCTCCGGTCATGCTGCTGACAGGAACAATCACGAGGTTTCTCTGGAAGTCGGAGACGCGGTCGAAACGCTCGGAGTTGAATCCCATCTCGGCGAGTTTTCCAACCAGTTCATAAATCTTGGTCTCGCAGTCCATCTGAACGCGTTCGCTCTGGTTCTTGAAGGTCTTCATGAAGGATGCATTCTCGGTCTGTCTCCATCCCGGAATCTTATCGAGTTTGGTTGCGGCGATGACAAACGGAGTCTTACAGTTTCTTAAGATCTGCAGTGCCTCAATGGTCTGCTGCTTGAATCCTTCATTTACATCAACGACAAGAATTGCAATATCAGCGAGTGCTCCTCCGCGTGCGCGAAGAGTTGTAAATGCATGATGTCCCGGAGTGTCGATGAAAAGCAGTCCCGGCACATTGGTCTTGATTTTGCCTAAGTCACCGTTGAGTTTGACGATGGAATCGAGCGGAATGAGCGTAGCACCAATGTGCTGGGTGATAGCTCCTGCTTCACCTGCGGTTACTTTTGATCCGCGAATCCGGTCAAGCAGTGATGTTTTACCGTGATCTACGTGACCAAGCACACAGACAATCGGTGTTCGTAAATTTTCTGCCATAAAGTATAATCCCCCTCTTTCCGGCAGGAAATCCTGCCGAAGATGAATACTGCTTATATATTTGCGATACTTGGTATTAAAAAGACTGGGGCAGATTAAGAGATATGTTAATATCTTAGTACATCATATGTTATAGAGTATTTTGGCGATATGCCGAAATGTATCATGCTAAGGTAGGGTAGCTGGACATCCTTTAAGACTGTGGATCTTTAGACCCGGGTTCGACCCCCGGCCTTGGCCTTTCTTTTTCAGAATTTTCTATCACAAACATCTTAACACATGATTTCCATATAATTTTTCATGGGATTCTTTGATGATTTAAAAGCAACCGCAAAAACTGAGATGGACGGGGTTAAGAAAAGTGTAAAAGCCGCTCAGCTTCAGTCAGAATTAAATGACTTAAAGCGCGAGGAAACTGAAGCCTACGCCGCAATTGGAAGGCAGGCAGTCTCTGAGGCAGGTGTGCAGAAGTTCGGAGATGCGGGAGCAAAACTCTTAGAAATTCAGGAGAAAATAACTGCAAAAGAAGCTGAGATTTCCGAAGTCAAAGGACTGGAAGCAGAACTCATCTGTCCAAATTGTAAAACCCCATACACAGAAGGGGCAAAGTTTTGCGGAAACTGCGGAGCAAAGCTTTCTGAATAAATCTTTTTTAAAAAAAAGTGTTTGAGGATTACTCAAACAGATTGTTGAAGTACTGTGCGGCAAAGATTCCGATAAACGGACCAAACAGCAGAATGAGGATTGCACCAATTACCGGAATCACTGAGAAGATACCAATAACAATGGCAAAGACTACCGCGACAATGAAGTAGACAATCCATGCGAGGATGTACTTGGCAAGTCCAAGCTTTCCAATCATACCGAAGATTTCTCCAAAGGCGAATGCCGCTCCAAATGACTGCCTGCGGGCAAAGTTTACCTGTACCGAAATCAGAATGAACTCGATGATAAACGCCAAAACGATTCCAACAACAAGTCCAATCAGAGTAATCACGCTCAGGGATTCAGATGCACTGAATAACGCACTCAGAATGATAATCAGAACCGGAATTAGAGTATAGACAAATTCTGCGATGAACATCAGCAGTCCCTGGATGAAGGATTTTCCGGCATTGGAAAAGTCCGGCTCTTCTCCGCGGTATATCTTCATGAAGATACCGGATACTATAAACTGCGCAATCGGAATGTACAGGAGAATTGACATCCCAATCCAGCGAAGAATCTTTTTACGGTGTTTTCATAGGCAAACTTCAGTGAGATACCAACATTGTCAACAAGTCCAACAGACATGGTATAGACCTCTGTATACTTAGCATAAACACAGAACACATTTAAATATAACTGCAGAGGAGAAGGAATGGATATACCCAATGCTGATATTTTTATCTCCCGACATCCTATAATCAATCATGTTAGACGAGAAAGTCATCGCACTCTTAAACCAGCAGGTAAACAAGGAGTTCTACTCCGCATACCTCTACCTCGAAATCTCGAACTATTATGACAGCATCAGCCTTGACGGCTTTGCAAACTGGTTCATGATTCAGGCACAGGAAGAAAGAGACCACGCAATGCTCTTCTACCGCTACCTGTTAAACAACGGAATCAAGGTTCAGCTTGAAGCAATCGACAAGCCTGACAAAGTCTTCGCAGACAAGAAAGCACCGCTCGCTGCAACCCTTGAGCATGAGATGTATGTTACCTCCTTAATCAACGACATCTATGCCGCAGCATACGAAGCCCGCGACTTCCGCTCTATGCAGTTCTTAGACTGGTTCGTTAAAGAACAGGGAGAAGAAGAGAAGAACGCAAATGACCTCATCGCCAAGATGGAGTTATTCGGAGACGATGCAAAGAGCCTCTACATGTTAAACTCAGAGCTTGCAGCACGCGTCTACTCTGCACCATCTCTGGTGCTCTAATTTTTTTTGAAAAAAAAGTTATGAAATTTTAATGGTTGTCAGTTTCACCGACTCGACACCTTTCAAAGCCATTAAGCTCTCGGTTAAGCTTCTGAGTTTTTGTCCATCTCCTCTGACCATAATCACTTCCATGCAGCGCTCATGAGTTAAGTGTGAGTGAATCGAGGACTGAATTATATCGATATTTGCATGCTGAACCTCGGTTACTGCCTCCATAAGTCCTCTCTGATCATGGTCATAAACCATAGTAATCACTCCCTGACGCTCTCCTTCAACATCGTTCATCCATTCGTAGTATGTAATATATGAGCGGATTGCATCACGGATTCCTTCAGAGCGCGAGGAATATCCACGCTTATCGATAATGGAATCAAACTTATTCAGAAGGTTTTCCGGCAGTGAAATACCAATACGGGAGAGCTCAGAGTCGCCTACCATGACAGAATATTTGCTCTGAAACTATATTAGTATTGTTACAGAGTGTGAAAAAGATAGAGAAGAGAACATACAAAAGACTACAAAACATGAGACTCCCTGCTTTCTGCCTGCGGCAGGCATACAAAAAACAGGGCGGCTATTTTTGCTGAGGGGTATTTGCAATACAGCGCTTATCTGTCTCTATATATTCATATAATCAGGAAGTAATTAACTCTTTCTCTCGAAGAATAAAAATAGTAATGAGTTCTAACTTCAAATGAAGAGACCTTCTGTCATTAGAACATACCGATAATATTTGTGATGAAAATTATCGCAATACATGCAGGACAAACAATCTTCAGCATAAACCATAGTCCCTTTCGTGCAATGCCCTTCTCTTTTAAGTTCATCTCATCCAGGATAACCTTTGGTTTGACAAAGTAAGCAACAAGAATACA
Source organism: Methanocorpusculum sp. (assembly GCA_017408885.1). Taxonomy (GTDB): domain Archaea; phylum Halobacteriota; class Methanomicrobia; order Methanomicrobiales; family Methanocorpusculaceae; genus Methanocorpusculum. The sequence goes on from JAFQTT010000003.1 coordinate 283,401, forward strand.
GGTGAAGAAGACCATAAGCGGCATCAATATTGTTCCGCTCATGAAATCGAAGAACTCAAGAAGGTACATATCACCAATCTGAATCCAGTTTAATGCACCATATCCAAGCGAGATGAATCCTCCAAGGATGAGCGTGTAAACACTCATAATAATTACACCCTTTAAACGTGAGAATCCAAGTCTGTCCTTTAATGCGGTAACGATTACCTCGAACTCCGCAATCGTCGAAGTAAGAGCAGCTAAGGATAACAAAATAAAGAATGCGCCGCCGCTAACCGTTCCAAACGGCATCATGTCAAAAACCATCGGAAGTGATTCAAACATTCCGCCTGAGCCAACGGCAGCCGGATTGCCGTTCGTGTAGAGATAACTAGCCGGGACAATAAGGGCTCCTGCAAGCATGGAGACGAGGAATGTGAAAAAGACAGTTGAACATGAGGACTTAATGACATTGACCTTCTTGGAAAGATACGATCCAAAGGTTACCATCACACCAAGACCAAGAGACAGCGAGTAGAACACCTGCCCCAAAGCCGCAAGTACTGCATCAGGCGTAAAATTATCAAAGTTCGGGGCAAGGAAATAAACAAGTCCGTCAAGTGCTCCTGGGAGAGACAGACAGTCAATGGCGAGAATTGCGATTAAGAAGACTTCTATCGGCATCACAATCTTGCAAACCCGCTCAATTCCGGCCTGTACACCAAAGTACACAATAACAGCGGCCACTGCAATATAGAGTATCAGCCATAAGAGCGGCTCGAAGTTTGAGGCGATGTAGGTCGAATAGAATCCGGCTTCAGCTGCTGCCGATCCGCTGCCTGACATATAGAGGAAGCTGTACTTTGTGATACATGCACCGAGAACCGCAAAGTAGGGCTGACTGAGTGCACAGACGAGAACACATATGATTCCAAGGAATCCGAACTTCGGGTTCAGTTTTCCAAACGCATCGAGAACGCCAACCCCGGTTTTTCTGCCGATGGAAAACTCAACCGCAAGAAGGGTGATTCCAAGAGTTAAGAGGATTGCAACATAGCAGAGGATGAATATTCCGCCGCCGTGTTCTGCTGCCAGATACGGAAATCTCCATATACATCCAAGGCCGACGGCTGTTCCGGCGGCTGTTAAAATAAAACTCAGCGAACCGGTAAATCCTCCGCGTTCTCCATCTGCCATGTTTGATTATATGACGCATGAGATGATAATGATTGGGATTTATTTGGCTTTGTCCCTAAATTGAATAATCATGTGTTTTCATAAGCTCCGGATACATGAAAAAAAGGGTTGTTGATTTTTAGATAAGAGGGAGCTTTCTCTGGGAAAATGTTGCGACAGCCAAATAGAGTGCGATTAATGCCGGAATTCCGTTGACCGCGACAGCCAGAATCATAATTCCTGCACTCGCGGCAACAGGTCCAATGAAGTAACTAACCCCGTAAACCACAAACATAAGTCCGGGAAGGATACGGGATTCGGTTCTGAGAACTGCAAAGATTCCAAGGACGATAAAGAGAATTCCTAAGATGAACTCAGAGGTAGCTCCAATTACAGAACTTACGGCAAGGAGACTGCCTGCAAGCAGGAACATCACCGGAGTAAACCTCATCTTGGCAACAGCGAAGAGCAGGATGCTTACTAAAATCAGAAGAGCTGCATAAACTCCATCGAGTGCGTAAATTGTGTTGGCAACAATTTCGGATTTATTGAAGAGATAGTAAATTGCCCAGACAAGCATGCTTGCCGAAATCGTGAGATAACCAAGAGCAGATGCAGACTTCTTGAAATCAGTCTCCTGATCTGCGGTTAAGATCTTTGAGCATGGGAAGCAGATTCTTTCAGATGCACAGGCAAAGGCATAGTAGAGGGCAATAACAGTCAGGATAAGGCGGGTGTATCCAATAACAGAAGACATAATCTCCTCAGACGGGATGATATAGCTAACAGTCGTGAAGAGTGCCTGTAATGCGATAAGTATTGCAAGCGGATATTTTGCTTTGTCTTTTGCTGTTAAAAGAATTACTGCCAGAATCAGGAGGAACAGATACAGAATAATATTGATACCCGGGCTTACAAAACCGGTTGCTAACATCAAAAGCTTTATCGAGCCGAGCATAAGGAAGGTAATTGCCGTCAGGTCACGCTTTCCGATTACTGCAAGAAGAACTCCAACTAATAGAAGGAGAAGTGTGCTGATAATAGTTATGTTCTTCTGCTCAGCTCCGACAGTTCCGGAGAGATATGATACTCCGATAGCCAGAGTAGATACGGCAAATACAAAGAATCCTGCGGCAGACAAATAGTTCCGCATTTCATTTTTTGCGTTTTCATCCATAGTAAATACTCCAAGTAAGACCAGAGAGAAACAGTCTACATCCTACTGTAGATGGATAATATGTTTTTATACATGATAAAATGTTGTCAGGGTATGTACTTTGAATAATTTTTGAACTAAGAAAAACCATCAGCCAACAAAGCAGGCTTTTATGAAGAAAAGATTTGGTCAGAGTTATCTCTGACAGATGTTATCTTTTTCTAAGCAGTACGGCAGTACCAAGTCCGGCGAGTACTGCAAGGAACGGCATGGGACTTTCTGGAATTTCCGGAATCTCAGGGTTCTCTACCGGCTCTTCTGCAGCAACGAACGGGCTTTCCTCGTGTTCTTCGATGAAGACTGCGGCAAATGGAGATAAGCCGTTGTAGTGGACTTTGTACTGTCCGTTTCCGAGGTCTTCGACTTTGCAGTCTTCCCAGACGCCGTCTTTGTAGTGTCCGACTGCGAGCTTCTTGCCTTCTGGGACAGCAGCATCCAGAACGAAGTATCCGGAGGATTTGACTTTAACCGGCTTTCCTTCTGTGTCAACAACTGCAAGGTCAAGAATTACGTGTACGTCTTCTGTTGTGACATCGCTTGGAAGGAGGACTGTATCTTTGTTTCCTTCAGTCACCATGACAGATGCTCCGGGGTTTTCTTCTGCAATCTCTTCAGGTACTGCAACGCTCTGGATGATTTCGGTGTCTTCGAGTTCAACAACGGTTACTGTCTCTCCGGTTTCAAGGACTTCGGTGTTCTCTTCGCTTACGACGATTTCTTTGGTGTCTTCCACGATGGTTTCAGACGGAGTGATAATTCCAGGCTCAGACGGTTCTTCCGGAATTTCAGGCTCTACAGGTTTAGAGGGTTTGGATGGTTTGGAACTGCTGCCGCTGTTTCCGCTTGGGGTGTCATCTTTCTGCAAATATTCGATAACAACATATTTGTATTCAGACCCCACTTCAGTCACAACAGACGGACTGACCTCTGAGAGACCCGTTCCTTCGATGTTCTCTGACGCCCGTACAGTAAGAGTTGAAGCAACAATGAGTCTATCTGAGGAGTCCGAAGCGGCAAATGCCCAATTGTCCCCGATTGCAGTTATCTTTCCGCCGGTGATTTCACTTTTGTGATCGCCAACACCGTATGCATATCCTAAATCACCAGTTACTTTTGCCCTTGTGCTGACCACTCCGTTTGTCAGGGCAAATACACCGCCATAGTCGACATAGACACCACAGGCATCACCATCAGTCGCTTCTGCATCTGCGTATATCGAACCTTCAGAGATTGTGATTTCTGATTCTGCACTGAGACCATATGCATCTGCCTTTTCAGTTGCTTTGGCATTTGCTGTTACCACGCCGCCAGAGATTTCAATTACGCCCCGTTGTGACTGGATACTGTAGGCAGAAATGTCATACTCAGATTCACCACCTGCTTTTGCATTTACAGTTACTTCACCGCCGGAGATGAAAATATCATCCCGATAACTGTAGAGACCATAGGCAGGACCGTTGAGCGAGATAGCATTTACGGTCACAGCCCCACTGGAAATGACAACATCAGAATAGGAGATGATGCCCTGAGTAAGACATTCAGCAGCAGTTGCCTGTACATCTACAGTAACTGTACCTCCGGAGATTTCTATGGCTCCTTCCACATCGATACCGGATGCAGACAGGCCGGTTACCTCAGTTACCGTAATTTCAGTAGTGTCAGAGATTGTGAGATATCCATCGTAAACGATGATGCCATAGGCATACACATGAGAGGGAATCTCAGATTCACTGTATGCAGTCACATCTGCTACATTTACCTTCGCAGAGTCGGAGATTAAGAGGTTGTCGTATGTATAGATGCCATAGGCGGAATCATCGGTTGAATTAACTGCGGTTACTTTTACCTCAGCAGTGTCGGATATGATGAAGTCGCCATATACACAAATACCAGCGGAACAACAACCGGTTACCTCAGATACTGTCACCGTTGCAGAATCGGAAATTACAAGGTCTCCATCATCAACATAGATTCCATATGCCTCAGATGATTCATAATTTGCAGTTACCTCTGCTACATCTACCTTCGCAGAGTCAGAGATAGTAAGAGTACTGGCCGCAGACAGACCACAAACCATAGATTCACCAGTCACACGTATCGAAATCTCAGCGGAGTCAGAGATACTGGTACTACCGATTGGAGAAAAAAGACCGCGAACAATGCCGACGCCGGTTACATCTGCTGTTACTTTTCCACCAGATATGATAATATCCCCAAATGTCATGATGCCGGTGGTAGAATTGCCATTTACGATTACTGCAACCTCACTGCCTAAGATAGTAACACCCCCAGCCGTGATGCCAGTGATGTCAGTATTGCCATTTGCGAGCACTTCAACCTTTCCGCCGGAGATGGTAAGGTTTTCTTCGGACCAGATACTTTCGGCGGAACCGTTAATGGAAGTCACATTTACTATTACAGTTCCCCCTTCAATGTCAACATCAGAAAAAGAACCAATACCTTCAGCACGACCAGAGGCACCAGTTGCCTGTGCATCTACAGTTACCGTACCGCCGGAGATTTCGATGATACCGGCTGCTGTGATACCATATGCGACATACTCACTGGTTACTTCCGTAACTGTCACAGTTCCGCTGATGACACTGAAATCATTACCTGCACGGATGCCACATGCAATGTGCATCCCTGTTGTATTTGCATGAACCTCCACGATACCGCTTTGGATAGTGATATTCTCAGATGAGTATATACCGGAAACCCTCTTAGACGTGCCCGCTGTCGTGACATTCAGAAAGCCTTCGATACCGTCCTGAACTGTAAGATTACCTAACACATAAATGCCATAGAGAGATGAACCAACCTCACATCCGCCCGTAATGTTGTTTGTGCCGTTGAGTTCGATAATCAAGTCCCCGGCACCTGTGGCATTGATATACTCCCATGTGCCGCCATTAAGCGTTAGTGTCTCGTTCAAAGAATCATACGCCCAGTTATCACCAGAAGCAGGAGTACCCAATGTAATATCAATACCTGAAGCCCCTGCCGCTCCGGCAAATCCCGCAGTTAAAACAATCAGACAAAACAGAACCCCAAGAACCCTAAGCGATTTCCAATGAGGGGGGGTTGCCTTCGACTCGAAGCGTACATTTCTCATAAGAATCCTCACAAATGGTCGATAGACAATATCTGTGTTTTTGCTGTACATAAAAATTCCGAGAGCAAAAGCGATACAGTAGTTCAATAAATTTTATTTGTCTGTGTTTTTACTAAAGACACCCATGTCCCACAGAAAAACCTCCTAAAAAATATTCAGTGATGTTCTACTTCAAAGGACATCACTTCATTCCACGGAAGAACAACCCACTCGCCGTCTCTTACCTGCATCACGTCATAGACCGGATATCTGTCCCCATTTTCATCGAAGACAATAGCTCCTGAAAGCCCAACATACCTGATATCCAAAAGACCATCACGAATCTGTTCAGCAGTGTATCCTCTGCTGTTGACTGCTTCTGAGACCATCATCATCGCATCATATCCGTAGATTGAGTCCTGAATTTTCATTGGAGCATGGAACTTATCCTCATATCGTTTGGCATACGTTACATCCGATCCCTTCTTGGAAGGTACTGCGGCAATAACTCCTTCTGCAAACACACCGGAACTTGCAACCTCGGAGCTTGCCGAGTTATCAGTCACAAACCACTGCGGAGAAAGACCTTCTGCATCAGCTTTCTTCATAAGCTCGACAAAACTTGCCGAGTTTGGAGTGACAGCAAACACTGCATCGGGATTAATCTGCTTCATCAGATAAACAGCCGCATCGATATCGAACTCAGTCTCATAAGTCTCGAGCGGAATCTCAACTACTGCCTTTGGCTCTTTGTGATACTTCGCAAGCTCTTCTACGAACAGATCCACAAGACCAATTCCGTAACTGTCGTCGGTGTGGAGGATCATGATATCTTCAAATGCCTCATTTCCGCCGACAATTTTTCCAAGACCAAGCCCTAAGTACCTGTCAGAGGAAACCGTTCTGAACACATAGTCACGATACTCGGTAAGTTCATCCGTTGTCGCACCCGGAGAGAGCAGAACAACTCCCAGAACCTCCGCATACTTGGCAATTGCAAGCGCCTCAGTCGAGGTCATAGGACCTATGACAACCGGATATCCTTCGTTGTAAATCTCAAGGAAGGTGTTTAAAAGTGACATGGTGTCACCTTTCGTATCGAAGTACTCAACGACATATGTCCTGCCTCCCGGAAGCACATGATAATTCAGCTCTTCAACTGCAATCTCGACACCGCGGGCGTACTCGATTCCAAACTCCTCCATGCCTCCTGAAAACGGCAGAAGAACAGCCACGCGGATCTCATTATCCTCCGGATAGTCGCCGACCGAGACGAACAGGAGATTTACCAGAATCACAAGAATTGCAATCATGATAATTGTACCCTTCTTCGGAAGACCGATGCGGTGCTCTTCGTCACGGCTCATTTGGCATCCTCCTCGTGAGAGATAAGACTTCGAATCTCTGCTGCGATGCTCTTTGGCGTCATCTTTTTCAGACCACTTTCAAGAAGCGGGAACTTCTGCGAGAAGTGGGCAAAAATCATCAGACCTGCGGCGTTGACAATGGTCATCGGAAGAAGCGTTGTCACAATGACGTCCTGAATCATTACAAAGGTCATAGAACCGGTTGCCAGAACATAGATCGGGAAGATGACAAGAAGATGTAAAAGCTCAACCACTGCCGCTATATACACTGCCCGGCGCATTGTAAATCTGCCCTTCCATGAGCGAATGGCACATCCTGCAAGAACACCTGCCGCAAGCGTTGCAAGGAAACAGGGAACAGCAGTCACTCCGCCAACAGAGAGACGATAGAGGCCGCCGATTAGAGCCGCAAAGAATCCGACAACAGGCCCTCCTAAAACTCCGGCGACCATAGCTCCAAGATCTCTGAAGTTTAGGATGTAGCTTCCATACTCTCCGGCAATGGTGATTCCGCTGTAGGTACCGTACACCGAGATGATTCCAAAGATGAAGATAACCCAGAACTTATCGACGATGTTGGATGTCCCCGATGCCATCCGCTCGAAGGTCTTTGTACGGCAGAAGATATAGAAGATAACTGAACAGACTAAAACGCTTTCAAAGAGCGGAAGCCCGAACTCCAGAAATGAGCCTTCAATCAGAAGAGCCACATAAACAGACAACACGCTTCCGATACCAATCACCAGCATCCAGAGCCTGCTTGCCCGTGCATATTCAGGAAGGCGGGTGTTTACGTAAATCAGAATGAAGCCGAACACACCAAAGAGCAGTGCGCAAAGAACCGCACTCGTTCTGATGACTGCCATCGGCTGGTTGATTCCAATCGACAGAAGAATGATTGCGACAAATAACCAGATGAAGAACTGGTAAACTCTGCCGCTTTTGATTTTTGTCTTTCCGGCATTCTCCCGCATTGAGATGACAACACGCGTCAGTGCCTTGGCTCTTGCATCAATTCCGACAACAACAGAGCCGAAGAAGATAACTGCCACGAACAGCAGGAAGAGGTATGTACCGTACGGAATAGAGCTGAAAAGATAGAGAACCTGGGTGATTAGGATGTTTAAGTTAAGCTCTGCTCCGTGCGGCATAAAAGACACGGCAAATCCGGCATATCCAAGGCACATAAAGCCGAAGGTAACAAGAGCGACTATGAGGAAACCAAGCGCAATGTCGAAGTTTACACTCTTGATGAACTTCTTGAAAAATGCCTCATTTCTAACATAACATCCCTCGCCTTCGAGTTCTTTTTTGTCGGTCTTTTCCTTGAGCCACACAGAGTAAAGCATTAAGTTAAGACCGGAACCGACAACCCCAAGTATTGCAAGAATCGCAGTCTCTGAACCCGTTGGAATATTCGGGATGAGGCCTGATGTTATCATCTCGAAAGTGAACGGAAACGCAGAAAGAACAATAATCATAGATATTCCCATCACGAGAACGATTACGGCCATAATCTGCTCAAACTTGTGGTAGATGTGGGTTCGAAGAAGTGCCAGGGCTGCAACAAGGAGTGTTATCGACAGAAGGAATATGGAAAATACTCCCGGTATAAGATAGTCGAGGAAGGTCGCAGCAAAAAGAACCATAGCCCCTATCGCAAACATCTCAAGACAGTAGGATACAATGACTAAAACCGGACCCCAGTTCTTCGGTCCCGGAAGTTTGGGTAAGACGTCGAAGATGGTCTGTCCTGTTGCAAGAGTATACCGGGCAATTCCGTTGGTGAATGCATATTTGAATAAGAGCGTGATAATGACTACCCAGAGTAGAGCAAGCCCGAAGTGTGCTCCAATCTCAATCGCTTCAGTGATTCCGGCCTCGCCTGCGGCAGTAATTGCCAGAAGAAGACCTGGTCCGAAGAACACAAACGTGTTTGCGAACCATTTCCTGAAACGGGACAGTCTGCTCTCCTTCATATCAAGTAAATATTTGTATTGGGGAAATAAATACTATTGTAGATATGAAAATCCTCGACATTCTGGGCATAGCCGCAGTGATTCTGACAGTATGTTTTGTCGGCTATATTTTTACAGCAGACACACTGTTCGCCCCAGAGGAGGAGGAGTACACCGTTGGTCTGGTGATGGAGCTTGAAAGCGGTTTTGATTCGTTTACTTTGCAGATTGCAGAAGGTGTCTATCTGCTAAGCAAGGAGGCAGGAGTAGTAACCGTTCCCTACATTGAAGACGCGGTAAGCAAGGTCTGGGGTTCGGCAGAAGAGCTGATTCACCAGCATGAAGCAGACCTAATTGTAACCGGCGGATATACGGTCATCGACTCGATGACCTCTTCAGCTCTGGCAAATCCGAAGCAGAAGTATCTGATGGTGGATACGGACTATTCCGCAGGAGAACAGCCGGAGAATGTGGGAAATATTATTTTCCGCTCGAATGAGCCGAGTTATGTCGCAGGATATGTTGCCGGAATGGTGACTGAGTCAAAGATTATCGGATTCGTCGGAGGGGTGCAGACCTATATCGTAGAGGACTTCTACTATGGATTTGCCGCAGGAGTTGAGAGAGCGGAAAAGGAAAGAGGTGTTAATATCGAGGTTTTAGTCGACTACACCGGTTCGTTCCTCGAAACAGGTCTTGGCTACTCGTCTGCTCTTTCGATGTATGACGCAGGAGCAGACATTGTGTATCAGGTTGCCGGAACCTGCGGTACGGGTGTTATCGAAGCGGCAGACGACAGAGGAAAGTATGTAATCGGTGTTGATGTCGACCAGAGTTATCTTGCCCCTGATGCGGTGATTTTCAGTGTTGTAAAACACATACCTAAGGCAGTATCTGATACTGTTCTTCTCTACAAAGCAGGAGAGGATTTCAGCGGGGAGACAATCTCTTTAGGTTATTCAGACGGTGACTATGTGGGGCTTTCCGGATATATGAAGGATGTTATCCCAGAATCGGTTATCAAAAAAGCAGAGGCTGTTGAAAAAGAGATTGCAGAAGGAAAGCTCACTGTTCCTTCTGCACGTAATTAAATCTCATGCAGAGGTAATCAGGTACGATGCGGTTGTCTTTGAAAGGAGTTTGCCGTCAACACTTCCCTCGCGAACCTCAGCTTCTGCAAAAATAATCCTGCGTCCTTTTCTGATAATCTTTGCAGAAGCATACATCTCTCCTTCTTTAATTCCACGGATAAACTCGGTTGTCTCCGTAACAGTAGTTGTTCCTTCGGTCTCAGATAGTTCAGCAAGAACAGCTAAAGCGATTGCTTCGTCTGCTAAGATTACATAAAATCCGCCCTGCAAAAAACCTGAACCGTTGTGGATATGCTCATCAACATTCATCTTCAAAACAGCAGATTCATTTCCCCAGGACACAGGCTCGATGCCTAATGTCATAAAAGTCGGATTTGCCTTTGCGCCAATCTTTGCAATCTGTTCTGCGTACGGATGCATGATATGTATTAGCATAGCATGGTAGAAAAATATAACGATTACTATCTTTTGAGGAACGCAAAAAAAGAGGTGTGTATATTTGAAGAATTATTGAAGAGCCATCTGCTCTTCCTTTGTCACCCGTTTCTTGTCAAACGGCAGAAGTACCAGAAGCAGAACAACTGAGATAACCGTTCCGATAACCAGCGGGTCAACGAAACACAGCGGGCTTGGCGCAAGCGTTGTGACACCAAATATCATCTCGCAGATACCAAGGGCACTCGACTCTGCCGTGTGGGCAAAGACAGTCCAAAGCAGCCATCCAAGAGCACCGCCGATGATACTCCAGGTAGCCGCAAGACGGGACGGGCGTTTGGAGATGATTCCGTGGATGAATGCCGGAAGAAGTGCTGCCGTACAAAGACCCATGAACATAGCAGTCGCACGGGCGATAATACTTCCCGGCATAACCACTGCGATAATAATGCTTGCCAGAAGCATGATGCCGATACCTGCCTGATTTGCACGAACCGAGTACTTCTCCCCCTTTATGCGGGAGAACAGGTCACCGCCTAAGGTCGTTCCCATGGTGTGGAGAAGAGATGAGAGTGTCGACATCGCAGCAGACAGAAGCGTCAGCATGAAGATGATAACGAACAGCTCCGGCATTGCCGAGTTGATGAACAGCGGAATAACCGAATCCGCGTTTCCGCCGGCTGCTTCAAGTGCGAGCTGTCCTGTGGTCTGCATGAAGTACACATTTGTCAGAGGTCCAACAGTGAAGGCAACACCTGTCATCATAACGATGAAGAGTGCACCCATAGGCACAGCACGGTTTAATGACTTACCATCCTTTGCAGTCATGAAGCGCACGGCAAGCTGCGGCTGGGATAAGACACCGATTCCAACACCCAAAACGAGCGTTGTGATAACTGTCATCCATAAGGGACTGCCAAGCTCCGGCATGGACGTCCATCCAGTCATACCCATATCCAGAAGATTTGCCGGGACAAGCGGAGTCATGGCTTCAAGCGCTCCGTTTGCTGCGGAAATTCCGCCAAGCATGACATAGGTAAACACCAGAAGAATACCCATTCCAACAAACATAATAGCTGCCTGTACTGCATCGGTGTACATCACGGCAATCAGACCGCCGATGATAACATAGAGCGCGACAACGACCGCGAATCCAAGAAGGGCCGTCATGTATGGGATGCCTAAGGTCGTCTCAATGAAGCGTGCTCCGCCGATTAATACTGCTGCAGTATAGAGCGGCATGGAGGCGATGAAGATGATACTGACTGCATAGATGATTTTCTTGGAAGCGAAAAGTTTGCCCAAGAGTTCCGGGTAAGTCATGGCACCGAGTTCTTTTCCCTTTCTTCTGACTCTCTTTCCAAAGAAGAGGAAGGCTATGATAACTCCAACGACGATACAAAGAACCGTCAGCCACATCAGACTCATACCGTACTGTGCAGCCATTCCGCCGAAGCCGACGATTGCAGAGGTGCTGATAAATGTCGCACCATAGGATAGTGCAAGAACCAGCGGAGGCGTGTTTCTGCCGGCTACCATGTAGTCGTCAGCGGACTTTGTTCTCTTATATCCGTAATATCCGATTCCTAAGATGAGCGCCAGATAAATGATGGCGATTCCAACCAAAAGTTGAGTACTAACAGCCATCGTCATCACTGTCCTTGTTCCATTTGAGGATTCCGTAGATGATGCAGAATATGAGCGAAACTATGCATATGACATAGGTCATCCATACCCAGGGATCACTTATTCCAAACATGTGTGCTTTCCACCTGATTTTGTTCATGCGGCAGCGTCAGCAGAAGAGGTGTGTAAAAACCGTCTGCCGAAGCTGACGGTTCCTTAGTTAAATCTAAAGAAGAAAACAGTGCCCGCATCCACGGTTTTGTTGAGCAGGATTAGTGTGTGTGCGGGCATCTGAATCACTATCTTATTTGCAGAGAAAGTATTTAAATTATGTTAATTGTTGTCATGGCACATGTTGTCATAAATCACAGCATTTCAGAAACAAGCTCACCCATCTTCGAGCAGGACACACGTGTGCAGCCCTCCTGCATGATATCTCCTGTGCGGTAACCTGCATTCAAAACAGCAGAAACTGCCGTTTCCACTGCATCAGCCTCCGTCCCCATACCAAATGAATAGCGAAGCATCATAGATGCAGACAGAATTGTACCAAGCGGATTTGCGATATCCTGTCCTGCAATATCAGGTGCCGAGCCGTGAATCGGTTCATACATACCCGGACCATCCGCAGAGAGAGAAGCAGAAGGCATCATACCTATAGAGCCTGTAAGCATAGATGCTTCATCAGACAGGATATCCCCAAACATATTCTCAGTCACGATAACATCGAACTGCGCAGGATTTCTGATTAACTGCATCGCACAGTTATCCACCAGAATGTCCGTGTACGAAACATCCGGATACTCCGCTGCCAGGCGGTGCATCACCTCGCGCCAGAGACGTGATGTGTCGAGTACATTTGCTTTGTCAACAGAAGCGAGCCTGCGGTTTCTTCTCCGTGCCGTTTCAAAAGCGACGCGTCCAATTCTCTCAATCTCATGCTCCGAGTACTCCATTACATCTGATGCAACCAGTTCGCCATCTCTTTCCACAGTACTCCTTTTGCCAAAGTAGATTCCACCAGTGAGTTCTCTGACAATCATCAGATCAATACCGCACCCAATAACCTCAGGCTTCAGAGGAGATGCAGATGCAAGCTCTTGGAACAGCTTTGTAGGTCTCAGGTTTGCAAACAGCCCAAGTTCCTTTCGAACTGCCAGAAGTGCCTTTTCCGGACGGATATCTGCCGGACATAAATCCCACTTAGGCCCACCAACTGCTCCGAGAAGAACCGCATCTGCGGCTTTGCAGCGCCCCATATTCTCATCTGTGATTGGCACACCGTACTTGTCAATCGAACAGCCCCCGATATCAATGTGCTCGTACGAAAAAGTATGACCGAACTTTTCGGCGACAGCATCTAAAACACGAACAGCTTCAGATGTGACCTCAGGACCTATTCCATCTCCTGCAAGAATGCAAATTCTCTTCTCCATCTTACTCACCTCCGGAAATTGCATTTAAGAGACCGCCTTTTTCGATAATCTCCTGAATGAACGGCGGAAAAGGTTTGGCACAGTATATCTCGCCTTTTGTGTGGTTGATGATGCTTCCGTCATCAAAATCCACTTCAACAACATCACCTGCATCAATGTGAGCAACCGCATCTTCTGATTCCAAAATAGCCAGACCGATGTTAATCGCATTGCGGTAGAAAATTCTGGCAAAGGTCTTTGCGATGACGACCGAAACCCCGGATGCCTTAATCGAAATCGGCGCATGTTCGCGTGACGAGCCGCATCCAAAGTTTGCTCCGGCGACAATAATGTCCCCTTCATTCACGCGGGAAGCAAAGCCTGCATCAATATCCTCCATACAGTGAGAAGCAAGCTCAGCGTGGTCTGCCGTGTTCAGATACCGTGCAGGGATGATGACATCTGTATCAACATTATCACCAAATTTGTGTACTCTTCCTTTTGCCTTCATTCCATAACCTCCCTTGGATCACATATGTGTCCTTTCACCGCGGAGACTGCGGCGGTCTCCGGACTGCTTAAGTAAACTTTCGAGGTCACATGCCCCATGCGCCCTACAAAATTTCTGTTCGTTGTCGCGACTGCAACCTCGTCAGCGGCTAAGATTCCCATGTGGCCGCCAAGACACGGGCCGCAGGTCGGAGTTGAAACAACGCACCCTGCATCGATGAAAATCTCAATGTATCCGCGCTTTGCACATTCCTTGTAAATCTCCTGCGTTGCAGGGATGATGATACATCTGACGCCTTTTGCAACATGCCGTCCCGCAAAGATTTTTGCCGCGACTTCCATATCGGAAAGGCGGCCGTTGGTACACGAACCAATCACGCACTGATCGATTTTAACCTCAGTAAGCTCTGAGGCTGGATGAGTATTCTCCGGCAGGTGAGGACAGGCAACGGTCGGCACAATTTCTGAGAGGTCTATGTCGATTACCTCATCATACTCCGCATTTTGATCTGCTTCAAAGATACAAGGCTCTCCTGCCCCGTGCTCTTTGCAGTAGGCAAGAGTTTTCTCGTCAACTTCGAAGATTCCGTTTTTCGCTCCTGCTTCGATTGCCATGTTTGCCATGCAGAGCCGGTCGTCAACAGATAAGCTGTGCAGCCCAACTCCTCCAAACTCCATCGATTTGTAGAGAGCACCATCGACACCGATTTTTCCAATGATGGAAAGAATAACATCCTTGCCGGAGCACCCTGGCTGAAGAGCTCCTTTCAGATTGAAACGAATCGCAGACGGCACTTTGAACCATGCTTCACCCGTGGCCATGCCCGCTGCCATATCAGTCGAGCCGACACCTGTTGAAAATGCGCCAAGTGCTCCGTAGGTACAGGTGTGCGAGTCAGCACCAATTACCACATCCCCAGGCTTCACCAGACCTTTTTCCGGAAGCAGAGCATGTTCGATTCCCATATCTCCTGCGTCAAAGTAGTTGACGATGCCGTGGCATCCGGCAAAGCAGCGGCACTGTTTCGCCTGCTCTGCTGCTTTGATGTCCTTGTTTGGGACAAAGTGGTCCATGACCATCGAGATTTTTGTTTTGTCGAATACCTCGCAAAATCCTGCTTTCTCAAACTCATTGATGGCGACAGGTGATGTGATGTCATTTCCAAGAACCATGTCGAGCTTGACGCGGATGAGGTCTCCCGGCGATACGGACTCGACGCCTGCATGGGCGGCGAGGATTTTCTGAGTCATTGTCATTGGCATTTATTCTCTCTCCATAGAGCGGTTCACCGCTGAGAACAGCGCGTTAATCGAAGATACGATGATATCATCGTGGATTCCAACACCCCAGACCGTGCCTTTTTGGGTGTTGATACTGACATAGGTAATGGCTTTAGAAGAAGAACCGCGGGATATTGCATGCTCTTCATAGGTAAGATTCGAGAACTCGATTCCAAGATATTTTTTCACCGCGTTTGCGACAGCATCGAGACGACCGTTTCCGCAGGACTTCAGTTCATGAGATACTCCGTCTGCTTCGAGCGTGAGCGATGCACAGATTCCGGTCTTCTTTTCGAAGTGATAATCGGTGAGCCGGACATGTGTCTCGATGTTGACATAGGTATCGGTAAAGGCGGCGAGGACTTCTGCCGGTGTGAGTTCTGCGTGTGCATGGTCAGAGATGTTCTTTACAAGATATCCCACCTCCTCACGCATTTTTGCCGGCAGAACATATCCGAAGTTGTGTTCCAAGAGATATCCTATTCCGCCTTTCCCGGACTGAGAGTTGATGCGGATGACATCAGTTTCATACTCGCGGCCAACATCTGCCGGGTCGATTGGAAGGTAGGGAACAGTCCATGTTATGCAGTTTTTCTCTTCGCGCCAGTGCATGCCTTTGGCAATCGCATCCTGATGCGAGCCGGAGAATGCTGCAAATACTAATGCCCCTGCATAAGGCTGACGATCTGGAACATGCATGCGGGTTACTCTCTCATAGACTTCTACAATTTTCGGCATCTCTGCAAAGTCAAGCCCAGGATCCACACCCTGCGCATACATGTTCAATGCAAGAGTTACGAGATCGGTGTTTCCGGTCCGTTCTCCGTTTCCAAAGAGTGTTCCTTCGATGCGGTCTGCACCTGCCAAAATCCCGAGCTCGGCATCAGCAACAGCACAGCCTCTGTCGTTGTGCGGATGAAGGGAGACAACGACCTCTTCGCGGTATTTGAGGTTGTCGCACATGAACTCGACCTGATCTGCATAGACATGAGGGCTTGAGAGCTCGACTGTTACCGGCAGGTTGATGATTGCTTTTCTGTCCGGCGTAGGCTTCCAGATATCAAGGACAGCGTTACAAACAGAAAGAGCGAACTCTGGTTCTGTTCCGGTGAATGATTCAGGTGAGTACTCAAAGCGGTATGGAGCTCCGGTTTCTTCGGCGATTTTTTTGCAGAGTACGGCTCCTTCAACTGCGATTTTGGTAATCTCTTCTTTGGATTTTCTAAACACCTGTTCTCTTTGTGCAACGGATGTTGAGTTATAGAGGTGAACGACTGCATTTTTGCAGCCTTCAAGTGCCTTGAAGGTTTTTCTGATGATGTGCTCTCTGCTTTGGGTTAAAACCTGTACAGTGACATCGTCTGGTATCATGTCCTGTTCGATTAAGGTCCGAAGGAAGGTGTATTCAGTCTCAGACGCGGCAGGGAAACCAACTTCGATTTCTTTGAAGCCAATGTCTACTAAGAGCTTGAAGAACTCGAGTTTTTCTTCGAGGCTCATTGGGATGATTAAGGACTGATTTCCGTCTCTTAAGTCAACTGAGCACCAGACAGGGGGCTGTTCTATTCTGCTTTTCTCAACCCATTTACGGGCGGGGTTCTTTACTGTAAAGAACTGTGTTGTGTATTTTTCTGCGTTGTGCATGCTCTTTTTGAGGATGACAAAAGCTTTCGCTTCCGGATATTTGATGAAATTCGATACGGTATGACGAATACGTCAGTGGTTTGAATTATGCACGTAGTGCGGATAGGAAAAGAGCTGCGGCAGATAGGGTTGCCTGGGTGGAAGAGTATTTCGATGCGGTACAGGGTTTGGTGTGTGTTTGCATTGGTTTCTTCACCTCGGCGTATGTGTGTTAACATATGTCATACTTGTAAGGATAAATAAGTATGGGTAAGCTATCTGTCACTCGGCTGAAAATGAGGGTAAACCCTCACAAAACCTCCGCCACTGCTTCCACTTCCACCAAAGCCCCACGCGGCAAATCTTTTACTGCAACACAGCTTCGTGCAGGCTTATTCGGCATAAACTCCGCATACACCGCATTAAATGCGGCAAAGTCCGCCATATCCGAAAGGAAACACGTTGTCTTGACAACCGTCTCCGGCGATGCCCCGGCAGCCTCGAGTACCGCACAGAGATTTTCCATAACCTGCCGTGTCTGGGTGGTGATATCCGCCCCCACAATCTCTCCTGTCTCCGGGGAAAGGGCAATCTGTCCGGAGGTAAAGCAGAGTCCGCCGGATACAACTGCCTGCGAATAGGGGCCGAGTGCTGCCGGTGCCCAGTCGGTATGTATCTGCTTCATGGTTCCCGCTCCAGAAGCTTAAAGCCCGCACCGCACAGCGCATCTTTAATGGCTTTGATATGGTCGAAGTTTCTCGTCTCCAGCGTCAGGCGCAGATAGCATCCGTTCACATCCGCTCCTTCGCAGGTGTGTTCATGGAACACTGCTGTTACATTGCCGCCTTCGCGGGCGATAATCTCAGATACCTGCATGAGCTGTCCCGGCTTGTCCACGAGTTCGATTAAGAGCTGACAGCTTCGTCCGGACATCAGCAGACCGCGGGCAATGACGCGGGAGAGGATGGTCACATCAATGTTTCCTCCGGAGAGAAGACAGACTGCCTTCTTTCCCGCAAGATCCACTTTGCCAAACATCGCAGCGGCCACCGCAACCGCTCCGGCTCCTTCGGTTACCAGTTTGTGCCGCTCCATCAGCGCCAGAATCGCCGCAGAGATTTCATCGTCGGTGACCGTTACAATCTCATCCACGTACCGCGAGCACAGCTCATAGGTAAGCGATCCTGGCTGTTTTACCGCGATACCGTCTGCGATAGTAAATACCGAGTCGAGCGCTTCGATGTGCGAATCATGAATCGAGTTCAGCATGGAGGGAGCGCCTGATGCCTGCACGCCGTAGACTTTGACATTCGGATTCAGCGCTTTCAGAGTAAAAGCGATGCCGGAGATTAATCCGCCGCCGCCGATCGGCACTAAGACCGCGTCTAAATCCGGTACCTGCTCTATGAGTTCGAGGGCGATTGTTCCCTGGCCGGCAATCACATCCGCATCATCAAACGGGTGGATGAATGTATATCCAAACTCGTTTTGCAGTTCCAGCGCCTTCTGATATGCATCATCATAGACGCCGTCGACCAGACAAATCTCCGCCCCGTAGCTTCGCGTTGCTTCAACTTTGGAAATCGGCGCACCGTTCGGCAGACAGATTACTGCCCGGATGCCGTTTTTCTGTGCGGCAAGGGCAACCCCCTGGGCATGGTTTCCGGCAGAGCAGGCGATAACGCCTTTTGCCTTCTCCTCTGCCGAGAGCTGCGACATCTTATAGCATGCCCCGCGGACCTTGAAGGAACCTGTTACCTGCAGGTTCTCGGTTTTCAGATACAGTTCGAGCCCCGGCGCAAGTTTCGGGGCATAGAGTACGTCAGTTTTCCGCACCACATCGCGGAGGACGTAGCTTGCTTTATAGACACTGTCCAATGTGAGTTCTTTTTCCGTCATAGTTTCCCTCTCAGCCGCGGAACTGGTTGATGACTGCTCCGCGGTCCGCAGAACTTACCTGCTCTGCATACCGTGCCAGACAGCCGGTAAGGCCGGTCTTCTTTTTGATTTCCATTGTTTCTTTGCGTGCTGCTATCTCTTCGTCTGATACATCAAGCGATATCGAGTACTCCGGGATGTTGATGGAGATTCTATCCCCGTCTTTGACATAGGCAATCAGCCCGCCGCGGACTGCCTCCGGTGAGACATGTCCAATAGATGCCCCGCGGGTAGCACCGGAGAAGCGTCCGTCAGTGATTAACGCCACATCGCGGTCCAGTCCCATGCCGGCGATAGCAGATGTCGGAGACAGCATCTCCCGCATGCCTGGTCCTCCGGCAGGACCTTCATAGCGGATGACCACCACATCGCCTTTTTTAATCTCTCCTGCGTAAATTGCCGATATTGCCTCCTCTTCGGAGTCAAATACCCGGGCAGGACCTGCGTGCACCAGCATCTCCTCTGCAACCGCACTTCTCTTGACCACACAGCCGTCCGGTGCTAAGTTTCCGCGAAGAACCGCGATACCTCCTGTTTTGCTGTACGGATTGTCTGCAGGGCGGATGACCTCCGGGTTTTTGTTCTTTGCCTGTGCGATGTTTTCGCCTATGGTCTTTCCAGTGCAGGTTAGAGCCGAGAGATCGAGAAGTCCTATCCGGTTAAGTTCAGAAAGCACCGCATAAACTCCGCCTGCCTCGTCCAAGTCTTCCATGTAGGTGTTTCCGGCAGGAGCCAAGTGGCAGAGGTTCGGCGTTTTCTCACTGATTTCGTTTGCCATGTCAAGGTTCAGAGTAATACCGCACTCGTTGGCGATTGCCGGCAGGTGGAGCATACTGTTCGTGGAACATCCAAGCGCCATGTCTGCAGTGAGTGCATTTCTGAATGCCGCCTCGGTCATAATATCACGCGGACGGATGTTTTTCCGGACAAGATCCATTACCTGCATGCCCGCATGTTTGGCAAGCGCGATTCTGGCGGAATAGACCGCCGGAATCGTGCCGTTGCCGGAAAGTCCCATGCCGAGCACCTCAGTTAAGCAGTTCATCGAGTTTGCCGTGTACATGCCGGAGCACGAACCGCAGGTAGGACACGTCTTCTGCTCGCAGACGGCAAGCTCTTCTTCGGTGATTTTTCCAGCGGTATAGGCGCCGACTGCTTCAAACATGCTGGAAAGACTCGTCTTTTTCCCGTTCAGCTTTCCGGCAAGCATGGGACCTCCGGAAACAAAGATTGTCGGGATGTTGAGACGGGCGGCTGCCATCAGCAGTCCCGGGACATTTTTGTCGCAGTTTGGGACCATGACAAGACCGTCAAAGCCGTGAGCTCGGACCATTGCCTCGGTGGAATCGGCGATGATGTCGCGGGTAATCAGCGAGTACTTCATGCCGGTATGTCCCATGGCGATGCCGTCACAGACCGCAATCGCCGGGAACATAATCGGGGTTCCTCCGGCCATGGCAACACCGAGCTTTACAGCCTCGACAATCTTGTCGAGGTTCATGTGTCCCGGTACAATCTCATTGTGTGAACTGACGATACCGATTATTGGCCGCGAAAGCTCCTCTCCGGTCAGACCTAACGCGTGGTACAGACTTCTGTGCGGAGCATTGGCAAATCCGTCAACGATAGTATCCTGTATCATGATTAGTTGTTGATGAGTTTGTCCTCGTCGCTCCACGAGTAGAGTTTGCGAACCTCTTTACCGACAGTTTCAGCCGGGTGTTCTGCGGCTTTTCTGCGCATTGCGTTGAAGTGGACCTGCGAGCCTGCATCCGACATCTCGAGAAGGAACTCTTTGGCAAACGTACCGTCCTGGATGTCGGCTAAGATTTTCTTCATGGTCTTCTTGGTCTCGTCGGTGATGATCTTTGGTCCTGTTACATAGTCTCCGTACTCGGCGGTGTTGGAGACGGAATAACGCATGCCTTCAAATCCGCTCTGATAGATGAGGTCGACGATGAGCTTCATCTCATGGATGCACTCGAAGTAGGCGTTTCTCGGGTCGTATCCTGCTTCGACTAAGGTCTCGAATCCTGCCTGCATTAAGGCACACACACCGCCGCAGAGAACAGCCTGTTCTCCAAAAAGATCGGTCTCTGTCTCGGTTCTGAATGTGGTCTCCAGAACACCGGCGCGTGCTCCGCCGATTCCAAGAGCGTAGGCAAGCGCTAAATCAAGCGCGTCTCCGGTTGCGTCCTGCTCGACTGCAACCAGACACGGCACACCTTTTCCGGCGAGGAACTCGCTTCTGACCGTGTGTCCTGGTCCTTTTGGTGCAATCATGATGACGTTTACGTCCTTCGGCGGTCTGATGCAGCCGAAGTGGATGTTGAATCCGTGAGCGAAGGCAAGCGTCTTTCCGGCGGTTAAGTTCGGTTCGATGCTTTCGGTGTAGAGCTTTGCCTGCTTTTCGTCGTTGATTAAGATCATGATGATGTCAGCGGCGCGTGCGGCGTCCTCTGCGGTCATGACGGTAAGTCCGGCACGTTCTGCCTTCTCCCAGCTTTTGCTTCCGGTGTAGAGTCCGACGATGACGTTGACGCCGGATTCCTTGAGGTTTAAGGCGTGTGCGTGTCCCTGCGAGCCGTAGCCGATGACAGCGACAGTTTTTCCATTGAGCTTTGCTAAATCACAGTCCTGCTGATAGTAGATGTTCTGCATAATTTTTATCTCCATTATTCGTTTTGGGTGAGTGTTCTTCCGCGTTCTAAGGCAACAACGCCTGTTCTGCACATCTCAAGGATGCCTAAGGGTTTCATGACCTCAACAAAGGCGTTTATTTTTGCGGGTGCGCCGGTTACCTCGACGCAAAGGTTGTCTGTTGTGTAGTCCAGGATTTTGCCGCGGTAGATTTCTGCGGCAGAGAGTACTTCGTGCCTGTTTTCGGGGGTGTTTCTGACTTTGATGAGCATCAGTTCCCGTTCTACTCCTTCGCTTTCCATGAGGACGACGTTTTTTACGTTGTGCAGTTTTTGGAGCTGATAGATTAACTGTTCGCGGGCATAGTCATCTCCTTCCAGAGTGATGGTGATGCGCGAGTAGGCGGGGTTTTCGGTTTCGCCGACGGTCAGCGAGTCGATGTTGAATCCTTTGCGCATGAACATGCCGGTAACGCGGGCTAAGACTCCGTACTTGTTCTCCACGTATGCTGCGATTACGTATCTGGTCATGCGGCTTCCTCCTTTGCGGTGATGATATCGTCGATTGAGCCTCCTGGCGGAAGCATCGGGAGGACAAATTCATCTTTGTCGATTACGGTGTCGATGACAAACGGGCCTTCGTGAGAAAGGGCCGCAGACAGTGCGGCACGGAGTTCTTCTTCGGTGGTGACGCGGACCGCTTTTGCGCCGAATGCTTCGGCAAGTTTGACGAAGTCGGTTTTGCGGTTGAGCAGAGTGTGCGAGTATCGTTTTCCGTAGAAGAGCGTCTGCCACTGGCGAACCATGCCGAGGACGCCGTTGTTGAGGAGGACAACGGTTACCGGCAGATTGTACGAGACAGCGGTTGCCATTTCGTTTAAGTTCATGCCGAAACTGCCGTCTCCTGTGACAAGGATGCTTCTGCCTCCTGTTCCAACAGCCGAACCAACAGCAGCCCCAAGCCCGAATCCCATCGTACCGAGCCCGCCGCTTGAGGCAAACGTCCGCGGACGTTCAAAGGCGGCGTACTGTGCGGTCCACATCTGATGCTGTCCGACATCTGTTGCGATTACGATATCCGGGGTTTTTGCGGCGTTGATACAGTCGAAGATCTTCTTCGGCGTCAGAGCATCGCCTGCGGCAGCTTCGGCGGCGTCTAAGATGCGGCGTCCTTCTTCTTTGAGGGATGCAACTTTTGCCGTCCATGCCGGATGAGATGCAGATGCGCACTGTTCCAGGATGCGGGAAACCGTTGATGTGATGTCTCCGGAGATTCCGCAGTCGACATGGATGTTTTTGCCGATTTCCGCAAAGTCTGCGTCGATATGGATGACTTTTGCGCCGCTGGCGTACTTTTCGGCGTTTCCGGTTGCCCGGTCGCTGAAGCGAACCCCGATACCAATGACAAGGTCTGCTTCTTTGTTTGCCATCGAAGATGCATAGGTTCCGTGCATGCCCTGCATGCCAAGGAACCGCGGCGAGTGTCCAAGCCCTGCGGTAAGGCCCATGAAGGTACATCCGATGCAGGCGTCGATTTTGTCAGCGAGTGCTAAAACGTCCTCCGCGGCGCCGGATGCAGCAGCCCCTCCGCCGATGTAGAGGTATGGGCGTTCTGCGGCATTGATGAGCGAGACGGCTTTTTCTATCAGAGATTCGTCTGCTTTCTTCTGCGGAAATGCTTCAACAACTCCGCATGGCTCAAAGAGGCATTCAGCTGTCTGGACGTCCTTTGGGATGTCAATGAGCACAGGTCCGGGTCTTCCAGACTTGGCGATTTGGAAAGCTTCGCGGATGGTGTCTGCGAGGTCTTCGACATCTGATACGAAGTAGTTGTGCTTCGTAATCGGCATGGTAACCCCTGTGATGTTGATTTCCTGAAAGCTGTCCTTTCCAATCTGAGAAGATGCGACGTTTCCGGTGATTGCGATTAAAGGGATGGAGTCAAGCATGGCTGTCGCGATTCCTGTGACGAGGTTGGTTGCACCCGGTCCAGAGGTCGCGATGACTACGCCGACTTTTCCGGTTGCCCGGGCGTAGCCGTCGGCTGCGTGTGATGCACCCTGTTCATGTGCTGTCAGCACATGGGATAGCCGGTCGCTGGCGTTGTAGAGTGCATCATAGATGGTCAATACCTGACCTCCGGGATAGCCGAAGACATCGGTAACTCCCTGTTCTATGAGAGTCTCAACGACGATTTCTGCGCCGTTCATCTTTTTGCAAGTGGTCGTTGTCATACGATTCTTCCAGATTTTGTTTACGAATACAATCATGCCGAATGTTAGCGCGCGGCATGGTAACACATACAATCAGTACAATTGGTGAAGATATCCCGACAGGAATTTCTGAAACAACCCCGTCCTTCTCGAACAGACTTCTGCATTGTGCATGCTCTTAACAGAGAGTATGCAGGAACGTTCGTTTAACGGATAAAGTCGGGTTTAATTGACGAATACGTCTGAATTTTCAGCTTTATGCAATAATGGCAATAATGCTAATAATACTAATAATGAAAAGAGATGCGGCAGATAGGCGTGCCTGAGTAGAGGATGATTTCGATGCGGGTGTTGTTTGCGTTGTTCTTTGCATGTGGTTTCTTCACCTCGTAGTATGTATGTCAGATTATATCTGACCTGATATAATAAAAAGGTTGCGCATCATAAATTCAGCTATGCCTTGTAATCAAGGAATACCTAATCTGATTACTAATTGGAGAGGGATAAAAACCCTCAAAAAATATTGATTTTCAAAACACCTGATACAGGTGTTTAGAAATTATAATCCTTTGCCGGAAGCAGCTCAAGACCGGATTTCTTAATCTTCTCAACAGCCTCAACCGGATTTTCGACCTTTGCAATCAGTGCTCCATAGTCTTTGGTACGGTAACCGTAAGAGTACTCGATGTTGATTCCAAGGTCACCTAAGAGACCGACTACCTCATAGAGACCTCCTGGCACATCGTTCATCTTGATTGCCAAGACATCCGTGTACTTTAACACATAATTCTTCTTCGCAAATGCCTCGAATGCAACCTCCGGTTTATCAACAATCGCACGGACAACACCGAAATTGTTTGCCTCTGCAATATAGAATGCCTGAATTGAGATACCTGCATCAAGGAAAATTTTTGCAATTGCAGCAAGCTTTCCTGCTTTGTTCTCTGAGAAGATAGACAGCTGTTTGATGATATACTCTTCACTCATTTTACATCACTCTCTTGTCGATAACACGTCTTGCTTTACCCTCAAAACGCGGAAGGGAATTCGGCGGACACAGCTCAACTCTTGCGGAGACATTTAATGCATCGCGAAGAGTACGCTCTGCGATTCTCTGCATCTCCATAAGTCCGTTGACGCCGTCAGTCATTGCATCCGGCTTCAGCTCAACCTTGACCAGCATATCATCCAGACGTCCCTCGCGGGAAACCTCAATCATGAAGTGGCTGGTTAAGAACGAGTTCTTCAGGAGAGCATGCTCAACTGCCGATGGGAATACATTGATTCCGCGGATAATAAGCATATCGTCCACACGACCGCTTAAGCGGGCAATTCTGGGGCTTGTTCTGCCGCACGGACAGTCACCCTCAAGGATAGAAGTGATGTCTCCGATTCTGTAGCGAATCATCGGGATTGCCTCCTTCTTTAAGACAGTCATGGTAAGCTCTCCCTTCTCTCCAGGCTCTAACTGCTCGCCGGTTTCAGGATCAATGATTTCAACGTATGCTAAGTCTGCGCCGATGTGGATACCGTTGAGTTCGGAACAGTCGGTAAACATTGGTCCTGAAATCTCGGAAGTTCCAAAGATATCGTGTGCAACGATTCCGGACTTCTCGTAGATGTACTTTCTCATCTCGTCAGTCCATGGTTCCGCACCAAGGATTGCGGTTCTGACCTGAGTATCCTTTCTCATGTCAACGCCCATCTTCTCTGCAACATCGAGTAAGTGGATTAAGTAAGACGGAGTACAGGCGATGGCAGTAGAGCCTAAGTCCTGTGCAAGTTCAATCTGACGCTTGGAGTTTCCAGTGGATGCCGGAATAACAGTGGCTCCAACCTTCTCTCCTCCGTAGTGGAGACCAAGACCTCCGGTGAAGAGACCGTATCCGTAACAGACCTGTAAAACATCTTTTTTGCCGATGCCGCAGGAAACAAGTGAGCGTGCAAGGGCTTCAGTCCAGAGATTATCAATATCGCCCTGTGTGTAGGCGACAACCGTTGGCTTTCCGGTAGTACCGGAGGAAACATGGTATCTCACGACATCGTCTTTTGGAACACAGACAAGCTTATCCGGATAATTGTCGCGGAGGTCGGTCTTGCGCATAAACGGAAGCTTGGTGATGTCCTGAATACACTTAATATCATCAGGACGAACACCTGCTTCCTTCATCTTTCCGCTGTAAAACGGAGAGTTAGCATATAAGCGGGTGACTAACTGTTTTAATTCCTGATACTGGAGCTTTTCCATCTCCGGTTTCGGCATCGTCTCAATCTTTTCGTTGTAGTACTGCATTTTTTTAAACCGTCCTGCGGTCAATAACACGTTTTGCTTTTCCTTCAAAGCGGGGAAGGGATCCCGGCTCTTTGAGTTCGACACGGGCGCGAATGGTCAGCGTCTCCTGAAGAGCTTTCATAATTTTTGCCTGGAGTCTTGAAAGGTCCGCGAGTTCGCCGGAGAAGACAGACTTGCTCATCTCGACTTCTATTGTCATCTCGTCAAGGTGGTTGATTCTGTCGATGTAAACCATGAACTGGTCTCCGACATCCGGGATGTTCTTTAAGACGTGTTCAATCTGACTCGGGAATACGTTGATTCCGCGAATCGTGAGCATATCGTCGCTTCTTCCAAAGAAGCGGGCAAGCTTCTGTCCCCTGCCGCATGGACAGTCATCTTCCATGAGCATGGTGATATCTCCTGTGCGGTAGCGCAGAAGCGGCATTGCTTCTTTGACGAGCGGTGTTACGACGAGTTCTCCTTTCTCGCCGGCTTCGAGTGTTTCTCCGGTCTTGGGGTCAATAATCTCGACGAGGTAGCTGTCGTGCCAGATGTGAAGACCGTCCTGTTCCTGACATTCAAAGGCGACGCCCGGACCGAAAAGTTCGCTCATTCCATAGCTGTCGTAGGCTTTGACGCCTAAACGGTTTTCAAGGTCACGTCTTGTGTTGTCAGACCATGCTTCGGCACCAAAGCATCCGATTTTAAGAGAACTTAAGTCAGCGTTCATCTCTTCGGCTACTTCGGTTAAGTGCATGGCGTAACTTGGAGTACAGTGAAGAGCGGTTACGCCGAAGTCCTGAATCATTTCAATCTGACGTTTGGTGTTTCCAACGCCTGACGGGACTACAGCACATCCGATGGCTTCGGCTCCCATGTGGATTCCAAGACCACCGGTGAATAAGGAATAGTTTGCTGCGTTCTGGAAGATATCGCCTGCTTTGATTCCAACCATGGTGAAGTTGCGGGCTAAGAGTTCAGTCCATGCGGCAAGATCGTTTTTGGTGTAGGCGACAACAGTCGGCTTTCCTGTGGTGCCGGATGTTGTGTGGATACGGTTTACCTGGTTCATCGGTACGGCTAAGAATCCGAATGGATATCCGCCGCGAAGATCTGCCTTTTTGGTGAACGGGATTTTGGTGATGTCGTCTAAGGTCTTGATGTCATCAGGAGAGATTCCTGCCTCTTTGAACATCTGTTTGTAAAATCCGACATTCTGAGTCTGCTTAATGGTTGCCTTTAGGCGTTTTAGCTGGAGCTCTTTTAGGTCTTTGCCCTTTAAGGTCTCCATCTTTTCATTCCAAAACATAATTTATTCCTGCTCTTTGCTGTACGTGTGTATGGCACAAGGTGTCATGCTACTCGTTAGCACCCTACATATATGATGTGCTACATATTAAGGGTTGCTTAATCACTTCAAAAAAGATGTGAAAAAAGTATTATTTGCGGCAGACAATCGCCGCGTGGTCGATGTGATACGGATTAAGCCACAGGCTCTTTTCGATTGTAAGACCGGCTGCTTCAAGCTCTGCGCAGCTTTCCGCAAAGACCTCTTCTGGAGTTTTTCTGATGTCGACAGAACGTGTCTTAAGCATCAGAATAAGCCTGCCTCCTTTTTTCAGGAATGGAATGTGGCGGACTGCAATTCCTGCCTGATTGGGCTGAGCCACATCCATGTACACCATGTCAGCAGGCTCTAAAAGGGCTGCATACTCTCTTGGTCTTGTGGCATCTCCATAGATTGGGATGATGTTTTTACGTCTTGCAGAAACAGCCAGTAAATCCTGCATCGGGCGCGGAGCGAACTCGACAGCATAGACGCACTCGGTGTAGTCTGCAACGTGCGAGACTGTCGTACCGTTGGCCGCTCCTAAGTAGAGCACAACCTCATCTTTTTTCAGGTCTGTTGTCTTGTCAAGATACCAGAGTGCAGAAAGTTTGCTTCTGTACGGATCCCAAACGCGGCATCCTTCAAGCATTCTTTCTCCATAGACGCCGCCTGCACCTTCAGACACCAGAGTTCCCCGAATGTCCTTCATTTGGAAACCTCCATGAGTTTGTCAATCTTTTCGTTTGCATCAGCGAGGAATGCCTCGTCAAGTTCTCCCCGAAACGCATCAAGGCGGGCTGCGATTGCAAGTTTGGAGGCTAAAATTCTCGCAAGCTTTCCTCTTACATCACGCGGGGCGTTGTGAACTCTTCTGTGCTGAAAAATCAGACCGTGTTTTGGGGAAGGAGTGCCTGCTCTGATATGGGAGAATAACGCAGACTCAGCTCCAAGAACCTGAATCGAAGAAGCGGCCATTCTGGAAATTATGGAAAGACCGCCTGCTCTAGACATTAACCGTGCGGCAACCAGCCCTCCGACTAAGGCACTCATATTCGGGATTACCTCATCTGCTTTGCGTGAGACATCCTTCATGAGCTGGGTTCTAAGATTTGTGAGAGACAAAATCTCGCGGGCTACATGTTTCATCGAAGGGTTTTTGGATTTTGCAATGGTCTGAATGAACTTCTTCGATGCGGCTTTATTGTATTTTCTGGATGAATCCGGGGTTGTTGACTGATGCCATTCAGTAAGCCTCTCTGTTAAAAGATTGATGACCTCATCAAGTTCATCGAGCATACGCACCATCTGCAGAAGGTCTGTGTCCTTTTCAGAAAGAGAGGCGGCAATTCCTTCTTCAGCCATTGAGGAGGCGACAGCTCTGACAGATGCTATATATTCGGCTCTGGATGATACAAGCCCTGCATCTTTTAGCTCTGTCCAGTCGCAGAGCTTCTTTGGAGCGTTATCAGTATTTTTCCGAACCCTTTCTGCAGCCTCGCTTGTATCGATTGAGTAAGAGCCGGATTCCCCATACCAGTTCATGATGTAATAGTATGTTCTTCCTGACAGATTATTGTGCCGCGAGATACTGCAAACCCGCGGCAAAATAATCAATAATAAAAGACAAATAAATTTAGTATGCTGAATACGTACAGGGGATGCCTGCTTGGGGCAGTTTTAGGCGATGCCCTTGGGATGCCGTATGAGACGCTTCCGGCAAGACGGCTTGGAAGACTTAGTGCACCGGCATTTGGAAGAGCCTACCGAGGTCATCCGAACCACAACCTGCTTCCGGGACAATATACTGATGATGGACAGATTATCCTAATCGCCGCAAGAAACTTAAGTGATGGTGCATTCAATCAGGAAGAGTATGCAAAAGAGCTTCTTAGAACATACTCGCTTAATAAATTCAGATATCCTGACGGAGTACTTTTTGCGGCATGCAAGAGAATGGAGAGCTCAAATAACCTGCTTGAGTCAGGAGTTAACTCTGAATCTGCCGGATGCATGAGCCTGGCTGTTCCATTTGCTCTCGCATTCAAAGACAGAAAGGAGATGGCAAAGGCCTTAATTCCTGTATGCTGTATCACCCATACTCACCCTGCAGCCCACGCGGCAACCCTTGGTTTTGCACTTCTGCTCAATACTTTAATCGAAACACATGATGTAAATGCGGCATTTGCAGCTCTGGATTCTGCGGCACAGAATATGGATGCAGAGCTTTTCACAAGACTTCAGACAGCATACCGCTTTGAATCATCAGGTATGAGTGTGGATGAGGCGGCAGCAGTTATCGGAACTTCGTCTTCAGTATACCAGACGCTTCCAATGGCCGCTTTCCTCTGCAAAAGATTCTATGTCCCAGAAGAACTTTTAGCGGCGGCGGTTACCGTTGGCGGAAATGCAGGAACAATTACGATGCTGTGCGGAGCATTTGCCGGAGCAAGGTTTGGAATCGAGTCTCTTCCAGCAGAGCTTCTAAGAAGTCTTGAGAGAGTAAGCGTCTTCGATGAGCTTGCGGCAAAGTTCTACGAAGCAGGTTTACCAAAAGAAGAAGAGCCCAAGGAAGAATAAATTCTCTTTTTTGACTGTTGTCTTATTTGAAAAAACGGTAAGAATGAAAAGAGTTATTCAGAAGATATTCCATCGAGCTGTTCTGCAAGACGCGGAATATCAACTGAAACAATCATCCAAAGCTTGTCTAAGTCGATGTCTGCATATCCGTGAATGAGTTTGTCGCGGGTTCTTGCCATTTCACGAATTGGGATATCCGGGTGTGCTTCCAGAAATTCAGCAGACAGCCTTTTTGCCGCTTCACCGATAACTTCAAGAGATCGAATTAAGGCATTCTGATACAGCATGCTTTCAAATAACTCTTCACGAGATATTTTCGGCAGTGTTTCAAGGATGAAGTCAGCCTGGTGTTTGATGTCTCCGATGTAGAGTTCGTCTTTTTTCATGCAGCAGCCTCTGTTTCATTTCCGAAGAGAATCATTTCCGGCTCGACATATTTTCGAAGTCTTTCATTCATCCAGCGGATTGATACGAAGTCGATGTTTCTTCCAAAGAGAGTTTCTAAATATTCTGTTACGTGAGCGTATTCAAAGAGATCGCCTCTTCCCTCTTCAAATGCGTACAGCACATCAACATCAGAGCTTTCGCTGTCGTCACCCCGTGCAACAGAGCCGAAAATGCCAATCGTTTTGATGCCGAAACGTTTCTTAAGCTCAGGGAGATGGTTCTGAAGTTTTTCGAGAACCTCTTCTCTGATGCTGACATATGCTGACATTAGTTATTGTATAATTAGTACAGAGCAGATATAAGTTTTTAGGAGGGAAAAACAGGCTGCCTCTTCCCCCACATTCAAAGATTTTCAGACCAACGGGCGGAAAGTGTATAAGAATTACGCCCTAATATTATCCTATGAATACCATCCTCCAGACAGCACTGGATTTAACCGAACTGTCTCGGGCAATGCAGATAGCCCGCGAAGCTGTTCTCGGCGGAACCGATTGGATAGAAGCGGGAACTC
Source organism: Methanocorpusculum sp. (assembly GCA_017408885.1). Lineage (GTDB taxonomy): Archaea > Halobacteriota > Methanomicrobia > Methanomicrobiales > Methanocorpusculaceae > Methanocorpusculum. The sequence goes on from JAFQTT010000003.1 coordinate 314,102, forward strand.
CCTTAATCAAAAGCGAGGGAATGAACGCGGTTCGCGAACTTGCAAAAGAGTTTCCGAACCACAAAATTATTGCAGACCTGAAAACCTCTGATACAGGAGGCCTCGAGGTCGAAATGGCAGCAAAGGCAGGCGCAGATGTTGTCTGCATCTTAGCATCCGCAGATGACGCGGTAATCCTTGATGCTCTTCGGGGCGCTGCACTTTATGGTGTCGAGCTGATGGCAGATATGATGAATGTGGCAGATGTCGCATCACGTGCCAGACAGCTTGCAGACATGGGTGTTCATATCATAAATGCCCACGTTGGAATCGACCAGCAGATGGAGGGAAAAAATCCTCTCGATATCTTATCCGAGATTAGCGGGCTTGGCGTAAAGGTCGCAGCGGCAGGAGGGCTGAATGCTGAAACAGCGGCAGCGGCAGCGGCAGCCGGCGCAGATATTGTAATTGTAGGTGCAGGAATTGTGAAGGCCGCAGATGTTGAGGCCGCGGCACGCGCTGTCCGCGAGGCGATTGATTCACCCGCTGCTGCAAAGCCGAAGACAAAAACCGTAGACGATGAGATTCGTGAAATCTTAAACGAAGTCTCAGCCCCTCACGTAACTGATGCCCTCTACAGAAAAGGAGCAATGTGGGGAATCTCAGCCCGCCACGTCCCAAAAAAGATGGTTGGAAAAGCCGTGACAGTCCAAACATTTGGCGGCGACTGGTCAAAGCCGGTTCAGGCAATCGATGTCTGCGAGGCAGGAGATGTCCTCGTCATAAACAACAGCGAGAGATGCGACATCGCACCCTGGGGAGAGCTTGCCACCCGTTCTGCAATTAACCGCGGGGTTGCCGGAATCATCATCGACGGGGCAGTCCGTGACTGGGACGACATCATCGAACTGGATATACCGGTATATGCAAAGGCAATCCAGCCAAATGCCGGAGAGCCGAAGGGCTTTGGCGAAATCAATGCTGAAATTACCTGCTGCGGACAGCCGGTGCGCCCGGGAGACTGGATTATCGGAGACCTTTCAGGAATTGTTGTTATTCCACGCGAGCGTGCATACGAGGTTGCCCGCCGCGCCCATGAGATTTACAAGACCGAGATTCGCGTAAGAGAGGAAATTCGCCGCGGCGGAACTCTTGGTTCGCTTCAGCAGCTTCTTCGGTGGGAGAAGAAATGAGAAAGCCAAAAGTTACAAACCCGTCTGATCCGGTTCTCTGGTGTAAGGAAGCAGCAACCCGAATGGAGGCAGGAGACAGCAAAGGTGCTATCTACTGTTATCAGGAGTCGCTGAAGCTGAGACCGGAGGTCTCGGATGTCTGGTTCAACGTAGGCCTTCTCTACGAGAAGAGCGGAGACCGCGAGGCAGCACTAGGGTGCTATCTTACCGCGTCAAAGATGTTTCCATCAGACTTCCGCTTCCCGGCAGAGAGAGCACGCATGCTTGCAGAGATGAAGCACTTCTCAGAAGCCGCAGAGGTTATATCAGAAGCAGTTACCATCAATCCTCACTCACCGCTTCTTTTGTCAAACAAGGCGGCGTACCTGATTTTCTCTCAGAATCCGGCGGAGGCTTTGAAAGCGGCAGACGAGGCTTTATCCATTGATCCGGCATACACAGCAGCCTTCCTGCATAAGGCGCATGCTCTGCTTCTCTTAGGAAATGGAGAGGAGGCACGCACCGTTTTGGATGAGGCAGACGAGAGCGACCCTCGCGTATTGAAGATGAAGGCAAACATCAGCCTTCGCCTGTCTGATTTTGCAGCAGGCCTTTCTGCTGCGCAGAAACTGGTTGAGATGACTCCGGAAGATGACGAGGCATGGAGCCTTTTAGGCTCGGCATCCGCATACTCAGGAGACACCGAAGGGGCGGTAAAGGCGTTTATGCAGGCAATGAAGCTGAATCCAAAGGAGAAGTCCTACAAGGCAAATCTCGTTGCCGTAAAGGGTATGAAGTAACAATGAAGTCCCTAAAACTAACCGTCCCCTTCAATCTTGACCTCTCTGTTTCCTGCGGTCAGTCTTTTCGATGGAGAAAGATTAACGGGTTCTGGTACGCTCCCGTGGGCGAAGCAGTCTGGAAGGTGAAGCAGGATGGTGATGTCCTGTTCTACGACGGGACAACCGAAGAAGACCTCATCAGATATTTTGGATTGGATGTACCGCTCGATGACATCCTAAAAGACATCGATCGTGATGACCTGATTCACTCGGCAGTTTCATCGTGCAGAGGTCTTCGCCTCCACAGACAGCCGACATTCGAGTGTCTGATTTCATACATCTGTGCGACATGTGCAAATATACCCGGAATTCAGATGCGGATTGAAAATCTCGCAAAAACCTATGGCCGCCCGCTTGAAGCTGACGGGATGACATTCTACACATTCCCAAATCCTGCGGATTTAGCATGCGAAGCACCGGAAAATATCCGGCTCTGCAAGGTCGGATACCGCGACAAATACATCTGCGGGGCAGCGGCCTACGCGGCAGAGAATCCAAACTGGGATGAACGGATTTTCGCGATGAGTTATGCGGAGGCGAAGCGCGAGCTGACATCTCTTTCCGGTGTGGGCCCGAAGGTTGCAGACTGTGTTCTGCTCTTCGCATTTGAAAAATACGAGGCAGTCCCAATAGACGTCTGGATGGAGAGGATTTTCAGGACGCGGTATCTTTGTTCGGAGAAGAAGCTCTCGTATGAAAAAGCGGCAGGATATGCGAGAGAGCATTTCGGAAAGTATGCGGGGTATGCGCAGGAGTACCTGTTTGCGGAGAGGGAAATAATCGCTAAAAAAGGAGAGTAAGGTTTTACATAGGACCCATAGGTCCCATGCCGCCTTTCTGCATCTGCTTCATCATTTTACCCATGGCCATGCGGTTTCCGCGGAAGCCTTTGAGGGTTTTCTGCATCATCTTGTAGTATTTCATCAGGTCGCGAACCTCTTCAAGAGATGTTCCGGAACCTTTTGCAACACGAATCATGCGGGAGGTGTTGATTAAAGACGGCTCGTCTAACTCCTGCGGAGTCATCGAATCCATGATGATTCTAAACCGCTTCATCTTCTCAGCAGTTCCATCGAGTGCTTCGCTTGGAAGCTTCATACCGCCAAGAGGCAGCATGGACATAACCTGCTTTAACGGTCCCATCTTCTGGACTGCTTCGAGCTGTTTGTACATGTCATTTAACGAGAACTTGCCGCGAAGCATTGCATTGACGTCAACGTCTTCTGCATCAATCGACTCCTCTGCCTTCTCGACTAAGGCTTTGAGGTCACCCATTCCAAGAAGGCGTGAGATAAATCCGTTCGGCTCGAACTTCTCGAGGTCGTCGATGGTTTCTCCTTCTCCGATGAAGACGATACCGGACTGAGTCTCGGCAACGGCAGACATTGCACCTCCACCTTTTGCGGTACCATCCATCTTGGTAACGATTACGCCGTCGATTCCGATAGCTTCGTGGAATCTTCTTGCCTGCTCGCGGGCTGCCTGACCGATTGCCGCGTCAATCACGAGCCAGCGGTGATCAGGGTGTAAGAAGTCATTAATCTGAGTAATCTCATCGATTAAGTCGTCCTCTAATGCGTGACGTCCAGCGGTATCGACAATGATGACCTCGTTGTCCTTTAAGACTTCCAGACCATCGCGGACGATTTTTACCGCGTCCTTTTCCATCGGATCGCCGTAGCATGGGACGTTCATTTTCTTACAGAGCGTCTCGAGCTGTGCAAATGCTCCCGGACGGAAGTTGTCTGCACCAATCGCCGCGACTTTAAGTCCCTTTCTCTGGAAGTAGCGGCAGAGCTTTCCGGTCGTTGTGGTCTTTCCAGAACCCTGAAGACCGGCCATTAAGATTTTCTGCGGGCGAAGGGCGAAGTCTGCCTCCTTTCCAACAAGTCCTACTAACTCCTGATAGACGATGCGGAGAACATGCTCGCGGGCGTTGATTCCCTTCGGCATGTCCTCTGCCAATGCACGGGACTTAATCGACTGGGAAAGCTGCATGACGAGCTTGACGTTTACATCAGACGAAAGAAGCGCACGCTGTAAGTCGCGGACAAGTTCATCAACTGCGGCGCGGTCAATGACCGTCTTTCCCGCGAGCTTCTTCATCGCATCCTTTAAGGAGTTGGAGAGGTTATCGAGAACCATCAGTTATCCTCTCCGAAGATTTCGTCGATGATAAGAGACGGGGTAAACGGTTTCATATCGGTGTACTCCTGTCCGACACCAAGGAACACAAGCGGCTTTCCAATTGTGTAGGCGATGGAGATAGCAGCGCCTCCTTTCGGGTCCATATCGACTTTGGTTAAGATAACTCCGTCGGTGGAGACGGTCTTTTCGAACTCTTCAGCACGGATTACCGCATCGTTTCCGGCGACTGCTTCATCCACATAGAAGACTAAATCCGGCTTCATGACGCGCTTGATTTTGTCAAGCTGGTTCATGAGGTTTACTCTGTTGTGGAAACGTCCGGCAGAATCTGCGAGGACGACATCAGTGTTGTGTGCCTTTGCGTAGTTTACGGTATCGAAGAGGACGGCAGACGGATCTGCTCCCTCCTGATGTGCGATGAGTTTGACGCCTAATCTGTCACAGTGGACGCGAATCTGCTCGATAGCGCCGGCTCTGAAGGTGTCGCCTGCTCCGACAACAACAGACAGCCCCTGGGACTGGAGAAGGGCTGCGATTTTTGCAACAGATGTGGTCTTGCCTGTTCCGTTGACACCGGTGAAGAGAATTTTGACGGGCTTCTCGTGAGTATTGATGTATTGTACGAGGTCAAATCCGTCTCCTAAGACATTCTCGATTGCGTGTTTGAGTGCTTCTGTTACCACTTTGTCTGCGGAGTCGAACATTTTGCGGTGCGTTCCGACGAGCTCTTTTTTCATGTGCTCGGTGATGGCTTCAGCTACCGGATAGGCGACATCTGCTTCGAGGAGCACCATCTGTAAGTCAAAGAGGGTTTCTTCGATGTCCTTTTCGGAGAGAACAAACTCGCGTTCGACAACTAATGTCTTTAAGCGGGAGAAGATGCTTGGACGTTTTGCTTCTTCCTCCTCTTCTTCTAAGACCGGCTCAGGTTTTGGCACTTCCTGAACAGGTGCCGCGGGCGAAGCAGGAGCTGCATCATCTATTTTGGTTTCGGTTATCGGAGTTTCCGGTGCGGGTAATTCCTCTAAAACAGGAGTTTCTTCCTTCTTTTTCTTACCCAGACCGAGAACTCTCTTCAGTCCTTCAAACATTATTTATTTATTCGGCGGTCAGGCTATAAATTCCTCTCTATCTATAGATAGTATTGAAGGATTTTTGAGGAAAAATTATCGAAGCAGTACTTTTAGGAAATCGCGTTTCTTTTCGATATGAATCCCGTGTCCACAGTCAAACCTGACAACAGAACACAGAGTCAGCCGCACAACCTCTGCCAAATCCTCTTCAGATAGAGCACACATCAAAATTCCGTTGTCCTCTGCGGATTTTGCTTTCAGAAATATTGTCTCACAGGAAATCTTTTTCAGAATTTCTGCATGAGACAATCCGTCGTTGAAAGAGTTGGTGTAGAACGCTTCCCCAAACCGCGGGTCGTAATTGTTCATCCCGACAAATCCTGCAAGCGCATATTTTGGCCAGAAGGGCACTTTCAGATTTTTGTCCGGATGGTTTGTCCGGAATTTCCTGGCAGATGCGGTCAGTTTTTCGCGAACATTTTCTCTGGATTTCTCCGGGAAGAAGTTCCATGCGTACTGGTTTTCGAAGTAGAAGAGAGGGAAATCCGTCTCATCGCTTTGCAGGAAACGGTGACAAACTGTTGAGAGGTCAACATAGTTGAAGGTTGAAAATCGTCTCTCACCTTCACATGAGAAAAATGGCGGATCTTCTAAGATGAGGCGCTCACATAGGTTGGTTTCCGCAGCAATCTGCGCAGCAATAAGTCCTCCTGAAGAGTGACCAAGAATGGTACATTTCTCTTTTACGACTTCGCGGATGAAATCTGAAACAGCGTCTGCGCAGGCTTTTAGGGTGTAGAGTTTCGGGTTGTGCAGGCTTTTTCCATGTCCGAAGCAGTCCACAGCATAGACATGATACTGTTTTGCGAGTTTTGGTATGACACTGCCAAAGCTTGTGCTGTCTGTCCCTTGTGCATGCAGAAAAACGAGCGGCTTTCCCTCTCCTGCTTCATAATAATGAAGCCCAAAGATGTCCCCTTCCTTCATTTCAGCAGCTCGTCAATCCGTTTCTGCCTAAACTTTTCCTTTTCCTTAAGGGGTGCAATGTCTGCCCCTTCCTTAAACGAAGAGAAAAGAGAGTAGAGAAAATCGGTTGTTATCTCCATTGTCTCCCGCTTGAAGCGGACTTCGACTGTTGTGTCTCCGGCAAATCCTTTAATCGAGAACCAGTTCGGCTTTTCAAAGTTGTAGTAACCGTCTCCCATCTCTTCAAGCGTGGTCACTCTTCCAAAGTACTTCAGGTACTCGAAGAACTCTTTCGAAAGAGGTTCATCTATCTGGTACTCCTTCATGTACGAGCCGTCTGCACAGGATTTATGCTGAATTGAGCCTTGAAGCCGCATTTTTTGCTATCTCCAATATTGCGTCTGCCGCCGTTTTGCATTCCTCGTCAGTTGTGAAACAGGACAGACTGATTCTCACACTGCCTGCGCCGCCGTCGATTTTCTCGTGAACGAGCGGGGCACAGTGAAGTCCGGTACGTGTTACAATGCCGTACTTTCTCGAGAGAATGAATCCGACATCTTCGCAGGACAAGCCTTCGATATTGAACGAGATGACAGGTACTTCCGGCATCTCATAATGGACGCGGATGTTTTCCGCCTCGCGGAAACGGCTTATTAGATACTCGCTCTGCCGCTTTGCTCTCGCATGAATCTCTGAGATGCCGAGACTTTCAACATACGAGATGCCTTCCGCGAGAGCTGCAAGGCCTGTCACGTTCTGCGTTCCGCACTCGAACTTTTCAGGCATTTCATTTGGCTGATACAGCTCTGAGGAACGAGTACCTGTACCTCCGAAACGGCTTGGGGCAATGCTGTCTGCATCTTTGAGGTAGAACCCGCCTGTTCCGGCAACTCCGAGAAGTGCTTTGTGTCCGGTAAACACAAACGCATCGCATCCAATCTTTTCCACATCAACATTGATGTGCCCTGCCGTCTGTGCACCGTCTACGATGAAGAAGATTCCTTTGTCGTGAAGAATTTCTGAGACCGCCTCCACATCCTGAACCGAACCTAAAACATTGCTTGCATGGCTCATCACCACAAGCTTCGTGTCCTTTCTGATGAGTTCAGAAATCACATCAGGACTGACTTTTCCAGAAGAAAAGTCTGCGATGTCAAGGGCGACATTTCCTGCTCTCTGGTTCTCAAACAGCGGACGGAGAACAGAGTTGTGATCGAGTGCTGTTGTTACCGCACGGCATCCTTTGTTTTTCAGAAGAAAGCCGTTGATTAATGTGTTTAGAGAATCTGTTGCGTTCTGAGAAAAGACAATTTTTTCAGGTTCGGTGCTAAAAAGTCCTGCTGCCTTTTCGCGGGCGAGGCTTACATAGTCAATTCCCTGAGTTCCTGTTGTTCTGCCGGAACCGAATACCGGAAGTTCAAGAGATTTGGCCAAAACATCTTTTACGCTCTGTGGTTTCGGCCAGGAGGTTGCGGCGTTGTTCAGGTAAATTGGGGGCATTAAAAAAGTTTAGAGGACAACCTCGCGACCGAGGTTGAATGCCTTCTCGTTTATTTCAACAGTCTTTGGAGGAACGTTTCTGCGGACTGCTTCTGCGAGTGACTTTACCGCAAGCGGCAGAGTGTGAGATGCTGCACCCATTAAGACGATGTTTGCGGCAAGCGGGCTTCCGGCCTTCGTTGCGATCTCTGTCGCATCGATTAAGATTACTTTGTGTCCGCCTGCCTTGAGTTCTGCTTCGACATCCTCAATCTTTGGAACAGGCAGTTTGTTCGAGTAGACGGATGTTGGAACAACCATCTCGCGGTTGATAATCATCGTTCCATTCGGCTTTAAGAAGTGACGGTAGCGAAGAGCCTCTAAGACATCGAATGCGATTAAGAGATCTGCGGTTCCGGGAGCGATTAACGAGCCGAACTTGCCGTCGATTCTGATGTGAGTTTCAACAGAGCCTCCTCTCTGGGACATTCCATGGGTTTCTGCTCCTCTGACGTGGCGGCCTTCCAGGACGCAAGCATCTCCTAAGACGTTGGATGCGAGGATTGTGCCCTGTCCTCCGATTCCAACGATTAATACATCGTAACTCTTCTTCATGAGCGTGCACCTCCTCTGTGAATTGCACCTGCAGGACAGATGTCAGCACAGACACCGCATCCGGTACAAAGGGATGTTGTGCGTGCTGCTCCGTTTTCATCAGTCTCTAAGGCCGGACAGCCGTATCTGATGCATGCTCCGCATTTGAGACAGCGGTCAGCGTCTACGACATATCTGCTGCGCTTGATTCCAAGGCGTTTGTTCATGATAACGCACGGCTGTTTTGCGATGATGACCTTGACGCCTTCCTTTTCTTTTGCTTCCTTTAAGACAGCTAAGAGGTGGGTTAAGTCATACGGGTCAACTGACTCTACGAACTTTACTCCGCAGGCGCGTGCAAGCTCTTCTAAGGAAATCTTCGGGGACTCAACACCGCAGGCAGTCATTCCGGTGTTCGGGTTCGGCTGGTGACCGGTCATTGCGGTGATTCTGTTGTCGAGGATGATTACAGTCTGGTTTGCGTTGTTGTAGACTGCGTTGATTAATCCGTTGACACCTGTGTGGAGGAAGGTTGAGTCTCCAATGGTGGAGACTACTTCTGCTCCTTCGACAGAGTGGGCGATTCCTGAACCTACGGTGACGGATGCACCCATACAAATGGTGGTATCAACTGCGCCAAGCTGGAGACCTAAGGTATAGCATCCGATGTCAGACGGGAAGATTCCGTCTTTGAAGACCTTCTTCATTGCGTAGAAGACGGAACGGTGCAGGCATCCGGGGCAAAGGATTGCAGGTCTTGCCGGTACTTCTGCAGCAGCCGGTGCGTCAGGGAATGCGTTTTCTGCAAAGCCTACAGCGCTTAAGGCTTTGGCGACTAATGCAGTTGAGAATTCTCCTTCGTGCGGAAGTGTTCCGTCAAGTTTTCCGTGAACGACAACACCGTTGGAAGCTGCAAGGACTGCTTCTTCGATTACCGGCATGAGTTCTTCGACAACGAGAACTTCTTCGTGCTGTGCGATGATTTCTGCAAGCCATTTGCGGTCGATTGGGTATGCACCGATCTTTGCAAAGGAGATGTCGTCTGCGAGAATCTCTTCAACGTACGAGGCAGAGATACCGCCTGCGATGACGAGTTTTTTACCGCGGATTTCTGCGCGGTTATATCCTGCGTCAACGAGGTGTTTTGCAACAGCTTCCTGCTTTTTGGTGAGTTCGACGTGAAGCACTCTGGTGTGTGCCGGAACGACTACGTACTGTTTCGGGTTTTTCTCGAATGCTCCCTTGCGATCTGACGGAGTCTGCGCTCCAAGTTCTACATCGCTTTTTGAGTGGCAGATACGGGTTGTCGGGCGGAAGAGAACTGGAAGAGAGAACTTTTCGGAGAGTTCCCATGCGGATTTGATGAAGTCATGCGCTTCCTGTACTGAGGATGGGTCAAGACATGGAATCTGAGCAAACTTTGCGTACATTCTCGAGTCCTGCTCGTTCTGGGAGCTGTGTGCAAACGGATCGTCAGCGGAGAGGACGACAAATCCGCCTTTGGTTCCGGTGGAGGACGAGGTCATTAACGGGTCGGCTGCGACATTTAATCCGACATGTTTCATAGTGACAATCGAGCGCAGTCCGCACCAGCTTGCGGCAAGCGCGTTTTCGAAGGCGACCTTCTCATTTACTGACCATTCAAGGTAGAACCAGGGGTCTTTCTGTGTTCTAAGGCGGTCAATTACTTCAGACGACGGGGTTCCCGGATAGCCGGAAACGAAGTCAATTCCGGATTCGAGACACGCGTGGGCGATTGCATCGTTTCCAAGGAGATATTTTTTGGAACTCTCTTCAGCCATAATTCTGTATATATTGGTTATATGAGTGGATTAAGTATACGGCAGGTTTGCATGCATCAATTGAAAAAATATAAATATGCCAACAGCATATCTTATAGGGTAACAGGGCGCGTAGCATAGCTAGGTGGTGCGCTCGGCTGATAACCGAGAGGTCATGAGTTCGAATCTCATCGTGCCCACTGTTTTTCTTTTGTTTTGTAACTCTCAAAGAAGAGTGTAAGCTTTCGTTTCTGAAAATATTTCAGGATCTTAAAATTCAGAAGTGTAAAAAAAAATTATTCGATTGGGTTGGCAACAGCCTCAGCCATTACCTCGCAGACAATCTCAAGACCCTTAATCAGAATATCATCAGGGATTGTAATTGCCGCCATGATTTTAACAACCGTATCCTCTCTTCCGCAGAGTTCTAAGATGACACCTTTCTCAAAGCAGCGTCTGCGGATATCATAAGCCAGCAAAGGAGAGTACTCACCAAAGTCAACTCCCCACATAACTCCCATACCGCGAACAGGCAGATTGTCTGCAATCTTTGGAACGCGCTCTTCGAGGAACTCGCGGATGATTCCTTCCTTTCTCTTACACTCTGCCTCGAGATTATCATTGATGAGACACTCAAGTGCTGCCTTTCCGGCAATAAATGCAAGCTGGAATCCGCGGAACGTTCCGTTGTGCTCTCCGGGGAGCAGAACATCATACTCAGGCTTCACGAGAGCGATTGCCGCAGGCATTCCGATTCCTCCAATCGACTTTGCCATAACAACGATATCCGGTTTGATGCCTGCTCTCTCGAAGGAGAAGAAAGAACCGGTCCTTCCGCAGCCTGCCTGAATATCATCGACAATCAGCATCATGTCATGCTTATCGCAAAGATCACGGGCCCTTCTGAGCCACTCTTCGGAGAGAACAAAAATACCGCCTTCTCCCTGCACAGTCTCCACAATCAGTGCCGCAGGCTTGTCAACACCGCTGTGATCATTTGAGATGAGCATATCCATGTAGGCGATGGTATCCATCTCCGGCATCATTGCAGGGTGCGGAATGTGAGTTACATTTCCTAAAGTAACGCCGCATGCATCGCGGGCACTTCTCTCAGTCGTTAAAGAAAGAGAACCAAGAGACATTCCATGGAAGCCGCCCATCAGAGCAAAAATATTCGAGCGTCCCTTTGCCTTGCGGGCGATTTTTAACGCGGCTTCTACTGCGTTTGTACCGGTAGGACCTGGAAACATCACTTTGTACTCAAAGCCTCTCGGGGTGAGAATCAAATCCTGAAGTGTCTGAATGAACTCGCCCTTTGCAATCGAGTACATATCAAGGCCGTGCAGCAGTCCGTCTCCTGCGAGATACTCAAGGACTTTTCCTTTGATGTAATCATTGTTGTGACCATAGTTACAACTTCCAGCACCGCAAAGGAAATCAATGTATTCGTGATCGTCCTGATCATACAGAAGCGAGCCTTTTGCTCTGGTAAAGATTACCGGATATTTTCTACAGTATGACCGTACGTTGCTTTCGTATTTTTCGAATACAGCAGGTTCCATCATCTTGTTTTCGTTGTTTAAATCCATAGACCGCACTCCTTTCTATCGGATAGGGTGAATTTAGTGGAAATCTGCTCCCGCATGAACAATCGGCGGCTTTGAGATATCAATATGTTTGTTGCCCCCCTCAGGATTTAAAACTGTCCCTTCAGAAACAGTCGCATAGAGCCTGATTTAGAGCGGTTTGCGGGCTATGCTTAGAGTTCAAAAAACCCCCTGCACCCCCAAAATCCCCATTCATGACACAAGCGGGGGTGGATGGGGGAAAATACAATATTTTTCGAGTTGCAACCCGCGCGTGGAAAAACAAATTATAGAGCTATTTTTTCGGCGCGGATTATACAGATTGGAAATTTCGGATTTTTAAGCCCGAATTGAGGTACACAGCTTAACACACATGTGACTTTTCATTAACTCACTGAATACCTTTAATCTCATAAGAAACAAATAAGATACACATGGATATCGCGATTGTCGGAGCATCCGGTTATGCCGGAGGTGACTTAATCAGACTTCTCCTCTCCCACAAAGAGGCAAACATCGTCTGTGCCACCTCCAGAAAGCTTGCCGGAACTCCGGTCACTAAAGACCACATACATCTCAAAAATTTAATCGACATCGATTATACCAATCCGGATATCGACGACATCGACGCGGATTTCGCATTCCTCGCTGTCCCGCACACAGCAGCCATGCAGTATGCAGGAAAACTCAAAGAACGCGGAATCAAGACCGTTGACTTCTCCGCAGACTACCGTCTCCCGCAGGATGTCTACGAGAAAACCTACGGAGTAACACACACAGCATACTTCAAAGCACCATACGGTCTGCCTGAACTTCATCGCGAAGAAATCAGAAAAGCAGACTTCGTCGCAAACCCGGGATGCTTCCCGACAGGAGCAACACTTTCCGCAGCGCCAATGGCAAAGTTTGCAGAGACGATTATCTACGACTCAAAAAGCGGAGTATCAGGTGCAGGCGACTCAGTCTCTGAAACCACACACTATCCAAACGTTGACGAAAATATCAACCCGTACAAGATAACCGTACACCGTCACGTCCCGGAGATGCGCCAGGAGATGGCATTCCTTGGTTCCTCTGCCTCCGTCTACTTCACCCCGCACCTGCTTCCGGCAATCCGCGGAATCATCACAACCGCACACATCCTCTTAAAAGAGCCGATGACCAAAGAAGAGGTCGCAAAAGCATACGAGGAGTTCTACAAGGATGAACACTTTGTACGCTTACAGCACGCCAAACTCGGCGGTGTTCGCGGTTCGAACTTCTGCGATATCAACTGGGAGCTCGAAGCAGACGGAAGACGTCTTGTCGCCGTATCCGCAATCGACAACCTGGTAAAAGGAGCAGCCGGACAGGCAATCCAGAATATGAATATCATGTGCGGATTTGACGAAATTGAAGGCATCAGAATGCCGGGAATGTTCCCATGAGCGATATTATGAAGAGCATCTGTGCAGTCGAAGGTGTTGAGGCTGCCGGAGTTAAGGAAGGAAAGTACGGTCTTGCATTAATCCGTGCATCAGGAACCGGAGCTGCGGTCTTTACCAAAAACCGCGTCAGAGCACCGGTCGTCAACCTGATGGCAGAGAGAACCCTTCGCGGAAAGTTAGACGGAGTTATCGTTAACAGCGGATGTGCAAATGCATACACCGGAAAGCGCGGATTCGAGGATGCAAAAACCATGGCGCAGATTGGTGCTGAGGCTCTTGGAATCGACGAGATGAACTGCGGTGTCGCAAGCACCGGAGTTATTGGAAGATACTTGGATCTCGACTTAATCCGCCGCCAGACAGCAGCAGTCGCACCAAACCTCGCACACTCATCTGCCGCAGAGGACGCAGCAGCCCGCGCAATCATGACAACCGACACAGTTCCAAAGCACGCGCTTGTCAGAGCTGACGGGTTCACCGTTGCCGGAATCTGTAAAGGTTCTGGAATGATTGCACCGAATATGGGAACCATGCTCTCCTTTGTCTACACCGATGCAGAAGTCCCGGCAGACACCCTTCGCGAGTGTCTGAGAACTGCGGTCAACCGTTCCTTAAACCGTGTGGTAGTCGACGGAGACGAGAGTACGAATGACTCCCTCTTCTGTACCGCAACAGGCGAGGCAGGAAAAGTTCCAACCGAAAAGTTCGCAGCAGCCCTTGAAGAAGCATGCATTCAGCTTGCCAAACAGATAGCAGCAGACGGAGAAGGGGCTACCAAACTCCTCGAAGTCAAGGTATGCGGATGCAGACGCGAAGAGGATGCAGACAAAATCGCCAAAGCAGTTATCCGCTCTCCGCTTGTTAAGTCCGCGGTTTACGGCGAGGACCCGAACTGGGGACGCGTTGTCTGTGCAGCAGGTTACTCAGGCGTTGAGTTCGAAGTCGATGAACTCTCCCTTTCGATTGGAGAGGGAGAAAGCGAGGTTTCCCTTGTCAGAAACGGAGAAATCACTGCTGACCTTGACAAAGCAAAGGAGGCAATGCGCGGAAAACGCGTTGTCTTTACCCTCACCCTTGAGTCAGGAGAAGCCGAAGCCACCGCATGGGGCTGTGACCTGACAGAAGAATATGTAGAGATTAACGGGAAGTACACAACATGACAAACAGCAGACAGAATGTATTAATGGAAGCGCTTCCGTACATCCGGAAGTTCCACAAGAAGACGATTGTAATCAAACTCGGAGGTCACGCGATGGTTGACCACAACATCATGAACACCGTAGTCGAGGATGCAGTTCTTCTGCATTATGTCGGCATGCGTGTTGTTCTCGTGCACGGCGGAGGACCGGAGATTACCGAGAAGATGAAGGCTGTCGGAAAAGAGCCGAAGTTTGTCGGCGGTCTCCGTGTAACAGACAAAGACACCTTAGAGATTGCCCAGATGGTTCTGGCAGGCAAAATCAGCAACACCATTGTCTCGATGATTGCAAAGAACGGTGCTAAAGGTGTCGGTATCTCTGGAAACGACGGCGGATTAGTCATCGCAGAAAAAACAGGCCTGAAGAAGGTTCAGGTTGGAGATAAGGAAATCGAGGTCGACTTAGGATTTGTGGGAGACATCCGCGAGATTAATCCGCAGCTTTTAGAGACAATGCTCGATGCAGGATATATTCCGGTTGTCTCTCCGCTTGCACTCGACAAGAAAGGAAATGACTTAAACATCAACGCAGACACCATGGCTGGAGAGCTTGCCGTTGCCCTCAAGGCATACAAACTGATTTCCTTAACTGATGTCGACGGTGTCATGAACAAGGAAAGAACAGAGCTCTACCACCGCTTAACCTTAAAGAACATCGATGCCTTAATGGCTGACGGAACTATCTCAGGCGGTATGATTCCAAAGATTCAGGCAAGCGTAAACGCAGTCCGCCACGGTGTTGAGGGAGCACACATCTTAAACGGAAATGCCGAGCACAACCTGCTCCTTGAGCTGTTCACAGACTTTGGTGTCGGAACGATGATTACGGCATCGATGATTTCCCTCTAATTCTCTTTTTTAAACAAACTATTTATCCTCAAACCTCCGAGTATCATATACTATGCTTGAAGTCATTTTGTCCCCGCAGATTCTGCCATGGGTACTGATTGCGGCAGGAATTATTTTTCTGCTCATAGAAGCAGTCTCACCCGGATTTTTCATGGCAGTCCCGGGAACAGCACTGGTTGTTTTAGGCGTTCTGGCATTCTTTGCGTATGATCTGATGCTTACACCATTCGGTGTCATCGCCGCAGTCGTCGGAGCTGCGGCAGCGGCAGCCGTCACAATTCTTGTTTACCGCAAAGCATCACCTGATAAGAAACCTGAGACAATAAGTAAAGACACAATTGTCGGAAAGAGGGGAAGAGTTACCACAGAAGTGACTGCTGATTCAATCTCCGGCAAAGTAGAAATTGACGGTGCTCTCTGGAGTGCCAGAAGCACAGGAAAAATAATCCCTGCCGGAACAGACGTTGTTGTTGTTGCCTCACAGGGAGTTCACATCACCGTGGAGGAGATTTAAATGTTAGAGTTCCCGACACTTGTTCTCGCAATCGTTTTAGTTGTTTTAATCCTCCTTTTATTCGCAAAAGGAGTGGTCATTGTCCAGCCGTATCAGAAAGGTCTTGCAATCCGTCTTGGAACATACACCGGACAGTTAAATCCAGGTTTTAAGTGGGTTGTGCCGTTCATCACAAAGGTTGTAAAACTCGACCTTAGAACTCAGGTTATCGATGTTCCGTCTCAGGAAGTTATCACAAAGGATAACTCTCCGACTGATGTCGATGCAATCATCTATGTCCGCGTGATGGATCCGGAGCGTGCATTCTTCGAGGTTTCCAACTACCGTCAGGCAACAGTTGCTTTAGCCCAGACAAGTCTTCGCGGTATCATCGGAGATATGGAGCTTGATGAGATTCTCTACAACCGTGATATGATTAACACCCGCCTGCGTGATATTCTGGATAAGGAAACCGACCAGTGGGGTGTGAAGATTGAGCGTGTGGAGATTAAGGAGGTCAATCCAATCGGTGCAGTCAAGCAGGCAATGACAGAGCAGACAGCAGCCGAGCGTGAGAGAAGAGCTGCAATCTTAAAAGCTGACGGAGAGAAGAGGGCTGCAATCTTAAAAGCGGAAGGTCTTCGTCAGAGTATGATTTTAGAGTCCGAAGGAGAGCGTCAGAGTAAGATTCTAAGAGCAGAAGGAGAGCGTCAGAGTAAGATTTTACAGGCTCAGGGAGAAGCACAGGGTCTTAGAATTTTAGCACTCGGTTCACGTGCACTCGATAAAAGGGCAGTTACTGTTCTCTCTCTTGATGCTCTGCAGAAGATGGCAGACGGTCAGGCAACGAAGATTATCTATCCATTCGAGGTCTCGAATCTGTTAAAGCAGGGTGCAAAGTTTTTGGGAGGAGACGAGCCGTTTGAGCCGGATGTTATCCCGGATGTGGACTTAGATGAGAGTATCTTAGGCGACCTGCCGGATAAGGATGAGATTGCAAGAGCTGTTGACAGTGCAAAGAGTGCTTCTTCGATGTCTTCTGAAGAGAAGATTGAGGAGAAGGAGTAATCCTTTTTTTTCTTTTTTTTTTTAGGAAATACACGCCCTGTTGGTGAGTATTACCCACACTCATATCACTACTCGTGTTTCTTGAGTAAGTTAACGGTTAATTCCCATCAACATTTGTCATGATAGGTTAGAATATGTGAGAACGCGAGATGATTACAAGGATTTGGAAAAAAGAGGGTGTTTTAGGCTTAAGGAGTGTAACTTGCCGGATAGTTGACAGTTACGCCTTCATAGCTATTAAGTCCGGAAACACCTTTATCACCACCGAACAGCTGATCAAATACGATAAGCTGATTGTGTGTCTCTGTTTCATCGTGTTCACACTTGGTCAGATCAATTCCATCAGTGCTAGCACCTGCTTCTACACGTTTGAACTTGTATTCTCCTTCTCCAGCGTAAGATGGTGTGCCATAAGATGAATCTTCACAGTAATGATAGTTGATCCAGTCTCCATAGGTAACTACTACATTTTCACAAGTGACGTAGCCTGTTGGGTCTGCTACATTGGTATTGCTATCAACATTACCAATCAGCATTCCTGCCAGACGGTAGTTCCAATACTGATAGTTGGATGCAACGTCATTATATGAATCGATTTCGCAATTTACAGTACAGTCTTTAAACGTAAGTTCTGCGTCTCCATAGATTCCTCCAACAATACCTCCAAGAACACAATCATAAGTTCCCCAGAGAGAAGAAACCTTAGTATCTTCAACAATCACATTCTTGAAAGTTTGTTTTCCATTAACTTCACCAACTACACCACCGGTATATCTATTGTAGTTCTGAATGCGTGAATTTGTTACTTTTATGTTTTCATAGACGCAGTTTCCATAGGAATAACCAACAACTACTCCCATATCGATACATTCCATCACAATATCTGCATTATCTACATTAAGGTCCTTAATGGTGGCATTAACAACTGAAGCAAAGAGACCTCCACCTTCAGTACTGTAATCTAAGCCTAAAGCCCATCCATTCTGATACAGATTCTTAATGGTGTGTCCTTGTCCATCAAAGGTTCCCTTGAATACTACACTATATCCATATCCAATTGGGTCAAAGCTAACACGTTCTCCGTTAGAATCATACTTTTCAAGGTCAAGGTCAGCAGTCAGTTTGATGGTTTTTCCTTCATAGGTGTTACCAGAATCAACATCCATTGCAAATGCTTTAAGTGCGGCTGGACTGCTAACTTCTTTGATGTCCTCTCCCATAATCCAGATGAAGACATCTGTGTGTTTGTTCGATGAATCTACAGTCATATCATCTTTGGAATAAGGACCAAATATTTCACCTGCATTCATCTTCTCACTGTAGTCACCATAGGGATTTGTCTTCTGGTCAACAATGATAAGAACATCATTTACAGTACTGTCTGTAACTCTACTTCCTCTTGCCGCACCAGCAATACCTCCGATATCACGGTATGCTTTAAGGGTGACATCAGTTACAGTGTTTCCTGAAAGTACGCCCGGAGCACCATTTTCATCCAGTGCATGGTGACCAACGATGCCGCCAACCTTAGCTCCATCGTCATACTCGTTATCACCAACAAGTATTGGAACAGCAGTAATCTCAGAATCAGAAACAGTGCAGTCCTTTACATATCCGTATACGGTACCTCCGACAATACCTCCAACCTTATTAGAACCATCTACCTTTGCATTCTTAACAGTTACACTTTCAATAATTCCACTGTTAAAGATATTTCCAGCGACAACTCCGACACCTGTAGCCTCGGTATCCACTACAGCTCCATCAAAGATAACATCCTTGATTTCACCATTTAAGACGCTGAAGAATCCAACATTACCTTCACCAGTAGTAATCTTCAGATTCTTGATAGAGTGTCCATCTCCATCAAATACACCGCGGAATTTTGTGGTGGATGTTCCAATAGGAGTCCACTCCTCACCTTCGAGGTCAATGTCTGCAGTCAGTTTAACAGTTGTTCCTTCATAGCCGTTACCTGCGTTGACAGAATCTCTAAATTTCTTAAGCTGTTCAAGACTGCCAATAGTAATTTCCGTTTCTGCATTTGGATTAACGGACCAGTGTGCATTGAATGTAAGTCTGTCAGTATGTTTTCCAGAAAGGGTTGCTCCCTTACCTTCTGTTTTGAAGATTAACTTCTCTGCATTTTCAGAGACACCTTCGGATACTACCAGAACAACATTGTCATTTGCAGTAACAGCATTTCCATTATCTTTGATTACAGAGTATGGAATCCTACTTACAATAAAGTCAGTGTCTGCTCCATTCTGGAGATTGAAATCATGAAGACTGTTAACAGTAACAGTAAGCATGCTTTTTGCCGGAAGGAGAACATTTGATAAACTAACTTCTCCAGTGTGTTCCAGATTTTCGTTGAAGCTCACATCACTTGGAATCTTTAACACATATGTTGAAACTAAATCATATTCAAGATCCATACCATCGGTTTTATCTGCTGGTTGCAGAGGGACCGTTGGTGTCGTCTGTGTCTCCTCAGTAGTCCCCTCTGATGCCTGAGTTTCCCCGGTTACATCATCAGCACTCACTACACCTGCCATGGAGAAAACCATCGCAAGAGCGAGGAGAATCGTTAAGAATTTCTTCATAAATCTTTTACCTCGATTTTAAAGATTTTTCACACTTAGATTACCACAAGTGTTGTTCCCATATTCGCATTGTTGGTTGGTGTGCCAACTGAACCATCCTCATTAATGCGATACGGCTGTACGTGAATTAGTGCATCGTAGGTTCCCAAACTAAGTGTCTGGTTAAGTTTAATGCTCTGGATGTGCTTTCCCGGAGGTACTGCACCCGACTTATACAGTGAAATGTATTTGTCACCATCAGGAAGAAGCAGTTCGAATGTCAGGTAATACAGACCTTCGTTCTCTTCGGGGTTGTAGAAATCAACAGAATTAATTTCAGTTGTTCCTGAAGGAATTGTAATTCTGCCCCATCCTGGGATTGCTACATTCGGTTCGATGTTTGAATTAACAATCGGTGTAACATAATCACCGGCGTTGGTATCAATCTTCAAACCGTCCTCGTCTTCTGAAGAACTGCCTGGTGTGCCAATACCAAGCCAAATGAGGAAACTGTAGTCTCCGGTTATGATTGAACCAACCATAAGCCCACCGAAGCCAAGAGACAAAACAAGCGCGATTACTAAGACAATAATTGCAACCTTTCCTGCTTTGCCCATCTCAGAAACCTCCAAAGGTCATTTTGCTAATTGGATAAATGCTACTCATATAGCAAGGTATAATATTGTAATCGTCCTGCCATAAATATATCTCAAACAAATGTTATTTGAATTACAAATAATTATACTACATTGCAAATAAGAAGCAAATAAACCCAGACATACTTACCAATGAACATCCACATCAACATTACTCGATTTAAAGCGCGGATTAAAATGCATATTTGTAATTTATTTGAACCTCAAATGTCGCACTCTCACTATTATTTTCCAAGAACACAAATATTCCCAATGTCTCCAAATACCAGAATTAGAAAAAAACAGATGTCAATAAAACTTCCTCCGGATATTGAACAAAAGATTCGTGATGCAGTTGAATCCGGAGAGTTTACCAACACCACCGATGCAATAACAGGAATGTTAAGATTATATTTCCAGAATAACGATGTCGCAAAACTTCAGGCAGAGATTATCTCACTAAGAAATGATGTTGAACTTCTTAAAATGAGAAGCGAATATTTCGAGAAGAAGCTCTGTGAAGTAACAGTAAATACAAAACGCTGACGAACAAAACAGACAAAAACAATATCCAAATTATTTTGGTTGTGGAGTATATCTCCACTCAAGCCCCCTCTTATTTCCGAAATTCACTAAAAGCCCCTCTTTTAACCCTGTAGCTTCAAGATAGTGACCTATCTGTTCCTCATGAACCTTTGCTAAACAGCGAACCGCTTTTAGTTCAATGATAATTGAATCATTCACTAAAACATCTGCAACATAATCTCTGTGCAGATTAACTCCCTTGTAGAAAACAGGGATTCGAACTTGAAGCCTTGCAGAAAAACCTGCCTCCTCCAACTCCATCTGGAATGCTTTCTCATACACCGATTCAGAAAAGCCGCTTCCGAGATTGTGTCTAACCTTCATTGCGCATCCAACAATTCTGTACATATCCGAGTTTACATCTAACTTATTCATAGACAGCTCCGAAGCCCTTGCGTACACCGCGGCGGGCTTACAAGGCTGGCGTGACAGCCCAAGGATGATATTGCTTCTGGGATTGGAAGCCGAAGGCTGACAAGACCAGAGGCATTATCTTCCTTGGGATAGAACGCCTGTGCCCCGCCCATTTTTTGTATATTAAGGAGGGCGTAAAGAAAACAGAAGAGTGCGCCGCAGTCCGCAGGTGAAATACCTGCGGTAAGCAGGGATGAACCGAGGACAAAGGAGCAGTCTTATGTTTTTAGCCCGACGGAAAAACAGCAAAAGAGCATCAACCGTTTAATCTATCTTCAAAAAAGAAATCTCACAAAAAAATATTTTTCCCGCCGAATAGAGCGGCGCGGTTAGCAGCCGCTCCGGCGGGCTCTCCTACACCAAACCAAAAAAACCTACTTCATGAAACAGTACTTCTCATACGACAGCGTAGACAAATCAACAATGACAGCCTCCGCAGGCGTTGGAGAAATATTCATCTGCTTCTGGAAAGAAGTCTGAGACTGCCAGGTACCGGCATTAACCCCAAGAACTCCGCGATAATTAATAACCTCTGAGATATGCACATGTCCTGTGTGCAGAATATCCGGAACTTTTCTGATAATCATATTATCCTGATCCATAGAAAGAAGCGGAGTTCTCTGACCATAGATTGGACTTAAGTGACGCCTCTGAAGCATCGCCTTCATGATTTCGCCAGGATGCTCATATGAAGCTCCAGGGATAAACTTAATCAGATCATCAATACTTCTTCCGTGATACATAAGAGTTGAAACCGACTGGATACTGACAACAGCCGGATTCTCAACAAAACTTACATTACTCTTGAAAGTTCTTCTAAACTCATCAGGAATAACAGGCTGAGGCTCAGCCCCTCTTACTGCATCGTGATTTCCCGGGGCGACTACAATCTGAAGATGTTTAGGCATACCTGCCAGAAGCTCTCCTACACGGTCATACTGCTCATAGATGGTTTTGATTGTAAGCTCCTGATCCTGATTCGGATAGATACCAATACCGTCAACCACATCACCATCGATTAAGAGATAGTTAACCTCCGGATGGTTGTGCATCCACTCAGTAAACCTGTCCCAACTGTCCTCAAGGAATGTGTTACTTCCAACATGCACATCCGAGATAAGAGCAACCTTTGCAGGCTCGCCTCTTGGAGGAGAGAAGGTATGCGTGAGAGGGATGTCAGGTCTAAAGAACGTATCAGCAAACACCATCCCCGAAGATATACCCCCGGGCTGTGCCGGCGCAAGCTTTCCTTTAACCCCTATGACCTCATCGGGCAGAATCTTTTCCGCCTCATCAAACCCTTCGCGGTTTTTATTGAACAGCACCTTGATGAATCCGGTAGGATCCTCAATTTCAACGATACGGTGTCCCTTACCTGAAGTTGAGGTCGAAACAACCATACCGATAACACCAATGTCGGAATCAGCATACTTACTTCCAGATCTCGTGAGAGCCTCAATTGGATAAGGAGTAAGCCTTCCCTTCATCATCTGGGCTAAAGTATCGTAACGGTTCCTAAACATCCTGTAGCTTGACTCAGGATCAGGAAGAGGTATAGATGCCCCCTCACGTCCTGCAAGAATTTCAGGAAGAGAAGCAAGACCTACATCCAGCTTATCAGTTCGAAGAGCCGTCATTCCGGCAACTTCCTTCGGGGTTACAACCGTTACCCCGTGAGGAAGAGAACTGATAATTCCCTCGATAACACCAGACGCTCCGCTTTCGCTGACATAATTTACGACCTCAGGATGAACCAGAAGGCCTGCGTCGAGGAACCGCTGAACAATTGCCCGCTTCTGCATTATAAGGAATCCACAAACTCACCGATACGGCGAACCGCCTCAATAAGCCGCGGACGGTCAACGGCATAACAGGTTCTAACGTGACCCTCTCCGCTTTCTCCAAATGCACTGCCCGGAACAACTGCGACCTGCTGTTCCTTTAAGAGACGTTCTGCAAACTCCTCATCGGAAAGTCCTGTGGACTCGATAGATGGGAAAGCATAGAACGCACCCTGCGGGAGGTGGCAGGAAAGTCCGATGTCGTTTAAGCCCTTGACAAAGAGGTTTCTTCTGATGCGGTACTCTGAAACCATCTCGTTTTTCGCATCCTCGCCGGACTTGATTGCCTCAACCGCGGCAAACTGCGAGGCAGTAGGTGCCGACATCATACAGTACTGGTGAATCTTGAGAGCCGCATCGCAAATCTCCTTTGGAGCGCAGAGATATCCAAGACGCCAGCCGGTCATCGCATATGCCTTCGAGAAACCGTTTAATGTAATTGTGCGCTCGAAAAGTCCATCGATTGAAGCTGTTGCTGTGTGTTTTAAATCGTAGGACAGTTCCGAATAAACCTCATCGGAGATGACAAGCAGGTCATGGTCGATGATGATGTCAGAGATCGCCTTGAGGTCATCTTTGTCCATGACACCTCCTGTCGGGTTGTTTGGGAAGTTCATCATCAAGACCTTGGTCTTTGGTGTGATGTGTTCCATCAGTGCGTCAGGGGTGATTTTGAACTGATCCTCGGCTCTGCACGGCAGCGGCTTTGGAATACCGCCTGCCAGATAGACCTCCGGCTGATAGGAAACGAAACATGGATCAACCACTAAAACCTCGTCTCCCGGGTTCACCACAGCACGCATTGCGATATCGAGTGCCTCGGAGACACCGGTTGTGAATATGACTTCCGATGTCGGATCGTACTCTACACCGTAACGGTTTTTGAAGTCCTCAGAGAGCAGACCGCAGAGTTCGGGAAGTCCGCGGTTTGAGGTATACATGGTCATGCCCTTCTCAATTGAGGTGATGGCGGCCTTCGAGATGCTCCATGGAGTATCGAAGTCAGGTTCTCCTACACCTAAACTGATGACGTCTCCTTCCATCGTTAATACGAGGTCGAAGAACTTTCTGATTCCCGACGGCTTAATGTCGCGGGCAACGTCTGATACAAAGCTGCGCATTTTTAGCCTCAGAAGTGAATGAGCTGCCTGTCGCGGTTTCCGGGACGCGACATTGGAACTCCCTGTTCTTTGTAGGTTCGCATGATAATCTGCGTCATGGTTTCGCGAACACCATCAATAGATGCAATCTGTTCTGCGACAAAGCGGGAAACCTCAGTCATGGTTTTTCCGTGGATGGTTATCTGGAAGTCGTGGGTTCCGGTTAAGAGGTGCACGCTTTCGACCTGCGGGAAGCGGGAAATCTTCTCGGCAATGCCGTCATAGCCGAGACCTTTCTCCGGGGTTACTTTGAGAGATAAGACAACAATTACATTGTCCTCGCCGGTAACGGAGTAGTCGATAACAGCAGTACAGCTGCGAAGAATTCCGGCATCCTTGAGTCCTGTGATTCTTGCCTCGACCTCATCTTCTGAAATCTCGAGCATGCAGGCAAGTTCGGCAGACGGGATTCTACTGTTGTTCTGTAATTCCTTTAAGATTTTTGCGTCAATTTCGTCCATGATATTCACCTTTATTTGAGAAGCGGAGTAAGAATAGAGCATTCCGCAAAGCGCGGTTCGCTCATGATTACCTTACGTATGTCATTTGTTGGGCTCTTAAAATAAATTTCCGTTGTTCTGCCGTATCTTCCATGAGAAACAACCCTGGATGTGACGATTCCAAGCATGGTTAAGTCGTTAATCAGATCGGATACTCTTCTGTGGCTTAACGGGTCGGTATCAAGTTCGCGGGCCAGCTCGCGGTAGACGTTGATTACAGCACTGCTGGTGAAGACCTTCTGCCCGGAGGAGGAGAGAAGAAGCATGGAGCAGAGCACAATCTTGCTCTGAACAGGCAGCGTCTTGATGCACTCGCTCATGGTATCTGTCTCGATGCTTTCCTGTGCTGCGCCGACGTGTTTTATCTGAACGATGTCAGCTCCTTCGCGTTCTGCAAGTTCTCCTGATACGCGGAGTAAATCAAGTGCGCGGCGTGCGTCACCGTGTTCCTGTGCGGCGCGTGCTGCACAAAGTCCGATGACTTCTTCGGGGACGACATCCGGGAGGAATGCGGTTTTTGCTCTCTGGTTCAGGATGTCGCGGAGCTGGTCTGCGTTGTACGGCGGGAAGACGATTTCTTCTTCGGATAGGGAGGATAAGACGCGGGGGTCAAGGAAGTCTTTGAAGGTTAGGTCGTTGGAGATTCCAATGATGCAGACCCTTGAATTTACCAAATCGCTGTTGATTCTGGTTAAGCTGTATAATGTGTCGTCTCCGCTTTTCTTGACGAGTTTGTCGATTTCGTCAAGTACGATGATCTGAAGACCTCCTGCCTGTTCTAAGATGTTTTTGAGCTCAGAGTATACCTGATCGGTGTGCCATCCGGTAGGCGGGATGGTGTTTTTGACGCGGTCGCTCGGCTTTAGGTCAAGTCCTGATACATGGTTTGCAATCTGAGCTAAGACGCGGTACTGGGTGTCGATGGTTTCGCAGTTTAAGTGAACGAGGCGGCAGGGGGTGAATCCTGAGCTTTCGTTTTCGAGTTCGGTTCCGACAAATTTGACGGTAGCAGTCTTTCCGGTTCCGGTTTTTCCGTAGATCAGGATGTTGGAAGGGGTTGCTCCCTGGAGGGCAGGTGCTAGGATTTCTGCGATTGAGTCTATCTGGTCTGCTCTGTGCGGGAGTTCACGCGGGCTGTAACTGTGGCGCAGGACCTCTCGGTTTTTGAAAATTTTATTTGCAGTGATGTATTTTTTGAATAGTCCGGTTGGTTTGTACGGTTCGGTATTTTCTTCGGTCATGCCGCTGTTGTCTCCCTCTGTTGTATGTATATCTCTTTGCTGTATCTCCTAATAAAGTAGGGGTACTGCGAGTGGAGGAAAGATAACAGGACAGATGTGGAGAGAAGGGAAAAGGGAAAAGGGAAGATGTTGAAGAAAATGCTGAACTTTAAGGAGGGAAAGATTGAGAAGGAGGAAGTACTACCTCTACCTATTCCCAAAGACATGTAAGAACATGACCTGAGGTAAACCAAACAGATTATATATCCAATACCACCATTTCGAGTGGAATTGTCAGACAAATATGCCGGATTGCATACCTGTATATATGCAGACACAATATTTCCATCGGAAAGGGAGAGACCCCTCTGTTTCGAGTGGAACAAGTGGAAACCCATACCCCGCCTCCGCATGCAGCTCACCCTTTAAATAGTTTAAATACGTCGCAAAAAAATAAGCCCAAATAAGCCTCCGTTTTTTCCAGTTCCCTGTTTTTTCCTCTCTTACTTCTCCATTTTTCCTACCTTTCCACCCCAGTTCCAGCTCCTTTCCATCCTACTTCACACTGTTTTACTCTCCTTTCGCTTTTGCTTTTTCTTCCCCTATCTTCCTTCTCTTCTTCATTTTCTCCTTTCGCTTTTGCTTTTTCTTCCCCCATCTTCCTTCTCTTCTTCATTTTCTCCTTTCACTTTGCTTCCTCTTCATTCCTCTTCTTTTGCTTTTTCATTTTTTCATTTTTTCTTCTTCGTTTTTTCCTTTTCTAAAAATCAAAATCTTTATATGTTTATAGGTCGAGTTACTTATGAATAAAAAAATACGAATTTTATTATCCGAAGTTTACTAGGGTACAATAAAATCAGTTCCATTCGCAACAAAGGGGTCACCCTCTTTCCGATGGAAAAATTCTGAACTCTTTTCTGCAACACCCAAAAATTCCGGGAAATCCTGATGCAGTAACACTGACACATCATACAGAAAACCCCGAAATCCCCCAAACAAACACCATCTCAAAAAAACCGTCAGGAAAAAGCAAATCAGCAAAAAAAGAAAAATGCGGGGATATCTAAAGTCCCCAATCCAAAAATTCCTGCAAAGAATACCCAATCCGTCCTATTCTGCGTGGATTAACACAAGAAGCATCTTAAACCGGGTAATCGGATGCACTGCATGCGGGACATTTGCCGGCATAATCAGCATATCCCCTTCTTTTACGATATGCGGTTCTCCGCCTATTGGAATCTCCGCTTCTCCTTCCAGACCAATTACCAACGCATCAAACGGAGCGGAATGCTCAGAAAGACCTTCCCCTGCCTCGAATGCAAATGCCGTCACTGTTCCTGCCTTCTTGTTCACCACCATCCGGGAAACAACCGAACCTTCCTGATAGTCAGCAAGAGACTTCAGATCAATAACCTTCCCGATTAACTCACGCGGATCATATTTCATATCAGATAATACTCCATTCTGTCATATAAACATGCGGAAAAAGGAAGCAGAAAAATCTGCCTCTTGGTTTTCTGCCTCCGGCATTCCGCCTCCATTTTTCTATTTCCCTGCTTTTATACGCAGTTCAGCGTCACTAAATCAGCCTCAACGGTGGTCGACGGCTGGAGGTTGAAGGTCTTGACGAGGACATCAAGCACTGCAGGCGATACGAACTTCGGGAGTGTCGGACCAAGCATGATGTTCTTGACACCGAGGTGCAGGAGGGCAAGCAGGACTAATACTGCCTTCTGTTCATACCATGCAATGTTGTATGAGATTGGAAGATCATTTACACCGCACTTGAATGCATCCGCGAGAGCTAAAGCGATGGCCACCAGACTGTAACAGTCATTACACTGGCCTGCATCCAAGACACGCGGGATTCCTTCGATGTCTCCCAAATCAAGGGAGTTATAGCGGAACTTTGCACATCCGGCGGTTAAGATTACCGTGTCTTTTGGAAGCGCCTTAGCAAACTCGGTGTAGTATTCGCGTTCCTTGTCGCGTCCGTCACAGCCTGCCATGACCACAAAGCGGCGAATCTTTCCGGAGTTGATAAGCTCAATCACTGTTCCTGCAAGGGACAGCACAGCTTCATGTCCGCAGCCGGTGAGTAGCGGCTTTCCGTCGCCAAGCTGCGTCGGCGGTGCACAGGTCTTTGCAAGGGCGATGAGTTCGGAGAAGTCCTTCTTGCCGTCCACTTCTGCTATGTGGCGGCAGCCGTCAAAGCCGACAGCGCCGGTGGTAAACACCTTTGCCTTGTAGGAGGAAAGAGGCGGTACCAGACAGTTGGTGGTGAAGAGGATTGGACCGTTGAACTGCGGCATCTCCTCTCTCTGGTTTGGCCAGGCAGTTCCGTAGTGTCCCTTGAGGTGCGGGTACTTCTTGAATCCCGGGTATGCGTGTGCGGGGAGCATCTCGCCGTGGGTGTAGATGTCAACACCTGCATCTGCGGTTGCTTCGAGGAGGAGCTCTAAGTCCTTTAAGTCGTGTCCGGTAATGAGAATTCCCGGCTTGTCGCCGACGGTGGTCGGCACCTGGGTAATCTCCGGAACGCCGTAGGTGTGGTTTGCGGCATCGAGAAGGGCGAGTGCAGAGACGCCAAACTGTCCGCATTCGAGTGCGAGTCCGACACGCTCGTCAATTGAGAGCTGCTTGAAGCGGGAGGCAAGGGCTTTGGTGATGAATGCCGGGATTGCCTCGTCAACTTTACCGAGGGCTACTGCATGGGAGTAGTATGCGGCAAGTCCTTTGATGCCGAAGACGAGAAGGGAGATTAAGGAGCGGTCGTTTTCGTCTTCGATTGATTCGAGGGAGATGTCTGCGTCGGCGGTGAGGATTACCGGCTTCCAGCTGACGGCAGCCGGTTCTCCTTCGACCTTCGGGAGTGCGTCGCGGGCGGAGATGATGCAGTCTAAGTATCCCTGGAAGCGTGCTTCGTCAAAGCTGACGTTGGTCAAGGTTGCAAAGAGTGCTTCCAAGAGACAGTTGTCGGGGATTTTTCCTGCGGCTTCCAGGCGGTAGCAGAGACCGGATGCGGCATACAGGACAGCATCCTGGTATGCTGCAACAGATTTGTTCTTTCCGCAGACGCCGCCTGCCTGACAGGCAGGGGATTTTGCTTCCTGGCATTGGTTACAGTACATGGATTTTCACCTGCTATATTTTGTATACTAAGTATTATATCCATACTAAGATATATAAGAAAGAGTTTCCAAAAATATATCATGGACGAAAACTGCACGGTGAATCTGACGGTCAAGTATCTGACGAAGAAATGGACGCTGCTGATTATTTTGGAGATTTATAAGGGAGAAAACCACACGCGGCGGTTCTCGGAGCTGAAGGAGAAGCTGGGAGACATCACGCCGAAGATTCTCTCCGAGCGGCTTCAGGAGCTGGAAGAGGAAGGGGTTGTGATTAAGCACGTCGATGCATCGACAGTTCCGGTGAAGTCTGAATATACGCTTTCCGAAAGCGGGATGGAGCTGATTTCGGTGATTCGCGGGATTAAGTACTGGGCTCTCAAGTGGAAGATTGATAATATTCCGTGCGGGCAGCAGGAGTGTAAGAACTGTAAGCTTTGAGTTTTTGCCTTCGGCTTCCGATTCTGGTACGGATATTTCTTTTTAGAACAGGAAATGAGAGAAAACAAGCTAAGGAATGGCTTTTCTCCTAAATTGAATAATTGTGTGTTTTCCTGTCTTTGGACACATTTTGAAAAACCGCAGATAACGCAGATGCGGGCTTTCAGCCCGCGCAGCTCGTCGCTGTCGCTCGCTTACGCTCACGACCTGCTTCGCAGCCGCTTTGGAGCTGCCAAAATTATTCTCTAAAGCAAAAAGCAACGCTAAAGCGGCTGCGAAGCAGGTCCGAGCAATGCGAGGACAGCGACGCGTTGCGCAGGCGTTAGCCTGCATCTGCGTTATCTGCGGTTTTTCTTCATGTGTACTGTGGCAATCTCAGAAAACAGAATTTACGAGCAAGGCACATTTTTTAGTTTAAGATATAGGTTGCAAGCACTTTATCGAGTGCCCTGATGTCCACGCCTTTTCTGAGGCTGATGGTAATTCTTCCCGCCTTTGTCCACATCTCAACCTCGGCGTCGAAGTCGAGCCTTCCGGCGTTTTCGGTTGAGTACATCACAATCGAAGAGTACGGAAGGGTATAGACCTCCACCTTTTTGCCGGTGATTCCCTGTGCGTCGCGGACAATCAGGCGTTTGTTGGTGAAGACTGCCGAGTCGCGAATGGTCTTGTAGGCACAGACCGGTTTTTCTCCTTCGACCAGGATCTCTGATACATCATCCGGGATATCGCACGGGCTGATGAACGTCCATGCAGTTAAGGGCTGTAAATCACTCATAGCATATCATACGGGGGGAGGGTATGAATAGTTTCTTATTTTCAGTGGTGGAAAATGCTCAATCTCTTTATATCTCTCTTTTGTACAATACTTTCTCATGGATAGAAAGAACCGGAGATTTCTGGGTGCTGTTCTTCTGCTTCTCCTCATTCTCGGCACTGCCGGATGTATCGCTGAGGATTCGGAAGTTCTCTTCTCCCTGCCGGGGGAAACCACGCTGTACGCAAAAGATGACAAGGCTGTTTCCGATTTTGTACCGTATATTCCACGGGGCGTACACTCCTATCAGTTCCTGACATTTGATACACTTCCGCCGCATGATGATATCATCAGTCTTCCAATAATTTTCCTCGGTGAGGAAAGGACCGCGGTTCTGGAAAAACAGCCTGATTCAATAGATGACGGCATCGATTCCTATTACGGATATCTGGAAGGTGATGCTGACTCTTACATTATTTTTGTCCTCTCTGAGAGAGGTATTCGTGGAACGGTAGATACAAAAGACGTTTCAATTTGTATCTCATCTGTCGGCAGTTACGGAAAAACTCTCAACGGAAAACCTCTGTATTATGTTTATGACCAGAAAAAGCAGACCACTCCATTTGAAATTGCATTTGCCCTTTTCCTGATGTATGTAAATGCGGTCAGCCCCTCTTCATCTACGGATATTTTGATTTCTGAGGTTTTGGAGACTGTTGATGAGGCGGATGTTATTGTTCTAACAGATGAAGATTTGAAAGAATATCCTGTTCTTCTTCGTGCTCTTAAAAGCGGCACGTCCAGCATTCCGGTTTATGATTCCGGTCTCTATGTTCCCTTCGGCGGAATTTCCGGCAGTGAGTACTTCCGGATTATGGAGAAATTTGAGAACAGGTATGTTTCCTTTGAAGGAACGGTCTATCTGATACTCAACGGTCCGGTATCAAGCGGGGGCATTGGATGGGACAATGTTGTTTCAGCTCTTGCAAAAACCGCAGGTGTTCTGGTTTTTGCTTCGGCTGTTGTTCTGGTGACAGTGAACTTTTTCCGTTCCGTCAGTTCCGCCGCTTCGGACTCAAAGAGTATGCAGATTCAGCTCTATATCGAAGAGAATCCGGGTGTTGGTGAAAGTGATATTGTCAAAGGTCTTGGCTACTCACGCGGTTCAACCGTGCATCAGCTCAAAAAACTGATACGCGACAAACGGGTTCTGGAAAAACCGTATCACAAAACTGTCCGGTATTATCCGGCAGAATCGCGGACAAGAGAGGATGACGTCTTTGATGCCGCTCTTCGCCGGGAAAAACCTGCGGCGATTCTTTCTGCTTTACAGAAACACCCGATGACTCTTTCAGAACTTGAACGAGAGACTGATATCTCCCGGTATTCTCTTCGCTGGCATCTTTCGCGGATGGAAGAGAATGGAATTATTCTTCGGAAGGAAGAGGCGGGAAGAGTTTTCTACTCACTTTCCAAAGAAGAGAAGTGAGCGCAGTATCCCTATCCTGTTCTTTTTTTATTTTGCAAACCGCTTCGCCGCAGAATTTCTGATGGAGTTTTTCAGCTGACAGGTACGCTCTTTACAGGTTGCGCACTGCAGAGTCTTGTTCGACCCTTCCCAGAATCTTTCCGGATGGCGTGCATAGGAAATCTCCCAGTGGAGAAGCACGACAAGCGAGGTGAAGAACAGACTCCAGCTGTAGAAGCTCGGGATAAAGAGCATCGGGGTAAACATCATGAAGTGTCCCCAGTCGTAGATTCTGCAGTTGATACAGCATTTGTTCTTCATGAAAAATGTCTGGAACGGACAGAAAATCAGGATGCAGATGTAGTCGCAGAGGAAGAAGAACACCGTCAGCATCAGAAGGTCTGCCGGAAGCAGAATTCCCAAAAGACAGAGGATGCCGAATATTGCGTTAAACGAAAGCCAGACCAGCATGATGATAAGCGCTGCAACGTTCTGCTTCTGGACATATTTTGCAAGCGCTAACGGGTCGTGGTCTGCCGGGCGGTACTCGCTCTCCTTTGCCTTCTTCCACGCCATGGATAAGCGGTTGTTTGGAATCAGGTGGGAGAGCATGATTACCATAAAAAGAATCCAGAGAGCGTGCACGAAGGTAAAGCCTTCGGTTATCGGCTGGAACATCATGGCGGTGATGTTTTCCCGGTTTGTCAGGTAGAGGAGGAGGAACGCGAGGAAAACGGCAATCCGGATAGCGAATTTGAAGAGATAGAACTTCAGCTCGCGGGTTTTTCGAATCCCGCGGGTTACGGCTTTTTCCGTGTACTCTTTCAGTTCTGCCTTCACTGTCTGTCCTCTGTTGGTTAGTAAATCTTGACCGTTCAGCGATATAAGCCCGGTGGTCGAATCAGAAAAAAGAGTTATTATTCATCCCGCACAGAAAGCCGCAGGACATCAGGCCTTGCATAATGTCCGCAGACATCATGCTCCATGCGGCTTTCGACTACCTTCTGCATGGCAAGGTCTGCATAGATGATGCCTTCTCTGTCCCAGACCGTCTCCGAGATCTCATGTCCGTAAGGGTCTATGATGCAGCTTCCGCCGCGGCAGACAATATCCGGCAGGGCGGCAATTTCTGCTTCTGCTGATGCGGTCTCTGGGTAGTCGGACTTTTTGAAGAACATGTCGCAGTTGATGAAATAGCAGTGTCCTTCTATTGCGATGTGCCGGATGGTGTTCTGCCATTCTGCATTGTCGTTGGTGTTTGGCGAGATGTAGAGGGAGACACCTTTTTGATACAATGCCACGCGGGCAAGCGGCATGTAGCTTTCCCAGCAGATGAGATTTCCCATTCTGCCCCAGGGGGTTTCCATTACCGGGAAGAACTCTTTATCCGCATCTCCCCAGACAACCCTCTCGCTTCCGGTGGGCTTGAGTTTTCGGTGGTTGAGCGCTTCACCTTTGGGCGATATCATCATGTTGGAGTTGTAGAGAGTTGCTGTTACCGCGTCCCGCTCGGAGTATCCGATGCTGATGTAGACACCGTACTCTTTCGCCGCCGCGATAATTTTCTGCATCTCCTCTCCGTCTGCGAGGATTGAGTTATCCGAGTAGACCTTCCAGTCCTTTCTGCCTTCGGCATTTCTGCTTCCAACCGTGAACCCGTAGGTCATGCCGTAGGGGTATCCGGGGATGAACAGCTCCGGAAAGACAATCAGTTCCGCACCGTGCTCAGCACACTCTTTGGTGAGCGCGAGCACCTTTTCCACGCAGGCGTCTTTGTCAAACATCACGGGTGTTGCCTGTACAACTGCGATTTTGCAGGTATCAGCTAACTGTTTCATGATTTCTCCTGTTTTGCGTATTGGAATGAGTAGAGTGTCGGAATCAGCACCATAAGCAGGATGATGCCAAGCATCACAAGTAAGTTCGCAAGAGGACTGGTGACTGTTATCAAAAGACCGCCTGCAACCCAGACCGCCCCTGCCATCCGGTGGGTTCTCTCCCAGTTCTCTTCGCTTGCAAGTGTCCAGGGAAGCCGGATACCCATTGTTCGGTTCTGCTTGCAGCGCGGCAGATAGAATCCGACTGCTGCAAGAAGGAGACCTGCGGCGGCGGTGATGATGAATCCGACATTCAGCAGTATTCCGCAGGCAAAGGCATAGATTACTGCTCCGCATATGACGGAAATTATTGGAACTACCCACAACATCACTTTGATGAGCTGTGAATTGTCCCGGTTTTTCTTTTCCAGAGAGACCATTAGGACACAGAACCAGTGCATGGCAAGCATAAAAAGCGGCAGCCCGAAGATGAGTGCTGCCTTGCTCATGTAACCATCCGGTTCACCATGGATATTCCAGTGGGCAACCAGAACATCCGGGAGGATGTTCCAGAGACAAAGCCCCGCAAACAGCGGGAGCAGGGTGATTATTGAGGAGAAAATGAGGGTTCGTTTGTGTTCTTTGAGCAGGCTTTTCATCTTCTTAGCAGTATTGGCTTTGATTCTACATTGAGTTATTGTATAGTGGATTTCCAGCAACCGCAGGAAGCAATGCGATAGCATTGCTTTATGATGTTACTTGTGTCCTCTGGTTACCGACTCCCATCCAAATCCGCGAATCAGTCCCCAGAATAAAATCATCACCGGGATGATTTCCAGTCTTGCCGCCCACATCACAATAAACAGCAGAACCTTGGAATAATCCGGCATCAGTGCCGAAATCATTCCGGCGCTTGCTCCGTTGTTTCCAACACAGCTTAGCACGTCAAAGATAGTGCCTGCCGCGTTTGATGCGAAGTATGGATCGTGCAGGAGGATAATCAGCGTTCCTGCCAGGAGCAGGAGATAGCAGAGAATCAAGAGAAGCGACTTGGAGACAAGGGTTTCTGCCTGGCTTTCCTTTACTGCCTTTCCGTTGTGGCGCATTAAAACAACAGCCTTCGGGCTTAAAACCGCACGCTTAAACCACCAGACAAGCGTCTCGCCCATGATTTTGATACGGTCAATCTTGATACCTCCGGAGGTACTGCCCTGTGCACCTCCCATCAGCATGAAGATTCCCAAGAAAAGCATCGGCGCCATTCCCCATCCTGCAAAGTCCGTGTTCTGGAATCCCGTCGAAGAAATGGCAGTTCCTGCCATGAAAAGACCTTCGCGGAATGCCTGTTCAACCGAGAGACCGTTTGCAAAAATTAAGTCAAAGATGAGAACCACGGAGACAAAGAGGAATGCCAGAATCATTGCCCGAAGCACTCTGTCGCGGAAGAACTCGCGAATCGAACGCTTCGCATAGGTTAAGTAGTAAAGACGGAATGGAACAGCTCCCGCAATCATAATCGGAATCAAGACCATCTCAAGCGCGAAGTTCTGGAAGTGCGAGATTCCGGCGGCATAAATCGACATACCGCCTGTGGCGATACCGCAGAGCGCTAAGTTTACCGCATCCCAGAGACCAACACCGGTTAAAAGAATCGCAAGGACTGCCGCGACGGTTAAGACCGCGTAAATCTTCCACATCTGAAATGCCGTCGCGATAACGCTCGGCATAAACGCCTGACCGCCGGATTCAGAGGTGTACATGCCGCGGGTGATAAGTCCGCTCCTTGTGGCAACCGTTAAGGTGAACGCGACAATTCCAAGACCTCCTACCCACTGCATAAAGGAGCGCCAGAAAAGCAGCGTCTTCGGCCATGACTCGATGTCTGCCACAACCGAAAATCCGGTTCCGGTCCATGCGGACATGGACTCGAATGCCGCATCTAAAAAGGACATACCGGTAAAAAGGAAGGGAAGCGACCCGCAGAGACCAACGATTACCCAGACAAGAGCTGTCGCGGCAATAGAGGTGCTGGTCCGCGGGA
The DNA here is from genome assembly GCA_017408885.1 of Methanocorpusculum sp. Classification (GTDB taxonomy): domain Archaea; phylum Halobacteriota; class Methanomicrobia; order Methanomicrobiales; family Methanocorpusculaceae; genus Methanocorpusculum. The sequence continues at coordinate 349,352 of JAFQTT010000003.1, forward strand.
CTTTGGATGTTTTGGGGAGGAAGCGGAGCAGCAGTCCGATTCCGCATAAGGAAACGGTTGCGGTCGCCATCCAGGGAAGAGTTTCCCACTCTTCAAACAGACAGCCGACAAGAATTGCGGCAAGCGATGTCAGACCGATTAAAATCAGTCCGGGTCCTAAGTCACGACCAAGTGCGGGAAGCTCTTTTATCAGTTCCATTTATTCTTCGTTCTTTCTCTGGATGAATCCGAGCGTGAGGTTCAATGCATCAAGCACATCTTCCTGTGCTAAGGCATAGTCACGCATGGCAGAGTAGAGCATGTAGATGATGTCGTATCCGTAGAAGTGGATTGCGTCTTCTGCGGTGAGTTTGGATGTGTAGGTGTCAATGATGAAGCCGTCGTTGGAAAACATCAGTTCCATGATGTCTCCGTTTTCGGAGAGGACGCAGAACTGCTGGTCGACTTTTTTGGTCGGGTTGTCCGGTCTGAAGGGTACAGGATCTGCGGATTTGCCTAAGATAATCATCTTTTCGGCATAGTATTTCTGATCGTAGAGTTCCCCTTTGGTGTCCATCTTTGCCTTTAAGAGGAATTCCTGTCCGATTTCTCCGACGATTTCTCCAACAGTGTGCGCCATCATGGCGAGAAGTTTTGCGTTTTCCTTTTCAATTTCGCCGGCTGCGGTTTCCTGTGCTTCTTTGGTTTCGGCAACAAGGCTTTTGAGCCTGGCAAATCCCTGTTCGACTATTTCATCCATATGTAGAATATAGTATGTATCTTCCGATAGATTAACCTACAGTCAAAAGCTATGTATAGGAGAGTTTATGGAGTATTTTGTTGCCCTGAATCAGGTTCTGGTGTTGTTTCTGTTAATTGGTGTGGGTTTTTTCTGCCGCCGGGCAGGGATTTTGAATGAGAATTCGGTGTCGTCTCTTTCAAAGTTTCTGTTAAATATCTGTATTCCGGCGATGATTATCTATTCAATGCAGATTCCGTTTTCGCAAAGCATTGCGGAAAAGAGCGGGATGCTGTTAATCGGGGCAGTTCTCTATTATCTGGTTGCGTTTGGTGTCTGCTGGGTAACACCGTACCTTCTCCGCTGTAAGAGAGAGGAGTTTGGGGTTTTCCGGTTTATGACGATGTTTTCGAACTCGATGTTTATGGGATTCCCGATTCTTTCGATGCTGTATGGAAGCGAGGCGATTTTTTATGCGGCGATTTTTAATATTCCGTTTACGCTTCTGACGTATTCTGTTGGTATCTGGCTTCTGCGTTCGGGAAAGGGCGGTGTTTCGTTTTCGTGGAAGCTTCTTTTGAATGCGGCGTTTCTTTCGACGTTTGTGGGTATTGTGTTCTTTGTAACGTCGTTTTCGATTCCCGATCCGTTCTACGGGGCGCTTGGTCTGCTGTCCGATGTGACAACTCCGCTGTCGCTGATTGTTACAGGAGGTTTTCTTGCAAGTCTGGAAACCAGGGCGATTTTTTCCAATGTCCGGCAGTATTTTGCAGCCGGTATCCGGCTTCTGGCAATTCCGGCACTCACGTTTGCGGTCTGTTCTCCGTTTATCTCCGATCCGCTGATTTTGGGAATCGCGGTGGTGACAGCAGGTATGCCGGCTGCGGTGAATACGGTAATTTTAGCTGAAGAGCATGATGCAAGGCCTGATATTGCGGCGCAGGGGGTGTTTATCTCGACACTTTTGTGTGTTGTGACACTGCCGATGCTTGCGGTGTTTTTGGGATAAGTTCTTACCCCTTTTTCAAATCACCAGATACAAAACAAACACCGCGAAAATTGCACACAGTACCGAGACCATGACAGGCGCTTTTTTCCATCCGAGAATCCCTGCGGCGGCAAGTCCTGCTCCCTGCGCATACATGCCGACAGCCATCATCTGGCTTGCGCCGGCAAAAACGGCGACGGACATAAAGCAGGTCTCAAAGATGTCAAAACCTGCCTGCCGCGCCATAATCGCGTAGGCGATGCCAACCGGGATAAATCCGAGAAGGACGGGGATTCCTGCACGGGCTCCGGCAAGATACTCGTCTCTTTTGCTCATTCGGTTCTCAGGGTGAAGAGCTTTTCATCCGGAGTACTGAATGCCTGTTCCAGGAGTTCTTCCTGAATTTCGTTGAAGCGTGCGGTCTCTTCTGCGGATGCAGTGCCCGCTCTGACTTTTTCGCGGAGTGCGTCTCCTTCTGAGTTTTTGATTTTGCTTCCCGGCACTTCGTCGATGAAGAGCTTCTCGCCGTTTGGTTTCTCTAAGATGAAGTGAAGCTCTCCTTTGTCTTCAATGGTTAATGTCTCGTCGGTTAAGCCGAAGGTGTGCCGCAGGGCATCTAAAGGACAGCGGTTGGTTGTGGAATAAACGCGGATACTCTCTTCACCTGCCCATTTCGCGGCGGCTTTTGCCATTTTGTATCCGATGGCGATTCCCGGACAGCGGTGTCCGTGAGCGTTGGCTATTTCATCAAATGCGGGAAGTTGTGTCATAAAAAAAGATTAGAGGTATTTGTGGGCACGGAGCCAGTCTACCTGCGGGGTAGTGTAGCGGTAGACGATGTCGCACTTGTCGTCCTGGAAGTCCCAGGGGATGACAATTAAGATGTCTCCTTCGCGAATCCAGATCCGTTTCTTGATTTTGCCCTTGATTCTTCCAAGGCGGGTAACACCGTCGGAACAGCGGACTCTGATGTGGTTTGAGCCGAGCATGAGTTCTGCCTGAGCAAACTGTTCCTTTTCTTTCTTGTTCGGAAGCTTTACGCGGATAATGCTGCCGTCTTCGGCAACATCCTGTTTATCATTCTCCATGAACCCCAAGTGATATTCTCCTTCTGTATGTATTTGTATTGAGGTAAGATAAATGATTGGAATGACTGACGGGTTGAAAACCTACTGTATTAATTACTCTGCCGTCGTTTGTTAAGATAACTAAGGACTGGTGCGCCATCACAAAATATACATTCCTCGTAAACCCGCAGTCGTCATCCGGGAGCGGAGAGAAGGTCTGGAATAAAATTGAGCCTGAGCTCAAGCGCCGGAGAGTTGCATACCGTGTCCTCTTCACCACACCGGAGTGCGGAGCGACCGAGACTGTCCGGCGGTTTACAGCAGATAAGAGGCGGCATACGTTAATCGTTCTCGGCGGCGACGGGACAATAAACGAGGTGGTAAACGGTATTGCCGATGTAAGCAAGATAACGCTTGGCTATATCCCGACAGGTTCGGGCAATGATTTTACGCGGGCGCTGAATCTCCCAACCAAACCGCTTGCGGCTCTGGAAACTGTGCTCAATCCGGGACGTCTGGTGCCGCTTGATATCGGCTGTGCCAAGCTTGATTCCGTCCCGCGGAAGTTTGCGGTATCTTCCGGAATCGGGTTTGACGCATCGGTCTGTCATTTTGTGGAGAAATCTCCGTTCAAGGCATTCTTAAACCGCATTCACCTGGGAAACCTCATCTATACCGGAGTCGCTCTAAAGCGGCTGTTTCTTGATTCGCGGGTTGATGCGGATGTCATCTTGGATGACGGAGAGCCGCGGCATTTCCCAAACGTGTACTTTGCGGCATGTATGAATCATCCGTATGAAGGCGGGGGATTCTTCTTCTGCCCGGAAGCGAAGACTGATGACGGGATGCTCGATGTGCTGGTGGCAGCAGATATTCCGCTTCCGAAGGTGTTTTTCATTCTCCCGACGGCATTTTTCGGAAAGCATACCGGATTTTCCGGCGTTCATATTTTCCGATGCAGAAAGGCTGAAATCAGAGCAAAAGAGCCGCTTGCGATGCATACCGACGGAGAACCGGCGGCTGTCGGAACTGTGCTGAAGGCGGAAATCTGCAAGGAGCAGATTCTGCTGATGGTGCCTGCAGTCTGAGGAATCTATTTATGACCTCCTGCCGCATATAAATACAAAGACATGTCAGCAAAGCAGGAAATTCTTGAGACACTCAGGCGCGAGTTCCCGTATCTTCAGCAGCGGTTTGGTCTGGTGCAGCTCAGGCTTTTCGGCTCGGTATCACGCGGAGAGGATACGGAGACCAGTGACATTGATTTGCTCTATATTTTCCAGCCGGAGTATGATACGTACCACAATACTTTTGCACTGCATGAATACCTGACCGCTCTTTTCGGAAGGAAAGTGGATTTGGTGTCAGAAGAGTGGAGCGGTGAGCGTTTCTTATCCTATGCTCTGCAGGATTCCGTTCTTCTGGGAGAAACTGCCTGATGTCTTCTGAGATTCTCGCCCGCCTCGAAGACATTCTGGAACAGACGGAAAATATTTTGTCCGTGGTGGACGGGATGACGTTTGAGGTCTTCTTATCGCATGTTGCATGGAGTGCCGCGGTTATCCGGTTTTTTGAAGTCATCGGAGAAGCGGCAAAATATATTCCGGAGGATTTCCGTCTCCGCTATCCGGATGTTGCGTGGAAGGAGCTTGCAGGATTTCGTGATGTTCTGATTCACAATTATCCAAAAGTGAACCTTCGTCAGGTCTGGAATTTTGCGGTTGATGATGTTCCGCCGCTGAAACTGCGGATAGAAGAAATCATCAGGGAAATGAAAAAATAACTTATCCTCTTTTTTAGTGTCTCTTCAGAAACGAGATGACAAACCCGCCGCTTGCAGTAAGACTTAGAATGCAGGCGAGGAAAAACATCGTCATCGGCTGGCTTTCCGTCTGGTATGCTGCGGCGATTCCGAAAAAGACTGCGGCACAGAAGAACAGGATGCCGGGGATGAGTTTTGTTACGTCGGTCATAAAAAAAGGTGGGGTTATGGGCTGACTCTGTGGCGGTCACGCGGGAAGAGAACACCCTCTCTGATATTCTGGAGACCGAGCATGGTCATGATAAGACGCTCAGTTCCAAGACCCCAGCCTGCATGCGGCGGCATACCGTATTTGAACGGGTTTAAGTAGAAGTCGAATGCGTCAACGTTTAATCCCTTCTCCTTAATCTGCTGGACAAGCAGGTCGTAGATGTGGCAGCGCTGTGCTCCGGAGGAGAGTTCCATTCTTGGGTGCATCATATCGAATGCGCGGCAGACTTCCGGTCTGTCCAAAAACGGCATGGTGTAGAATGGTCTGGTGGATGAAGGCCACTCGGTGATGAAGTACATGGTGCCCATCTTTTCTCCGATGATTCTCTCGGATGCAGAGGATAAGTCGTCGCCGAAGACGAGCGGTTCTCCGCCTTCGGTGGAGATGGCGATAGCCTCTTCGTAGGTGATTCTCGGGAACGGAACGGATGGTACCTGGAAGTCTTCGATTCCAAGGGTTGCGAGTGCATCTGCGCAGTGGTCTTTGACGTACTGGTATGCGTATGCAACGACGTTTTCGAGAACAGACATAGCGTCTTCCTGGTCTGCGAAGGACATTTCGATATCAATCGAGGTTGCTTCGTTTAAGTGGCGGACGGTGTTGTGTTCTTCTGCACGGAAGATTGCACCGATTTCAAAGACTCGGTCGAATCCTGCACTCATGAGCATCTGTTTGTAGAGCTGCGGGGACTGGTTTAAGAATGCCTCTTTGTCGAAGTATGCGAGCGGGAAGAGTTCGGTTCCTCCTTCGGTTGCGGCTGCGACAATCTTCGGGGTCTGGGTCTGGGTGAATCCGTGGTCCCAGAGGTATTCGCTGATTGCGCGAAGAACTGCGCTTCTGATCTGGAAGATGGCGTTTACTCTCGGCTTTCTTAAGTCAAGGTATCTGTTGTCAAGGCGAGTGTCTAAGTCTGCCGGGACTTTTTCGGAGACGTCAAGCGGAAGCGGAGTTGCTGCACGGGAGAGTACAGTTAAGGTCTCCGGGACAAGTTCTCGTCCTCCCGGTGCTTTTTCGGTTGCTTTTACAACACCGGTGCATTCGATGACAGACTCGCGGCTGATTTCCTTTAATGCAGCGAGGACTTCTTCAGATACCTTTTTCTTCGGGATGGTGACCTGAAGGATGCCTGTTCTGTCACGGACAAGTAAGAAGGTAAGACCGCCTAAGTCTCTTTCTTCGTGAACCCAGCCAGCAACGTGTGCCTGACCGATTTCCGGGGTGACTTCTTTTATTGGTATGCGCATAAAATCTCTTATGTATTGGACGTCAGGATAGATTATAGTTTGCAGAGGTGTTGGAAAAAAGAGGTTATTTTGTGATGATGAGAGTTCCACAACTGTCTGTGATTGGAACCTTCGGGACAAAACCATACTTCTTTTCAAAATCGTTAACGGCTTCTTTTACACCTTTCCATTCATTAGTCGGGTTATAATCATGAATCATAATGTATCCTCCCTCCACAAGTCTTGGGTAGAAGTATTCTAATCCTGCTAATATTGGGAGATATAAGTCACAGTCAAGAGATACAAAGATGAACCTATCTTCAAGCCCCTCAACTGTCTCAGGGAAGTATCCTTTTCTAACTACACACTTATCAGGGTGTTGCATTTTTGAAAGAACAATGTCTATCGATGTATTTCTAAATTGAGTGAGGGCTTTATCACTGGTGTAATCATTTTCCCGTTCATGTTTGATGTCAACATCAGCGAATCCTTCAAAAGTGTCAAAGAGATAAAGTGTTGATTCTGGGTAAAGTTGGTTTATGATTGAGCTGAAGTCTCCTCTGAATACACCAAGTTCGGCAACTGCTCCAGTTAATCCTTTTTTCTTAATCTCCTCTGCTAAGAGTTCAAGTGTTCTGAAGCGGACATAATCTACGAGCAGTCCTTCTTTATCTTTAGAATACCTTTTCCATCTGGATGGTGAAACGTTGTCATAACCCATTCCTTTAGCAACAAATGAAGTGTTTCCATATTTTTTTGAAAATGGTATATGTTGTGATAAAAATGTCAGCAATTCTGATGTTCGGTAGTAGATGAATCCAGGGATATCCATTAAATTATTGTAAGTTATTGGCTTACATAATACTTTCTACAACTCACATAGAGTGATACTATACGAATACTATAATTCAATAAGAGTAAATGGCAAGAACAAAAACTAATCCATCTTCCTCAGTGACATTTCGCATGCCCAATTCTCTCCTCAAAGAGATTGATGAGCTTGCTGTCCAAAATTCTCATGATAGGACAGCGGAAATTAATGGTGCATGTAAGTATTGGGTATCAGTTGGTGGTGTTAGTGGGGTGAATTTTTCTGCATCTGCGAAAATTGCTGAGTTGGAAGAACACATTATAAGACTTGAATCGTCGATAGGTGACTTGTCCAAAAATTTAGAAAACCTTGAGAAAAATAATTCAACTCTCCTTGCTGTTATCGAAAGCAACGAACATACAATAAAGCGGCTTCTGGAAACTCTATCCAGACAGCATTAAATCTTCTCTTCATCTCTATTTTTGAAAGTAAGTATAGTGTCACTTTTATGTGGTGTCGAATTCTACATTAGTGATACAAACAATTTGGGAGGATAGCATATGTTTCATTATATCTGGCCAATAGTATTAGTTATCCTGTCAAACGTGATGTATCAGCTCTGTGCCCGTAGGATGCCGAACAGTGTTGATCCGTTTGCCGCTCTTACCGTAACCTATCTGGTTGGCGCTGCCGCATCCCTTCTTCTGTATCTTCTTCTGCACAAAGGCGGAAACATCATCGAAGAGTTCAGCCAGATAAACTGGGTACCTTTTATCTTCGGTCTGGTAATTGTCGGAATTGAGGTTGGGTGGATTTTTGTGTACCGGGCAGGCTGGCAGGTGAGTACTGCTCCCATTGTCCAGAGTGCCATCGTTGCCGTGATTCTTATCATACTGGGTTTTCTTCTCTTCAAGGAGTCCATGACCTGGAATAAGATTCTTGGGATTGCCGTCTGTATACTTGGGCTCTTTTTCATCAATCTAAAACCCTAATCCTCTTTTGGCAAAACACATATCCCTTCTCTAAACCTATAGAAAATCATCGTGTCCCGCCTTCAAAACCCTAATACCCTCAGGCGACATATACTATCCTGTGCAGATACTTTGCATATGAAAGGCCCCCGCCTGACCTATACGCAATCGCGTGGGATGAGGGACGGGACAACAAGATATGCTACAGGCACCCCCTGCCTGGTCAAAGATTCGCGAGGACATGCAATAGCATCCGGTGAACGGTATCGGTTAACGGCAGGGGACAGACCTTTTGACGACGGGGTAAGTCCTGTCATTTCCGAACTTCTCCTGGTCGCTGTAACTGTTGTTCTGGCAGTGATTGTTGCTGCATCACTTTTTGGTCTATTTTCTGATACAATCTCCCCATCTGAACAGCCCGAGATTTTGAAGATAACATCCATATCGCATTACTCTGACTCCGGAAAACTCACGTATGCCGGAATCATAACTCTCAAAAATATCGGGTACGAAGACATCCAAAACCGAAGGCACGGAATGTACATATCGATAAACGAAGAACGTACTAATTCAGTTATCGAAACCCTTTGTTCATCTGACTTCATTCCAACACATCACTATGGTGTACGCTTAATCAAAGGGGCAGGTCCTCATGGAGATGTATGGGAATCAGGAGCGCTTGGGGTGATTGATTTGTCTGATAAAATGATTCACCCGGGAGATTTGGTAACGGTTGAGGTTTACCGTTTAGACACTGGAGAAATCATCTCACGCTCGAAACTGTATGCTCCATCTGTTTTCGAAGAATGAGAACATATATCCTCATTCAAGGCGTATACATTAAGTAGAAGATACTATGCCGAAACACTGCGATATTCCGGTAAAACAGTTCATCCCAAGAGCAGGGATGACGGTTAATGAACTCATCACGGAAATGGGAAATGCCGGAGCCTATAACGGAGGAAGCCTTTTTGGCGCAGTCGAGCTTTACGAAAAGATGCTCAGCGACCCGGATATGACGAAATTCTTCGGTCTTTCCGGAGCTATGGTGCCGGCTGGAATGGGTGGAGTTGTCTCCACACTCATGGAAAAAGGACACATTGATGTCTTAACCTCTACTGGTGCAAACTTAACCCACGATATCATCGAGGCAATCGGCTGCCACCATTACAAGGGAACAGCCGAGTGTGATGACATTGAACTCAGACAGGATGATATTAACAGAATCTATGATGTCTTCCTGCCAAACGAAGCATACATTGAACTCGAGGACTTCATTCAGGATGTCTATTCCAGTCTGCCGGAGAAGCCGATTACCATCAGCGCTCTGCTCCGTACCATTGGAGAACAGCTTGACACTGGTATTCTTGCAACCGCGGCAAAGAATGATATTCCGGTTTACTGTCCGGCATTTCAGGACTCGGTTCTTGGTCTTCAGTACTGGATGTACTCTCAGTTCCACAAGAAGACTATTCTTGATGCAATCGGTGACATGCACAACCTCATGAATACTGCATTCAATGTCAAGAAGGCAGGAGCGGTCTTTGTCGGCGGCGGTGTGCCGAAGAACTTCACTCTTCAGACTATGCTTATGACGGAGAATGCATTTACCTATGTCATTCAGTTAACCGGAGACCGCCCTGACTTAGGAGGACTTTCCGGCGCAACGCTTGATGAGGCAAAGTCGTGGGGTAAGATTGGGGAAGGCGGAGTTGGAATCACTGTTTACGGTGATGCAACAATTACACTTCCAGTCCTTGCAACCGCAACACTCGAACGTCTGGAGGGACGCAAATAATGGCAGATTTATTATTAGCACTTGATGTGAAAGGAAAGGAAAAGGCAGTCGAAGTCGCAGAAGCCTGTGCAGGCGAGATTGACGCAATCAAAATCGGATACCCGCTTGTGCTGTCCGCAGGTCTTGGAATTGTCAAAGACCTTGCAAAGTTTGGAACGCCGATTATTGCAGACTTTAAAGTAGCAGACATCCCAAACACCAACTCCCTTATCTGCGAGGAGGTCTTTGCGGCAGGATGTTCAGGTATCATTACGCACGCATTCTGCGGTGAGGATTCTCTTTCCGCAATCGTTGACGGGGCACACGCTCACGGAGGCGAAGCATATGTGGTCTGCGAGATGAGCCACCCGGGAGCACTTACTTTCTTAACCGGAGCAAACGCAGAAAAGATGGCAGGTATGGCCAAGGCTGCTGGGGCAGACGGTATTATTGCCCCGGCTACCCGCCCTGAGAGAACGGCAGTTCTTCGTGAAATCATCGGAAATGATATGAAAATCTGTTCTCCGGGTGTTGGTGCGCAGGGTGCTCAGCCTGAGGATGTAAAGAAGTATGTTGACGGCATTATCGTTGGCCGTGCAATCTATGAAGCTGAGGATGTAAAGGCAGCCGCCCACGCATACAAGCTTCGCTGTATCTAATTTTCAAAGATACACCCTTCTTTTTTACCGCATTTTGTTGTCCAGAGCAGGTGTGGTACTTGGAAAATTTTCCGGCAGATTACAAATGAAATCTGATTTTTATTCCGTACATCATATGCGATAAAGTCGGGCTTTGAAAGGAAATTTGTCAGAAGATTACTTATCAGAATCCTTTCCCAGAGCGGGATTTGCCTCATCTCTTCATCTTTGAACCGTGAGGATAACTGTCCACGCAGATATTCCGGACGGTTTTTGGAAAACCACATGAGAACTATTGGTGAAAATGATTCAACAGCAGCATTTCCATTATGCTCTTTAAGGATGTCTGCGGTTTTTTCACAAAGTTTTGCACATTCAAAGTATGCTTTGATTTCAACTAACAGAGGAGCTCTGCCTGTTTCTTTTAGTACATCAGAGAGGAGGGGAATTGTTTCTTCTGAACCAAAGAGCGGTATTTTTTGGAGTTCTGAAAATGTAAGGTCTGATATTTTCTCCGTTCTTCCTGCGGCACGAAGCAGAGTTTCGTCATGGAATACTACAACTTCGTCATCTTTGGTGAGACGTACATCAAGCTCAATCCCAACGCCTGCATCTTTTGCGAGACGAAATGCGGAGATAGTATTTTCAGGTACTGTGTCATGAAGTCCGCGATGTGCAAAAGAATTTTTACAGAAGGTTTCTGCTTTACTTTTTCTTTTTCCATACGGGTGTATGAGACAGAGGTAGAGGATTATGATTACTAATACAAGTATGATGTACACGTATGTGTTAGATTGGTTTGGATGGGTAATAAGAGCATTTCTGCAAAACGCAAAACAGGCACAGCCGCATGTACTTCGTGCCTGCTTCATGCCCCTTTTCACTCACTGCCTCTCACTTCGTTCGAGGCACTTTCGCAAAAACAGGCACAGCCGCACGCCTTTCAGTCGTGCTCAGTGCCTGTCTTTGATCAGTACCCCTCGTTTCACTTAGGGCACTTTCGCAAAAACAGGCACAGCCGCATGCACTTCGTGTCTGCTCCATGCCCCTTTTCTCTCACTGCCTCTCACTTCGTTCGAGGCACTTTCGCGAAAAGGGGCACTTTCGCACCGCGCGGTATGGTATTTATATAGTAGAAAATCATAGGTGTAATTGGAGATCAATTATGGATGCAAAACAGATCCAACAGATTACCGACAGAATCTCCCTGAATTTACAATCTAAAGGAGTATCGCCGGACACGCAGAGCATTTTTGACAAGCTTGCGGCATACATCAATGATTTTGGTGTGGTGGCAACAGAAGCAGAACGCAAGGTCTTATCGGATCAGTACAAGAAGTACGACATTCCGGAAGAGACAAAACCAGTATCTCACCCATCTTCCTCATCTGGAAATGAAGTCGTAAATCTTGCAGACATTCAGGAAAGCGACTGGGTAACGGTTGAGGTAAAGGTTGTAGCACTGCAGCCTCCAAACTCACCAGCCATATCTCAGACAGGAGTTTTCGCAGACAGTACCGGGGCTGTGCGCTTTGTTACATTCTCGAAGGCTTCAGAACTTCCGGAACTTGAGCTTGAGAAATGGTACCGCATTGAGTCTGCTGTTGTTGATTCATTCCGCGGGGCATTAAATCTGAAGATGCATTCCGGTTCGAAGATTTCTGAGATTGAGGATGACCGCTGTCTTGTACCGGCTTCACCTACTCCGGTTTCCGAAGTCAAGCCGGGAGTTGTTCCATGCATCCATGTAAAATTTGTTGACGAATGGGAGTCCAGAAGTGACCGTATGCTTCAGACGGGACTTGTTGCTGACGAGTCAGGCCGTATGAAATTTGTTATCTGGAATGACCCGAATAAAGAGAAACTGAAGGTTGGCTCTGTATATACTATATTCTATGCAGGTGTTGACGAGTTCAACGGAAGATATTCTCTTACATTAAACTCTGCCATGTGGCTTGAGGATGATGAGGCTTCTCTTTCTTCGGTAAAAGTCCGCGGAACATCTGCGCCGACTGAGCCTCTTCCGGTTTCCCGCATTCGTGATTTGGAAACCGGATATGCAAGTGTTCGCGTGAAGTTTGTTGAAGAGTGGGAATCCAGAAGTGATCGTATGCTTCAGACAGGACTTGTCGGAGATGAATCAGGTCGCATGAAGTTTGTTATCTGGAAGGATGACAAGAAGCAGCCGCTTGAGCTTGGACGCATCTATAATATTACAAATGCAAAGGTGGACGAGTTTAACGGCAGACTTTCACTTTCTCTGAACCCGTCAGAGTATTCTGTAGAAGCTGATGCGTCTGACTTTGAGGTTGGAACCCAGCTCGATGAGATTTCCGGAGCATTAGTGCAGATTTCGAAGGGTTCCGGTCTTATTAAACGTTGTCCTGTTGAGGGCTGTGGTCGTGCACTTTCCAAGCAGAATTTATGTCCGGTTCATGAGATTCAGAATAATTATGTCTATGACATGAGAATCAAGGCTGTTGTTGACGATGGTCACAAGGCATATAATGTGCTGTTCGGTCGCGAACTGACTGAAGAGATTTCAGGCATGACTATGGATGAGGCGATTGATATCGGAACAAGCAGTCCGCTTGGTCTTGATGAGGTTCTTGTTCAGATGACCGAACGCCTTTGCGGACGTTATGTGAGCTGTAAAGGTTCAATGTTCGATAACCGTCTGATGGTTAAGTCTGTTGAGTTTATAAAATATGACGCATCCGAGGTTGCATCACTTATGAATCGTGCAGGTGAGGGTGTAAATCAGGAGGGTGAGTTATGAGTGAATTTGTAAGTCAGACTGCTTACGAGCGTGAACCGGCAAAGCGTGTTTTCGCGGCTGAGCTTCGCGAGGCTTCGAGAACAATCCGCGATGAAGGTGATGAGAAGAGTCCAACATATCTTCTTCTGCCAACAGGAGAGCGCTGCAACCGTATTATGATTGCTGGGGCAATCACTGATAAGAGTAAGGCTGGAGATCAGAATGTTCAGTATCGTGCAAAAGTTTCTGATCCAACAGGTATATTCTATATCAATGCCAGCTCTTATCAGCCGGAAGCTATGCTCCAGTTGGCAAAAATTGATACTGAGATGCCGTCATTTGTGGTTGTCATTGGTAAACCGAATGCTTATACAACTCCGGAGGGCAGAGTTCTTGTTTCGGTGCGCGCTGAGGCTGTGCAGGTGGTTGATCGTGATACGCGTGACTTGTGGATTCTGGATACTGCGCGCGCAACTCTGGATCGAATTGATGTTATGTTTGGCGCGAATGAGACTGTATCTCCAGATGCAGCACTTGCAAAGGAGACATATCCACAGAAGGCAGACCATTGGAAGAAGGTCGTATTCGACGCACTTTCAAAATTGGTCTGACCAAATCTCTTTTTTCATGATGCACAATGCTTCAAATTTAATTTCGAAGCTTATTTATGTATCTGGATCCAACTATGTTACCTCACAAGTCAGACAGTTTCCTGAGATAGGGAAACTGAATCTGAGGACTTGTCATGCCTTGCTCTCTTCGAAGTTTCTTCGAAGGGTTTATAAGTTGTGG
>JAFQTT010000004.1 GCA_017408885.1 Methanocorpusculum sp.
AGTCCATCCTCCACAACATGGGTATCGAACACCGCAGATTCAGAATGACCTTCGTCTCTGCATCTGAGGGAGCAAAGTGGGCAGTTGTCGTCAACGACGTTATCGACACTGTCAAAGCAATCGGTCCATCCCCGATCGCAGCAGAAAGAAAACGGAGAGGATTATAAATGGCAGAAGGAGAATACTCCCCATTATCCAAACTCTTCCAGAACGAAGACTTCGAAGACTGGTCCAAGCCGCACCTTGTCGGTGCAACCACTGAGTACTCCTCCCTCCTCAAACTTCAGGCAATGAAGGAAGGCGGAGAGAGAAAGTACGGCAACGGAATCATCGTCAGTGTTGTCACCTGTACTGAAATCAAGCAGGGTGTCGCAATCGAAACCGGAAAGACCTCCCAGGGCTACTTTGACGCATGCAGTGTCATCGAGCTCGACGACGAGGACTTCAAGGCACTCGGAATCAACAAGAACACCAACGTCAGAGTAACCAGCGCAGCAGGAACTGTTGTCTTAAAGGCAATCGGAGCACGCCAGGGACTCTACCCAGGACTTGCACACATCCCAATGGGACCATGGGCAAACATCGTTGTTCCGTCCTACACCTACTCCACCGGTGAACCATGCTTCTGCGGATTCGACTGTCTCATCGAGCCAGCACCGGAAGCAAAGATCGAAAGCGCAGTTAAACTCATGCACGAGAAGTGCGGTCTGGAATACGTAGGAGACCCACACTATGACTAAATGTATCAAGAATGTAATCTGTACCTTCTGCGGTACCCTTTGCGATGACCTTGAAGTCGACGTCAGCGACGACGGAAAGAGAATCGAACAGGTCAGAAACGCCTGTGCAATCGGTGCAGAAAAGTACCTCCACGTCGGAAACCCAGGTCGTGTTGTCGTCCCGCGTATGCGTCAGGCAGACGGAACCTACAAAGACGTCTCCTACGACGAGGCAATCGACTTTACCGCAAAGACCCTCCTGAAAGCAAAGAAGCCACTCATGTACGGCTGGTCCTCCACCAACTGTGAAGCAATCGCAGAAGGTAACATCCTCGCCGAGAAGATCGGTGGAGTTGTCGACAACTGTGCAACCGTTTGTCACGGATCCTCCCTTCTTGCAATCCAGGACACTGGTGTACCATCCTGTACCTTAGGAGAAGTCAAGAACCGTGCTGACCGCATCATCTTCTGGGGATGCAACCCGGCACACGCACACCCGAGACACATGTCCAGATACTCTATCTTCCCACGCGGATTCTTCTCCGCAAAGGGTCAGAAGGGTAGAAAGATCATCTGTGTCGACTGCCGTGAGACTGACACTGCAAAGGTTGCAGACCACTTCGTCCGCATCAAGCAGAGTTACGACTACGAAGTCTTCGACGCACTCAGAACTCTCCTCCGCGGTGAGGAAATCCCGGACGAAGTCGGCGGTGTCCCAAGAGAGAAACTCCAGGAACTCATCGACATCTGTAAGGGCGGACGTTTCGTCACTCTCTTCTTCGGTATGGGACTTACCCACACTCTTGGAAGAAACCACAACATCGATGCAGGTATTAACTTCATCCGTGACTTAAACGACTACACCAAGGCAACTCTGATTGCAATGCGCGGTCACTACAACGTTACCGGTGCAGGTCAGGTTCTTGGATGGCAGTACGGATACCCGTTCGCATGCGACTTATCCAGACTCACCACTGCACGCCACAACCCGGGAGAGACCACCTCTGTCGACTTACTGGTTCGCCACGAAGTCGATGCATGTATGGTTATTGCAAGTGACCTTGCAGCACACTTCCCGTTCGAGGCAACCCGCAGAATGGCACACATCCCAACCATCACTCTCGACCCGCACATCTGTATGTCGACTGAGTTATCCGACCTTCACATCCCGGTCGCAATCGTCGGTGTTGAAGTCGGCGGATGCTGCTACCGTATGGATAACGTCCCAATCGACACCAGAAAGGTCATTGACGCACCAGAAGGTGTCTTAACTGATGAGGAAGTCTTCCAGCGCATCAACAAGCGCGTTGACGAGATCCTCGCAGAAGCAGGATGCAAGGACGCAGCAGAGTACCTTGAATACCTCGAGAAACAGGAGGCCTAAACATGACTGAAATTATCATCAAGAACGGTCACGTCTTCGACTCTGTCTCCGGACTCAAGGGCGAAGTTGCAGATGTCTGCATTAAAGACGGCAAGATTGTCGAGTCTGTCGGAAACGGCGCAACCGTTATCGACGCAGCCGGCAAGACCGTCATGGCAGGCGCAGTTGATGTCCACACCCACGTTGCAGGACCAAAGGTCAACCTCGGCCGCTGGTACCGTCCGGAAGACAAGTTCCGCCTTGGAGAGCGCTGCTCTGCAAAGATGGGACCGAACACCCACATTGAGGGTGGTTTCTCCATTCCGACCGTCTTCAAGACCGGATACGAGTACGCCCGTATGGGATTCGCCTTCCTCATGGAAGCAGCAATGCCGCCACTCTACGCACGCCACGTGCACGAGGAAATCCGTGACACTCCGATCCAGGACGAAGCAGCACTTCCGGTTTTCGGAAACAACTGGTTCATGTTCGAGTACCTGAAGAACGGCGAACTTGACAATGCAGCAGCATACGTTGCATGGGTCCTCCGCCAGACTAAGGGATACGGTATCAAGTGTGTCAACCCAGGAGGATCCGAAGCATGGGGATGGGGTCTTAACTGTATGACCGTCAACGACCCGGTTCCGTACTTCGAAATCACCCCGAAGGAGATCATCGACGGACTTATCGCAACCAACGAGCACTTAAAGCTCCCGCACTCCGTCCACCTCCACTCCAACAACCTTGGAAACCCGGGCAACTACACCACCACTCTCGACTCCTTAAAGATCGCAGAGGGTCACAAGGCAAACAACGCATTCGGCCGTGACACCGTCCTTCACCACACCCACTTACAGTTCCACGCATACGGCGGAACCACCTGGGCAGACTTCGAGTCTAAGGCAAAGGAAGTCATGGACTACGTCAACAAGCAGGAGAACATCACCATCGATACCGGTAACGTCACCCTTGACGAGACCACCACCATGACCGCAGACGGTCCGTTCGAGTACCACCTCAGTGCACTCAACCACCTCAAGTGGGCAAACGTCGATGTTGAACTCGAGACTGCAGCTGGTGTTGTCCCGTACATCTACGGCAAGAACGTTAAGGTCTGTGAGATGCAGTGGGCAATCGGTCTTGAAATTGCACTCTACGCAAAGGACATGATGCGCACTATGATCACCACTGACCACCCGAACGCAGGTCCGTTCACCCGCTACCCGCGTGTATACGCATGGCTCATGGACAAAGAGTACCGTGACGCAGAACTGAACGGATTCAAGTGGTCCAGCAAGGTTATCGATGCAACTACCCTCGCAGAGATTGACCGCGAGATTTCCCTCTACGAGCTCTCCCAGATGACCCGTGCCGCACCGGCAAAGGTCCTTGGTCTTGGTTCCTCCTTCGGAGGTCTTGCACCAGGCATGAATGCAAACGTTGCTGTCTACGACATCAACCCGGACAACATGCCGAAGGGAATCGAGCTCGAGAACGCACTTGCAAAGGCTGCATACTTCTTCAAGGATGGAGTCAAGTGCGTCGAGAACGGTGTTGTTCTTGAAGCAAACCCGGTCGTTAAGGAGACCTACTGGGTCGACGCAAAGGTTCCGGAGAACAAGCAGGTTCTCCACGATGTCAGCGAGAAGTTCTTAAAGTACTACTCCATCAACCTCGAGAACTACGATGTCGCACACCACTATGTCCCGCACCCGCACGTCATTGAGATTGAGGAGGCTTAAACATGGATACTGTTACCATTACTTTAAAGAAAGTCCCGGGCCTCTACCTTGAGTGTGAGAGCGTTACCCCGGACAAGTTCGCAGGAAAGAACGCAGAAGAGATTGCAGCACTCCCGTGTGCTGAGGGTAAGCGCAACTATGTCCTCGGCGACTGGTTCGAGATTGCAGGCGCAGCAGGTGCAACCGCAGCAGACACTAAGATTGTCGTAAACGGTGCAGGTACTGACAAATGCAAGTACATCGGTGCATGGATGACCGCAGGCGAAGTTGTCGTCAACGGTACCGCAGACATGTTCACCGGAGCATGGATGGAAGGCGGAAAGCTCACCGTTAAGGGAGATGTCCGCTCCTTCTCTGCACTTCAGATGAAGGGCGGAGAATTCATCATCGAAGGCCGTGCATGGAACTACCTTGCAGCCGCATACCGCGGTGACTGGAGAGGTATGCAGGGCGGAACTATCCGCGTCAAGGGCGACGTCGGATCCGACCTTGGTACCTTCATGAACGGCGGAACCATCATCGTTGAGGGTAACGCAGATATCCACATCGGTACCCACGCAGAAGGCGGAACCATCATCATCAAGGGCAAGGCACACCGCCGTGTCGGTGGACAGATGGTTAAGGGAGAAATCTACGTCTTTGGCGGATGCGATGTCATGATGCCAGGCTTCAAGAAGATCGAAGAGAGAGAGATTGAAGTTGACGGCGAGAAGCACGTCTTCAATGTCTTCATCGGTGACCTCGGCGAGCGCCACCCGAAGAGCAAGGGCGAGGTTGTTTACGGACACCTCTACACCCTGAAAGAGTAAATACTACTCTCTCATCTTTCTTTTTCCATTTCTTTTTGTTTTGCGGGTGCGCTGTGTTTGGTTTTGTGTTTCTGCTGTTTTTGTGTGTTTTTTGTTTTCTGTGATTTTTTTGTTCTGCGCGAGGGTGTTTCGGGGTCTGTTTTCGGGTTTGTTTTTCTGTTTTCTTTGTGGTGTTTTTTCTGCTGATAAATGCTTCTGCAATCCTTTATCATCTCAAAAATCAATTATTGATTAAGTGTTGGAAACAGGTCTGACTGATTCAATCCGTGTCTGAGCTTCTGACTTAAGTCGCGAAGTTTGCCATCCAGATAAGTGCAAACCTCTCCGGGCGGATTGTTTTGTTCGGCCGTTTCCCAAAAGGAACCGGCAGAAATTCTGCGATTTCGCAGGTATGTTTCAGTCCGGCAATGGTAAGAGAGGAAGTTGTTAACTTCAAACTCCCAAAGGCCCTCTACGATATGGGGCAGGCGGTTGTGGATACCGGAGGGGCTGAAAGTATGTTTATTGTTGATTAAGACAGAATAGTTGTCGAAATGAGGGAATATCTGATGACAGGCAGCTCTTGGACATACCGTATTTATGGTATATCTCGTGATTTAGTAGTATCTAATAAGTTTACTAATTGAATAATAAAAATGGTAAACGCTCAATCCCAAACAGCACATGGAACACAAACCGCACACTTTCCGCAAACATCAGCCCCAAGTTCTTCTTCAGCTTTTTTGCAGACAGAATAACAAAGCTCTCTGTCAAATCCGCCCTCAGACAAAGCACCAGTCATACATCGTTTAACGCAGGCAAGACATTTTCCACCCGCCTTCGACGTGCACAGCTCTTCTGTCATCGGTAAATCACATGGCTCTTTTAAGGCAGTAACAACAGAGCCGAAACGTCCCATGCTGCCGGATTTTGTGATGAGCATATTGTTCAGTCCAAAAGTTCCAAGACCTGCTGCCTCTGCAACATGTCTTTGAGACCAGCGGCTAAGCAGCCTATCTGTATCAAAACCACCGGCAGGAATTGCAGCTTTAACGCCTGCCTCTTCGAGAGCGGAAACAAGAGCTTCATTAATCTCTGCGATTAACTCATTTGTTTTGTTATACAAATCAGCCCAGAGTTGAGATGGGAAATCACCATCTCTGTTACACTCACCGGCGGCTTTTGTAAACGGCAAAAAATAGGAGATAATAATCTCTGCTTCCGGCAGAACATCCTCAGGCATTAAATGGTCATCTGCAACAGATGACCTGATACCCCGGATATGTGCTGACGAAGCATCAGCGAAACCGACAAGAGGTTCTCTAATCCAGTCGGCACCGCGAATCTTTTCGCGAATTATTTCCAGAGCGGTTTCTTTGAAACTCACTCTGAAAACACCATCGGAAGAAGGTCAACTGCCTTCATCAGACCATAGGCACCGTTTTCGCGGACATCCTTTTCGGTGTATGCAGTAACACCGTCTGCTTCATCCTTACCCATAACAACGAACGGGACTGCATCATGGGTGTGGGTTTTCTTGGCGATTGGAGTTGGGTGGTCAGGCATCAGCATAACACATCCGTCAAAGTTTTCAAGGATGTAACCGATGGCCTCATCAAGACGCTCAATTGCTTTTATCTTCTCCTCAATGCTTCCTAAGTGACCTGCCTCATCAGTTGCCTCGACATGCATGTACACAAAGTCTGCATCTCCTTTTAAGGTCTCAACAGCTGCCTTTGCTTTACCCATGTAGTTTGTGTCTAAGTATCCGGTTGCACCTTCAACTTTTACAATCTCCATGCCGCAGCATGCTGCAATTCCAAAGAGGAGGTCAACTGCGGAAATCATGGCTCCTTTCTTTCCAAACATCTCCTCGAACTTCGGCATAGCAGGCTTCTTTCCGGAACTCCACGGCCAGATGGTTGTTGCCGGATTCTTTCCTGCGGCTTTTCTTGCAAGATTTACAGGGTGTTTTTCGAAGACATCAGCCGCACGAACCATAGCTTTCATTACGGTGTCTGCATCAGGACCTCTTGGCATATAGTTATCTACGACCTCGTCAACGATGTCGTGAGGCGGATAGGACTCGACTCCTTCTCCTCCTGGAAACATCATTACATTTCTGTAGGAAACACCCGGGTAGAATCTAAGCCCCGGAATTTTTTCCTGCAAGGACTTGAAAAGCTCAGCTCCTTCTTCGCTTGTGATATGTCCTGCTGCAAAGTCCTTCATCTTGCCGTTTTCGATGGTGACTAAGTTACAGCGGTATGCCATGTCATCATCACCGAACGGAACGCCCATGCTGAGTGCTTCAAGAGCCCCGCGTCCCGTATAATATTTCTCAGGGTCATATCCTAAGATGGACATGTTTGCAACATCAGAACCCGGAGTCATAGACTCATCAACGGTTTTGAGCATGCCGCATCTGCCCTTTCTGGCAATCATATCCATATTCGGTTTCTTGGCGACTTCAAGTGGAGTCTTTCCGCCTAACTCCTCAAGCGGCTCGTCAGCCGCACCGTCAGCTAAGATTAACAGATATTTCATTATAAGAGTATATATCTGGTTTCTATAAGTTTAAGTGTTCGCCTTTGGGCATAAAAAAGTTAAATGTAGTTTCCAATGTCTTTATCAAGGGAAATTACAGTGTCACAGTACCGGCAGCGAAAACCTCTGGTCTGTGCGGCAAAGCGGGTTGGAACAGGCTCTTTGGTATTTGTAATACAGTTAGGATTCGGACATGTAATGACACCAACGATTTCCTGAGGGACCGATACAGTTTTTTTATCAACAACACGGTAGTCCCGAATAATACTGATTGTTGCGTCAGGGGCAACGAGTGCGATTTTATCAACCTCTTCTTTTAAGAGTTCGCGGTCAGCAATCTTTACCAAATCCTTTCTTCCGCCTCTGGAACTTTCAACATTGCAGGCAACAGTTACAGTAACGCCGGTCCCTCTGGTGATTCCAAGGATATTGATGACAGTAAGTCCTTCGCCGGGTGTGATATGGTCGATTACAGTTCCGCGCTGAATCGGGGATATTACAAGAGTTTTTTCAGGCTTTGTCATTGCTTCATCACCTCATTTAACATTGCCATTCTCACAGGCACACCGTTGTGGGCCTGATCAAAGTACTTTGCACATGGAAGTGTGTCAACTCTCGGATCAATTTCATCCACTCTTGGAAGAGGATGGAGAACAATCATATTCGGTTTTGCAGCCTCGAGAAGTTCAGGTGTGATTCTGTAGGTGGATGCATAGTTGTCGAAAGCAACAGGATCAGGGAATCTTTCACGCTGAAGGCGGGTTACATATAATACATCAAGTTCCGGGAGACACTCTTCAATTGTGTCATGACAGATAAGCTCCACTCCGAGTTCGGATAAGTCAGCCTTTAAGGATGACGGGAAATCCAGACCTTCCGGAGCTATTGAGTGGATTCTTATGTTGTCATATTTGGATAGGGCAAACGCTAACGAGTGGACTGTTCTTCCGTATCTTAAGTCTCCCTGAAGTCCTATGTCGATATTTCTTAGAGGCATTGATTCTCTGATTGTGTAAAGGTCAAGGAGTGTCTGTGACGGATGCTGGCCTGCCCCGTCTCCTCCGTTGATGACCGGGACAGACGCCACTTCGCTTGCGAGGCGTGCTGCCCCTTCTTTTGGATGGCGAAGGACAATTGCATCAGCATATCCTGAGACCACACGGATTGTATCAGACAGCGTTTCTCCTTTCGCAATTGATGTAGCCTCAACTGAACCAAGGTTCAGAATTTTACCGCCAAGTCTCATCATGGCAGATGAGAATGACATACGGGTTCTGGTACTTGGTTCGAAGAAGAGAACTGCCAGAATCTTTCCATCGAGTTCATGACCGGTTCCCTTGCCATGGTCAAACTCAGCAGCAGCGGATAAGAGTCTGTCAATCTCTTCCCTGTCCATGTCACGGACAGATAGGATGTTTCTCTGGTTTACAGTCATTGGTGAGCGCTCTTACAAATAGATAGAGTATTTGTCTCAATGGGATATATAATCATCCAAAAATAGGGAGGCAGGCTTGTTATAAAAAAATAAGAGATGCTCACCAGAAAATACGGCGGGCACGGCTCATACGTTCTGCAATCTTCACTCCAAACGGGCAGTTTCGCTCGCACATACGGCATTCGATGCAGTCGTCTGCATTGTATTCAAGAGAGTTGTAATGCGCGGCAATTGTTTCCGGTGTCTCATCTGCTGCCAAAGCAAGGTCTAAGAGTTTGAAAACAACCGGGATATCGATATGTGCAGAACACGGTTTGCAGTGTCCGCAGTACATACAGTTTCCGGCAGTCTGAATCTGCGGATTGCCTAAAAAGACTGACGAGTAATCACGCTCGGTATCTGATGCCGTACAGTAAGATGCGGCAGCCTCGACTTCAGTTACACTGCTGCATCCGATAAGAACTGACGTCACTCCAGGACGCGTCAGTGAGTAATGGATACACTGAGAAACAGTCAGTGCAGTTCCAAACGGAGACTGCGACGCATCAAGCAGCCTTCCTCCTGCAAGTGCCTTCATTACCACTATGCCGATTCCTTCTGCCTCGCAGTATCCATATAACTCCCGGCGAGCTGAATCAGGACGGTGAACGCCGTCGGTTTTCAGTCCGGAAAACTCCATCTGGGAATAGATATCTGCGGCAGAGTCCTCGAAGTCGTATGCAGGATTTATCGAAAACATCAGGACATCAATCAGTCCGGTCTGCACAGCCCGAAGAGCGATTTCCGGATTGTGAGAACTGAGGCCGAGGAAGTGAATCTTTCCCTCTTCCTTTAGGGATTTTGCATATGTGATTATTTCAGTATCAAAGACTGCCGCATAGTCCTCTGCGGAGTCCACATAATGAATCATGCCCACATCCACATAATCGGTCTGAAGCCTGGAAAGCAAATCCTCGAATGCTTCCTTCGTCTGTGAAAGATCACGGGTTCTCTTGTACTGTCCGTCTTCATAGACCGTGCAGATATGTCCCTGAATCAGCATCTTTTCCCTGCGTCCTTTAAGGGCAGAGCCGATATTTGAGCGGACATTTGGTTCCGGCATGAAGATATCAATATAGTTCATGCCGCAGTCAATCGCAGAATCAATTACCGTGCATACCTCTTCTGCTGACTTTCCTTCAAGCCACTCTCCGCCAAGACCTACACAGGATACAGAAAGACCGGTTCTTCCAAGTGTGCGGTATTCCATACGTGTATATTCTCTTCCGAAGGGTAAGAGGATTTCTGTTCAAAAAAAGTTAGTAGTACTCTTTTCCAATAAGGAAGCGGTAGAGTACCATGTATTTTACAGCAGAACGCGGGATGTTTGAATCGACTTCGTAGTAGGTTCCGTCTTTTAAGGAGAAGAGAATTTTCATCTGCAGGGAGAATGCAAATCCGGCAATCTCTTCAAACGAGAAGACATATTTGTCATCTTCTGTCTGGAACTCGAAGCGGTCTTTGTAGATTGCAAAGCGTCCGTTTCCAAGGATGTCAACTGATTTGAGTGCACCGATTCTTTT
Source organism: Methanocorpusculum sp. (assembly GCA_017408885.1). GTDB lineage: Archaea > Halobacteriota > Methanomicrobia > Methanomicrobiales > Methanocorpusculaceae > Methanocorpusculum. The sequence continues at coordinate 10,157 of JAFQTT010000004.1, forward strand.
TAAAACCTGGTCGTCATCAAACTCAACCGGTTTGTCTGCCGGGTATTCGAGGAACTCCGGGAGACGCTCTTTGAAGTAGTCTCTTTGCCAGTGGTCCCAGGTTGCAATGTTGTCGATGATAAGTTCATCTTCCCCTGCTGCTTCAAAGAGACCGTACTCGGTGAAGCGGACTTTGTATCCGCATTCGCATGATAAGATGTCGTCTTTGCTGTGGAGTTTTCCAACAGCACGGCATTTTGGACAGACGTATAAGGTGGTTTCCAGATTCTCGGCTAAGGCTTCTCCTGTGTATGGTGTCGGGTTTTTCTTCTGGTCGTCGAAGGTATTTACATACATGTCGCGGTTGATGATTTCGTTGATTTCATCAACCGATTTTGCCATAAGCTCTTCCGGAGAGTATTCTGCGACAAACTCTCCCCACATTCTTCCCTTTCTCTGGTGTTTTCCCCAGCGGGGCCTGCGGAGGTATCCGCCGTGGATTCTGTAGGTGATAAGACCTGCTCCAAGTTCAGCGCACTCTTTAACAAGCTTTCCGGTGGCAGGAGAGATGAATGCACTTTCTCCGTTGATTGAGCGTGCTCCTTCCGGGCTCATCCAGACGTTGGCTCCTGATTTTAAGACCTGCTTCATCTCGCGAATCATGTCATCTGCAGGGGCTCCTTTCTTTCTGATGATAAGTCCTGCACAGTTCATGACAACGGTTCTGAGAATCTTGTTTCTAAAGAGGTGTTCTCCTGCGACGTAGTACATCTGGCGTCTGAAAGGAACTCCGACTAAGAGATAATCCCAGAGAGTTGTGTGATTTGATAGTGCAAGGTACGGCTGATGTTTTGCGTACACCTTGTCATAGGTGTAGTTGATTTTGAACCGTACAAAAGGCGTTGCGGCAGTGCGTGCTAAGAAGAAGCAGAACCGATACCATAAAAGACGAAGTGAAGCCATTTCTCCTTATCCATTCGCTGTAAGAAATGATAAGAGTATCTAAGATTCTGCACGGCACAAAATGACAGGCAAACATATTATCTCTCCTGTCTCATACCATATATCAGGATAATTCCGGGAGAAGATGATGGAAATATCAGGATATAATATCGATATGATGTATGCTCACATCCGTGATTTTGCTGTTTCCCGTCAGATGGAACAGACGGTGCAGGCACTTTCCTTTGCACGGAAGATGCATTCCGGACAATACAGAAAAAGCGGGGAGGAGTATATAATCCACCCGCTGACGATGGCATGTCATGCTATTTCCTTAGGAATGGATGATGATACACTCATTTCAACGATTCTCCTGCATGATGTGTGTGAGGACTGCGGAGTTTCCCCGCAGGAACTGCCGGTAAGTCAGGAAGTACGCTATGGCGTGGAGCTGATGACATTTACTGTCCTGGAGGGGGAAACAAAGGATGCGGCAAAACGCAGGTATTATGACCGGCTTGGAGAGAATAAAACAGCTGCAGTAACAAAACTCATTGACAGGTGTCATAATGTGTCAACTATGGCGGGGACGTTTTCAAAAGAGAAGATGAAGGCATATATCGAAGAGACAAGGGATTATGTGCTGCCGCTGCTCTGCCGTACCCTGGAACGCTATCCTGATTTGGCAGGGGTTCTGTTCAGTATACACTATCACATAACCAGCGTTATTGATGCGGCTGAGCAGATACTGCTTACCGATGATGCTGGGAAAGAGAAGTATTTTCTCTCATAATTTATTTCCTTTTTTGAGTTTGCATGATTTCTGTCGGTTTCCCCGGCGATATGGTAGGAGATGCCTGCATTCAGGCAGTCCGGGTAAAAATCAGTGGATTACCACTATCTTTATTGTCTCAGAAATTGCATTAATAGAGGTATCGTTATGAGTGAACACAAGAATACATTAACGGACGGTAATGTAGGAAAAGCCCTCCTCATTATTGCCCTGCCGATTATTATCAGCAACATGCTCCAGAGCGTTCTGGAGGTTGTTGATATGCACTTTATCGGTGAGCTTGGTGATACTTCTATCGCCGGCGGAACTTTAAGTGTATCGGTTATTATGGTCTTAACGACTGTGCTTATGGGTATAGTAACCGCTACCGCTGCGTTCGTTTCCCGGGCGTACGGTTCCGAAAAATATGAAAGAATTCAGGTTGTGTTAGCTCATGCAATTTATCTCGGTCTGATTTTCAGCGTTATCCTGGCAGTTATCGGATTTTTCTGGTCTGAGGATATTCTGTACTTTATGAGTCAGGGAGATGCAGCCCTTGCGGAAGAAGGGGCAAAGTTCCTGCGTCCGGCTCTGATGGGTAATTTCATTATGATGCTTTTGATGACGCTGACGACCGTTTTCCAGAGTACCGGAGATTCCCGGACACCGATGTTTGTGATGGTCGGCGTCAACATTGTCAATATTATCTTAAACCCGACGTTAATTCAGGGTCTCTGGATTTTCCCGGCTATGGGGCTTGCGGGTTCTGCATACGCATCCCTCTCGTCCAGAGCAGTGGGTGTTATTCTGCTGATTCTTTGTATGTACTTCCTGCCGAAGCACAAATACGGTCCAATCAAGTTCCCGAAGAAGTTTATCTTCGAGCCGCGTCTGGTAATGGATATTTTTGTGATTGCCATTCCGTCTGCTGTGCAGAGCGGTATCAGAAGCTTTGCAATGGTCTTAATGATGGTAATTATCGCAGCATACGGCGAGGCAGCAATTGCAGCATACGGTATCTGTATCAGACTTGATATGCTTGGATTAATTGTTGCTATGGGATTATGTTCCGGTGTGGCTGTTATGGTCGGTCAGAATTTAGGAGCTAACAAGCCGGAGCGTGCAAAAAAGACTGTCCGCTATGCAGTAACGGCCAACGCTATCTTCATGCTCGGTGTTGCAGTGCTCTATCTGTTTACCGCTCCGTATCTCCTTGGATTCTTTGGTGCAACAGAGGAGTCTCTGGCTATTGGAATTTCATTCATGCAGATTGTTCCATTCTCCTACTTCGTTATCGCAATGGGTATGACGATGGGCTTTGCAATGAATGGTGCGGGCGCTACGAGACCGGGTATGTATGCAGCAATTACCGGACAGGTTATCGTACAGGCAGGTCTTTCTGCAATTCTGATGATGACCGGACATCCAATCGAGCAGATTTGGTTTGCAATCGTAATTGGTTCTGTTGTGGTCTTCCTTGTTGACCTCTTCTTCTACAAGAGAGGTTCCTGGATGAAACAGAGACTGAACCTCGATTAATACCATTCTTTTTTTGTACTGAGACTAATCTTAGAGAAACCAAAAACTTCATATTTTCCCGCCGTGAATTATCATCTATGAAGAAGATGCTTTTTGTGCTGGCGGTTTTTCTTCTTGGAATTCTTGCCTGTCCTGCCGCAGCGGATGAACCGCTTCGGATAAATCCGGCACCAATCAGCCCTGCCCCAGTTGAGGATTGCGAGACATGTGCTGAGGTTTTAATCGAGCCGGTTCCGCTTGATATGGTTGTGAAATTTATCATGTTCGGTAAGTTTGGCGATGATAAAATAGGACTTCTTTCTTCGTTTGTTCATGCGTTAAAGGAAGAGCCGGTTAGTTTCTATATGTATATGGTTTCCTTTTCCCCAGGTTATCATGGAGACGGAAATATGCATGATTCACAGATGCTTTCAGCAGATAAGAATCCGACATGGACAGTTCCCGAATGCAGGTTCACTGCTGAGACAGGATATGTGTATGCAGGATGGAGGATTTACGAAAACCACGTGTATCCCGGAGAAGAAATTGTTCTGACCGAATACAACACCATAGCAACTGCCATCTGGAAAGCTGCTTAACTCTTTTTTTCAACCCTCCTTATAGGATAGTTAATTACTTTACAAAACCCATAACTAGTCACACATGGCCGAATACGAAGATACTTACGAAAAAGTAATGGAGCTTGCCAGAAGAAGAGGATTCGTCTGGCCGTCTTCTGAAATATACGGATCTGTTGCCGGATTCATCGACTACGGACCGCTTGGCGCAATGCTCAAACGCCGTATCGAAAATATCTGGAGAAACTTCTACGTTGTCCAGGAAGGATACTATGAAATCGAATGCCCGACTGTTGGTATCGAGCCAATCTATGTCGCATCCGGACACGTCGGAGGCTTCTCCGACAAAATGTTCCAGTGCCCGCACTGCCAGGAATTCCTCCGTGCAGACCACGTCGCAGAAGCATTCGGCATCCCGCATGCAGGAACCATGTCCAAAGAAGAACTCCACGACGTCTTACTCGACAAGGAATGCCCGGCCTGCGGCAAAGTCTTAGGAGACGTCGAAGTCTTCGACTTCAACTTAATGTTTACCACCTCCATTGGCCCTGGAGGACAGAGAAAAGGATACTTAAGACCGGAAACCGCACAGGGAATGTTCGTCGACTTCCCAAGACTTCTTAGATTCTATCGTGACCACCTGCCGTTTGGTGCAGTCCAGATTGGAAAATCCTACAGAAACGAAATCTCCCCGCGTCAGGGAATGATTCGCCTGAGAGAATTCACCCAGGCAGAAGCAGAAATCTTCGTCCACCCGGATGAAAAAGACCACCCGCAGTTCTTCCGCTACGCAGACTACTCCATGCCGCTTTGCGGAATCGCACAGCAGGAAAAAGATGAGCCGGCTGTTGTCAGAACCATGCGTCAGGCAGTCGATGAAGGCATCATCGCAAACGAGTACGTCGCATACTACGTCGCAATGACGCACGACATCTTAACCACTGTCGGATTCAACCCGGAGAAGATCAGATTCCGCCAGCACATGCCCGATGAGCGTGCCCACTACGCAACCGACTGCTGGGATGCAGAAGCATTCTCCGACCGCTTCGGCTGGGTTGAGATTGTCGGAATTGCAGACAGAACCAACTACGACTTAAAAGCACACGCAGCAGTCTCCGGACAGAAGAACACCGTCTTTGTCCAGTACCCGGAGCCGAAGAAGGTTCACCACAAGGCAATTGTACCTAACTACGGCAAGATGGGACCGGTCTTCCGCGGAAAAGCAAAGGCAGTCGCAGAAGCCATGGCACAGGCTGAACCGACCGAGGAAGGAATCCGCGTCACCGTTGACGGAGAAGAAATCCTCGTCGCACCGGACATGTACACCGTCAAAGACGAAATGGTCGATGTCTTCGGAGAAGATGTCATGCCGCACGTCATCGAACCGTCCTACGGTATTGACCGTATCTGCTACATGGTCTTAGAACACGCATACTCTGAAGACGTCGCAGACGGAGAGACCAGAACCGTTATGAGATTCAAGAACGGTGTCGCCCCGGTTCAGGTTGCAGTTCTTCCGCTCATGGCAAGAGACGGCATGGACGAGATTGCAAGAAAACTCGTCCTCGACCTCCAGGCAGAAGGTCTCCAGACCGAGTACGATGACGCAGGTGCAATCGGCCGCCGTTACAGAAGACAGGACGAAGTCGGAACTCCGTTCTGTATCACTGTCGACTACGACACAAAAGAAGACGGAACCGTCACCCTCCGTGACCGTGACTCCATGAAGCAGGTAAGAGGCAAGATGGAAGACGTCGTCGCAAAGATTCCGCTGCTCTTAAAGGGCAAGCTCACCTTCGACGCTTTCTAAGATGAGTTATATAAGCCGCAAAAATATTCCGGAGAATACAATTGAGGCTCGGTCATACCAGACCGCGATTGCAGACAGTGCTCTGTCTGCAAATACCTTAGTTGTTCTCCCGACCGGTATGGGCAAAACGGCTGTTGCCTTACTTGTTGCGGCTGCCCGGATTGATTCGGGCAAAATCCTGATGCTTGCTCCAACCAAACCTCTGGTCGAGCAGCACTTACGCTATTTTTCCAAAAATCTCCTGCTCGAAGAAGGCGATGTCGTCATGTTTACCGGATCTACCGCATCTCCGAAGCGTGTTGAGATGTGGAACTCAGCACGGTTCGTAGTAGCCACTCCTGAGGTCATCAAAAACGATTTGATTGCAGGACGCTATGACCTAAAAGATGTCTCGCTTTTAATCGTTGATGAGTGTCACCGAACCGTTGGAAACTATGCATACGTCTTTATTGGACGCAGATACAACGAAACAGCCGCCTCGCCTCTGGTTCTTGGAATGACAGCGTCTCCCGGTTCAGACCCGGAACATGTCGCAGAAATCTGTGAGCATCTGTCGATTACATCAGTCGAAAGCCGTGTGGAAACTGATGCGGATGTAAGGCCGTATGTTCACGAGAGGGATTTGGAGTACATGACTTTGGAACTCCCCGAAGACCTCTGGCTTGCTGTGTCTGTCTTAAACAGTCTCTTAGATGACAGGCTCTCCAAACTTGCCGAGATGAACTATCGCGTTCCAAAACGCGAGGCTCTCTCAATGAAGGCCTTGAATGCTCTCCGTGCCCAGATTCAGATGCGGATGCAGGAGAAGGACAAGACTGCATACACCGCAGTCTCTGTGCATGCCGAGCTGATGAAGTTGAAGCATGGAGTGATGCTTGCCGAATCGCAGGGCTCAACAGCGCTTCGTGCTTATCTTCTTCGCTTACAGACCGAAGGTCAGGGCGGGGGAAGCAAGGCATCTCAAAGAATCAGTGCAGACAGCCGTTTCCAAAGACTTCTTACACTCTCAGAGACCTGGACAAAAGAACTTCACCCAAAGGCGGATGCAGTTGTTCGAATCGTTCAGGAACAGATGACAGAGTTTGCGGATTCGAAGATTATTGTGTTCGTGACCTACCGCGATTCTGTGCAGATGTTAGTCGATTACTTAAATGAGGCAGGAATCACCGCACGGCGTTTCGTGGGTCAGGCATCCCGCGACAGCGAAAAAGGCCTCTCGCAGAAACAGCAGATTGAAGCAATCAGGCAGTTCCGCGAGGGTGAGTACTCGGTTCTTGTTGCAACGTCTGTGGGCGAGGAAGGTCTTGATATTCCAGCCACTGATCTTGTTGTTTTCTACGAGTCAGTTCCGTCTGAGGTTCGAAGCATTCAGCGAAAGGGAAGAACCGGCAGAAACACCTCCGGAAAGGTGATTGTTTTAATCACCAAGGGTACGGCTGATGAAACCTTCCGCTGGGTTTCCAATGCGAAGGAAAAGCAGATGCTCAAAGGGGTTTCTGCTATGCGCAGCGGAAAAGTTCCAACTAAGCTTTTCACTGTTCCTGCGGCAGGAGAGTCGTCATATGGAGTTTCAGGACAGCAGACGTTGTCTGATATTTTCACCGCAAAACGTGAGGAGGAAGATGATGAGGATGTGGTTCCTGTAACTGTTGACAACCGCGAGATGCAGTCAAAAGTCCCTGAGCATTTAAGCAATCTCGGGGCAAAAATCCATCTCGAACATCTTCCGGCAGGCGATTATTCTGTAGGTCGTGTTTTAATCGAGCGGAAAACTATTCAGGACTTTGTGGATACTTTAGTTGACCGTGATCTTTTCGGTCAGGTAAAGGCTCTTGCGGAGTCGGCCATCCGTCCGGTGATGATTGTTGAGGGTGGAAGTATTTCAGATTTGTACGATCTTCGAAACATCCATCCAAATGCTATTCGAAATACACTTGCATCTATTGCGGCAGACTATGATGTCTCGGTTCTCTTTACGAAGGATTCAAATGAGACGGCGGAGATGATTTACGCTTTTGCAAGACGCGAGGCTGGAGGAGAGAGAGCTGAGCGGTCGAAGCATTCAGCAAAGACTGCAAGACACACAAACGATGCTCTGCTCTATATCTTAACTGCTTTCCCGGAGGTGGGGCCGAAGGCAGGCCGGGAGCTGCTTCGCGAGTTTGGAACTCTTCGCCGAATTCTTTCGGCATCTAAAGAAGAGCTGATGGCTGTCAAAGGTATTGGAGAAAAGACAGCATCGGCGATTGTGTCTACGGCTGTGAAAACATGGGAGGAAAAATGAGTTTCTGGAAAGGATTTCTTGAGTGGTTCTGCGGAAAGCAGGAGACCACAACATCTGCACAATTTTCGAAGATGATGAAGACTGTGTCAAAGATGGAAGAGGAAGGACGAAAAGGGAAAGAGGAGTAGGTAACTTTCCTCTTCTGTTTTTTGCTCAATAATTTTATTACACATCACGCCGATTATCTTTCATGAAACTATCGAAGACTACAGCACTGCGGCTGATGGCGCTCTCAGGTCTTCTGCCACTTCTCTATGTGATATCCCGCATAAATTCTCATGGATATCCGTTAGTTGAGCCAACTTTTCCACAACTGATTCTCTCAGCATTTATTGTTATCCTGACATCAGTGATTCTGGTTTTAGGAATCATTGGAGGAGTTTTACTCACAAAAAAGACAGAATCATTTTCTCCATTTGGCTTTACGCTTGCATCCGGGATTATGTTCCTCTTTATGATGTTTTATGTGTGGCTTCTTTTTAATTCATCAAATCCGATCTCTATTGCAATCAGTTTAGGTGATAATGCAGGATTCAGCTTCGGTTTTACAGCTATTTTCTATGCGGTGTTTCTCTCTTCAGTTGTTGGAAAAGAAAACAGAAAGCTTCGTACCCTCTCCATCGCATATGGTGTCTTTAGTATCATCACGATTATTCAATTCGTCATGACGCCTGCGATAGGAGACAGCATGGATGTAGCAAACGCTGTGTATCCTGCATACTACTCTCTGTTTACAATGGATGCCGTCACAGTTACCTGTATTTTCCCGGCAATCCTTGGTATCCTGCTTCTGATTTTTGTCTGGAAAGCTGACTTATTTTTAGAAGAGTGAGTATTCTCACTCTTTATCTTCAAGATTCTGTAAATTTATCTCATTGTCTTTATCTTTACATGTGGATTCGTGTTTCTCGAGTAAGGACAATGAATTCTAATCAATCGTAAATTAATTCGAAAGAGGCTTTCATCAGGTAGGCTTGAAGCGAAGCTTCGTGAGTGTTTTTTTGAATAATCGAAATTAAAATACCCCTGCGTGATTATATTCTCAGATATAGCGAGTAGTTGCTCAATTAATTTATTACATCTCACGCTGATTATCTCTCATGGCAAAGAAAGAAAACTTAGGAATCCGCATCATAATCTGCGTAGCTCTACTTGGAATAATTTTAGCCGCTGTTCCTTTTTTCTTCTCCATAATAGAGGAACCGGCTAATCCCGCATTCATTTTTAGTGAATACGAGACCGTACCTGAAGATGCACTCATTGTATTAAAACTAACAGAGACGGATTACGAAAAGTACCCGGTTCTAAGAAATATCCCCGAACCAATCTATGTTGACAGGTCGCCTATCTCTGATATATACAGCCGTCCCGGATATCTTGACAAAGATGATGTAAGAAGCTTTTCGAACAGGTATTGTTCATCGACTACCTATATCGAACACAACGGGAAATTCTATCAACCGCTCAGTGTAGTTACCTTATCATAATCATGACACCACTCCCGGAGAATGCAAACATTGTAAAACTCACCGAAGAAGACTACCAGAGATATCCGGAGCTTAGAAACATCCCGGAGACAATTAAGATAGAAGCCATGTTATACGAGGCATTCTTTGTACGCCCCGGATACATCACGGAAAAAACTGCAAACCGGATGTGGGAAGCATATGGAGATAACAGATACATCGAACACAACGGAGTAATCTACAAATTCCGCATGCCTATACACTGAGGAGAATCACAAATATCTAATCCACTATTTTTTGCTCAATAAATATAATATGGCTCATGCAGATTATCTGTCATGAACAAAAAAATACTATACCTCATCCTTGGAGCTGCCATATTTTTTATAATACTTGAAGTGATACTCTATCTACAGTACATCTAATAGCCATCAACCATATTGAGCTGAATTTCTGTATCTCAATCGGCTGTCTGAAAAACTTATCTTCGGCTCACATTGGGGCTAAGCCGTAGGCGCACGCCCCACAGGCGTCGCGGGGATATGGGCGAAAAGAAGATGCGTGAGTCGGAGTAATAAGCCTCCTTCTGTTTTTGCGGCATTCGGCTTAGCGTTGTACCCGGACTATTGGATCAGGTAAAATCCTTAGCAGCCCTGTTTCAACTTTCACCCACAGAGATTCGCCGTTCCATCACATTCCTCAGCGTCAGCGCTCGACATTTTCTGTCTCATTGCTCGACTGAGAGTGTATCGTTTCTGTTCCAGAGCTGTGACTCTCGCCACCCGTACTTGCATACGGCTGTGTTACCTGAATGGTGGGAGGACTTTCCTCAGCACATAATGTACCGTCGGCCGCGTGCTCCCTCTCACGCGGATAAATATTGGCGGGAAAAGAATATAATGATTACATGACCTGCACAAACACAATGTATGTTTTTGTACATTGATGACAACTTATTTAATATATTAGAGCCATCTAATAATGAGAACAATGCCTGAGGAGACTATCCCCTACAAAATCTACGTCACCGAAGACGAGATGCCGAAACAGTGGTACAATATCAAAGTCGATATGCCAAAAAAACCGGCTCCGCTGTTAAACCCGAAGACAGGAAAACCAATCACATTCGAAGAACTGAGAACCATCTTCTGCGATGAACTTGCAAAACAGGAACTTGACGAAACAAACCGCTTCATCGACATCCCGCAGGAGATTTTAGACTTCTACAAAATGTATAGACCATCTCCGCTGGTTCGTGCATACTGCTTAGAGAAAAAACTTGGAACTCCGGCACACATTTACTACAAGTTCGAAGGAAACAACACAAGCGGAAGCCACAAATTAAACTCCGCAATCGTCCAGGCATACTATGCTAAAAAACAGGGATTAAAGGGAGTTACAACCGAAACCGGGGCAGGCCAGTGGGGAACTGCTCTATCCATGGCATGCGGATACTTAGAGATTGACTGTCAGGTCTACATGGTTAAATCCTCCTACGAACAGAAACCATTCAGACGCGAAGTAATGCGTACCTACGGGGCAAACGTCACTCCGTCACCATCTGAGACCACAGAAGTTGGAAGAAAAATCAACGAAGAATATCCGGGAACTCCTGGAAGCTTAGGATGTGCAATCTCCGAAGCAGTTGAAGCAGCAACCACTCAGGAAGGATACCGCTATGTCCTTGGAAGTGTTCTCTCACAGGTTCTCCTCCACCAAACCGTAATTGGTCTCGAGTGTAAGCTTGCAATGGACAAATATGGAATTAAGCCGGACATTATCATCGGATGTGCAGGCGGAGGATCGAATCTCGGAGGTCTGATTGCTCCATTCATGGGCGAAAAACTCAGAGGCGAAGCTGACTACCGCTTTATCGCAGTCGAACCTGCATCATGTCCGACCTTAACCCGCGGTGTTTATGCATATGATTACTGCGATACAGGAAAAGTCTGCCCGCTTCAGAAAATGTACACTCTTGGAAGCGGATTCATGCCGGCAGCATCCCACGCCGGAGGACTTCGCTACCACGGAATGAGCTCAATCCTCTCTGAATTCTATGACGAGGGATTAATGGAAGCAGTGTCAGTCGAGCAGACCGAAGTCTTTGCAGCCGCAAAAGAGTTCGCACGCGTCGAAGGAATTCTCCCGGCACCTGAAAGCAGTCACGCAATCAAAGTAGCAATCGATGAAGCACTCAAGTGCAAAGAAACCGGAGAACAGAAGGTAATTCTCTTCGGATTAACCGGTACTGGATACTTCGACATGTACGCATACGAGAAGTTCAACAACGGAGTAATGACCGATTACATCCCGACAGACGAAGAAATTGCAAAATCTGTGGCAGAACTGCCGCAGGTCTGATCTTTTTTAGTACCTTGGAATTATCTCTATTCCATAATACTATTTTGAAGCAAAACCTCAGACTCCCCAGTATCCTCATTCTCAGATGAACTGACTGGTAGAAATCCGTTTTTCAAATAAAACCGCATAGCCCCTTCATTTTTCGAAAACACATGGACAGACAGGCTGCCTTTCAAAGATACAGCATGAGAAATTAGATGCCTTCCAATCCCCATTCCTCTCGAATCACCTCTTACAAAAAGCCCTGCCACGTAAGATTTGTCGAGACCAATAAAACCCCTGACCTCACCGTCATCAAACACATACACTTCCGCATCACAAATCGCAGACGCGGTCTCCTCAAAACGTTCCTCAAAAAAAGAAAGCGGGATAAAAGAGTGTGCCTCACTGTTTCCAGAAAGCCAGATATCCATAACCTCTAAGAGGTCGCTCTATCTAAACTCTCTAATCATCAAAGAATCCAGGACTGCATATCAGATGCGGCATACTTGTAATCCCATGGAATCTTATGACTCATATGAACACACCAGAACTCTTTTGCGTTCAGCTCGCGTCCGAGGCGTTCTGCATCTGCTGTGTTCATGTGTTTTGCAATATTTACACCCGGCGGGAAGATGCCGTCCAAGAGAAGAAGGTCTGCATCACGCATTAAATCAAGCGACTCTTCGCAAATTTCAGCTCTTGTATCGCAGGAGTAAACAAACGTTTTTCCGTCAGCTCTGATACGCATACCGTACGTCGGCGTGTCATGAACAACCGGGAAAAGCGTAACCTCCATTCCGCAAATTTCCACCGGTTCGAATGGAAGAACTGGAATCTCCTCGTGGCGTATAAAGGAAAAGATGCTTCCGCAGTAGTCTAAGACTTCAGGTGCTCCATAGACTTTGATAATCTCTCGCTGAACGCGGTAGAAATCCGCAAAACCCATGAAATGGTCGAAGTGTCCGTGCGTCCAGATGACACCGTCGATATGCGGGGCATTTGATGCAAGAAGCTGGCGGCGAAGGTCTGGTGTTGTATCGATTAGCAGATTCTGTCCTTTGTGTTCGATTAAAATCGAAGTCCGAAGACGTTCCAGTCCTTTCTCCTTTGCTTCGCGGCATACCTCACAGTCACAGTTAACCTTTGGAGTGCCTACAGTATCACCGGTTCCAAGGACAGTAATCTTCATCTTACTCGCATCCGCTTCTAACAGCGTTTCTTCTCTGAACAAGCTCCATGCCTGCTGCAACGTCTGCTTCGTTTAACTCTTTTCTTCCTGCGAGAAGGGCGGTTACGATTGCCTCGGTCAGCATCATACGAAGGTCAGCTCCGGAGAATCCTTCGGTCATCTCTGCAATGTCTTTGAAGTCCATCGAACATGGAATATCGGATGCAACATGGTGAAGGATTGCCTCTCTCATCTCGGTGTTTGGAAGAGTGAAGCTGATAATTTCATCAAAGCGTCTCCATGCTGCTTCATCAAGCATTCCTGCGTGGTTGGTGGCCCCGATTAACAGAACTTTGTCTTTGATTAAGTTGATGTGGTCGATACACTTGAGAAGCGTGTTTACAGCACGTTTCATAGTTCCGTTGTCATCTGAGATACGTGTCTTTGCGACGTAATCGAACTCATCGATGAAGAGAATACAAGGTGCAATACGCTTTGCAAGGTCAAATATTCTGTCGATGTTTTTGGAGGTCTCACCAAGGTACTGTGAGGTAATCATGGAAAGGCGAACTTCGATTACCGGCATGTGAACTGCACGGGAAAGTGCTAAGGCAAAGGAGGTTTTTCCGGTTCCAGGCGGCCCTACTAAAAGGATTCTTCCAAGCTCATAGATTCTGTGTGCTCTAAGGAACTCCTGATTTTCGAGTGAGGTCTGGACTTTTTTGACGATTGCAAGCTGTTCATCACTGCATACAAGGTCTTCTAAAGAGAATTCAATCTCATTTGGAGCGTACGGGATTACTAAGTCAACCGCTTCTTTCATGGATTCGGATTTTTCGATGACTGCGGCAATCTTTCCTTTGAGGGCTTCTTCGGTGTCTTCGAAGAGAGGGACCATGCGGCGTGCTTCGCTGTATGAGACAGTTGTCTCTCCTGCGGTTTCGATTGAAAGCGTGAGTGCCGGGTTTTTCATGATCTCAGTGCCTGTGTGGCGGAAGTACCATTTGAGGGCTGGAAGGTATGAGGTAACTCCGAACTGACTTAAGTCATTTACAATTAAGTAGGAGTTTTTGCTGTTCTCTAAGAGCTGGCGTGCTGCCAGGTTTGGGAAGTGGGATTTTAAGATTCCTTCTTTGATTGTAACAGGGCGTGCGATGACGCCTGCCGCTTCCGGACAGAACATGGCACGAAGGTTTGGGGGAAGATCATTTACCTCGAGGGCAGGGTTTGTGTTGACTGCTTCAGCGGTTAAGATTATTTCAGTTAACTGAAGAAGTCCCGGATCTATTGTTGACGCTTCCATACTTGTCCATATATGTTAGCGTGTAACTTGCATAAGGTTTTTGCAGATGAGGCATATGTCGAATCTATTTTTCGATGCAGTAAGGTTTGTAAAACAGTTTAGATAATTTTAGACATGCAGCCCGCCCATAACCCCGCGACGCCTTACCTGCATGCGGCTCTTCGAGCCTTAGCAGGAGCAAATGTCTTTTTCAAATTTCATGGTTTGAATTTGAGAAAACAGTTTGGATAATTTTAGACATGCACCCTTGTTAAAGCGGTCACAACTCCGCGGATGCATGTCTGAGGTAATAAATGTTAAACACGCTCTTCGAACATGTAGAGTGCTGCGAGGGCAGTTTAACTCTGAATAATATATTGTTCTGTCAAGTATAAAATGTTGTCCCATATGGGTGAAAATTGAGTATGAGAAAAGGAGGATGGGATTCATCATCCTTCTCTCTTTTTCGAAGGGCTATCCACTCCCGTATTTCACGGGAAACAGCCGAAAAGGCTGTAATTGCCATTAATATGGTATTCAACATTTGTCACCTCGGCCAGTTTGTGGACTGACCAGTATCTATATTGGAATTCATTCTATTTTAAGACTATAATCGCTTTTATTTTCAAATCTAAGCTCCATGCTTGGTTATTGTGGTTAATTTGTACACATTTTGTGCACAGAAAAAAAAGTTATGAAAAGTCAATGAGCTCCAAAAGCTTTGCCGCACCCGGTACAGCCTTTTCGAACTCTTCAGCATTTCTAAACGGCATCTTTGAAAGAAGCTTTGAGGCAGACTTTGCAGAAACTCCAGGAAGCCACTTCAAAGCCGCAGGCGGCAGATGGTTTACAGGAATCGGGTATGGAAGAGCTGTCAGAGACCTTGCCCCGTATGAGACAGCCGCACATGATACAACACTTCCAACCGGTAATTTCTGCGGGATTCCAATTAACACCGGATAAGTTCCCATCTGGCGTCCGAAAGAAACCTGTCCAGATACCTCGATTAAGACATCACTGAATACTGTTCCAACAGGAAAAACCCTCTCAAGCATCGGGACATCAAAGTTTGCTCTGACATCATCTTTGAACGCATGGAACTGCTTATCGAACTTTCCAATCGTATTGTTTTCGTATGCCCTTGTTCCTTCAAACGGCATAAGCTGTCTGATGTTTACTCTGCGGACAAGAAGACCTGCGTCAAAGATTCTCTTAAGAAATGCCTTGTTCTCCGCAAAAGTCTGCTCAGTCTCTCCGGCAAGTCCCGAGATGAAATTTAATCCCGGCAGAAGTTCCGGGATTCCGCATTTTCTAACCGCTCCGACCTCATTTACAATCTCAACAGCTCTAAAGATATCATCAGCTGAACCTTTCAGATTGTTTGCCTCAACTACTGCCTGGTCTGCCGACTCGATTCCAAATGCCGCGATATCACCTGCTGTATGTCCGGCAACAATCTCAGCTAAAGCATCGCGTGCTGCATCCTCGTGTCTTGCAATCGTTCCCGGATTTACGTTGTCGATATGAAGCGTTTTAAGATTTGGGGCTTTCTCTCTTATTCCCGAAAAGAGACATCGGATTTTATCCGCGTCCGGCTTTGGAAACTCTCCGCCTGAAACACCGTATGCGAGAAGATCCGGCTGTCTTCCTAAACGAAAATGCCTTGCTCCCGCTTCATAAAGGGCGGCTGTTTCAGCGAAGATACCTGATGCCTCACGCTGTCTCGGCATTCCATAGAAAGGCTCGGTACAAAAAGAACATCCTCCTGTAACACAGCGGGAACATCCGCGGGCTGTCTCGAGTTCGAGCATCACGAAAGGATACATCGGATGCTGACGGATAATATCAGCACCAAGAGCTGACCAGCGGTCGAAGTCTGCATAGTTCAAAATCCCTTCCGGCTCTCCTCCCGAAAGATATGAATCAAGAGCTGCCGCCGGATCGCCGGAAAGCATTCCGGTCCAGCCTGACACAGCCTGTTTCTTTGCGGCCTCTCCTCCTTCTGGTGAGTATCCGAATGCGATAGGTCCTCCAAGGAAGGATGTTGTCTTCTTGGAAAAAGTAAATCCAAGCTGCTGAAGTTCTAAAAGAGTTGCCGGAGTCCCTGCCAGATATTTGCCCGGGACGGTAACCCCGGCAATCATCACAACAAGCTTTGCATCCCGAAGAGAGGCAGTCTTCATCGGGTCTTTTCTAAGCTGGTCGATTGTAAAGTACTCAGGAGAATGCCCGTGCTCTTTTAGAACTCCGGCAACGGTTCTAATGTATGGGGAAATATATGGGGGAACACCTAAACAGGCCGGCTCATCCACATATCCGTCTATTATGACCGTCTCAGATATCATGGCCCAAGAGATGGAGGAGTTTTCTTGCAATCATGAGCTTTCCATGCTTTACAGGGTCAACTGATTTGTCGTCTAAGTCGAAACCAATCAGGGAAACCGAGTTTGCTCCAAGCTCATATGCGGCAAAAACACCGCGGTCTCCGTCTGAGATTCCGCCAAAGTTATAGACATTTTCAAGCGGAGTACTCTGAGTTGTTCCGACAACTGGTCCTTTCATCTTCGGGACCCATGATTTTACAAGAGGCATGTTGTCCCCGTGTGCATGGACCGCAAGAATTGTCCCTGCCTCGTTCATCTCCAAAACATCGTCATCCAGGCCGTCAAGGTCTGTGAAAACAATATCCGGGATAACTCCGCCCTTTTTCATAACGCGGGCTGCGGCATCTGCGGCGATTACAACTTTTCCATCAAAGTCAGTATCTCTTATATCATCTAAAAGAGACGGGGCATTTCCCGCGACAATAACATCCGACCCTGAAATGGTGTCAGTTAAAAGAGATATGTCATTTCGCGGAAGAATTGAGGATAAGAGGCGGGCTGCCTCTTCGTCATCCTCACGGGAGAAGCCGAAGTAATCCAGAATTCTTACGTAGTACTCGTCCCAGACTTCAGGCTTCATCGTCCTCGTCCTCGGCAATTCCGACAATCTTCATGAAGTTGGCAAGAATCGAGTCAATAACCATTGAAAGCAGTTCTTCTTTGTCGCGAACGAGACTGAATGCCTGAAGCGGGATGGACATGGCAGCCATAGTTGCGTGTCCTCCGGCAGATGCTCCCGGAATTCCTGCGAATGCTTCCTTTAACACGTCTCCGACATGAAGTCTGATGTCCTTGTTTCTGGCTGACAGAATAATTGCTGTGTCTGTGATTCCGTAAACGAGAGCTGTTGTTACTCCTTCAAGATTTAAGAGAAGGTCTGCTGCCTGCGGAATTGCATCGCGGTTTCTGACATATCCGACATTCGAGAATAGATATCCCTGACGAATATCACGGTTCTGAATTGCGGCTCCAAGGACTTCGATTGTTTCCTGAGAGATGGACGGTGCCATTACGAGTTCTAAGAGCTGTCTGTCTGCGTACGGCAGAAGGAATGCTGCGTTGTGTAAGTCCTGCGGGCTTACGTTTCTCTGGAACTCGTGTGTGTCTGCTCTGATACCGTAGAAGAGGGCAGTTGCGAGTTTTGTGTCAAGCGGGAGGTATAACTCCTGAATGTACTGGGTTAAGATGGATGCGGTTGCCCCTGCTTCAGGTCTTATATCCATGAAGTCCGGGACATTTTGTCTTTCAACGCCTTCTGTGCTGTGGTGGTCGATGATGATATTGATTTTTGTGTCAGCTGGAAGGTCGTTGTTCATTCCGGGAGCTACACAGTCAACGAGTGCTGTGTAGTCACACTCTGCAAGGAGTTCGGATGTGAGGTGTTCCATTTTAATCTCTAAGAGATTTACGAATGCACGGTTTTCCTGGTGTCCGATGTTTCCTTCGTAGAGAATGTGACATTTGAGTTTGCCCTTGGATGCTTCTTCAGCAATTGAACAGAGTGCAATTGCACTTGAAATTGCATCCGGGTCAGGATTTTTGTGGGTGATGATTCCAAGTGTTCCGGACCATGATTCGAGAAGTGAATAAAGTCTCTGCGCGTTTCTTGACGCGATGAGGTTTACCATGTGGTTGACTGCGGATTTTGCAACAACAGTCTGAGGGTAGAGTACGACGTCAGCCCCCGCATCTGCCATCTGGTCTGATGAGAAGTGGTCCATGGAACGCGCGATGATATTCGAGGCCGGGAATCTTGCTCTGATATGCAGAACCGCTGCGAGGTTTGCATCTTTGTTGGAAGAGAGGATAAATGCTACTTCCGGTTCCGGCATTGTCTCGTAGAATGCCTCATCCGTCATGTCTCCACGCATTACCTGGTGACGGTGGTCGCGTAAATCGTCAAGACGTTTCTCGTCGTAATCGACAATTAAGACGTTTTCATCCGATTCGTGAAGTTCTTCCAATACTTTGTATCCGATACTTCCGCAACCGAGGATGATATATTTTATTTTCTTGTTCTTCTGAATAAGGGATAGGGGGGAAACCCCATCTGTTTCAGCCATACCATATCTGTTTGTATCTTAAGATAATAAATCTGCACGTGATGATGGTTTTGTCTGTTTGAAAAAGAAATCTATAAATACGTATAAGTTTAATTTATTTAGGTCAAGCTACAAAGAAGCTTGAGTGTACCGGGCCCGTGGCTTAGTCAGGCATAGCGTCGGACTCTTAATCCGAATGTCAGGGGTTCAAATCCCTTCGGGCCCGCTTGTTTTTCTGTGTTTTTGTAAGTCAGCTGTTCAGTATTTCTCTTTGTTCTCCGGATTGAATGCGCATTGTATAAATAGTTCAACAGCTAATCTATTTAGGTCAAGCTACAATGAAGCTTGAGTGTATCGGGCCCGTGGCTTAGTCAGGCATAGCGTCGGACTCTTAATCCGAATGTCAGGGGTTCAAATCCCTTCGGGCCCGCTTGTTTTGTACTATTTTGCAGACTTTCTGATACGGTAGCTGTTTTTGTTTTTCACCGTCAAACACTACATCTTATATTCTCTAAGATTCTATTATCCTATAAGCAGATTGGGCATGAAACGCGTCATCAACTATACCTTAAACCAGAACAAAGGCATCGTTATTCGGATAGATGATACTGCCGTTGAAAAGGTTATGGTCTGGGCTCTTGGAGACGGCGAAGAGAAAGATGTTCGCGAAACTATTGCATACTGGTGTGATACAATCACTGCAGCAGGTGGAAAAAATGCCGCATATCACAAAAACGGAGAGGAGTTCTTTGATATCTATACTCATCTTCAAAGAGGCGGAGAACTTCTTTTCCATGATGCTGTATCAGATGCTACATATACATTAACCCGCGATGTTCTGGTTGAGGGAATTAAGCTTGCTCTCTATGAGTATTACTACCGTCTCTATAAGGAAAATATTGCAGCTCTTATTTCGATGGAGCTTTTAAAATACACTGACGGTGTCTATGAGCTTGATTTCCCAAGAGAGAACTGGAATATGTTTGGTGACTATGCTGTACAGTTCGCGCTTTTCAAGGATGTTTACTATACTCACCACAGCGTAAGAAATCTTGGAAACATCAGAATACATATCCCAAGATTCAAGCCTTAATTTTTTGCTGATTTAAACCGCTGTCTTTATCTTATTTGAAAACCAAAATCCCTGTTAACGAAGGTTTTCTTTAAATGATTTTATTGTTGGGAATTCCTTCTTTGATTGAGGTGTATTTTACATGAAGAAATCAGTATTTGCAGTACTTGCAGTATTCCTCCTTGCCGTTCTCTTTGTCGGCGGAGTTTCCGCAGAGAAGGTCATCACTGGTGTAGATGATCTTGCAGGGGCAAAGATTGGTGTTCAGCTTGGAACTACCGGGGACACCTATGCCACCACCTTCGAAGGTGACGAGGCAGGAACCACCATCATCCGCTACCCGAAGGGAGCAGATGCAGTTCAGGCATTAAAGACCAACAAGATTGACTGTGTCATTATCGACAACCACCCAGCAGAGAGTTTCGTTTCCAAGAACCCTGATTTAATGATTCTTGACAACGTACTTGTCGATGAACTTGGTGTTGAAGAGTATGCAATCTGTGTAAAGAAAGACAGTCCGTTAACCGCAGAGATTAACGCAGCACTCGCAAAACTTGAAGCAGACGGAACTCTCGACCAGATTATGCTCAACTACATTGGTGACGATGCAGGAACTATGCCGTACGTTAAGAAGGATGTAGAACGCCCGAATGGTGTTCTTGTCATGGCAACCAACGCAGAATTCCCGCCATACGAATCCTATGAAGGAGACAAGATTGTTGGAATCGATGTTGATATTGCACAGGCAATCTGTGATGAACTTGGATACGAGTTAAAGATTACTGACATGGCATTCGATGCAGTCATCGTCGCAGTCCAGACTGGAAAGGCAGATGTTGGTATTGCAGGTCTCTCTGTAACTGAGGACAGATTAAAGAATGCAGATTTCTCTGACCCGTACACAACTGCAAAGCAGGTTATCATCGTCAAGAACCCTGAGGCAGCCGCATCCCCGGCACCGATTCTCGGACTTCTTGCAGGTCTTGGAGTGGCAGCACTTGCCCTCAGAAGACTCTAATTTTTTTCTTTTCTTAAACTTACGAGTAACAATTATTATTGTCTAATAGAACCAACAGTTACAGAATGGTTCTTGAATTTTCAAAGAAATCCGTGCTTAGGTCATTCATTCTGGTCCTTGCCGCATTTCTTTTAATATCCATCATCGTTTCACCCGCAGCAGCAGCGGATGGGGGTTTTATCGATAAGATTTATGATACTCTAATCGAAGATGACCGGTATCAATATCTTTTAACCGGTCTGCAGAATACTCTGATTATCACATTCTTCTCGCTGATTCTTGGATTGGTGCTTGGTTCGTTAATCGCTGTTGTTCGAACAGTCCACGACATGAAAGGAAAGCTGAAACTATTAAACCTCATCGCACGCGGTTACTTAACCGTTATTCGCGGAACTCCTGTATTAATTCAGCTTCTTATCATCTACTTTGTGATATTCGCGTCTGTGGATGTGGCTTTGGTGCCGGTGGCAATTGTTGCATTCGGACTGAACTCTGCTGCATACATTGCAGAAATCATCAGGGCTGGAATCAACTCTGTTCCAAAGGGACAGTTCGAGGCAGGTTCAAGTTTAGGTCTGCCGTTTGCAATTACGATGATTACCATCATTATCCCGCAGGCAATCAAGAATATCTTACCGGCACTCTGTAATGAAGGAATTGTACTCTTAAAGGAAACGTCTATCTCCGGTTACATCGGTCTTGTTGATTTAACCAAGGGAGGAGATATCATCCGCAGTCAGACATTCGAAGCATTCATTCCATACATTCTTGTTGCGTTAATCTATCTGACTGTTGTTGTCATTCTGACGTACTTTGTCAAGAAACTGGAGGTAAAGTTAAATGCCAGCTAACGGAAAAGTCTTAATCGAAGTAAAAGGTCTTCGCAAAGCCTTTGGGGACAACGAAGTCTTAAAAGGAATTGATACAACCGTCTGCGAAGGAGAAGTTATCGCAATTGTCGGACCATCCGGATGCGGAAAATCCACCTTCCTTCGCTCATTAAATCTCCTTGAAGTCCCGACAGGCGGTCAGATTCTCTTCGAAGGTGTTGACATCACTGACAAATCCGTCAACATCAACAAAATGCGGGAAAAGATTGGCATGGTATTCCAGCAGTTCAACCTCTTCCCGAACATGACCGTCAAAGAAAACATCATGCTCGCACCAGTCCGCTTAAAGATTATGAGCAAGGAAGAAGCATCCAAAAAAGCTGACGAGCTCTTAAAGAGAATCGGACTTTTAGACAAAGCAGATGCAAGACCGCAGCAGCTTTCCGGAGGTCAGCAGCAGAGAATCGCCATCATCCGTTCTCTTGCCATGAACCCTGACGTCATGCTTTTCGATGAACCAACCTCTGCCCTCGACCCTGAAATGGTCGGCGAAGTATTAAGCCTCATGAAAGACCTCGCAGAATCCGGCATGACCATGATGATTGTAACCCATGAAATGGGATTCGCACGCGAAGTAGCAGACCGTGTATTCTTCATCAATGACGGTGTAATTCAGGAAGAAAACACCCCGCAGGAGTTCTTCGCAAACCCGAAGAATCCGAGATTAAAAGAGTTCTTATCAAAAGTACTCTGACTTTTTCTTTTTTGAACAGCTTTCATCTGATTTTTGCAGGAAAAAAATGCTCCTGCAATGACTGTAAATTACTTCAATCCTCTTACTGACTATATGCAGTTAGCAAGGGTTATCTATTCTGAAAATCCATTAATAGATACAGACCTATGGACCGTGACTATCAACCAATCAACCTCAAAGATGTCTTAATCGAAATGAAAGACATCTCCGAACTTGCGGTTGATCTGGCTTACTCGGCCGTGCTTTTTGAAAGCAGTGCCATCGCTGACGAAGTAATCGAACTCGAAGAACAGATGAACGATCTGGTGTATCAGGCAAGAATCACCAGCATGATGAGTGTCAGGAGAATCGAAGAGACCGAACCAATGAGCGGCCTCTTACAGCTCGCAGAAGCCTCACAGCGAATCTCAAACCACGCAGCAGACATCGGCAAAAACATCATGCGCCATGTCTCATTCCCTGCAAACTTACGCCGTGCCCTTCCTGACGCAGAAGAAGCAACCCACCGGACTGTTGTCATGCCTGAAAGCCAGCTTGACGGAGCACGCTTAGGCGACATCAAACTCCAGTCTGCAACCGGAATCCGCATTATCCTGATTCGCCGCATGCAGCAGAGAATCTACGACCCTGACAAACATGCCGTTCTTCGTGCAGGCGATGTGTTAATCGGCAGAGGTCCTGACTACGGATTCCCTGAACTTTGCAGACTTGCAGGTCAGCCGGAACCAAACGACGATGAAATCACTGTAGAGTCTATCAGTGATCTCGATCGTGCAGCACAGCTCATGATTGAGATGAAAAACATCAGCGAACTTGCTGTAGGCCTCGCCTACTCAGCTCTCCTTCACGAAAACTTAGACCTCGCAAATGAAGTCGTAGCCTTAGAAGAAGAGCTTGACGAAATGCGTCTTCAGCTTGACCTCTGGACACTTCAGGCCGCCAAAAAGACCGAAGATGTCGCAAGCCTTCGCGGAATGTTTTACATGTCCTCCTTTGCCGAGTCCATCTCGGACGCTGCATGTTCCATTGCCGATGTAGTCATCCGCGAAATCGACGTTCCGCCAATCATCAAACGTATCGTTAGAGAATCCGACGAAGTCATCTCCTGGGTCACGGTCGCCAAAGGCTCTGCCTTAGACGGAAAAGCACTTGCCGAAAGCAAAGTCGGTTCGGTTACCGGAATGGTCATCATCGCAATCAAACACGATAACCGCTGGATTTACCGTCCAAGCAGAAATGTCGTACTCCATGCTGGAGACCTTCTTGTCTCCCGCGGCAGACGTGACGGAGAAGAAAAACTGTACGGCTTATGCGGTGCAGACATAGAAGAACTGGAAGAGTTCGAAGAGGAATAAACATAAACATGACAGAAATGGTATACCGGCTTGGCCCGGGATGTGAAGTAGATGATGTTGTCGAAGGAAACATCTACATTGGAAAAGTCCAGGGATTCGCAACCTTTGGTACATTTGTTCAGTTAAACGACAAAACCAAAGGCCTTCTCCACAAAAGCAACGTAAAGACCGAAAAGAAGGAACGCGATACAATTCTCGTACTCGTCAACCAGATTCGCCCGAATGGAAATATCGACCTTCGCGAAGTAATCATGGAAGAGGGAAGCTACGAGACCAAACTTGTCTCGAAGAAGGTTGTAATCTCCAAACTCTCAGACCTCAGAAACAAACTTGGAAGAAACATCACAGTCGAAGCTGATGTTGTCCAGATTAAGCAGACGTCTGGTCCTACCATCTTTACTGTATGCGATGAGACTGGAACCGAGGATGCTGCCGCATTCACCGAAGCCGGTGTCAGATCTTATCCGGAAGTTCAGTTAGGCGATGTTGTCCGCATCTTCGGAGAGGCAAACAAGAGAAACAATCAGGTCCAGATTGAAGTCTCTGACATGATTATCTTAAGAGGCGAGGAAGCAGACCATGTAAGAGCCCGCATCAACCGTGCATTAGAAGAGCGTGCCGAACCGCCGGCAGATGTCGAGCCTCTTGTTGACTCCGAGGTTCTTCGTGCACTCTGGCCTGAGATGAGAAAGCTTGCAAAAATTGTCCGCCGTGCAGTCTTAACTCAGCAGCCGATTATTCTTCGCCACCATGCAGATGCAGACGGTATCTGTGCAGCCGTGTCTGTCGAGACCGCAGTTCTCCAGTACATCAGAGAAAACGGCGGAGATCCGGACATGGACAACTTCCTCTTCCGCCGCTCCCCGTCCAAGGCTCCGTTCTATGAGATTGAGGATGTCACCCGCGATCTTGACATGATGCTCAAAGACAATGTCCGTTTTGGTCAGAAATTCCCGCTTATCCTGTTAATGGACAACGGTTCGACCGAGGAAGACATGCCGTCTTACAAGATGACTGAGGTATACAACCTTGATGTTATCGTAGCAGACCACCATCACCCTGATGACACAATTGACAAGTACCTGTTAGCCCACGTAAACCCGTACCACGTCGGAGGGGACTTCGGTGTCACTGCCGGTATGCTTGGAACCGAAATCGCACGTCTCATCTTCCCGGGAATTGAAAAGAAGATTCTCCACTTCCCGGCTGTTGCAGGAGTTGCCGACCGTTCCGAAGCTCCGGAACTTCAGCAGTATCTCGCATTAATCGATGGCAAGTACACAATTGATGAGTGCCGCGACATGGCTCTTGCCCTGGATTACGAGCAGTACTGGCTCAGATTCAATGACGGACGCGAGATTGTAAAGGATATCTTAAATATCAACAACGCTGAAGACCGTCACAATCGCTTAGTTGCTCTATTAGTTGAGGAGGCAAACACTGCAATTAATGAGCAGGTCGAAACTATGATGCCGCACGTAAAAGAACAGGTGTTGGAGTCAGGGGCTCGTCTCTTCCAGGCAGATGTCGAGATGTTTGCCCACCGTTTCACCTTCCCTCCGCCGGGTAAGTCTTCCGGCGAGGTTCACGACGTTCTCTGTCACAAGTATGAGGGCGAGCCAATCGTAACATTAGGCCTTGGTCCGGACTTTGCAGTTATCCGTTCCCGCGGTGTGTTAATGAACATTCCGCAGATGGTTCGCTCCATGCGCGATGAGATGCCGGGGGCAGGCATTTCCGGCGGAGGTCACCTCGTTGTCGGCAGTATCAAGTTTGTTGAGGGCATGCGGTCTGAAGTTATTGCCAAGATGATTGAGAAAATCTCAGAGTTCGGAGTAGAACAGCTCTAACCGAGTTTCTTTTTTTTTAATCCTCTGTGTTAATTTACATCCAGTAACAGAAACTATATATGCTGTCATAACCTATATTTACTAGAGGTAAGTCACGATGACTGAACCCAGAACATTACTCGAAAGATATAACGATACCCAGTCTAAAATTCTTGGATACTTAAAGGCAGGCGTTGCCAAAGGCAGCAAGTTCTTCAAGGCAAAATATATCGCAAAAGACCTTGGACTGTCCTCGAAAGAGGTCGGAACGAACCTTGCCATTCTCTCTCAGATTTGTGATGATCTTGAGATTTCCCGTTGGAGTTATTCCAACAGCACCACCTGGATGGTAACATCCAAGGATGAAGCAGAAACAGCTGCATAAGTCTCCCAAAATATTACCCCGCATGCGTCTCATGCTGCACACCTCCTTTTTTTTATTTTTAAGAGAATGCTGATATTCTTGTCTGTTTTGTCCGTCCAAGGGACAGATAAGGCAGTGCACGCTTCATTACAACACCTAAATCCCGCAGGACTTTTGTGTTTCTTACATTTTCGCTGTCTCTTACCTGAAGAATACGTCTGGCAGACATAGGGCCTATTCCCGGCACCCGGATTAGTTCGAGATAATCTGCTTCTGCCGGATTTACCTGCGGCATATTTTTTGCGAGAAGTACTTTTGGATCAGTGTTTAGAAGCATTCCGTCTTCATCAAAAACAGGGGATGTTTCCTGCCTCGTATAGCCGTAAAGTCGAAGCAGGGCATCTACCTGATACCAGCGGTTAGCCCGCCAGACAGGGGTATTTTCATGAGTCTCAAGGGGTGTGTTTGAAATTGCATGAAATGCGGAGTAATAAACCCTTGCCGGGTTGTACTTTTCGTAGCTTGTCATTACTGTTTTGAATATGTCATAGTCCGTTTCGTCTGCGGCTCCGACAACAAACTGGGTTGAATGTTTATGCGGCATGATTTCAGACAGCCATTTGTGGCGGAGAAGCAGGTCTGTTTTGTACTCCTTGACAGTGGCAAGCTCTTGTAAGTGAGAGGCGTCGGGTGCTTCGAGGTTGATGCTAAGTCTCGTTGCATACTTTGCCATCTCTGCAATATCAGAACGGGACGCTCCTGGAAGAACTTTTAGGTGAAGATAACCGGTAAACCCTCCTTTTCGAATCAGGCGTGCGGTTTCGGTTATTCTTTCCATTCCAAGGTCGGTGTCTCCTCTTGGAATCCCGGTACTAAGCAGTAACCCGCCGACACGTCCCTGACGATGCAGTTCAAGAAATCCATGTGCCATTTCTTCAGGGGTGAAGTTGATTCCTTTCTTTTTTGTGCAGATTTCGCAGTATGCACAGTCAAAGGAACATGTTCCTTCAAGCAGGATTTTCAATGGCTCGCAGTGGTGAGTTTTTCCTTCGGACCTTCCGGTCTGATCAAAAAACGGTGAGCGGGTTGCCTGTTCGATTTTCCGGGTCAGTTCCGACATTACACTTCATACTTCGATTCAGGGGTATATAAATCCCTGACCGCGCGGTGCGAAAGTGCCCTGTGTTTTTTGGATGGTTAAAATTTAGGGGGTTTGTTGGGGTTTGATTTTGAAACGGTGTCGTTTAATGCCTTAAACGCACTTTCGCGAAAATGGATTTTGGTATATATATCTATTGGTTGGATTATATTGATGGTTAATGAATTCGTTCACAAACAATTAATTTTCTTCAAATTTCTCAGTTACAATATTCCCGAGATTAATATTACGCAATCTTTGTTTCTGCATAGAGTATACAACAGAATTTAATTTTTCATCTCTCATTCAAGCCATGTTCTCTTTTACCAAACAGTTTCTCTCATGCTCTTTTCCCATGTCACTTTCACGCCATGCTCTATCGTATGCCATTAAGAACTCTTTAGAGGTGTTTCCATTCTTAACAGCCGATACAGCAGCCTCTGCTGCAAGACGCCCTGTAAACATCGCATTGTAGATTCCATGTCCTGTTACAGGATTAGAGAGACGCGCTGCATCTCCAACGATTAAGATACCGTCTGCTGCTGTCTCTTTAAGCGGTTTACATACAGGAACTCCTCCCACCGAGCGTTCAGTTATCTTTCCATTCGGATAATTCTTTTCGACGAAATGATTGAGATAATCACAGGCTCTTTTTCCATCTGCTGATTCAGTTCCGAGAATTCCAACACCAATGTTGGCTGAGCGTTTTCCTTTCGGGAAAATCCAGAGATGTCCGCCTGGAGCATCTTCTGGTGAGATATAGAACTGCATCTCTTTTTCGTCTATATCGATATCATTTACAAGATACTGTGCACAGGATTTAATGCCGTCAAGCGGGATTGTGGTATCTATTCCTGCCCACTTTGCAAACTTTGACTCAATCCCGTCTGCGGCAATCACAATCTTTGCTCTTACCTCGTATCTTTTACCGTGCTGTTCGATAACAGCTCCGCAGACTTTTTCTCCTTCCATAATTGGAGCTGACGCTCTTGCATGAACCTGAATCTCAGCTCCGGCTTCCGCTGCACGCCAGATAAGCTCACGATCAAAGATTTTGCGATCGAGAATAATAGTTTCTCCATCGTGGATGGTTTTCTTAGAACTATCAGGCCCGATTAATACTGATGAGTCAATCTCTGCTTTGATAAATCTCTGTTCTGCTTCGATAAATTCAAGCAGTTCATCCTTTCCGATACTTTCTCCGGAGCGTACCGGAACTCCGACTGCCGAACGCTTCTCGACAAGAAGAACAGACAGACCTGCTTCTGCGGCAGTTCGGGCTGCAACAGCCCCTGCAGGTCCTCCTCCAACAACTAAGATGTCGTAACTGTCTTTCATTCCTCACTCCGGAGGATTGCGCCAAGCGGGCATACAGTACTGCACAGTTTGCATTTCGGCTTGCAAAGCACAGAATCAACTGACAGATATGCGTCAATTAATTCCAGAGCTCCGCTTGGACAAACAGATACACATGCCCCGCAGTAACCGCAGACCTCACGGCGAATTGTAATCATTGAGATATAATGGGTTTTGCGGAGTAAAAAAAGTGATTATGGTCTAAGACCGCTTCCACCCTGAACGGTGAAGGTCTCACCACTGATGTAAGATGCGTCTTCGGACTGGAGGAACACACAAATTCTTCCGATATCGTTTTCTGCATCTCCGAATCTTCCAAGCGGGATTCCTTTGATGGTTGCCTCGTAAAGGTCAGGATATTCCTTTCTCCATGCATCGAGCTGTTCGGTGTAGACAAGCGGACAGACAACATTGATGTTGATTCCATCCGGTCCCCATTCTGTTGCAGCAACACGTGAAAGTCCGCGAATACCTTCCTTTGCAGCTGCATAGGAGGACTGTCCCGGCTTTCCAAAGAGACCTGCACCGGATGCGAAGTTGATAACGCTTCCCTTGGATTCCTTGAGGTATGGGTAGCACTCTCTCATGTAGAAGAATGCTGCATAAAGACCTGAGTTGACTGCTAAGTCAAAGTCCTCTTTTGTGTGATCCTTTAACAGAACTCCGGACTTGGAGACCTGTGCATTGTTGACAAGGACATCAATTTTGCCGAACTTTTCGATGGTCTGTCTGACAGCTTCTTTAACCTGTGCTTCATCTCCGCCGTCTGCTGCAACCGGAAGGACGGTAACTCCGTATGCTTCCAGTTTCTCCTTGGCACTCTGTAAGCGCTCAATGGTTCTTCCGGTGATGACTAAGTTTGCTCCTTCTTTTGCGAAAGCAGTTGCAATACCAAATCCAATTCCTTTGCCGCCGCCGGTTACAATGGCGACTTTGTTATCCATCTTTCCCATACTGAAGAATGGACTTTTGTTCTATAAAAATGTCTGGATTAATTGTCTCAAATCCGATGGATTTTACAGACTTTTGAATTTGGATTGTAAATCTGATGTTTTTTCATGCGCGGTCTGTGTGGAAATATGCGCAAAGAACAATCTTTTAGAAAAATTTACGGAATTTAACAAAAAGTGAAGTGCCTTCAGCCGGAATTGAACCGGCGACATACAGATCTTCAGTCTGTCGCTCTCCCTACTGAGCTATAAAGGCGCTTGTGCGATAATAATGTTGTATTTGGTACTATTTATAATCTTTGAAATCATGTCCCAAACATATTATCTTTAAGTAGAACCCATGTTTATACAATGGGCATCTTTGGAAAGAAAAAAACATCTGCAAAAAAACAGACACTCCAAGAAAAAATCGTAAATAGGACATCAAACGTAGTCCATTTAACGCATAATGATCTGGATGCCGCAGGTTCTGATGCTATCTGCCGTATGGTATTTGGAGAGGAGCTTGTAACCCTTTTCTCATCTGTAAACCGCTTTGAATGGTTCATCGCGCAGGTTGCAGGATGCAATGGAAAAGGCGATACACTTGTAATTAGTGATCTGGGATACCAGAAAGGAATTGAGGACAAGGTAAGAAAAGCACATGCAGCAGGATGGAACATCAGGTGGTTTGATCACCACAAATGGACCGACGAGGAAAAAGCCCGCGTTACTCCGTATGTGGAAAGCCTCACTGTTGATACATCCCGCTGTGCAACAGGAGTTCTATGCCATTCTTTGAAGCCAGAACAGTCATATGCAGAAGAGGTTGCCCGTGTTGTATGCGACTATGATTTATGGAAACATGAAGACAAGCGCTCGGCGGTTCTTGGAATTGTTACATCAGGCAGTTCAAACTTAAAACTCATCCGCGACAAACTGGCGCAGGGAATCATCATTGATGACGAGGTTCAATCCATCTTTGACAGAATCGAGAGGGAAAAGAACAAGTGCATCAAAAAGTCTCTTCGTGCTGCAAAGATTCATGACGGCAAGTACAAAATCGCTGTTATGCCGTCTTATGGATATCCGAGCGAAACAGCAGCCGAGGTTCGAAAAATCCTTGGAACTGATATCGAACTTCTTGTCTTTGATAACGGCAAATTCTCGATTCGAAGTGTCCCGGATATCAGCCACTTAATCGCACGTGAGTTTAATGGCGGCGGACATCCGAATGCATCAGGCGGAAATCTTGGATATGGGTGGAAAGAGAAAGCGCTCTTTAAGATTTTCCGACACGTCTCAAAACGAAAAGAGTTCCTTTCTGTTGCAGAGAAGTTCTAATCCAAATTGGTAATGAATAATAGCTATACAAACTAATATATTTGGAGCAAAATAAGCGGGAGTTCCAGTACTCAGTCATGAATACCAAGTTCAGATTAGAAAAGCGTGCCACAAAAGGCGGCGACAAATATTATCTGGTGTATCCTGTAATTACACCGAAACGCAAAACAAAAATTTCCCGCCTTATTAAAACAGGCGATGCACCAACTGATGCTGAATTTGAGACTGCTGTTCTTCAGTACACTGAAGAGTTTACAAAGCGTGCGGCAGAAAAGTATGCTGAGTTCAGGGTAGAAGAGCTATACTTCCAGTATATTCCGCCGTTCCTCGGAAAAGGACTTGAGAAAACCCGCTATCTTTACAATACTTATGTCTCATCTCTCTCTGATGACGAGCGTGAGGATTTTGAAGAACTCTATGATGCAAAATATATCGCAGGAACGGCTGCCATCGAAGAAATTTCTGCTGCATCAAGCAAACTCACCAGAAACTTCCGTCTGGTTAAAACATGCAGGGAGTCTGCTGTTGAGAAAGTAACTCCAGAGTTCATCCGCGAAATCCACAGTCTTATTTTAATGGAGCTTCCGGAAGAGACCGGGGTTTTCCGTGAGGATGGAAACGTCGAAGCAAGACTTCAGATGACACTTAATGAGTATTACAGCAGAGTTGATGCAGGATACTGCGTGTTCGAGCAGGCAGTTCTCTTCCTCTATCGCTTCTTAGTTATTCATCCGTTCAACACTGCAAATGGTCTTGTCGCACGCGAAATCTTCAACTTCCTTTTAGAGTGTGACGGATACCCGCGCTTAGTGTTTCCGGCAGACTTTGCAAAACACTACAGTATGGCTCTCGATTTCGGAGACAAAAAAGATTATCAGCGCATGGTAACGCTCTTTGCATCTATTTCCATGCGGCAGACTGTCTGATTACTCAGACCATATTTTTCGGCGTTCCATTCATGAACGCCTGAATATTTTCAAACACCATTTTTGCACGCTTGACAAGTGCTTCTTTTGTTGCAAATCCTATGTGCGGTGCAGCTATCAGATTTTCTGCATGAAGGATGGACAAGTCTTTCGAAAGCGGGGGTTCTGTGTCAAAGACATCTACACATGCTCCGGCAATCTGTCTATTGTTTAAACATTCTGCAAGAGATTCTGCGTCAACAACAGGCCCTCTTGCTGTGTTGATGAGAACAGCAGACGGTTTCATCAGTTTCATATTTTCAGCATTAAGCATCCCGCGTGTTTCATTTGTCAGCGGTACGTGGACTGATACAATGTCACATATGGATAGAAGTGTTTCAAGATCGGTATAAGTTACACCTTCAATTTCCTTTTCAGTTCTGGAGTATGCATAGGTTCTGCATCCAAATGCCTGTGCGATTGTGAGAACCCGCGTTCCAATCGCTCCTGTTCCAATTACACCGAAGTTCTTTCCTTCAAGTTCGAATCCAATAAGTCCATCCCTGGTTTTCTCTTCACGAACAGCTTTTCCGCATGCTTCAAGGTTTCTGTAGAGAGAGATAAGCATTCCAAAGACAAGATCAGACACTGCGGCAGTTGAGTATCCGGCACAGTTGCAGACTGTGATATTTTTCTTTCTGCATGTCTCAAGCGGGATGTGGTCAACTCCTGTAAAAGCAACAGCAATCAGTTTAGCCTGTTTCCATCCGGAAACAACTTCGTCTGATATCGGCTGGTTTGCAAGAACGATAATTTCAGCATCAGCTCCCCGTCTGATAAGTTCTTCTGCGTCTTCGCTTCGAGAGTTGTAGCACACAAGCTCTGCATCCGGCACAAGTCCTGCGGCTAGTTCTTCGAGCTGACTTTTATCAACTCCAAGCGGTTCGATTACAACAATTTTCATTCTGTTACCTGTGATTTTTCAAGCATGCGTTTCGCAAGCGTTACCATTTCGCAAACCTCTCCTTCGCATCTTTCAGAGATTCCCTTGTAGTCCTTTTCGTCTGCCATCTCCCAGACAACTTTTCCAGTCGGTTTTTTGTCACGTTCAGGCATGAAGAGGTCTGCTAAAGCATTGTGCGTTCTTGGGTAAAGTATTGGTGAGTTTGACGGGATAAACCCGATTCCCGCAACAGCCATGTCTACAACTCTGCATTTACAGATGGTTTCGTAAATTTCATCTGCACTGTCAACTTCGTATGTCAGACATTTTGAGAGAATGCACGGCATGTCAAACATGGAGATTCCAACACCGGATACAACAGGGTCTGCATGATGCTGTTTTTTGAGCGCAGCTCTTTTTCTCATCCCTGAAAATATCTGATAGATGGATGAGATTACTTCTGCTTCGTCTCCTTCGTCCCAAACCCAGTGATGTTCGAAGTCAGGTTTTGACAGAACCTCTCCTAATCTCGGACGTGAGAGATGAAACACTCCTCCAAGCAGTGTGTGGCCTTCTTTGAACGGGTTTACTGCAAGTGAGGGTCCTGTCTTTCTTTTGCGGTCCTCTTTTGGGACATATGCTTCCAGGTCAAAAATAAGAAGCTCGGTTGATATTGGGAACTTTACCATTAAATCACCGACAGTGCAATTAAACCAAGGATTCCTGTCCAGATTGTATGGACTGCGATTGCTGTTAAGAGAAGTCCCATGATTTTAGAGAGAATGACAAGTATGGTCTCTCCCAATATCTTTTTGATGAATGTTGAGAAGACAAGAATCAGCCAGATACATACAAGGGCTAAGATTATTGCGATAAATGTTATAAGAAGCCCGTCCTGTGCTCCAAGAATCATGACCGTTGTAATGGCTCCCGGACCGCACATAATGGGGGTTCCAATGATAACTCCTGCCATGGCTTTTTTCCCGACACGGTCAGGACTGGAGAGACTCTTGTGTCCGGCAGACGATCCTCCGATTTCGATTCCCAATACAATCTGAAGACCAAGGATGAACAGGATTACACCGCCTGCTACTTTGAAGCTTTCGAGTTCGATATTTAGTAAGTCAAAGACTATGTCGTTGAAGAACAGGAAAGACAGCATCAGAATTCCGGCGACTGCTGTTGCGATAAATGCCTGTTTGATGACCTCTGCTTTTGTCAGATTCTGAGTTAGGTTGATGAACATCGAAACCGACAGCAGAGGGTCTAATATGATAATCATCGTAAACCAGGCGGAAAGTACCGGGAGAAGGTATTCTATCATGATATCAGATTCTGTGAAGGTTTATTGTGAATTCCTGGTCTGCAATTGAGTTGTCAGTCAGTCCAAGTTTGTATGGATTGAGCTTGAATGTGAGTTTTTCTCCGCTGCAGGTAATTGCTGTGTCAGTTCCTGAAATTACTGCGTTGAATTTGTCCCCTCCAAGGTATTCCCATTCGGCTCCGCTTTTGAAGTCATGGTTTCCAAACATGGATGATGTTAAAGAGCCGCTGAACTGTGCAGTTCCGTCATCTTCTATGTCAGCATAGAACTCAACAGATGCCACAAATGGAATACTTGAGGTTCCGCTCCACTCTCCGGCAATCAGATGCGCTCCAGGTTTTGCAGTGTCTATGTATTCCTGCTCTGCGTTTTCAGGTTCTGCCTTGGGGTTTGTATCTGGAACTTCCGGGTTTTGTATTTCAGGGCTTGTATCTGTTACTCCTGACAATTCTATCTGCGGGGTATCATCTGTGATATCAGTCCCACCGATTGCTCCAAATGACAGGACGGAAAGAATTGCCATGATTGCGGAAAATAAATCAAAGGCCATACAATATACTCATCCTGAAAGGATAAAAAAGATTGTGTATGCAGTATGTTTTACCTGCGTTTCATTTCAAGAGGGATGTTCATGTCGTACTTCGGATTTGTTACAGCTCCGAGTTTGTACGGGTTGACTGTTGTTTTCAGGCATCCGTTCTGGATGATGAATTCAATCTGATAGTCTCTGTATTTTCCAACGAATCTGTTTTCACCGCAGTGTTCCCAGCAGATATCATCTGCCGAGACGTTCATGGTGTCTCCTAAAATTTTTACCTTCCCGTTGGCTTTTGCTGTTCCGTCCTCGCAGAATGTGATTATGCATTCACCGGATGCAAGAAGCGGGATTGTTTTTCTGCCGTGCCATTCACCAAGTATTCTTTTCATGTACAAAATAGTCGACGTGCAGGTATAAAGGATTCTTGGTGTTTAAAAAGAGGGTTATGCCCCGTAGACTCTCTTTTTGAGGTCGAGGACAAGAGGCAGGATACTTTCATCAATCCATTCTGACGTACAGTATTTTTCGTAAACACACAGTCTTTCTTTGACTTCGTATCCCTTTGCGATTGTTTTGAGCTCTTCGATTGCAGGCCACGGGTGTTCGGGGTTGATGTAGTCAATGGTTACAGGAGATACTCCTCCAAGGTCATTTACGCCGTATGCAAGAAGCCGTCCTGCGTCTGCTAAGTTTGGCGGAATCTGGACTGAGATGCTGTCTGGAAGAATCTCTGCTGCAAGGCTTAGAGTGTCTGCTACGGTATCAAGTGTTGCACCCGGGACATCTGCCATTTCAGTTCCGGGTTTCGGGCAGAAGTTCTGGATGATGATTTCCTGAATGTGACCAAAGCGTTTCTGGATGTCTGCGACTACCTGAAGGGATTCGATTCTGTCGTCGCGGGTCTCACCGATTCCAAGAAGCAGTCCTGTTGTAAATGGAATCTTCAGTTTTCCAGCCGTCTCAATCATCTCGATTCTAACAGCCGGATCTTTTCCGGGGCTGTGGCGGTGTGCGTGAACGTCTGCTGTTGTTTCAAGCATCAGTCCCATGCTTGCAGTAACAGTACGCATGCGGCTCATCTCCTCTTCATTGATGATTCCGACATTAGAGTGCGGAAGAATTCCTTTGGAGAGGGCATATTTGCTCATATCGTAACAGTAGTCAAGAATCGAATCATATCCGATTTTCTGAAGATGCTTTGTAAATCCGCGTTCAAGTTCCGGGCGTTCGCCAAAGGTGAAGAGTGCTTCTGTGCATGAGAACTCTGCTCCGCGGTCTAAGGTTGCTTTGACCTCAGATGGTTCCATTACGCATCCTTCTGTCACAGGTTCCTTGAATGAGCAGTAACTGCATGCATTTCCGCATACATGTGTAAGCGGCAGGAACACATTGCGGGAAAAGGTAATCTTCTTCATCTTTCCTCCGGCGGATACTTACGTGCTTTTGAGAAAATCACGAAGGATATCAGAAGGGAGATTACTGCGATGATATAGAATGCACCTATCTGGAAGAGAAGTCCTGCAATTGCGGCAATAATTGCTGCGATCAGAAATCCTCTGGACCATCGTTCAAAGAATAATCGGTATGACTGCACCATTTCTTATCTATTGGAATCATGAGAACATCAAGTTTTATACTTTTTCAGGGCATATCTATGATGTATGCTGGAAGCTTTGTTCTGGGGTCTGATAGGGAATGCATATATTCCATTCGCCGTACCATTCCTGCTTTTGGATATTATATTATGTATTACTGTGGTTTTTCTGGAACGTAAAAATCCTACAGTGGCTCTTGCGTGGGTTCTTGCATTTGTTGTGTTTCCGGTTTTCGGTTTTATCGTCTACATGTTTTTTGGGCGTCACTTGTATGGTGCGCGTATTTTTTCCAAAAAGACGGAAGCGGATATTGTCTATAAAAATATCGCACAGGAACAACTTTCCAGATGGCTTGAGTATCGCAATGAGTCTCTTGATGCTGATGGGTTTGAAAAAACAGCAGCACTTCTTTTGAATACTGATGATGCAGTTCTTTCAGCGAACAATGATGTCTCGGTTTTTACTGATGGCTATGATAAATTTGCAGAGATGAAGGAGGCAATTCTTTCTGCAAAGCATCATATCCATATTGAATATTATATTATCCGTGATGATGAGCTTGGACGGGAGATTGTGTCTCTTCTGGCTCAAAAGGCAGCAGAAGGTGTTGAGGTGCGTGCTATTTTTGATGCTGCCGGTACGTTCTGGATTCATAAGAAGAAGTTTTTCGGATCTATCTGTGAGGCCGGCGGCGATGTTCGTATTTTCTTCCCTCTAAAGATTCCATTCTTAAATACACGTCTTCACTTTAGAAATCATAGAAAGATTCTGGTTGTAGATGGTAAGGTTGGGTTTATTGGAGGATTCAATATCGGTGATGAGTATCTTGGAAAGGGTGAGCTTGGATGCTGGCGTGATACTCATCTGATGATAAAGGGCATGGCTGTTGCAAGTCTTCAGCGCAGGTTTGTGATGGATTGGAATTATGTTGCAAAGGATGCAAGGCTTTTTGTAACGGCTGAGAGTACTGAGTATTTCCCGTCTGATTTGATTGAAATGCACGGAACATCCAAAGTTCAGATTGCATCTTCCGGTCCGGATTCTCCAAAGAAGGCGATTTATTCAGGATATCTTAGTTTGATTGGTCAGGCAAAGAAGTCGGTGTATATCCACACTCCGTACTTTATTCCGGATGAGCCGATTTATACCGCTTTGATTCTTGCGGCAAAGTCAGGTGTTGATGTAAGAATTGTGATTCCATGCAAACCTGACCATCCGTTTGTTTACTGGGCGAACCATTCATATCTTGGAGAACTCCTGGGAGCAGGTGTTCGCGGATATACTTACAATGATGGTTTTATTCACAGTAAGGCATCCGTCTTTGATGGGAAAGTTATGACTGTCGGAACAGCCAACTGGGATATCAGGAGTTTTAAGCTGAACTTTGAGACGAATGCGTTTGTGTATGATGAGGCAGTGTGTGGAAGGGCTCGTGACTCTTATCTGAAAGAGCTCGAATCGAACTGTACTGAGATTACTTATGAGATGTATAAGAACAGATCTGTAATGGTTCGGATAAAAGAGAGTCTTTCGAGACTTATGTCTCCTCTTCTTTGATTTTTTTATTTTCCAAGAGCTTCGAACATCTTCTCGGCTGCGGCGAGCTCCTCGCGCGTATTTACATTAAATGCTAATCCGGGTTCATTTAGGAGAACCGCTTTTTCATCCTGAACTTCTCCAACAAGAGATCCGGTTAAGATATTCAAAGCACAAGGAGTTGCAGCAACTCCGTCTATGATTTCTCTGTATCGTGGAAGCATTCCAAGCTCCTCGCAGAGGGAAATAGGAATCCATGTGGAGCAGGCAGGCTTTCCGGATGCAAAATATGCATCGCGGACGCAGCTTACAATCTCTGCTGTAAGATATGGAATATCCGCGGCCGCTGTAAAGAGAGGGCCGTCTTCTCCGGATAGGGTCACTGCTTCACACATGTCTTCTACATAGCCTGCTCCTTCAGTGTCGATGAACTCGATGTCATTTGCTCTGCAGAAGTTTCTGGTAAACGGTGTTTTGTGTGATGTAACAACAATCGGCTCAACATCGGCCTGTGCGAATGCTTCGATTACGCGGGAAAGCATAGGGCGTCCTGCAACAGTTACCAGGGCTTTTTCTCCAAGGCGAAGTCTTGAACCTTCTCCGCCTGCGAGAATTAATGCAAGCATTCTGAAAGTGCCTCCAGAACACGGCGGTTTTTGTCGCGTGTTTCGACTGAAACCCTGATGCAGTCAGGAAGTTCAAAGGATGTGCAGTCGCGAACTGAGATTCCGTGCTCAAGCATCTTTGCCCAGATTTTTGATGCAGGCTGTCCAAGTTTTATTGTGATGAAATTTACCTGGGACGGGTAGCACGAAAGCCCGAGTTTTTCAATCTCTGATATGTACCAGTTACGTTCCTCGGTGATTTTTTCTGCGGATTTCCTGAGTTCATCGTAGTGGTCGAATGCCGCTATTGCGTACTTTTCCGCAAATGCATTTACTGTCCATGGGGTTCTTGCTGTCTCGATTTTCTCAATCAGTTCAGCATCTCCAAAAGCAAATCCGAATCTAAGTCCTGGTACTGTGAAGCATTTTGTAATCGAGCGCATCACAAAGAGGTTTTCTGATCTGATGTCTGAGATTGATTCATCCCTTTCTGCAAGCTCCATGAATGCTTCATCCACAAATAGCATAGATGAATCCTCCTCTGCCTCTTTTACGAGGTTTAACATCTCAGCGCGCGGAGTGAGTATTCCTGTCGGGTTGTTCGGGTTGCAGATAAATCGAATGTCG
Source organism: Methanocorpusculum sp. (assembly GCA_017408885.1). Taxonomy (GTDB): domain Archaea; phylum Halobacteriota; class Methanomicrobia; order Methanomicrobiales; family Methanocorpusculaceae; genus Methanocorpusculum. Next base: position 48,787 of record JAFQTT010000004.1, read on the forward strand.
GCTTTTGCATTTTGAATCACGGTTTTTCCTGCAAGGCGTGCGGAAAGACCGTACTCTGCGAATGTCGGCATGTCGATTCTGCATGTTTTGCCGTCTGTAACTTTGCAGAAAACGCGGATAATCTCCGCTGAGCCGTTTCCAACGCATATCTCTTCGATATTCCTGTTGAAGGTGTGGGCAATTTTTTCCTTCAGTTCGGTATAGGAATCATCAGGATATACGGCTAAATCATCGTGATTATACGCGCAGGTAAATTCCGGGACAAAAGGGTTCATACTCGCGCTCACATCAAGGAGCGAATCTCCGAACCTTTTTTTCATCTCCAGAATTTTGCCCCCGTGAACTGCTTTTTTTGGAAATTCAGACGGCATTGGTTGATATATTATTGTTCTTCTTCCGTCTTATACTCTCTCAGTCGTATTTTTGACTGTTCTCTTTTATTGTTTTGATGGGTTTTCTCGTGCGATAGCTTTATATTATACTAAGTTCAATTATGTTTTGTCCAAAACAGGATGTCAGTCAATCGTCTGATGTGCGTCAGCTAAATGTCAGACAAATGTCTGACGCATGTCAGATTGGAGATATACATGGACCGAATTACAATCCGTTTACCCCCGCAGCAGGTTGAAATGCTTGAGAGACTGGTAGAAATTGGTGAGTTCCCCTCAGTTTCCGAAGCAGTGCGCTATGCCGTGCGCGACTTCCTCTCCCAAAAGAGTGAGCGGATTTTACGGGACAGTGATTCAATATCTACCTTCGACATTGGTATCAACTGTTAATTCAGGGGTGTTAAAAAATGCAGAGTATCATTAACGAAGCGCTCAAAAACGCAGAACTCGAAAAAGGAATGCAGACTACCTCCATCGTTGACGATGAGGACATGCTCGGACAGCCGAGAATTGTTATCGTCGGATGCGGAGGTGCTGGAAACAACACCATCAACCGTCTCCACAACATGAAGGTCGGAGGGGCTGAGACTATCGCAATCAACACCGATAAGCAGCACCTTGACATGATTCAGGCAGACAAGCGTGTTTTAATCGGAAAATCCTTAACCCGCGGTCTTGGAGCAGGAGGATTCCCGGATGTCGGACGCCGTGCAGCAGAGATGGCACGCCCGACCTTAGAGGAGCTCTTAAAGGATGCTGACCTCGTCTTCGTCACTGCTGGTATGGGTGGTGGAACCGGAACCGGTTCTGCACCGGTTGTTGCACAGATTGCAAAGGAGCACGGAGCAATCGTTATCGCAATGGTCTCCTATCCGTTCCAGGTTGAGCGTGCAAGAATGCTCAAAGCAGAAGACGGTCTTGAGGCAATGCGCCAGGCAGCAGACTCTGTTATCGTTCTCGACAACAACAGACTCAAGAACTTTGTCCCGAACCTCCCGCTTGGACAGGCATTCTCCGTTATGGATCAGATTATCGCAGAGACTGTTAAAGGAATCTCTGAGACTATCACTGAGCCGTCCTTAATCAACATCGACTACGCAGATGTCCGCGCCATCATGAGCAAGGGCGGTCTTGCAGTCATGCTCATTGGAGAGTCCAAGCAGCAGAACAAGGCAGAGTCTGTCATCCGTGACTGTCTCGCACACCCGCTTCTCGACATCGACTTCAGAGGCGCAACCGGAGGTCTTATCCACATCACTGGCGGAAACGATTTAACTCTGCACGATGCAGAAGAGATTGCACAGCAGCTCACCTATGAGCTCGATCCGCACGCAGATGTTATCTGGGGTGCGCGCGTTAGAAAGGACTTTGAAGGCAAGGTCTCTGTTATGGCAATCATGACCGGTATCCACAGCCCTCAGATTATCGGAGGCGGCTCTGAGTCAAGAGTCATCGGCAGATCCCAGCCGCAGGTTCAGCAGTCCTTTACTTCACCAGTTTCCACAACCTCTCACAGCAACCCGGAGCCGATTCGCACCAGCGGCGGTAACTTTGACTGGATTATCTAAGGTCATAGTCTTACAAAGACGTACTACATCAGTCCATACACCAATAATACAGGATTCACATCAATACAATATTTCAGGGGGCTACACCACCCCTGGTTCACCTTGTATGCGAAGAAATGGAAGAGCTTCGCATACGACCACCCCCCGTTTGCGGGGGCTGTTTTACAATATCTTTAAATTCTAATACCGCCTTTAATTATAGGAAAGTCGTACATCTGATGGTTTGATAAAAACCTGTGAGATGGTAAACCGGTATGGGAGTCTGAATACACTTATTGAAAAGTTGAACTTGTTTTTCCTTCATTATTCAGTATTTTGTATGTAAGATGACCGCGCCGTAATTCTGTTTCATCGGAAACCCTCAGACGACTACTCAGGAAAGGTAAGAACGTTGACCGAAGATCTTGTCGAAAAGAGAAAAACACTTCTTGAACAGTCTGAAGAACACAAGGCAAAACGCAATGAGTTAAACGCACAGGCAAGCCAGTTTGCTCGCGAGAGAAACGAGTTAAACAACGCAACCCGCCAGTTTGTCGAGGATGCTCAGAAGAACAAAGAGCTCCGTGACCAGTCTAACCACGATGTTCAGGCACTGAAAGAGAAGAGAAACGAGTTAAACGACAAGGCAAATGCCCTCTTTGAAGAAATCGACGCACTCCGCGGAGAGCAGGGCGGAACCGCAGCAGCAGCTGCAGCACCGCACGAGAAGAAGCCGTCCGCAAAAGATATCCAGCGCCAGATTGACCAGCTCGAGGAGAAGCAGCAGACTGAACAGATGTCCAAAGAGAAGGAGAATGAGATTGTTGACAAGATCAAGCAGCTCAAGGCCGAACTCAAGGACCAGGAAGTCGAGCACGAGCAGAACAAAGAGGTTCGCACCCGCTTAGTTGAGGCACGCGAGTACAGAAAGCAGGCATCTGCAATGCACGCAGAAGTTACCGAGAAGGCTGAGCTTGCACAGAAGCACCACGATTTAATGGTCGAGTGCTACAGAAAGGCAGACAAGTCACGCGAGGGAGCAGACGCAAAGCACAAGCAGTTTGTCGAGGCACAGGAAGCAGCAGATGCTGAGCACAAGAAGTTCATCGAGTGCCAGAAGCAGCTCCGCGACTACGATAAGGTTATCACTGGTGTCCGCAACAAGCAGAAGAAGGTCAAGACTGTGAAAGAGAACAAGTCCGCACGCAAGGAAGCAGAGACTATCTTCAATGCTTTCAAGAGCGGAGGAAAGCTCACCACTGAAGACCTCTTAAAGCTTCAGCGCTCCAAGCTTATCTAAGTTCGAGAGAGTTATCTCTCAATCAATATTTTTTCCTTTGTTGTTTTGTTTGTTTCTTTTTCTGTTGATTTTGTTGTATTCGATTTTTGAAGTACTCGATGTCAGTTTCGTTCTTTGAGTGTGTTTATGCCGCGCTGAGTTTTCCCGCGTTTGTGCTGTGTCTTTGGTGTGGGTGGTAAAATACGGGTTTTGGAGGTGATTTGTACAATTTTGAAACGCAATCTTTTTATGTTTGGGAGTAGACTATTATTGGCAGTTGTGTTAGACAACTAAGCATGTAGGCTGATATAGTGTAGAGGCCAATCATGCTGGCCTTTCACGCCAGCGACTCGGGTTCGAATCCCGATATCAGCACTCTTTTTCTTGTGTTTCTTAAGTTTCTAAAATAGAAGGGGATTTTGCTGTTCCGAATTGAAGGAGGGGTTTTTACCCCTCTTCAATAAGCAGCCTGATTAGGTATTCTTCGATTACGAGGCATACCCAGAGCAGGTAGTAGAGTGATATAAGATTATAGAAACCCCATCCTTTTCTCTCTGAAAGCTAGCGACGCATATAAACGCTTTCAGCACAAAATTATACACATAAATTGGAAAGCACTTGACATGACATACAAAGAACTTGATGCAAAATACTTCATGCCCTGTTTTGGACGGTCCATGCAGATTGTCAAAGGAGAGGGATGCACAGTCTTTGATGATGAAGGAAAATCCTATCTTGACCTCGTTGCAGGAATTGCTGTATGCAGTACAGGTCACTGCCACCCAAAGGTAGTAGAAGCCATCTGCAGTCAGGCACAGAAACTGATTCACTGCTCAAACCTATACTATGTTGAAGGTCAGGCAGAGTTTGCAGAAAAGCTCTCCAAAGCATCCGGCATGGGAAAGGTATTCTTCGGAAACAGCGGGGCTGAAGCAAACGAAGCAGCTATGAAGCTTGCCCGTGTACGCTCAGGCCGCAAAAACTTTGTCTCATTTACCCATGACTTCCACGGAAGAACCATAGGTTCTCTTGCAGTAACCCACAAGCCGGCAATCCGTGAGCCGTTTGAGCCGCTTGGAACTCCATGCAGCTTCGCAGAATACGGAGACCTTGAAGGCTTAAAGAATCTCGTAAACAAAGACACAGCAGCAGTCATCCTTGAACCAATCCAGGGTGAGACCGGTGTCATTATCCCTGATGACGACTTCCTCCCGGGAGTTCGCGATATCTGCGATGACGCAGGAGCATTCATGATTGTTGATGAAGTCCAGACCGGAATGGGAAGAACCGGAGAATGGTTCGCATTCCAGCACAGCAAAGTGCAGCCTGACATCATCTCGATTGCAAAAGGTATTGCATCCGGATTCCCGATGGGGGCAATTGTCGCACGTGAAGGCCTTGAATTTACCAGAAGCGAACATGGAAGCACATTTGCAGGAGGACCAATCGCCTGTGCCGCAGGTCTTGCAACATATGATGTAATCGAGTCAGTCCTGCCTGAAGTATCTGCAAAAGGCGAACTCTTCCGCGAAGGCCTTTCACGCTTCAACCCGCGTGTTAGAGGATTAATGGTTGGATTTACCATCGGTGAGCGTGCCGCAGAGCTTTCTGCCGAATGTCAGAAGAACGGAGTTCTGATTAATGTTGCAGCAGATGGAAATATTCGCTTAGTGCCGCCGCTTGTAATCAGCAACGAAGAAATTGCCCGTGCTGTTGAGGTAATCAATGAAGCCGCAGATACGCTCGGAATATAATGGTAAAGGATATGTCTATGCCGCATCAGCAGCAGACATAGCCAAAGAAACAGGCTTTGAAAAAATCGCACGGTTAGCCTCAAACGAAAATCCGTTTGAGCCGTCACCTGCCATCCGCAAAGCAGCAGCAGAAGCTCTCGCAGATATCAACAGATACCCGGATCCGTCATCTGCAAAACTCCGCGAAGCAATCCGTCGTCACATCTACGATGCTCCGGTTGTCGTATCAGGTTCCGGAATGGATGGAGTTATTGAGACTGTTATCCGCGTTGTAGTTGCCCCGGGAGACAAAGTTGCTGTCGCAGCACCGACATTTTCCGTATACGGGCTTGCCGCAAAAGCAGCATCAGCAGAAATTGTCAACATCCAGGCAAAAGAGGACTTCACAATTGATGTTGACGCATTCATTGAAGGTGCAAAGGACGCTAAGCTTTCCTTCCTCTGCACACCGAACAATCCAACCGGAACAACTGTTCCTGCCGCAGATGTAAAACGCATCCTCGAAAACATCAGCGGATTCCTCTTCCTCGACTGTGCATACATTGAGTTTGCCGATGAAGATTACTATCAGCTACTTTCTTTCGACAACCTCATTATCGGAAGAACGCTTTCCAAAGTTTACGGATTGGCAGGTCTTAGAATTGGATATGCCTTTGTTCCTGAGTGGTTCGTTGGACCATACATGGCAGGGGTTACGCCATTCTCGTTAAACTGCGTATCAGAAGCGGCAGGAGCGGCAGCCCTCGAAAACCCTGAATGCAGAGATGCTCTTGTATCTCACGTACGCTCATGGAGAAAACGCTTCGAGGATGAAATCCCGTTCCCAGTTCTTCCAAGCGGAGCAAACTTCGTGTTAATCAACACTGCACCGATTAAAAGCGATGATGCGGTAAAGCAGTTACAGAAGATGGGAATCTTAGTGCGTTCATGTTCCAGTTTCCCCGGACTTGGCGAGACTTATGTCAGAGTATCCATTGGAGACGACTGGGAAAACGAGAGATTCCTTGAAGGAGTGAAGAAGCTGTGCTAATCGGAATCACCGGAACTCCGGGAACAGGAAAGACCTCTGTGGCAGAAGCTCTTCGAAAACGCGGAGTTGATGTATTAGACCTAAAGACAACTGTTGCCCCATATGTTCTCGAACATGATGATGAGATGGGAGCAGACATAGTTGATGTTGAAGAGTGGGCGAAGGCAAACCAGTTCCTCGAAGGATATGCTGAAGGGTCAATCGCCCACTTCCTCCCGTGCGAGAAGATTGTTGTCCTTCGATGCAGACCGGATGTATTAGCAGACCGCCTTGCTCCGCGCGGTTACTCTGAAGCAAAAATCCGCGAGAATGCCGAAGCAGAAGCACTTGATGTTATTCTGATTGAAACAGCAGATGCCTTTGCGGCAGAACAAATATATGAAATCGACACTACATCTATAGATAGTGAAACCGCAGCAGAGCAGATTGTTGCCTTCGCAGAAGGAAAAATCCCTGCTTCGTTTGGTTCTATCGACTGGTCGGAATACGTGATGTCTTTATGAGTCTTGAGTCTCTTCGCCCCAAAATCCAGTGGTTTTTAACCCCTACCGCACGGTTCTTTTCGAAGCTTCCAATTACGCCGAATATGTGGAGTGTTATATCACTTTTCTGTGCATTTGCCGCAGGAATATCATTTGCATTCGGCTATCCGCTTCTTGGAGTGCTGTTTGTTGTCTTAAATGCCTGTCTTGATGTCTTAGACGGAGCACTTGCACGCTATATGGGCATTGCAAGCCCTGTTGGTGATTATCTTGACCATGTTTTTGACCGCTATGCAGATACTGCGATTGTTATCGGTATTCTTGTATGGGGAGTTCAGATCTGGAACTGTCCAATTCCTGCATGGGCTATTGGTATGTTTGCCATCACCGGTGTTCTTCTTTCATCCTACATGGGAACTCAGGCACAGGCTGTTGGTATGAAGAGAAACTATGGAGGAATTCTTGGACGTGCAGACCGTCTGATTCTCTTAACGGTTCTCGGTGTCGCAGAGTTCATCTTCCCGAATCCAATCTTCTTCGGTCTGACCTTCCTTGGATGGCTTCTGGTGATTTACGGTCTCTTAGGACACATCACTGCAGTCCAGCGGTTTGTTATGGGCATTAAGGAATTGAATGCTCAGTACAAAAAATAATTCTTTTTTAATTGAAAATAAAAAATGAGAGCTTATGATCTAAGCTCTGCATCAATAGCACGGGCTGCATCCTTTGCAGTTCCCATTGCTAAGATAACGGTGGCAGCTCCGGTTGCAACATCGCCTCCGGCATAGACTTTTGCAATAGAGGTCTGACCAACTTCGTTTACTGTGACGCTTCCGTTTCTGTTTCTTGCTAAGTCCGGCATCATGCGGAGAAGAAGCGGGTTTGGTCCCTGACCGATTGCTTCGACAACGACATCAGCTTCAACGATGAAGTTGCTGCCCTCGATTTCTTTAATCGAGCTTCTGCCGTCCTCTCCAGGCTCTCCAATCTCCATCTTGATTGCCTCAACACCGCAGACAGCATTGTTCTCGCCGATGAATCTGACCGGGTTAGTTGCAGTCATGAAGTTGATTCCCTCCTCTTTGGCGTGGCGGACTTCATCTAAACGTGCCGGCATATCTGCTTCGGTTCTGCGGTACATTAAGGTAACATCTGAACCCATGCGCTTTGCAACGCGGGCTGCATCCATAGCCACATTTCCTCCGCCGATTACAACAACCTTCTTTCCGCGCTTGACAGGAGTGTCAAAGATTGGGAAGTTCTGTGCACCCATTAAGTTGACACGGGTTAAGAACTCGTTTGCAGAGTAGATGCCAGGGAGGTTCTCTCCCTCGATTCCCATAAAGTACGGAAGACCTGCACCGGTTCCAAGGAACACTGCATCATAGGAGAGGAGTTCGTCTACCGGAACAGAACGGCCTACAACATGGTTTGTCTTAATCTCAACACCAAGGCGCTTGACTGCATCAATTTCTGCCTGTACGATGTCTTTTGGAAGACGGAATGCCGGAATACCGTACATGAGAACGCCTCCTGCTTCGTGGAGGGATTCAAAGACGGTGACTGCGTGTCCAAGACGTGCAAGCTCTGCAGCTGCGGAAAGACCTGCCGGACCGGAACCAACGACTGCGACCTTCTTTCCAGACGGCTCTGCCGGAATCGGACACTCGCGTTTTTCCTCGACGTCTGCAACGAAGCGCTCTAAGTGACCGATAGAGATCGGCTGTCCTTTCTTACCTAAGATACAGACACCCTGACACTGGGTTTCCTGCGGACAGACACGGCCGCAGATGGCAGGCAGCATGTTGTCCTGCTTGATGATGGTAACGGCTTTCTTGAAGTCCTCTTCAGCAATTGCTTTGACGAATGCCGGGATATCGATTCCAACAGGACATCCTTCAACACACTTCGGTTTCTTGCACTGGATACAGCGCTTTGCTTCTGCGACTGCCTCTTCTGCGGTAAATCCAAGGTCAACTTCACTGAAGTCTCTGATTCTTTCTTCTGCTGCTCTATCCATTTAGTTCACCTTCCGGCATCTGCATTCGTGGTGTTCTTCATGATATTCAAGGGACTGTTTTTCCTCGGCCATATACATTCTCTGTCTTGCCATTAAGTCGTCCCAGTCAACGATGTGTGCATCGAACTCAGGTCCGTCAACGCATGCGAATTTCATCTCTCCGCCGACAGTTACACGGCAGGAGCCGCACATGCCTGTTCCATCGACCATGACTGGATTTAAGGATACGAAGGTCTTGATATTGTATGGACGGGTAACTTCGCTTGTGACCTTCATCATCATGCCGGGGCCGATAATCCAGACTTTGTCAATCTTTCTTCCGCTTTCGCAGAGATCCTTTAATGGTCCGCTTGCAAAGCCCTTGATTCCGTAAGAACCGTCATCGGTTGTGACGTAGAGTTCGTCACAGAGTTCCTTCATGTCGTCTTCGAAGATTAAGAGGTCCTTGGTTCTGGCACCGATAATTCCGATTACGTAGTTTCCTGCTTTCTTTGCAGCCTCGGCAAGAATTGGAGTACATGCAACACCGACACCGCCTCCAACGATGACTACTGTCTCGTTTCCTTCGGCGATTTCGCTCGGGCATCCGAGAGGGCCTACGACATCGCGCAGGACATCGCCTGCTTTTAAGGTGGAGAGGAGTTTGGTGGTGGTTCCAATGGCCATGAAGGCGATTCTGATGTTGTCGCCTTCGGTTCCGGAGATGGTCAAAGGAACACGTTCGCCTGCCCCGTCCGGGTGAATAATACAGAACTGTCCGGCTTTTGCGTTTCTTGCAACCTGCGGTGCATGAATCCACATCTCAAAGACTGCGTCAGAGAGAGCCTGTGCCTGAATTATAGTATATTCTTCCATAATCTGTTCCTTTGATATTTGCAGTGTATGTATTGGTTGTACAGTACCTTAATGGTAGCGGAGAAAGAATGATAGAAAAATAATATTATCAAAAAAGTGTCATTCGATGAGACGCATCAGCATCTCATAGAGAGGCGGAATATCATAGATTAATGTATTCCATGTTTCTTCTAAATTGATAGTGGCATATCCATGTGCCAGTTTGTCCCGCATGCCGGTAATCTGTCTCCAGGGTATTTCAGAGTGAAGCTCTCTGAATTCATTGTTTACTCCTTTTGCTGCTTCACCAATTATTTCCAGAGAACGAACTAAGGCATTCTGATAGAATGGGCGTGAAAGAAACTCGTCTTTTGAGATCTCAGGAAGTTCTTCTCTAATAATTTCAATCTGATCCAGCATATCACGAACATAAACAAGCGGATCTTTTACGTTCATGCCATAACCTCATTCTGAATGAAAATAACGTCCTGTTCTATATATGGTCTGATTGACGGTTTCATATATTTTATCGGCATCAAGTCCACTTTTCGTCCAAAGAGATTTTCCAGATAATCAATGAGATTTACTGTATGAAACATTCCATACTCTGTTCCTTCCCGATATGAGTAGAGAATGTCAATATCACTATCCGCAGTATCTTCACCGCGAGAGACAGAGCCGAAAACTGCCAGAGTATCAACTCCAAAACGTTCCCTGATTTCAACAATGTGGGTTTCGAGTTTTGTGAGGACGTCCTCCTTGATACTGACATAAGCAGGCATTATATTATGATAGATATTAGTTGAGGATGTTTATGAAGTTTGGCCTGCTGTTATTTCAAAAACCGTTTGCTTCTTCTTATCTCCCGCCTAATATATATATTCAATGAATAACAGCTTTGAGCGGGAGATGGTGCAGTGCATGAACCGGTTCTTTACGGAGAACCGCAAGCGCGGGTTTGCCTACCGCTTAAAGCAGTCCACTTTTAATACGCAGTACGTAGATATCATCGTGGATTCAAAGGAGCCCGGATATTATCTGGCAATCGAGTGTAAGTCGCTGAAAGGAAAACGGCTGTCTTTTTCGAGCAATTTCCACAAGGATAAGGACGGGGTTCACCAGATTGATAACATCTCGGGTTTTATCAGCTATACGGGACGCAGAGGTTTTCTTGCAGCAGAATTCCGCGGCGGGCAGAAGAATGAGGCATACTTAATGCCCTGGGAGCTGGTCTTGGAGTATTTCGATTCGGCTGCGAGTATTCCAATCGAGGCATTCCGCGAGTGTGTGGTTTTAGAGCGGATTCCTGGAGGATATAGACTGCCTGCCGGACTTCCGGAAGAGTGAGAGAGGGGGCATACCGGATTTAGATGATTGCGTAAGGGCTGCATAGTTTGAAAAAAAAGGGGATTTGCTCCTAAATTATGTATTATGGGATTATCACAGAATACATTTTGAAAAACCGCAGATAACGCATCCTCATACGAGGAAACAGTCTGCAATTTGCCTCTGTCCTTACTTGGAAAAGAACGCAGAATCGCCAGCCTTTCAGGCTTGCTCATGGCTTGAGTCACTTCGTGCCTCGCGCCACACGCAGACGCGGGCGTGCCGCCCGCAGCAACGCGTCGCTACGAGAGGGCACTCCTCAAGGCAGTTCCAAAGCGGCTGCAGCATGCAAGAGCCGGAGGCTCAAAGCTATAACACAGTCGCAGGACGCATCAGCGGTTATCTTTCTGTGTTTGGCGCTTTGAACACACACAGTTATTCAATTGAGAAAAAAAAGCAGGGGAGGGTTTTCCCTGATGGAAGGTATTTGTCAGCCGTTACTTTCTGCGAAGCACAACAGCCGCGGCAAGTCCGCTGAGCACCATTCAACCTACATTGTCGATGGCGATTCTATCTACTACATTGCAGAAACTCCATCATTTAGCCCGTTCAAGATTGACTACATCGAAAACGGTTCAACAAATCGTAACGGCAGCGAAGAACCAAACACACCGTCAGATAATCCTGCATCCACTCCGATTCCAATCCTTGGAATCCTCGCAGGTCTTGGAGCTGCAGCAGCCCTTAGAAGAAAGTAAACTGATAAGCAGATAATCCCCTGCTTAAAAGTTTAAGAAAAAAACACAAAACGTAATAGGCGAAAAGTCTGAAACGAAAAACAGGATAAACGGGAACTGCCATCCCAACCTGTTTTATTCACTAAAACAGAGCCGCAAAGCTCATCCGGGCGGACTGTATCTGATGTCCATTCATTCATAAATACGTCTTAACAGTCAATACATCTGACAGAACAGTCTGTTTACTTGGAAATATCTGCTTGATACAAACAGCAGACACCAGGCATCAGATATCCGCAAACCGGACACTAATATTTTACTCATCTTCTGACAAAGTTAGAACCCTTATATCATCATAAAACCAATATAGTCTCTAACTACTCATGCCGCTATCAAGAATCTATACAGCCACCTCTGCCTCAAGAAGAAGAAGAAAGGCACTCACCTACAGCAAAGGCGAATCTGTTTCCGGCCCATCATTTACATACGGAAAATTCAACTTTGACTACTCAATAAACTTTCAGGGCCTGAAACTCGGATTCGAAGACAAAAACGGCATGTATCACTACAAAAGAAACATCGTTGGATGGAAACATGAATCAAACATCGCCTCACAGACAGGCATCTTCTATCTCCAGCCAATCGAACCGTTAAATCTGCCTGACAACGTAACAGACTTCATCGAAATCCAATTCAAAGAAATAACAATCGAACCGAATGGAAAAGCCGTTGTATTCCTCACCATGCCGATTGAAATCGGCGTATTCTTAGAAGCCAAAAACGGAGAGAGAAACCTGCTTGATATCGTCACATTCTGTCATCCCAAATTCTCACTTTACGGAGCTGCATCCAGAGGGGTTATCACACGCTTCTATGAAAGCGAAGTATACTCCATGCCGCCTGCTGTAGATAACTATAAAGAAGGCCTCCTTCGTCTCGAAATCGAAAACGACACAGACGAATGGACAACAGTAGGACGAGTAATTCTCTATCAGAAAGGGCTCATTCTCTACTATGACGAAACAACTGTCTGCGCCTGTGCAAAAATGATTGTCAGAAGTCATGACGTAGCAGACGTTGTTGGAATCGCACAGCCGATTAGAGAAGGAATGACCGAATCAATACAGGTATTCGAATCAAGAAAAACAACTCCGTTCTGCAACATCGAAGGAGCACTTCTCGATTCTACTTTCACAATGGACATGGGGATGAGATAAATGGCAGAAATCGATACCAACGGAATCTTCAACTCGTTAGTATACGGTCAGGTAACTGTTGGAAATATCATCTTATTCATACTGTTCATTGTAATAACCTTCATCCTCGCCCGTGTCATCTCAGGATTAATCCGGAGAACTCTTGCGGGAAAAACCGAAGCAAAAACAATTGACCTGACGGTCAAAAGTATCCGGACAATCATCTACGCAGTAGGCATCATAGTGGCCTGTACTCAGCTCAAAATCGACCTATCAGGCCTTCTCGTTGCAGGAGGAGTTGTCGGAGTTGCTGTCGGTTTTGCAAGTCAGAACACACTCTCAAACCTCGTTGCAGGAATCCTTCTGATGTTTGAACGCCCAGTAAATGTTGGAGACAGCATCATTGTAAACGGAACCGAAGGATATGTCGAAGGAATAGGACTTCTCTCAACCCGCGTTAGAACCTACAGCGGACTTTATGTCAGAATCCCAAATGATTCACTCTTCACATCCGAGATTACCAACCTTGTCTCAAACGTTGCAAGACGCTTCGACTACAACATCAGCATCAGATACTCTGATGATGCCAAAAAAGCAATCAAGGCAGCGAAACGTGTAATAGAAGAACACCCGTATGCATTAAAGAACCCCGCACCTTCGGTCTATGTTGACAGCCTTGGAGCACATGGAATCGAACTGAAAGTCCGCATATGGTCACCATCCGGATTCTGGTGGGATGCAAGAACTGAACTTCTCTGGACAATCTTCAAAGCTCTTCGCCATGAAGACATTGACGTACCGTTTGACCAGCTCACTGTATGGTTCGGTGAAGAGGACGCAGCAAAACTGCAAAGCAGTCTTGAAGAAGGTACAGATATGACTGTCGAAGAGATTCTTGGGAAAAGCGAAAAAGCTCCGGAGAACGCAAACACAGGAAGAGTATAATGGAAGAGTTACTAAAAGCAATCAAATCTGAAAATCTTGACGAAAGACATGCTGCCGTTTCGAAGATGGCAGAACGTGCCCGCGAAAATCCTAATGCCTCAGCCGATATTATCTCTGCACTTCGCAAATCAGATATCTCTGGACGCTGGTATCTTGGACGTGCTCTATTAAAGATTGGTCCGTCTGTAATTCCTGTCCTAATTAAAGAAGCAGAGACCGAAACAGAAGCTGACGTACAAAAATACTTTGGCGCTGTCCTTGCATCTTTTGGAAAAGAGTCCGTAGCTCCTCTTGTAGGTCTCTTCTCTTCTGAAAATGCAGCAGCCCGCGGAATGGCAGGAGCTGCCCTTGAAAAAATCGGAGAGCCTGCTCTTGACTCTCTTCTTGACGCGGCAAAGTCTGAGAACCAGACAGTTAAAATCTGCGCAGGCCTTGTCCTGATGAAACTTGGAGTATACAGTTACTAATGGCAGAACTTGCAACCTCACCCCGTTACCGTGCCTATCTTGACTCATTAATTACGGATCTTAACCGCATAATGGATATAGCATCCGAAGCCAAAGCTAAAGGTTTTGATCCAAGACCTGAGGTGGAGGTTCCAATCGCATCGGATTTAGCGGGACGTGTGGAAGCACTTTTAGGATACAAAGGAGTTGCCGCAGAAATCAGGCGTCTTGAAGAAGAGATGTCCCGTGAACTTGCCTCCTTAAAAATCTGCGATGCCTTTGTCGAAGGAAAGTTTGGCGAGACAAAAAGAGAAGACATCGTAGATCATGCAATCCGCACCTCTATGGCTATTTTAACAGAAGGTGTGGTTGCAGCACCAACTGAGGGTGTAGGACAGATTAGTATCCGCAAAAATGATGACGGGTCTGAGTATCTCTCGATTGCTTATGCAGGTCCTATTCGTTCTGCCGGAGGAACTGCTCAGGCACTTTCAGTTTTAGTTGGCGACTACATCCGCCGTCTTTTGAAGATGGAACGCTACAAGCCTCGTGTTGAAGAAATCGAGCGTTACGTCGAGGAGATTAAGCAGTACAACAACATCCAAAGTATGCAGTATCTCCCAAAGGACGATGATATCCGAATGATTATCAAAAACTGTCCGGTCTGTATTGACGGAGAGCCGACCGAGCAGGAGGAAGTTTCTGGATATCGCAACCTTGAAAGGGTTGAGACAAATACTGTCAGAGGCGGTATGTGCCTTGTTGTGGCGGAGGGTATCGGATTAAAAGCTCCAAAGATTCAGAAGAATGTGGCAAAGATGGAGCTTGACGGCTGGGAATGGCTTGAGGATTTAATTAACGGTACAACTCCTGCTTCCCCAGCCCCTGAAGAAGAGGAAGAGCCTGGCATTCATCCAAAGGATAAATACATGCGTGATATGCTGGCGGGCCGTCCTGCATTTTCGTATCCGATGCGAAAAGGAGGATTCCGTCTTCGCCTTGGACGCGGCAGAAACACAGGTTTTGCAACCTGCGGATTCAACCCTGCAACCCTTCACATCTTAGGAGACTACCTCGCTGTTGGAACGCAGATGAAGGTCGAGCGTCCGGGAAAGGCCTGCGGTGTAGTTCCTGTTAGTACGATTGAAGGGCCGACAGTCCGTCTTACATCAGGCGAGGTTCGCCGTATTGACGACATGGAAGAGGCAAAGGCTCTTCTTGCCGAGGATAAAATCGAGTACATCTTTGATGTCGGCGAGATTTTAATCTCGTTTGGTGAGTTCCTCGAAAACAACCATGTCTTAGCGCCTCCATCATACTGCGAAGAGTGGTGGATTCAGGAAGGTGGTCCACGTCATCCGGAAAACGAAACCGAAGCTCTCAGATTCGTTGCAGAAGGTGCGTACCTTCACCCGGACTACACATGGTTTTGGGACGACTGCACAGAAGAACAGCTCATAACTCTCTCTGACGCAGTTGAGAATACAGGACGGTTCGAAGGCGGAATTCTCTACATCGCAGAAGACAAGGAAGCAAAGGCTGTATTAGAAGAACTTCTTGTCCCGCACACTGTCGAAAACGGAGAGTATGTTGTAAGAATCCCGCTCTCGTTAATCGCAGGACTTGGACTTTCGCCGGAACTTAAAAAACTCCCGACATGGGAGAACAGACCTGCATTTACCAACGGACTTGTCATGGCCTCACATCTTTCCGGAATTAAGATGCGTTCAAAGGCCGGAACACGTATAGGAGGACGTATGGGACGTCCTGGAAAGTCTGCTCCCCGTAAGATGAAGCCTCCGGTACATGTTTTATTCCCGGTTGGAAAGAGCGGAGGGGCAAGACGTTCTGTTGATGCGGCTGCTAAATCATGTGCCTTAGATGAATCTCTTCTTTTCGGCGGAGGGCCTGCTGCAAAGCAGATTGAAGGTTTAATCCATGTGGAGACTGGAGAGCGCAAGTGCCCGAAATGCGGGACTGTCACCTTCAAAAGTAAATGCCCGGATTGCGGAGCTCACACTGATGCAGTCTATCGCTGTCCTCACTGCGGAAAGATTGGTGAACCTGGAATGGACACCTGTCCTGTATGTAATGCAGGCCTTGTCTGCATGAAGGAGAGTATCTTATCCATGAAGGCCGAGTACGAAGCGGCAGTTTCCAACGTTGGAATCGAGTACGCACGCGATATTCCTGAGGTAAAAGGGGTTCAGGGATTAATCTCCAAAGAACGTGTGGTAGAGCCTCTGGAAAAAGGACTGCTTCGTGCAAAGCACAATGTCTTTGTATTCCGTGACGGAACGATTCGATATGATATGATTGACCTGCCGCTTACTCACTTCAAGCCCAAAGAGATTGCGGTCTCGGTTGAAAAACTTCGTTCTATCGGATACACCAAAGACACCTATGGAAACGAGCTGACAGAGCCGACCCAGATTGTCGAGCTTCTTCCGCAGGACATTTTAGTATCTGAAGACTGCGGTGAGTATCTTGTGCGTGTATCAAAGTACATCGATGAACTGCTTGTAAGACTTTACGGTCTTGAGTCATTCTACAATGCAGAAAAGCCTGAAGACCTTGTAGGTCAGCTGATTATGGGACTTGCTCCGCACACGTCAGCCGGAGTTCTTGCCCGTCTTGTCGGCTTTACGAAGGCGAAGGCTGGTTACGCACATCCGTATTACCATGCTGCAAAACGCAGAAACTGTGACGGTGATGAGGACTGTGTTATGCTGATGATGGACGGATTAGTTAACTTCTCGCGTTCCTTCCTTCCAAGTACAAGAGGAGGAACAATGGATGCTCCTCTGGTTCTTACAACCACGCTTAATCCAAAAGAGGTCGATAAGGAAACACTCAATGTTGATGTCATGCCGCGTTATCCTCTTGAGGTCTATGAAGGTGCTTTGACATATACTGCTCCAAAGAATCTGACAAAGTATGTGGATTATGTAGAGGCACGCGTTGGAACCGAGAAACAGTTCGAAGGTTTCCTGTTTACTCATGATACAGATGATATCTCAGCAGGCCCTCTTGATACGATGTATACAAACCCGATGTTCAAAGGAACTGGTGAAAAGATTATGGCAGAGCTTGCCTTAGCAGACAAGATTCGGGCTGTAGATACAGATGATTTGGCAGAGCGTATCTTAAACAGTCACTTAATGCCTGATATGATTGGTAACTTAAGGTCATTTTCGAAGCAGTCATTCAGGTGTCCGAAGTGTAAGACGAGCCATAGAAGAATGACGCTTTCCGGTAAATGTCCAAAGTGCGGAGGTCCTCTGAAGGCTACGATGCATAAAGGAAATGTTACAAAGTATCTCGAGATTGCAAAACTCATGGCCGAGACCTATAAGCTTTCAGGATACACTGACCAGAGAATCAAGGTCATCGAGATGAATATCCTCTCAACGTTTGGTGAGGAGGAAAAGGTTCAGATGGATTTATCGGACTTTTTCTAAAACAATTCTCTGGTGTCTTCAAAACCTTCATATTGGATTCACGCAAATTAGTATAAGCACTTTTGCGAGGGTATCCAAGTGGCCAACGGAGGCTGACTCAAGATCTGCTCGAAAGTCGTTCGCGGGTTCGAATCCCTCCCCTCGCATGTCTCTTTTCACTTCGTTCAAAAATCCATGCTCGATCTTCGAGCCGCTGCCGCGTCTCTCGAACCCCGCATAATTCTTCTTTTCACTCGCTTCGCTCATTCAAATCAGAATTATAATGAAATATTGCTGATGTATGCTGTAAGGATAACAAACACAATCAGAAAAAATACGAGGGTGTAGATAAATATCACTGCGGTTTTATATGACATCTACCTGCCTCCAAAACCTCCGCCGAACATAGTGCCGAGGCTTTGTATATCCAAAGCATCAGCATTGACTAAGGTTTTACTGTTCTTCTGTTCTTCATGTGTTGACGGGATAACTCCTTTGAGCTGCCCCGTAATACTTTCTGCACGAAGTTCTCCGTAGGTTTTAATTGCTGACAACCCGTCCTTATATTCATCATATGAGTAGAAAGCTGTCGGGTCTGTTCTCACATAATCACGAATGAGTGAATCAATGGAATCAATTCTGTCTGCAAATGATGTTCCAAAGAACTCCTCTGCAATATATCCGAGATATTCATGATACTGTTCTTTGTATGCGTCAACTTCCAGGAGCGAACCAATCAGCGGGCGCTCATCAAGAGAAATCTCTTCGGACACCGGTGTGTCGATTGGGAAATTAACAACACTTTCTGCATCTCCGCTCTGGAATGTTCCAAATGCTAAGTTGAAGTCCCAGGGAAGAATAGATATTCTGCCGTCCTCCTCATAGAGGTAGTAATTGTGCTTTAGAGAACTTACATAACTGTCGAGATTAACCAAAGCTGTATTTGCCGCAAAGTATCTTAGTACTTCATCAACATCCACATACTTTTCCAGATTATCTCCTTCTGCAAGTGCTTTGAGAGATTCAATCACGCGGGTCTTATCTGCATTCTTAACTCCGTCAAAGACTGCATTATCAAATATCTGACTGTAGCTTGAGATTTCATCATCAGTATACACAAGGTCTGCTCCGCCGCCGGAACCAAATCTTCCGCCCTTATCTGGTATTGAAAATCCGTCAGGCATTGTAAACTCTCCCTCCGTTCTTCCTCCCTGCTGCATATCAGTCATTGAAAATCTGTCAGGCATAGTAAACTCTTCCTCCGTTCTTCCTCCCTGCTGCATATCAGTCATTGAAAATCCGTCAGGCATTGTAAACTCTTCCCCCGTTCTTCCTCCCTGCTGCATATCTGGCATGGATGGTCTGACTCCGTTCTGAGGCTGATTACCTCCCATATCCATAGTCTCAGGTTTGTAGAGCTCGCCGTAGTCAGAACCAAAGTTTCGCATAGCAAAATCCTCCTCCACCGCTTCTACCATCAGATACAGACCAAAATACTCACCGTTGATGTAAACCGCGGCATACGCATGCAGAGGTGTTGGAACATCCATCTCCTCCATCAGCTCATAGGACAAAAACTCCTTCATGTAAGTCGGGTCCTGGTAATTATTGTTTAAAACAAACTCATCAAGCCCTGCAAAGCTCTGTCCTGACACATACTCATCAGCTTTTACCTTGAAACTGTAACGGTCGGAATCACTTGACGCAACAGAAGAAAGACTTGTCATACCTTTCGTCCTGATACCAACTCCTGAATAAACATCACTGTTTATCTCAACATCAGCAACATGGAACTCCTCTGCTGTCGGGTTTTCAAGAATATCAGCCCAGTTGGATTCAGAGATTGTAATGTTTACAACAGTCACCGCATCCGAATCGAAGTACTTCGCATACTCAGTGCCCCGCTCGTAAATCCCAAGGGATGCCGGAGAGAACATGAATATCAGGGTGAAAACCACCGCTGCCGCCACAAGAATCAGGGTAATTGTGTTTATGTGCTTCATTATGTCATGTATTCCCCGTTGTAGCTTACAAGAACACTCTTGGAAACACCGCTGATACGGGACACCTCATTTACAAACTCACCCTCCATACTGTTGAGCCTGACTTCTACCGTGAGCTCGATTCCGGCAGGGCTTACAGTCTTTGAGCGGAGAACATACTTCTTAACAGACTTTGAGACCGTATCAAGAACATTCTTTTCTGTATCATCGTCTGCGCAGTCCACAATAAAGATGTACGGCTTGTGGGTTGGTTTTTTGATTGAGAAAATGTAGAGAACAACTCCGATAAAGATTGAACCGAACACTGCAAGAGGAATTAAACCTGCTCCAAGAACGATACCGACAGAAATCGCCCAGAAAAGATATGCGATATCCATCGGGTCTTTTACTGCTGAACGGAATCTGACGATTGAAAGAGCACCAACCATACCAAGCGAGAGGATAATGTTAGAACCAATCGCGAGAATAATCATGGTCGTAATAAGAGACATCGCAAGAAGCGAAATTGCAAACCCTGATGAGTAAACAACTCCTGAGAAGCTCTTCTTGTACACAAAGATAATGAAAAGTCCAAGAACAAAGGCAAGGATGAGGCTGATTACCATGTCAGTTAAGGAAAACTCGGTAATGCCTGCGAGAAGATTTGATGAAAGAATGTCGTTGAATGTAAGTTGTGCCATTTATATCACCCGAAAACTCTGGAGACTGCATATTTTGAAAATGCGGTAACTCTCCTGTTTGGAAGCTGAATCATGCATTTGATAACCGATGGAAGGAAGCTGTCATACTTTACTTCCATAATAATTACCGGCTCACTGTGTGTTTTTACAACAGGTGTATCATCGAACAGGTTAGTCGAAGAAACTCCTGTCTGGATGTTTGTATCAAGTGTGACCCGCACATTTCCCGGAGCATAGATGAAACACTCGCGAACATAATCCACGATTGTTTTCGGGCGAAGCTGCTGATACTTCATCTTCGCATAAAGCTCAATTAAAAGAGCACGCTCTGAGTTTTTCATCCACTCAAGGTCGCCGGATAGAATTTTCTCGACCTCAGGTCTTGTAATCGGACACGAGAGTTTGCTTGTCATGCTGTTTATCTTCATCTTTTTTTCAAGACGGATGAAAGACGGGTCATGATTGTAGAATCTGATACGAAACTTTTCGCGTTCAATAATTCCGGTTAGTTTCTCCTGCAGGGCGGTATCATTTGGCGTTTCAAAGTAGAGACTTCGGATATGATACCTCCCTTCTTCATCTGCGTGACTGTCGAAGGCACAAATCTGCATCAGCCGCGAGCGGATGGTGAAGTAATCTGCCTTGTTTAGGTAGTACTTTAGTTCATGTCTGAACTTCAGTTTTTTGTCTGCGGTTTGCATACATACATTTGTTTGATGTAAAACACTATTAACATAATGTTATTGTTTGCTTTACAATATGACAAACTATTTATTCATTTATAGCTGATACTATATTGCGCAGGAATTAACCCTACTGCGTGTAAGCATCAAACACCAGACAAGAAGCTAGATGTTTTTCTTCATTAAATACTCCATATTCCGCCTGCGAAATAGCCAGATAAGCAGGCGGAAAGTCTACCATGTGTGGAAAAGTATTAGGTGTACAACGAACAAAAGTAACAAAATCATTTCATGCAGAAAAATACATTTTATCTCTTATCGGGCGCAGTTGCCCTCATACTGGTTTTTCTCTTCTACATCTCGGTAGAACTGAAAAAGCCCTGGCTTGTCTTTGTCGGAATTCTTCTGGCTGTTGTTCTGTATCTTATGTGCAGAAAAAAGATTGCAGGGATTGCCGGAGATGAGCGTGAAATGTTCATTGATATGAAGACAGCATCAGCCACCCTGAAATCTGCTGCTGTACTTTATCTTGCAGTAAATATTCCGCTCGCTGTTTATGCATTCAGTTTTCCGCAGATGATTTTACCGCCTCCGCATCACATGCCGCCTGTAACAGTTCCGCTTGTAACCCTTGGTTCTGTTGCTCTAATCGAACTGATTCTTCTGGCTGTTGTGCTGTTCATCTATGTCAGTTTCCATGTCTATTACGCAAAGAAATACGGAGGAGACATCGAAGATGAAGAATAAGATTAAGGTGTACCGTGCTATGCATGATTTAACGCAGGATAATCTTGCCCATGCATTAGGGGTTACACGCCAGACAATTCTCGCGATTGAAAAGGGCAGGTATGACCCGTCTTTAGAACTTGCGTTTAAGATGGCACGGTACTTTAATACAACAGTTGAAGAGCTGTTTGTCTATGAATCAGAATAACAGCTAAGACACAGTTTCACTCTTTTTCTAACTTTCATTCAACATCTTTCTTCTCATTCATTCAATACCTTTTTCAACCACCCGTATGCCAGTGGCGCCTCGCGGGCATGCGGCTAAAGCCTTAGCCCACTTCCCTTTCATTCAATACCTTTTTTTATCTATAAAGCCAAGCATACTGTATGATTAAGGTCGCAGTCAACGGATACGGAACCATTGGAAAACGTGTCGCAGATGCAGTTGCAGCACAGCCTGATATGGAGATTATCGGCGTCTCCAAAACAAAGCCGGGGGCAGAGGCATTTGTTGCCTTAGAACGCGGATACCCGCTCTATATTGCAGACATCTCCAAGAAGGAAGCTTTCGAAAAAGCAGGAATCCCTGTTGCAGGAAGCGTCGAAGAGATGGTTCAGAAGGCAGACATCGTTGTTGACGCAACTCCGGGGGGTGTTGGTGTCTCCAACAAAGAACTCTACGCAAAGTACCAGAAGAAAGCAATCTGGCAGGGAGGAGAAGACCATGAAGTAGCAGGATTTTCATTCAACTCCTCCTGTAACTACGCAGAGGCACTTGGACGCGACACTGCACGCGTTGTCTCCTGTAACACTACTGGTCTTTGCCGCATCATCAACTTAATCGATACCGCATTCGGAGTCAAGAAAGTACGCGCAACCATGGTTCGCCGCGGAGGAGATCCGGGAGATATCAAGCGCGGACCAATCGATGCAATCGCATTAAACCCGGTTACTATCCCGTCCCACCACGGACCGGATGTACAGAGTGTCTTACCGCACATCAAGATTGTAACATCTGCAATGATTGTGCCGACAACCTTAATGCACATGCACTTCTTAAACATGGAACTCGAAAAAGAAGCAACCAAGGAAGAAGTAATTGAGCTCATCAAGTCCCACTCCCGCTTAGGACTTATCACCAAAGCAACCGGCATCACCAGTACTGCACAGCTCAAAGAGCTTACAACTGACATGCTCCGTCCAAGAGGCGACCTCTGGGAGAATGGAATCTTCCAGGACTCAGTTTCAGTTCAGGACGGAACTGACCTCTACCTCTTCCAGGCAATCCACCAGGAAGCAGATGTTGTTGTCGAGACCGTTGACTGTATCAGAGCTATGATTGGCGAAGTAAAGACCGCTGCTGAATCCATCGCAATCACTAACAAAGCAGTTGGCTTAACCGCCATCCGCTAACTTTTTTTATGGAATTTCCTGTTATAAGTGCGGACAAAACGCACCATGTATTCGAAGGCACACCTATCTACGATGCCCGATTTAAAAATGTTCGTGAGTTCCATTTCCCCGGACTTGCGGCTGTATCTGATGACACCGGTGCTTACCATATCGATTTCTTCGGACGTCCGCTTTATGCAGAACGATACGAGGAGGTTGGGGATTTCTTCGACAGTACAGCATGGGTAAAGACAGCAGACGGGTACTTCTATATCGATGAGAACGGAGGCCGGATTAATTCTGAGATCTACACGAGGGTAACTGATTTCTCAAACAAAATAGCTGCTGTTTATCATTCGTTCTGCGGAGCAACGCACATCACAACCGCGGGAGAGATGCTCTATAATGACTGGTACTATGATGTCCGTCCGTTTGATGAAGGAAAAGCTCTTGTCCGCGATGATGACGGCTGGTTCTTTATCAATATGGGAGGCGAGCGTTTAGAGGCAGCAAAAGCCCCGGCTGATTCTATGCCTTATGGAAATGTTCGAATTGCCCCAAGGAAGAACAAAATAGCAGAGCTTCTGTCCGGACAGAAGTATGATGCCGCCGTAATTCTTGTACGCCATGCAGAACGCGAGCCGTTTTTCAGAGGAGAGCCGGGTGTTGGAAAGCTTGTAACTGTCCGCGGTGAAAAAACAGCCGCGGCTTTTGGATCTATCCTGCCAAAGATTTCTGCCGCATATGCAAGTCCTATGCCGCGCTGTATGAGAACGGCAGAACTTATCGCAGGGTTCATGCCGGAAGCAGACAGCATGCTTGGAGAACCCAGTGCTTTTATCTTCGACAACGCAAAAAGTCAGGAGTTCTATCAGAACAACTCAACAGCAAAGGCAGTCCGCTCGTACATCAAAGGAGCCAAGCTTCCAGGACACTATCCAATTGAAGAAGGGGCAGGCCGTCTGCTATCTCATCTGAAATCACTTTGCAAAGAGGGAGTTACTCTTTGTGTTTCACATGATCTCTTTACCGCATCATTTATCGGATTTGTCACAGGTTACAGCTTTGAAGCAGACTGGGTGGACTTCATGGATGGGTGTATTCTTCTTCGAAAAGGAGATGTCTGGCGGCTTGTCTGGAGAGAAGGAGAGTTTATTCTCCCATAAATTATTTTACATTCAAACTCAGATTATTATCTATGAAGAAGGGTGTTATAATCCTCATTATCTGTCTGGCAGTACTCTTCGCCGCCATTTTTGCTTTTGAGTATTCCAGCAGTATTTGTTCTGGTGAGGATGGGTTAATCGATAAAGCCCGCGATGAGATTCCAATCGCAGACGCAGATATTATCGAACTTGTGATTGCTGGAAAATCCGTTGATGGAGATGCTGAGCTTTACTGGTTCAAATCCGGAAACGAATACCAGTACCACAGATACACTCCAATCGAATTTACAGCTTTAGGTGACGACAGATACCGCTTCGTCAAAACATACAATCCGATTGAACGCGGTATGCAGATTTACGCTCTTCAGTGGAATGGAGGATATTCGTTCATTATAGATAATGAAAACTATGTCGCTCTTGAGCTGACCTATCCGGAAGTAAATCCGACAGTTAAGACAATACCGGTTGATTCAGTGCCGTTTGTGTACTATTCTGAGTTGATGCCTGCTGAGTATAAATTTCTGGATGCAGAAGGAAACCTGATTTATTGACAGGTTTTCTAATCTGCCCAATTTTTGAAAAATAGGATTTGGTTATACTAATTCTCTATCTTATTCAAAACCTCAGCCGCTTTTAACACCTCTTCCTTCGCCCGCTCAGATTTTGAAAAGTCAGTCTTCTTATCCAGTCCGTCGAGTAAGACATACTGCATATTCTTATTCTTCACACCTGCCACATTGAACAAAAATCCTGCAACAGGAATTGTGTGTTCGAATACATCCGGATAAGTCTGGCCTGCTGTCGCGATGAATACCCCTCGTTTTTTATCGTCTGAAACAAGCGTCTTCAAAACAAATTTCCTCGCCCAAAGAGCCTGACATCTGTCGATTGCCATCTTCGCCTGAGCGCAAACTGAGAGAGCATAAACAGGGGATGCAAAAACCAGAACATCGCATTCGAGCATTTTATCCATCAGAGGAATAAATGCATCCTTTTGAATACACTCTCCATCCTTTTCGCAGAACCCGCATCCTCTGCATGGAGAAAATGGAGTTGATTTAAGCTGAACCTTTTCTATCTCAAACTTGTCCTTTACTGCATCAAGTAACATATCAAGAGCAGAATCAGAGTTACCTTTTGTTCTTGGGGATGATGATATTGCGAGGAGTTTTTTTGGCATTGAAATTATTTTGTCACATAATGATTTAAACAAAGCGGAAGCGGCAAAGATATATCCTGCGCATCTCAAATGTTCTATTACATGGCACGCCCTCCTCTTCACCTCGTAACATATCCAAAGATAACTTTGTCTCCTGCGTCTGGTACGCGCAGTGTTACGGTGAAGATTCCATATGCCCACCTCAACTACTCACATACAATAGAGGTGGAAGATGCTCTCTATCTTGGGGCAAAGGAGTCGGGGAAATCTGCATCAGTTCCTGCCGGAATCGGTGATGCATGGCTTGCCGGATATTACAAGGCTTTTATCTTCGACAAAAACCTCTCATCATTCTATCCGAAGGTGCTGTCTCTTTTCAGGAAAATCCGGCGTGAGTTAAATCTTGACAGCGATAGATATCTTGAGCTTTTAACGGCCTATGTTCAGGGGCTTCCATACGATAAGGAAAAGCTTGCGTCAATCGAGATAGCTCCCCGTTTTCCGGTTGAGACTGTAGTTGACGGAACTGGTATTTGCAGTGATAAAAGTCTGCTATTAGCAGGTCTTTTGTCGTGCGAAGGGTATGCGTGTTCTCTTCTCCATTTTGGAAAGGAGAATCACCTGGCTGTTGGAATCCCTGCCCCGGATGGTTTTGATTTCAAAAAGACGGGGTATGCGGTAATTGAGACTACTGCTGTCTCTTATATTGGTTCTGATCCATGTACTGAGACTAAGGGATGTCTTGTAACCAGACCTAAGGTGATTCCTATTGGAAACGGGACAAAAACCTACAGTGCGATACGCGATACTGCAAAAATTCTTTCTGTCATTCGTGAGCTTGAGGATAAGCTGAATCCTGACGGGACTATGGTGTCAGAACTGCTTCGTCTGAAATCTTCAATTGAGAACCAGACAGAGATTCTCCGCGGGTTAAAAGATACTATTGAGCATGATTTTGATTTAACAGAGGATGAGTTTCGGGATTTGAAAGAGGCGGCCGGAAAAAAACTTCAACGGCTTCAGAAGACGATTCTTCAGTACAATGCTTTGGCGAATGAGTTTTCAAGAGCTCAGGAACTCGCGTCTTTTATTCGGGCGAATCGGTTGGACCGTCAGGCTGTTGTGAAGAGGCTTTTGTGTTTTGAATGATATTATGATATCAGTGTCATAAGATTTTTGTCTGTATCTTCCAAATCATTAGGAGCCAAAACAATCCCATATGTCTATTATGAAACACAGCGTCCTATTCTATTTTCAAATCACTGGTAGAAAATATATATGAGAAGGGACAATTACTCAGCATTATGAAGAAAGTTGCCATTCTCGGTGGAACTGGAAATATTGGAGAAGGCCTTGCCCGCCGTATCTGTCTTGGAGAGAAGTTCGACGTTGAAATAGGATCTCGCGGAGCAGAAAAGGCAGCAGAAGCAGCAGCCGGAGTCTGCACATGCCTTATTGAGCACAACTGTACCTGCACAACATGTACCGGAGGCACAAACGCAGACGTATGTGAAGCTGACATTTTAATTCTCTCACTTCCATTCGAGAGAATCGAGTCAACAATCGAAACCATCGGAAAAGACTGCTTCGAGAACAAAATCGTTGTCTCCTTAATCAACCCGATGATCAGAAACCCTAAGGAGAAGTATTTCCTGCCGGATGCACCGGAAGAAGGCTCGGCAGCTCTTGCCATTCAGAAGATGCTTCCTGAGTCTGCCAAACTCGTATGTGCATTCAACAACGTTGCCGCAAACAAATGGATGCTCTTAGATGAAGAGCTCGACTACACCGTTGCTGTCTGCGGAGACGATGAGGATGCCAAAAAGGAAGTTATGGAACTTGTTGCAAGCGTTTCCAAACTTCATCCACTCGACGCAGGGCCGCTTGCCATGTCCAAAGTTATCGAAGGAATCACCCCGCTTGTTATCACAATTGCCATGCGTAACAAGTTAAAGGACGTTGGAGTTTACTTCAAATAACTCCATTTTCAAACCTATTTATCCAATCACAACCAACTATTATCTAATAGTGTACGATGCAGTTGTAGTCGGCGGAGGACCTACCGGTTCTTCTGCGGCAAGGCTTTGTGCGAAAGCAGGTCTTTCAACACTTCTTCTCGAAGAACACTCAGTGATAGGGTATCCTGTCCAGTGCGCGGGACTTTTGTCCAACTCGGCATTTGCTGAGTGTGAGGTTTCAAATCGTTCTGTTTACCGTACGGTATCCGGTGCAAAGATCTTTGGAAGCACGGGAGAGCCCCTCTCCTTTGATGCAGGAGTAACAAAGGCCTATGTTGTAGACCGCGGAACCTTAGACCATGAAATGGCAGAAAGAGCTGCTGAGGCTGGCGCAGATTTTCGCATGAAGACCTGTGTGACCTCTGTCAACGAAGAAAAGCACATCATACACACAGCAGACGGGGAGGACATCAAATACCGCATACTAATCGCAGCGGACGGACCTCGAAGTGTTTGTGCAAGATCTTTTGGTGTTCCAACGTCTCAATTTATCTATTCGGGAATCCAGGCAGAGGTTCTCTACAATACTGACACGCCTCAGGTAGAGCTTTATCCAAATGCCGCGCCTGAGTTTTTTGCCTGGGCAATTCCTATGTCTTCAACTCGTGCCAGAATCGGTCTATGCGGTACGAAAAATGTCCCGCAGCTCTTCGAGGCATTCCGCAAACGGTTTACTGTAATGAATGTTCACTCAGTAACCGGTACGATTCCAATCGGAGTTCGCAAACATACATACGGTAATTCCTGGATGCTTTCTGGAGATGCCGCAGGATTTCCAAAGCCGACTTCAGGAGGAGGGGTGTATACAGGAATCCGCTCTGCACGCCACGCGGTATCGACTGCTGTATCTGCTCTTGAAAATGGAGATACGTCAGCAAAGGCTCTCTCAGGATACGAAACCCTCTGGAAGAATGATTTCGGACGAGAGATTGAGCTTGGCTTAAACTTCCTGAAGATTAGAAGAACCTTCACGGAAGAGGACATCGATGCAGGAATCTCTGCCATGAATAATCCTGAGATTCTAAAAATCATCACCGAATCAGGAGATATCGACAGACCTTCAGCCCTTCTTCGAAAGCTTGTGATGCGCCCTGAAATCATAAGCCTTGGCGGAAGACTTGGAATAAAGACGCTGATTAGATTATTTAGATAGGTCTGGAAAATCTATTCGGATAATTCCATACCCTATTGCAAATTTTTGCTTCATAAAGCATTTTTTTGAAATAGAATAAAAAAGTTAGAAGAAGTCCAGGGTTGCCTGGGTTGCCGCAGGTTTCTTTTCGACCGGTTTTTCCTCTTCAACAACCGGAACCGGCTCCAGCTCTGCGGGCCGGACTGCCGCTGCTTCCTCGGCTTTTCTTAAAGCCTCCTCAAGGTCAGCCTTCTTTCTTGCCTCGGCCTTCTTTGCCGCAGCTGCCTTTTTAACCTTAATCTCTCTCTCTTTTGCGGCTTTCTGGACTGCTTTGAATGCGGCAGCCGCCCTTGCTTTATCATGAAGCAGAACAGTTAACTGGTCGGCATCTAAATTATGACGCTCACAGAATGCCTCAGGATCTGCCTCTGCAACCCTTGATAGAAGGTCGATGTACTCTGACTGAACCTGAATATCAGGAATCGAGTAACCTTCCGCAAGAGCCGCAGACAAAGTACGCCGTACTGTCTTCTGCTTCTTTGCAGTTGCCATCCGCTTCCATCTGGAAGGAGGCATAACACGCGGCCTGAATCCTGCTGACTCCTCCTCTGAGGCAACACCTATTGTCATCAAAGCAGTTGCGTACCTCCAGAGAGTATAATACTGACGAGTCATAGTTCTGCCAAGATACACATCGGCCTTGCTAACTCTGCGATATGCACGTATTCTTCTCCTGCGGTCCGGAATCTGCGAGACAGCCTCCTCAACCCACTGAACAACATAATCAGGCTTCTCTTCGCATTCGCGGGAAAGCTTCATCAAACGCTCATCAGAAGTACCTGTTGAAACGGCTGCAACCAAATCAAAAATTGTGGCACGTTCATCCTTCTGAGCAGTAGAAACACCGTCTGCTGAGAGAGAATCGCGTCCGGCAGCAGAACCAAACAGCATATTTACAGCACTTCGCATATCACCTGCGGCACTTCCGGCAATCTCAGACAAAGCCTCATCACTGCATGAGACATGCTCTAAGACACAAATCTCTTTCATGCGCTTTGCAAGAGTGGACGAAGTAATCGAGCGGAACTGAACCGTCTCACAGATTCTTCTAATCGAGTCAGAAACACCGTATGCATCATTTGCGATTAAGAGAACCGGCTGCTTTGCAGTCTTTAACAAATCTGCAATCGCACGCGCGCCTCCCCTGTCTGCATTTCCTTCGAGATTGTCTGCCTCATCAATAATAACCATCTTTCTGGATGCACCGAAGAGACTTGCAGTAGACGCAGAATTTCCGGCAATTCTCTCAATAACAGCTTTCGTTCTGGCATCTGAAGCATTGAGTTCCAGAACTTCCCAGTTCATATCACGGGCGAGAGCCAAAGCCGCAGAAGTCTTTCCGATTCCAGGTTTTCCGATTAAAAGAAGCGGAGCCGAATCTGAAGTCCAGGTCTGAGCCCATAGAGCCATCTGCTTCACTGCTGCGGCATTGCCCAGAATCTCATCGAGATGCTGCGGTCTGTACTTCTCTGCCCAATCCATATTACTCATATATTGGAGGTCAGGGATTATAAAAGGCAGGAATCAGATTCAGGTACAAATAGTACAACATATTATCCCTTTGTAATGGAAATATATAACCACAAGTTAGAAGGAACAATCTCTCCCGCGGGATTTTCCTTCTGGTGAATTCACAATGCAGTCAGATAACTATACTCCGGCGTCTGTCGCGGCAGAAGTCAAAAAATATGACGGTGTACGCAGAAAGCAGGCAATAGGCTCACTGGTAAAAACTCTCCACATCGATAATCTGGATGTTATCGCATCCTATGGAGAGGATGCCGCAGTAATTCAGAACGGAAGAACCGCTCTTCTCCTTGCCGCTGACGGAATCTGGAATAAACTCATGGATATTGACCCTTACTGGGCAGGATACTGTGCGATTCTTGTAAATGTTCACGACATCGCAGCAATGGGAGGCAGACCTGTGGCTATGGTGGACATTCTCTCAGCTTCTGATGATGAGGTTATGGCTCAGGTTACAAACGGTATGCGTGATGCCGCAAACGCATTCAATGTTCCAGTCGTTGGAGGTCATCTCCACCCGGACGCACCGTACAATGTAATTGATGTCTCGATTTTAGGTGTTGCCGACCTCGAAAATGTCATCTACAGCAGTACTGCAAATGTCGGGGACTCGATTATCATGGCAATCGACTTAAACGGCAGAATTCATCCAAGCGCACGCATGAACTGGGATTCTGTAACCCAGAAGTCTCCGGAAGTTTTACAGAAACAGCTCGGCGTCATGAAAGAACTTGGAGAACACCATCTCTTAACTGCCGGAAAAGATATCTCAAACCCCGGAGTCATCGGAACTCTTGGTATGCTTCTTGAGGCGTCCGGAGTTGGCGGTGTTGTTGACCTTACGTCAATTCCAACTCCTGACCTCGATCTTCTTGGAATCACCTTTGAGGAATGGGTTAGAATGTATCCTGGTATGGGCTTTATCATGACTGCTGATAAAAACTCTGTGATGCAGGTCTGCCGTAAATTCCGTGATGCAGGAATGGCAGCTCAGGTCATTGGAACTGTTGTAAAGGAAAGAAGCCTCACTCTTACAAAGGGCGAGGATAAGGCAACTATCTTCAACTTCTGTTCCGAAGGCATTACCAATATATGAAGATTGGAATCGGCTGCGGTGTAAATCCTGAAAAGGTGATTTGGAGCGCGGGTAAATCTGCATCACCTGATATTGAGATAATCTGTTATGTAAAGGAAGGAATGGAGTTCTCCGTTCCAAAATATGTTTCTATTAATTACTCAAAGTGTCCTGAGAGATCTCTTGTTGATGATTTGTACTCGAAGAAAATTGATGCGGCAGTCCGCGGTTCTCTTCCTGCAAATGACACATTAAAGTATCTGAAAGCAGTCTATGGAGTACAACGTCTTGAAAGAATAGCTCTTCTCGAAACTTCTGCCGGGAGTAAGTTTTTCTTCGCACCGGTTGGTGTTGATGAGGGATGGACTGTTTCAGAGAAGGTATCTTTTGTAGAAGACGGAAGACGTCTTGCAAGGGCTTTTGGTCTTCCGGAGAAGGCTGTTATCCTTTCCGGAGGAAGAATCGGTGATATTGGACGTCATGAGATGGTTGACAGGACTATCTGTGATGCTGAAGAAGCAGCAGAGATTTCGGGTGCTGTACATGGCGAGATTTTAATCGAGGATGCTGTATCCGATGCGGGAGTGATTATTGCCCCTGATGGAATTTCAGGCAATCTGATTTTTAGGACACTTGTGTTTCTTGGAGGAGGAATTGGACACGGTGCTTTGATTGTAAATATTAAAGACCTGTTTGTCGACAGTTCGCGCGCATCTGCATCATATGAAGGGATACTCTCCATGACAGTTCGCATAATTGAAGGCAAAATCCGCTAATATTGACTTGTTTTTAACAACAGGATTGTTTGTACGGCATTTACCAAAACAAAGCAATATTTTTTGCGCAATTCCTTCTTTGCCTCATATTTTTGTCCTAATACGTAAAACAGCCATTATTTTGAGATACTTTTATATATTTACCAATCCAATTTTTTGATTGGTAATAACTATGGCAGACTTACCGAAAGCAGCAGTCGTCAGACTTGCAAAGAAAGCAGGCGCAGAACGCGTTGGTGAAGATGCTGCAGATGCACTTGTTATCAAGGCAGAAGCATACATCGAGGCTATTGCAAAGGAAGCCAACGAACTTGCCAAGCACGCTGGTCGTAAAACCATCAAGGCAGAGGACGTTGAGCTCGCCACCAAGAAAGAGTAAATATAATACCTTTTTCCGGATTAATGACGAATGCCGGCAGCCAATGAGGCTGCCTTTATGCATTCATTGATGGTTTCTATTTTCAGCAGTTATCTTTTCCAGCCATTTTGCAGTAAAGAAGGGCTGCACATACGGCTCCAAGAATTGGACCAATTACATAAATTGGAAATGTTGTCCATAAAGCATCTGATCCAGAGAAGATTAGTGCCATTAGGTCAGGTCCAAATGTTCTGGCAGGATTTATAGAGCCGCCGGATATTTTTCCAATGACAAGGATTACAGCAAGGACTGAGGCTCCAATAGCTAATCCGGCAAATCCGGATACTGCACGGCGGTCAACAGCCACTCCCATGATAACCATCATGAGGATAAATGTTCCAATAAACTCTGCAAGAACCGCCTGGAACACTGAGATTCCAACTGCCGGTGCTGTCATTCCAAGTCCGCCTGATGTTAAGGCATCCATTCCCATCACGAGAATTATAAGACCAGCTCCAAGTGATGCTCCGATAAACTGTGCTGTACAGTAGGCTGCTGTGTCTTTTACAGGAAATTTTTTCGCAGCACAAAGAGCGATTGATACAGCAGGATTGATGTGGCATCCGGAAACAGCTCCGATTGTGTAAATCATAATCGTTACAGCCAGACCAAAGGCGGCTGCTATTCCAAGCAGGTCTCCTCCAAGTACACAGACTGTTCCGCATCCGATAAATACCAGAATCAGTGTTCCAATACATTCTGCAATCGAGCGTTTTAGTAAATCCATTACCTGCCTCCAAAGGCTGCCGCACATTCAGGGCATAAGATACGCGGGATTGGCTTTTTGAGTTTGCGCGATGGGAAAGGGTATCCTCCTTCAAAGGTTTCGACATCTGACCTTACCATGTGTTCACTGCAAAGTCCCATTCCGCATACGATGCAGACACCGGATGCTTCGCGGTCGATTCCCATCTTTTCACATACATAACACTTCATCAGACACCTTCTTTGTACTGACAGTACTGGTGGCGTGAACCGATTAAGCAGGCGGTTGCGCAGTTCTTACAGCCGCGAACAGGAGCTGCGGGGTTTTCTTTGTCGAGAGCGATGATGTTTGTCATCATGGTGGCCGTGACAGGTTCGCTTGTCATGAGACACGGGTAATCTGCGAGGCGAAGAAGTGCTGATGTCCTGACAGTAATTGAGCAAGCCGGGTATGCATAACGCTGAGGGTTCATGAGGACTTCGTTTTCATGGATTGGTGAGAGATCAACTTCAACTCCATCAACTACTGGACGAATCGGATCTCCGCTTCCGTTTTTGACGCGGCCTGCTCTATCCATAATCTTCCATCCTCTGTAAATCATATCCATGAAGTCGCAGTTGTGAAGTTCAGCAGCAGAGCCTCTTGTCGGATTAATCATAACAAGGTTGTGATAGCGTTTGGTTAAGAGATCCACTATCATTGGGGCATTGAATCCGTCAAGTTCAAGGAGGTATTCTGCGGCTGCGGCAGTTGAGCCTGTTGCAATGTTTAAGAGTTGGAACGGAGATTTTACTTTCGGAATTGCGCCCTCAAGTGTGTTTTTCATGACACCTGTTACAGCATCGATTACTGAGAAAATCACGTCATCTTTGCACATGTTGAACGTGGATTGAGATATGTGGTGAGATATGTCTCCAACACAGTATGCAGGAACAGTCACAATGTTTCCATAATGCACTTCATCTTCGATTGCGGCTTTGACAGACGGAAGCATGCGCTTTCTATACTCCTGCATGTAGCGTTTTGCAGAGAAGGATGTCATGTGAGCTTTTCGCATGAGTGATGCCTGTGCTTCCATCGGGTTTTTGTAGATGTCGCAAAGCTGTTTTACTTCTTTTCTGGATGCTTCTGCAAGTGTGTCTCCTGCTTCTACAGATTTGGCAAAGGCGTCTCCGATTCCGTATGAGGTGTTCATTCCCCAGGATTTGGCAGCGAGGATTGTTTTTTTGTGGGTTTCCGGGATATCGGTCTTTGCTAATATGCGGTTGACTACGTTACTGGTAGATCCAGGCATTAATGCGAAGTCAACAGAGCAAACAGGGCCGTAAAATCCTGCATAACAGCGTGCTGCTTCACGGCCTATGAGTGCTTCATGTTCGCGGATTGTGTCTGCGAACTTTTCCATACTGTTTGCAAATGCTTCGTCTTCGGAACAGAGGATGTCTAAAACAACAGGTGTCTGGTAGTGTTCTACAAATGGGTCGTCTTCTTCTCTGACATGGGTTGTAAGAGATGAGAGGATTTCAAAATGGTTTTTGACTGATTCTTTGTGGAGGTTGATTACGGCTTTGCTCTGGTTTGGAAGGATCGTCATTTTTTCTACAGCCTCCACATAGGGTTTTGCATCCTTCATGTGGAAACGCATTCCGCGTCTTCTGCGGATGACGTCTAAGTCTGCATACTGTGCGGCAAGGGCTTCTTCGACCATTTTCCTATAGAGATTTTTCATATTCATCACCATTTTTGGTCAAATGAATAATTCTCCTGTAAAGGTCAAAAGGTTTCAGATGGAGGTAATTTTGGTCGTTATATGAAAAAGCGGGTGGGTGGATATAGAATATTTCAGTTTAATTAATCATGAAAACAATTCCGAAATAAAAGGGATTAGTCAGAGGTTTCTCTGATTGCGTTGCCCCCTCTTACTTTGTTCGAACTACTTTCTTCTAAGAACAAAACCTGCACCAATTCTTGCAGGCCTTGGAGCAGCAGTTGTTCTTAGAAGAAAGTAACGCAGATGAACAACAGGGAATTTCCCCTGCTTTTTTAAACATCTTATCACATTGGATAATTCAGGAATACCACAGGTTGGTTTTAGAAAAGAAGTAAACAATCATCAGACATTTCCAAAAAAAAAAAAGAAATTATCCTTCACGCCAAAAAAGTATCTTTAGCAATCCTGGATGTAATATACGAAAGAACCGCACAGACCGCTCCAAAGATACACGCAGCAGCAATTCCGCCTGTTGTGAACACATCAGGACTTCCTGAAGCAAGAGAAGCCGCAACAGAGTATGCTGCAATTCCAACAACGCTTCCAACATTCATCACAGTATAGGTCAGACTTCCTGCAGATCCCTGAGTATCTTCTGTACAATGGATTGTAATTCTTCGAATTGTCGGCCCCTCATTTATTCCAAGAGTTGCTCCAAGCAGCAGAAGACCTACGAAAAGCAGGACACCATTTTGCATCATAACTGCTGCTGCAAGGAATAGAGACGCTGCGATTCCTACAAGTGCTGATATATTGCAGAGTTTTTTACATCCGAAAGAGTTTGTAAGATTTCCTGCTGGAACTCCCATAATCATCATGGTCACAGGCGGGATAAGCATAATAATCCCTGCCAGAGCACTTCCAAGACCAAGTGGTCCTGTTAAGTAGAACGGGAGAATGTAGATGCTTCCAAGATACACAATTGTGATGAATAGACACGAAACAGCTGCCCAGATGACTATTTTATTTTTCAGGATATTTGCCGGGAGAACCGGATCAGCATGCTTCATCTCACAGCGTAAGAAAATGAATCCAAGAATCGGAGTTGCAGCAAGCAGAATTATTACCGGAATAGACCAGCCTTCGGTATTTGCAATCTCAAGACCTGCAAGGAACACAAGAAGTGTTGCTGCAAGAAGGAAAGCTCCTGCAAAATCAAACGGCTTTTTCTCACGCGATATGTGTTCCACTTTTGGAATCACAAAAAGTGCCCCAAGAATTCCAATGATTCCAATTGGAATGTTGATGAAGAAAATCCAGTGCCACGAAAGATACTCTGCAATAATTCCGCCAAGTCCGGGCCCAAATGCAAGAGCCGCTCCGCCAAGTGTTGCAAGCATACCAGCGGCCATTCCTTTCTTTTCTTCAGGCAGATGAAGCATAACAAGCATTGTTGCTGTACTGACCATTAAAGCAGCACTCGCCCCCTGGAAAACACGGCATAGAATCAACATGATAATCGAGGAAGAGATGCCGCAGAAGAACGAGGCTATTGTAAAGAGTACAAAACCTGTGATGAAAATCTCGCGATAACGTCCTGTCCTGTCTGCAAGTTTTCCAAACACCAGAAGCATGGAAGCAAGAGCTAAAAGATAGCCGGTCATAACCCACGCGGAAACAGCACTGCCAACGCCTAAGTCTGCTGTAATTGACGGAAGAGCGATTGAGACAATGCTGGTATCCAGATAGTCCATAAAAACGGCAGAAGCTGCGACGACCATTAATATGTACTGCATAGATTTCTTTTCAAGAATCATGATATCACAAAAAAGGCGAATCTTCCGTCGGGCGGAAAATCCGCCCTGATATTTTTAGCGGACCTGACAGTACGAAGAGACACGTTTTAAGCCCTTTTTAATACGTACTGAGGTCATTTGCAGAATATAATCTGTGGCTTATCTGATATATAGATTGGGGGTTAGAGTTTTTCATCAAATCACATATGACAAGACGAGCATCACCCGCCCGTATGCCCGCGACGCCTGTGAGGCACGCGGAGGCATTGCCTCCTTAGCCTCAAGATTACATATGACAAGACGAGCAGCTGCCGCGAAGACTGCGCTCAGTTAAGATTCCAATCTGGAGTTCAAGTTCTCTGACGCGCTCCTCGAGCTCTTCGTTATCCTTTTCCAGTCTGTCAAGCCTGATTGCCAACTCTTCTAATGAGACCATACAAAAATCTATGTCACTAATCTATATAACAGCACAGGTTAAGACATCAATGTCTATGATATGAAATCCTTTATTCTCTTACGCCAATTATTAATCAGGGAAGAGAACTGAAAACCAATCAGCCTTCCTGGATAAGTGAACCATTCACATGCCAACACACAAAAAAGAAGACAAGATGGCAAAGCAGGCAACAAAAAAAGAAGAAACTGCTAAGCCGTCAGTAGCAACAAAAAAATCTGCGCACAAATAAACTCATTGGAGCTAAGTCCCAAAGGGACGCATGCTCCTTAGGTGTCGCAGGCATACAAGCGACTGAGAAATCTGCGCACAAATAAACTCATTAAGTCAGAAAATAACACCGATTGGGGGTATATCCCTCAATCATTATTCACTGGCATTTTTAGTTCTTTATCAAGTCCGATTGATGCAGCTTTCATAAGTACGTCATAATCCATTGTTGTCTCAACACAACCATCAGTTTTTGTTACTACACCAATAGTTGTCATCGAAATCCTGCGTCCAAGTTCCAGACCCTCTTTTACCTCCATCAGACATCCAACACCAATCATAGCCTGTGGACGGTATTTTTTCACAAGACGCTTAATAAAAGTCGAGCCCGGGATAATAAAAGTCATGTATCCTGCTTCTTTTAAGATTGGAATCGCATCTCCAAGCTGACACTTACCACATGAAACACAGGAAATTCCAACATCAGGAGAAAGCCTTGCAGGACACTTTGCAGAGCGAAGACAGAGAGGAATAAACACCGCACGGCGCTCAACCGGAACTTTCGCAAATGCCGAGTAGTTCATCTGATTATCAATCTTAATCAGAAACTCCATAAGCTCTGTTGGGTCAACACGAAACATCATGCAAACCAGCTTCACAGTTCCTTCCGTAAGTGCCAGAACAGGTCTTAGAAGCATTGGGAAGTACATCTTCTTCTTTCTGATGGACAGAGCAATTAAGATTCCAATCAGAAGTGACAGAAGAATCCATAGGACAAGAACAATAATTACAAGTTCGCCTAGCAGGTACACTATTGAATTCAGAATTGGAACGTCAAAGAAAGCAACAGGAAGATAATCTGTAATCATTTCAGTTCACTAAAGTCAAATGGAGGATACAGGACACCTTTCTCTGTGATAATTCCGCTTACAAGCTCAAGTGGTGTTGCATCAAACGCATGGTTAATTACTGGGACATTCTCTGGCACAGTGGTCTTTCCAAAGAGATTTGCAACCTCGGCTCTTCCCCGCTCCTCAACTACAACATCCTTCATCTCAGCTTCGAAGTCGAAGGTAGATACAGGAGCTGCCACGTAGAATGGAATGTTGTGATGCTTTGCGCAGATTGCGTGCATATAAGTTCCAATTTTGTTGAAGACTCCGTCTTTTGTGATTCTGTCAGCTCCAACCACTACTGCATCGATTTTTCCCTGCTGCATAAGGTATGCGGCCTCGGAATCGATGATTGTTGTTACAGGAATTTTATCGCGTGCAAGTTCGAAGGCTGTAAGCCTTGAGCCCTGAAGAAGAGGTCTTGTCTCGCAGGAGATAACAGAGATGTTCTTCCCCATCTTCCATGCAGAACGAACAACACCAAGTGCTGTTCCCCAGGATGAGCATGCGAGAGCTCCTGCATTGCAGTGGGTTAAGACTGTTCCAATCTGCGGAAGAAGTTTGGCTCCGTTTCTTCCAATCTCCTGACAGATTTTTGTGTCGTCTTCTGCAATCTTCTTTGCTGCAAAGAGGGCCATAATCTTTGCCATCTCCGGCGGGAGATTTTCCATGCTCATAAGGACTTTTTTAACTCCCCATGAGAGATTGACAGCAGTTGGTCTGGTGCCGATTAACTCCGCTGCATCTGCGGCAACGGTCTCTTCAAACTCAACATCAGACTCGCAGGAACGTGCGGAAAGTGCAACACCAAAAGCTCCGGCAACTCCAAGTGCCGGGGCTCCCCGGATGGCAAGTCTCTTGATTGCATCAGCTAAAGCGTTGATTGTTCTGATTTCAAGAACCTTGTATTCAGTCGGCAGAAGAGTCTGATCAACAGCCATGATACAGCTCTGTTCATCATCCCACCAGAGGGTTTTCTCTTCACTGATTACAGGTTTTTTACCGTTAGTTCTTTTCTGTACCATTATTCAACACGCTCCATGCTGCAGAGAAATGCCTTTGCAGCAGCAGAACCTCCGGAAACTACAGAGTCTGGAATGTCCTTTGGTGCAAGGGCTGTTCCTGCAATAAAGATTCCTGGAACTCCGCTTACTGCAGGCGAGTATGGGTCATCAGCTTTGAGAAATGCGCTTTCGTCCATCTTGATTCCAAGGGAATTTGCAAGGCGGACAGTGTCTGGTTCTGGAGACATTCCAACAGAGAGAACAACCAGGTCTGCTTCGAGGTTTACAAACTCGCCTGTCTCGGTGTTTTCAAGAGGAATTACCAGACAGTCTTTGGATTTCTGAACCTCTCCGGCAAATGATCTAAGGAAGGTCACACCCATGTTTTTGGCACGCTCAAAGTACTCTTCGTATCCTTTTCCATATGCTCTTATATCATTGTAGAGAATGGATACTTCACAGTCCGGGTAGTGTTCCTTAATCAGCATGGCGTTTTTCATCGCATACATGCAGCATACACATGAGCAGTAGTTTCTTTTGAGAACTGCATCACGTGAGCCGACACACTGAACAAAGACAACACTTTTTGGTGTCTCACCGTTGGAAAGTCTTCGAAGTTCTCCTTTGGTTGGGCCTCCTGCGTTAATCATTCTCTCAAACTCAAGGCTTGTTATGACATCCGCATATCTGAGGTATCCGAATTGAGACTTTTTCTGCGCGTCAAAGAGCGTGTATCCGGTGGCGATAATAACCGAGGCTGCTTCGATTTCTATGGTTTGGACTTTGTCTTCGGTGATTTTTAAGACTGCGTTTTTACCGCACTCATCAAAGCAGAGGCCGCAGTTGATGCAGTGGAATGCATCGCGGACAACTAAGTTCGGAACTGCCTGTGCGTGCGGTTTGTAGATGGCTTTTCTAACTCCAAGGCCTGCATCGAATTTGTTGTAAACTTCGACCGGGCAGACTTCGATGCATTCACCGCATCCTGTACAGTCTGCTTCGTTTACATATCTTGGGTATTTGGTGACGGTGACGGTGAACTTTCCAGCGGTTCCTTCAATCTTTTCGACTTCGGCTAAGGTCAGGATTGTGATATTTGGATGGCGGGAGACCTCTGCCATTTTCGGCGATAAGATACACATTGAACAGTCGTTTGTCGGGAAAGTTTTGTCGAGCATTGCCATGTGCCCTCCAATGGACGGCTCACGCTCGATGATGTAGGCATGGATTCCGTGATTTGCCAAATCCATGGCTGCCTGGATTCCTGCAACGCCTCCTCCAATTACAACAGCATTACTCATGGAGATACCTCTGACCCACACCTACGTAGGTCTCTGCGTTTTTGATGTTTTTCAGGACTTCTTCTTCGGTTAGTTCGCGGACAACTTTTCCTGGAACTCCCATTACAAGAGATCGCGGCGGGATTTCTTTTCTCTCAGAGACAAGAGCTCCTGCTGCGATGAGAGATCCTTCTCCGATTTTTGCATCGTTTAAGACGATGGCACCCATCCCTATAAGGCAGTTGTCCTCGATTTTTGCTCCATGGATGATTGCTCCATGTCCAATGGATACGTTTTTGCCGATGACTACAGGTTTTCCAATGCTTTCATGGATTACTGCGTTATCCTGTACGTTTGAGCCGTCACCGATTGTAATTGAGTCCATATCTGCACGAAGCACTGCTCCGAAGAGGATTGTTACGTTGTTTCCAAGGTTTACATCCCCTGCGAGTGTTGCGTTAGGTGCGATATAGGTCTCGCTTCCAATTGTTCTTCCGCCAAAGTCCATATTAATAATATATTTGAACTATACTGATATCAGTGTTTCCTGAGAGTGGGTTGTGCGGAGTTAAGAAACCTATGCGCGTAAATCCCCAAATAGCTGCCGGGCACATGTATCTGGTATTATAAAATAATCTCCAACAACTTTTCAGAGATGATGTACGAAAAACAGTCGTAAAGCTTCGCTTCAAGCTTGCCTTATGAAATCTTATTTAATACATTTGGTAGATTATTTTGTAAAAAATAGAATATTAGAGATAAAATCTTATGGATTTTTAATATCTTACAAATTACTCATTAGTGGGGAAGTATATAAGATTAACTTCATTACTAGTGAC
The DNA here is from genome assembly GCA_017408885.1 of Methanocorpusculum sp. GTDB lineage: Archaea > Halobacteriota > Methanomicrobia > Methanomicrobiales > Methanocorpusculaceae > Methanocorpusculum. The sequence continues at coordinate 89,920 of JAFQTT010000004.1, forward strand.
TTTCATGGTGAATGTCAGATTGTCAGAATACTTGCCCATCTGAAGATTATCAGATGTTTTAGATGAGTCACGAGCAGTAAGAATATCAAATTCTACTGGACAATTTGTGGTAATGATATCAATAGATTCCGTCGACTTCGAATCAGAATCACTGTTACTGAATTTACCAATATTATTTAAGTGTCCATTTGGAGCATACTGGTTGCTTGTTTTCTCCATATAGCTACTTGATTAAGTCAGATATAACAAGTATGCAATTCTAGAATTTTCGTCAGTTTCATGTACAACATCCCATGCATTTTCAGATGCAACAGATATAGTCAGGTTATGATTGCCTGGGATATCAACCATACTTACATTTAATGTTGCACCATTTTTGAAATACAAATCATTAGTACTGCCATCGTTTATTGTGATTGATGTTGGAAGCACAACAGTGTATGCACCAGTTAATGTAACCTCAACAGGGACTTCTCCCATGCTAGTGTCTCCATAATAACCAGATCCATTAATTTCGTTTTCATTGGCCGTTACAGCACCTGTAAAAGACAGGATGAGGGCTGCACTAAGCAGAATCATAAACATTTTTTCAGACTTTTCATAATGATTACCTCATTGTTTGATGACCAGAATGGATGTTATCGTACGAAAACATCTATCTGGATATTTGCATTGTTCGTAGGTGTCATATCCGATATACGGTACGGTTGTATCTGTAAAACACCATCATACTTTCCGGCTACAAGTCCACGGGAAAGTGTCAGTGTCTGGATATGGTCTCCTGGTGGGATAAGACCTGATTCGTACAATGTTTCTGACACCCTACCATTTTCGTCCAGAAGCGAGAGTTTGAATGTCAGATAATACAATCCTTCATTATCTTTAGGGTTGTAGAAGTCAGCAGTCTTCACTACAGTAACACCTGTTGGAATTGTAACAGATGTCCATCCTGGAATAGTTACACCAGGTTCAGGTTTCTGTTCAACAAATGCACCGGCAAAGGGATCTACCTGCAGTCCAACTCCTGATGAAGGTTTCATGTTTTCCTGAATCAGTGGGACGAAGACCACAACACCCGTAGTAACAACGAAGAGCAGAAGTATAAGCAGAATAATAATAATTACCTTCAGCAGGCGATTACTCTTAGACTGCTTTTCTGATTCAGTCCCATCTTTGGAAGATTCGTATGGTTTGTCAGTCATAATTTTAAGACTCCAGGATTCAGTGCAGTGTCTTTTGTTGGAAAAAGATTGCTTTCCTGTGGAGTCACAGTAACTTTCATCGCAGGATCTCTCCCATGTTCATCAGTCAATACTTCGGGGTTAACCAGGCTTAGCCCGGTCTCACCGCCGATGGATTGTTTTCGCGCGGGATATTCTGTATATTTCTGTAATTTCAAATACTTGCTTAGGGGGCTTATTTTAAGCAATCAGCCTCGTATTGGGCGTTTGCTGATTATCTTAAAAATTATTCCACTCCTTCTGTATAAGGAATTGACGCCATCTCAGATTATTTCAGCGCTGAATCGTCTGGGCTTGGATTCGCAATTTACCTTATACAGGACGGTAAAATGAAAAACGAAAAATGTCTCAAAACGACATCTAAAAAAGCGCTTCATCGCTTTGCGGCACTCGCGGCTGTTCTGTTCGCGGTCTGTCTGGTGTTTATGACGCCGGTCAGTGCGGCATGGACGGCTGATGCAGGTTGGGGTACTGATTATGATACCTCAACTGAGTTCACCATAGCAGACGCAGGCGACCTCGCACAGTTTGCTGCGATGGTGAATGATGGTAATGATTTCTCAGGAAAGAACGTTAAGCTCACTGCTGACATTGACCTTGGAAGCCAGGAATGGACGCCGATTGGAACAATGGATAAGTCGTTCAAAGGTATTTTTGACGGAGACGGTAAGACCATCTCTGGTCTGAGTATTACCAACGCGAATAATCTGATCTCTGTTGGTCTTTTTGGTTATATTGAAGGAGGAACTGTAAAGAACCTCCAAGTATCTGGAAATATTGATGTCAGCAATTCAGTAGGTCTTATGACAGGTGGTATTGCTGGTGTTAATATGGGGTATGTCGAGGACTGCAGTTTCACGGGAGCAGATATCAAAGCTTCAGTCACTATTTCAGGAGATGGTGGTAATTCTGTGACAACAGCTGGTGGAATAGTTGGTGTTAATTCATATGGCGGAAGCATTAAGAACTGCCACTCTTCCACAAATGTTACGGTAACTTCTACGAATGTTTTTGCCTACTCCGGAGGAATTGCAGGAATGGATGGGGAGTTATTGAATCATGTTATTCTCTAGGAGATATTGAAGCATCTGCTACTAATTCTATTGCCTATGCAGGAGGTATTGTCGGACAGGGAAAGGGAACTATTTCCAAGTGCTATTTTGTAGGATCTGTCAAAGCAACCCATCATGGACTTAGTGGGTATCTTGATTTCAATGCTCATGCAGGAGGTATTATAGGAAGTACCATAGGCAGTACTGTTAAAACAATTTCTAAGTGCTCTTCTGCAGGTAGTACTGTTACCGCTACATCCGATAACTCTCAACAAACTGTTGCAGGCGGTATTGTGGGTGTAACTGGTGAGTATTCTTTTTCTAACTGCTATGCATTAACCAAAGAGGTCAGCGCTGAAACCGCTGGAAGAATTGCAGGTAAATGTGATCCTGATGGAAGCCTTACATCCAACTTTGGCTGGATTGGGATGAAGGTTAACAATAATGTTGTAACTGAGGGAACAGCTACTGACGTCAATGGTGAATCAGTCTATGCTAAGTCGTTCTGGGACAATCAGAATTTTGGCATACCAACCAACATCTTACAGTCTCATGCAGCATATCTTAAACCAAAGTTCACTCTTACATACAACAGTAATGGAGCAACATCTGGAAATGCACCGGATGCAGAAAAGTATGCTGATGGTGAACTGGCAAAAGTAGCATCCGCTGTTGGTATGTCCAAAACAGATTCGGGAAAGAACTACAAAGCAGATGGATGGAATGCCAATGCAGATGGAACTGGAACATCCTATGCAAAAGATGCGTACTTATCCATGACTAAAGATGAAACACTGTACGTAAAATGGGTGGAAGGAACTCCTGTTACACACACCGTTACCTTCGTGAATGAGACTGTCACTGTCCATACCGAGACAGTTAATTCTGGTGAAACTGTAACTGCATATGAACTTCAACCACGTACTGGATACACATTTGTCGCTTGGAAGAACGGTAATAATAACTGGGACTTTACGCAAACAGTAACCAGTGATATTACTCTCACTGCAGAATGGAATATTAATCAGTATATGATTATCTTCCGTAATACTGCTGATACAAAAGTTCCAAACATCAATCTGAATTACGGAGCCACGGTAACCGTTCCGGAAAATCCGACGAGAAAGGGTTACTCCTTTACCGGATGGGAGCCAGAGATTCCAGAAACTATGCCTGCTCAAAATCTGGATATTACAGCACAGTGGACTATTAACTCGTACACTCTGACTTTTGAGAACACGGGTGATTCTATCATTCCTCCAATCTCACAGACATATATGACTCCGATATCTCCTCCATCTGACTCAAGTTGGGCGGGATATACCTTCATAGGATGGGACAAAGAGATTCCTGCATTCATGCCGGCGGAGGACATAACAATCACAGCACAGTTGAAGTATCCAAGCTCTGGCGGCAGCTCAAAGACCACCTACACCGTAACCTTCAACGCAAACGGCGGAGCAGGCGAGATGTTCCCGCAGACATTCACCTCCGTAAAAGAGAAGGTATTAAACCTTAACTTCTTCACCAGAGAAGGATACACCTTTGCCGGATGGGCAACCTCTGCTGACGGTGATGTTGTTTACACATATGGGGAAACCATCAAAGTAACTAAATCAATGACACTCTACGCTGTCTGGGAATCTAACGAACCAGTTAATACGGAACAGCCGGGCGATGAGCCGGAGAATCCGGAAAAGCCAACTGAACCGGAAACCCCTGCACCAATTCTTGCAGTGCTTGCAGGACTTGGAGCAGCTGTAGTTCTTAGAAGAAAGTAGTTCGAACAAAGTAATAGGGGACAGCGCAGTCAGAGAAACCTCTGACTAATCCCTTTTCATTTCGGAATTGTTTTTGAACAAACAATCAGCAAAAAAGAGCTGCGTGCCTTACAGCCGGACAGTATCTGATGAAAAATTCACTCCACAAAATCAAGATTCACATTTCATCAGCGCAATTAAAACGTGAATAAAATCCGCAAAATCAAATTAAAGCAATTTGCTCACCGCAAAACAACAAAATAAACAAACGAAAAGTTTTGTTTTCATTTTCATACCTTGCATAAGCAAAACCCGTATCAGATACCAGGAAACCGGATATCATCTGTATTTATCAGAGTTATACTGTCCGCAGTCAATCTAAATTTCTGAGTGTCTTCTGATATTTTGTATCAGAGACATGCATCTTCGGAGTTTGCAACCGCATTACAGTGGTGCATGTCTAAAACCCTTTAGCTGTTTTATCCAATTCTATCGTGTTGCCTTATGAAGTTTAAAAAAAAGTAAGGTTGTTAGAAATCCTAAGACGATTATTTTCTCAGCTGAATGATTAACTCAGCAACATTTGCTGCAAAGGTCTGTAAAGTCTGCATACCCTCTGCATCCTCTCCAACTTCTCCCGGTGCATTTCCGAATGCGATGTTCCAGTAGGTTGAACCGCATACAGTCATTCCTGAGATGAAAAACGACATAAGCATCTCCTGTAAGGTTGAAGTAAGTCCTCCTCTGCGTGCAACAACAACCGGCCCTCCAACTTTTCCTGCAAGCCAGTTTCCATTCTTTCTTGCAACCATACTGGTTCTCTGGAGGAAATTCATGACATCTCCGCGGGCTGTTCCAAAGTAAACAGGAGCTCCGATGATGAATCCTTTTGCTTCCTTGATTGCCGGGAGCATCTCGTTTAAGTCATCCTGTAATGCACAGCAGTCCTGGGTTCCGCACTTTCCGCATGCGATACATCCGTGAATCTGCTTTCCGCGAAGTGAAATAATTTCAGCAGTTAATCCATGCTTTTCGATTTCTTCCTTGCACACGTTTAATGCATATTCGGTATTTCCATTTGCACGCGGGCTTCCTGAGATTAAAACTACATCTGCCATATACCTATATGTCAGTCTTTAGCGGATAAAAAAGATATGAAAAAGGGATTAGAATTCGCTGGAAACAACACGGGTGTTTTTGCCCATGAGTTTTCCGCACTGTATTTTTCCAAGGACTAAAATGTTGTTGCCTCTAACTTCCGAGGCAGATACATCCTTTCTAAGGTAGACATCTCCCGTACTTAAGATACGGTTTATGGATGCTCCATCGCAAATTCTAAGCTCTCCGTCTGATTCTGCGATTAAGTCACCTTCAATTACACATCCCCGGCAGATAACTCCTCCTTTGCATGTGACGTTGCCTTTCACATGCGATTCAGGACAAAGATAGATATTGCCGGATACAACAATGTCCTTCCAGAACTCTGTGCGCGGAGGTACCAGGAAATCGCCGTCGATTTTTACTGATTTCTCAAAGTATGAGCCGGCTTCTGCCATATGCAGTGAATCTTGTACAAATATCTTCATATCTATCCCTGATAAGTATTCTTAACTATTCCTTTTACTTACATCCTAATAAGTGTATTACCTGCGGTCCCTTACATTCTTTCAAAAGTTGCGTTCATGCGACTGGCGATGGAAAAGAATAATATTAGATATAAGCAAATTATGAGCATACATTTTGGACATGTAGCCAAGTCAGGATATGGCATCAGCCTCCTAAGCTGAAGATCTAGGGTTCGAATCCCTACATGTCCGTGATTTTTATGGATCTGCATGAAATAACTGAAGGAAGTACTACTTTTTACGCACCGGTTCAGGATGAGAACGCGGAATTCCCGCCGGGTTCAGCTCCGGTATTCTACAATACCAGAATGGAATTCAACCGTGATATGACAATTCTTTTGATGAGCGTCATAAAACCTGAAGAATATCTGGACTCTATGGCCGCAACAGGTATACGAGGTCTTCGTGTTGCAAACGAAACTCACGTGCCTGCTATCATCAATGACTTCAATCCAACCGCTGTTAAAATTATTGAGGAAAATGCAAAGCGGTTCGATGAGGATATCAAAGTCACATGTGATGATGCAAATCGTCTGATGTGTTCCGGCAGATATGATGCGGTGGACTTAGATCCGTTTGGAACTCCAATGCCGTTTTTAGATGCAGCATCACGTGCTGCAAAGCGGTATCTTTTCGTCACTGCAACAGATACAGCTCCTCTTTGCGGAGCTCACTTAAAAGCAGGTCTTCGCAGATACTTCTCAACACCGATTAATACAGAGTATCACTCTGAAGTTGGTCTTCGTATGATGATGGGTGCTATGGCACGTGAGCTTGTAAAGTATGACCGCGGTATGGAACCGATTTTATCCTTCGCAAAAAATCACTACTACCGATCTCACGTAAAAATCATCGCAAAAGTTCCGGCAGCCGATGAAACAATGGGTGAGATTGGATTCATCCATGAATGCCCGAACTGTCTTTACCGCTCAGAAGAAAAGGGGGCCTTGCTTCCAACGGAAGAAGTATGCCCGTACTGCGGAGCAAAGACTCTTCCAATAGGCCCTCTCTGGATGGGAAAACTACAGGGCGAGGGCATTATCGATTCCATGCTCGAGAACCTTCCAAACATGAAGTTTGGAACCGGTCGGCAGATGGAAAAATTCCTGCGTATCTTGAAAGATGAGCCTGAGTGCGGTTTTTTCTACGACTATCATGCAATCTGCCGTGATATTCGCGTCTCTCCTCCGAAGATGGAAGACTTTGTTGTAATACTCAACGAGATGGGTTATGTTACTTCCAGAACCCACTTCCACCCGACAGGAATCAAAACATCAGCATCTCTTGGTGTTCTGACCGAAGTTCTCAGAAACTGGGAACAATAACTTTTTTTGACAGATTATTCAGTTTAGTTTGTTAATTCTGCACAATACTCTGTGAAGAGTTCACACCCCGACTGTAAAACATAGGGTATTTATACTAATCATACATGATAAATAATGTACAATTAATCAATCCTGTAGATATGCAGGAATGATTACTCAACATAAAATAAGGAGTATCGAAAAGTGTCCTCTAAACCTACCAAGATGTTATCTGAGGCAGACGGCTATGCCCTCCTGCGCCAGTATGACGTACCAGCCCCGGCTTTTGAGATTGTGCAGTCAGCAGACGATGCAGCAAAAGCCGCCGCATCGATAGGTTATCCTGTTGTAATGAAGATTGTCTCTCCGCAGATTATTCACAAGAGTGATGCAGGCGGAGTTATCGTTGGCGTCAAAGATGACGCAGCAGCAAAGGAAGCTTTTGATAAAATCGTTGCAAACGCAAAGAACTACGATGCATCCGCTGAAATCAAAGGCGTCATCGTTGAAGAAATGGCAAAACCGGGACTTGAGCTCATCGTCGGCGGTAAGATTGACCCGGCATTTGGTCGCGTCTTAACATTCGGTCTTGGAGGTACCATGGTTGAGTTCCACAAGGATGTTGGAATCCGCCTTCTTCCTGCATCTGATGGGGAGCTTCGCTCCTTAATCCGTGAGATTAAAGGTTATACCTTAATCAAGGGATACAGAGGAGATGCACCAAAGGATGAGGAGTTCCTCTTCCAGGTCTTAAAGAACGCATGCCGCTTCTTCGAAGAGAATGAGACTGTCGTTGAGTTCGATATCAACCCGCTTAGACTGTATGAGAAGGGAGGCTGTGCTGTTGATGCACGTGTCATCGTTCAGGACGAACCGGTTGTTCTTCCGCCGCACTATGACCCTGAAAAGATTGTCCCGCTCGACTACTACAAGCCAAGAAGCGTTGCAGTCATTGGAGCATCTGATGATAAGACCAAGATGGGATATGCAGCATTCCACAATCTGCTTCAGTTCCCAGGAGAGGTTTATCCGGTCAACAACAAGCGTGCTGAGATTCAGGGCGTCAAGTGTTACCCGTCTGTTGGGGACATTCCAGGACCGGTTGACATGGTGGTCATTACTGTCCCTGCACAGTTAGTTCCGGGAATCATGGACGAATGCGGTAAGAAGGGTGTTAAGATGGCTGTCGTCATCACTGCCGGATTCAAAGAGATGAACGAGGAAGGCAGAGCTCTTGAAGAACGCATGGTTGCAATCGCCCGTTCCTACGGTGTCAGAATTGTTGGTCCGAACTGTCTCGGTCTGATTCTTCCGCCGTACAAGCTGGATACCACCTATGTCGCAACCTCTCCGCTTCCGGGAGACATTGCATTCATCTCCCAGTCCGGAGCTATTGCAAACGCAGTTGTTGGAATCTCTCTTTCTGAAGGTTCTGAGATGGGTTACTCCGAGGTGGTCTCTGTTGGTAACCAGTGCGATCTTGACTTCCTTGACTACATGAGCTATGCAGCCCGCGACCCGCACACCAAGTCCATCATCCTCTACATCGAGGAAATCAAGAACGGTGTGGCATTCATGGAGATGGCACGCGAGGTCACCAAGCTTAAGCCGATTGTCGCAATTAAGGCAGGTTCTTCCAAGAGAGGACAGGCAGCAGCAGCATCCCACACTGGCTCATTATCCGGAGCATACGAGGTCTACATGGAAGCCTTTAGAAAGTGTGGTGTTGTTCCGGCAAAGACCCTTGAGGGTGCTTTCCAGATTGCAAAGATTCTTGGAGGCTTAAAGAAGCCGCTGACAGGCAAGCGTGCTGTTGTTATCACCAATGCAGGCGGTTTCGCTGTTCTTTCCAACGACTATGCAGAGACCTGGGGAATTGACATCTGTGATCTTCCAAAGGAAGTCATTGATGAGATGGATACCTTCCTGCCGCCGTTCTGGAACAAGAACAACCCGATTGATTTACTCGGCGATGCAGACGAAGCCCGCTTCCGCGGTGTCTATGATGTTCTCTGCAAGAACCCTGACCTCTGGGACATTGCAATCCTTGTTAACTTCCCGAACAAGGTTCTCTCACCAGAACAGGTTAGTCAGGTTATCATCGACTACCAGAAGAAGACTGATAATCTCCTTGTCGGATGTTTCGTTGGAGGAGACAGCTTAAAGCCTGGAATTGACCTCTTAACCGAGCACAACATTCCGGTCTTTGATGAACTTGAGTTCACCTACCGCGTCTTAGGTCACCTGACCTGGACCGCAAAATAACTTTTTTCTTTTGTTAATTTATTAAAAAAAAGAGGAATTATTCTTTCTTCTCGTCTGTGTCAACTATTCCAAGACGTTCTGGAAGAATAAGGTTTAAGACAATTCCAACAACAGCTGCTAATGCAACACCTGAGAGGTAGAGGTCTGCTTCAGGCATGATTGGGATTGCAAGACCTCCAATTGCGATAATCAGCATGATACCGACAATTAAGACGTTTCTCTGGTTCTTGAAGTCAACCTGATTCTCAACAAGAGTTCTCAGACCAACGCTTGCAATCATTCCAAAGAGAATAATACACATACCGCCAAGAACTGCGTTTGGAATCGAACTGATAAATCCGCTGATATATCCAATGAAACTGATGAGGATTGCAAAGACTGCTGCAATCTCTAAGGTTCTTGGGTTGTAGTTTCTTGTTGCTGCAAGAACTCCTGTGTTTTCAGAGTAGGTTGTGTTTGCCGGACCTCCGACAAGACCTGCAAAGATAGATGCCAGACCGTCACCAACAAGTGTTCTGTGAAGTCCGGGGTCTTTGAAGAAGTCTTTTCCAACGATTGCACCGTTTGCGGAGATATCTCCTAAGTGTTCGATGAAGGTAACAATTGCGATTGGAGCAATCATTAAGATTGCAGAAACACTGAATGCCGGAAGGAAGAACTCAGGAACAGTGATGAGTGCTGCATCAGTAATCTTTGTGTAGTCAAGACCGATGTCAACGCCGAATGCATTGATAATCATACATGAGATGTATCCTACAATCAGACCAAAGAGAATCGGGAGCATCTTGAAGAATCCCTTAAAGAACAGACTCACGATGATAACGGTTGCAATCACAATAACTCCGACAAGGTAAGACCAGCCGTTAGTGAAGTAGCTGATTGCAGTTCCTGCAAGCATCAGACCAATAATCATCACAACAGGACCGGTAACTACAGGCGGGAAGAGCTTTCTGATTCTATCTGCTCCAAAGAAGAAGACAAGTACTGCAAGCAGTAGATACACACAACCAGCAGCTACGATACCGCCTGTTGCAAACTCAATTCCTTCAGTTGCAGCTACGACCTGAATGGCTGCAATAAATGCAAAACTTGAACCAAGGAAAACTGGAACTTTGCCTTTTGTGACAAGATGGAAAATCAGCGTACCGATACCGGCACAGAACAATGCGACAGAGACTGGAAGCCCTGTTAGAATAGGGACGAGGATGGTCGAACCAAACATAGCAAAGACATGCTGAATGCCAAGTACGGTTGCCTTTCCTCCCTCCTTCAATTTAGAGGATTCACGCACCATGAAAGGTATATTGAACCCGAAAGTGTTTATTCTATAGGTTTGACTTTTGGGCTAAGCCCTTGGGCTTATGCCCTTTCTGGAGCCGCAGAGATATCTGCGCTCGAAAGTATTTATTCTATAGGTTTACTTTGTTCCAAAGATTCTATCGCCTGCATCGCCTAAGCCTGGTACGATGTAACAGTTATCGTTCAGACACTCATCAACTGATGCGGTGAAGATGTCGATATCGGGATGCTCCTCCTGTAAAACGCGGATTCCCTCAGGTGCTGCAACCAGACACATGAATCTGATATTCTTACATCTCCTTTCCTTCAGGAAATTAAGAGCCGCTGATGCACTGCCGCCTGTTGCAAGCATTGGGTCAACGACAATAACTTCTGCATCAACTGATTCTTTTGGAAGTTTGCAGTAATACTCAACCGGCTGATGTGTGGTCTCATCACGGTAAAGACCGATATGACCAACTTTTGCTGTCGGCATCAGCTGCAGAAGACCGTCAGTCATGCCAAGTCCTGCTCTTAAAATCGGGACAACAACAATATCTTCTGCTGCAAGGATTGGAGCATCCATTTCGCGAATAGGAGTTTCAATGCGGATTTGTTTTGTCGGGAAGTTTCTGGTAACTTCGTATCCCATAAGCATTGAGATTTCGGTTAAAAGCTCACGGAAACTTTTGGTGTTGGTGTTTTTCTCACGCATCATGCTGAGCTTGTGGAGAATCAGCGGATGGTTTAAAATATGAACTTCGCTCATGCCTGTTTTGACTATTTGCTTTACGATGACTAATATGTTTTGGCAGAAAGCCCAACACATAAATATCCTGACAGCGGAAATAATTTTCATGGCTGGAAGCTTTGAATGTATCCAGTGCGGAAAGTGCTGTCTTGGAATCGGTTCTATCGTAAAGATGGAGCGTCAGCTTTCGAAGTTTGGATATGTTGTTAAGAATGATGTGGTAAAAGAGATGCGCCAGGCTTTAATTACTCCTGAGTATCGCGATATTTTTGAAAATGACCACTCGGTTCAGGAACAGCATCCGTCAGCATGCTTCTTTGTAAGACGTCTTCCAACCGGAAAATATGTCTGCACAATTCACCCGTACAGACTTCTGATTTGCAGCTCGTATCACTGCTGTTCAGCACGTATATCAAAAGACGGGGCAGAGGTTGGTAAGGTCAAAGGGCGCGTGTCCCTGGAATCAAAAGATGAAACACTCCTGGAACTCTGGCGCGAGAAGATAACATCTGCTGACGATCCAAGCCGCGAGTACATTGCATCAGTTCTCGCTGAAGCAGGCTATGAGGTTTTGTTCTATGACGGCGAATGAGCTGCCTGTATCGGGAGGAAAAGTAACATGTACAGACGGTCGTCTTCGAAGTACCGAGAACTGCAGGTTTTGTGTTCATTCCAGATATTTTGTAATCGATGGAAAACAGGAACGCTCCCCGTCTCTTGCTTTCTGTCTTCGTGAGAGGACAGTAAAAGAAGTTGACTACCTTCGTGCAACAGCTGTCGGCTGCGTGGAAAGCCGCGGGGACGGATTTTCAAGTATCGGAAATATTATTGCATGAATCCTTAGAGTGAGATGGGAAATCTTTCGTCTTATGCCGAAAAACCCTTCTCCTTATTATAAGATAAAAATCAAATACTATACTATATATGCCGCTTTCCTGCGGCAGTCTGCTTCGCGGAGAATTATCCAACCATGAAATCCATAACCGGCTCGGCAAAATGTTCCTCTTATGAGAAAGATCTAGTCTTCAAAGCAGTTGAAAAAGCTGTAAAAGCAGCAGGAGGTCTTCCAAATGTCAACGGCAAGCGTGTCCTTCTCAAACCGAACCTGTTATCAGATGCAGCTATTGACAGAGCTGTAACAACTCACCCTGCGGTAATCTATGCGGTTGGAAAAATGATTATCGATGCAGGCGGAATTTTAACGATAGCAGACAGCCCCGGAGCCGGAATTATGTACAACCAGCGCTCCTTAAAGCGTGTGTACCATAAATGCGGAATTGAAGACGTGGCAAAGGAGCTTGGTATCGAGTTAAACTATGATACCGGGTATCAGGAACGTACAATTCCTGAAGGCGTTGCCATGAAACGGTTTACTGTTATCAATCAGGCATGCGATGCAGAGGTCATCATTTCAGTCTGTAAATTAAAGACTCATATGTTTGCACACTTCTCAGGAGCTGTCAAGAACACCTTTGGAGTGGTGCCGGGTCTGGATAAGCCTGTTTTCCACTCACGCTTCCCAGACTTCACTGATTTTGCCGAGATGCTTGTGGACTTAAATGAGCTCATAAAACCCGACATGGTAATTATGGATGCTGTAATTGGTATGGAGGGAAATGGTCCAATGGGCGGAAGCCCCAAAGAAGTTGGATATATTTTAGCATCCAAATCCGTTTACGGTCTTGATGTAACAGCTCAGACATTAATCGGTATGGCTCCTGAATCCATCGCCACAACAATCTCAGCACTTCGCCGCGGATTAATCGATGATGAAGTGGAAGTAGAAGGAGATGAAGTAATTCCTGTGACTGACTTCACTCCGCCGTCCACATACCGCGTCGAAGTAAAAGAGTCCTGGCACAAGAAAAACATCTACCGCAGACTTCAGAGAGTTGGTAAAATTTATGCACCGTCTCCTGTTATCAACAACAAAAAATGTGTTGGATGCGGTCAGTGTGTCAGAATCTGTCCTGTAAAGGCGGCAAAGATTGTTCAGAAAAAAGCAACCTTTGACTTAACCAACTGCATCAGATGTTACTGCTGTCACGAGATGTGTCAGTATGATGCAATCGATATGAAACGTTCTGCTATTGGAACACTTGTACACTCAATTATCAGGTAATACAATGTCTACCAAATGGGCAATTCTGGGTGGAGGGCTGACCGGTGTCACCCTCGCACGCCTCCTTTCTGAAAAAGGAGATGAGGTTTGTGTATTCGAAAAGGAAGCAAAGACCGGTGGTCTTTGTATCTCCGAAGAAAGAAACGGATTTACTTTCGATGTCGGAGGTTCTCATATTATTTTCTCCCGTGACACTGAAGTTCTCGAGTTTATGCAGAATGTCCTGGAAGAGAACCGTGAGTTTAGAAACCGCAACACCAAGATTTTCTACAAAGACCTTTTCCTGAAGTATCCGTTCGAAAACGGTTTATCTGACCTTCCAAAGGAAGACCTCTTCTTCTGTATCAATGAGTATGTGAAGAATCTCGTTGCAGTGGAAAAGGGCGAGGTTGCAGAGCCGCAGAACTTCAAGGAGTGGATTTACTACACCTTCGGTAAAGGAATTGCTGAGTGTTATCTTGTCCCGTACAATGAGAAGATTTGGAACTATCCAACAGACAAGATGTCCAAGCACTGGATGGATGGACGCGTGCCGCGCCCGCCTGTAGAAGACATCATCAAGTCTGCTGTAGGAATCGAGACGGAAGGCTACACTCACCAGTCTGTGTTCTCCTATCCGGTTACGGGCGGAATTGAGGCTTTAGTTCGCGCAATCGAAGCACCTGTTCTGGATAAAATCAAGACCGGATGCGAGGTCACCAAAGTAGAGCGTGCAGGAGACGGATGGAAGGTTACAGCAGGAGGAGAAGTCTATGATGCAGACCGTGTAATTTCCACCGTGCCGCTTCATGTGCTTCTCCCGATGCTTTCTGACATCCCGCAGGAAATCCACGATACTGTGGCTGCTCTTCGCTACAACTCGATTGCCTGTATCTCTGTTGGAATCAAAGGCGAGATTCCAGACATCTCCTGGATGTATGTTCCGGAGATGAAGTGGGGAGCTTTCAACCGCTTATCCTTCCCGTCCAACTTTTCGACAAAGGTAGCTCCTGAGGGTTGTTCTTCTATCCTTGCAGAGATTACCTACAACGAGGGTGATGACATCTCGAAGATGACTGATGAGGAAATCATTGAGCACACTGTATCCGGTCTTCGCGAGATGGGACTTGCTGGAGACAATGTTGTTCACACAGCAGTCGACCGTTTCAAGTATGCGTATGTGGTCTATGATGTTGACTATCTGGAAAACATAAAAATTGCCCGCGAGTACTTAGAAGGTCTTGGTCTGGATTTAGTAGGCCGCTTCTCTCAGTTTGAGTATCTGAATATGGATGGATGTATCAGAAGTGTTCTGAATTTTGTGGAGAATAAATCATGATTTCAGTTGTTATTCCGGCATTTAACGAAGGAGAAGGAATCGAGGCATGCTTGAAGAGTGTCTGCGATCAGACACTTGCGCGTGATCAGTATGAGGTGATTGTTGTTGACGGAAATTCGAAGGACAACACCAGAGAGATTGCTGCAAAGTATGCGGATAAGGTTTTCATTCAGACAAGCAAGAAGGTCGGAGGTGCCAGGAACGATGGTGTGATGGAAGCAAAGTATGACTGGATTGTAACTGCTGATGCTGATTGTTTCTTCCCGCGTACATGGCTTGAGACGATTGTAAATGATTTCAAGAACCATCCGGAGGCTTCTACTTTCTATGGGCCGATTTATCCTCTCGAGCCTGGATTAAAGCATAAGATTGAGGTTTTCCTCTACAACAGAGTTGTCTGGCTCGGCGGAAAGACCGGTATTTTCTATGCAACGCTTGGTGCAAATACTGCCTTTAGAAAGAAGGAGTTTATCGAGGCTGGAATGTACCGCGTCTGTGATGCAGGAGACGACTGGGAGCTTCCAAAGCGGATGAAGCATTTCGGAAAGGTTCATCTTGATATGAAGATGGTTGTCGGGTTCTCTATGAGGAGATATATTAACTTTGGACTTTTCCGTTCTGCATTCCAGTGGTTCTATGTGGTGGCTAAAGGAGGAGATTCCGATAAGCACCAGTATATGGGAAAGACGTATACGAAGAAGTAATTGCCAGTATGCCGCGACGCCTTATCCGCATGCGGCTCTTCGAGCCTTAGCGTGAGGGTGTTGAGATTTTCTCTTTTTTCCAGTATCTCTATAACCTAAAGGCAATTCCGAATCTTATTTTTTGAAAAATAGAGGTTGTTAGAAATCCTCTAATTTATTCCTCGGATACCATTCTGTTAATCAGAATTTCTGCGATATCTGAGCTGTATTCTGTGATTCTGTGCATGCTCTGTACAATCTGGTTCACGGCAATTGCTTCCTGAGCTTTCATCTTACGTGTAGTGTCTCCGAACTGATGGTACTGTGGTTCAAGTTCGTCTGCATCGGAAATAATCTGGTTTGCCTTCACAATATTTCCGGAAAACACTGCCTGAATACTTCTGTAGAATACATCAAGTGACTCAGCATCAAGACCTGAAAGCTTTGGGATAAGAGAACGGTCAACACCTTTGTCGATTAGGACAAGGACTGATTCGGCAATCAAAACCGCGTGGTCTCCGACACGCTCTATGATACGTGAAATCTGATAATAGGTCGAAGCCATGCTTGGTGTAATATTCATCCGAAGAGACAATGCAGGATTGTCAATAATCAGGGAGAACTGTCTGTGAATTAGCCAGTGAAGGCGGTCGATATCAGTATCGCGTGCTGCAACATCCTCTGCCAGCTCACGCTTTCCCTGCTCTAAAGCATATACAGCGTCTTCATGCATCGCCTTTACAATCACATACATACGCCTGATTGTATTCTCAAACGGCATCTCGCTTGGGTTTAAGATATCCTTTAGAGTAATGCTGTTGTCGGTTTCTTCTGCTACTTCCTGACCGATTGTCATCTGTGTAAATTTGCGGACAACCTGCCTGACTTTTGGAGGAATACGCCCTGCGGATGTAATTTTAATCACAGTAAAGCCGCTGATGTATGCCCCGATTAATGAGCGAAGAAGCATCTGCGGGTCAGGGTAATCCTTTAATGGAAACTCTTTTGATTTTGTTGTTCTGTCATACTTGATATTCGGAGTAATAAGAAGAGTGCCGTCGGCCTGTGATACAACACCGATTGGGTCATTTTTCTGAATGTTTCGTTCGCGAATCCATGACTTCGGCAGAGAAAGAACATATGACGACCCGCCGGTCACCTGAATCTTTCTGATTTCCATAAAATAGTATTTGGCAGGGATTCTATAAATACTATAGAGTACCTGTTTTCACAATATTATACGAGCAGTTCTCTGATGACAGAGATGAGGGTATTTACTTCGCTATCTGTGTTGTAGAACGAAAGAGATGCACGAACTGTTCCGTTTGCTGCTCCAAGGCGTCTCATTAATGGTTCTGCACAGTGCATTCCAGACCTTACAGCGATTGCGTGTTCTTCATCAAGCCATGCGGAAAGTTCATGCGGGTGAACTCCTTCTACGTTGAATGAAACCGCACCAACGCGTGAGTCTGCATCGCGGCATGCGTAAAGCGTTACACCTTCAATTTTTTCGAGGCCTTCGATTAAGAGGTCGGTGAGTTTCTTTTCGCGGGCTGATACTGCGTCCATTCCAAGAGCTTCGAGGTAGTCAACTGCTGCTGCAAGACCGATTCCGCCTGAGATGTTCGGTGTTCCCGACTCGTATTTTGCATATCCTTTTGCCGGAACGTAGCTGTCGTCAGATACACTCTCAACCATTCCGCCTCCAAGAATAAGCGGTTCGAGGTTTTCTTCACGCATCCAGAGAACGCCTGTTCCGGTTGGACCAAACATTTTGTGTCCTGAGAAGATGTAGTAGTCAGCATGGATTTTTTCCACGTCAACTTTCATGTGCGGGACTGCCTGGGCTCCGTCTACACAGAAAGCAACGCCTGCTTTGCGGCAGAGTTTTCCAATCTCTTCGACCGGGTTTACAGTACCTGTGACATTTGATGCATGGGTTACTGTGACGAGACGAACTGATCTGTCCTCTTCTAAGATGTTTCTTAATTCATCCATGTCGAGAGTTAAGTCATCTTTGATTTTCACAATTCTGATGTTTACTCCCTTTAATGCACGCCATGGAAGGATGTTTGAGTGATGTTCGAGTTCTGTTAAGACAACTGTGTCGCCTTCGCCAAATGGGAAGCCGCGGGCTACAATGTTTAATGCTTCTGTTGAGTTTTTGGTAAAGACAACAGTTCCTGCTTCTCCGTTGATGAACTTTGCAACTTTCTGGTGAGCGTGCCAGTATTTCTGGGTTGCAATTTTTGAGAGTCTGTGGACTCCGCGTCCGACATTTGCTCTGAAGTTCTGGTCGAATTCAGCGACTGCTGCGATTACCTGATTTGGAGAGAATGATGTTGCCCCGTTGTCCATGTAGATGATGTCTCCAATCATTGGGAAGTCTGCTCTGATCTTTTCGACATCGAGTTTGGGAATCTCTGGTACGGTGTCATCAACCAGATTTTCTCTCTGGTGTTCGGGCATTAAGTGTGCGACAGATGCGGGAGTGCTTCGTTTTACCGGTTTTTCGGTTAAGTCAAGACCTTTTTCTCTGACGAGCTCCTTCATCTTTGGCGGAAGTTCTTTCCATCTCCAAAGTCCCCATGAGATGAATTCTTCTGGAAGGCCTCTGTCACTTGCCCAGCGGTTTAGGAAGTCGTCCCATCTTTTTGCCATCTCAGGGTGGGTTTTGTGCATGTTTTCCTGTTCTGCTTCGAGCATTGCAGGGCATAAGTAGCATCCGATTCTTTCGTATCCCATCTCGTAAAGCGGGTTGTACGGGATTTCCTTGAGCCAGAGATAGAAGAATACATCCAAAGCTCTCCATGAGCGAATGGGTGATATGTTTAGCTGTAAGGGGTTGTTCGGGTTCTGGGTTACTGCTTCGAGTTCAGCTCTGTTCCATGATTCGTACCAGCGGTTACCCTGAACCGTTAGGCATTCGCCTGTTTCGTTTAGGTGGACTTTTAACGGGTTGAGTTTTAAGAGTTTACAGCACCAGCGGTGGTCTTTTGCAGGCGGTCCTGCTTTTTCGACAGCCTGCCAGAAGTTTCCTGCTTTGCTGATGAATTCAACGTTTTGTGATTTTACAAACTCGATGGTTTCCGGGAATTCAAGTCCTGTGTCGATGAAGAATGCATTGGTGACGCCGGCTTTTTGTGCGATGTGCCAGACTGCTGTGCTGTCTTTTCCGCCGGAGAATGAGCAGTTTATGGTTGGTTTGAGGCTTAGGTTCTGGCGAATCTCGCGTACTGCTGTGCGTTCCATGTTCTTTAGGTGGAATGCGTTTTTGGCGACTGCGTCATTCCATGTCGGGTTTGGAAGCTGTTTTGCAGGTTCGACGGCTCCAAGTTCTTTGATTTTCAAAGATTCGCCTTTGAGAATTCCTGTTCCGTACTTTGATTTGTATCGGACGATAACTACTCCGTCTTCGATTGCCTGTGGTTTTACAGTAATCTTTTTGCCTCCAAGACGTCCTTCGGGAATGGATACTGCTGCGTCTTCTAATCTTACAATTCCGCGGTCGGCTTTTCCGATTAACCATGGAAGAGCTTCTGCTTCTATGTCGAGTGAGAAGCGTCTTTTGGACTGGTCAAAGCTGAGCCATGCAAAGCGTACTCCGTTTGCGATAATCAGGTCGTTTCTGTCCATTCCGCCTGCTTTGTTTAAGACAAGGATGTTTGGTAATGTGACCTTTTCTCCGAAACGTTTCTGGATGAGGTTTTGGATTAGTTCGTAGTCTCCTTTTAATGCAGGGCGTACGTCGTACGGCTGCTGGAGGTCGATTTTAATCGACTCGGTCTTGCAGGCACAGGTTTTTGCTAAAAGCGGTATGTTACATACAGGACACCAGTAGAGCTGTTTCATGAGTTTTGCTCTGATGCTGTCTTTTCTTGTAACCTCTAGTCCAAGTGACTTTGGCTTTTCTTTTCGTTCTGTTTTTTTATGTTCCGGCTTTCTTTTTTTCTGCCGGTATTTTGGAGGTCTGTATTCGTGAGGCACAGTTGTTTAATATATTGAATGTATTTGCATAAGCCTCTTTTGTGAGGCGTGCGTATAAGTAAGTACTATGGGATTAAATCCGGTGCCGAGATTGCGCGAAGGGGCAACTTTAGATGATATGAACTGGAACGAGAGGTTTTACTACTGTCTGCAAAAGCCGTTCTGGTTTATTTTAGGAATTGTAGTTTTTGGAATTCTTGCTCTTGTATATTCGCTGAACGGGCTTGTCGGGGATTTACTTGATGTTGCAGTTCTTCTCATATGGGGTATTGGAATTATTTATCTCCCGATTGCTCTTCCTGTGTCGATTATCTACGCTACGGTTATGGGATTTAGAAAAAAGACCGAATGAAATCCGAGAACTCCAAAATAAACAAACAATCCATCCTTCTCTTAATAGCCGTAGCTCTCGGCGGATTGATGGACGGCCTTGACGGCTCAATTGTAAACATTGCTCTTCCAATAATTGCCTCGGACTTCGGAGCTGACACCGGTTCTGTTTCATGGATTGTTATCATCTACCTCTTAATGGTCGCTGGAACAATCCTTATCTTTGGAAACATCGCATCAAGAGGTCACATCAAAAAGACACTGATTGCAGGATTTGCTCTATTTACAATATCCTCTGTTATCTGCGGATTTTCCATATCCCTTCCAATGCTCATCATCGCACGCGGAATCCAGGGTCTTGGGGCTTCAATGATTATTGCCTGTGCCCCGATTATCTGCGTAAAGTTCATGCCAAGAGAAATCATCGGCCTCTCATTTGGAGTACTAACTGCGGCAACGTCTGTTGGATTTGCGGCAGGTCCTGCCATTGGCGGAGTTTTGACACACTTCCTTTCGTGGAACTGGATTTTCTTCATCAACATACCAATCGGCATTTTTGCAATTCTCTACTGCTTAAAGGTAATCCCGAAAGGAGATGCGGCAAGTTCAGAGCCTTTCGACTGGATAGGATCTCTTCTTCTCTTCGCGGCTATGGCATGCGGAACTTATGTCCTTGAACGCTTCCCGCATGTCGGTTTTTCAAGCCCTCAGATTCTTGGAATCCTTGCGGCCTGTATAATATCCGCTGTAATTCTTTGCATCTATGAACTGAAAAATCCACGTCCGTTAATTAACATCAGGGTGTTCAAATACTTCAAAGTAAATGCAGTTATCTCTGCTTTCCTTATCGTACAGGTGATTTACTGCGGTCTGCTGTATCTTATCCCGTTCTATCTGACAAATGCTGCAGGCATAGACTCTCTGGTTTCCGGAATTTATCTTTTAATACCGCCGCTTGTAACAGCTGTTGCAAGTATTCCGGTAAGCCGTATCTCAGACAGAATCGGAGGACGCAGATGGTTCATGGCTGCATCTTCTGCGATGCTTGTCGTAATCAGTCTTATCTATTCGGTAATTATTCCTGAGTTCGGGGCTCTTCCATTAATCGCCGCCCTAATCCTCATGGGTTTTTCGATTGCTGCAGTAAGCGGTCCCGGCCCTGGCAAAATCGTTGAGGTAATGCCTGAAGGAGACAAAGAACTTGGCTCGACCATTATGATGACCTGCGTCTACGGCGGAGGGGTTTTAGGTACAGCCCTTTATGCTGCCATATTCACCCTTCTGACCAGCAGCGGAGGACATGTTATTTCGTTTGCAGAGCTTCCAACAGAGATTTTCCTCTACGGATTCCACTTAGCGATGATTATCGGGGCTGTTATCTCTATTGCCGGAGTTATTCTGTCGCTTGTTGTACGCGACAATCCTGAATAATCAACCCGCGCATGAGCTGTGTGTGCATGTAGCATGATTTATCACCCCCCTTAGCTGATGCTGTAATCTATTTGTGTTTTATTCATACAATATGTAAATCAAATGAATTATTCAAAAACATTATTGCCTCGAAGATTAGTTTTATAATCTGACTCGACCAAATATCTCATATCAACTATGATTATGAAACCCCCTGTTCGATCAGAAGAGGAGATTTCCAAGACTCTCCTGAGCCTGCTGAATGCATATGAAAGATCCGACATCCCAAAGCTCCAGGAGCTCATCTCAAGGGACGTTGACATTCACATTCATGAACTCGATTTGTATGGGAGAGCTGCATTCTTCCGAATATATGAACCAGAGCGTTTCGTACTGTCAAAGTATTCAGTAAAGACTGACGGACATGTTGGGTGGAGTTACGGTACTATCAGAAAAAATGATGAAGTAATGCATTTTAGTATTGTATTGCGTGAAAAACGCAGACACCACTGGAAGGTTGTCCACGTTCATTTATCTGACGCGTCACTCTGATTAAAACTATTTTTTAAGAATTTCCGGCATTCCAAGTCCGCCCGGATGGATGCCTAAGAGAGTTTCATAATATACATCCGGCAGAAAATCTTTTGCAGTTGAGAGGACAGTATAAGTCATCTGAGTGTCTCGAAGAAGATATCCTGTATTATAGAATCCGTTTCTTTCGTAGAATGAATAACGCCTTCTTCTCTCATCTGCATTATCTGCTGTATCATCCATTGGCTCGATGTTAAGTGTCAGAGGTTTTCTGTACAGGTTTTTAAGATACGACAAAATCTCTGAGCCGATTCCTGTTGAGCGGATATTTTCTGATACTGCAAGATACAAAACAAAAACCATCCCGCGTCCTTCAACTGTAAAAGACAGACCTGCAAGGCTTCCTTCTTTATAGTACGAAATAAACCGGCAGGAACGCCTAAGTCTCATCATTTGCAGGAATAAAAAAGGAAACCGTTCCTCTTTTGGAAATGCTGATAGATACAGGCGTCTAACAGAAAAACCTGCTGGTCTGCTTGTAAGAGACATACCTCAATCTTGGAATCAGCATCCAAAAAAGGTTTTTGGTGTTCCCTTTGTCAGTCACATCATTCTTATATGATTCTGCGGCCAACACAATAGTGCACGAAGACTTCGTGCAAAACTTCATGAAAGGCATTCGCACCTGCCTTCATTGCATACCCTGTCGCATCCGGCATCCGGAGATTCATTTCCGGATTTGCGGCAGAGGTTTCAGATAAGATATCAGATTCTCAGCCATCAGACTAATAAAGAAATTCCTGTCAGTAAAAAATACCATTCCCTGCAAATTCCCTTCAACCGTATCAATACTCAGCATAGATGTGCGGTCGGAGATTAACAGAAACTTACTGTTCTGTTTATGAAACGGCGTCGGCTGTACATCACGCAGTGTCTTTGGAATCCGTACTGAGTCAAGTGTCATGCAGGGAACAGGCACACCTTCTGCATCTTTATCCTCTTTTACCACAAGATAGAGATTCACCTTCCTTGCAAGCTGTTTTAACGTCTTTTCTGGAATCATATGCAGCAGATATTCTGTATCCGCAGAACTGATTATCAGCTCTGATTTACACTGCGACAGAAGCGTCTTTAAGTGATTCTGAATCGCCCACTCTGTCTGCAGTTCATATGCATGCGGGGTGGAAAACAGCGGCTCGGGTTTTTCCTGGCTCTTCAAAAACTCTTCTGCCTCTGAAAGTTCATGCAAAGCATTCTGCTTTAATGTTCGAAATGTCTGGGTGATGTCGGTTTTTGCATACCGCAGGGGGCTGCTTCCGATAACTGCTGTGAATCCCTTTTTCTCCAGAGATTTTAACGACTCATATACTTTGTTTCGCGGAATGCCGCAGATATCATAAATCTCTCTGACCGTTGCAAACTTCAGATGAAAAATGACAGCATATACCTTCGCCTCGTACTCTGTCATCCCGATTCTCTGCATCACCGACACAAACTGCTCGTCAATCATTTATTTTCTATTCTCTATCATGCTTTAAATAGTTCTGTAACTTTTTCCGGTAACACCACCTTTATGCTCCATCCTCTCCCATATTTATATTGCATGCATTGACCTGCATGTTAATACTCGCATTTGGTACGTGCCGCTGTCCTCCGTCTCCACCTATTCCGACAGTGGTGTAAACCGAGATATCAATACCAATATTTTTTTTGTATTCTGCCGTTTCGGGTAACAGAGATTATAAACTTAGAACGACCATATAATAAGGAATTCGTATGGCTATCGAAAACGGCACATATATCAAACTCAACTACACCGGTACCATCAACGGCGTCGCATTCGACACCACCGATGCAGAGACTGCAAAGAATGCAAACATCTTCCGTGAGAACTTCGAGTACACCCCGGCAATCGTTAAGGTTGGCGCAGGCAGACTCTTAAAGGGACTCGACGAGGAACTTGCAGGAAAGGAAATCGGTCAGGAATACACCATCACCCTTCCGGCAGAGAAGGCATTCGGTGAGCACAAAGCAGAAGAGATGAAGGCAGTCGACAAGAAGGCATTCGACCACAAGCCGGAACTTTTCGAGCGCTTAACCGTTGAGGGACGCGAAGGTGTTGTCGTCCAGAAGATCGGAAACAGATACATTGTCGACTTCAACCACCCGCTTGCAGGACAGGAAGTTGTCTACACCTTCACCATCATCGAAGAAGTCACCGATGCAGCAGAGTGCCTTGCAGGTACCATCAAGCTCATCACCGGCCGCGACATGAAAGTTGGAACCAAGCACGAGAACTTTGTCTCCATCGAAGTCCCGACCATGATTGCCATGTACAACCAGAACTGGTTCATGACCCAGTACCTTATCATGCAGGAAGCACTCGAACTCTTCCCGGCAGCAGAGTCTGTCAAGTTCGTTGAGTCTTTCCCGCGCCCGAAGGCAGTCGAAGAGCCGGCAGCAGAAGAGAAGACTGAATAAATTCTCTTCCAAATACTTTTTTTATGCAGGCACGCCTGTTTGATTCTTTAACAAAAACCTGTAATCTTTGTGCGAGACGCTGTGTAATTCCAAATGGAAAGCGGGGTTTTTGTAATGTTCGCGAGAATGTTTCGGGAAATCTTTTGACTTTGACCTACGGAAAGGTTACAGCCTGCGGGCTGGATCCTGTAGAAAAGAAGCCGCTTTATCATTTCCTGCCCGGTACTGGTACTGTTTCTGTCAGCAGTTTCGGATGTAATTTTACGTGTCTGCACTGCCAGAACCATACATTATCTCAGGAGTTCAGACGGGATGCTGTATGGGCTGAGCCTGAAGATATTGTAAATGCTGCTTTGCAGTCCAAAGCTCAAAGTATCTCTTTTACTTACAATGAGCCGACTGTTTTTTATGAGTTCATGTATGATGTCTCAAGGCTTGCGAAGTCTGCCGGGTTAAAGACGGCTGTTATCACAAACGGGTACATGACTGAAGAAGCAGTCTGTGATATCTCGCCTTATATGGATGCATTTCGCATTGATCTTAAGGCATTCTCCGATTCGTTTTACAAAACGGTCTGCGGCGGGGCAAGGCTTGAACCTGTTTTGGATGCCGTAAAACTTGTGTCTGGGCTGAAGAAGCACTTAGAGCTTGTGACTTTGATTATCCCGGGTATGAATGATTCAAAGGATGAAATTTCTTCGATGCTTTCGTGGGAGATTGAAAATCTCGGTGTTTTCGTCCCTCATCATTTCACTGCTTTTACTCCGATGTATGAGATGAGAGATAGACGTGCGGCAGGGCATGCGGATGTTGATGCTGTTTTCAGGATGGCAAAGGATGCAGGTCTGTATTATCCATATGTGGGAAATGTTATGCATGCAGAGGGAAGTACTACGTACTGTCCCGAATGCGGCGAGCGTTTGATTTTAAGAGCAGGGTATGTGTGCAGGATGCCTGGTGTAAAGGACGGGTGCTGTGCTAAGTGTGGTCGGAAGATTGAGGGGATTTTTTAATTTTTTGAGATGAGCGTATTTCTGAGTGTGTTTCGTGTTTTATCTTTTTATCTGCCTTTGATTTTTTTTTCATTAATCAACATTTGGTGCGCGTCTCTTCTATCTATCATGTTGGTTTTGTGTTTTTTTGATTGGCAGACATTCCAACACTCTTATCTTCTAAAAATACAAAGTATCAGATAAGAATACCATCCCTTCTGTATGGTATATATTCTCGAGGCAATCATGTTAACCGGCTCTATTCGCAACAAAGTTGATGCAATCTGGGACGATATCTGGGCAGGCGGAATTACTAATCCGATTACTGTTATTGAACAGCTTACCTATCTGATGTTTATTCGTTCTCTTGATGAGAAGGAGCTGGAAGCGGAGGCTTTTGAGGCGTTGAGCGGTGAGAGACAGCCAAAGATTTTCTTAGATGATGCAGAATCACAGAAGATGCGGTGGAGCAGGTTTAAGAATCTTGACGGCCGCGAGATGTATGATGTTGTAAGCCGGAAGGTGTTTCCATTTATTAAGAGTATGGGAGGAGATGATACAGCGTTTTCGTACTATATGCGTGATGCTATGTTTCTGTTTCCGGAGGGAAAGAAGGAGCTTTTACAGAAGGTTGTAACTGGTCTGGATATTTTGTATGAGGAGGATATCAAGGATCGTGATATGCTTGGTGATCTCTATGAGTATATGCTTGGTAAGCTCTCCCAGGCAGGTACTAATGGTCAGTTCAGAACGCCGAAGCATATCCGTGATATGATGGTATCAATTCTTGCCCCGAAGCCGTCAGAGAGGATTTGCGATCCGGCCTGCGGTACGGCAGGTTTTTTGGTTTCGAGTGTTGAGTTTATCCGGAAGAATTATGAGAATTCGATGACGCCTGAGGATTGGGAGATGTTTGAGGGTGGTGCATTTACCGGTTTTGAGTTTGACCAGACGATGCTTCGAATTTCTGCTATGAATCTGATGCTTCATTCGGTGACGCGTCCAAGGATTGAGTATAAGGACAGTATTTCGAAGCAGAATGAGATTTCCGGTTTGTTTGATGTGATTCTGGCAAATCCGCCGTTCACCGGTTCGGTTGATGCGTCGGGAATTCATCCAAGTCTTGCTGCGGTTACTCCGACGAAGAAGACCGAATTGTTGTTCCTTGCTTTGTTTGTTCGGATGCTGAAGAAGGGCGGTCGCTGTGCATGTATTGTTCCTGATGGTGTTTTGTTTGGTTCTTCGAAGGCTCATAAGTCTATCCGGAAGGAGATTGTGGAGAATCATCATCTGCAGGCTGTTATCTCAATGCCTTCCGGTGTTTTTAAGCCGTATGCGGGGGTTTCTACTGCTGTTCTGGTGTTTACGAAGACAGGTGCAGGTGGTACTGATAAGGTTTGGTTCTATGATATGCAGGCTGATGGTTTCAGTCTGGATGATAAGCGTTCTCCGGTTTCTGAGAATGATATTCCAGATATTCTTGCCCGCTTTGGAAATCTGGATGGCGAGGAGAGCCGCGAGCGGACAGAGAAGTCGTTCTTTGTTGATAAGGCTGAGATTGCAGAAAACGGCTATGACCTGTCGATTAATAAGTACAAGAAGGTTATCTATGAGGCGGTTGAGTATCCTCCGACAGAAGATATTCTGGCTGAGCTGAAGGCGTTGGAAGCACAGGCGGCTAAGGGTTTGGAAGAGCTGGAAGGGATGCTGAAGTGAGCGGGGCTTTGAAGCGGGACGAGTGGAAGACGGTAACATGGAGTTCTATTCTTGAAATTAAAAATGGAAAGGACTACAAAGCGGTAGCTAATGAAAATGGCGCATATCCAATTTATGGCAGTGGGGGTAGAATGGGATATGCAGATTCCTACATATGTCCGGAAGATACAACAATCATCGGAAGAAAAGGAAGTATTAATAAACCAATCTATGTTTCTGAGAAATTTTGGAATGTTGATACCGCTTTTGGTTTAGTTGCTAAAAAAGAAGTTCTTAATCCCAAATTCCTTTATTACTTCTGCGTACAGTACAACTTTGAAAAACATAACAAAACTGTTACTATTCCCAGTTTAACAAAAGCTGATTTACTCACTATTAAAATCCCTCTCCCCCCTCTCGATATACAGAGACAGATTGCCGATACCCTCGACAAGGTAACTGAGCTTATCACTCTTCGAAAGACGCAGCTCGAAAAGCTGGACGAGCTGGTGAAGGCGCGGTTTGTGGAGATGTTTGACGGTAAAGGATATCCTACTTTGAAATGGGAAGAGGTGTTTAATACAACAACGGGAAAACTTGATTCTAATGCTATGGTTGAAAATGGTGAATATCCGTTTTTCACTTGTGCGAAAGAAGTATTTAGGATTGATAAATATGCTTTTGACCAAGAAGCCTTGCTGTTAGCAGGAAACAATGCTGCAGGTAAATATGATGTAAAATATTACAAGGGAAAGTTTAACGCATACCAAAGAACCTATGTGTTGGGGTTAAAAGAGGAGTGGTCATATCAACTATTTAAATATCAACTTGAAGATAAGTTGATGTATCTGCAACAACAGTCATTGGGTGGACTTACAAAATATCTCACTCTGAAAATTCTTGGAGAATTAGATTTTATTGTTCCATCGATGGATAATCAGAATGAGTTCACAAGATTTGTTGAACAGACCGACAAATCAAAATCTATCATACAACAGAGTTTAGACACTCTTGAGACATTGAAGAAATCACTCATGCAGGAGTACTTTGGATAAATGGAGGTATGATTTGTGATAGAAAATAATGCAGTAAAAGTTAATTTTGAAAATGTTGGTGTTGAAACCGGAAAAGGTATTGGAAAATTAGCAGACGCTTTTTTTGGATATCTGGGATTGCGAGCAGAACAGAAACATGAGATAAAGACACTGCAGATATTGAAGGACGGGCAGTTATCCAACCCAAATCAATTAGTAGAGTATCATGGTCGAACCATCTCAATCACTCCAAATTCACCAATTGAAGAACGGGCACAGATAAGAGAAGCAGCACAGAGTATTCGAAAACAGAATAATCTTGAAACAGTTGTGTTACATGCATCCAATGAATTAAATGATGATTCAGAGGTTTCAGACGAACCTGTAGATGATTACTGGGCAACCCGCTTCTTTGATATGGCATCTGATATTTCCGGAGAAGACATGCAGATTCTCTGGGGAAAAATTCTGGCAGGGGAAATTAAGTGTCCAAATTCCTATTCTATCAGAACACTTGAACTCCTCCGCTCATTAACTACACAGGAAATTCAAGCACTTAAAGAGACCTTGCCATACATCATCGTTATGAACTCTGATTATTTTATTATCAATAAGGTGGACATACGAAAGAAATACAACATAAGCTTCGACCGTATATCGATGTTAGTTGAATCTAAATTTCTCTCTCCGGTAACATTTGTGATTGAAGATGTACATTTGAAAGGTGGTACTGAGATAACACAGGATTTGTTCAACAAAAACTATGTCATCTGTATGTGTTGTAATGATGAAGAGGACAGAGACTTCAATATTCCAATCTATGCACTTACTTCTTCTGGAAAAGAATTGGTTAAATTACTGCAACCCGAAGGAGACAAACAGTACATGCTCGATGTTGTAAAGTACTTGAGGAATAAGGTTAATCCTCCAATTAAAGTAACCATGCATGAGATAAAAGAATGGACAAAACCATTTGAGGATTTTAAATATTCTAAAGTTGATATAGCCAATGAGCTATGAGTATCAGGTGTCAAACACATCGTTGCCTCTATCACAGAATAACCAAACCTTGAATGAATGAATAAAAAAACACGCAAGATAATAAACTGGCTTCTTGGAAAAGAAGACGAAGAACTCCCGCGTTCCAACATTCAGAACTGGGATGAATCAAAGGCTCAACTGGTGTATAACCTACTGTCCAAACGGTATGATGATGAAATAAAAATTGGCGATGCTTTCCAAAAGAAAGCTTCATTTTTCCTGACAACGTTGGGAGTAATTCTTACACTTATCCTAACAATAACCATTCCTCAGATATCAGAATGGCCTGATGAAAGCATTCTGCCGTTCATTTTGATAATGTTTATCCTTGGTCTTTCAGTTGCATTTTATTTTCTCCTTTATATGAATCAAAATAGGTTTGCTTATCCTCAATCAAGACCGACAAACCAGGATATGGAATGGTATCTAACAGATGAAAAATCTACAAAACTCAGCATACTGCAGAGGCAGATTGAATATTTATATAAAGACATAGCCACTGCCAAAAAGAAAAACATCCATACACGGATTTTATTCATCCTCGTTGATTCATTCTTTATGATTGGTTTTATTTGCACGATTGGATATGCTCTTCATTCAGCTCAGTTATCCCAGATAGCAATCTCCTTTATCATTATTCTCCTACTTTATCTGTTTTTTGCAGTTATTTTCGTATTATATGCCATACAATTCTTTTCATATCGGAGATTTATCATTGAGTTGTGTGTGTTTGTCGGCAAATCGTTGGTGAAGTTATATAATTGGATTGTAAGACACATATCTAATCTATTTGCAGAGAGAAAGTCGGGAAAATAAAAATCAATCCATTTTCTATTCTCTGCTGAAAAAAATTAGTAATTCCGCGGATCGCCAAAAATAAAAACCTTCAGAAAACACTCCAACACAAAAACAAACCGCTAAAAATGTTTATACTAATTTACACAAATTAGTAATAATACACATATTACACACATTACACAAAACATACAGAATACACAAACATCTCCTCTTACACCAATTACCTGATTTACACAACGGCAGAAAAATTAGTAATGACGCACTGTTCAATAACTCAAACTCTGTGTATAATCGTTTGATTGAAAAATAACTCTTTAAAAACGTTTATACTAATTTACATAAATTAGTAATTGCAGAGCTCTGTCACAGCCCTGCGTTCTCTCTCCACTCCGAATTAACAGAATAATACTGCGCTTTGCCCCGCTTTCTCATCCACAGATACCCGCGGGCATGCAGATGCATCAAATCAGTTCTTGCCGTCTGATACGTAACCCCGAACCGCTTTGCAACCTCATCAATACCAAACTCCTCACCCTTATACTCAAGCATATAAGTCAGAATATTACCCTGCCGGATATTCTTCAAATCAGAAAGCTCAGCAACCTTCGCCGCAGAAGCACTCTTTTGACTCTTCAGATTCTCAATATGCTCATGCAGAGCCTTTCGAGCCTTATCAACACACGAAAGATTATAGAGAATAAAATACGTCAGATCCAGATCATCATTCTCCGTTGCCACATACGCATCTCTATACTTTCCCGGAGACTGCTTAATCATCTTTGAAATAGGAATATACTCAAACAGTCGATACTCCCTGGATAAAACATACCAGTAAAACAGCGCTCTCGCTGTTCTTCCATTTCCATCATAGAACGGGTGAATATATCCAATTAAGAAATGAAGGGCAATACCAACAATCATTGGATGAATAAACCTCGGCTTATCCACATTCTTATCTGCGTTTGCAAAATCACACAGAGCAGAAATCAGCCTAGGAATCTCTGCTGCTTTTGGCGGATGATACACCTCCTCATCAGTCCGTAAATCCCGCAGCCACACATCATCCGTCGTCCGGAAAACACCGGAATACTCCGGCTCATCCAGAGTATCTTTGGTTACAATCTCCTGAATCTTACAGATAAACTCCGGGGTCAACGCAACATCGGTATTCTCACGGATAAACTGCATCGCCAGATGATTATTCACAATCATCCGCTCATCTTTATTTTGCGGCTCCTTTTTCTTCCGCAGAATCTCCCGGGCAACAACTGCTGTCGTTACCGCCCCTTCCAGCTGACTTGAAGAAATAGCCTCATCCGATAAAATCTCCGAAACATAATCTGTTGCCGCACTGGCAGACTGCTCGGTAAGCCGCAGAACATTCGCTAAATCCTGATCACACAAATGCAGACTCTCATAAATCTCAGGTGTCAAAACATACGAAATCTTAAGCGGTTCGTAGGGTAAAACACTCGCAGAAAGAGAACGTGCAATCTTCAAAATCTCCCATGCCTGGTCTAAATCCTCTCTATTTACCCGATATTTCAACTCATCCTTCGTCAGATATTTACCGCCAATAAACTTATCTGCATTCTGCTTAAACTCAGCAAAAAACGTCTGGGACACCTCCTGCTTTTTCTTACCTGCCATATTATCAACCCAGAATTACTAATAATTAATTATTAGTAATTTGGAATTATAAATATATCGCAGCAGTCACCCCCATACAAAGTAAAACTTAATACAACCCAAACACAAAAGAGACGTATCTATAAACAACCCGCCGGAAAAATGAGCAACTTCCAATATCTAACTGAAAACCCAAGATACAAGCTCTTCGCCGCAGCAGCCCTGGACGCAGAAAACCTACTTGAACTCTCCCCTGCCATGTCTGCCGCTGCCTCCCGCAAAGCCTTAGAGCTTGCCGTCAAATGGGTATATGCCGCAGACAAAAGCCTAAGCGAACCATACAGAGACAACATACAGGCACTCATCCACGAACCAAGCTTCCGCTTCGCAGTCGACCGCTCAACCTGGCAGGTTCTTCCCTACATCATCAAACTCGGAAACATAGCCGTCCACACAGAAAAACAAATCAACAGAACAGACGCAGTAAACTCATTATCAGCCCTCTTCCACTTCATCCAATGGATAGACTGCGTCTATGGAGAAACATACACCAGAAGAACCTTCGACGAAAAGAAAATACCAAAAGGAAACAACCAGGACATAATCAACTCCCACACCGAAACACTCAAACAAAAAGAAAACGAAATCGAAACCCTCCAAAAACAGATTGAAGCACTAGCAGAAGAATACGCAGCCTTCAAAAAAGAAAACACCAAATCCAGAAAAATCCCAACATTCGACACATCCGAATTTGCAACCCGCAAAAAATACATCGACGTAGACCTAAAACTTCGGGGATGGGAACTTGGAAACTCATGGCTTGAAGAAGTCGAAGTCGACTGCATGGCAGGAATTAACGGACAATCCGGATATGCCGACTACGTACTATTCGGAAAAGACGGAAAACCGCTCGCCGTAGTCGAAGCAAAAAAATCCTGCAAAGACCCAAACATCGGAAGACAGCAGTGCAAACTCTACGCCGACAGCCTCGAAAGAAAATACGGAAGACGCCCTGCAATGTTTTACACCAACGGGTTTGAAACATACTTCTGGGACGACCAGACAGCACCTCCAAGACAGGTCAGCTCCATCTTCTCACAGGCAGACCTCCAAAAACTCATAGACAGAAGAGAAGAAAAGAAAAACCCTGCATCTGTACCTGTAAACGACCAAATCACAAACAGATACTACCAGAAAGAAGCAATCAGAGCTGTCTGCGACAACTTCAGCAAAGGAAACAGAAAAAGCCTGCTTGTCATGGCAACCGGAACTGGAAAAACCAGAACCGCTGTAAGCATAGTCGACGTATTATCCAGAAGCGGACAGGTCTTAAACGTCCTCTTCTTAGCAGACAGAACCCCCTTAGTCGACCAGGCAGAAGAAGCATTCCAGAACAACTTACCCGAAATCTCACGCTGCAACCTGCTCAAAAACAAAAAAGACGAAACCGCAAGAATCGTCTTCTCCACATACCCAACCATCCTAAACACCATCGACCAGAACAAAGACGGAAAACCACACTTCAGCCCGGCACACTTCGACCTCATCATCTTAGACGAAGCACACCGAAGCATCTTCAAAAAATACAGAGCAATCTTCGACTACTTCGACGCATGTCTCTTAGGACTTACCGCAACACCAAAAGACGAAATCGACAGAAACACCTATGACTTCTTCGAAACCGAACCGGATGTCCCGACATTCGCCTACGACTACGAAACAGCAGTCCACAAAGACCACTACTTAGTCCCGTACTACAACATCGAAGTAAAAACCCAGTTCCTCGAAGAAGGAATCACCTACGACGAACTATCAGAAGAAGACAAAGAACGCTTCGAAGAAGACTTCACTGAAGACTATGGAGACACCGGATATATCCCGTCCAACGAACTCAACCGATTCATCTTCAACCAGAACACCGTTGACATCGTATTAACCGACCTGATGGAAAATGGAATCAAAATCGAAGGCGGCGACAAAATCGGAAAAACCATCATCTTCGCACAGAACAAAGAACACGCCCAGTTCATCATAGAACGCTTCGACAAACTCTACCCGCAGTACAATGGTGTCTTTGCACGCAGAATCGTCCATGTAGACAACTACGCAAAAACACTCATCACAGACTTCAAACAACCGGAAAAAGTACCGCAGATTGCAGTCTCCGTAGATATGATGGACACAGGAATTGACGTCCCCGAAGTCGTCAACCTCGTCTTCTTCAAAAAAGTCAAATCAAAAACAAAATTCTGGCAGATGATTGGAAGAGGAACCCGCCTATGTCCGGAACTTGAATGCGTAGACGGACAAAACGGAGAATACACCGGAAAGAAATACTTCTACATCTTCGACTACTGCGGAAACTTCGCCTTCTTCCGTGAAAACCAGAACGGAATTGAAGGACACGAAGTCCATTCAGTAACCCAGGCCATCTTCGAAAAACAGCTCGACTTAATCCAGGAACTTCAGTCAATAAACTTCGCAGATGAAAAACATCAGGCAATCAGACAGGAATTTATTGAAACCATAGTATCCCAGATACAGTCTCTAAACACCGAAAAACCAACAGTACGCCTCAAATTAAAATACATCGAGAAATTCAAAAATCCGGAAATCTATGTAACCCTCTCAGAACAGGATAAAAGTGAACTGAAAAAACACTTAAGCGGACTTATCTGCAATCCGGAAACTGATGAATATGCAAAACGCTTTGACAATCTCATTTATGGATTTATGCTGTCACTGACTATCTCATCACCGGCAGTGAAAACATACTTCAAGAGACTAAATGAAACAGCAGAAGCCCTTGGAAAGCGTATTACAGTTCCGCAGATTAAAGAGAAGATTGCATTAATCAAAGAAATATCTGAAGAGACAAACGCAAAGAAATTCACAATACCATACCTGGACTACATAAGAGAAAACCTCCGTTCCTTAATCCAGTTCTTAATTGACGAAGGAACGGAAAAACAGAGAATCTATACTAACCTGAAAGACATTGTAATTGACAGATTCACCTGCGGTGAAGCCCCTGTCTCATACAACTTTGAAAATTACAAAAAGAAAGTCAACAGATACATCGAAGAGCACAAAGATGACTTCACCATCTGGAAACTAAGAAACAACCAGAAACTCGATGCAGAAGACTATCAGAATTTAGAGGAAATCTTCACCAAAGAGCTTGGAACGTTGGAAGATTACAAGAAAGAGTATGGAGAGACACCATTTGGATTGCTTATTCGAAGAATCGCAAAAATGGATAGAGGGGCCGCCCTTGAAGCATTCTCTGAATTTATCAATAAACACAACTTAAACCAGTCTCAGATTGTTTTTGTTGAGAAAGTCATAGACTATGTAGTCGAAAACGGCTATCTTGAACCAGGAGATTTGATGAAACCTCCATTCGACAAACCGCAGAATTTCATGAAGCTGTTTTTCGGTCAGGAACAGAGAGAAATTTATCAGCTGATTGTCTCAATTAAGAACAATGCTTTAGTCTGATATTCTTTTAAATTACTGCGGGAAGCGGGCATGAACCCAAACCCGAAACACCCTCTCCATTCAATACCCATCACAGATATTTTATCCTAATACAGCAAAAATAATTAAACATTATGAACGACGCCGAGGTTCTGATGAATCCTAACGACTTAGTACAGTTCCTGAAAAAGAGTCCAGAGTACTTCACAAAGGATGACATCATCCGCTTCTGCGAAGAAAATGCCATCGAAATGGTAAACTTCCACTATGCAGCAGCTGACGGAAAACTCAAGACACTGAACTTTGTCATCTCTTCCAAAGAATACTTAGACACCATTCTCTCTGACGGAGAGCGTGTTGACGGAAGCAACATCTTCCCGTTCATCGAAGCAGGAAGCTCTGACTTATACGTCATCCCGCGTTACGCAACCGCATTTGTCGATCCGTTTGCAGAAACCCCAACCCTTGGAATTCTCTGTTCCTACTACGACAACACCGGAAAACCGCTCACCTCCGCACCAGAATACATTTTATCCCAGGCTGCAGCAGCATTCCGCAAAAACACCGGAATGGACTTCAAGTGCTTAGGAGAACTTGAGTACTACGTCATCTGCGACCAGGACGACTTCTACCCGGGACGCGACCAGAAAGGCTACCACGAATCTGCCCCGTTCTGCAAATTCGAAGAGATGCGTGTCGAAGCCATGCGCTTAATTGCCAAAGCAGGCGGTAAAATCAAGTACGGTCACTCTGAAGTCGGATGCTTCACCAAAGACGGCCTCTACTACGAACAGCACGAAATCGAGTTCCTCCCGGTCGACCCGAGACTTGCTGTCGAAGAACTCATCCTCGCAAAGTGGATTCTCAGAAACCTTGGAAACCAGTACGGCGTCACTGTTTCCTACGCACCAAAGATTACTGTCGGCAAAGCAGGCTCTGGAATGCACTTCCACATGATGGCAGAAAAGAACGGCAAGAACGTCATGATTAAAGACGGCGTCTTATCTGACATCGCAAAGCGCATGATTGCAGGAATTCTCGATGTCGGAGACGCAGTAACCGCCTTTGGAAACACAATTCCGACCTCCTACCTCCGCTTAGTCCCGCACCAGGAAGCCCCGACCTACATCTGCTGGGGAGACAGAAACCGCTCTGTCGTTGTCCGTGTCCCGCTTGGATGGACCGGCTCTTCCGACATGGCAGCAGAAGCAAACTTCGGCCTCAAGAGAAAGGCAGACAAGATTTGCAAGCAGACATTCGAATACCGCGTAGCAGACGGTTCCGCAGACCTCTACGAAACTGTTGCCGCATTAATCATGGGTGCAATGCACGGACTTGAGATGAACAATGCATTAGAACTCGCAGACAAACTCTATGCATCCGGAAACATCTTTGACCCGGCATACAAAGACTTCCTTGCAACCCTCGACCAGCTTCCAACCTGCTGTGACGAGTCTGCTGATGTCCTTAATGCAAAACGTGCACTCTTCGAAAGAGACGGCATCTTCCCGGCAGGAGTCATCGACTCTCAGATTAAAAAGCTTAAGGCATACGGAGACAAAGGCTTATCCGACAGCTTACTCGGCAACGAAGAGAAGTTCGCCGAACTCGTTGATAAGTACGTCCACGTAGCATAAATGAAAAAATTCCTAGGCAACATTGAGCGGGCGCTTGGCGTCTGGTATCCTGACCCGGATGACAAACCAGACGACACAAACCCCGCAGTTACCGCTGCTTTTAGGATGTACATCGAAAAAAGGCTTGGAAGTGCCTTTTCATGTGCATCCCGCGAAGACAGGGCACTTGGAGAACCGGATTTAATCGTACTTCGAAATAAAGACGGGGTCCGGTTCGACATCGTTACCTGTTACCGCAGTCAGATGTTTGTAGGAGAAGATGGTGAGGCTTATCTTCCATGGACTACAGAAGAGACTTATGCAAAACTTCTCGACTGGGAAAAAAAGGAAGGATATCCGATGTATGTTGTAATAGGACTTCACGGATATGCTGATGTCCCGAAGTTTGTTTTTACCGTGCCTCTCAAAGAAGCAGCAATCGATTTGAAAAAAAGCGTACTCTCCCGTTTCGAAAAGAAAAAGGGAGATACTCTCTTATAATTTCTTTTCAAGAACAAGACGCGGTACATCCGGATAGAAGTAATTCTCCCTTGCGTCTGTCTGCATGAATCCGATTTTTTTATAGAATGAAAGAGCCGGGATATTATTCTCTGCAACTGTTAAGTGAACGCTTTCAACGCCAAATTCTCTCATCTTCTCGAAAAGAGCTGCTGTGAGTTTGGTTCCGCAGTCTTTTCTCTGGTATCCTTTTCCAACACCGATTCTGATGAGCTTGCCGATTCTCTTATCCTCAATGTGGATTCCGCCTAAAATATATCCGATAACCTTCCCGTTGCACTCAGCAACAAAGAACAGGCTTCCAAAAAGATCCTGCACATGCCGGAAAAGAATCGGTCCTCCCATGCCGGAAAACAGCGGAGCGTCAAGCTCGCATAAAGAATGGTAGTCGCTGTCTTCAAAATTCCGGATGGTTATCATATGCTGTATCTATATTGGTATTAGATATTGTTAACATATTTGTTTCACCCTCTGAGGAGGAGGGCTCAAATCATCGGAATCTATTTATATGTGAAGTTAAAAATGAATCAGTACTATGAAGTGGCAGATCTCACAGCTTTTCGGCATGAATGTTTATTCTGACAAAGCAGTCTATCTGGGTAAAGTAGAAGATGTTGTCCTTGATGTCACAAATAAAAAGGTCAGCGGTCTTGCACTCACAAACGTTAACCGTGACGCCATTGACACAAAGAACTATACAGGGGTCATCATCCCGTACCGTATCGTAAAGGAAGTTGGAGACATCATCTTAGTACGTCACATTCCAGGAGCATTCCGTTCTTCGGATGAATCATCTCTGGAGTAAATTTGTACAACGAAATGAAGAACCGTGAGATATACTCCCGTCTCACAACAACTCTTCCATTTGTACTCCGGCTTGACGGCAGAGCGTTTCACACGTTCACTTCCAAGTATGAAAAGCCGTTTGACGACCGTTTTTCTGCATGTTTTGTAAAAACTGCCGAGTCGCTCTTTAGCGACAGCGGTCTGTCTCCTGATTTTATCTACACATTCTCTGATGAAATCAGTATCTTTATTCAAAACCCTGTATTTGATTGCCGGGTGGAAAAACTCGTATCCGTTGCGGCCGCACATGCCGCGTCAGCTTTCACGCTTTATGCTGATGTCAAAGCCCCGATATCCTTTGACGCAAGAATTGTTCCGATTTCAAAAGATCAGCTCTCTGCATATCTTGCATGGCGTCAGGCTGAAGCCTGGAGAAACCACATAAACGGTTACTGCCAGAAGCTTTTAACAGACAGCGGGCTTTCCGGCACTCAGGCTCAGAGAAAACTTGACGGAATGAATGCCGCAGCTCTTCACGAGTTTGCTTTCTCTAACGGAATAAACCTAGCAGCAACTCCTGCCTGGCAGAGGCGCGGTATCGCTGTTTACAGAGGTAAAATTGAAAAAATCGGCTATAATCCAAAAACCGGGGAGTCCGCTCCGGTTACAAGAAATGTAGCTGTAATCGACAAAGACCTCCCTCTGTTCAAGACCGAATCAGGGCGGAAGTGGATTAATGAAAAAATATCTCTCACCACAGATATATAACAATTCAGAATCAAAAGGTAATACAGAATGAATACGCCACGAACTCTTATTCTCAGCGTCGACAGAGATGACGATGTAGGATACAAGGCAGGGGTAACAACCCCGGCTATAGGGCGTGAGGCCTGTCTTGAGGCGGCCGTAAAACTTGGAACGGCTGACCCGGAGGATTCGGATACCAACGCTATTTTCCAGGCAATAAAAACCTATGACGATCAGCTTGCAAAAGGCGAGGATGTCGAGGTAGCGTTAATTTCCGGAAACCACTTAAATCTGCTCGAAGGCGATAGAAGAATCGCAGACTTGTTAGAAGAGGTAATCGAAAAGACAGGCGTTTCTGAGTGTATTCTTATCTCTGACGGGGCGGAAGATGAGTATATTCTCCCGATTATCCAGTCGAGACTTAAAATTGCAGGCATTGTCCGCGTGGTGATTAAGCAGCTTCCAAATATTGAGGGAACTTATTACATCATCAAAAAACTGATGAACGATCCAAAGATTGCAAGAACTTTCCTTGTACCGCTTGGAGGTCTTCTTCTCTTAACTGCTCTTGCTGCATTATTCCTCCCCGGAATTTCAGCACTCCTTGTTGTTCTTGGTGTTGTTGGTCTTTATCTTCTCTTCAAAGGGTTTGGTATCGATGACTACTTCTCGATGTTCTCTCATGGTCTGGTTGATTCTTTGAAGAATGGCAGAATGTCTGCAATTTCATATCTTGGAGCAGGCGTTTTAATTGTCGCAGGACTGGTTTCCGGTTTGATGAGTATTGTTACATATTACCCGGATACAGGAAATGTGGGTTTCATCTATAACTTTGTAACATTCCTGTTCGGCTCGTGTCTCTGGTTTATTGTAGCAGCTCTTGTTGCTGTTGTTGGAAAAATCATTGATTCAGTACAGAACAGTCCGGAGACGCTTTACAGGATGTTTGTGATTCCGTTCTTTGCTGTCTCAATCGGGCTTTTAAGCTACGGATTTATGATTTACTTCCTCTCAATATCTCCGCTTGAACCGTTCCCGTTCACTTCAACAGAAGGAATTGTTGCAATTATTGCAATGACTATCGGAGGTCTTTTGATTGCCTTCCTTGGAATTTATCTGCGTCCCAGGTTCCAGAGGAAGATGGAAGCCAAGCGTCTTGAAAAGATTGCTCTGGAAGAAGCAGAGGCAGAGAGTATCAAAAACGGTCAGTCTGTTTACAGGAAAGTAAAATACTGACCTCAACTTTATTTTTCAGCCTTCGATTTGAAATCCGGGCATATTTTGAATATGTTTTGAAGGAAGCTTTTTATACTCTTAGAACTTATTTACAATATCACAAAAATGGTGATATAAATGTCTATTGGAATTGGAGATAATCTCGGCAAGTCCTTTGGATTTGCAAAAGACAGCCTTGTTGGCAAGTGGCTTAACTGGCTTCTTCTTATCATCGTAACTATCATCCCGATTGTAAACTTCATCGGAATTGGTACTTATCTGAAAATCTTCCGCGGTGAAAAGCCGGAGGTTTCAGGTATTGGAAAGTCCTTTGTTGATGGTCTTCTTGCAGTAGTTATTGGAATCATCTACATGATTATTCCGGCAATCATTGGCGCAATCCTTAGTTTCCTTGGAGTTGTAGGTTCAATTATTGCAGCAATCGTCAGCTTCTTCTTCATGCTTCTCTTAATCCCGGCACTCATTGGATTTGCAAAGGGCGGATTTGGAGCTGCATTCGCATTTGGCGACATCATTGGAAAGATTGGAAAGATTGGATGGGTAGATTATATCATCTCAGTCCTTGTTATTGCCATTCTTTTCGCAATCTGTTTCATCCCTGTAATAGGATGGATTATTGCTCCATTTTTATTAACTGTAGCATTCAAGATTGCAGCAAATCTTCTTGCATAACAAGAAATCACATTTTCTTTTTTTTTTTATCAATCGACTTATTTTCAAAATAGCTGATGATGTTTATCATCAATAGTGTCATGTCATTTTTATAAAACTACACTGAACAGGATAAAAAAAGTATAATGGGGTTAAACAGCGAAAAGAGCTGCGAGACCTAATATACCTGCTGCAAAGACCATTACAATTACCCAAATGGATAGGCTAACAATACCTAATACAAGTCCAGTAATGGCAAATCCTTTAATGCCCTGCTTTCTTTTCATACAGAGAGCAGCAAAGACAATTGCTAAAATTGAGAATATTAATAAGAAACCAGTCCAGTATCCCAAAACACCAAGGATACCCATTACTAAAGAGGCAATAGACAACCCTTTGTTTGAAGTGTCATATGTTTCAGACATAGTATGTTATAATTTTTTTTTTTTTTTACATAAATAGATGTCGGACACTATAGATATGTGTATTAGATATTGGATATTTTTGTAAGATGAGATAACAACCGTATCTGGGCTGACTATCTTGCATCCCGCAGCTAAAGCGGGAAATTATTTTTCTTTTTTACCTCTCACTGATATCTCCTCTGCTTACCATTAAATTCCAGTACAGCAAATAGTATAAGCACTCTTGAAGTGTCTGCATCCTTCTCGGAGAGATAAGAATATGGTCTATCGAATCTTTGTAGAAAAAAAGCCTGAACTCGCAAACGAAGCGGCAGCCCTGAAAAATGAACTCAGTACCTTACTCGGCATCAAAAACATTGACACCGTCAGACTTCTGAATCGTTACGATGTCGAAAACATCGAAGAGGCTCTCTTCGAATATGCAAAGAAAACCGTCTTTTCCGAACCACAGCTTGATATCATCACAGATACCGCAGAGGCTGGCATTGGTGAGAGAATCTTTGCAATCGAAGCACTGCCAGGTCAGTTCGATCAGAGAGCAGCCTCTGCTGCTGAATGTATTCAGCTCATCAGCCAGAAAGAACGCCCGACTGTAAAGACTGCCAAAGTCTACATCATCAAGGGCGACATCTCTGACGACGAGTTTTCCGCAATCAAAAACTACCTCATAAACCCTGTCGAAAGCCGCGAAGCATCCTTAGACCTTCCGGAAACCTTAGCTGCATGCTATGTAAAACCGGAAGCAGTCGAAATCATTGATGGCTTCACAAATCTTGATGCAGAAGGTCTCGCTGATTTTGTCAAATCCAGAGGCCTTGCAATGGATGCCGCAGACATTGCATTCTGCCAGAGCTACTTCAAAGAGATTGGAAGAAACCCGACCATCACCGAAATCAAAATGATTGACACCTACTGGTCGGATCACTGCAGACACACCACATTCTTAACCGAAATCGACAGCGTCAAGACCGAGAGCCCGCTTTTACAGAAAGCATTCGACGAATACTTAGCTGTCAGAAAAGAGCTTAACCGCACAAAACCTGTCTCCTTAATGGACATGGGAACCATCGCCGCCAAATATCTCCGGGCAAACGGGCAGCTTGACAAACTCGATGAGTCTGATGAAATCAACGCATGCACTGTGAAAATTACAATCACCGTTGACGGAAAAGACGAAGACTGGCTTCTACTCTTCAAAAACGAGACCCACAACCACCCAACCGAAATCGAACCATTCGGAGGGGCTGCCACATGTGTTGGAGGAGCTATCCGTGACCCGTTATCCGGAAGAGCCTATGTTTATGCCGCAATGCGTCTGACAGGTTCTGGAAATCCTCTCACTCCGATTTCAGAAACTCTTCCGGGCAAGCTTCCGCAGAGAAAGATTGCATCAACCGCTGCTGCCGGATACAGTTCATATGGAAACCAGATTGGTCTGGCCACCGGAATCGTTGACGAGATTTATCACGAGGGATACATCGCAAAGCACATGGAGCTTGGTGCGGTTATTGGAGCTGCCCCTGCGGCAAATGTCCGCCGCGAAACTCCTGCCGCAGGCGATGTGGTAATTCTTCTTGGA
Organism: Methanocorpusculum sp.; assembly: GCA_017408885.1. Classification (GTDB taxonomy): domain Archaea; phylum Halobacteriota; class Methanomicrobia; order Methanomicrobiales; family Methanocorpusculaceae; genus Methanocorpusculum. The sequence continues at coordinate 132,286 of JAFQTT010000004.1, forward strand.
GGCAGAACCGGACGTGACGGATGCGGAGGGGCAACGGGTTCATCCAAATCCCACACCGCATCATCCATTGAAACCTGCGGTTCTGAGGTTCAGAAAGGAAACGCACCGGAAGAAAGAAAGATTCAGCGTCTGTTTAGAAACCCTGAAGCATCCACTAAAATCAAACGCTGCAATGACTTTGGAGCAGGCGGAGTTTCCGTTGCTATCGGAGAACTTGCAGACGGTCTTGACATTAATTTAAACGCAGTTCCAAAGAAGTATGACGGATTAGACGGAACCGAACTTGCCATCAGCGAATCACAGGAGAGAATGGCTGTCGTTGTCGAGGAAAAGGATGCCGCGGCATTCATCGAGCTCGCCCGCTTAGAGAATCTTGAGGCAACAATTGTCGCCCGCGTCACAGCAGAACCTCAGCTTATCATGCGTTGGAATGGAGACAAGATTGTTGACATCTCCCGCGAGTTCTTAAACTCCAACGGAGCTGCCAAACACACTGATGTCGAGATGGAAGCCCCGTCTGCATTCATTCGCGAAGTTGATGGCGGATTTGCTGAGAACATGGAAAAGATTGTAACAGACATCAATGCATGTTCCAGACGCGGTCTTTCCGAGCGTTTCGATTCGACAATTGGTTCCGGAACTGTTCTGATGCCGTTTGGCGGAAAGTATCAGCAGACTCCGATTCAGGCAATGGTCAACAAAATCTCTGTTGAGAAGGGAGATACAAAAGATTGTTCCTTAATGGCATGGGGATACAACCCGTACATTGCAGAGAAGAGCCCGTATCACGCATCCTATCTTGCGGTTGTCGAGAGTGCCGCAAAACTTGTTGCAACAGGAGCTAAGTTCACTGATGTTTATCTCTCCTTCCAGGAGTTCTTCGAGAAGCTTGGTCAGAACCCGAAACGCTGGGGTAAGCCTGCCGCAGCACTTCTTGGTGCGTTCAAAGCCCAGATGGGACTGGGAATTGGAGCAATCGGTGGCAAAGACTCTATGAGCGGTTCTTTTGAACAGCTTGATGTCCCGCCGACACTGGTTTCATTTGCTGTAACCACCGAGAAGATTGCAAACATCATCTCCAATGATATCAAAGGGGCAGGCCACAAGCTCTGCTGGATTAGACCTGAGTATGATGAGGAAAACCTCCCGAAGGCAGACTCTCTTCTTGCTGTCTTTGATGAGGTTACAAAACTCATGCGGGATGGAAAAGTTCTCTCATGCAGCACTCCTGCATTCGGAGGAGTTGCAGAGGCTGTCTTTAAGGCGGCAATCGGAAACCGTGTCGGTGTTTCCTTTGAGGGAATTTCTGTTCAGGAACTCTTCGGATACGCATATGGTTCTTTCATCTTAGAGATGAAAGATGGAACTTGCGGCACTGTTATTGGCGAGACCACCGAAAAGTTCGAGTTCACTTTCGATGGCGAAACCATCTCCCTTGAGAAACTTCAGGAAGCATATGAAGCAGTCTTAGAACCTGTTTACCCGTGCAACATTGAGCAGGGCGGAGATGTAATCGAGAAGATTTCATACTCTGAGAGAAACAAGGCACGCCCGAAGTTTAGAACTAATACTCCGCGCGTGTTAATTCCGGTTTTCCCTGGAACCAACTGTGAGTATGACAGTGCAAAGGCCGTTGCAAAAGCAGGGGCAGTGCCTGAAATTTTCGTCATCAACAACTTAACAGCCGCCGGAATTGCAGAATCAGCCGAGAAGTTTGCAGAGGCTGTTTCTAAGTCTCAGGCAATCTTTATTCCAGGCGGTTTCTCCGGCGGAGATGAACCGGATGGTTCTGGAAAGTTCATTACGGCATTCTTCAGAAATGAGACTATTAAGAATGCAGTCCATGACCTGTTAAAGAACAGAGATGGTTTAATGTGCGGTATCTGCAATGGATTCCAGGCATTAATCAAGCTCGGTCTTGTGCCGTATGGAGAAATCCGTGATACTGATGAGAACTCTCCGACACTGACTTTCAACACTATCGGACGCCACCAGTCCAGAATTGTTCGTGTCAGAGCTGCATCTGTTAAGTCTCCCTGGATGTCGAAGGTGAATGTGGATGATGTGTTTGCAGTTCCAATCTCTCACGGTGAGGGAAGATTCATTGCAAATGATGCAGTTGTTGAAGAGTTAATTGCAAACGGTCAGGTGTTAACCCAGTACGTTGACCTCGAGAATAACCCGACCTCTGATATCCACTTCAATCCGAACAATTCTGTTATGGCAATTGAGGGAATTACTTCTCCGGATGGAAGAGTTCTTGGTAAGATGGGACATGCAGAGCGTATTGGAGATGGTCTTTACAAGAACTTTGATGAGAAGTTTGAGATGGGTCTTTTCCAGTCTCTTGTTGCTTATTTCAGTGAAGACTGAAATTGAATCAACACCTTTTTATTGTATTGCGTAGTATATTTTAAGGCACTTAGTGCGGGCCAGTAGATCAGTGGTAGATCGCTACATTGGCATTGTAGAGGCCGCGGATTCAATTTCCGCCTGGTCCACTGTTTTTTTATGATGTATTATATGTTCTTCGGGTGAGCGGTTTTTCGTGTCGTTTTCGTTTGGAAAAATCTCTTACTCAAAGATGTAAATTACAATAATTACAGAAACAATCTTTCTTAGAATAAAACAATTCAAAATCAGGTATGGAAGGACACGGCCAGATGCCCTTCCAATTTCATCTTAAACCACTCATTGGTTTTCCCATCTGAGAGGGTTTAGGGCGAAACATCGACCCGTTATTTCTATAGAACGTATTAGTATAAAAAATATGTGCCCCGTTCTTCATCTTTTTTACTGCTTAATACAAAGCAAGAGATATGATAGAGATTCTTTCCACAGTTTCTGGAAAAATCCATACAGATGATACGATTAAACCAGGATGCTGGGTTCGGCTTGTTTTGCCGACCGATGATGAGTTGGATTATGTGTGCGGAAAACTTGGTTTAAATACGTCTGATTTGAAGATACTTCTTGATGAGGAGGAGCTGCCGCGTTTTGAACAGGAGGATGATTATACTCTGATTCTCGTTGATACTCCATATAAGAGTGATGCAGAGGATATTACATCTTATCAGACGATTCCGGCTGGTTTTGTTTTGATGAAGGATTGTATTGTAACTATTTCACTTCGAAGAAATCCTGTCCTTGATGCGTTTGCGGATGGTAAGTACAAGAATCTTTCAACAGAAAAACGCGAGCGGTTTCTGCTTCGGTTTTTGTATGCGAATGCAGGTCTTTTTGTGCAGAACTTACGGCTTATTGATAAGCGTACGGTTCAGATTGAAAAGCATCTGAAAAGAGCTACGAGAAATGAGGAGCTTTTTCAGATGCTGAATCTTTCAAAGTCTCTTGTTTATATTACAAATTCTCTTAAAGGAAATAGTGCGGTTCTTGAAAAGCTTTCGCGTTCTCCATCAGCTTTTCGGAGTTTAAGTGATGAGGATGTTGAGCTTTTGGATGATACGATTATTGAAAACAGGCAGGCTTATGAGATGGCTGGGAATTATTCGGAGACGATTTCGTCTACTATGTCGACGTTTGCTTCGATTATCAATAATAATGTAAATGATATTATGCGGATTTTTACCTTCGCAACAGTTCTTCTTGCAGTGCCGACTCTTATTGCCGGCTTTTTCGGGATGAATGTTGCAGTGCCTCTGACAGGAAATCCATGGGCTTTCTGGATTATTCTTTCGGCTTCACTTGGACTTTCTGCGTTTTCGATGGTTTTTATTTACGCGAAGTTTATGCGGGGAAATTAGCTTTTTTTATGAGGATGTCAGCTAAGGCTTCCTCTGCTCCGATTGGTTCTCCTGTGTATGTTAGGGAGATTTTTTTTCCATTTTTTTCGAATGTTTTTGTTTCACCGATTTTTATGTTTAAGAGGTCAGGAATTGTTTTTTCTGTGTGTGTGCCGGATGAGAGAAGCATTGGGACTGCTGATATTGTGTCTGCTTTTTCTGTTAAGAGGTTTAGGCCTTCTCTGACATCAGGGTGATTAAATTCAAGAAAACAGTGCTGTACCGGGATTTGGGTTTTTTTCTGCATTATTGCGGCTGTTTTTTCAAGGACGTCACTGCTGTTTCCTGTTCTGCTTCCATGTCCTATGAGGAGAATGCCGCGTTTTTGCATGTTTTGTTTTTTGTTTTTTATTGTATCAAAAGGTTTCTTTTGTCTATTCCTGCAGGAGTTGGTACAGTGCTGTGTTTATGTAAATTACTTCCCGTGAGATTTTCTCTGATGAGAGGACTCCTATTTTTTCGAGTTCTTTGAGGTATTTGGTGGAGGTCTGTCTATTTCCGATACCGGCATCTACAAGATTTTTTGATTTGCAGTACGGCTGTATGAAGATTTGGTCTATGAGTTCGTGAGAGTATATGTGGTTTGGTAGGTTTTCACGGCAGTACGTACGTGTATCATCCATGAGCTTATGGATTGCTTGTACTTTGCTGTATGTCCAGTCCGATGTTTCGTGTACAGCATTTAGGATGAAGCATATCCATTCTTCGAATTTGTTTTCTGCTGTGGTTTCTCTAAGCAGTTTGTAGTATTCGGTTTTGTTTTTGATGATGTATCGACTGAGGTATAGTACCGGGATGTCAAGTAAGTTTTTGGAGATAAGATACAGGATGTTTAGGATTCTGCCTGTTCTTCCGTTTCCATCGGTGAATGGGTGTATTGCTTCGAACTGGTAATGAATGAGTGCAAGGCGGATTAGCGGGTCCGGTTCGTTTCCGTTGTTGATGTATTCTTCGAGTTGTGCCATTAAGGCTTCGAGTACATACGGGTCGTTTGGAGGTGTGTATATACGGCTTATTCTGTTTCCGATGTAGACAGGAAGTTCCCTTCTATGCATTTCTGTTTCAAGGATTGTACTGCATATGGTTTCTAAGAGTTCTTCATCGATTATGTTTTTTTCTTTTAATGCCTGATATCCTGCGTAGAGCGCTTTTCGATAGTTGAGAACTTCTTTTTCTGCAGGGCTTGCAGTGTTTTCTTCTGTTGATATTGCCCGATAGAGGGAGTCTTGTGTGGTGAATATGTTTTCTATTTCAGAACTCGATGCTGCTTCTAAGAGTTGTATGGAGCTGATTAAGATGTCCGGGTTTGGGATTAGTCTGCATGCTTCACGAAGGCGGGCAAGTGATATGTTTGCGGAGTTGCAGGCTTTCCAGATTTTTGGTGTTTCGAGATTTATGTCAGGGGGCAGGAAAGGAAGTGAGTTATATGGAGTATTCGGGTCAAATATCATTAATCTAATAATACTATTTCATTACAGATATACTTGTCGAATATTTTGGAAATTTTATACATGTGGTTGATCTGGTGTATAATATTTTGAAAATATTATACACGTCATGTGTGGTATGTTCAAGCGATATACATATGCAGTTTGATATGTCGAAGATTTTCAAAATTTTATACACGTCATGTGTGATATGTTTAAGCGATATACATATGCGGTTTGATATGTCGAAGATTTTCAAAATTTTATACACGTCATGTGTGATGTGTTTAAGCTATATACATATGCGGTTTGATATGTCGAAGATTTTAGAAATTTTATACACGTCATGTTTGATGTGTTTAAGCTATATACATATGCGGTTTGATATGTCGAAGATTTTCAAAATTTTATACATGTCATGTTTGATGTGTTTAAGCGATATACATATGCGGTTTGATGTGTCGAAGATTTTGGAAATTTTATACACGTCATGTGTGATGTGTTCAAGCGATATACGTGTGCTATCTCCGGGAATGATTTTTGTGATTGCAGGATTTTTGAAAATATGGGTGGTTGGAAATTATGTGACATTATGATGCATGATTTTTTGGAGATTATGTGACATTATGATGTATCATATTTGAAATATCTTAGAAGTCTTAGGTGTGTGGCTTATTTCCGGAGTGGGAAAAATGAGGTTGATTTGTGGTGAAGCTGGTTCTGATTATACGTGATGTGGAAAAAGAGGGGGATGGTATTTTGTATGATGCCGCAGAGTTTGTGCGCTTTTCAGATTCTCATTGTGAATAAAAAAACGATTTTATGGTCCTGCTGTCTGTATCTGCCTCTAATTTAGAGTGTTTGTCTAAAGCCTTTCCGGTTGGGGCAACAAGTATTTATCTGCTCGATGTCTAAACTTTCTGTTACAGAAAGAATTACTGAGTGAGCAATTATGCTCTGAGGTTATGTCTCTCATTTCATGAATTCCCATGCCCATGAATAAAGAGAATAGTGATACGTATAGTGTTACGTGTCGGTGTCCGCGTATTTTGATTTTTGTTTTAGCTGCGGCTTTAGTTTTTGGTGCTGTGTGTGTTGGCGGGGTTAGTGGGGCTGATGTGTGGGATGGAACATCCAATACAACTTGGTATACGAGTAAGCCTTCTTCGACAACAACATATACAATATACACTGCTGAGGAATTAGCCGGGCTTGCACAGTTGGTAAATAGCGGGAATAATTTTACAGATAAGATTATTTATCTTGGTGACGATATTGATTTAAACAACAGACCTTGGACTCCAATTGGCAATTCTAACTCCAGATGGTTTAAAGGTACTTTTAATGGTACTGATCATTCGATTGATAATCTCTTTATTTCATACAAAAGTAATTCTGTAGTTGGTCTTTTTGGTTATGTTGACTCAGGAAATATTCATGAATTGAATATTGTGCGTAGTAAATTTACACCAACTGATAATGGAAAAGATTCATTCATTGGTTCTGTAGTTGGTTGGCTTCATAATGGTGTTGTCCAGAATTGTTCTGTAATTGTTGGTGTTGATATTATTACTGGTAATCAGGGAAATGATAAGTTTACTATTGGCGGTTTAATTGGAAAGATTACTGCCGGGAATAACAAAGAGTCTATTTCTGCATCTGAGATTAATAATCATCTGAAAGGCCACTGTTCGGTAGCTGTTCTTAATACGAACTATAATAAATCATGGGGGTTACTTGTGGGCAATCCAAGTATTGGTGAAATTAAAGATAGTGGTGGAAGTGGTGGTACTGCTGATGTGCATACAGTTATCTATACTGTTGAATACTATACAATGCAGACGAATGGGTCTTATTTGAAAGAGACAAGGGAGTTCGTAACATCAGCAGTTAATGAGGTTGTTACAGCAGAATTTGTTGTTCCTGATGGATATTATCTAAACAGTGTGGATAGCAGTCTCTCCGGACTTGTAAGTTCTGATGGTAAATTGGTTCTTACTGTTTATTTTGACATTTTAGTCTCATATAAGATTACTATTCCATCTACCTTGATAATCAAAACAGATACAAAAACAGGTACACTTCCAATCACTGCAACGGAATTATGGATTTTAGATTATGGCTGGGTTGATATCTCTGTCTCAAGTGAACATGATTTCCATTTGTCATATGAAGGAAAACAAGAAGGTCCTTTTGTAAAATATGAATTGAGATTGGGTAATTCAATCATCAATGATAATTCTGTTGCCGCAACATTCAGAGACGGCTCATCAAAACCCGGACCACTTGATACTCCACGTACAGTATCGCTTACATCTGAACTTACCGGTCATCCACCATACGTTGGATCATATAATGATATTCTGACTTTTACTGCTGAATATAAAGAATCAGCACCTGCAAGAACATAATTTTTCATAGTTTGTGCGCTCTCTCTGTTCTCAATGTGAAAAAAAACGATTTTATGACTCTGTCTTTGATATCAGCCTCCATTTTTGAGTATTTGACTAAAGCCTTTCCGGTTGGAGCAACAAGTATTTATCTGCTCGATGTCTAAACTTTGTATTACAGAAAGAATTACTGAGTGAGCAATTATGCTCTTTGGTTATGTCTCTCATTTCATGAATTCCCATGCCCATGAATAAAGAGAGTAGTGATACGTATAGTGTTACGTGTCGGTGTCCGCGTCTTTTGGTTTTTGTTTTAGCGGTAGCTTTAGTTTTTGGTGCTGTGTGTGTTGGCGGGGTTAGTGGTGCTGTGTTTGAGGTTTCTAATGAGCAGGAATTGAGGGCAAATATTTCAATAGCAAATGGAAATGGTGAGGATGATACTATTGTTATCATGCAAAGTTTCACAAGAAGCACTAATTCACCGATTGAGATTACTGGTGAGAAACTTACAATAATGAACAATGATGGGGCAGATGTTACCATCACCATAGGTAGTACTGGATTTCTTGGATCTTCCAGTTCGTTATTCCGTGTCAATGGAGTTGAACTGGTTTTAGAGACAGCTACATCGGGTAGTTTAACAATCGAAGGCAGTGGGCAGATTGTAGTAAGTCCTGGTGGTGGTGCTGTGTATGTTTATAATGATGGTTCTTTAGTAATGGGTAATGGAGTTACAGTAACGAACTTTGGACTTTGGGGTGGTGCTACTGAATCATTTACTGATGTTTCCTATGATGGGGCTGGAATCTATGTGGCTGATGGTTCATTTACCATGAATGGAGGAAAGATTACTGATTGTAATGCAAAGCTTGGTGGTGCAGTATATATATCTCCAAACGGAACCTGTACAATTAATGATGGTCTTATTACAGAGAATGGGCATGTATACAAGCTTTGGGATTGGATTATTCTTCACCAATCAAAGGGTGGTGCAGTGTATGTTGAATCTGGCGGACATCTTATTCTGAATGGTGGTGAAATTAAGGGTAACTATGGTGACCCTGCTGATATATCATATACTGGTTCTGGCAGTGGTGAACCAGTTAATCCAGAACAACCGGTAATTGTTCAATATACTATAAATCATTACAAACAGGATACAGATGATTTAACATCATATACTCTTACTGACACAAGTGATGTCTTTGGAAATATTGGAGACAACCCAATGAATCTTTCAAAAACATATCTTGGCTATAAAGCAGTTTCATGTAATCCGGAAGTGATTGGTGCTGAGACTACATCTGTGGATATTTACTATGACTTAAATATTTCTTATTATATTGAGATTCCTCAGATGCTGAATATTTCTTGGAAAACAGATTATGGGACAATGGATATTACGGTCTCCGAACTCTCACTTCCTGAGAATGGTTATGTCTCTGTAACTGTCTCGAGTGCGAATAATTTTGATTTGCAGTATGTGAATGACAATTCTATTGCTGTATCTTACAATCTTAAAATTGATGGAAAGTCTGGTAAGATTACGCAAGATAATCCATATGTTGCAAACTTCACTATGACTGAGTATCTACAAGCTACATCAGGAAAACCCAAGGTCAGATTAAATGCAACAGTTACTGACACTCCACCATTTACCGGTGATTACACAGATGTTTTGACATTTACTATGACTCCATTATATGCATAGTTCAATGAGGGCAAAAAGATGACTGAAGATACCAAAGAACCAAAAACACAAGAACAGCGTTCTGATAGAAAGTTGAAGATAATTATTGTTATCTTAGCAGTACTTCTCATACTTACTGGAGGAACAATGATATTTTGGGGCGGAGTGCCCTTCTTCTCTGCCTTCGCCCCTAACAATGTAGGATCAACGTCGCAGGGAGGCGGGCTGGTAGTTGATCCAAATGCTGGTGAGTTTGTTAAGCCGGAACAGGCTCCAGGTGTTGTTGTCCCTGGATTTGGAATGTTAACTGTTCCAGCAAACACAAAGGAACTCAAAGGCATTAATCTTCACAATCCAATCGAGAATGAAGGTTGGTATTATCTGACATTCAAAATTTGTCTCTTAGACGCAAATGGTGCTGTGTCAGAAACATTATATGAATCACAGCTTGTACCGCCGGGATTATACCTCCAGGATATTACAATATCTCGTGGGCTTGCTCCTGGGGAATATAATGCTGTGATGCATGTACAGCCGTATCGCATTGCAGATCGTACACCGACATACAATGCTGATATGAAGATGACTATCATTGCAAAATGATAGTAACTTGTAATTATTGAGGTGAAGTAAAAATGAAGAAAGTTTACACAATAGTGTTGGGAATTGCTCTGTTGTTACTGCTGGCATCTCCAGCATTTGCTGCATCAATGACTGATCCTTATACACTCACTCATACTGCACAGACGGGAGAAATTACTGGTACTCAGATAAAAGAGGTTCCTGTTTACTACTCAGTAACCGGTGAAACATATTATATTAAAATCCCTGGAGAAATTACCTTCACTGGCCAGAATGATTTTATTGAGACTGAAGTAAATGTAACTAAAGTTACACTTGCAGGAGATCGTTATGTTGAAGTCAAAGTTAACAGTACCCATGGGTGGGAGTTAATGCAACATAATGGAGAGACTTTACTTCCTAATGAACCTGGTATCACTTATATTATGGAGAAATATGTTCCAAGCAGTTCAAGTTGGGCTAAGATTTCAAATGAGAATACAGACTTTATTTCTCTCATCCAGGTACATGGTTCATCAGATGAGTCGTCTGTCAAACTTAAGTTTACTATGATTGACAACCCTCCGAACACTGGTAGCTACAAAGATAAGATGACCTTTATATCGGAGGTAATTACCCCATAAGCATAGATAACTACTGAATATGTGGGTGCAGATAAATCTGCACTATTTACATATCTTTCTTTCAAGATAAATGACTCATATATCCAAGATACTGTTTTCATTAATTGTTGTCTCACTTCTTGTAATTTCTGTAGCAGGTGCAGTAACTATTGAAGGAGAAAGAGATGTAACAGCTACATTCAGTGAACTTGTGTTCTCTTCAGACCCGTTAGTATCCATAATCGGATACACGGTAAATGGAGATGATGTTGACAGAGTGCTTGTTGCTGGCGGGGAAGTAATTACCATTAGGTTAAACTATCTTCCATCATGGGCATCATTGAAAATCACTATCTCTGACGGGGTTAATTCGGTTGATTTGTTCTCAGACGATGAATCAGAACATCTTCCTCCTGCTCCACATACAAATGCAGTTAGTTTATCTGTTCATTTATCTTTGAGTGGAGAAAATCCAGATCAGCCATCGGAAGATGAGGGTAATACGGATGTTCCATCTGTACCAGAAGTTCCAGACGTTCCAACAGAACCTGAAACTCCTGATGAACCATTCTTCCCAGACACCCCGGGCTCTGACGAACCAGGTTCAGATGAACCATACCTGCCAATCCTGCCGCCCGCCGGCTCGGTTTACAACCTCGCAGGATTCATCCCGCTTGGTGCTGGAGCACTTCTGCTGTTCCTTGTATTCTTCTGGAGACGCAAGGTTTACAGAATCCTGAAATCTCATGCAAAGAAGCACGGAGAAAAGCCTGAGAAGGAACATCTCAAAGAGATTGCAGACGCAATTATCAAGCTTGTCAGAGATGATGTCAGGTATCCTGAGTGGAAGAAGAACAGTAATATGGCAAAGCGTCTTTCGGCTGATATTGTATCAGTCTTAGACGAAATGAATTATCCAAAGATTGTCCCGCGCGAAGCTCTGGTCACAGAGATTCTCAAAGCTGCACGCGGAAGAATTAACAGACACCGGCTCTAAGCTCGGTGTTTCTCTTTTTTTGTCTTTTACATAGACAAATGTAATTTCGATAGTGACTTGTCTATTTTTATTCTATCGGGATATTTTGTATCAATATATTTTCCCAGCCCTGTTAGGACAAACCACTTTTTCCACCCAATGAGGACCACAAGAGAGTACAATTAATAACCTTTCCTGACAAACTATAACAACACTAGCTAAATCATTTAGCTAATCTCGTGAGATTAAATCTATGCTGGAACAACTGCCATACATTGCAGCCGCAACCGTCATATGTCTGGTTCTATTTGTTGTAATCGACATAATCTGGAAGCTTCCGAAAAAAGGAGGCGTCAGCGGAGCGGAAGCAATAGCAAATGATATCGAAGCATCCGGCGGCAGCAAACACGGAGGGTACATGATAGGCAACATCATAACCTCTCCGGATGCCTCAGCCGGAACGCTTCTTGCCGCATGCGGATTCTTCATTTACGGCGTAATCGGCGCGGTTGCCGCAGCAGTCCTTGTCTTCATCGGAGCCAGAATCTGTGCAGACAAAGGATTTGCAGGACTCACCGGAGCCCTTGCAGCGACTGCCGTAATCTGGGCATGTACAACATTTCTCGGATTCGCCCCTGAAACCTTCATCGCCGGAATCGTACTCGCAATCCTGATTGTAGAAGGACTTTCCTTAAAGCTCTCCTCGAAAATCATCGGAAAACTCTGGGGGAAGAGAACATGATTGTTGAAGCAATTTGTGCTCTTGCAGCCGTTTACGCGGTAATCCGCATCATCTTCGAAAAGAGTACCTTAAAGAAGCTTGCATACTTAAACGTCCTGGGTTTTGCAGTAGCCGGAGCCATCGTACTTCTTCTCCCGCATCCGATTACAATCGGAGCTGCCGTTGCATACTTTGTCGGGGCAACCCTCGAATCAAACGCCATTGCAAGTACTCTCGCTATTGGAGGTGAGGAATAATGGATATCTTAACCCTCATGGCTGCATTCTTAATCATTGTCGGAGGAATCGCAGCTCTCATCTCCAAATCGGCATTCAACAAACTCATCATGCTTGGCGTATTAACAGCAGGAGCTGTAATGCTCTTTGTAAAAGACGGCTTCTTAGACGCAGCAATCGCGGTATCTCTTCTGATGCCTGTTGGAACACTCTTCATCCTCTTCCTGCTTGGAAAAAAGAAGGAGGTAAAACATGATTGAGTTCATCTTAGGATGCATCCTCTTAATCGCAGGCGGATTATTTACCGCATTCCCGCGTGACAGACGATACATCACAAGACTCATCAACATCGAAGTTGCCGAGTTTGGACTGGTACTTATCATGCTGTCATTCAGCGAAGTCTTAGCACTCGTCACCTTCGTTGCGGTAAACGTGGTTTCCACATTCATCTTCGTCCGCTTAATCGAAAAGAAAGAAGGGAGGGAGATGCAGTGAACATAATCCAGAAACTTGCCGGATACTTCGCTGAAACCGACAACCTGCCAAAGGTCTACGCTCTTGCAGTATGTCTCGTTGCAGTAATCGGAATTTGTATGATTCCTGCAATCTCCTATGATGCAGACCAGCTCTACCCAAAGAGCGTGGACATGGAAAGCCCGCTGTCCCCGTATGACAGAGGCGGTGTCCCGTTCGAAGAACCGGCAGAAATTGTTGCCCAGTATCCGGAAAACGCTCCGGCTCTTGGATGGGTTACTGCATACTTAACCCCGGCATCCCAGTGGATGGCAGATAATACCTTATACCTTGGAACAACAATTGCTGCCCACCCCGGAGGTATTCTCGATGAGATTCTCTACTACACCAGAGGATTTGATACAATCGTTGAGGCAAGCATCCTTCTTTGTGCCTTCGCAATCGCATCCTTCCTCTACCGGAGGTCGAGAACATGATTGATGTACCATCGCTCTATCCGATAGGATTAGCTGTTGCATTTGCCGCGATAATCATTGCATTCTTTGCAATGTTCCGCGAAAAGGAGGACGTCCACAAGCTGATTCTCGTTGATTTAATCGAGATTACAGGACTTGTCGTAATCGCACTTCTTGCAACAGACTTAGCAGAAGCATTAATTCTTCCGGGACTTGTTGTTGGAATCGCAGAGATTCTTGCAGTCTCCGAGCTCTGGCTTGCAAAAGAAGGCCTTCAGAATCAGAAACCGGCAAGAACCCTCGACATCGAAGTAATGAAAACAGCCCCGCCAATCCTTGGAGCAATCCTTGCCGCATACGGTATCTTCTGTACAGGATTTACCGGAGGTCTTATCGCAGGTCTTGGAATGATGCTCTTCTTCCTCGGCAAAAATGTTCGCGAACGCTTTGGTGTCATCGAAAACGCAAGTGTTTACGCATGGGGATTATGGGTTATTGCATTCCTTGTCTTCATGGTATTCCCGTCACAGTGGTTCCTGGCTGTCATGATGGCCGCAGTTGGTATCATGATTAAAGTCATGGCAAAGATGGCACTCGTCGGTACAATGAGAGGTGATGAAGAATGATGGAAGCAATTCTTGTTCAGATTCCGTTTGGAGATATGGTTCACTACCTCTCAGGATACACGGTTCTGCTTTTCGCAGTAGCCGCACTGTTTGTGGTATTAGCCATTGTTTCCCTGCCGGAAAAGCCGGTTGATATCGTCTTTGGTACAGACGGATACACGTTAAAAGAGATTCCGAAAGACACCATGAAATTCCAGCGTTTCATGTCGATTGCCTGCGGAGTTGCCACCGTTGGTGCTATCATCTCAGGAGATCTCTTCAACTTTACCCTGTTTGCCGCCCTGATTGGTATCTTAAATATCGGTATTGTTGCAGGCGTAAAGAACCGGCATGTCTTAGACTCGGCATTCTCCTATGGTCTGGTTGTCATGATGGGAACAGTCCCGCTCTTTGCAGGGGCTGCCATCGCTGTTGCCGCAACTGGAACATTATCCATCTGGGAGTTGGCAGGAGTCGGAGCGGTTCCGTTAATCTCCAAACTCCTCTTACTCCTTGGAGTATTAGGAGAGGGTATGGCTCCGTTCTATATCGGAAAAGCAGAAATCACCAGAGCCCCTGGAGCTCCGTACATCTTAATGATTCACGTAAGTTCCTTACTGCTCTTCCTGCGTGTTGTTGAAATCCTTCTGACGGTGTAATCATGAGTAAAACAGGATATTACTTACTGGCCCTGCTTGCATTTGCGGCAGGTATTATCGGACTGGTCCTCTCAGGCTATGCATTAGTGCTTACCTTAATTGGATTCCCGGCAGCTCTTGTCTTACTTATGCTTGGCGTGTCTGCCGGAAGAAAAGAGGGAGATATTCCCTTCGTGGGGTACTGACCATGATGACCTTTATGCTTAATCTGGCATTTATCCCGCTTCTCATAGCCGCGATAATCTTTGGTCTCCTGCTTCACGGACTGCATAGGAAAGTCATCGCAAGAATCCAGAAAAGACCTGGACCGCCTGTATGGCAGGAGATTTTACACACTCTCAAATTTGCCTTCAAGCAGACCTGGATTCCAAAAACAGCAAGTCAGACAGTCTACGTTGCCGTAATCTGTCTCTCTCTTGCAATCTGGATTGGAGCACTCTTTACTGTATGGACAGGAGGAAGCCTTCTTATCATCTTCGCATGCTACATGCTCCACAAAATTGTAGAGCACGGAACAGGTCTTTCGTCCGGTTCTCCGTACACAAAGTTTGGAGCAATCCGTTCAGTTATGTCCGCAGCAGCAGAGCTTCCGCTCTTAGTAACTGTTGTTGTAGTCTACCTCTTCACAGGAACTCTTTCCTTATCAGGAATTACCGCATGGGAAGCTGCAAACGGTCCGCTCTTCTGGATTGCTCTGCCGGCTGCAGTGTCACTCTTCCTGATTATCCTCTCGAAGGCACACTACGGACCGTTCTCAGTAATTGAAGCAAAAGAACTTGTCTCTGGTTACTGGACAGAACACTTTGGAGGATGGAGAGCTGTCTTAAACATCGCAAACGCATTAAAGACAGTTGTTCTGCTGTCAGTATTCATCACGCTCTTCTTCGGAGCACTGCCGTGGTGGCTGTTCATTATTGTGATGATTCTTCTGATGGTTGTAATCTCATTTGTCTGTGCAACAACGCCGATGCTTACCCCATACCAGACGGTAACTATCCAAACCATCTGGACTGTCGTTGTCTGTATTTATGCAGTAATTGTATGGGTGGTGATGGGAGTATGAAAAACCCAATCTTTAAAGCTGTCCTCATTGGAGCTGTGTTCTATATAGCCCTGATGATTGTTGAGGGGGCCATGCATCCGGAAATTCTGCCGGCGGCAGCTGTCGGAGCGATTATCCTTGGACTCCTTGCAACCGTTTTCCTCTGGGAAAACGAACACACAGTACACCTTGGTGAGATTATCATCCTCTGGACTATGGTTCTGCTCTTTGCAGCCTACGGAGTTGTATTCTTCTTCATTGGAGGTGTATTCTAATGGATTTAGTCTATGAACGCGACCTTCGCTCAATGAAACTCCTCATTCTCAAAGGAACACGTCAGGACGAAGCCGTACTTTCTCTTGCAGGACGCCTTGGTTTATCCCGTCAGCAGATGAGAAAGATTCTGATTGCAGGATGTGACATGATGACTTTGGAAAACATCGCACCGCGTCTTATCGCTGCAGACGAAGCAGCAGAAGGTATTGCTGATGAATTATCCATACCCCATCTGACAACTGCCTTAGGACTTCTCTCAGCAGAAGAAGGAGAGGAGTTCATATCCCGCGTTGAAGCCGGAGAGTCCATTGAATCAGTGAAAAAAGCAATAATGGAGGTACTCGCATGAGTCTTCTGCAGAGCATTAAAAACAGTGTCCGCAAACGTTCAATTCATGTGTGCTACGTAAATACCGGTTCCTGTAACGGCTGTGATATTGAAATTCTTGCATGCTTATCCCCAAGATACGATATCGAACAGTACGGAATTTACGTCCACAACAACCCGCGTGAGGCAGATGTGATTTTAGTAACAGGCGGTATGTCTCCGCAGTGGATTGACAAACTCCCGGATCTCTTTGACAGAGTTCCAGAACCGAAAGCCGTTGTTACAATCGGAAACTGTCCTATTTCAGGATGTGTCTTTAACAGACCCGGATGTGTAATCGACCCGCCGGTCAGCAAATACATCCCAGTCACAGCCGCAGTTCCGGGATGTCCGCCAAGACCGACTGAGATTATCAACGCGATTCTCTCTGCGGCTGATGAACTGTTCAAAAACCATGAGGAAAAGGAGGCGAAGAAATGAAAAAAGTAGTTGATGTCTCGCTTCCGGTAGGCCCTGTTCATCCATGTTTCAAGGAACCGCTTCGCATCAAGTGTGAAACCGCAGGCGAAAGAGTTCTGAGAACAGAAGTTGAACTCGGATACGTCAAGAAAGGAATCGAGAAGATTATGGTTGGCCGCCCATGGCAGGAAACCATGTTTCTGGCAGAAAGAGTCTGCGGTATCTGCTCGGTTGTCCACAACACAGCAATCGTCGGAGCTCTTGAAGCAATCAGCGGAATCAAAGTCCCAAGAAGAGCACAGCTTCTTCGCGTCATCTTAAACGAACTCGACAGAATGCAGAGCCATCTTCTGGCAAACTACTCGTACTGTTACACAATCGAACACGAGACTTTAGCAATGTATCTGTTAAATCTCCGTGAAACAGTAATGGATGCAATCGAGAAGATGACCGGAACCCGCATCATGTCTGCCTATGTAGTACCAGGAGGTGTCCGCGAGGACGTACCTGATGCAGTCCTATCCGACATTCTCTCAGCCCTTGACAAAGTAGACTCTGAACTGAAGCGCTACGTGAAAATGTTCGAGACTGGAAAACTCATTGCCCTTCGTTCGAAAGGAATCGGAATCCTTTCTGTCGAAGATGCAAAGGCATCAGGAGTTGTAGGCCCAACTGCCAGAGCGTCCGGCATGGAATGTGATGCAAGAGCCAATGAACCGATTTACTCTGAGCTTGGCTGGCATATGATTACACGTTCTGAAGGAGACAACTTCGCACGTATCATGCTCAGATTCGATGAACTCTTCCAGTCCTCATCGATTATAAGAAACGCTATCGGAAAACTTGAAGCAGGACCGGTTCGCCTTGGAGGAAAAGTTACCGCAGGTCATGTAAAACACACAATCGAAGCACCACGCGGGGACTTAACCTATGATATCGCTGTTGACGAGAATGGAGAAGTGATTTCTGTTGCTATCCAGACACCGTCGATTATGAACGTTGAAACGGCAGCACACGTAATGATGAAGAACCTGGCATCTGCCGCAGATGTAACATCCGTCTTCATTAGTGCTGACCCGTGTATTGCCTGTGCGGAGCGCTGATCGATGTCAGTATTATCATACATTAAAGAGTTCTTACGCCCAGCGTGGCTTAAGACATTCTTCTTCGCAAAGACCGCTCCTCTAAACAACCCGCCGTACTTCCGCGACTTCCCGCAGATTACAGGTAAAGAGTGTACGAACTGTCTTTCCTGTAAAATGATTTGTCCATGCCAGGGAGCAATCGATGTAATTCAGGAAAACGGCGTATGGGTTCCGCACATCACCTACGGACACTGCGTACGCTGCGGATACTGTGTTGAAGCATGCCCCGAAGAGGTCTTAACATCTGGAAATATTCTTGACAAGAAACGCCTCGATGGACTTGAGTTCATCCACGAATACAAGGTAATCGTTGATGAAAAAACCTGTATGGGATGCGGAAACTGCAGTACGGCATGTCCTGCCAACCGTGAAATCGATCCGCACATCGGAGCCGGCGGAACAGCCATGTCTGATGATGTCTTAATGCGTGTCGAACGCGGAAAGAATGTAGTTCTCCACAATGACCTCTGCAAAGGATGTAAAGTCTGTATGGAGACATGTCCTAACCAGTCCATCCACGTGGTCAGAAATGTTCAGGCTGTACAGGAGGCATACAAATGACTGACTATATCATAAAGAATGCCTGTGTTTATGATCCGGCAAACAAAGTTGCCGGAGAAATCCGCGATATATTCGTAGTTGACGGAAAAATCGCAGAAGAACCATCCGCAAATGCAGAAGTAATTGATGCAGGCGGATGTCTTACTCTGCCCGGAGGTATTGACTCCCACACCCATGTTTGCGGAACAAAGGTAAACTTCGGACGATACATGAGCCCTGAGGATATGCGTGCCGGCCGTGCTCCAAGAAAGAACGGTATGCGTGCAGTGTCAGGATACAGTATCCCGACAACCTACGGAAACAGTTACCGTTACGCCCACATGGGATATACCACCTTAACCGAAGGTGCCATGGCCCCATTAGAGGCACGCCACACGCATGAAGAGTTCAGACACACACCTCTTCAGGACGGTCTGGTCTTAACCCTTTTCGATGGTGACTGGGAAGTCATGCGGGCAATTGCAAACGGTGATGTAAAACGTGCAGCCGGACTTATTGCCTGGAGACTTAATGCAGTCAAAGGATATGGGGTAAAACTCACCAACCCGTTAGGCGCTGAAATGTGGAGCTGGGGAAAGAACGTTGAGTGTATTAGAAAACCGATTCCAACCTTCGATCTTTCTCCTGCTGAGTTTATCACCGGCATGATTGAGGCAAACGAGATGCTTGGTCTTCCACACTCGATTCACCTCCACTGCAACAACTTAGGAAAACCTGGAAACTACACCTGTACCATTGGTACCATGGGACTTGTGCCGGATCTGAACAAGAAACGCCAGACAGCATACTTAACCCACGTACAGTTCCACTCCTACGGCGGTTCCGGCTGGTCTGACTTCTGTTCTAAGAGTGAACCAGTCTCGAACATGGTAAACCTCCGTCCGCAGATTACCATTGACATGGGACAGGTCATGTTTGGAAGAACCACCACCATGACTGCTGACGGTCCAATGGAGTTCAATCTTTACCGTCTCCACCAGGACAAGTGGAGTAACCATGATGTCGAGATGGAGACAGCGTCTGGTGTCATTCCTGTGATGTACCGCAGAAAGAACCTCGTCAACAGTATTATGTGGGCGATTGGTTTAGAGCTTGCACTCCTCATCGAAAATCCATGGCAGTGCCTTCTTACAACTGACAATCCAAACGGAGCCCCATTTGTTAAGTATCCGGAAATCATCGGACTTCTCATGAGCAAGGAGTACCGCGACAAAGAGTTTGCAACCGTTCACAAAAGTACCGGAAAGCGTACCTGCTTAGCAGCTCTCGACCGCGAACTCGGATTCGAAGAGATTGCAGTCATGACCCGTGCAGGACAGGCAAGAGCACTTGGTCTTGACCAGTTTGGAAAAGGTCACTTAGGTGTCGGGGCAGATGCAGATATTGCAGTATATCCAATCAGACCTGATAAGATTGACCCGTCAAAGCAGTACGCAGAAATCATCCGCGGATTTGCTCAGACCAGGTTCACCATGAAAGGCGGAGTTCTTGTATCACGTGATGATATAATTCTCGCAGATGATTTAAACAGAACCTTCTGGTGTTCACCAAAGGTTCCTGCCGCATACGAGATGAGCAAGGATCCAGAGCTTATCAGTGTCTTTGAGAAGTATTACACTGTCAGAATGGAGAACTACCCGGTTGATGAGAAGTACTACATCAAACGCAGTATGAAGATTGAAACGGAGACTGCATTATGAGACGAATCACTCTTATCATGAGAGAAGAGATGGCAGACTGCCGTCTCCCAATCGAAGCCGAGGCAATCTGTCCGGAGACTATGTCGAAAACCATCGACCTCTCCATTTTCGTTGGAAACGAGAAGAAGAAGATTACTGATGTCTTCGATATCCGAGTTGACGGAGAAGCAGCAGGACCTGCAACAACTGAAATCATCTTAGTTGGAGACTGCAGTCGTGTAAAGCGTGTCGGCGAGTACATGACAGCAGGTAAAATCATCGTCGAAGGTGATATTGGTATGCACTGCGGTGATTTCATGACCGGAGGCGAAATTGAAATCATGGGACATGCAGGCGACTGGCTCGGACGCGAGATGCTTGGCGGAAAAATTATCTGTCACGGAAATGCCGCAAACTACTGCGGTTCCGGATACCGCGGAGGCAGAAAAGGAATGCGCGGCGGAGAAATCCTTGTTGAAGGAGACGTTGGAGATTACTGTGCCGAGTGTCTCTTTGGAGGCACTGTACGTGTCAAAGGAAATGCCGGAATCCACGCAGGAGCCAACATGAAAGGCGGACACTTGATTATCGAAGGAGATGCATTAATGCCGTGCGGAGATATGTTTGCAGGTGTTGCCGACATCTTTGGAACTGTCACTGATTTCCTTGCAACCTTCCGTGAGAAGGGAACTGTTTCTGTTGAAGGACATACCTTAACCGAGTTCGAGGGAGACCTTGCACACAGAAATGCCAAGGGAATTCTGCGCGTTGGAAAATACATTCGTATTTAACCTCAATTCTTCTTTTTTTAGACTGGTTACTGAGACTTTTACCTCATTCGAACCGCTCATGTTATATGTCAACACGTGTCATATGTAAGTATGATATTGGGATTACCTGAGCTGACAGTCTTTACTGTCGGAGGCACTATTGCTGTAGTGCTAGTTCTCCTGATACTGTGGGGTATCATATACCCGAAGGTGGAGGATAACTAATGGCACTTGGAGAAGGAACTACCCTGATTACTCTGGTCTTAATGATTGTGTACTTTGTAGTACTCTTAGGTATTGGAGTATGGGCTTCAAAGAAAATCAAGAACTCCGAGGACTACATTTTAGCTGGAAGAAACCTTGGGTTCTGGCTCTTTACGCTTCTTATCGTCTGTTCTATATGCAGTGGAATGACGCTGATTGGAACAAGCGAGTTCGGATTTAAGTCAGGCTGGCCTGGAATCTGGGAACAGATTTTCGTACCTCTTGCAGCATCATTCTGTATTATCTTCTTTGGCTCAAAGCTGAACAAGATTGGAAGAAAAGAAGGATGTATGACTGTTGCTGACTATTTTGCACTTAGATATGAAAACAACCGCGAACTTCGTGCATTATCTGCATTTGCAAGTATTATTGTATCTCTGATTTACTTAGTCGGTCAGTACACTGCAATCAGTGTTGTTTTGATGTGGGCATTTGGTCTGGAACACTGGCAGGCTCTCTTAATCGCAGGTGTTATTATTACTGTGTACACAGTTATCGGAGGTCTGTACGCAGTTTCATGGACTGGTCTTGTACAGGGTCTGATTTTAATCTTCGGAGTTCTGCTTGTTGCCCCGTTCATTATCAGCTACGCAGGCGGTATGACCGCGATTAATGATGTCTTAGCATCGATTGATCCAAACCTTGTTATGCCATGGTTCGAGACAAACTATGCAGCATATGCATACTGTACACCTGAATACTTAGTATCGTTTGGTATCATGCTGATGGTCGGTCTCGCATGCGCTCCGCACGTCTTATCCAACGTGTTTGCAGCAAAGAAGGCTTCCTACTTCAAGTGGTCTCCGCTTGTCGCATTCGGAATCTATGTTGTAATCATGTTCCTGGTTAAGATTAGCGGATTTGCCGTTCGTGCTCTGGCAGAAACCGGAGCCCTTGGAGCTGAGGCATCAGCCGCTGTGATGGCAAATCCAAGTGCAGCTCTGCTCTACGGTATCCAGGCAGCAAGTCCAACCATTCTGATTACCGCACTCTTTGCAGTGATTGTCTTAGCTGCAGTTATGTCCACCACAGACCGTTTAATGCTTACAATCGGTACTGACTTCTCCTGGAACATCTTCAAGACAATGCTGAAACCAAAAGCAACTGAGAGACAGGTTGTTAGAATCAGTCAGATTTGTGTGTTCCTCGCAGCAGCCATCTCACTTGTTCTGGCAATCAATCCGCCGGAGATGCTCGCATTCTTAATCTGGCTTGGTATCGGTATGATGCTTTCAGCATTCGCAGTCCCGCTGCTTGCCGGTCTTTACTGGAAGAGAGCAACCGCCTCTGGAGCTATTGCTTCGATGGCATGCGGTATCATTGCAGCACTCGGATTTGGATGCTACAGTTACTTTAAGCTTGGCCCGGCACTTCCGATGCACTTCTCGATTTACTCGTTTGTCATTGCAATCATCGCGATGATTGTTGTAAGTCTGCTGACCAAGAAGAATTCGGAAGAGGCTTTAGAGAAGACCTACACCGGATTCTATATGTTCCCGAAGGATGAGAAGAAGGAGTAATCCTTCTTTCCTTTTTTTTTTTGTTTTTTTTAAATTATTATTCAGATGCGTTATCCTATTTTGTTAGTTTTCTGTTGTTGTTGTTTGTGCGGGTGTTTCATTATTGGGTTTTGTGTGTTATTTTGAATCCTATCTTAGAAGGAATATATGTTTTACACCATGTTAAAGGTGTTGTAGGAATGGTAATCCTATGTGTGAATGATGAGAATTTTCTTCCAGCTTTGGATACCTTTGGAAAAAACACAGACCACACAGACGCGGGCTTACAGCCCGCAGCCGCTTTGTGGTCGCTACGAGAGGATACTACTCAAGGCAGTTCCAAAGCGGCTGCAGCATGCAAGAGCCGGAGGGTTGATGCTATAACACAATCGCGGGACGCATCGGCGGTTATCTTTCTGTGTTTGGCGCTTTGAACACACACAGTAATTCAATTTAGAAAAAAAGCAGTGGAGGTTTTTCCCATGATGGAAGGTATTTGTCAGCCGTTACTTTCTGCGAAGCACAACAGCCGCGGCAAGTCCGCCGAGCACCATTCCAAGGATTGGGGGCATGGGTTTCTGTCGGCTTCTCTTCTGCTGCGAACGGGCTTTCCTCGTGCTCTTCGATGATAAGTGCAGCGAATGGAGATAAGCCGTTGTAGTGGACTTTGTAGTGTCCGTTTCAGAGGTCTTCGACAAGGCAGTCAACCCAGATGTCGTTCTTGTAGTGTCAGACGACGAGTTTTTTGCCTGCCGGGACGTCAGCGTCTAAGATGAAGTATCCTGATTCGGTAATCTTGACCGGGTTTCCTTCTTTGTCGACGATGGAGACGCCGACAACGATGTGGACGTCATCTGCGGCAACGTTCTCCGGAAGTGCGGTGGCATTTCCGCCTTCGGTTACCTTGACGGATGCTTCAGGGTTTGCCTGTGCGACTGCTTCAGGCACTGCGATGCTCTGGATGACTTCGGTGTTGTCGAGTGCGACGACAACAACTTTGTCACCGGTCGGGAGGGTTTCGATGTTCTCCGGTGCGGTCGGGATTTCCCTGGTCTCATCAGTTACCTTCTGGGTGTCTGGGATTTCCGGAGTGTTTGGAGTGGTCGGAGTGCTTGGCTTTACAGACGGTGCCGGGCTTCCTCCTCCGCCGTTTCCTCCGCTTCCGCTGTTTTCAGTCCACACTGCATAGAGGGTAACGACTGCGCCATCTTCGACTGCGAGGTTCGAAACTTCTTCACTATTAGTATACACTATCGCTCCGTCTGCGATCTTTGCCCATCCGGCGAAGGTGTATCCTTCTTTGGTGAAGGCATTTGCGGTCAGAGCCTGCGGATTATCATAGGTGAAGGTTTGGGCTGTCATCTCACCAGTTCCGCCGTTTGCATCGAAGGTGATGGTGTACGTCGGTGCTGCTTCTTTCAGGTGGCTTGCATCAGCGCCTGCTGGTGCGTCAAGATTCTTTAATACCGGGAGCTGGAAGTTGTCATTTCCTTCGTTGACTTTCCAGCCGTTTACCTCGGTGAACGGCTCAAAGAGTCTGTTCCACACAGCCTCAGATGCGACATCTGCGCCGTTCTTGTCAGCAGCCGTGCCACCCGTAACCGTTGCGTAGTTGAGCGTCATGTCAGCCCAGGCGGAGTTACCGCTGAGTATTGGAGAGGCCCTGTAGGGGGCATTTATCTCCAATCCAGCAATTCTTCCCACATTTATAGCAGTAATCTTCTCATTTAAGGCGAAACAGTTGGTAATGTTTCCAATTTTTGACTGAGCCGCGTGACAGCCAGCAATACCACCGGCAGATCCCTTGCTAGTAGACGAATCATCAGTAACAGTCACATTACCTGCTGCATAGCAGTTGAAGATAGTATTATGGTTATAGCCGACAATACCGCCAGCATACGCAGATCCGGGAATGGTTACCATTACATCTCCAACAGCATAGCTGTTTTTCAGCGTGCCCTCGTTCTGTCCGACAATGCCGCCGACATTTGGATATACACTATTAGAGATAGTTAGCGAAACATCACAGGAAGAGAAACAGTCAGTAATTACTCCATCTACCTGGTTATAACCTGCAATACTGCCAAAATAAACATTCTCAGAAGACGCTATCGTAACAGAACCGACAACACCCAGGTTTTGGATAGTTTCGCTGTTAACGCCAAAGAGACCGTATGGTTTTGCAGAATCTGTACTTTCTATCCTGCTTACTGAGAGAGAGAAGGTGATGGTATTGCCGTTTCCGTCAAAGGTACCGCTAAATGGCGTGGTTGTTGCATTTCCAATCGGTGTCCAGTCACCGGAGATAGTAATATCTCCACCGAGTTTCACCGTCTTTCCTTCAAACGTGTTGCCGCTGTTTACCAGCGAGGCAAGACCGGCAAGTTGATCTGCTGTATTAAGCGTGAATGTGGTATCTGATTCATGTCCAGTATACCAACTTGTATCTTCTGCCGCCGCTGCCGGTGCGGTAAACGCCAGAACAACAGCGAGCAGAACGAAAGCGGCGGGAAGAGTACGCCGCAAAAGTCGTTTTGCTGAAAGGTCTTCAGCAGTTCTTTTTGTTTTCATACAAAATCTCCACAGAAGGCACCCCGCATCTGAGCGCCTACA
Organism: Methanocorpusculum sp.; assembly: GCA_017408885.1. Lineage (GTDB taxonomy): Archaea > Halobacteriota > Methanomicrobia > Methanomicrobiales > Methanocorpusculaceae > Methanocorpusculum. The sequence goes on from JAFQTT010000004.1 coordinate 157,541, forward strand.
CCTGACGCTATACCGCGAGACTACATCCTTCTACAGAAGGATTGTAAAAGCATCTTTTTTCATGCGCGATAACCGCCAGACTCCAAAACCTATAAACAAAAAGCCGGCATCAGGCATACACTTTTCTAAAATAAAATCTGATTGAACATAATTCACACACAAATATCAGGCATTAATTTTACAAAAATTCAAAAATACACCCTAATTAAAAATACTATTTTGTACGATTTGGAGGTGATACTTCATAAATCACAAATCATAAATCACCAACAAAAATCAGGAAAAAAAGATACGGGTGGTCCGTCTCTTCCTTTCTTCTCGAAAGGGACGAGACAGACTCATAAGTCTTCCTTGTTGTATAGTTTAGCCTTCATATTTATTTAAGAATATTTGTAGGAAAAAAGCAAAAATCACCGGCACATCAAAAAAATCACCGGAAAAGGGGTGATTTATGATGTGTCATATGGAAAAATACGCCCACATGTCAACCAAAACAAAAAATGGGCTCATGTGCTCGTTTAGAATCAATCAAAAAGACGTCGAAAAGTTCGACCGCAGAATAAAGCGGGCGGGTTTTACCTCTCGAAGCGACTTCTTCTCAGCGCTTGTTCGAATCGTCATAAGCGAACCAAAACAGAACCCGAAAGACGCAGCATCCGCCTGGATTTTAAACCAGATGCCTCCTCTTTCAGAAGAAAAAAAAAAGTTTTCCAATCATTCAAAAGACCGGCTAACACGAATTGGTAAAATACGGACACTCAACCTTCAGACATTCGGCATTCTCCCCAAAGTGACTGCATAAAATCTCATCCGAAATATTCAGAGGTTTTCCAAGTTCCTCTCTTAAAAACTCAGCCGCAGCCAAAATCGTCGTGTATGAGTCACGCTTACAGCATCTTGGACCTCCAAGCCTTGAAACAACCTCAAGACATCTTGATGTCATACGATTCGAAAGAGCCCATTCCTCCTTTGACATTGGAGTTGCCTTTAAGATAACAGATAAGAAAATCCCTGCCGAAACAGCAGCCCCACAGCAGCCTGCCATACCGCAAAAACCCCCTGGAACCTTCTTTCCTCGTGAAATTACAGCATTCAAAGCGTTTTCCAAATCCGCTTCTCCGTATGTATTGCAGAACGCACAAAGAAGAGATGCGCCCACAATAAAATGATGCTCAGGCCCATGCATATGAACAAAAGAAGATGCCATAATCTCATCCGCAATATCGACAGGATCCTTCGAAGAGGAGTTAAGAACCACAGAACGTACAACACCCTCAGCCGGAGATGCGTGACACGCATCACAGACATAATGCCCGTTCTCGCAAACCGCATGACCTTCAAAACTTTTTCCGCAAATCTCACAGCGCATCACCTTTGGAGAATCAAGATACTTAAGCGGAGCTTTGCAGAGAATACAAAAATCACTCACAGCCGCACCCCTCAATACAACAGCATCTTTGGGGCTAAGTCCCAAAGGGACGCATGCCCCACAGGCGTCGCGGGCATACGGGCGTATGGAAGAATCATCTCACCTTTTTGTTCTACGAGGCGAAGAACAGACGCGGCAGAACACGCAGAAACACTCATGCGTGAAACATCAAAACCAGCCTCCTTCAAAATTGCAAGAACCGAGGACACACGCATCTCATCTGGAGAACTTATCGGATTTTCACGGTCAACGATTACCGGGCTCGTCATAGAGAAGTGTTTCTTTCGCGAGATAATATCACTTTCCTTCCGCTCAATTCATCTCTTAATAAAACCTATATGTATATCATAATGCACCTCTTAACCGAAGAAGAAGGAAAGCTAGCATTAGAAGCAGCTCGTGCATTCGCAGAATCTGCAGTAAAACACGAAGAAGTAAAAGACTTTGAGTTCCCGGAAATATTCTCTGAGAACCGCGGAGTTTTTGTAACTCTCACTCAGTCTGGTGAACTTCGCGGATGCATTGGATTCCCGTACCCGACAGCCCCGCTTGGAGAAGCTCTGCGTGAAGCAGCCAAAGCCGCAGCAACTCAGGACCCGAGATTCTACCCGGTACGCGAAGAAGAACTTGAAGGAATCAGTTTTGAAGTAACTATCTTAACACAGCCTGAGATTCTCGAATGCCCGCCAGAAGAGAGGCCGAAACACATCACAATCGGAAAACACGGACTGATTGCTTCTCTTGGAAGCCGTTCCGGCCTCCTTCTTCCTCAGGTTGCAGAGGAATACAACTGGGATGCTGAAGAGTTCCTCAGTCAGACCTGTGTCAAAGCCGGTCTCTACCACAGATCCTGGATAGAAGATGACGACTGTGTCATCAAAACTTTCGAGGGACAGATATTTACCGAGACGATATAAATGGCAGTAACATTTGAAGTAATCCACAAAGACATTGCAGGAAGAGTTGGAAAACTCAAAGCCGGAGACAAGATGATGAAAACACCTGGACTTCTCCCGGTCGTAAATCCTCACCTTCAGATTATCCCGCCTTCGGAAATGAAAAAGATGGGAGTTGAAGGAATCATCACCAATGCCTACATCTTCTCGAAAAGCAAGGAGTTCAGAGAGCAGGCAGAAACCCGCGGTCTCCATGATGTTTTAGATTTCGATGGTCTCATCATGACCGATTCCGGCTCTTTCCAGATGTCTGTCTACGGAAGCATTGACATCACAAACGAACAGACCTTAGCTTTCCAGAAACAGATTGGAAGCAACATCTGGGTTCCGTTAGATATCCCAACCCACCCGGATACCGAGCGCGAAGAGGTTATCCGCCAGATGGAGATTACCTTCGAACGCATGAAGGAGGCAAAGGAAATCTTCGGAGACGATGCACCAATCTCAGGACCTGTTCAGGGAGCAGTCTTTGGGGACTTAAGAGAACAGGCAGGCAGAAGAGTTTCTGAGATGGGCTTTACCTACTGCCCGGTTGGAGCGGTCGTTCCTTTAATGGAAGCATACAGATACCGCGAGCTCGTTGATGTCATCATCGATGCCAAAAAAGGTCTGTCCCCGGGAGCCTGCGTTCACTTATTCGGAGCAGGACACCCGTCCATGTTTGCTTTAGCTGTTGCCTGCGGTTGTGATATCTTCGACTCTGCGGCATACGCACTCTACGCAAAGGAAGGACGCTACATTACCCCGTCTGGAACACTCAAACTCGATGAGATGAGCGAGCTTCCATGTGCATGTCCTGTATGCCGCTCTCACACTGTAGAAGAACTCAAGAAGTCCCCGGACAAGCAGAAGCTCTTAGCCTATCACAACTTAGCTGTCACAATGGCTGAGATTTCCCGCGTCAGAGCTGCCGTTCAGGAAGGAACTCTCTTCGAGTTAGTCGACGAGCGCTGCCGTTCCCACCCGAGACTTTACGATGGATACAAGAGACTTCTTGAGAGAATCGATGAGGTTGCAAAGTTCGACAGAGCAAGCAAACGCCGTTTCTTCTACCGCGGAAATGAATCATGCTTAAGACCTGAGGTCTCAAACTACCACAAGATGATTGCAAGAATCACCTTAGGCCCTGAGGTCTTAATCTCTGCAGGCGGACCTGAACCGTCCAGATTCGAGGAAGTCATCGACTTCAAGCCTCCGTTTGGCCCGCTTCCGTACGAACTTGCAGAGACTTTCCCGGCAGGTCAGGCTGAAATTCCGCCGACATGGGATGAGTATATGGTGGAGTACGGTATCCGCGGTTTAAAGTCTCTTCTCGAAACAAACCCGGAGACCAAGGTCACCATCTCCACAACTCCGAAGTGGGAAGCTGTCTTCCGCGAGGCTTTCCCGGATGCTGAGGTCATTGTATGAGTGTCTTTGATGTCAGAAAGCGTGACGGATTAGCACGTATTGGTATGCTTAAAAATGGAGAGACCATTCTCTCCACTCCTGCGGTATGCGATATGCAGGAGATTTTCCCGTCCCTTGGTGAACGCGGTTTCACGAACCTTCCGCTTTCTGCAGGTGTTTCTGATGCAGAAGCATTCTTTGAGGCAGGAGTCGAGCCGTCTGCTGTTCACCCGAACGCGGAGGCCGCAGATGATGCAGGAGTGTATCTTTTCGCTAACTGGAACAACACCTTAACTGATTCCAGAAGATACATTGAGTATTTAGAAAAGCTCTACGCAAAAATCAGACCGGATGCCGCACGCTATGCTCCGGCTTCTGCCCTTCCGTCCAATGTTGCATCTCTTATCTACTGCGGTTTCGATCTCTTTGATTACACAGCAGTTGACCTCTGCACTATTCAGGGTAAGTTCTGTACAACCGAGGGCGAGTTCGAAGCAGACTACATGGAGAAGGGAATTTGCGGCTGCGAAGGATGCAGAGCAGGTGACTTAAAGCTTCACAACCGCTTAGCGTTAGAGCGCGAAATCGCAAATGCACGCCTATGGATTGAGAGAGGACAGATTCGCGAGTACATGGAGATGAGATGCAGAATGCAGCCTGAACAGGTCGAAATCTTAAGACGCCTTGACAGAACCGATGCATTCGATGGTCTCTATCCGGCTGTTCGAAGCTCACGCTTCCGTGCCAATGCCGGAGAATCTATGTTCCGCCGCGAGATTGCTCTCTTCGAAGAGAGACTTGTCTCCCGCTATGTTCCGCCAAGATCTGATATCTGTGTACTCTTACCGTGTGCGTCAAGAAAGCCGTACTCGCTTTCCCGCTCTCACCAGATGTTTATGAGAGTTGTTGATTCCCGTGCACACGAGGTAATCGTGACCTCTCCCTTAGGAGTAGTTCCGCGTGAGTTAGAGCTTGTGTATCCTGCAGGACACTATGATGTTCCGGTTACCGGATACTGGGACTTAGAAGAGCAGGAGCTCTTAACCGGATTCCTTACAGCATATCTCGAGAAGCACAAGTACGAGAGAATCCTCTGCCACCTGGAAGGAGGAGCAAAGGCTGTTGCTTTAGAGGCGGCAAAGAGGGCAGGTGTTACCTTAGAGATTACCTGTAATGACGAACGCCCGCTTTCACAGGAATCTCTTCGTGCATTGAATGCAGCACTTGAAGGTTCACGCAAGGTAAAGAATGATTTCATTCACGGCACAATGCTTTTCCAGTTCGGAGAAGATGTCGATACCAAAGGCCTTGTTGTGAAAGGACGCTACCCGCAGGTAAAAGCCCTCTTAAAGAAAACCCAGCTCTTTACAACCGATCCAACAACCGGATTCATTCGACCGACTCATGAGGGATGGACACGCATCAAAGGATATCGTGTAAAAATCAGCGAAGGCTTCATTCCTCAGGGCGATGTTTTAGCGCCCGGTGTTGCAGACTGTGATCCGAGAATCCGTGAAGGTGATGAGGTCTTGGTCGAAGGAGACGGATATCTCGCAACAGGAAAAGCAGCAATGGGAGCACAGGAGATGCTCTCTTCGAAAAGGGGCGTTGCTGTAAAGGTTCGGAAGACGAGGAAGTAATTCCTCTCTTTTTGACAACGCTCTTATACTTATAACTCACATTTATAAACACTGCACCTGTAGGGTAGTCAGGATATCCTAAGGGCCTCCGGAGCCTTTGACTCGGGTTCAAATCCCGACAGGTGCGTTGAACATTTTTCCAAAAACGATTTCCAGAATATCTTTAGGAGATTCTGCAAAGCACTCTTTATCTCTATCTTCCCACGAGCCGTACCATGCATGAACTGCCTTAATTCCAAAGGCACGGGCGGCACGGACATCATTTTTCAGACTGTCACCAATCATTAAAACCTCATCCGCCTCCATTCCAAGGAAGTCAAGAACATGCCGGAATGCTTCAGGGGCAGGCTTGATTTCAGGAAACGACTCGCGGACAAATACAGCATCGAAGAAGTTATCCATACCCATCAAAGAAAGTCTTGGATAGACTGAATGTCCGTCGGAGTTTGAGAGAATTACAAGATGGATTCCTGCATCCTTTAGTTTTTGCAGAACTTCCCTTATCCCTTCAAACTCGCGAAGGCACAATAGTTCAAGTTTATAGTATAGATAAAATGCACTGGCGGCTGTATTTTCATCTCCGAAAAAATCTTTGAACTCATCAGGCATACTCGGCCTGTCGCGGTTAAGCGGGGTAAAATGGAGGTTGTACTCTGTTCCAAAGAAAAGAGAAACTGCATCCGCTGCGGATTGGGCTGCTTCATGAAGGCTGTGCAGTGTGTTATCCATATCGAAGATAACAGCCCTTGGAACGGATGCACTTGTCATTATCTTTTATTTGAACAGACTGGGATATGAGTTTATCTTCTGCGAATGAAGACTGCTGCAGAAAGACCTGCAAGAACTCCAAGGATTGGTATTGGGCTTGATGCAGTCTTCTCAGCGTTTCCTGTTGAATACTTCATCATTTCTGAAATTTCGCTGTCAGAAAGTTCGTAGTTGTAGAATACCTTATAGAACTCCTTTACCTTTTCTTCTAAATCGTAGTCAAAGACATCCGGGTAGAACACATTTCCAAGCCAGAGGATGGAAACTAAGCGGTGAGCTGCCGGAGGGTTGCCCATCCAGGACCACGGTGATTCTGCAGGGACTTCAATAACTCTTCCCTCCTGTACTGCTGGAAGTACAGCCCACATGCTGCTTGACATAATCTCTTCATAGTAATCATGCTCGAAAAGACCGGAGCCTGCAACAATGATGTAATCAGGATTCATCTGGAAGATGTCTTCCATAGTGTACTGGTCCCCAAGGCCGGAGCCGACAACCGCTTCTGGTGCGATGTTTTCTGCGATTCCGTCTAAGATTTCAGCATGGTATGAGTTGTGGCCAAGAAGGTTTACTGAGTTTCCGTCAATTTTTGTGACATAGATTGCAGATACTTTGTTGTCTCCAATCTTTTCCATGTTCTCTTCGTACATGGATACGATTCCGCCGAAGTATTCAGCAAGCTCTTCTCCTTTTTCTTCCTGTCCAAGCATTTCGCCTAAGGTAAGATATGACTCTGCAATGCTGTCAAGTGAGCTCTGTGTGATGAAAACAAACGGGACACCGGATTTTTCCTGAACATTGTCCATCTGTTCTTTCATGTTACCCTTCGGCTCTCCAACATCGATGATTACATCGATGCCTATTTTTTTGTCAAGGGAGATAATTTCTTCAGGGTTCATTGTGGCCTTTGAGCCGAACATACTTCCAGTAATCGGGAGAGAGTCAAGGCGGTCTGCAAGGAAATGTCTTTCTCCTTCCTTTAATGCACTGGAGATTGAAATGTAGTACTCTTCACCGAATGGATAAAGAGAAATCTGTGCAAGAGAGCCTGACGGTGCAACGTTTGTTACCTCTGCCGGAAGCAGGACTTCGCGTCCTATGCTGTCGGTAAATAAACGGTCTTCTGCGGCTGCTGTACCGCAGAGCAGAGCTGCTGTAAGCAGGAGGCAGCATACAAGAGCTGTTTTTCTCATACTATGTTGTATGATTGACTGTAATAAATAAATTTGGCAAAAATGTTAATTTAATTTATTTAATGTGGTTGACAAAAAAAGTTAGAATTCAGTATCCTTCGGGACACAAAGCTTGTGCGTTCTGCATGTGTTCTCGAAGTTATTCACCATAACATCAACACCATACACCTTTTTGATAAGCTCAGCATCCAACACCTCATCGGGTGCTCCGTCAGCAATTACTTTTCCCCCATACATCATAACAACACGGTTCGCGTAGATAAACGCGTGGTCAGGATTATGTGTTGAGAGAATAATCGTGTATCCGTTCTTTGCAAGACCGGCTACTCTCTGCATCACACGGAACTGATTTCCGTAATCCAGATTTGCTGTCGGCTCATCCATTATTAAAATCTTAGACTTCTGAACAAGAGCTCTGGCGATTAAAACAAGCTGACGTTCTCCGCCTGAGATTTCACCATACCCTGCATGCTCCAGGTGGGCAATTCCAAGGCTTTCAAGAGCATCTCTGGCCTCTTTGATATGTTCCTGCTTTGGAGATGACAGAAGGGTAAGTTGGCTTGTTAAGCCCATCATTACAACATCTAAGACCTCGTAATTGAAAACCGGGTGAGTAGACTGAGGGATGTATGCAATCTGCTTTGCAATCTGCTTATGAGTCATCTCCGAGACATCAGCTCCGTTTAAGAAAATCTTACCCTCATATTTTTTCATGAAGCCAAGCATGCATTTGAATAGTGTACTTTTGCCAACTCCGTTTGGTCCAAGTACAGCTAAAAGATCACCCTCCTCTGTGGAAAAAGATACATCCTTTAGCACCTGAGGGCCTTTTTTGCTGTAGGCAAAACTTACATGCTGGATATCTAATGTTTTCATGAACGTCTGCCCCCCATCATCAGAAGATAGGCAAAGATTGGAGCACCAACAAAGGCTGTTAAGATTCCAATCGGAACCTCGACTGTTGCCATACAGCGGGCTAAGTCATCGACTAAAAGAAGGAAAGCACCTCCCATGATAACTGCCGCCGGGATGATTCTTCTATAGTCACATCCGAAAATCATCCGGCAGAAGTGCGGAATAACAAGGCCAATCCACCCAATAATTCCTGAGATTGAAACAGCGGCTGCTGTAATCAGAGTTGCACAGGCAACAACCACGAAGCGAAGCCGGTGGGGGTTGATACCCATACTCTTTGCTTCGTCCTCACCTAATGTTAAAACATTCATTCTCCAGCGGAGAAGAAATATTGGAATAATTCCTGCAATAATTAAGACGCCTGCGAAGATTGCATCACCAATCTCAGCACCGGCAAGGCTTCCCATAAGCCAGTAGGTAATCTCCGGAAGCTGGTCTTCGGTGTCTGCCACTGTTTTGAGGAAAGAGGTCATGGCAGTAAAAAGACTGCTGACAAGAATTCCGGCGAGAACCATAGATAACGTGGCACTTCCTTTGGTGAAACGGCTCACAGCATAGGCAGCTCCAACACAGATAACAGCTCCCGCGAATGCAAAAGCGGTAATCCAGACAGGACCTAAGTTCATGAAGATAGCAAGAGCTGCTCCAAATCCGGCACCGGATGAGGCTCCAAGGATGTCTGGAGAAACAAGAGGATTCTGGAACATTCCCTGATATGCAGCCCCGGCAGTTGCAAGAGCAGCTCCAACGAAGAATGCGGCAAGAATTCTTGGAAGACGGATGTTAATTACCGTGCTCCATGTTGCAAAGTCCCATGCTATGTCAAGTTTGAAAATCTCAGTTGCAAAAACCATGATGACATCTGCAAGGGACACAGGGAATCTGCCGACCGAAAAGGAAATCAGAATACAAAGCAGTGCTGCTATGATAAGCAGTACAAAACGGAGTTTATAATTTGGCACATGCCTTGTCTTCTGTTCAGTCATTTCTTATCTGTTAGCCTCAGAATCATAAGTACTTAATTCTTTTTTCACAAAAAGTAAACTGAATTTGTTTTACATATCAAGTGCCGCAGACGAAGGGTTATCTTCTTTCGAAGCAAACCTGTCTGGTATGGCAGAAGAAAAAATACATATTTTCCTAACTGGAGACCGTCGTGTCGGGAAAAGTTTTCTTTTGCAGAGAGTATTGTCTGAACTTGATGTACCTCTTTCAGGGTTTACCACATCGTGGGGAGATGCAGACGCAGAGGGTACAACACCTCTGATTCTTTCAAATGCTTCAGGGACAAAAAGAGCTGTTGCCGCATATCGTTTTACTGATGACAGACCGCGTAAGGTTTTTGAAGAAGTCTTCGAAACACTTGGAACCGAATGTCTTACAGACCTTGAAGGTCTGGTGATTATGGATGAGCTTGGACGCTTTGAAGCATCTACAGAAAAGTTTAGAGCCCATGTGTTTTCGGTTCTCGAATCAGATTTTCCTGTGTTTGGTGTTGTCCGCGATATGGAACTGCCGTTCCTTGATGCGGTTCGAAACCATCCAAAGACAGAGGTTATCCGCATCACTGAGGAAAACAGGGAAGAGATGTACTATACGGTTCTTGAAAAAATAAAGGAGATTCTCTCATGAAAAAAACTATAATTATCAACGGTTCACCTCGTGTGAATGGAAATACTGCGTTTCTTATCGCTGAACTGAAAAAACATCTTGAAGGAGAGGTCATTGAGATTTCAGCATTCCGCTCTGGAATTTCTCCCTGCGTTGACTGCCGTGCATGCTGGACGACTGCTAAGTGTGTTGTAGAAGACGATATGCAGATTATCTATGATGATGATTTCGACAATATTGTAATCGCATCTCCTGTTTACTACAGTACTCTTCCAGGTTCGGTTTTAAGTCTGATGAGCAGACTTCAGCCCTGGCATGCGGCAACCTTCTTTATCAAAGAGCCGCTTAACCAGAGGCCTAAAAAGTCCGCAGCGATTCTGACAGCCGGCGGTAAAGGAAATGAGGCAAACGCACAGCACCACTTAAGTGCGTTCTTTAAGCAGGTGAATGCAACAGGTTTCCGTGACCATATCGTATGTTCCGGAAAGACTGATACGATTCCTTCGTGGGAAGACACCGAAGCTATAGCCAAAGTTGCTGAGCTTGCCAAGTGGCTGAATGAGGACTGAATGTCACAAGAGTTTCCGATTCTGGATGATCATTTCCACTTAAACCGCAGAACTGGCCGCGGTCCTGAGGTGATTAAAGAGTTTATGCGTTCCGGCGGGACGCATATTGTTCTGGTTACTCTTCCATCCTGGTCCTGCGGGGTTACTGCAAGAAAGCCGGAGGATTTCCGCGAGGTGTTTGATTCAACTCTCGCTGATGCGAATGCTGTCTGTGAGCTTGGCTGTACTTGTTACTGTATGGCAGGAGTTCATCCAGCAGAGGTTGGAAGGCTTCTTGAACGTATGAGCCTTTCCGAGGCTGAGGAGTTGATGAAAGGCGGTCTGGATGTTGCGGCAGAGTATGTGGCTGAGGGTAAATGTATCGGGATTAAGTCAGGCCGCCCGCACTATCCGGTGTCTTCTGAGGTTTGGGAGATGTCGAATCGTGTTTTGTCACACGCTTTAACTCTTGCAGGAGAGCTTGACTGCCCTCTTCAGATTCATGCAGAAAGCGGGCCGTGCGATGATGTTATTGATATGGCAAAAAAGGCAGGTATGGATTCTTCCCGTGTCATAAAGCATTTTGCAACATGTGATACTCCGCTCCATCCTTCAGTTACAGCCCGCGAGCCTTTCCTTGCAGACTGGTTCCGGGATGGCAGGGAGTTTACGATGGAGAGTGATTTCATGGATGATAATTCAAGGCCTGGTGCTGTGAATGGGCCAAGGTCTGTTCCGCGGACAATTCAGCGGATGCTTCAGAAGGGTGAGATTACGGTTGATGATGTGTGCAGGATTCACTTGGATGTTCCAAGTAAGTTGTACCGGGTTTCGTTTGAGGTCTGAGGGTTTTCAAATATCAGACTGATAAACTGAACAAAAAAAAGAGTCTAGAGAAGTATTGAGGAGAATTATTCCTTCATCTCAGACTGCGGGATGAGTTTTACGCCCGGCGGGAGGAAACAGCGCTCGAATTTTGAAACAGCAGAATCCAGAAGTGAAATCAGCTCCACTCAATGATTATACTGTGAAAAACGGGTAATCGGAAAAACACATATACCTTTACGCTAAATATAAAAATCAGGATTTATGCAATATCAACACATCTCTGAGAAAGCACTTGCGAGACTTCTCCAAAGAGAGACCATCATTGAGAATACCACATTTGAAGTCAAACGCGCAACCGGAAAAGATGGGCAGGGTAAAGTTCCGGATGATTTCTATCCAACATATTGCGCCATGGCTAATACTCTTGGAGGCACAGTAGTTTTTGGTCTGGATGAAATCAAGACAAAAACAGGAAATCCAGCATACAAAATAACAGGCATACCAAATCCACAAAAGGTCATAGATCAGCTCTTCTCCACTTTAAACAATAAAACAAAAGTCAATAGAAACCTTCTAAACAATGATGATGTTGAAATCATCCCAATCGAAGATACCTTTCTCATCAAAATATCGATTCCACGTGCAGAGCGTGAGTTACGTCCAATTTACCTAAACAACAATCCAATAGAAAATACCTATATCCGCAACGCATCCGGCGATCATCAGATACGTGAAGAGGATGTGCGCCTAATGATTCGGGAAGCATCATCTGAAACAATTGATGCAGAAGTACTGCCGTATTATGCAGTTGCAGACTTGAACCCGCAAAGTGTTCTTGCATACAGGAATCTCTTCAGAATTACAAAAATAAATCATCCTTGGAATAGCTTGAGTGATGAAGAGTTTCTCAAACGCATAAAGGCAGTACATACAAACCGTGAAAAGAATGTAACTGGTGTTACAAAAGCAGGGCTTTTGATGTTTGGAGATGTCAACGACATTCGTGACTATTTCCCAAATTACTATCTCGATTATCTGGAGAAGTATAATGATGACTCATCTGTAAGGTATGACAACAAGATATCATCAAACCAGGGAACCTGGAGCGGAAACATATTTGATTTCTTCCAGATGATTGACAGGAAACTTTCTGAGGGGCTTGATATTCCATTCAGACTTCAGGGAAAACAGCGTATTGATGATAATAAACTCACGGAGGTTCTGCGTGAAGCATTGATTAATACTTTAATCCATGCAGATTACACAGGTGCAGCACCTGTAAAGATTACAAAGTCTCCTTCATCATTTACATTTATTAACCCCGGAGATATGAGAAGACCTCTTGCTCTTGCAAAACACGGCGGTATTAGTGACTGCAGGAACAGGATTCTTCAGACAATGTTCAGCCATATTGGATACGGGGATCAGGAGGGTTTTGGTGTTGCTGCTATCTATGATATTTGGGAGAGAGAAACAGGCAGTATTCCGGAATATAGAGAGTTGCGGGAACCGGTTGCAACAACACTGGTGTTAGAAAGGAAAAATCCAGGTGTTGTTCTAAAAGGTGAACCTCAGGAGAGCTTAACGGTGAACCCCAATATCCTTAACGGTGAACCTCAGGAGGGCTTAACGGTGAACCCCAATATCCTTAACGGTGAACCTCAGGAGGGCTTAACAGCAAACCCGACAGAATTGAGCCGTGATATTCTCATTGAATCATTATCAGCAGATACTCGAGAGAAGATTAAGAAACTTGGACGAAGAGTTAGTGATGTTGATGATATGAAGAGACTAATTCGTGAAATCTGTGCACAGAATACTTTTACTTTAGTGGAACTGGCCACTATATTGAACAGAAAAACAACACATTCTGTATATGAGAGATATATTGTGCCACTTCTTCAGGAACAAAAACTTGAGAAAACCAATCCGGAAAAGCCAAACCATCCATATCAGCGTTATAGGGCGATTCTTTCAGGGAAGAAGTGATAGTGTGTTAATCATATGTATGAATACATAATCTAATTTAGAGGTTGTTAGAATTCCTCATTTACATTTTTTCGATGCTACAATGTTTACTGAAGATAGTACTTTGAAAAAAGAAAAACCGGAGTATCCGGTTTATGCAACTCTAATATAGTTTTCATCCAGAATTCCAACAGTGTACTGAGCAATCATGAGAGCATCAACGACTTTGATGCTTCCATCTCCATTGACATCTCCGTAGAATTTATCAGTGTCACTCATCTTTCCGGAATCAAGGCCGACAATGTTTTGTGCAATCTTTAATGCACTGACCGCACCGACTTTTCCATTTCCAAGGGTGTCGCCAAACTGTCTTCCAATGAAGTTTACAGTAACAGACGCTGCATCATCAAGCGAGCCAGTGATGGTAACTGTTCCATCCTCGTTTACTTTTGCATCGACCTCCTCCTCAGTTCCATCAGAGAGCTTCTTCATGACTTTTACTGCATCATTAAGTGTAGCAGAAAGTACTCCGCGTGTAATAGTTGGAGCTTTTATTTCCGTAATCTTATCTGGTGAAATCTGATAACCCACTTCGGCTTTTTTATTTGCGTTCATATCAGCAACAGTGTTGGTTGTAATAGTTGTACCCTCTGGGAGTGATTCAGATGGAGTAAATGTTGGAGCGGAGGCTGGGAAGTATGACGCATCCCCAGATACTGGAGTTTCCTGGAACTGAAGAACAGGCAGTTGATACCTTCCATTTCCTTCATTCATCTTCCATGTGTTTCTAAAATCCCACCAAAGGATGTTTTGGAAGATTGATTGATTATTTTGAATAGTATTTGACTGAAGGACTAAGCCATCAAGTACTGTATCAAAACCACCGCCAATCATACCATCCCAAACATAATTTTTGGATAAAGTACCAGTATTTGAACCAACAATACGGTGTATGTGATTAGTACCTGATATTTCTGGATTCAGTGCAATACTATCAGATAATGTAACATCATAATTCCTTCCAAGAATACCTCCTACATGATCCAGACCATCAACGATGCCAACTGAGTAACATTTAGAGATAACACTCGCTTTGTTGCCATAGTATCCATCATTATATCCTGCAATGCCGCCGACATAAGTGCCGCCTCTGACAGTACTCGAAGAATAACAATTACTTATCTCTCCACCATCAGTATTCCACCCAACAAGGCCTCCTAGAGAGGTTGAAGATTCATCTCCGGAAACTAATCCTGTAGAGAAACAGGAAGTGATTTTTCCTTCATAATTCTTTCCGGCAAACCCACCAACATACTGTGAACCAATAACATCTCCAGTAGCATAACTATTAATAATATTTCCATCCCACCCATCATTTTCGCCCACAAATCCTCCAACATAACTCGATCCAACAACATCCCCAGTAGCATAACAATTACTAATTGTCGACCAACCTGTACTTCCAAATAATCCTCCAACATAACCCGATCCAACAACATCTCCAGTTGCAGAACAATTACTAACTGTGCTGTGACTGACTGAACCAATAAGACCACCCAAGAATTTTCCAATCACATTATTGGTCCAATCTCTCAAACCACTTATCCGACAACTTGATGAACAATTTAGAATTGAATCTGAAAATCCTGTTGCACCAACCAATCCCCCAACAACATTCATTCCACTTACAGAACCCGATGAAGTACAATCTCTTATTGTCCCCTTGTTAGTATATCCAACAAGTCCGCCAATTCCATAGCAATAATAATCAATATCACTAGAAATCTGACAATCAAAACTGTGACAATTAGATACTATACCAGAATTATATCCAACTATAGCACCAACATACTCGTTTCCAGTAACATTAGCATTCGTAAAATACAGATTTTTAATTGTACCTATATTATAACCAAACAAGCCAATTGAAGAGTCCTGTGGATTATAAATATAGAGATTAGAAATCACATGTCCATCCCCATCAAAAGTACCTGCAAATCTGATACCTACATCGTAATCTCCAATTGGTTCCCAACTGCATCCAGAAGTTGGATTGCAAACAGAACTTAAATCAAGATTATTCATTAATTTAAAATAAGTACCTGAATAGGATTCGCCACCATTTAAATTAGTACCAATTCTCTTTAAATCTTCAATAGTGTAAATTAAGAAGGGTTCATCCTTGGTGCCATTTCCATCCCATAAAACTGGCGGCATCAGATAGGAAACATCAGTTTTTGGGACCTCACTCTGCCATGAAAGTATTGGAAGACCGTACTGAGACACATCGTCATTAAGTTTCCAAATTTCAGATGAAAAACCAGCCACACTCCAGACGCCTGAAAGATTATTCCAAATTTCATAGGTATCTACTAATTTACCATTGGAGATCGGATTATAATAATCAGGCTGAATACCAATAATTCCATCCCATGCATAATTATTTTTAAGACTGGGGTTTCCACCATATTCATAATAATCATCTCCAACTATACTATGTGTATAGTCAGTTGCACCGTCTAACGAAGGATTTAATGCAACACAGTTCTGCACTGTTCCATATGGACAAATACCAACAATACTTCCCACATAATATCCATCTATTGATCCAGTTGCATAACAGTTCAATATTTTTGAATTAGAGTTATATAATTCTCCTGCAATACCTCCTGTACCTCCTCCATAATACCCGCCGCCATCTACACTACCGGTAGCATAACAATTAGTAATACAACCATCAGCATCACCAATTAATCCACCAGTACAATAAGAACCTGAAACATTTCCAGTTGCATAACAACAATTAATGGTACTGGTACTAGTAGAACATCCAATAAGACCGCCAACAGTACTTGCTCCGTTAATATTGACAGTAGAATACGAGAAACTCACAGAGCTATCACTGAATGCAGTTCCGACAAGACCACCAACAGTTCCACCCTCATTGTCTTCGATGTCAATATTTCCTGTAGAATAACAATTGGAAACACTGCCTCTGTTTAATGTAGTTACAAGACCACCACCACTATCAATATCCATAACATCTATATCTAGAATACCTAGATTTTTAATAGTTGCATCCTCAGTATAGCCAAACAAACCAAAACCAGTAGCAGATGTGAATGGAATGTTGGAAATGGTGTGGTTATTACCATTGAACAGACCACTGAACGGGAAGTAGATTCCAGAATAATCATCATATCTACCAATGGGAACCCATGCCAGATTCCCAGTATTCACATTTGCAAAGTCTAGATTTGAATCAAGATTAATTGTCTTTCCTGCAAATGTAATTTTCTCATTATTTACCAGTTCAGCAAGACCAGCCAGTTCTTCTATTGTTGATATGGTAAATGAATCCTGCGATTCTGAATACCATGAGATATCACTTCCACCATTCCAGTAGATTGGTTCTGGGTCAAAATGTGAGATAGATAAAAGTAAAGGCTCAGCCTGCCATTTCAGAATAATGAGTTGATATCCTGGTACATTAGGATTTAACTTCCAGTTTGAACTATAAAATCCTGCAGAACTCCAGATACCAGAACCAGCCTCTTGTCCCCATATATCCTTCGTAATTTTTTTTGTGCCATCAAGTAGCGAATCACTACCACCACCAACCATACCATCCCAGGAATAAGTATAAGTCAGTGTACTGTCTTCATTATTCAAACCAACAACACAATGAACATCTTCAGAACCAGATACAGATGGATTTAATGCAACTAAGTATTTCGCACTTCCAATATTTTCTCCAATAACCCCACCAACCCTTTCTTCTCCGGAAACTGCCCCTACAGAATAGCAATGATCAATATCCCCAAATCTATTCCATCCAACCAGACCTCCAACCCTATCACCATCATTAGTAATATCACCAGTTGAATAACAATTATTTATAGTACCTTTATAATTGTCACCAACAAGTCCTCCTGCAGAGCCACCATTCGAGGATGTACATTTGACATTAGATGTAGAGAAAGAATTCAAAATTGTACTCTCATCATTACCACCAATGAGTCCACCAACATCTCCTGCGATACCAACAACAGACCCAGAAGAGTAACAATAGGAAATTCTATTTTCATATCCACCATATCCAACATACACATTATATCCGATAAGACCACCTGCTATTGGGTATGTGCCAATAAACCCTGTTGTTACCACATTGCCATTGAAACTACAATACTCTACAGAGCTAGAATCTTCATTAAATCCAATTAACCCTCCAACCCATGTAACTCCAGACACATTACCTTGTACATGACAATTGGTAATTGTACTTGGGTAATTCCAGAGATAATTATGACCAACTAATCCTCCAACATATTTATCCCCCACTACATCTAAGTTTAAAAGTTTCAGATTCTTTATAGTGGCTCCTGAACAGAGACCAAAGAAACCAGAACTCAAACCATCATTATTTACATAAATATTTGAAATCACATGGTTCTTTCCATCAAACACACCTGAGAATGAATATGTAAATAACGTAGATTGGCGTGATTCTTCCAATCCAATTTGTGTCCATATATTCTTATCACCGTTTGATTTAGCGAAATTCAAATCATTTCCAAGATAAATTGTTTTCCCTGAAAAATCATTTCCGTCATTAACTAATAATGCAAAACCAGCTAATTCTTCTTCCGTATGCAGTGTAAATGATGTTTGAGATGCAGAATACCATGATGTGTCAGTTGATACACCATCCCAATAAGCCGCACCTGGTGTAATTGCCAGACATATCATCAGCAAAACAATTGCAGTACCAAAAAGATGCCGCATTACCTTTCCCAGAGCACAAACATTTGACATGCTCTGAAACTCACTTTTCTTCATCATAATCTTCAATAAACCTCATTGAGTTTTGTTCAACCATCGAGGAAGCGGGAAAGCTGCAACCACGAAGCAGCAAACCCGCGAGGAGGGAGGGGGAGACAGCAGTTACGCTGTCTTACCACTCTCGTGATAGTCAATCATCGTTACTTTCTTCTGAGAACTGCTGCTGCCGCCAGTGCTCCAAGAATCATACCTGCAATCGGTGCCGGGGATTTTGGCTCGGTTGGGTCTACCTGCGGGAGGTCTGGAATCTCAGTGCCTGGAACATCTGACGGGTCGTCAGACGGCTCATCCTCAGCCGGAGGAGTGACAGGGATTACAGTACTTGAACTGCTTGGCTTGCTTGGACGGCTTCCCGGACTGACAGGAGTATCATCAGATGTCTTAGTCTCAGTACCTGCAACATAACTGGAGAATCCATTGCCGGTGATGGTGATAATGTGGTCATCTCCAACAACTGCTTTCTTGATGTTCTTTTCGCCCATCTTTGCCGGCTTTGCATCGCCTACGTGGTAGATGACAAGCTTGTCAATACCGCCTGCGGCATCCATAACTGTCTTTGGAATTGTGAAGACAATGGTGACACTTGTGAGGTTCTGGTTGACAAAGTCAACGTTTGCACCCTTTGCGGTCATCATGGCAATACCGGTGAAGGTGGTCTTGGAATCAAGGTTTGCCTTAATCTTTCCATCAATAGTAGAGTTGTAGACTGGAGTAATCTCCGGCAGGAGAGGTGTTAATTTGTCTCCAAGATTGATGGTCAGGTTGTAACTGACTCCATCACCGAATGGGGATGCTGCATCATTTGTTGGATAAACAGCCTTAACACCTGTGACGTTACCCTTGACTTCATTATCATTGACCTTGGTCATGTCAGAGAATGCAATGACAATAGAAACACCGTTAGACTCAACAGTTGTGGTGTTCTTTGCTTCATCGATGGTCCGAGTTGCAGAGATAGTTACAGAACCGTCTGCGTTCTCAGTTCCAATGTCACCGAATGCCGGTGCGACCTTCTTAACGATGGTCATATCACCAAGGTAGAACTCAGAAGCGGTGTAGTTTGCACCAACTGCAAAGGTTGCATTAACCTTGTAGATACCTTCGGTGTTCGGGACATCGGTTGAATCGCCGTACTTAACAGTTACAGTACCGTTTCCAAAGATACCTTCCTTAACGGTAACAACAACTGCCTCTGCGCTTCCTTCATCATAACTTACCGGAAGTGCCGGAGTGAAAGTGAAATCAGCTGCAGTGAGTACTGCTTTTGTAATGTTGAAGCTGCCAAGTTCAACGGTTGCTGCTTCGTAGTTGTCTCCATCTGCAATCTGTGCCTTTACAACATAGGTTGCATTTGCAACCGGTGCTGCTTCTGCATCATTGTAGAGGAGCTTGATTGCACCAAGACCTGCAACGCCTTCTGCAGCGGTTGCGGTAAGCGGGTGTTCTTTGCCGTCATAGACAACATCTTCCATAACACAGGTGATGTTTGCGGCAACAGGAACAGCTTTTGCGATGACTAAGTCATCGAGTGCAACAACTGCTGCGGTGTAGTTTGCACCTGCGGCAATGCTTGCGTTAACCTTGTAGGTTCCAGCGTTTACAGGGACTGCTTCTGCATCATTGTAGAGGAGCTTGATTGTACCAAGACCGAATACAGTGTCTTTTGCGGCTGCAGTGACCTCATAGGTCTGGCCGTAGACAACACCGGTCGGGATGGTGAAAACAATGTCATCAATAGTTGGAACTGCAGGTGCAATTTTCCACTCTGCATTGATATAACCGGTGTAGTTGTTCTGTCCTTCAATGGTTACCTGATGCTTTCCGGCAGCGGCACTGCTGACATCACCTTCAACGATGTAGTCAGTCTCTGCTACGGTCATTGTACCATCAGTAACAATGAAGGTTGGATTCTTGACAGTACCATCATAGGTGAATGCATCAGTATCAGAGGATGTGGTTACAGATGCTCCGATGATGGGCTTTGGTGCAATAACCCACTCAAGTTCAAGGTTATCGGTTCTGCCGTTCTTCCATGCAGTGTTATCTTTGTCAATTAAAGAGACGACAACAGTGTGGGTTCCGGCTGCAGTTGCTTTGTTTCCGGTGACTTCATAGTCAGCACTTTCTACAATGACTGCAGTAAGTTCAGAACCGGTGTAGGCGTAAGTTCCGGTAATTTCCGGCTCTGCAACCTGACGTCCGGTGATAACAAAAGTTCCAACTTCAAGGTCAGCTACATCATTGTAATTCTTACCGCCGGTTGCGGTGACAGTGATAGTGTAAGTTCCCTTTGCAGTCGGTGCATCAGAATCACCATCGTACTTCACTCCAGTGACGGTAACACCATCAATCGAAGTTACAGTAACTGCCTGCGGTTTATTGTTAAACTCAGCACTGGTTTCACTGAGAGTAAAGTCATCCTTGTCAAGGTCTGCCTTTCCAATAGTAAGTGTACCGACTTCAAGGTCAGATGCTGCAGTGTAGTTTGCACCTGCGGCAACATTTGCAGTAACTGAATAATCACCAGCATCAACTGCTGTGTCAGCACCATTGTACTTCAGAGTGATTTCACCAAGACCGAAAATGTTCTCAGCTGCGGCGGCGGTGACGTCATAGCTCTTGCCATATACAACTCCGGTTGGAATATCACAGGAAATCATTTCTGCAGTCGGAACTGCTTTTGCAATGCTCCACTTTCCGGATGCTTCACCTGCATAGTTTCCTTTACCGGTTACATTAACATCGTACTCGCCTGCTGAAACTGCGTTTTCTGCCGAAACAGTGTAATCATCTTCAGTGAGAGTCTTTTCGCCAAGGGTTACAGTAAATGCTGGAAGCTGTACCTCACCAGTGTAGATGAGTTCTGTTGCAGTGATTTCTGCACCTTCAATGGACTTTGGTAAAATCTTCCAGTCAAGAGTAATAGATGCAGAGTTTGCGTCCTTCCACTCAGCGTTTTCAGTGTCCTTCAGCGTGAGAGTTACAGTATAGCCACCTGCATTGGTTCCGGTGTTTCCGGAAATCTCATACATTCCTGCGCTGTTTGCACTGTCAACAATAGCAACAGTCTGTACCTCACCATTGTAGGTCGGGTAATTTGCAATTGTCGGCGGAGTGATAACAGTACCTGTAATCTTGATTGTACCAAGAACAAGGTCGGTTACTGCAAGATAGTTGTCTCCTTCGGTAACAGAAATATTAACAGCATACTCGCCTTTGCTGACTGGAGCAGTTTTTTCTCCATTGTAGGTTACTGTAATGTCTCCAATACCGGTTACACCATCTTTGGCTTTGACATCAGCTCCAAATGCAGTTCCAGTCCATACGTGTTCACCAAGACCGGAAACAACAAAGTCATCTGCAGTTAATTCTGCTTTAACAAGATTGACAACATTACTGGTACCTACATCACCAGACTCCGCATTGATGTAAACTGTTTCTTCAGCACAGCCTACTACTTTATATGCACCGGTGTTATCAATAGTAAGACCTGTTGCAGCGAGCAATTCATACTCAGACTCTCCATCAGTTGTAGCAGTCCAGGTAACAGGGGCGTCAACCATGACATCACCATACTGGTCGTAAACGACTGCAGTTGCAACACCTTCAGTTCCATAGACAAGTTTTGTACCGTCAACAGGGGAAGTGATTTCGATGGTTGTTGCAATTGACGGTGCTTTCTGAATCTTCAGGGTTGCTGGTTTTACCGGGTAAGAAGAAATGAGGTCATCATATACACTGTTGTATAACTCAGACATCTGTATGGTAATTTCAGCAGTTTTGACTGGATTTGTTGTATCCGGAACAATATCCAGATAACATAATACAGTGTCACTATTCAAGTAACTTGCTGAAGAAAGACCAAACCAGGCATACTCTCTAGCCGAATCACTAATACTATTACTGATTGTAGCACCAAGTGGATTTTGAGTCTGGTTTACAGAAATCATTATTCCATTGACTTCTGCTAAATCAAAAGAAATAGCTGCAATATCAACCGGATTGTGAATCGTTACCGGAACAGTTGTTTTTTCGTTCCATGACACTTCTGTACTTGGAACATCAATAGTAATTGACTGTTCCGCGGCTGCTGCGGCTCCTCCGAAGAAGGCTGCAAGCAGCAGAAGTGCGGTTAAAGCATAAAATGTTCTTTTCATAACTTTCATGTGTTTATCCTCTCCGTACTCCTGACATCAGGAAAATAAGACCGACAGCCGCAAAGAGACCAAACAGGGGGAATGCAGAACCTGGTTCTTCCGGTATCGGCACATCATAGCCTATCTCCGGCAGAACATCGTCTGACGGTGTCTCAGTCGTATTGGATTCGGTTAGCGATACGTTAGAATTCATCCCAGGGAGTGGCTCTACGGTCGTACCATTGCCGGTATTATCCATAGATACATCTGGAAGTGAACCGCCCGATTGAACGGGCTGATTCTGTCCCTGAGCTCCGGAGACCTGAAGGTTTCCGGAAATTACTCTATACTCTGCATATACGTCCTGAAATTCATCATTGTCAATCTCAACTGCTGTAACTGTCAAAGGAAGTGTTGACGGCGAATCTGCGGTTGCAAGAATATCCAGATAAAAGAGCGTCATATCTCCTGAGATTCCCTGTGATGAAGAGGTAAACCAGACATACTTCTGAACATCTGCTGAAGCATCCGAGTTCACAATCGCTGTTGCCCCGGGCAGTGAAGCAACAGGTGAATTGTCAGAAATAGTGATAACAGTTCCAGAGATTGTGTTTGGAACCTCTATCAGGAAACCAAGGATATTATCTGCATCATGAATTGTTACCGGAACAGTAACCATCTCATTAACTGAAACAGAAACACCAGGAACATCTACAGTGATGGACTTCTCTGCAGCAACGCATCCGCTAAAGAGAGCGGAAGATAAGACTATTGCCAGAATAAAATATGAGATGGATTTTATCATGCAACTCTCACATAGTTTTCATCCAGAATTCCAACAGTGTACTGAGCAATCATGAGAGCGTCAACAACTTTGACGTTTCCATCACCGTTGACATCTCCATAGAATTTGTCCGTATCACTCATCTTTCCAGAATCAAGACCGACAATGTTCTGTGCAATCTTTAAGGCACTAACAGCACCTACTTTTCCGTTGCCGAGTGTGTCACCAAACTGACGTCCGATGAAGTTAACAGTAACAGATTCTGCTCCATCAAGAGAGCCTGTGATGCTGATTGAACCGTCTTCATTAACTGTTGCTTCAACCTCGACCTCGCTTCCATCAGAGAGCTTCTTCATGACTTTTACTGCATCATTGAGCATAACAGAAAGCGAACCGCGAGTAATAGTCGGGGCTTTCATTTCTGCGAT
>JAFQTT010000005.1 GCA_017408885.1 Methanocorpusculum sp.
CCGAGTGTAAGCGAGCGAAGAAAACGGAATGCGATTGGCTAAGATTAGCGTAGATTAGCGGTTTGTTATTTTTGGTATCTGCATCCAAAAAGAAACTTAGTCTAAAGGTTGCCGGTGATTTCCAACGCGAATAGTTTTTCGTGGCTTTCGTTAGCTTTCGTGCTCTTTCAACTTTTCGGGTTTTTGCCGCGAGGTGCGAAGCAACTCAAGGCGTGAGCAAGACGAGAGCTTGCTCGAGTCATGAGCACGACAGAATGGCGTGCGAAAGCTCGAAGAGCTGGCGATTCGCGTGATTTTCGCGGGGGAAATATATTCACTCAGAGAATCCCAAAAACGTGGGAAAACACCCGCTCAAAAATCAGAAAAGAAAAAAGTGAGGATTACTCCTCAGACTCGCCGCCCATCTTGGCAAGCTCAGACTCTTTTGCATCGTAGTAGTAATACTCGCCTGCGGACTTCTGCTCGCGGTCAAGGTAGGAGCCTGGCTTGTTGATACGCGGACGTCCGGTCTTGTCGCGGCGGAAAGTGATTCCGAGGTTTGATAAGAAGAGGTTCATACCATCCTTCATCTCGAATGGTCCGCGTGCCTGACCCTCCAGTCCCGGAACACCGTCGAATACTAAGAGACGCTCGGAAATCATATCGATTGTGTACATATCGTGGTCGATGACCATGACTCCTGCCTCTTTATCCTCTGCCGCACGCTTGATAACCTTGGTTGTGACAAGGCGCTGCTCGACATCAAGGTGTGCAGACGGTTCATCAAGGATATATAAATCAGCATCGCGGGAGAGACAAAGAGCGATTGCGACGCGCTGTAATTCTCCTCCAGAGAGGTTTCTGACCTCGGACTGAAGCAGAGTTCCAAGTCCGAGAGGTTCGATGATTTCATGCTGGTAGTAGGATGAATCGAACTTACGGGTTGCCTGGCGCAGAATGTACTCGACAGTATCAGAAGAGTTCGGGTCTGCTGTTACATACTGCGGCTTGTAGGAAACGGTTACGGTGTCAAAGACCTTTCCGTCATCCGGCTTTTCCACACCTGCTAAGAGCTTTGCAAACGTAGACTTTCCAATACCGTTTGCTCCAACTATTCCAAGGACCTCTCCGCGTCTTACTTCTCCGCCTTCAACAGTCAGCTTGAAGCCCGGGAAGGTCTTAGTCATTGCCGGGATATTCATTAAAATCTGGCGGTCAACATCACTCTCGTGACCTCTGGTCTCGAAAACAACCGGGTAGTCACGGATTCTGACATTCTCCTCATCCACAAATCCTGCTAAGTACTGGTTTACACCAACACGTACTCCCTTCGGTCTGGTGATGATACCAAAAGCGGCAGGCTTACCGTATGCTAAGTGAACCGCCTCTGCAACCATGTCGAGGATTGCGATATCGTGCTCGACTAAGATGACAGGTGCTTCCTCTGCGATTTCGCGAATCAGCTTTGCGGCGACCATTCTCTGATAGATATCAAGGAACGGGGTAACTTCATCAAGGAAGTAGAAGTTTGCCTTCTTGGAAAGAGCAACAGTGAGCGCAACGCGCTGTAACTCTCCTCCGGAGAGGGTTGCTAAATCCTTCTCGAGGATAGTACTTAATGCAAGCTCTTTGATGAAGTAATCGAGTTTTCCGCGCTCATCATTCTGCTTTAACAGATTTCCGACAGTTCCCTTGAACACCTTCGGGATGAAGTCGATGTACTGCGGCTTGATGGATGCTTTGATTGTTTTTGCTGCAACCTTCTGCAGGTAATCGAAAAGCTCGGTTCCAGAGTAGAACTTTAAGATTTCATCCCACTCGACCTCGTGGTCGAAGATACCAAGGTTTGGTTTTACCTGTCCGGAGAGGATTTTAACCGCGGTGGACTTTCCAATACCGTTTGGTCCAAGGACACCGGTAACTTTTCCTGCGACCGGCTGCGGAAGACCATAGAGCACAAATGCGTTTGGTCCGTAACGGTTTACAGGAGTATCAAGCTCTTCTGGAAGCTGGATGATATCGAGTGCTTCAAACGGACACTTCTTGATGCAGATACCGCATCCGACACAGAGCTCTTCTGAGATGACAGCACGATTGTCTTCTCCGATAGTGACCGTCTCGTCGCCGGTTCTTACACGTGGACAGTAGATGATACATTCGTGTGCACACTTCTTTGCGTGACAGCGATCCTTATGAACGATAGCAAGTCTCATTTTATGCGGAGAAGGAGGTCGAAAGCATCATAGTCCAGGAGAGGAACCAGGTAACAAAGGTCATGAATCCCTGGTAGAACCAGTCTTTCTTTCCAAGCTTGGAAACATCAATTCTGATGACCATGAAGATGGTCTTCTGAATAACGATTGCCAGGACTAATGTGAGAAGTCCCATGACCGGCATAGGCTGTGTTCCGGTAACAGGGTCCATTGTTCCTGCAAGGTAGAAGGATGCAAGACCGGCAAGCATACCAAGAATACAGGCAATAGCTGTTCTGATGACACGGTTTACGTGCTCAGACTTCTTTCTTGCCTTCTTTTCTTCAGGTGTTTCCTTGTGCTTCGGAGCCGGGGTTGGAGCCGGTGCTGCCTGAGATGGTGCAGTCTGTTTGGATGGGGCTGTCTGATTGGTTTCAGTCTCTGCTTCGACTGTTTCTGCTGGTGCTGATTTGTCTTTTACAAATTTCATCTCGATTGCTTTTTCCGGACAAATTCTAACACACTTTCCGCATCCGTTGCAGAGTTCCTCGACAACCGTTGCCTTCTTATTTCTGCCGATAAAAATAACCGGCATATCTTTTCTGGAAGCCGGGCAGAACTTCACGCAGCGATTGCACATTGTTGTATTACATTTTTCTTTTCTGATATAGGCTACCTGCATTCGGTACCCTCCCGAATAATAGTCTAAATATATTAGTTCCCACACCTTATCTATATTAGGATTATATGGCAACATTACAGGGTATGAGCGGAACAGATGTCAGGGCTGAAGTCGCAGAACTCTCAGCTCTTCTTCCGCTTTGGATCGGAAAAATATACCAATACGATACAGCGTCTTTCGGCTTTAGATTAAACGGTGAAGAAAAGGCGCGTCACTTCCTCTATGCAGAAAAGGGTGTCCGCGCCCATCTGACATCCGAACTTCCGCCTGCTCCGAAAAACCCGTCAGGTTTTTCCATGTACCTTCGAAAATACATCGAAGGCGGAAAAGTTCTATCAATCGAGCAGAAGGGAATTGAGCGTGTCATAATCTTCTCAATTGGAAAAGGTCCGAATGAATATAAGTTAATCTTTGAGCTGTTCGATGAAGGAAACCTGATTTTCACGGACAAAGACTTCAAAATTATAAATGCCTTATCCCAGAAGAGATTCCGTGAAAGAGATATCGTTGCAGGGGCTTTCTATGACGGAACGGCAAAGAGCCCTGAAGAGCTTTCCTACGAAGAGTTCTGCGAAAAGATTCGCGGAACTGATTCTGATATAGTCCGCGCTCTTGCAACTGTTTTCATGCTCGGCGGCGTAAATGCCGAAGAGGTCTGTGCTGAAGCAGGTGTTTCAAAGACGATGCCGACATCCTATGCTGAAGATGCACAGCTTCGCCCGGTATATGATGCAATGTGTGCCTGGATTGCTCGATTAAATACCCCTGAACCTGTGATCGATTCGAAAGGGGCATTTCCGCGTCCTGCAATTGGACGTGAGCCTGCCGCACGCTTTGAAACATTCTGGAAGGCCTTGGATGCATTCTATCCAAAGCCTGAACCAGTACAGGAAGTGGAAAAGGAAAAGCGCCTCTCCAAAGAAGAGCGTATCAGGAAACAGCAGGAAGCGGCAATTGTTTCTTTCGACAAAAAAATTGCCGAAGCAAACGAGATTGCAGAAATCATATACGGACATTACGGAGAGGTACAGGAGACGATTGATGTCTTGTCTGCGGCAAGTCAGAAGATGTCCTGGCAGGACATTGGAAAAGTGCTGAAAGGAAGCGATCTGCCTGCGGCAAAGCGTGTTGTCTCTATCAATCCGGAAAAGGCATCAGTACTTTTAGATCTTGGCGAGAAGCACAAGGTAACTATCTTTGTCCACGAAAGTCTGGAAGCAAATGCCGGACGCTACAGCCAGGTTGCAAAGAAGTTCCGCGCTAAAAAGGCCGGAGCATATCGGGCTATGGAAGCCGGCATCAAGCATGCCGAGAAGAAAAAGACTGTCACAGCCGGCAAAATGAAGGCGAAATGGTACCACCGTTTCCGCTGGATGGAGACATCAGATGGGACTGTTGTTATCGGTGGCCGAAACGCTGACCAGAATGAGGAGCTTGTCAAGAAATACATGGAAGGAAAGGACACCTTCCTCCACGCTGATGTGTTTGGTGCATCCGTTATAATCATAAAAGGCAAGACCGAAAAGATGAACGAAGCCGTGCAGTTTGCAGCCTCGTATTCCCGTATGTGGAGCGGCGGCGGAGCGTCTGGTGATGTAATCGAAGCAGCACCATCTCAGGTCAGCAAAACTCCGGAGTCTGGAGAGTACGTGGCACATGGTTCATTTATAATTCGCGGCGAGCGCAAAATCCACAAGGATGTGCCGCTTGAAGTATCTATTGGAATCATGACTGAGCCTGTTTTGGCTGTAATCGGAGGAACTCCTGATGCTGTTGAACCGAAGTGCAAGGCTTCTGTTCGTCTTCGCCCGGGAACCTTCGAAGGAAATGATATCGCAAAGAAGGTTCTTCGAAAACTCAAAGAGGCAATCCCTGAAAGCGAGCAGAAAGCGCTCAAAGCTGTATTAAATACCGAAGCAGTTGCCGCATTTGTGCCGCCTGGAGGTTCAGATATCGTATGAGGGCAACACTTGAAGAGCCTTTGAAGCGTGACGGGTTTGGGGAGTACAAACTTCTCCCTGACTCTCTTGACGATCTCTGGCATCTCTCGCATTTAATCTCAGAGGGAGACACTGTTTATGCGGTGACGATGCGGACAGTTGACGGTCCAAATGATAAAATCCGTGCCGAGAAGCTCGAAAAGCGCCCTGTCAGGATGGGCGTGTGTGCCGAAAAGGTCGAGTTCTCACCTGATGCAAACAGACTTCGTGTGTTTGGAACGATTACGTTTGGCCCGGATGTTGGTCAGCACCATACCTTAAACATTGAAACAGGATATGAGATAAGCGTTGTTCGAAGGTGGCGTCAGGTCGATCTCGACCGCTTAGAGCGTGCAGTGTCCCAGACTGTGCATGGAGTTATCCATATCGCAGCCGTAGAAGACGGGGAGATTGAACTCTACCGCATCAGACAGTACGGTCCTGAGAGAATTGTGACACTTACGATGGGAAGCGGTAAAGTTGCCGAGCTTGATTCGCGTCAGGCACTATTTGCTGCTGCGGTTGAAAAGCTTGGTCCTGTTACAGGGCCTGTCGTTGTTGCAGGTCCCGGATTTGTAAAGGATGATTTCATCTCATATGCAAAGTCCAAGGCGCCTGAGTTGGGAGGGCGTATGCTTTCTTCTGATACAAGACGCTCCGGATATGGTGCGGTTCAGGAAGCAATCGGAAACGGTGTTCTCTCACGCGTTGCAGAGGATGTGCAGCTCGCACGCGAGGTTGAGGTCATGGATGAAGTGTTTCTGAGAATCAGCAGAAACGGGGCTGTTGCATATGGTGATGCTGAGGTGCGCGATGCTGTAGATTTCGGTGCGGCAGAGACTGTTATCATCTCTGACAGCAGGCTTCGTGACGGCTCTCTTTCCCGCACTATTGAGGATGCAGAACGTCTTGGGGCGTCTGTTGTTGTCTTATCTTCCGAGTTTGAGCCTGGAAAACGCCTCGAAGGGCTTGGCGGCTCGGCTGCGCTTCTCAGGTATAAGATAGGGTAATCATCGGTTAAAAACCGAATCCTTTATAAGTTTCCAAGTACTATTTAGTAGAGCACTTAGGTGCGACGTCTCAGGTCCCGGTAGGGTAGAGGATATCCTAGAAGCCTGCGGAGCTTTTGACCGGGGTTCAAGTCCCCGCCGGGACGTCTTACTTTTGATTTTGTTTTGTAACTCATCTAAAACACGTTAGTGTCCGTCTCTGGAAAAATAGGGTTGAATTTCTAATATTTTCTATTCTGAAAAAAAAGGGATTATAATCCCATGAACTTTGCCGCGTTGTTGTAGAACACGTTTTCAAGCCCTTCTTCGTCAAGCCCGCAGGAAAGCACACGCTGAATCTCAACGCTTGGGTGGTGGAATGGAGAATCTATTCCAAACATAATGCGGTCTTCACCTACTGTTTCGTATGCATTTTTAATCTGACATCCCATCGGCATTCCTGATATTTCGAGATAGAGATTGTCGAACTTCTTTGCCATCGTAATGCTTGCATCAATGTACACTCCGTGCCCGTGTCCCATGTGAATCATAACTATTGGAACATCAGGATGTCTCTCTGCAAGAAGTCCAATCTGCCACGGAAGTGAAAACGGCGGGTGTCCGCAGTGTATAAAGACAGGCTTTTTGTATTTTCCTGCAATCTCCATAATCGGGTCAACAGCTGGTGAATCTGCAGTAAATCCATCGAATAGCGGCTGCATCTTTAATCCTGCAAAGCCTTCGTCCTTTAGATAATGCT
Organism: Methanocorpusculum sp.; assembly: GCA_017408885.1. Taxonomy (GTDB): domain Archaea; phylum Halobacteriota; class Methanomicrobia; order Methanomicrobiales; family Methanocorpusculaceae; genus Methanocorpusculum. The sequence goes on from JAFQTT010000005.1 coordinate 6,582, forward strand.
CTGCATCAGCATATGCTGTCTCCAAAAGATTTGCATTAATCCATGCAAGCGGGATAATCTTATCAGGATACTGTTTGTATGCTTCGTTTACCTCTTCGTTTAGCATATATGCTGCAGGACAGAGAATTGTTTTTTCGATGTTGAACTCTTCCATCTGTTTTAACAGAAGATCAGTGTTGAAGTTTACATTAAATGGGCTTCCAAAGTTTCCGATGTGGGTATGAGCGTCAATTTTTCTGTGCTCTGCAAATGGATTCATAAATTATATTCTACGCCTGTTTACTAAAGAGTTACGTGGTTTGCAAATGCCTATATTCTATCAGTTTTAAACGAATTAGAAATGATTCCAGATATTTTCCTCGAAGAACATCCTTACGTTGACTTCACGCACCCTGCAATTGATTCTCTCTGCCGCAGATTATTTTCCGGAATCGAAGATGACATAGAAAAAACCAGAATAGCATACCGCTTCGTCCGCGATGAGATTCCGCACTCATTCGACATAGAATCAGACCTTGTCCCTTCAAAAGCATCTGATGTTTTGCTTGCAGGAACTGGAATCTGTCATTCGAAAGCAAATCTGCTCGCAGCACTTCTCCGTCATGAAAATATTCCTGCAGGATTCTGCCATGAGCATATCACTCTTGCACGTGATGAGAAACTTGGTTACTGTGTTCATGGATTCAATGCTGTATTTCTTGGAAAATGGGTGAAGCTTGATGCACGCGGGAATAAGGAAGGCATTCATGCAGAGTTTTCTCTAGATGAGTTTATCCCTGCATTTCCTCCGCGTGAAGGTTTTGACGAGTATTTCTATCCGGGAATTTATGCCAGACCGCTTGCGGATGCGATGCGGATGTTAGATGCCGCAAATTCAAGGCAGGATATCATCGATACTATAACCCGTGATGTAACTGAAGAGCCTGATATCAGGGAGTAAAAAAGTTGAGGTTGTTAGAAATCCTCGACTTTTTTAGCAGTTATCCAAACGAGTACACATACCTGTGGGTGTAAAAATGGTGCGGAGGGGGATTACCCCTCCTCAATAAGCAGCCTAATTAGGTATTCTTCGATTACTATGCATACCCAAAGAAGATAGTAGAGTGCCCGACGGATTAGCGGATGGGATAGAAAATTAAGCACTCTGTCCGCCAAGCGCGGTCTGAGTGTCCGCCCAGGTTTCGACTGCTGCAAGGGTTTCGTCGAGCTCGAAGCCGTTGACGAGCATGTACTCTCTGGTGATGGTGACGGTGAAGGTGTCTTCTCCAAGAGAGCAGGAAAACTTGGCACTCCAGGTATCTTCGGTGCTGTCAGTAGAGGCAGAGCCCCCGACACCTGCTGCGGTCTCTGCGGCTTCGGTTCCTTTGAGCAGGGATGCCATGTCTTCGTATGCGGTTTTGTCGCTTGCGTAGAAGTTGAGGTATCCTTTGTCCTCTCCTGCCGCATCGAAGTAGTCGATTCTGGTCTTGTAGGTCTCAGCACCTGCTTCCTTTCTGGTCAGTCCCATGGTGCTGTCTGCAGCGAATGCAGAGACAACGGATTCGAAGGTGTCTGCGTCTGCGATTTTGTCGTAGGTTCTCTTGGCGTTTCTGGATTTAGAGGTTTCAATAAAGTCTGCCATTTTGGTTTTCTCCTTTTTTGGTTTACGAGAAGAGGCGCGAGCCGAAGGGACGCACGTTTTTCAAACGTGCTTATGGCTTAGTCACTGACGTTCCCTCGCCGGCTCAAGCCGGGAGCACATACCGGCTCCGGTTGTGCGACAGGAGCAGACAAAAAAGCGGGTTTAGAGAGAGCAGGTGCTTTTTTGTCTGCTCTCTCTTCTCTACTATACTATTCAGTGTTTGGAGGGATAAATACGTATGGCGAGGTTCGATTTATTATGTCTGGCATAGTTCATATTCAATCAAGACAAATAGAATAGTTACAGTGCACGTCTATATTGATGAATCTGGGATTCTAACTCCAGGACAAGGCGACTATTTTATAGTAACAGCATATGCTGTGGATGATACAGCTGTTGCCTCACGCTGTCTGAAATTGATTCGTCAAAATCTGAAAAAGCAGTATAAGAAAAATGGGGAACTCAAATACAACAACAGTTCTCCGGAAATTCGGAAAAAGATTCTGTCCTGTATTGCAAAACATGATTTTCAAGTCTATTACTGCGCATATGAGAAGACAAATCTGACGCGCAGTCAACTCCGGGTAAAAGGAGAGATTTTTTCAACTCTTGTTCTGAAGATTTGTGAAGACTGCGGTGAGATTGACGCAGTCTATATCGATAAGTTTCTGAAAAAGAGTCAGGAAGCAGAGTTCACATCGTATTTCACTGATTTTTTACCAGAGGATGTCATCTGTTATGTTGATTCCCAAAGATGTCCCGGGATTCAGGTGGCGGATTTCCTTTCTGGAACACTGAACAGGATGTATAACTATCCGGATAAAGCAGATGCTGACGTGTGCTATGCAATAATTAAACAAAATGTAATAAAAGTCAGGTGATCCCTCCCGTACTTTGTCGGTTCACCCGCAGGTGACTGTCTTCCGTTTCCGGGAGGACTTACTCACATGTTTATTACATTGGTTTATACGATTATATACTTTTGTCTCATAGCCGAAGACGCTTCTTCATGTCCTCTTTGATTTGGAATTTCTTGGTGTGCAGTCCATGATGTCTCATGGCATTCTTGACTGATTCCCGTGAGCATCCCAGGCGCTTTGCTATTTGGAGCGGTGTCTTTTCTTCATCAATGAGTTTTTGCAGTACTTTTTTGTCTGCAAGTTCTTTGATATCTTTCCATGTCTTCACTTTACAACCACCTCGAAGCGGTCATGGCTTTTCTGAACCATAAGATACGGCGCGGTATACTCAGCACCCAGGGCTTCTTCCAAGTCTTTGACTGTGATAAGCGCCTTCTCCAACACAGCCGCTTCGCCTGCTTTTTCCACACACTGGGAATAGAGCACACTTGCTCCTAATATGCTCTGTGCAGTACGCCCATCCAGATGCACGAGCTCCGAGTACACATCAGGATAATCCTCGCGTACTCTCTCTAATCTTACGCGGCGTGTTTCGCGGAAGTGTTCAACAATTGTGTAGACTTCAGACGTCAAACCTTCTTTTCTGATGCGGTACACTGCGTCACGGAATGCATCAGCATACACGCGTGCAAGCCCGGAAAGGGCGTCAGCCATCTGCGAGTAATACAGTGCCGGAAGATAGGCATCCACATCATCCGGTTCCGGAAATGCCGCAAGAAGAGCCTGCCATACTTCGTCATATGTCGGCATTTAGAGCCTCCCGGACTGCATAGCCTTTGGCGGGTGTTTGTAGGTTTCGCGGCGTACAATCTCTCCAACTGAGGTTTTTGAGATGCCGTAGGCTTGTGCCAAAGTGCGCTGTTTCTCTCCTGCTGCATAGCGTCTTCTGATTTCCTCTGCATTTTCGTAGGTGAGTTTTCTAATGCGGTTCTCATCACGGAAGACAAGTCTGAGGTTTTCGAGGCGGTTGTTTTCTTTGTTTCTGTCAATATGATCTACTTCTGCGTTGAGTGAAGTGGGTATTCCCCGACAGAGAATCCAGATTGCACGATGCAGGGATATTTTTCCTTTGTACTCTGAGTCTCCGTGTTTTACTTCGATGTGGATTGATGGATATCCGGAGCTTGGTGCGGGTTTTATGAAGTCCTGTATGCAGTTGGAGTAGATTCTTCCAGTGTCAGGGTGTGCCACCCAGTCGCCACGCATGCCTTTGACGAAGACTGCAAAGTCTGATGCCCTAATGAGGTTGTCAGTTTTTGCCATCTTCTTCCTCCTCTCTCCTTTCGAATCGGAAGAAGGTTTCAGGTTCGCTGAAACGGATAAAAAGTTCCATGCAGGTGTTTTCGAATATTTGGGGGCTGCATCCGATTCTGTCTGCCGCACGGAGTATGAGGCTTCTGATTGTTTTTGATGCGGTCTCTGCAATCATTCCAAGCTGGTTGTAGAAGCCGGAGCTTCCAAGTGTTTGGAAGATGATGTCATCTGCACAGATACGGCAGTCGACAACAAGCTGCATGTCGTCTGTTTTGGAGTGCTGTTCTTCTTCGCGGGTTACTTTTTTGTGGTTTGCGTGCGAATCTGTAAGAGAAGAGCGGGACATCTGCATTGATTTGGTCGTCATGTGCGCCCCCTCTTCTTTTTTGTCTGTTTCTGTCTGGTTAGGTGTTCCAGTTCCAGGGTTTTGTGTTTGTGTCATTCTTCGTCTCCTTCGAGATGTTCGTTTTTGTAGTCGTTTAGTTCTTTTCGGTGTATGTTTTCGAATCTGTGGTAAGCCTTCTTTAGTTCGCTTTCTGTGAGCCAGAGGTTTGTTTTCTCATGGATGATGCGTCTTAGGTCTTTCCAGGTTCTGTCTAATGCGAGGTCTGCTCCGTGTATGGCAAGAACCGGGAGCAGGTATTCGCGGATTGTGCTGTCGAGCAGCGCTTCGATTTGTTCTTCGCTTTCGGAGGGTAGCTGTGTGTCTATCCAGTCACGAACTGTTTGTTCGAGGCTTTCTGATGCCTGCCCTAAGGCTGCTTCTGCAACGGCTGTGAAGAAGTCAGTCCGCGAGGCAAAGCCGGAGCGCTTGATGCGTTGGTCTAGTTTTTGTGCGGTGTCGCGTTTCATTTTGAAGTAGCATATGGTGTCTTTTCGTTTTTGCTTTGACATGCTGTCTCCAATTTTCTTTGACCTAACTCTTAACGCTTAACACTTAACTCGTGTTTTTTGCTTATTTTTTTGATATCAGGTCATTTTCGTGTTTTTTAGTGTGCGATAGGTTTTATAGTTTGAAAGTCTAAACTATACAACAAGGAGAAACAGGCTGCCTCTTCTCTCGTGTGAGAGAAGGAGTTTGGCATGGGTGTTTCCTTTTTTGCTGTTTTTTGTTGGTTAAGCGTTAAGTGTTAAGAGTTGTGTCACCTCCATTTCGCGTTGTCTGGTACGGCTGATTTTTGTTTGAAGTGTTCTGCCGCGTTTGTTTTTGCTTTGTATTCCTGTTTTTCAGGTGTTGAAAGCTGTGCTTCCTGTTTGGTTTTTTGGCTCGTACAGGTAAGCGATGAATTGTTGTTTTGTTGGGTATTTTAATGTTTTTGCAGATGATATTTTGATAATTTGTCTAATTTGCAGGGCTGTTTCAGTTATATGTGTGTTTGGATTTTTAGAAAAGTGTATGATGGATTGGATAGGTGATAGAAAGGTATTTTGATTGTAAAAGAGGTTATTTTCAGGTGTTGTAATGGGGTTTTGTGCGCGGTTTGTATGGGGTTTTAGGGCTATCGCGCGTGTTTTGTTAGAAGTTAGATTGGTTTTTCCACTCCTATCTTAGAAGGAATATATGTTTTACACCATGTTAAAGGTGTTGTAGAAATGGTGATTTTATGGGTAAATGATTGATGTTTTCTTCCAGCTTTGGACACCTTTGGAAAAAACCGCAGACCACGCAGACGCGGGCTTACAGCCCGCAGCGATCAGTCGCTTTCGCCTTCGGCGAACTGCCCCCGCAGCCGCTTTGTGGTCGCTTGTTTCAGATTTGGGACGATATTATTGGTTATTTTAATAGCAGTTCTGCAGCTCCAAAGCGGCTGCGGGAGCAGCTCGCGAGTGGAACGAGCGAGAGCGACGAGCTGCGCAGCCGTCAGGCTGCGTCTGTGTGGTCTGCGTTTTTTCCAGTTGTGACAGAGATGGGAAAATATCATTCGAAAAATGTGGGCAGTGAAAATCTATTTTTTTAGGACTAAAATAATTTTTTCAGATATCCGAACAGTCAATCTACTTTTCCATCAAAAAATCGGCAAAATCCTTCGTTTTCCAATATGACCCATTTTTGGTTTCAATTCCTTCTAAGATAGGAATGCAATGACCTATCTGTCTTTAGCGAATATCCTATGATTCGCTGTAGATTACCAATTGCGCAATTGAAAGAGGTCTAAATTGACTATGAAAACTAAGAAAACACTTCAGCACATTGCAGCTGTTGCGGTTGTTCTTCTGACGCTCTGTTTGGTGTTTGCAGCACCGGTTAGTGCGGAAGAAGTAACAGCAGAAAACTTAGCAACACTGCTAGGTGCTGGTACAAGTGTTACATTACCAGATAACCTCAAGGTTACAACTCCTATTACTATTACCCAGGATGTAACTCTTGAGTTAAATGGTCACACTCTTACTTATGATGGAGACAATTTCATCACCGTTAATGGTGGTAAGTTTATTATCACTAATAATGCTGATGAGGGATTTGTACAAGCTACAAATAAAGTAGTTATCGTAAATGCTGGTAACCTTTCCATTGAAAATGCATGGGTAAAAGCAACAAATGCTTATGCTATCTACATCTCTGCTATGGATGATGAGAACCGCAATACCCTTGTATCCATTGATTCTGGTTCCTATGTAGATGCTGAGGCAAACCCGGTTATTGCAATAAGTAATAACCTTAATTCTGGTGTGACAACCGCCAAGGGAGTGACCTTAGATTTTGCAGGTATGATTCGTGGTTCAAATACTGCAAATGGTATCTGGATTGATGGAGATATCCAGGATGTAGAAAATCCGCCAGAAATCATCTTAAGAGATGGCTCTAGAATTCAGATGGGTGAAGGCGACGAATCCTGTGCAATCTATGCAGCAGGATATGGTTCCTGGACCTTTGATGCACCGACTGACACTGAATCTATTTCATTTGGACCTGATTTAATGGCAGATGATCCATTAAGCATCAAAGCAGGTACTTTTGTAATTAATGGTGGTTTCTTCCTTGCTAAAGGATCTTATGTAGAGAACCCTGAAGCTGACTACAATGGTTCTGAACCAACAGGTTCTGCAATTAGTATCACTGGTACTGACGGCTATGCACGTGAAGTCAGTGTTACCATTAATGGAGGTAAATTCCAGAGTACCAATGGACATGCACTCTTCGAAGGTGTACGAACCAATGAAGGAAGCGGTCTTGATGAGAATGGATTAATTGACATCAACGGTGGTATTTTCGTAACAAATGCAGCACTTCCAGCAATTCAGTATACTCCTGGAGACAACAGAATTGATGTAACTGGTGCAACAATCGAAGCTAACAACTATGGTGCTCTTAAAGCAGCTCTTGAAAGCGGCGTAAAAGAGGTAAAAGTAATTTATGCTATTGATGCAGGTGAGGTTACAAAAGAGAACCGTATCACAGTTCTCAAAGACACCATGCTGAATCTGAATGGTATGACTATTACTGCAGATTTAGATGGAGCAACTTCATTCATTGTTGTTGGTAGTACTGATGGTGATGTGCCTGTTGAATTCACTGTAACCAATGATATCACTTCTGAGAATGGATATGCCTACGAAGGTTATGGCACTATTGACGTCACTCAGGATGGCGATGGCTGTCTCTTCTACGTCTGTGATGAAAGTACTCTTACCATTAGGGGAGGTACATATAAAGCAGGTTACTATGTTGTAGCAAGCAATGCAAAACCAGGAGACAATGGTCAGGTACATGCTGATATCAATATTGATATCATGAATGCATACTTTACCAGTACTGCTGATTCTGCCTTCTACATTCCAGTAACCAGTGAAACCATCATTGCTGGAGAGACAGAAATAACTGGTGTTACTGGTGGTCTTGAACTGAGATCTGGTTCTGTAACTCTCTCTGATAACGTCAAGATTAGTGCAACTGGTGAAGGTAGTACTGCAGACAAAGCATCTGGTGATGGATCTCTGATGGATGGATCTGCAATTATCCTCCACAAGAACGGAGACAGCTATCCTGGAGACATCGAGTTAACTATTGGAGACAATGTTGAACTTTCCAGCTCCAATGCAGCAGCAATCAGCAACTATGTGCTGAATACTGATACTGGTGATGTAACTGTTACCATTAGTGACAATGCCAAATTATCCGGAACTGCAGCACTGGAAAACAAGATTTACACCAGTGTAACTGATGTCGAAAACAAGGGAACATTCAATCTCAATGGTGGTCTCTACAAAGCAACAGAAGTTACTCTGTTTAAGGGAATTGAACCTATCTATGGCGCAGGTTCTTACCTCTCCGAGACTGCTGATGAAGATGGTTTCTATGCTGTAGCACAGAAGCCGCTCACTATCATATATCACGATGGTTTAGAAACTGCAGAAACCTCTGAAGTAACCATCGAAGATGATGCAGAAAATGTCAAGATTGCAGGTAACATCTTCACCCATGAAGGTGCAGCATTCCTTGGATGGAACGCCACTTCTGCAGAAGGTCTTGATGTTGACTACTTAGGTGATGCAGAGGTTTCTGTTGTAGGCCTCTATTTCGGTGATGACCGTACTCTCACTCTCTATGCTGTTTGGCAGTCTGTCGTAGGTGACAAGATTGAAATTGAATCTACATACGATGAAGGCACTGGAAACACCACTGCAACCTTTACTGATGCAACAGTAATCACTGAAGTACCAGAAGACCTCCAGTTTGAAAACACCACCTGGATTTCATACAATGGTGCTGAGATTGCTATCATCTTTGCAAATGCAGCTGACAATGAATCCTTCAATGGTGAGGACTTAGATGCACCAATTCTTGGAGCTATTGCGGTAACTGGTGGTTTATCTGCTTACACTGGTGGTGACGGCTGTACTGATTATGCAGTTGTTATTACTATGAATAATCTCACCGACATCCCGGAAATTGACGGATCCTTCAACCAGACTGTTGCAGATCTTCTGCCGTCAGACTTAGATGAAGTCATTACCATGATTTCTGCTGATGCTGACAACTCGAAACTTGCAGAAGTTTATGTCATCTTTACTATTGGTAAATTATCTACTGATGTAGAAGAAGGATTTGTTGGATACCATGTTTCTGGTGACCTGGCAACTAAATTGCCTGATGATAAATTCAAGATTGAAGAGTCAGATGATGGTAACTGGTGGATTATCACACTTACCGGATCTGGCTTCTCTAGCTACGTAGTTGGTTATGAGGTTCCGGCATCTACTGGAGGTAGTACTGGCGGAGGCTCTGGTAGCGGAAGCGGTTCTGGATCAGGATCTGGCTCCGGCAGCGGCTCTTCAGGTAGCGGAAGCAGCTCTGGTTCTGGCAGTTCTGGACCATCTACTGTAACTCCGGTTGTCCCGCCAACCGAAGATCCAACCGAAGATCCAACTGACGTCCCAGGTGAAGACCTTCCAGACATCCCGGATGTCCCGGTCACCCCTGAGGAACCATCATCTCCTGCACCGCTCTTAGCAGTCCTTGCAGGTCTTGGAGCAGCAGTTGTTCTTAGAAGAAAGTAAGAGGGAACTCTAAAGTCAGAGTAACCTCTGACTAATCCCTTTTTCATTTCCAGGATTACTTTTGAACAAACATCTAAGCAAAAAAGAGCCGTGTGCTCGACGAGCCGGACAGTATCTGATGCAAATCTAACTCCACAAAAGCATTGGCTTTCATTTCATCAGCGCAATTTAATAGGGAATGAAATCCTCAAAATCAAATTAAAGCAATTTGCTCACCGCAAAACAACAAAATAAGCAAAACGAAAAGTATTTTTTTTTTCATTTTCTTATACTTGTATAAGCAAAACCCGCATCAGATACCCGGAAACCGGGTTTTACCCGTAACACACGTTGAACAAAGAAAAGAGGTTATTTATGGTGTTAGAAAAGTACTCTGACTGTGCATCTCTAAAGAGATTCCTGTGTGTATTTATATCAGTGTTCTGCGCCCTTCTATTAATTGATTATGCTCTGTCTTATTGTCTGGACAGGGAAATCTGTTTTATTGATTTACTCTTCGTGGCATCAGAACCAGCATTAATCATCGCTATTTTGGGCATCATCGCTGCAACGGAAGTTACTGCATATACTATCCTGTTCTTAATCGTTAATGTCAGTTCATCTGTTCAGGTGAAAGCAGGAAATGAAGTATATAGCTCAACATCTCTTACCAAATCATTGACAAAGGTAATTCTGCTTCCGTCAACTGCAAAGATAACAGTCATTGCATTAGTTCTCCTGATTGTTGCCTTGTATTCACAAGACACTCTTCCAAACATCGTCTGGTTGATTGTACTGGGACTTTTAGTAGTATTCACCATTTATGAAATCTGGGTGTCTTCCAAATCGGTTTATTACATCCTTATTCAATGTCAGCCGGACCATGAACTCTATTGTGAGCTTCAGGAAATGACAGAACAACCTGGGGGAAAGACGATTAGAACGTATCGTCCAAAACCACATAATATGCACCATGCGAGGCGGACACAGTATCCAAAACTCTATACTAAAATCCACAATCATCTAAAGGAAAATGGACTAATTCCTCAATCGTATACAGAATGGAAATTAAGAAGAATACTGGATTTAACTTTCATCGAAGAAATTATCTACTCTATAAATGTTTTGAAGAACATGAATACAGAAGACACCATATTGCATCTGTTGCATACTGGTGATTCCAATCAACTGTTTAAAACCCTGACACCGAAAAACCCCGACCCTGTTGATATCACAAAAATATGTTTGGAGATTATGGATATGTACTATTCCCAGAATGAAAAACCTCTTCCTCATGGATTTCGCGCATTACGTTCTCCGAAAGATATTCTGGAAGTATGTCTTATTCTCCTTTACAAACAGATAGCTGCTCTGAGAAAGAAGGGGACGTTATCTTGGATATCAAATAGATATCTCCATTATATCAACCCAAATGAAACACACATGTATATGCTCTATGGAGATATTCTCTATGAACTTGGAAAGTACGAATATGAATATAGCAAACAGGCGAGAGAATATTATCAAGCAGCAATTGATGCCTATGAATATGCAAATATTGCTGACCCAAGCAACAAGCTTGCTCTGGAAAATATGAGGTTTATTAAGAGAATGCTATCCAATCTGGAATCCTAGAACAGAAAACGGAACAATATGAGTTGAGGTAATTCCTTCAACATACTATATCTCTTTTCCCGATAGAAGAACCACGAAATGAGCAAATACTGCCAAGACCAAATCTAGCAATCCATTTTCATTTATCAGATTGCCTCGCCGGAAAGCCTGCCACGATTAGTAGGTGAGCAGGCGTGAGCTCTTCAAACAAAACCACAGGTACAAAACGACCGAACGCACGCCTTCCAGTCGTGCTTTGTCTTCGAGTATTGACATCCCTCTCGACTCTCGCTGACGGCTCTTGCGTCTCTATCGCTAACGTTCCTCCGACTAATCGAGCCGTCAGGGACGTGCGAGATATCAAAGGTGTATGAAAGACTCCTTAATCCATGAAAATTACAAAACAGAGATGATAGGTGGTTTGTGATTTAAACGCCCCGCACCCGTCATTTTGATAGAACTCACGACATATCAGATCGCTTGTTCTAGGGATGATTATTGGATTCGTGACGCCGCTCTGTATCTGGTTTTTCCTATAAGAACATCAGTAATGTAATTGATAATCTCTATTTATTTTTAATTTGCTGCCGTCCTCTGTGTTATTTTGTTGCTATTTTATCCACAGAGGATTTTTCTACTCCAACGCATAAGATATTGTATGGATTGGCAGATATCAGAGCCGTATACTCCATACTCTTTTCTGGAACAAATGCCCCCTCACCCCGCGTTTGAGTTCCGTAACGAGCTGACGCTTGAGGAGCGGATTGCTGTTGCAGGATATCAGGATATGGGCTTTATTCAGCATAAGTGGGAGATTACCCCTCCGGATGTTGAACATCCAAACTGCTCAGTGATTAATTCATTCCTGAGGTTCGATGATTTCCGTGAGGCATTATCTGATTCAGATTATGATGTTTGTCTGGAATTAATCGCGTTGATAGATTCTGCGATCGAAAAAAGTGTCATTCGTAAAGACTTGACCGTTATCAGGGGTCTTTCTGACCCGGGATGGTTTGAACCATATCAGGAGGATTCTACCTTCTCAGATGATGCTTTTGGCAGTTTCTCACTCTCTCCGGAGGCAGCCTGCCGGTATTCGGGGTTGAATCCGGCGCGACAAAAAGTGTTTGTTACATATGATCTCTTCGCAGGTTCTCATGCATTGTACATGGGTCAAAAGGAGGAAGAGATGCTTCTGCCGCGCAAAATGAAGTATATAGTTGATGAAATTGACTATGCAAAACCTGGTTTCCTTGATGCCGAGTATGAGGCGAAGGTATATATTCTCAGGGAGGATAAGTAATACTATGATTCCATTAAGTGCCCGTGACCTTCGCTATCTTGGGCAGGCTGAGAGGACACCGGAAGATGAAATAAGACGTGAAGAGCATGTGAAAAAAGTGCATGCATGGCTTAGATCATTTGCACCTGATGATATGAAGGATGCGCCTATTATCCGTGCTCATGTAGACGGAAAGTATGACCCGAATAAGGATTACAGTCAGGATTATACGAGAAGACGTAAAAAACCTGTATCTGAATGAATTTGGTTCGGGGTCTGTAATGGCTTGGAAATCTGAATAAAGCCTCTTGCATGAGTAATACTCTTTTTTTCTATATTTTTTATGAAGTGGTTCCTTTGGTTTGGATGCACACGACGTGCCCACATCTCATTGGTGCTGTCTGGAAGTGAAAGAAATCAACGAATTCTGAAAGACTCCTTAATCCATGAAAATTACAAAACAGAGATGATAGGTGGTTTGTGATTTAAACGCCCCGCATCCGTCATTTTGATAGAACTCCCGAGGTCGGAACATACCTTTGCAGACGCTCCGGCAGATTCCTCCATTAATCTGAGGGCATGTAAGGCACACCCAAACAAAAAACAAATAAAAAAAAAAGTTAGTAGTTCTCCTTCTCAAGGAAGAAGTATGCTTTCGGGTGTGCACAGACCGGACAGACTTCGACTGCTGCCTCACCATAGTGAATGTGTCCGCAGTTTCCGCATACCCATGCTTTTGGCTCATCGCGTGCGAAGACTTTGCCTTCCTCAACATTTGCAAGGAGTTTTCTGTAGCGTTCCTCGTGGGACTTCTCAATCTTTGCGACCTCTTCAAAGAGGAATGCAAGCTTCTCGAATCCTTCCTCTTTTGCGTCCTTTGCGAACTGAGCGTACATCTCAACCCACTCATAGTTCTCGCCTTCTGCTGCTGCAAGGAGGTTTGCTGCGGTGTCCGGGATCTCTCCTCCGCAGAGAGCCTTGAACCAGAGCTTTGCGTGTTCCTTCTCGTTTAATGCGGTCTCTGCAAAGAAGTCAGAAATCTGGTTAAATCCTTCCTTTCTTGCCTTGGATGCAAAGTAGTCGTACTTGTTTCTTGCCTGAGACTCACCTGCGAATGCCTCCATCAGGTTTTTCTCGGTTTTAGTACCTTTAATGTTGCACATATTTCTTATTTTGGCGTGAGAGATAAAAAATGTTTATCTTCTTACATATGCCATTATTTACTATGGTTAATCTAAATGAAGACTTCAAGCCGGCTGGAAAATATACCGGCTATCTTCTGCTTGCAACTCTTGCAGGAATTGTCCTGGTCTGGGCGGCATGCTGTGCATGGATGTTCATCGATTCCATCTTCAGTATCTTCCTGATTCTTGGAATTGCTGCCCTTGCAGTCTGTGTAATCTTTGCATGCATCTGGGCACCGCTCTACTACAAATCCGTGGTCTATCACTTAAACGGCACTGAGATGACATGGAGGCGTGGTGTGTTCTTTAGAAAAACCGGAATTGTTCCGTACAACAGAATTACCAACGTTGACATCGTTCAGGGCCCGGTTATGAGAGTCTTTGGAATCTACCACTTAAAGATTGAGACCGCAGGCGGAGGCGCATCCAAAAACTCTGCTGAGATTCAGATTGAAGGAGTTGAAAACCCTGAACCAATCAGACAGCTTATCATGGACTTTGTCAGAGGACAAAAGCCGGCAGCAGCTGCAACAGGGACTGAATACAAACCTGTATCTTCTGCCGCACCGGACATGCAGGCTTTACTCGAAGAGGTCTCTGCAATCCGCCGCCTTCTTGAAGAGAGGAAATAATGTCTGATAAAGAAGAGCTGGTCTTAGATCCTGACTTTACTGAAGAAGAGCACGCTGAGTTTGAACGCCTCGAACGTGAAAATCCCTATCGCGAAATCGAAGAGGAAAAAATTCGTGTGCCAAAACGTCCGGAGAGAGTCACAGATACCAAAAATGACGGGCTCTTCCTTGCTATATTCTGTATCGTAATGGCGATATTTTTACTAATTGTCGTCTTTACGGTGTTCTAAATCTTTTTTTTATTTTTGCCTGAATACCGCAACTCTTAAATTGATGTAAAACACATGTATTTAGGCAACAGCTAAAAGGGGTTGTGGCCTAGTCCGGAAGGGCGACGGGCTCCAGCGGTTTTAGCGTATGATGAACTATCGGGTCTGCTGATTTGATGATGACCCGCTGGAGCACTGATCTAAGCTGCTCCTAACATGTTCGCTTGTCGGAGAGACCCGTCGATCGTGAGTTCAAATCTCACCAACCCCACGTTTTTCAAAAGTATTAATTTGTAAGAATACATTCTATTCTCTATGATAAAACGCCTGGCAGCAGTACTTGCTGTTCTGTTTCTGATTTTCTCGGCAGGATGTATCACAACAGATGCATCTCTTGAAAAAGCGGCAAAAGAAACCGTAGATGAGATCACAGAAGAACTCGAAGAAATGGCAGAGGAGATGCGGGAAGCAGGACACGTCATTCTTTCAGCAAACGGAGATGCAAAAGCGGCAGAGGCTGCTCTTTTCGAACTCTACGAGGATACGGACTATTCAATCTCGATTCTCTATGCAGACGCTGATGAAATCTGCATCGCTGTATATCCTGACATCATCAAAGACAGTGTTGGAAAAGACCTCTCAATATATGGAACTGACGAGGAGTACTATGCAGGCCGCGATATCGCGCTGACCAACTATCAGCTCTTGGAAAGCGGATTCTATTCCAGTGTATTATCCATGCCTCTCTACGACAACGTAAAGTTTGCAGGATACATCTCAGACGCTCTTGATTTAACAAAGATGATGGATAAGGCTGAGGTTGAACTTCGAAGCGACTTCGGCTACAGCCTTTGGGTTGTTGAGCCTTCGGGAATGCAGATTTATGACCCCGATGCTGAAGAGGTAGGATTGAATATCCTGACTGATACTCTGTATGCAAAAGCCGACGTAAGGGCGGCCGCTGAAAAGATTTGTGCAGAAAAACGCGGAACTGCAAGCTACTCTCTGGTAGAGAATGGGCATGTATCAGTAAAAGAGGCTGCATGGGAAACACTTTCCTATGGCGGGCAGGAGTGGCGTATTGTGGTCACCAAGGTTACAGCACGCGATTCAACAGCTCTTGAAAATGCCGCAGATGAAGCAGCTGCGTTAATCGTTGAGAGCCTTGATGAGACTGCAGAAGAGATGCGTGATGCAGCAGAAGATATTGAAGAGGCAAATGGCAATGTCAACGCAGCATCAAAGGCACTTTATGACCTGCTCGATGATGCTCCGTCGATTATTTCTCTCGTCTATGCCGATGCGGATGAAATCTGCATCACCGCTGCTCCTCAGTTCATGGAAGATGTTGCAGGCCGTGACATGACAATCTACGGAATCGATGAAGATTTCCACAAAAACCTTGGAAGAATCGGGCTTACGAAGTATCAGACCTTAGAAGAAGGTGTCTTTGCAGCTCTCATGTCTTCTGCGGTTTATGAAGGAGGAAGCTATGCAGGATATATCTCGGCTGCTCTTGACGAGAGCATTTTAATCGGAGTTCCGGCAAAGGAGATCCGCACAAAGTACGGATATGGAATATGGGTTGTAGAACCTTCCGGTATGCAGATTTATGACACTGATTCTGACGAAGTCGGCCTCAACATTTTAACCGACGAGCGTTACCGTGCAGAAGACATACAGGCTGCTGCAAAGCTGATTGTCAGTGAGCCGCAGGGTACTGCTGTTTATACAATCCTGGATGCCGGAGCAAAAGAGCCGGTTACAAAAGATGTTGCCTGGACAACTATTACCTACGGCGGACAGGAATGGAGAGTGGGGGTCACCTCCATTCGCTAACCTTCCTTTTTTCACATCATCACCCCTCCCTATGGCGGGTTTATATGCTTTCACTCTCAAACATATACATACTATGACTCGGGTTGTAATCTCTGTCGGCGGGTCGGTTCTTGTGCCGTCCCTTGATGCACATCGTCTGAAAGAGTGGGCAGGAACCCTGATTCGCCTGCACGAAGCAGGAATTCAGGTCTTCGCCGTTGTCGGCGGCGGAGGAGAAGCACGCCGCTACATCAATGCATGCCGCGATGTGGGGCTTGACGAAGCATCATCTGATGAGATTGGAATCAAAGTAACCCGCATTAATGCATCTCTCTTAATCGGCGCGCTTGGTGAACATGCATATCCGCGTGTTGCCGAATCATATCTCCAGGCAAAAGAGTTTGCACTTTCCGGTAAAATTGTAATCATGGGCGGGGTTACTCCGGGACAGACCACTGATGCCGTATCTGCTGTCCTCGCAGAAGAAGCAGGCGCATCCATGATGGTGAATATGACTGCTGTTGACGGTATCTACTCCGCAGATCCGAAAAAAGATCCGTCTGCAAAGAAGTTCGACATCATGTCTCCGCAGGAGTTAATCGATCTTATCATGAAGGAAAAGATGAACGCAGGCTCCAACATGGTAATCGATCTCGTTGCAGCTAAGGTCACTGAGAGAAGCGGCATCCCGTTAGTCGTAATCGACGGCCGCGACACAACCCTCCTCGAGAAGGCCTTAATTGACGGCGAATTCAACGGCACCGTCGTTGGAAACGAAGCAGTCAACTTCCCGATTGTATAAACAATCCTTTTTTTATTCTGATTTCTTGTTTGGAATCTTCTTTTTCGAAAAGTATCCTTTTCTTAATCTGAACAGAAGATATTTCCACCGCAAGCCGCTCCGCGGTTGAGTCGCGGCTCTGCACCCCGGATTAATGAAACTGATATTCCAACTCTCTGTTCCTTGAAAGAGGGGTGCGGGGCGGCGACTCCGGCGCGGAGCCGCCCGCGGTGGAGATATCCTGCTAATGGATGAAGAGAGTGGCGTGAACTTAGTTAAATTCTGCTTATCTCCTCATCCATCTGTCGCAATCAAACCGCATGGTTTTTATCTAACAAACTCTAATATGTTATAGCACACCGGGGGTGGTAGGGTAGCCTGGTCCATCCTAGAGCGTTTGGGACGCTTTGACCCCAGTTCGAATCTGGGCCACCCCACTTCTTTTA
The DNA here is from genome assembly GCA_017408885.1 of Methanocorpusculum sp. Taxonomy (GTDB): domain Archaea; phylum Halobacteriota; class Methanomicrobia; order Methanomicrobiales; family Methanocorpusculaceae; genus Methanocorpusculum. The sequence continues at coordinate 23,821 of JAFQTT010000005.1, forward strand.
TGACATCAACTTCCGCAGAATACATTCTTCAAAAATTAAATTCAGCATATCCACACACATCTGATGATATGAACTTCCTGCAGTTTCGAAACAACTTCGAGCTGCTCATAATGACTATTCTATCTGCGCAGACTACTGACATAACTGTAAATAACCTGCGGGACGAGCTGTTTACTGCATACCCTACAGCAGAAGCGCTATCTTTCGCAAATCAGGCAGATGTTGAGCGCATCATCCACCCGGCAGGATTCTTCCGCAGCAAAGCCAAAAACATCATCGGTGCTTCAAAGAAAATCGTTGATGAGTTTGGCGGTGAAATTCCGCAAACCATCGAAGAGCTCGTAACTCTTCCGGGTGTTGGGCGCAAAACCGCAAACATCGTAACAAATCACGGCTTCCACAAAGCATACGGCATCGCCGTGGATACTCATGTCAAACGGCTCTCCCAGCGTCTCGGCTTTACGAAAAGCACCGACCCGGACACCATCGAAAAAGACCTGACAGCACTGCTCGACCGCTCGTGGTGGGAACACGTAAACTACCTCTTTATCTCGCACGGAAGAGCTGTCTGCACCGCAAAAAAACCTGCGTGTGAGCGCTGTATCATCCGCGAACATTGTCCGGAGGCAAAATGACCGAAATTACCAAAAAACAGCAGTACCTAATCCTCCTCGCCACCTCGCTTGGCGTTTTGATGAACCCGCTTCTAGCATCCATGCTGATTCTGGCTCTGCCGAATATTGGTGCAGACTTTCTTGTATCTGCCCGCGACCTTGGCTGGATGAGCACAGCCTACATCCTGGCAAACGCCGTATGTCTGGTGCCCGGCGCCTGGTTCGTGGATAAAATCGGTTACAAGAAATCCTTTATCGCAGGGACAATCATCGTCGCAGTAACCTGTCTTCTCTCAGTCTTTGCTTCAAGCTACGTCTCTCTTCTGACATGGCGTGTGCTTTCCGGTGTCGGTGTTTCGCTTCTGATGATTACAAGCCTTGCTATTCTTACGCGGATTTTCCCGAAAGAAAAACGCGGGTTTGTCATAGGCATCAACACCACCATGGTCTATGTCGGACTAACCCTTGGACCGTTCCTTGGCGGAATCTTAACTGAAACCCTTGGGTGGCACAGCATCTTCCTGATTATGGCGCCGGTTGTTCTCCTCTCAGGTATCATGCTTGCGCTCTGCATGAAAACCGAGTTCACGCTTCCGGTCAAGAAGTTCGACGGCGTCGGCGCGCTGCTTTATGCAGTTTCCATGCTTGCCCTGATGTATGGTCTTTCCACAATTACTGACACTGGATCAATCTTCCTTGCCGGATTCGGTCTCATACTCTTTGCTGTATTTGTCTGGTACGAACAGCGCCGCGAAAATCCGATTCTGCACATCCGGCTCTTCTTCGAGAACAAACGCTTTGCCCGCTCGTCATACGCCGCTCTCCTGAACTATGCAGCGGTCTATGCTGTCACTTACATGGTTAGTCTATACCTCCAGTCCATAGGACAGCTCAACGCGGCGGAGGCAGGAATGATTATGCTCTTCCAGCCGCTGATTCAGGTTGTGGCAACACCTGTTGCCGGAAAAATCTCGGATAAAATCGATGCAAAGTATCTGGTAACTGCAGGTATGATTCTGACCATTGTGGGTCTTCTGATTCTCTCCGGACTTGGTATTTCGATGACCAATGTTGCAGGATATATCATGATAACTCAGGTCTTCATCGGTCTTGGCGCAGCACTTTTCTCTGCTCCAAACACCTCTACAATAATGGGCTCTGTCGCTCCTGCTGAGTACAGCATGGCATCGAGCGTTGTCTCGGTTGTCCGGCAGGTCGGTATGCTCATCTCAATGGCGGTTTGTATGGCGGCGATCTCTCTTTTTGTCGGCAGCACAGACATGCTTGGGCCTTCTATGTACGAAGAGTTTGTTGAAGCGCTTCGCGTTTCTATGCTGATTAGTTCCGGACTGGCAGTAATAGGCGTGTTCTTCTCATGGTTCCGCGGTACGGTTCCTGCGGAGAAATAAACACGTTTTTGTGTGCGGGGGGAAAATCTCTATACATGAAAGTCATGGTGGGCGGCACGTTTGATCCGCTTCATATCGGACACCAGCTTCTCTTAAAAAGGGCGTTTATGACCGCAGGAGATGACGGGGAAGTGATTATCGGCTTGTCTTCTGATATTTTTGCGGCTCGAAAGCAGCATCCAGTAAGGGGATACGAGGTTCGCAAGGCAGAACTTATCCGCTGGATTGAAGAGAGCGGATTTCTTGCATCCTATGAAATCGAACCTCTTTCGGATCAGTTTGGTTCAGCACTAACTCAGGATTTCGATGCACTTGTCGTAAGCTATGAGACGTTTCCCGTAGGCAATCTGATTAACGAGAAGCGAAAGGAACTTGGGCGGCCTATGGTGGATTTGTACCAGATTCAGTGCGTAATGGCAAAGGACGGCAGAGCTGTATCTTCAACCCGTATTTATCGCGGAGAGATTAACCGCTTCGGCGAAGTAGAGCCGGAAGAAGAGTTCGTAAATATCTGAACCCCTTTTTTTGAGAAGTATTTATACTCTCTTGGGACAATCTAATATCATCTATGTACTGCAGGTTTTGCGGCTATGAAATAACTGATGAGGATGTTTACTGTCCAAACTGCGGAAAGCGCTGCATATCTCCGATAGCTGACGAAAAGCCGAAAAAGCGCTCGAAGGCTGTTTTTTTAGTGCTGCTTGCAGTTATCCTTGTATTGGGTGCCGGCATTTTGGGTGTTTTGTTTGCCCCGTCTTTGTTCACGGTTGAGAATGCAACTGTCTCTGTTACATCATCTCCTGCCGGAGCATCTGTTTATGTTGGTGACACATATATGGGAAAGGCTCCGCTTACGATTAGCATTCTGCCGGATATCCCAACCGACATCTATGTTGGGTTGGACAAATATGTTACATGGACTGAGTCTGTGACACTTGCCCCGGGAGAGCACAGTACTTTGTATGTTACACTTGAGTTAGCTCCGACTCCTGTCGTGTCTGATACCGAAGAGACCTTTGAAAGAGTGTATGAGTGGAAATACAACGGACACACATTCTCTGCTCCTCTTTCACTTTCGAAGGAAAAGTATGCCTACTATCAGAAGCTTGGGCACTCTAATCTGAATCTTGTAAAGTATGCAACCGATTCATATAACAGACGTGTCATGGCAGAGATTGCAGGCGGAATCAAGGCTCAGGCTGAATCTCTTGACTTCACGAATTACGAGACAATGATGCTTGCGGCATCTTTTGTGCAGTCGCTTCCATACACGACGGATAAGGAAACAACCGGACAGGCTGAGTATGTAAGATACCCTATCGAGACTTTGGTTGATGGAGGCGGGGATTGTGAGGACAAGTCAATCCTGATGGCAGCACTCTTAAAGGAGCTTGGGTGTGATGTGGTAATCCTTGAGTTCAGAGACCATGCGGCAGTAGGTGTCAAGGCAGAGCGCGATGATGCATATGGTTCGTATGCAAAATATGGCGGGGTGAAGTACTTCTATCTTGAGACAACCAAGGACGGATGGGAGCTTGGTGAGATTCCAACCGAGTATGATTTGAACAGAATCGATAAAATCGGTAAAGTCACTTAAATCCAAAAATCCATATCCTCTTTTTTCCAAATATATTTACAATGTCTGCTGTAATCTCAGAATCTCTCTGTACAGGATGCGGTTTATGCGCAAAAGTCTGCCCGTCAAAGTGCATTTCAGTCGAGGAAAAAGCCGCTGTCAACGATTCGCGCTGTCTTTCCTGCGGTCACTGCGGGGCTGTATGTCTTGCAGGGGCAGTGTCTTCTGAGGGTTTTAAGGCGTTTTCTGTGCATGATGTTGAGGGTTTGGAGGTTGAGCGGATTTTACAGGGTAAGCGTTCTGTTCGTGAGTTTTTACCGGATGCAATCCCCAAAGAGATTTTATCAGAGCTTGTAAGGTACGGCGAGATGGCTCCGTCATCCAGAAACACGCGGGGCAGGAAGTATTTTGTTGTAACAGGAAGCCGTGTTACTGAGCTTGAGCGCGAAGTAATTGCCGGTTTAAACAGTGTGGCAGGGCCTGCTGCATTCCTTGCTCCGGTTCTTAGGCTCTTTTCGCGTAAGCGTGTTGAGTCTCTTTCTTCTTTGAAGAAACTTTTCTCTTCGATGCAGAGTGCATTTGATTCCGGAAAGCATCCGGTTCTCTGCGGTGCTCCGGCAGTTATCTGTATTGCATCACCTGCCTCCAATATGCAGGGAAAAGATGACTGTGTCTGTTCTGAGCAGTATCTTATGCTTTATGCAGAAAGCATTGGTGTTGCATCATGTATCAATGGATTTACCCAGATTGCACATAAAAATGCAGAACGCTTCCTTGGAGTTCCAAAGGGATATACGATTCATGCGGCTGTGATGCTTGGATATCCGAAGTACTCATATAAGCGCTATGTGAGATACGGGGAAGATATCACGTGGGTTGAATAACTGTGTTCAAAATCCCCACTCAGCATAATTTATCTCATATCGAACGCCCGTATGCCCGCGACGCCTGACCCGCATGCGGAGTCTCTCGCCTCCTTAGCGGGTATGTTTTTCGCATCTTAGAAATCCCCACTCAGCATAATTTATCTCATATCAGAACCAACTATATTCTACCTTAAAACTGCTGCAAATAAGCCAAAGCTTCATCTCCCACGAAGCCGCTGAAAATCAGGCAGTAAATATAACGGTTTGACGGAAAATACGAGATTTCCGTCTCATATACAATGATTCACAAAATATCAGCGGAGCCGCCGGTATCGGAAAAAACCGCGCGTCTCCCGACACTTGCGGGTATATTTTACCCAAGCGAAGCGGAGGGTCTAAAACAAACCCTTGCCGCATTTTTCGATGCTACGGTAACGTCTGTATCAAACCCCAAAGGCATACTTGTACCGCATGCAGGATACATCTACTCCGGACCCTGCGCCGCCGTCTCATATTCCAGAATTTCACCTGACTTTGACGGAACATTTGTCGTTATTGGAACAAGCCACAAAGGACATCCAAACTCCGTCTCCAACCTCGACTGGGAAACACCGATTGGAACCGTTCCATCCGACACTGAATTTGCAGATGCAGTACCTCTTCCAAAGAACAACGACATCTTCCGCGAACAGGAAAACTCACTAGAAACCCAGATGCCCTTTATCGCATACCGCTTCCCGAAAGCAAAGGTATGCGCAATTTTGATGGGCGACCAGTCCCTCAAAGGAGCAGCAGAAATTTCAGACGCTGTAATCTCTGCAGTCTCGAAAACAAACCGCAGAATCATTGTCGCAGCATCCGGAGACGGCTCGCACTATGTACCGGCCAAAAAAGCTGAAAACGACGACCTGACCTGTCTTGCGGCTCTCAAAAACCTTGATATAAACGCGTTCTATGACGCCCTCTATGCAATCCAGCCCTCCATGTGCGGATACGGCTGCCTTGCTGCGACGGCAGAGATCGGAAAAACCCTTGGTGCAAAAGAAGCCAGGGTTTTAACATACACAACCTCCGGCGACGCATCAGGTGACTACCGTGCCGTTGTCGGATACGCCTCATTGGAGGTAATCTGATGGCAACATGGAGCGCTCCTGGAAAAGTATTCCTCTTTGGAGAGCACGCTGTCGTCTACGGAAAACCGGGAATCGCGATGTCAATTAAGCCGCGAGTGATGGTAACCGTCCGTCACTCCCGCTACTTCCAGCGTCCGAACTCACCCTACATAGCTGAATGCTTCAAACTCCTCGATATCAAAGGAAGCGTATATGTAAGATCCCAGCTTCCCAGTGCATCCGGCCTTGGTTCATCCGCGGCAGTAACTGTTGCCACCCTCTTTGCCATCAACGACGAATTCCAGCTCGGCTACTCCAGAGCCGAAGTTGCAGAACTCGCCCATGAGGTAGAAAAAATCACCCAGGGAGGACGCGCAAGTGCAACTGACACTTACGTATCCACCTTCGGCGGAATGGTCTTAATCCGCGGTGACGAAAAGCGCCGCTTAATCCCGCCGCAGAATCTGTCGCTTGTTATCGGCAACTCAATGATTTCCCACAACACTTCCGAAATGGTTCGTCGTGTTGCCGAATTCCGCGAACACTCACCTGCAATCGCAAACCCGATAATGGACGCAATCGGAGCTATTACGATGGAGGCCATGTACAACATGGAAAACCACAAAGAGCTTGGTGTTCTGATGAACAGAAACCACGCTCTCTTAGAGGCTTTAGGCGTAAGCCACCCGGCTCTTTCGAATCTCGTGCTTGCCGCACGTGATGCCGGTGCATACGGCGCCAAACTCTCTGGTGCAGGCGGCGGCGGATGTATATGGGCGCTCTGCTCCAAAGGCTCAAGAAGCCGCGTTGCAAACGCCCTCGAAGACTGCGGTGCAAAAACCATTGTTACAACAATCGATACAGAAGGAGCAAGAAAGGAGGCTGACCTCTGATGACAGTAATCATCAAACTCGGAGGCTCTGTAATTACAGACAAGGCAAATCCGGGCGTCATCAGAAGTGAAGTTATAAGCGAATTAGCCAAAGCAATCGCATCGTCCAAAGCTCCGTCTGTAATCGTACACGGAGCAGGGTCTCTTGGACACCCCGAGGCCAAAGCTTACGGAATCGCTGACGGTGTCACATTCGAAAATGCCCGCGGAGTATATGTAACCCACGAGGCAGTATCGCGCTTAAACACCGAAGTTGTCGCAGCGCTTCGTCATGCAGGCATCGAAGCTGTGTCCTTTCACCCGTTCTCGTGCGCCCTTGCAGAAAACCGCCGCCTGGTCTTCTGCGGAGAAGAGCAGATAAAAGCCCTTCTTGCATCCGGCATTGTTCCTGTTCTTCACGGAGATGTCGTATGCGACCGCGTTCTTGGAGGCTGTATTGTCTCAGGAGATCAGATTGTGCCGTATCTTGCAAAGAAACTCGGTGCCGAAAAAGTAGGCATCGTAACAGCCACCGGAGGAGTACTGTCAGGTGGCGAAATCATCCCGGAAATTACCCGCGAAAATGTATCCGCAGTCAAATTTGAAACATCAGACAATGCGGATGTTACCGGCGGAATGCAGGGTAAAGTAGAAGAACTGCTTGCTCTGGCCGAATCCGGCACCCCCTCGCACATCATAAAGCCTGAAATGCTCAAAGCATTTCTTGCAGGGACAAATGCAGGAGGGACACTGGTAAAATGACCGGACTTACCTCATCGAGAAAACTCGATCACTTACACCTCTGCGCAGAAACCGATGTCGCGTTTGGCAACTCAGGTTTCTCTGACGTGCGCCTCGTCCACAACGCCGTACCGGAATGTTCGGCGTCTGATATCGACATCCGCACCGAATTCCTTGGCCGTAAACTGTCAGCCCCGATTTTCATCGCGGCCATGACAGGAGGTCACCCTGACACCGCAGAGGTGAATAAAAACCTGGCCGCAGCAGCCGAACACTTCAATATCCCAATGGGTGTAGGCTCACAGCGTGCGGCGCTTGAAAACCCGGATCTCGCAGACAGCTTCACTGTTGTACGCGAGACCGCTCCTTCAGCATTTCTTGCAGGAAACATCAGTGCTGTTCAGCTCAGAGACCACGGACTTGAGTGGGCGGACCGTGCTGTTGAGATGATTGATGCAGACGCCCTCTGCATTCACTTAAACTTCCTTCAGGAGATGGTTCAGGTCGAAGGAGACCGCTCAGCGGTTGGAATCCTTGACACAATTCGCGCGGCATCATCTGAACTCTCAGTTCCGGTAATCGTTAAAGAAACTGGTTCTGGAATCTCACGTGAAGCTGCGTCCGCACTCTTTGATGCAGGAGCTAACGCAGTTGATGTCGGCGGATTCGGCGGAACATCATGGGCAAAAATCGAAAAATCGCGTGCCAGTGATAAAGCACATCAGAATCTCGGAAGCACATTCCTTGAATGGGGCATTCCAACAGCTGTTAGTGTTTTTGAGGTAGCGCAGGTTAGAAAAGGGCCGGTTATTGCAACCGGCGGCCTTAAAAACGGACTTGATGCGGCAAAAGCAATAGCTCTCGGAGCAGATATGGCAGGAATGGCCTTAACTCTCCTGCCTTCAGCTCTTGAAGGGAAAGATGCACTCTTCGAGAGAATTGAGACCATCTTCGGTGAACTGAAAACCGCGATGTTTCTGACAGGAGCAACAAATATTTCAGAGCTTGCACACGTCCGTTACTATCTGACCGGCACAGTCAGGGAAATGACAAACAAATAGAGGAACTACATGGTAGAAGTAGAAGTAATAGCCGTTGGCGGATACAACGAGGTCGGAAGAAACATGACCGCAGTCCGCGTCGGCAAGGAAATTGTTATCTTCGATATAGGTCTTTATCTCGACCCGATTACCGGAAATAACAGCGTCGATATGGAAAATATGCACTCTCTGGACTTAATCCAGATGGGTGCAATCCCAGACGATACCGTCATGAACGCAGTTGAGGGAACTGTAAAGGCAATTGTCTGTACTCACGGTCACTTAGACCACATCGGAGCAGTACAGAAGTTAGCCCACAGATACAACTGCCCGATTATCGCAACTCCGTACACCACAGAACTTATCAAACAGCAGATTGAAGGAGAACGCAAGTTCACGGTCACGAACAAGACCTTCGCACTCAAGGCAGGAGCAAAATACACCATCTCCCAGAACCTGACCTTAGAGTTCATCCGCGTTCAGCACTCCATCATCGACTCTGTAATGGCAGTACTGCACACTCCGGCAGGCTGTGTTGTCTATGCAAACGATTTCAAGTTCGATATGACTCCGGTTATCGGAGAAGCACCTGACTTAGCCCGTATGCGTGCTATCGGAAAAGAGGGTGTCAAGGTCTTAATCGTTGAGTCCTTAAACTTAGATGACAGAGGATACGCACCAAGCGAGCAGGTGGCACGCCTTCGTGTCCGCGATGCAATTATGCGTGCCGAAGACGACAAGCACGCAATTATTGTCTCAACTTTTGCATCCCAGATTGCAAGAATCAAGACGATTACCGAGTGTGCCCGTGAGATTGACAGAATCCCGGTTCTTCTTGGAAGAAGCATGGAGAGATACAACGGAACCGCAGAGATGTTAAAGCAGGTTGCATTCCCGCAGGGAACAAGCATCTACGGAAACAGAAAGACCACAGACAGAATGCTTCGCAGAATTTCCAAGGAAGGAAAGGAGAAGTTCTTAATCGTTGCAACCGGACACCAGGGAGAGCCGGGTTCCATGCTTTCCCGCATGGCTCTTGGCGAGACTCCGCTCAAGATTGAGAAGGGAGACCGCGTAATGTTCTCCGCCAATATCATTCCGAACCCGATTAACTTCGCACAGCGTGCAGAGGTTGACCGCCTCTTACTCCGTCAGGGAGCCCGTCTCTTTGATGGTCTCCATGTCACAGGTCACGCATATTATCAGGAGCACTATGATTTAGTCTCTATGCTGAATCCTGAGCACATCATCCCGTCTCACGGTCCGTTCCACATGAAGGGAGGTTACGTCCATCTTGCATCCGAGTTCGGATACACCTTAAACCGCGACATCCACATTATGCAAAACGGCGACCGCCTTGTTCTTCCGAAGTGATATTCATGGAGTTAAAAGAGTATCTCAAACAGGTTGCCTTCAAGGTTGACTGTGAGGCTGATGAGTACAGCAAGGCTGTGGAAACACGTCTCCGTGAGGCGTCTTCCCATCTGTTAAATGCAGGCGGAAAGCGTCTTCGTCCGGCTATGGTTATGCTCTCTGCTGATGCTGTACGCCCGGGAGCATCCGAGGATGTTTTTGAGGCGGCTCTTGCTTTGGAGTGGTTACACACCTATACTCTTGTCCATGACGACATCATGGACGGTGATTCTCTTCGCAGAGGAGAGCCGACAGTCCACACTGTTTTCGGTGAGGCGACTGCAATTCTTGCAGGCGACTGTCTCCACGCTGATGCTTTCGAGCACATCTGCCGCGTTAAGAACTGCGAGGATAAAGCAAAGCTGGTTGCTGTTCAGATGTTAGCCCACGCAAGCCATGAGCTTTGCGAGGGACAGCAGGAGGATATTTCCTTCGAGGAAAGAGATGATGTTTCCGAGGCTGAGTATCTTTCGATGGTTCGGAAGAAGACCGGGGTTCTCTATGCGGCAGCTGCCGGAATCGGTGCAGCTCTTGCAGGAGGAGATGTCCGCCAGATTGGTGCGATGTACACTCTTGGTTTGAACACCGGTATTGCTTTCCAGATCCAGGATGACATTATTGACCTGCTGACGCCTTCTGATGTTTCCGGTAAGAATCAGGCTTCTGATCTTCGCGAGAATAAGCAGACGATTGTTGCAGTCACTGCCCGCGAGATGGGTGTTGATTTATCCAAATTCCACAAGGCAGATTTGTCTGCTGATGAGATTGCAGAGGCTGTTTCTCTGCTCGAGGGTTCTGGTGTTCTTGATGCTGTCAGGCAGAAGTCTGAGAAGCTTATCTCAGATGCAAAGAATGGTCTTTCTGTGATTCCTGACAGTGAATATAAGACTATGATGATGGAGCTTGTTGACTTCTTCATCTCAAGAGAGTTTTAATCTCTTTTTTTTTAAAAAACTCACGAAGCTTTGCTTCAAGCCTATCCGATGCAATCCCCTTTTGTATTTTAATGAATTATTGGATGGGATATGTGAGGAAAATCTCACAATCAAACCAGCCATTTTAACACTCTTTCCTTCTTCGCCTTCGCCGCATCCGCTGCCCGGTCAATACCTTTTCTCATCTCCTCAAAATCACGCACCTTACTGTCAACAACCTTCTTAATCGGAGTATACGGCGCCTCACGGAACTTAGGCGTGAACGCATCCTCAACACCGTCTTTTACAAGACGGGCAACACCTTCTCCCTCTCTTACATAACCGATTCTCTCCATGCGAACACCAGCCTCACCAACAACCCGTATAATCTCATCCGCATACTCAGGCGGAGCAATCACAAGAAGAGCATCAAGCGACACTCCAAGATAATCAATACCAAGCTTATCAAGCATCGCTAAAACTTTTGGAGCAATAAGCCCTCTAAGCGGCTCATCATCAACGACCACAGTACACTTCGCAGTATCTGCAATCTCATGAACATCTCCTCTGAGACCTCCGTTTGTCACATCCGTCATCGAATGGATATGCGGGAACACATCCGAATGAATCAGACGATCGCAGGCCTTTAAGAAATGAAGATTAATCGTCTCGTAGGCAACCTCAGAATTCCCGGAATACAAAGCCGCTGTACAAATAGTACCGCCACCCGATCCTTCAGTCATCAAAAGAACATCCCCCGGAACTGTCGCACTGCGGGCTGTAACATGTGAAGCAACTCCCACAACTCCCACACAACCTGTCATACGCTCCCCAATAACCATATCGCCTCCAATGCGAAGCGTAGAACCCGCAATCAGAGGAACACCAAGTGCATCAGAGACCGCAGTAATACCCGCCGTATAATCAAAAAGCTTTGCAACATCACCGTCATCTGCGATATGCACATCAGATATCAGACCAACAGGACTTGCCCCCATCACATAAACATCGCGAAGAGTTGCACGTGCTGCATGGAATCCTGCAAGGAACGGAAAGTCCGAAAGCCTCGAATGCATCCCGTCGACTGTTGTAATCACATACTGATCTCCTGCCTTTACAACTCCTCCGTCATCCATCTGGTCAACACCCACATCCGCACTCGTATGGCCAATGACATGCGCAATCTTTCTGTGTGCGTAAAAGTCACCGTACCCGCGTGAACCAACACCAAACTCCCCCATCGAAACACCGGCAGGCTCATACGTGAACAGATCTCCTTCAAGGCCTGATGTAATCTTTGCCTCCTCAATAACAGCGCCTGCCAACTCATCTGCATATGAAGGCTCAATATCTTTTATATCAAGAATCCTTTCTGCAAGATTTTTCCTGATGTCCTCATCTAAGACACCCTTTCTCATACTGCGGCGGACAAAACCTTCAAGGTCCATAGTAAATAGACTATGTCAGGAGATTAGATAAAGCTGTCTCTGCTTATGTGGTTATATTGTTTTTCAGAATCACTGAGTATCCTTTCGCGGTGAAATACACACATCCAACCCGCTCAGCCGTCTGTATTTTATCCTCTAAAATTCAACAAATTAGCAATATGAAAGAGATGGCCTTTGCAGTCTCTGTAGCCGGCTCCGATTCTTCTGCCGGAGCTGGACTTCAGGTTGATTTAAAAACCATGACCGCATGCGGTGTCTGGGGGATGACTGTTGTTGCTGCTTTAACAGCGCAGAACGGACACGCCGTAACTGCTGTTGAAGGAGTGCCGCCATACTTTATCGGAAAACAGGTCGAAGCACTCGAAGCTGAATATCCTATCGGCTGCTACAAAACCGGAATGCTCATGAACGCAGAAATCGTTTCTGCTGCAGCATCTGCTATTCCAAAAACAACACCCCTTGTTGTAGATCCTGTCATGGTCTCAACATCCCGTGCAAGACTTCTGGACGAAGCAGGCGAGGATGCAGTAATCTCTCTGATGCTTCCAAGAGCAGACATCACAACGCCTAATCTGCTTGAAGCTGAATATCTCTCAGGAATCGAAATCACAAGCGAAAAGAAGATGGAAGAGGCTGCCGAATGGTTCCTTGATGCAGGGGCAAAAGCCGTTGTCGTTAAAGGCGGTCATGCAGAGTTCAGACGCGGAGTTGACCTCTACATGGACAAAAACGGTGCAAGCCTGATTGAAGATGAAATCCTGCCGTACTCTGACATACACGGTTCCGGATGCTGCTTTGCATCAGCAATCGCATCATACATCGCTCTTGGATACCCGGTGTACGATGCAGTCGCAGAAGCTAAGAAGTTTGTAACCGGTGCTATCAAATATTCTGTTGAGTACTGCAAAGGACGCCGTACTATGAACCCCTTCTGGCAGATTCACCAGACATACCATAAGAAATACTGAGTATGAAACCCTTCACCCCCACACGTTTTACACTGCTGATTCTTCTTGCCGCTGCAATGCCTTCCCTTCTTGGAACTGCTGCTGTATCTCCAGTTCTTGATTTGATGAAGGAAGCAGGTCTTGGGCCGGAATATGTGGTAAGTCTTGTCTTAACTCTTCCTCCTCTTGCAACTGCTCTTTCAGGTTTTTTCATAGGAGCGCTGTCTGATAGAATCGGACGTGTAAAAATTCTCGCGGTATCTCTGTTCCTCTTCGCGGCATCAGGTGTATCCGGATTTTTCTTAGACAACATCTACGCAATAATTGCCCTTCGTCTCATCTTAGGTGTCAGCATTGCAGGTCTTTTACCGATGGCAAGTGCATTAATTACTGAGTACTATGAAGGAGAAACAAGAACCAGATATCTTGGATACATTGGTGTCGCAAACGGAATCGGAGTTTTGATTCTTCAGACACTCTGCGGAGCACTTGCGGCTTTTGGATGGCGCTATGCTTTCCTCGTCTATCTCTTAGGTCTTTGTGCACTGCCGTTTGTCCTCATCTGCTTAAGAGAACCTCCGCGTTCATGTAAGGAAAAATCCGAGTGTCCGGTGTCAGTGCCGTCTCCTCTGAAGTATGCCGGAATCTACTCTCTTGTATTTTTCCCGGCACTTTTTATGTATCTGGTCGCAGTAAATCTCTCATACTATGCCGGAACATTTGAGGCTGCGGTATCTCCTTTCTGGATCGGGCTTTTGCTTGGAATCTTTGGACTGTCGTCTGCTGTTTCAGGTTTTCTCTTCTGGAGATTCGACCGCAGGTTTTCTTCAATCTCGATTGGCGGAATTATCTTCCTGCTTGAAGCACTTGGTCTGCTGTTAATCGGTATCTCTGAAAATCTTGTACTGCTCACAGCAGGTCTTATTCTTCTCGGCTTTGGAATGGGGCTTGCTATGCCGAATGGTACTGCATGGGTTTCGAAGATTACGCCGACTGCTGTTCTTGGCCGGTACATGGGCGGAGTTACTGTTTCTACATTCCTTGCTTTGTTCTCCAACTCATTCGTAAGCCCGCTTGTGCTCTCGGTTCTGGGTGCCGGGGAGTATGCGGCAATGTTCCTGATTTTTGCAGGGGTTAGTGCTGTCTTTGGTGCTGTGCTTTTTGCGGCTGGCAAATTTTTTGTGAAGTAGGATTGTTTACAGAGCCTGACATCTAATCTTAGATGCTGCTCTTTTTTTCCTCACATTTTAATACTGAACTCTGCTTTGCAAACCTCTCAATGGATTCTTCATTTTCTCCCGCGTTTTTCCGCCTTTGGTTTTTCAAAAATCTCACCAGAAATTATTGTTAATAAATTTTTCGCAGGTATTAATAAATAGGTTGTCATAATTTTGGCCTTCGAAGAAACCCACTATTATTTTACGTGATGGGTTCGACAATGTATTTATAGATTTGTCGACGAATATTTTATGTCGATCCTAGTTATCGAAGGCTGGTGCATATAAGCAATGGCATTTGCAATGCATATCAACATGGAGCGATGTACTGGTTGTAACAACTGTGTGGTCGCATGTCCGGTCAACGCACTGGAACTCTGTACCGTAGATCCTGTCTCCTCTGACAAGATTTACTTAGTTCAGAACGGCAAGGCAATCTCCCTTGACCTTAACAAAGAACTGTGTGCAGGTTGCGGTGTTTGTGTCGAAGCATGCCCGTACAATGTTATCAGACTTGAATCATCGCAGGCTCCAGCAGCAGAAGTTGCTGCTGAGGAGCACTAAAGAGAGAGGAAATAGTTATGGCAATGAGCACAATGTTTCCAAAATTCTCCACGAAGGTTGAGGGCGAAACTATCATTATGGAGCAGCGCCTCCTCAAGAAAGTCTCCCACCTCGTGTTAAACGCATCCAAGTGTACCGGTTGCGGTATCTGTGCAGACGCATGCCCGAAGGAAGCAATCTCCCTCGGTATGGTTGGCGCAGCCGCCCGCGGTGCAACTGAAGGCGCACCGATCACTGTCGACCCCGCAAAGTGTTCCTACTGCGGAGTCTGTACTATC
>JAFQTT010000006.1 GCA_017408885.1 Methanocorpusculum sp.
CCGAGTGTAAGCGAGCGAAGAAAACGGAATGCGATTGGCTAAGATTAGCGTAGATTAGCGGTTTGTTATTTTTGGTATCTGCATCCAAAAAGAAACTTAGTCTAAAGGTTGCCGGTGATTTCCAACGCGAATAGTTTTTCGCGGCTTTCGTTCTATTTCGTACTCTTTCAACTTTTCGCGTTTTTCGTTTTGTTTTCGCGTGATTTTCGCGGGGGAAATGTGCTCACCCAAAGAATCCCAAAAACGTAGAAAATCGCCTTAAACAAAAAAAAAAGTTAGAGTGAGTTTACCAGAGACTTTCTGGTAATCATACCCACAATCTTGGAACCGTCTGCAACAGGAACGGTACTGATATTCTTTGCAAGCATAGTCTCAACAACCTTCTCAACAGGCGTGTCGATTGGCATCGAAACAATCGGAGACGTCATAATATCTCCTGCTGTTACATTTCGAAGAGCATTCTCGAAGTGCTTGTCGATTTCGCTCTTCATCTTTACCAGAACCTTTGCAATATCGGTTTCGGTTACAATTCCGACCGGCTCGTTGTTATCCATCACAACAAAGCGGGTGGCCCCGTTGTTCACCATTCTTCTGTGAAGCTGGACAACACGGTCTTCAGGTGCGATACGCGGGGCAATCTCAATCATATCTGCCAGATCTCCTTCAGGCACCATGAACTTTAAGAGATCTCCTTTTGTAACCTGACCGATTAAACGGTGTTCCTCATCCCATACCACAACAATCTTGTACTTCTGCAGAAGCGGAATCAGAAGTTCTACATCCTGATCCGGATAGACAGAGGTAAAGTCCTCACGGGTAACGGTTGCGACACGAATCTGGGAAGCCGGAATGTTTCCGGTCTTCTTGCTTCCCATCTTCTCTGCAATGGTTCTGCGGGAAGCAGTGCCGACAACAACATGATCGTGGGTTACCACAATCGGGTCGATACCGTTTTCGAGCATCTTTGAAAGTGCCTCAGGGATGAGGGCAGACTTTGCAATCGATACTGGCTTGGACATTACATCTTTTACGGTTAACTTCTGGGACATTTTTGTATCCTCACAATTTGGGTATTTCTGGATTCAGTCGTCCGCAGTCTATATCCTGCGGGATATATTCGTCGCACCAGACAAGTCATCCGCAGTATTTTTCGGATGTTGCCCGGTGCATTTTCCAATTACTCGGCCAATGCCTTGACCAAATCGAACTCAGTTACAATTCCGTTGAGTTCGTCCCCGTCTAATACAGGGAACACACCAATTCCATACTCAATCATCATCTTTGCAGCTTCATTTAAGGTGGTGGCCGAAGTCACTGTCTTAATATCTGCTGCGGTCATGATTTCTCTGACAGGAATCATCAGAATCTCATCTGCTTTTCCCTGCTCCATGTCGGCAAAGACTTTTCCTCCTCCAAGGTACTTCATGATGTCTGTTGCTGTGATGATTCCGATTAAGAAGTTGTCTTTTACAACCGGAAGTCTTCTAAAGCCGTGAGTTACCATCAAGCGGGTAACTTTGCAGAGTGGAACATCAGGAGTTACCACCTGCGGGTCTTTAGTCATTACATCACAGACCATCTTCTCGGATTTTTCAGATGCAAGGACTTTCATGATGTCGTATTCGGTAACAATTCCGGCTAAGGTGTTGTCATCGTTTACGATTGGAAAACTTCCATGACCTGTTTCAATCAGCTTCTCTGCGGCTTCACGAATTGTGGCAGAGGGCGAAAGCCCGTCCACGTCTTCGGTAGCTATGGTTCTGATTTCATCGTTGAAGACTGAAAGGAGATTTCCTTTGTGTTTGTTGGCAACGAGGTTGAAGCGGTTTCCGCCACCCATCAGGTCGATTACGTCTGTGACAGTCACAATTCCGAGAAGTTTTTTGGTTCCTGCATCAGTCAGCGGAAGACGGCGGAAGTTATGTTTGCTCATCTTCGAGAGACCTTCAATGATGGTCATTGTCGGCGGAACGGATACAACGTCGGCTGTTGCGATGTCTAAAACGCAGCTCTTCTTTCCTTTTGTCTGGGTTGTCGTTGTCATATGGTATCAGTGTTTATCCTAAATGTTTGTCTTGTGTTACTCTGACCGGAGGGTTTTCACCCTTCGGCGGATAGTTGATAATTCACTGTTATAGTTTAAAATGTTTGCCATTTTGCATCTTTGAGGTGTGCCTGCATATGACGATATTTATATGGGATTACGACCCAGATATTACATAATCCAATTAAGGTGTAGTATGGCAGCATTTTTACGTATCAAGGGATTTTTCAATAAGCTGTTTAGTAAGAAACGGTCGCGTGTCGGTATTTACGGTCCGCCAAACGCAGGAAAGACTACTCTTGCAAACAGAATTGTCCGTGATGTAACCGGCGAAGCATTAGGACCTGCAAGCGAAATTCCGCACGAAACCCGCCGTGCAAGAAGAAAGGAGGGTGTTGAGATTAGTTCCGGTACCGGAAGCAAGTTAATGATTGATATTGTTGACACTCCGGGAGTTACTACTAAGATTGATTATCATGAGTTCTTAGAGTACGGTATGGATCAGGATGAGGCAGTTGCACGTGCCCGCGAGGCAACTGAGGGTGTTGCAGAGGCAATGCACTGGCTTCGTGAAGACATCGACGGTGTCATTTATGTTCTCGATTCCACTCAGGATCCGTTCATGCACGTTAACATTATGATGATTGGTATCATCGAGGCAAGAAAGCTGCCTGTCGTTATCGTTGCAAACAAGATTGATCTTCCGGATGCAGCACCGCAGAGAATTAAGAGTGCTTTCCCGCAGCACCCGGTTGTTGAGATTTCCGGTCTTGAAGGAAACAACATGGAAGCTCTGTATGCTAAGATTGCTGAGGTATTCAAATGATTCAGGGTGTTCAGCTTGATATGCTTTCGGCAGACCGTCTGTCGAAGATGACTTCCTATGAGAAGATTCGTCTCATCTTAGATGATGTTCATCAGGGATGTGTTGTTGTCCTTGAACGCGGTCTGACTCCGGAAGAGCAGGGTAAGCTTTTGGAAGCAACTATGATGGAGATTGCACCTGGAGGATTCTCCGGTATTGAGATTGAGACCTACCCGTCCTTTGGCGGTGAAAAAGGTTTCTTCGGCAAGCTCTTCAAGAAGGATGACAGTTCCCGTATGATGGTTATTGGTCCTGTTGACCAGTTAAAGATGCTTTCCCGCGAGAAGGACAGACTTATTGCATGGGCTTCTGCCGCACAGTAAGAAGATATGCCTCACAAGTGTACTAAATGCGGACGCGAGTTCCGCGACGGTTCAGTGGAGATTCTCCGCGGATGCCCCTCCTGCGGTGGTAAGAAGTTTCTCTACGTGAGTGACCGCGTGAGAAATGAAGACGTCATGCAGGAGAAGTCTATCGAAAAGATTGCAGAGGAGACAAAGCAGGAGGTTTTGGAGGTTCAGCGTCCGGCTTCCCGTCCGACAGATATTCTCGGCCGTGTGGAGAGTGTGAGAATTGTTGGAAAGGGCAGTTATGAGTTGAATCTTGAGCGTCTTGCTGATACTCAGGATATTATTATCGGCATGGGCAATGACGGCAAGTATATGCTTGATTTGAATTCTATGTCAAAGAAGCGTTCTTCTAAGAAACGCTAATATACTTTTTTTTACTTCTTCCACTCAGGAACTATTTCATCCAAAACCCGACAGAAATTCTCAGCCCCGCACTCCTTATCATAAAGCCCCCTCATATCACAAACCTCCATCTTCATACACGAAAGAATCGCCTCATACAAACTCTCTTTCGTCACCTCATCGCCGCGAATCATCATACCGCATCCAAGCTCCTCCACCTTTCGACCATTATTTCCCTGCTCAGGATGATACGGATCGATAATCAGTAACACCGGCTTTCCAAAATAAATAGCCTCATGAAGTGACGTAAGTCCCCCGTGAATAATTGCAAGCTTTGCACTTGCCATGTATGGGAAAATACTTTCCACATACCCTGCAATTTTAAAGTTCTCACCCTCAGACGGAAGCCCTGGTGAAGTTGAAAACACCTCAACCTCAAGAGAAGAATCCATCTCGGAGATTTCCTTCAGCATCGCATAAAGCGGCATCTTAAACGGCTCGCCGCCGAAACTTGCAAAAACAATATCCTCTGAAGTCTCGACATCATGGATTGCAGAATCCAAAATCGGCCCGATAAACACATAGCGCCCTTTATCTTTTTCAGTGAACCTGAAATTATATCCTGAAATCGTATTCGGCGGCGCAAAGTCCGGGACAAGAATCTTCTTCGGCACAATCGACAGATACGTTCTGATAACCTTCCCAAACAGCTTCCAGTACCAGACATCAGGCTCTGCAAGAGAACTGAAATAATTCTGGTTCGTCATAAAAAGAACCGGAACTTTCAGGATTTTCGAAGCTACACCTGCCGCAAACATCGTATCGCACACAACCGCATCGACATTCTCCTTCTTTATGATTTTCCATGCAGTGATAAACGACTTTACAAGAGAGACTGGAATTCCAAAAGACGACTTGAGAGTTTCTGTGATACTAAAGTACCCGCCTGTTCCTTCAAGTGTAACCTCGCGTGAAATCTCATAAACTTTGCAGTCAGTCTGATTCTGAATAAAAGAATATGCCTTGCCGTATGCAGCAAAAATGCAGTCTACCCCATTCTCTTTCAGGTGCTTTGCAAGTTTTGTGGAGCGTGATGCATGTCCAAGCCCTTCTCCGCATACAACAAACAGGATATTCATTCTATCCATCTATAGGGTTTAGTTCAGTAAGTACTTTTCTGTAAAGCATATATTATTTAAAACCAAATAGTAACTAGAGCGGATGGATAAAACACAAAAACGTCTTCTGCTGATATCTCTTGGTATCAGTTTTACTGTTCTCTTCTTATTCCTGTTATTCACAATAGATAGAGAAACTCTTCAGGCTTTGCAGTCCGCAAACGTATGGCTGATTCTCTTAGCCCTCATAATGCATATCGTGTCAATTGGATTCTGGGCACTTAGAATTCAGTTCATGAGCAAATCACTTGGATACAAAATACCATTCGTTCACTCCTTCAATCTGGTATGCTCAAACCAGTTCTTAGCATCTGTTACTCCGTCTCAGGTCGGAGGAGAGCCTATCCGCATTTATGAGCTTGTAAAAGCAAAAGTTCCGGTTGCAGATGCAACAGCAGTCGTAATTATGGAGCGCGTATTCGATGCTGTAATTCTCTTAATCGGAGCTATGGTCAGTCTTGTTCTGCTGAATGTTACATCATTCGGCATCGAGATTCCAGACTACATGATGACGCTGTCCTACTTCTCATCAGCAGTATTCCTCGCTGTTCTGATTCTCTTTATAGTTCTCGCAAAAAAGCCTGCATGGGGTAAGGCAGCTGTCAGAAAAATCGCAGAATTCATCCTGCGTAAGAAGGATACAAAAAAGCGTGAAGCATCCTGCGCCAAACTTCTTAACTCGGTCAACCAGTTCTATGATTCGATTGGATACTTCATGGGAAAATCACGCTACGGCTCATTTACCGGGCTTTTCTTCACTGCTCTTTTCTGGGTAAATGAGTTTGTACTTGTATCAGTACTCTTAATGGCTCTTGGTCTGGAACCATACTTTGCCTTATCATTCCTCTTCATGATTCTGATAACAGTCATTTTGATGGTTCCAATCACCCCTGGAGGAGCAGGCGTTGCTGAGGTATCTATGGCAGGATTTTTTGCATTAATCGTTCCTGCAAATCTTTTAGGAGTGTTTGTTCTTCTCTGGCGTCTGATTATTTACTACTTCAATCTGGCATCAGGATTCATAGCCACAATGATTATTCTCCGCCGTGAGGCAAAAGAACGTGAGGTAAAAGTATGACAAAAGTAATTCTTCCGGAAGGTAATGTGACAGAAACCGAAGCAGGGACAGTTGAGGAGATTATCTTCCGTTTAGGCTTTAATCCATATGAAGTTCTTGCAACAGCAGATGGATGTCTTCTTCTTGGCGATGAGTTCTGTTCTGATGATGTAGAACTCAGGCTTACATCTATTGTACACGGAGGATAAATGGCGGATTGTTATCTTTGCGGTAAGCGTGCGGTATTTAGAACTGAAGATGGTCCTCTTTGTGCAGAGCACTTCTCGAAATGGTATGAAAACGGAGTTGCAAATGCGATTTCCCGCTACTCGATGGTAAACCCTGGAGACAGGATTTGTGTCGGGTTCTCCGGCGGAAAGGACAGCACTGTTCTTCTGGCAGCTCTTTGCCGTTTGAATCTTGACTGCGAACTTGTTGCGGTAACTGTCGATGAAGGTATTGGAGGGTACCGTGACGATACGATTCTTGCAGCAAAAGATACTGCGTTACGTCTTGGTGTTGAACACAGAATTGTTTCCTTCAAAGACATCTGCGGAAAGACTTTGGATGAACTGCTCGCAAACTCACCGCAGGCTGCATGTTCTGTCTGCGGAACTCTAAGACGCCGTGCTTTGAACGCGGCAGCCCGTGAAATCGATGCGGACTCAATAGCTACCGGGCACTGTCTGGATGATGAGTCACAGTCTGTTGTGATGAATTATCTAAGAGGCGATGTAACACGTGCAACGGCTTCTTTTAACTCGAACTCAGGAGATTTGTTCATCCGAAGAATTAAGCCGCTGTGCCGTTCAACAGAGCGGGCAACTGTGGCATACGGCCTCTGTAATAATCTGTTAGTACCGCTTCCCGAGTGCCCTTACACACGCTATGCACTTCGAAAGGATGTTCGTACATGGCTTGGAAAGCTTGAGTATGAAAAGCCTGGAACTCTTATTCGGATTGCAGATGGTCAGGAGGAGCTTCTCTCAAAGATGCCGAAAGCAGAAGGCGAGAAAAAGATTCTTGGACGCTGCGAGAAGTGCGGAGAGCCTACTTCAAACAAACTTTGTGCGGCATGTCAGCAGCTTGAGCGGCTGATGTAACCCGCCTTTACTTTATTTGGATGTGTGGGTTTTTTTCCATATCCTGTGCATCAGCTATATTCAGCAGTGTAAACTCAAATACTATTTTACAAAAAATTAAAAAAAGTAGATAACTACAGGCTTACTCAGCCTGGTGTTCATTGTGTTCTTCGTATCTCTTCTTCTCAAGGTCGCGGAGCTCTACTCTTCTAACCTTACCGGAGATAGTCTTTGGAAGTTCATCAACGAACTCGATTGCACGCGGGTACTTATATGGTGCAGTCGTGGTCTTGACGTGGTTCTGAAGCTCGCGGATTAAATCATCAGAGCCAGTCCAGCCGTCTTTGAGGCAGACGAATGCCTTGACAATGACGCCGCGGATTGGATCCGGACTTCCGACAACTGCGGACTCCTTCACGCACGGGTGAGTCATTAATGCAGATTCAACTTCTGCTGGAGAAATACGGTATCCGGAGGATTTGATAATGTCATCATCTCTTCCAACGAACCAGTAGTATCCGTCCTCATCCATTGTTGCCTTGTCACCGGTGTAGTACCAGTCACCGACAAAGACTTTTGCGGTTGCCTCCGGATCATCGAGGTACTCCATAAACAGACCAACCGGAGACGGGTCGCGGGTGCGGATAGCGATTCTTCCTTCCTCGCCTACAGCAACAGGGTTTCCGTCGTCATCGTGGAGTTCAATCTTCCATCCCGGAGCAGGCTTTCCAATTGAACCCGGACGGTGTTCGATACACGGATAGGTTCCAATAACCATAACAGTCTCGGTCTGACCGTATGCCTCGTAAATCTTTAAGCCGGTTCCTTCTTCCCAGACACGGTTGACTTCCGGATTTAAGGTCTCGCCTGCACAAAGGCAGTGGCGGAGTTCGGAGAAGTCAAATGTACTGAGGTCGGCTAAGATTAACATTCTGTAAATGGTAGACGGAGCACAGAATGTTGTAATCTCGTACTTCTCGATTAATGGAAGAAGTTCAGTTGCGTTGAATTTTCCGCGGTAGTCGTAGACAAAGACACAGGCTCCCTGCATCCATGGACCGTAGAACTTACCCCAGGATGACTTACCCCATCCGGTATCTGCTACCGTAAACTGAAGATCGTTTTCGGTTAAGTCATACCAGAATCTGGCAGTTACAATATGACCAAGCGGATATGCATGGTTGTGCATAACCATCTTCGGGTTTGCAGATGTTCCCGAGGTGAAGAAAATCAGCATCGGGTCGGTTGCTTTTGTTCTATTTTTGCGAATGAGCGGGCTTAGGTGGATGGATGCTTTTGCCGGATAAATCAGTTCCTTCTGATAATCAATCCATCCGTCAGCCTCTCCATCAACAAGGAACTTGACCTTTAATGTCGGGCACTGATCTAAGACTTCCTGTACCTTCCAGAGGTTTTCCTGGTTGGTTACAATCATCTTGAACTTGCCTTTATTAATTCTGTATTCTAAGTCGTGGGGGGTGAGAATGACTGGCGACGGACAAATTACTGCGCCAATCTTAATTGCTGCGAGGGCGAATGTCCACCACTCCGGCACGCGGGGTAGAAGAATCATTACACGGTCGCCCTTTCCGACGTTCTGTTTGAACATCATATTCGCAATCTGGTTGGACAGATTCATCATGTGGCGGAAAGTGTAGTACTTCTCTTCACCCTCCTGATTTGTCCATATCATTGCCAGTTTGTTGCGGTCCTGTTTTGCCCAGGCATCCACAACATCAAAGCCGAAGTTGTAATACTCCGGAACTGGGATGGAGAATGTGGAGCATGTCTCCTCATAGTCCATCATGTTGTGTAATGACGTTTCTGTCATGAGGTATGTTATATGTTAGCATAGTAAATAAAACTAATCGCTTTTTCACTCTTCATTATATGAGATACGCAGTTCTGCAGCGTTTTTCAGCGTGATGTTTTCTGCGCGCACGTATTTTGTTTTTTATCTCAGCATCTTGATATGGAATCAGACATAATATAGTAAGTACTTATGGTACATCTGACTGTGGACATTGGCGGAAAACCTGGCGTGAACTGTCGGGGATTTTGTACGTATTGTTATTTCAAGCATGCAAAAGATGTTCCTCCGTTTGGATGCCGTTATTGTCTGCCGTTCAAAAAAGGATGTGATTACTGTACAAGGGGAGTTAAGGAAGAGTACGCAGACTTCTACTCGCTAAAGGAGGTTGCAGATAACTTCTTAGCAGACCTTCAAAGTGTAACAGGGGATATCACAAGAATTACAATATCAGGCGGCGGAGATCCGAGCTGTTATCCTGAGTTCAAAAATCTGATGGAGATTTTAGGAAGCCTTGGTGTGCCTCTCCACATTGGATATACAAGCGGAAAAGGCTTTGACGATGTTGAGATTGCAGACTTCCTGATTCAGAATAACCTCTCAGAAATTTCATTTACGGTCTTTGCATCTGATCCTGCTCTTCGTGCAAAGTATATGCATGATCCAACCCCCGAAGCATCCTTGGCAGTTCTCGAAAGACTTGCCTCAAAGATTGATGTATATGCAGCCTGCGTCATTATTCCAGGGGTAAATGACGGTGAAGTTCTCGAAGAAACCCTTTCATGGCTTGAGATGATAGGTGTTAAAGGAGTAATTCTTATGCGCTTTGGAAACAGCGAAGAGCAGGGATTAATTCTTGCAAATACTCCGATTATAGAAGGACAGAGAATGCATGATCCAGAAGAGTTCAGAGCCCTTGTTTCCAATGCCGCAGCACTTCATCCAAATCTTAGGATTTCAGGTACCCCGCTCTATGACCCGCTCTTTGATTCTCCGTTTGCTGTCAGGAAAAACGAAGAGCTCCTGTCACACCTTCCGCGGGTTACAAAGAAGGCATCTGTTATTACTGGTTCTGTTGCTGCACCGTACATTGCAGAGATTCTTGAAAAGTGCGGGGGAGATCCGTCTATGGTTGTTCCGGTCAAAAAGGAAATCGCATGTCTTATGACAATTGATGACCTGAAAGCACTTGATACTGAAAAACTTTCTGACATTGTAATCATTCCGGGACGTGCTTTTGTTCATGATGCAGAAGCTGAGTCTGTTCTTGGCCGTCAGGTGATTCGCGGACCTGAGATGCTTACAGCAGACGGTGAGACAAGTATGGGTATGGATGAAGCAGGGGTGCTTACTATGGAGATGAATGGATTTTCTGCTTTAATACAGCTGATTAATATGTACGGAGCATAACATGGATTATTCAGATCTGTATGACAGGATTGGTTATACATTCACCAACCCGCAGTACCTCTCGCATGCATTACGAAGGACCGCATTTGCAAGAGAGCAGAATGTTTCTTTAGATGAGACAATGGATTATCTTGCAGTCCTTGGGGATGCTGTTATTGAGATAGTTACAATCCAGAATATCATTGACAGCGGTGTAACTGACAAGGGAGAGATTACCCGTCAGAAGACTGCCAAGGTCAATATGTCGGTCCTTCGAAAACTTGCTGAAGATATTAGTCTTCCTGATTTTGTAAGCTGGGGAAAGGGTGAGATTAATATGCAGATATGGACTGTCGGGCGTGCTTCTGCTGAATGTTTCGAAGCACTGATTGGTGCGGTGTACTCTGACGGAGGAATGTCTGCGGCACGTCTGGTACTGAAAAACCTCGGTTTCATATAAACCTGATTTCCTACTTTTTTCCTTTTCAGTAGATAGCTTTTACATAGTGAAGCGCCAACATATAACTAATCTATGTCTGATGTGAAAGTACCTTTAGATGTCCCGGTTGGAATGCGGGATGTTTACCTTGCAAACTATAATTTAATTACGCAGGGTTCCGGACGCCTTATGCTTTTTGCAGGCGACCAGAAGATGGAACACTTAAACGATGATTTCTATGGAGAGGGAATCCCGGCAGATGACGGAGATCCGGAACACCTCTTCCGTATTGCATCCCAGGGTAAGGTTGGTGTCTTTGCAGCCCAGCTTGGTTTAATCACCCGCTATGCAATGGACTATCCGGAGATTCCATATCTTGTTAAGATGAACTCCAAGACTCATCTCGTTGGTGTTTCCCAGAAGGATCCTGTTTCCCGCCAGCTCTGGTCTGTTGGTCAGTTAGTTGATATCTGTGCCGAAAACGATATCAAGATTGCAGGTATTGGATATACCATTTATCTCGGAAGCGAAAACGAAGCTGAGATGCTGACTGAGGCTGCATCCTTAATCAATGATGCACACTTCCACGGTCTTGTGACTGTTCTCTGGATTTATCCGAGAGGAAAGGCAGTCAAAGACGAGAAGGATCCGCACTTAATCGCAGGAGCAGCAGGTGTTGCAGCATGTCTTGGCAGTGACTTTGTTAAAGTCAACGCACCAAAGAAGGATGGAAAGTCCGGTGCTGAGCTTCTTCAGGAGGCAGTCCAGGCAGCAGGCAGAACCAAGGTTGTATGTGCAGGCGGTTCTTCTACTTCTGAGGAGAAGTTCTTAAGCGAGCTCTATGACCAGATTCACGTCGGCGGAGCATCCGGAAATGCTACTGGAAGAAACATCCACCAGAAGCCGCTTGATGAAGCTGTTAAGTTCTGTAATGCAATTTATGCAATCACTGTTGAGAATAAGAGTGTCGAAGAAGCTCTTGCAATTCTCAAGGCATAAATTAAAAAAAACTTGAGGATTTCTAACAACCTCTTTTTTTAGTGATTTTAGAAGTACTTTGGGCTAAACCGATGCGCATATCCTATAGGCGTTGAGGGCATAACCATAAAAGAATAAAAACTGTTCAGACGAAAAGTTTCGTCAGAATCAGCATCAGAACAACCTGCACAGCCCACACAACAGATGCAAACGGCAGAAGCGTTTTTCCAACAGCAAAAGTCTCTTTCAGATTCATTGAAAGCCCGACTCCTGCCATAGCCACTGTTAAAAGCGTGACCGAGACATTCACAAGAACGCCCTGAACAGCGCGTCCTGCCTCCGGTGCGAGGAAAATAAACACGCTCATAAGAACAGCCAGAACCACGAAGAGAATTAAGAAACCCTGAAGCTTCGGTTTCTCAGCAGCAGCCTCACCGGAACATCTCTTCATCCAGAGATGCGAAAACACAGCAGCAACAACCACCAACATAGCCACGCGAATCATCTTGTACGCAAGAGCCAGAGCCGCAACATCTTCTCCACCGAGAGCATTGTAGAGTTCAGCCGACGGAATCACATTTCCAATCTCGTGAAGCGTACCGCCGATAAATACCTCAGCCTGGGATGCTGTCATATCAAACCCGAATGCAAGAAGCGGGATGATAAAAACACCGGCAAGTCCTAAGATACTAATGATTCCAACAACTGCATGAACATACTTCTGTTCGGCATTGATAACTGAAGCAACTGAAAGCGCAGCAGAGACCCCGCAGATGCCGGTCCCGCTCCCTGTAAGGGCACAGGCATCCCATGGTTTTTTCAGACACTGACCAAGCTTCATTGCGATAAATATTGTAACAGCAAGGACAGCTAAAATAATTACAAGCCCCTGGATAGATGCCGTAAGCAAAACATCAACTGTAACACGAGCTCCCATCAGAATAATTGCAAGGCGCAGAATAAACTTTCCGGCATAAGAACCGCCTGCCTTGAAAACCTTCACATTAATGAAAAGGCATAGAATAAGAGCAAAAACAATTGGGCCCACCTTTGCAAGGAAAGAGAACACAGGATTTGTGGAGAACAGCTCGGATGGAAGAATCTGGAATCCTCCGTCAAAAAGTGTACCGCGTGTTAGAAGAAACGCAGCAGCGGCTGCCGCACAGCAGAAAAGAATCCCTGCAATATGGGATTTCCCAAGAGAGAAATATGCAAGGAAATCCTCTTTGTAAGATGTCATAAAAAGTATTTGATTTATGCCATATGAATGCCTTACTTAGAAGCCGGATAATTTCCAAGAAGCTTAAAGACACTGCTCTGAGACAACACTCTGCCAAGAGCAATTAAGACATTGGCATCCGAAAGATTTCCCTCGATATCAAGGAAAAAGAGATACTCCCATGGCTCATCAAGTTTTGGCCTTGACTGAATCTTTACCAGATTTAATCCGTTATATGCGAAGTGAGACAGTGCTGAGTGAAGCGATCCGCTGCTGTGTGCTGCAGAGAATACAATGCTTATTTTACCGCAGGAATCATTCAGCTCCATGTGTTTTGAAATAACAATAAACCTGGTAAAATTATTCTGCATCGTCTGGATTCCTTCTGCAAGAACCTTGAGGCCGTAAAGCTCTGCACAGCGGAGACTTCCGATTGAAGCAGAGTGAATATCGCCTTTCTGCGACACATATTCTCCGGCAAGAGCTGTATTTGCATATGGACATGCAGTAATATTTGAGTGAGCCTTTAAGAACTCACGGCACTGATTCAATGCCTGCGGATGAGAATACACCTCTGTGATATCAGAAAGTTCAGCTTCAGGCAGGCATAACAGATTGTGTCTGATGCGGATTGTGTGCTCACCAACGATGTAGAGATTGTATCTGACAATTAAATCAGAAACCTCCAAAACATCTCCAGCCGTTGAGTTTTCAATCGGAAGCACACCATAGTCAACCTCAGAGTTTGCAACAGCCTCTAAGAGATCATCAAAACCATGATACTTTTTAAGCTCTAAAAAGCTGTCATTAAAGTACTCACGCGCCGCCTGCTCCCCGAATGAACCCTCAGTCCCCTGGAATCCGACACGCGGGTTTTCAATCCGTTTGTTGTTTAGTCCTGCTTCAATCTCAGAAAGGAGACCTTCTCCTCCGACATAGAGTTTGTCAACAGAAATTCGAAGAGTATTCTCAAGGGATGGGGCATTTTGGCTCATGTCTTTTTTTTATTTGTTTTTTAGTTTTTTCAAGTTAACGAACCGCAGATAAAATCTGCTTTGCAGTCTGATACACAGCAGGGCTTTCATCCGGAGAAACCGAACTCTCAATTTCAAGAAGGACAGCCATCAGTTTTTCCTTCAGCTCATCCGGATACTCTTTCATGTGAGAGAAGACCGAAAGCATGCCTGTTGTAATGTAGGCATTAACCTTCGAAAGCCGGATAATAGATGCTTTAAGGAACTCTCTTCCATCTTCAGTCTCAAGTGAGACTTTTCTGTTCTGGGCAAAGCGCAGATACAAAGAACGCGCTTCTCCTGCCTGTTCTATGTGGAATTTAGGGGATGCCTCAATCACCTTCAGATATGAAACCGTATCATGTGCTGTGTTTGCAGAAGCAGCAATAAAGTTCTCGAAGGCAAGCGGGTGTTCAGCACTTCTTGCAAGCTCTTCTAAGAGAATATCCATCCTGTCTGATGCCGATGACGAGAGGTAAAGAGACAATGCTGATAAACGGTTTGTCGCGGAGTTTGCATTGCGGTACTGTGTACGAATCAGATAGTGAACATCCTGTGTATCGAGCGATGCAAGAATCGTTAAAATCAGATTCTTTACTGCATTTGCCTTGAACTGAGCAGAAAGAACCGCTGGTTCAAATCCGTCAGCCTGATAGGACACATCGTACTTCACATAAAGCGCACGAAGTGTGTCCTCATACTTTTCTGCAATTCCGCGAAGAATCCTCTGCTTAGCAGAATAGAGTTTTCCATACTCATGAGCAAAACGACTGTCGCTTACAGACTCAAACATTAAAAGAGGCATCGAACCGCATGACTTCATCAGCTCTTCATCTTTAAGCGTCCGAATGACTGTGTCTGCAAACTCAGTACTTGGAACTGCATTCTCGTTTTCGAGAAGACGTATCATCTCGCGCTCGAATACTGCTGAGAATGCAAGGAATCTGGTTACCGGATCTTTGTCTAAGAGAAGCTGGAGATATAAAACCTCATCTGCTTCTGTTCTTTCCATCTTTATGTATGCCGAGTGGTTCTCATTCCATACTGCAAAGTCAAACGGCCCGGAACACGGAACAGAGAATGTGAGCCTTTCTGCATCAATCTTTTTGGTAAACTGTGCAACCTCTTCTCCTTCAGAATTCATGAGTTTTCCTTTGAATGGGAAAATCCAGGGATTCTGTGTTCCAAAGCCTTTCTGTGTTACTGTAATCTCAGCGGTGTCGTTATCTGCATTATATACAGCCGATGCAAAGACTGTTGGATATCCTGTCTGCTTTAACCAGCGGTCAGCCATAAACGAGAAGTCAGACTTTCCAACGTCTTCCATTGCATGAAGCCAGTCACGGGGAGATGCATTGCTTCCTGCAAAGCGTTTATGATACAAATCAAGTGCCCATGAAAAAGCAGGCTTGCCAAGCATGGTCTCAATCATGCGGGTAAACTCTGGTGCCTTCACATAAGTGACAGCTGTGATTAAATCATTTGGATCGTTAAAGCCTTCTGGCTCAATAGGCATCGAAACAGCCCCAGTATCAAGCGAAAAGGTACCAGTTCCCGGCATATAGAGCTGCAGGATATTGTTTAAGCGGATATAGTCCTTTCCGAAGTGGAACGCCAGATATTCATCCTCCATCATAACAGTGACCGCTTCATTCAGCCAGATGGAAAACGGAGTATCTCCTGTAACACTTGAGCCGTTTAAGTTGTGATAGAACTCATGCTGCTTGACACCTAACATATACTCATAGGATGCATCCGTAATCTCCGCATCAGGCATAATCCGGCTTGCAATAATTGTGGTGTTTCCGGTGTTTTCCATCCCTCCGAAGTCAGAGTTCTGCATCGCAATCTCGCGGTAGACCTCATACGGATACTGGTATCCGAATACCATGTTTCCAGAAAGGTTTTCAATCTCTTCAGTAAGCCCATCCTCACCTTTGAAACGTCTGGTACAGAGCTCATAGAGCTTCATTCGTTTATCTTCGTCATCGAAGCGTTCAGGACCTGTAAAGATATGAGTCCAGAGAATTGCATCAGCCATGATGTCAAGGGCAACACCTGCATCATAAGCGTCAGAACCTGGAAGCGTTAAGAGCTCAAGTCTTACATGCTTTCCGTCAGGATAGCAGAAGTCGCGTGTGAATGTATCCCAGGTGCCAACTCCGAGGAAGAAAAGATACGGCGGCATCGGCTCGTCATTCTGATATGTGATAGTATCGCGAGTGTTATCGTAACGTGTGCGTGCACGCGAGACATTTCCGTTGGATATCAGGTTACTGAATCTGCTGTCTGCGATAATTGTAGTAGTCCAGGTACATTTCGCACGCATATCATCAATGCATGGGGCGATTCTCTGGAATCCCCACTGCTGACACTGCGAGATTATAGTTCTTGGAAGACCTTTAGGTGTTATGTCATAGTAAAGGCCTTCTAAGATGTTATCCGTTGGGCGGCAGATTGTCTTTGCAGCTATTCTAAACTCAGCTCCTGCTGCGAGCGGTTTATTTAGCTGAAGGGTTATTATATCATCCGCATACGTGTACTCAACACGTCGTCCGTTCTGTGTCAGACTTTTAATTTCGAGATTTTTTGCATTGAGCTTAACTTCAGATATGGGAACTGCCGCACGAAAAGAAGTCTCTGAAGATACAGTGACTTCTGTCTCTGCAATATCAACTGTGAGTGTGATGTGCTGCACTGAAACCGGAGGCTCTGAAAACTCCGACGGACAAAAAAGATATTCGGTTTTCATACAAACCCTCGAGGGTTACCATTTACCGGTAACCCATCCATAAACACCGTAGATTACACATCCAACGGCAACAAGCATCAGAACGTAATACATCAGTCCGGGCTTATCTGATTTTTCCATACTCATTAGTTATCCCTCTTTGGTTATCAGGTTATTTCTTCCCGCTTTTCTTTGGCGGAAGTTCGATGTCCTCGGAAACTCCTCTGGTATAGTGTGCGGCAGTAACTCCGCCTGATGCAATCTCTCTAATCTCTTCTTTTAACTCTTTGACGTTTTCGCCTTCAAGCGCTCTGGTATAGATCGATACCATGCGTCTGATGTACTCTGGAGACCTGCCTCTGGCATCAATTGAGATTACTGAAACACCTGCTGCTGCGAGTTCTTTTACGTACTCAACAAGACAAATCTCTGCCGAATTTAAAATACGGCTTCTGCAGTCGGCGTCAGTTCTCACTCGGAAGATTCTGTTTGTCTTGTCTTTTAATGCCCACGACTGATTGCATGAGCGACATCCTTGGGCGGTCGCCGGGATACAGTTTTCAGTAATCATGACCTCAAGGTTTCCCTGAACCATGACTTCTACTCTTGGCGGGTGAGAGTATCCTGCAAGGTTTTCCATCAGAGTTCTAATCTGCTTTCCTGAAAGCTCAGGCGAGAGACAGACCTGACGGCATGATTTGCCAAACAGATTTGCGGTTCTGGCATTTGTGATGTTCAAACCTGAAGCCCCATATCTCTGAACACCTGTGAGCATCTCGGAAACACCGATGCTGTCTGTCATAACTCCTGCGGCAGATGCCGGAAGCTTTTCGAGCTTTTTCATTAAGTCGTGTTCTGAGATGATACGCGGAAGTTTGTAGATTGTTGGAAGGTTGTAAATCTCTTCGAATCCTTCAAAGACAACCTGCCCTGCGCCTGCTGAATGTGCAGCCTTCGCACACGGGATTGAGTCAGTATAGACCTGAATGACAGGAGTTGTTTTCTCAACAGTTCCAACTTCCTTTGCCTGATAGGGGCGCGTCATTCTCTCGCGTTTCTCTGAAAGCGATGCTGCACACTCGTCTAAGAACCTGCGGCGGAGGTCAGTGATTACACCAATCGGCAGGAAGCCTGTTCCGTCATACTCCATCTGAATGCTGCGTATGACAAATGGTGTTCCACCTGTTTTTCTAATCTGGGCTTCGACCGCTTCTGCTGTTACCGGTTTGCTCTTAGCTTCCATCACAGGGATTTCTGACACTGCAGTCTTTCCGTTTCCAATAATTACCAGGTGCCCATCAGGATTTTTCGCAACAATGATGTCGAGCGGAATTTTTCCTGCCGGTGGTTTTGAGAGGATTGCATTTGCGAGTTTTTCGGTTCTAAGACGTCTGGTAATCCAGAGTTCGCTTCCTTCAAGAACAGATTCCGGAGCAGGTATTTTGTATGCATCTCCTTCCGGGAAGATGTATGGCTCTTTGTTTAATGCAAAGCCTGTCTCGCGTCCTGCGAGTTTAAACACAAGACCATCTCCAGTGTCTGGGATTGGGCCTTCGATTTTGACGATTACTTTGCCGCGTTTTTTGTCAACCCCGTTTACATATCCTGCATAGACACCGCGGTTGTTCGGCTTTTCCCAGTTCATAATAGAGGACTTATCACCGAAGAGATACCCTTTGGTAAAACCTCTGTTGAATGCGAATGCAAGGTTTTCCATGTCCTCTGTTTTCGGCTCGAATGTACCTTCTGCCACTGCATCAAGAGCTTTTCTGTAGATGGATGTAACAACTGCCACGTAGTCAGGAGTTTTCATACGCCCTTCGATTTTGAGGCATTCAACTCCGCTCTCGCAAATCTCTTTGAGGTTTGGATAGGTACAGATGTCTTTTGGACTTAGGATGTAGTCTCCGTTTGTTGCAACTCTTTCGCCGTCAGCGAGGAGAGTATACTGTTTTCGGCATGGCTGGGCACACATTCCCTGATTTCCGCTTCTGCCGCCTACTGCAGAGGAGAAAAGACATTGTCCGGAGTAAGAGTAACAAAGAGCTCCGTGTGCAAATATTTCGATTCCAACGCCAAGCTCAGCTCCAACGCGGACAAGTTCTGCTGCATCGGGTAGAGTTACTTCACGTGCTAAGACAACACGTGAAATTCCATGTTCTGCTGCAAACTCAACACCTGCACGGTTTGTGATGGTCATCTGGGTACTTGCATGGATTGGCAAATCTGGTACGATTTCGCGGGCAAGGGACATCAGTCCAACATCCTGCACGAGAACAGCATCAACATCTGCATCCGACAGGAAACGCAGGTATGCTGCTGCTTCTTCCATGTCAGCATCGCGGATTAGTGTGTTGACAGTGACATAGACTTTGACTCCGTGGCTGTGGGCAAATGCAACGGCTTTTTCTATTTCTGCATTATCAAAATTTGAGGCATAGGCGCGTGCTCCATACATTCTTCCGCCGAGATACACTGCATCGCAGCCTGCATAAACTGCGGCTTTGAGGGCATCCGGAGAACCCGCAGGAGCTAGAAGTTCTGGAATGTGCATAATCTATTATGTATTGGATGGTAGAGGATAATCACCTTTCGCTGAGTGCATACAACCCCCCTCCATTTATACTTTGAAAAACAAATATGTAAACACTATGTGCTTAGAAAATGAGGTGAGTTTGGATGACCCTGGTCATAGCGGTAAACAACCTCAGAGAAAAGCACCGTGAGTTCTTAACAGGATTCTGGACGCTTCTAATCAGCGTCGGCTTATCTTTTATTGCAGGAATTTATTTAGGATCTGTAAACGAAGTTCTGCTTTTAATTCCAGGTCTTATGGTTCTGGTAACCCCTTCGATTAACATGCGCGGAGCAATTGCCGGAATTTTAACATCCAGACTATCTTCATCTATGCACCTTGGAGCATTTGAGGTTGACTTTAAGCGAAACTCTGAACTTGGAGACAACCTTCGTGCCTCTCTTATATTAACGGTCGTCATCTCAGCAGTACTTGCAGTATTTGGAAAAATCATCTGCATCTTAACAGGCACTGAAGTTATCGGAGTTGCCGAGATGATTATAATCTCTGTCATCTCCGGAACACTTGCCGGAATTCTTGTGACTGTTGTCGGAGTTCTTGTAAGTATCGTCTGCTACCGTAAATTCTGGGATTTGGATATGGTCGGAGCTCCGGCTGTTACAACGATTGGTGACATTGTCACGCTTCCGTTCCTTGTTGTAACCGCCTTAATTGTGATGGATTTACCGTTTACAGGCAAAGCCATTCTCGGCGCTATTGTTTTCGTGATGATTATACTCGCATTTATCTCATTCAAGCGCGGAACAAGAACCATGCTTGATGTCTTACGTGAGGGACTGCCTCTTTTAATTCCGCTTTCACTTCTTGGAATTACAGCAGGAGTCCTTTATACAAGCAGACTTGAGTCTTTGATTGCAGCAGCAGCAGTTCTTATTCTGATATCTCCTTTCATGAACGGATGCGGTTCGATTGGTGGTATTTTAACATCCAGAATTGGAACTGAGATGCACATGGGTATGATTGATCCAGTGCTTTTCCCGCAAAAAACTGTCTTAAAGCATTTCGGAGAGAACTATATCTACTCGATTATTTTCCTTCCGCTGATGGGAGCCATCGCACACTTTGCAGCAGTGCTTCTTGGAATTACAACACCAGGACTTTTGATGATGGTTCTGATTTCACTTCTCGCAGGCATTCTTGTGGTTACCGCGATGAATCTTCTTGGATACTATACAGCTGTTATTACATACAGAAAAGGATTCGATCCGGATAACTTCGGTGTGCCGGTTGTAACGAGCTCGATTGATTTAATTGGAGCTACGTGTCTGCTTGCAGTTATGATGTTTTTGCTGTAAAAAAAGTTAGACCATACATTCAGGCTCTGCCTGCATGTATTCTCTGGCAACAGTTGTTGCATAGTGTCCTGGCGGAAGAGTAAAGGAAAGAACCACATCATCTCCTGAAATCTCATAAGAAACATCCGCCTCAAGCGAGATTCTCCTGTGGAAACCGTCATAGTTTGTCTTTACAAAAGCGGCAGCCTTGTCAAAGTCAGGCATCGAGATACCATCCTTCTCCATCAAAGCAAACATCTCGTTTTCGAGAGGGCCTGCTGCAACTGGAAGAGTTTTTCCAGGCATCCATCCAACGACAAAGCATCTTCCGCGTTTCATGTGCTGTTTTGCAGTCGGCATATTCTTTTCAGTTACAGTATCAACTCTGCCGTTTGCAAAAACAAGGTGCTCTCCGATTCTGGGCTCTGAAAATGATGTGCCCTCTGCACATCTTGCAGAAACTGCCATGTTAAATAGCCATGACTGATAAGCCGAGACGAACATGGAAAGCAGTTTCGGAGGGATTGCCTGAAGTGCGGCTCCAAAGTCATCCTTCTTCTTCATCAGAGAATCAAGCATGATTCTCTCATACGAAAGGTGAACCGGAAGATTATGGAGGGCCTCTTTTGCATCTTTCGTTTCACGGAAGCGTGCACGTGCTGCCTTTATTTCATCAGACTCATAGGGAAAAGCATCTCCGACATAGAGAGTTACAGCTTCTTCAAACTCGCCGCGAAGTATGTGATATCCCATCCTGTGAGTAATCGGCTTCATTGCTCCAAAACGCTGAAGACCAAAGTAATTCGGGATTCCGGTTTTTACGGCGGCGGTAATCTCTGCTGTCTTTTCTGCGAGATTATCTGCGTTGCAACCACGAAGAGTTAAGCGGAAGCGGTTTCCTTCGAGATTTCCAAGACCAAGCGAGAACTGATGCGATGCAACAGGAGTTATTGTGATATCTTTGATTGAAAGAGCTTCAATCTGCTCTTTGGAAACATCATAAAGCGAGACGTACTGAGTGGTTACTGCATTTCTGTCCTTGGTTCCTGCCCATCCAAAACGCTTCGGGCTGATGTGAAGACGGTTTGTAATCTCACGAACTGCATGCTGATGTTCCCAGGACTTCTTGGTTAAGCGGCAGATGGTGTATGGTCCGGTGTTTGTGAAGTTAATTGGAAGTTCTTCTACTATGAAGTCTTCGGGAACTGTTCGAAGTTTTCCGCCGATTCCTTCGCAGTCAGCCGCATAGTAGATGATTCCAAGCTCGGTCTCTCTTTCGTATGGTGATTTGCGCATGGTTAGAGGAGTTTTAAGTCAGCAGTGATTTTGTCCATGATGTCACGCTTGGCAGGACCGATTCCAAGAGCTGTAACTGAGCCTGCAGGAATCTCGGTCATTCCTGCATCGATAATCAGCGAACACGGAACGCCTAAAAGTTCTGCCTGTGCTTTTAACATATATAGTGTTCTCTCATCCGGGGCTTTTAAGGCAACCTTCTTCTGACCTTCCCTCATCCACTCCTTTTTGTCTGCAAGAGATGTCTTTTCGAAAGCTCCAATTGATGCATGGGCTGCCTGAGCACACATTTTGCCGCAGCTCATCTTTAAATCAGTCCGAAGAATGATACACTGTTTGTATTTGAAAATCTCTTCCCCGCCGTGCATATGAGGAAATATATTGGATGGCGTATGTGATAAAATGTGGAGGTTACTACATTGTAGTAATTTATTTACTAACTTTTTTGTATGCTTTGTGTAAGCAATTGCTGAAAGATATGATGTTAAATATCTTCTCTACTTCTAAGTGGATATTAAAAAAAAGGTATTGTTAATAAACCCGGGATTATACTCTCTTAAACGTCTCTCCAAACTCGTTGACTAACGTCTTTCCGTCTTCGGAGATGTAGAGATAGTCACCGTTTCCAGTAGTGGTATACCCTACAATGTATCCATTCTTTTCCACGTATCCCCAGAATACATCAATACTGCTGATTGCCTGACCGTTTACATCAGCAACAACTGTTCCGGTGTTGTCTTCGTTGAAGTGGTAAATCATGTGGAACTTGACGCCTCCTGTAGAATCATATGTACCAACACTCTTCCAGTCTCCAACAAGAGCTGTTGGATAATCAATCGGTTCTGCCGGCCCAATACATCCTGCAGCTGAAACTGCCGCGATGCAGAGTATGAGAACGGCGAAAACTGCGGTTTTCTTCATACAGTAATATTCCCCGTTATTCTATTTATACATCAATCATCAGAAGACTTATCTCTACTCTCTGAGAATTACTAAGCATGGGATTTGAGATTGAGATTAAAGTAAGAGTTGAAGCACTTGAACCGATTGAAGCAAAGCTCATCGAAAATAATGCAGAGTTAATCGCTGATCAGGATGAGCATGATGTTTACTACAACGCACCGCACAAAGACTTTGCAGAAACTGACGAGGCACTTCGTCTTCGCTATGTAAACAATCAGAAGTGCGGAAAGATTATGCCGCCGTGCATCACATACAAAGGCCCAAAGGTCGGCCGCGAGGGATTCAAGGCACGCGAGGAAATTATCGTAGACCTTTCATCAGGCGAAGAGTTTGCAGTACTTCTGGAAAGAATCGGATACAGAAAAACTGCTGCTGTTGACAAGCACAGAAAAATCTACCGCGTCCCAAATGCGATTGTAACTTTAGATGAGATTCCGGGCGTTGGAGTATTCTCTGAAATTGAAGCCGCAACAGACCTCTCTGAGGATGAAGCAGTGGCTGTCATCGACAAAATTGCAGAGATGGCAGGAATCATTGGAGAACGTCTTACCAAATCCTATCTGGAAATTGTGCTTGAGGCACAATAATTTTTGAGAGTTTCTCACGCCCTCTTTTTTGTAATTTAATAAAAAAAGAGATTAGTTAATCTCACTCATATCTGTAGACTCAGCAACATCGATTGCCTCGCCTAAAGTATCCTGCTGGAGACCTGCTGCCATCTTCTCGGTTAAGTCACGGTCTTCCATAACATCCTTGATTCTCTCAAGGTACGGGTCAAGAGTTGTATCGTCACGCTGTTCGATAACATGACGGTACTCGCGAAGCGTGGTTGGGGAAACACCAAGTTTCTCGGAAATCTCCTTCATGGTCAGTTCGCTTGACATCAGAATCTTTAACTCGTCCTGGTCAAACGGCATGTTGAAGTCAAGGTCGCGGAAGAGCTTCAGTCTGACTCTTGCACGTGCCACAGTCTTGGAGAGTTTCTCGTCTCCTAATTCACGGGCAATCTCAGTATCATTTTTGCCTGCATGGAAGGAGGTGATTAAGCGTGCGAGCTGAATTGGTTCAAGTTTTGTCTTGAAGAATCCGCGTTCCTGAATTTCACGCATGATAAGAGCAATTTCACGCTCTACTGCATCCTGGTCACGTAAAGTTCCGTGAAGGGTTTTCATTGGCTCAACAATCTTCGTCTTCTGGGTTAAATTAGAGAAGAGCTGAAGTAAATCCTTCTGTTTCTTTTTCGGGGCCATCTATTCTATCCTCACAATATTGACTTACCGTTCAAAATGTATCTCTAAGAATATAAGGGTTATGGATTGAGACCTTGGTTTGAAAAAATATGCGCGCGGATGAAAACCATTATATCTGTCGGACGCGGTATGATAAGTCCTTTTTTTCGGACATTAAAAAAAAAAAGGTTAGTGTCTGAAGTGTCTGGTTCCGGTAAACACTACAGCGATACCAAGCTCATCAGCTTTTGCGAGAACTTCATTGTCGCGGATAGAGCCTCCAGGCTGGATTAATGCAGTAGCTCCTGCTGCTGCAGCAACCTCTAACGTGTCCGGGAACGGCAGGAATGCATCAGATGCTACAACAGTACCTTCCATGGTTCTTCCAAACTCTGCTGCCTTTTCGATTGCAATCTGTGCGGAGTTGACACGGTTCATCTGGCCAACACCAATTCCGACAGTTTCAGTCTTGTTGCTGTAGATGATGGCATTGCTCTTTGCGTACTTGACAACAGTCCAGGCAAGTTTGAATGCTTCCATTTCATCCTCGGTCGGATGGCGTTTGGAAACGACCTTCCAGTCCTCAGTGTATGCAGGTGTCCTCTGTACAAGAATACCGCCGTCAATGGTTCTAAGCTCATCAGCCTCTTCTGCCGGCGGCAGGATTAATGCACGCATGTTCGGCTTGGACTTCATAATCTCTAAAGCTTCCTCTGTGAAGGATGGGGCAACGAGAACTTCGACGAAGGTAGAGCAGATCTCTTTTGCAACATCTGCATCGACTTCGGTGCTCATTGCAACGATAGAACCGTATGCAGATACCGGGTCAACTTCACGTGCCTTGATGTAGGATTCAAGCTGGTTTTCTCCAAGAGCAACACCGCACGGGTTGTTGTGCTTTACAATAACGGTTGCATAACCCGGAAGTTCACGGCAGAGGGAAACTGCTGCGTGGACATCGAGGTAGTTGTTGTAGGACATCTCTTTGCCCTGCATGGATTCCTGTCCTGCAATTCCGGTTGTACCATAGACTGCTGCTTTCTGGTGCGGGTTTTCACCGTAACGCAGGGTTCTTCCGTTCTGGAACTGAACAGTGTAGGTATCCGGGAACTCTTTTCCAATTCCCTGCAGGTAGTTGGAGATTGCTCCATCGTATGCTGCAGTTCTGGTAAATGCTTTGGTGGCGAGTTTTAATCTCTGCTCCGGAGTTGTTCCTCCGTTGTTTACTGCTTCAATTACCTCTGCATAGTCTGCCGGGTCAACGATAACAGTGACATCCTTGTAGTTCTTGGATGCAGCACGAATCATGGCAGGCCCTCCGATATCGATGTATTCAATGAGTTCCTCAAGCGGGAGGTTCTTCTTGGACATCTCCTCGAATGGATAGAGGTTGACACAGAGGATATCGATTGCTTCGATTCCATGTTCTGCCATAACCTCGTTGTCTACGCCGCGGCGGCCTAAGAGACCTCCGTGTACTTTCGGGTGGAGTGTTTTGACGCGTCCGTCCATCATTTCCGGGAATCCGGTGTATTCAGAGACGTCCTTTGCAGGGATTCCTGCTTCACGGAGGAGTTTTGCGGTTCCGCCGGAACTTAAGATTCCAATGTTCTGTGCAGCAAGGGCTTTTGCCAGGTCAACAATTCCTGTCTTGTCCCATACAGATAACAATGCAAGAGTCATTGTGTAATAGTATGGCTTTTGTGGTATTTTAAAGTAGAGGCTTATCGCCGAAAAAAGAAAACGGGTTATACCCGCTCGCCACACTCAGGACAGAACTTTGCACCGGGTGATAACTCAGCTCCGCACTTTGGACATGCGGCAGCTCCCATCTTCTTTCCGCATTCCGGACAGAATTTGGCTCCTGCCGGCACAGCAGCACCGCACTCAGGACAGAAGGAGCCTGCATCCTGCTTTTCTCCGCATCCGGGACAGAATTTAGCACCGTCTGGAACTGCTGTTCCGCACTTCGGGCAGGCCTTTCCGACAGGGGCTGCGGCTGCAGGCTGTGCCTGACCAAATGGTGCAGCACCTCCGCCCATGCCCTGCATCATCATGTTGCCCATTCCAATACCAGCGCCCATTCCGGCACCCATCATTGCAAATCCTGCTCCGTCTCCGCCCTGTGCGGCTCCGACACCGATATTTTCAATGGCCTTTCCAGACTGGTACTGCATGTAGTTTACGCCAAGAGCAGACATTGCACCGCGCTTGTTGATTGCTTCCTGAACCTCATCAGGCATGCTGATGGTAAGGCCTGCAAACTTCATAATCTTAAGACCGTAATTCTCGGTCTCGGCGGTAAGTTTTGCAAGGCACATCTGCTCAATCTCCTGCAAGTATGCAGGCATGTCAAGTACGCCCATCTGCTTCTTTGTCTTGAGTTCGCCTAAGATGTCGTTTAAGACCATCACAATCTGGCTTTTGAGCCAGTCAACAACCTCTTCTGATTTTGTAAGGCCCTTTGTTCCGACAAACTGAGTGATTAAGAGCATTGGGTCTGAGACTTTGTATGCGAACTGTCCAAACATGCGAAGCTGGACTACACCAAAGTCAGAATCACGGAATGCTAAGGGTTGGGATGTCCCGAATTTATCTCTGAACTCACGCTTTTGAGCCCAGTAGAATTCTCCAATCTGGACGTTACCCATTGTAGCGCCGATGATGTCTTTTAAGATTGGGATGTTCTGTGTTGTTAATGCGTATCTGTCTGGACGGTCGAAGACAGTAAGTGCTTTGCCGTCACGGAAGAAGATACCATACTCATCTTCTCTGACAAGGACGTTGTCGTTTAAGATGATGTTTCTTGGGAGCCTCCAGATGAGGTTGTCTCCTTTGTAATCCTCAACCCAGTAGAATCCTGCGCGTGCGTCAGCTCCTTCTATGTCAGAACCGGAACTGATTTTCTGATTTACCTTGGAGAATAATCCCATTTATGCCACCTCAATTCCTGCGATTGTTTCCATTCTGCGGTCAAAGACAGATGAGAACTCCATTATATCTGATTTCAGCGAGAAAAGGACTGTCTTTACATCGCTGAATGCTCCATTCTCTGCAAGGCCTCTGGCTTCTTTTGCTTTAAGTGCAAGGGCATTTACCGCTTCAAAGAGTGATAAGTCATACTCATAGAGTTTGTCTAATTCATCTTCGCGGATTCTGACTGCCACAGAGATTCCTGAGTATCCCTGCTCTGCGTGGCGAATGGATGATTCAAGTGTTTTTGCTTTTGAGAGAACTCCTGCTATATCGTTCATCAAATCAAGTTCAAGAGAGTTTGCCGCATGTTCTCTTACCATTTCTATTGGAATCAGGACTGATGTTTTGAAGTTATCCGCAACCTGATTTCTAAGCATTGAGTCTGCTATGCGGAGGTCTTCTTTTTTTCTGTATCCTGAAAATCCAGGGATGAAGAGTTGAATCTTTTTCAGGATTCCTCTGTCTTCTTTTACTGCTTCACGTAAATCTGTCATAGTAACCTCATTTTTTCAGCACAATTGAGATAATCGAGCCGACTGCAATAATCACAAGTGCGATGCCAATCCAGAACCAGGTGCCAAAGTCCGGAAGAATTTCACCAAGGATTGTCTTGACCAGAAGGAAAAGACCCGCAATTGTCATAAAGAGGGAAAATCCAATAGGTCCTTTTTCTCCAACGAAGAGTTGTATGAATAATGATGCAATACCGGTTCCCATCAGGAAAATACCGGCTCCTTCAATGAATCCGAATCCTGGAATCAGGTTTGTCAGAACTACTGATATTCCAAGTATAAGGACTGCGCAAGCCCAGTTAAGGGGTGTTTTTTTCTCAGTGGTAAGCATTTCAGATTCCTAACTGATAGTTATTTGTTGTTTTGTACGCAGGAAGATAAAGCACTTTGGTTGATTTGACAATGAAATCGTAGTCTAGTTCCAGAAGAGTTCCCGGGATTTCTGCTTCATAGCGCAGGAAAATAAATTCTGCGTTGTTTTTTGCAGTTTCTTTATCCATTGTCATAACCATGCGTCCTCCGTTTTTGAATTCAGGAATTGTTGTGAACTCAGGCTGGTTTATGGTAAGTTCCATATTCCATACTCTGGCATATTCTTCCGGGATTTCATCTGCTGCACAGATGTAGAAGTCACGTACTCCACGCATTTGTTTTTGGCCTGTTACAGCTCTGGAGATTCCTCCTCCTGAGATTCTTTCGTGATGTACTATTACATCTGTATTAACTACCCAGAATGGGACGTACCAGAGCGAATCTTTTTCTTCAACTGTGGGTTTTACAATAGCAAACTCAACAGGGGATGTTTTTCCGTCTGCAAAGAGAGATGTGCTTCCGCAGTGTTCGCAGATAAGCATTCTGTCTCTTTCTTTGGATTTTAATGGAGCTGCGCACGATGAGCATTTGAGAGGCTGTAATACTATTGACATTTTTCCACCTCAGTTGAACATATCATAGGTATTTTCGTAGTTTGTTTCAAGGCACTGCTGTTTCTTTCCGCGTTTGAGGCCTTTGCCTTTCATGGCTCCTTCAAGGATTTCGTCTCCGTAGCGGAAGCGTTTGTATGCAAATCCTATGATTCCGGCAGCTGCAATCAGGCCGAATGCGAAGAGGATTGCGATTGCTTCAAGTGCTCCAAGGGCAAATCCGAAGAAGATGAATGCTGCAAGAACTGCGCCGGAGAGGGTGCCTCCAAGAGCTGCTGCCGTACTTTGGCTTCCTGCATTTCCAGGAGCTCTTCCAGAGATTATCTGTGATGTGATGCCGTCTAATACTGCAAAGTATGCTCTGTCTTCGAAGGTGTAGCGGATAATCCAGAACGGGTAGTATACGAGGCTGAATGCTTTTTCGAAGAAGAATGCTTTGGAGAAGTGTACTTCGTCCATTGAACGTTTTCCGTCAGCGATTGCTTGGCGTTTAATCTGTTCTGATCCTTCTGTATATGCGTCATCACGTGATTCGGTTACTCCGAAGGTGACAATTGATTCATCGTCGAATTCTACTGCTTCTGCGTGTTCGGGGATGCGAATTGCTGCAATTCCTAAGTCTCCCGGGTCGCAGGCGATGTCTGAGTAGATGTATTCGCGGTTTACGAGTGACTCGTGCGGTATTCTTCTGTCAGGTTCGTCTTTGTCGCCTTTCTGAATTTCAATTCCGCATACGCATGCTTTTCCGCGTCCGACAAGTCTCCAGAACGGCAGGTAAATTGGATAGGCTTCGCTTATTTGTGCTTTCTTTTCGAGGTCTTTTGCTTTTGGTCCTTCTTTGAGCCACTCGTAGAAGTTTGTTTCTGCTTTTTTACGTGTGACATCTAAGCGGTACATGATTTTTCTGATTCCTTCGTCTGTTGTCAGAGAGAATACGGAGTTGCAGTATTTGCAAAGAACCAGTGTTTCTCCTTCTTCAGAGTGTACCTGACCTCCGCAGTTTGGGCATGTCAGTGATACGATGATTTTTGATGTCTGGCTCATGCGTTACCTCCTTCTGGTTTTTTGACAACTTTGTGTGCCAATATTTTTCCTGCAAAGATTCCGGCGATTATGAGCAGGAAGAATACTGGGGTAATCAGGAAGCCGAGGAGTGTTCCGATGAATCCGAGTACAAATGCCAGGGCCATGACTGCAACATATGATACTGAGCTTCTTTTTGGGGAGTTGGTTATGGAGATTTTGCCGGATGAGCCGTCTATGACCATGTCATATTCTGTTCCACCATAGCGGTATTTCAGTTCATAGATTGGGAAATATACTAGTGACTGGTCGATTGTTTCTCCTTCGAGTTCTCCTATGTATGAGTCGATTGCTATGTCCGGATGGAGGATTTCTGCCCCGCCTGTTTTTGAGTTGGAGTCGAAGATTATCATGTCTCCAGGCGGGATGTCGATTGTGTGCATTCCGGGAAGCAGTGTTCCGCGTGCCGGTTTTGAGGTTATTTTTTCTTTGCCGTTTACGGTTCTTCTGAAGCGGAATACCGGGAAGTATTCTTTTTTGAGGGCTGTGATTTCTGCGGTTGCTTCCATGTCTTTTGGACATGACGGGCCTGCAGTCCATCGTTTGAAGATAGCTCGGGCTGCTTCTTCAGTTATGGAGAATGGCAGGATGTAGAAAAATATTGCTTCTCGCCTATCGATGTACGAGGGCGTACCGCAG
Source organism: Methanocorpusculum sp. (assembly GCA_017408885.1). Lineage (GTDB taxonomy): Archaea > Halobacteriota > Methanomicrobia > Methanomicrobiales > Methanocorpusculaceae > Methanocorpusculum. Next base: position 29,989 of record JAFQTT010000006.1, read on the forward strand.
TATGAACAGACAGCAAGCTGTGTTCCGGGTTTTACTGGTAATGCGGCCCCGCACTTCGGGCAGGTGAAATTAACCATGTGAATATATTCGCAGATTTGATATAAATAGTTGATGATAAAAAAAAGGAATTAAGAGCGTTCGCCGTAGATACGCTTAATCTCGTATGCTTTGGCAGTCTTGCCCTTTCTCATCAGCATATTGCCCTTACGAAGTTTAATCCGCACAACTCTAAACTGCTTTCCTGCAATCGTTGCAATAGAATCAACCATGTATTCGGTTTCTCCATCGACCTGTTCGTAGAGCGGGATTGTTCGAGCACCCTTGTTTACAGACGCGCTGATGATAACGAGGTCAACAAGTCTGGTCCAGAGAGTGTTGATTTTCTCTGCCGGCATCTTGTCGCGTCTTGCGTTGTTTTCCTCGATGGATAAGACCTCGACATTATAAGTCTCATCACCTGCTTCAGCAACAAGGAAGTCACCAACTCTGACCATCTCTCCTTCGATAAGTTCAATCTTTGCCGGAATGGATTCGCTTCCGTGGCTGATGATTGCCTTTACCATACAGGACTTCGGTTCTTTTAAGGTGATACGCATCGTGTGTCCGCATTCAACACACTGAACAACTGCCTCCGGCGGGTTTTTCAGGATTGCGAAGTCAGTCTCTTCTCCGCAGACGGGACAATCTAAAATGATGTAATCCTCATTCTCGAACTCCTCGTCGAACTCTTCGGTATAGGTATCGGTATTCATTTCTTATATGTTGGTTTTCAGAGTAGAAATACCCAAGGATGCGGCAAAGACAAAGCATTTCCTCCCGCCCTGCAGAAAGGATATGCCGCGCATAGATTTCCGGCTGAAATACGGCTTTCTCTGTCTTATTTCATACGGCAGGACAAAACCGCCGTTTCCGCAGGAGGATTGCGGCGGGAATCTGGATACATCCTGTCTCTGTTTTCGACATCTTTATTCGACATCTTTATCATGGTGTCCGGCAAATTATCAGTTATGAACGGGAAAACAGTACTTCTTAGTGTCATCTTAACCATCTTCCTGGTATTCTCTGCCGGCTGTATCTCTATCGGCGGGGATGATGACGAGTTTGAAAAATCTCTTATCTCCTCGATTACCGGACAGGAAATCACCGATGAACAGATGGACAAAATCAAAGAACTTGCCGCAGTTGTCGGCGACGGCGACGAAGAGCTTGGTGTAGGCGATATCATTGCCCTCTCCCAGAAGGAGTTCACCGATGAAGAGCGTGCCATGCTTGAGCAGTACGGTATGGTCAATGAAGACGGAAGCATCGACTATGCAGCAGCATTAGGCGCATTAAGTAACCCTGACTTCGACCCGTCAGTTCTTGCAAACATGCAGTAAAGCTCTGTCCTTCTAAGGGCATCTCTTTTTTTCCAATAGGTATTCTGCTGAGTTCCGACCTCTAACGTCTTTAAGGTTCGAACACATATACTAATGTACTTATGACGCTTGGCTCTGATATTGCAAAAACCCTTGCCCGCGTAGTTGACCGCGATATTCGCGTAATGCATGTCTGCGGAACACACGAAGCAGCAATCGCAAAATACGGCATACGCTCCGTCCTCCCGCCGCAAATGAAAATCGTAATGGGCCCGGGATGCCCTGTCTGCATCACTCCGCAGGGAGAAATCGATGCAGCAGTCGAGCTTGCCGAGCGCGGATGCATTGTATGCACCTACGGCGACTTACTCAGAGTGCCAGGAACCCGCAGCTCTCTGGAAAAGGTCAACGGAGATGTCAGAATCGTACAGGGAATTACCAAAGCAGTAGAAATTGCCCGCGAAAACCCGGACAAAGAAGTTGCATTCATCTCTGTCGGATTCGAAACAACTGTTCCAACAATTTCTGCAACCCTCATGACCAGCCCGCCGGAAAACTTCAGCGTACTTGTCTCTCACCGCCTTGTCCCGCCGGCAATGGAATGGCTGATGGCTCAGGGCGAAGCATCCCTTGACGGATTCATTCTTCCAGGACATGTATGTGCAGTAATGGGATATCATGAGTATGAGCAGTTCAACGTCCCTCAGGTCGTTGCAGGATTCGAACCAGAAGACGTACTCCTCGGTCTCCTCATGCTTGCCGAACAGATTGAAAACGGAGAGGCAAAAGTTGAAAACGCATATCCGAGAGTTGTCACCCGCGAAGGAAACGTCAAAGCCCAGCGTCTGATGCACGAAGTATTCACACCGACCGATGTTGAATGGAGAGGATTCCCTGTAATCCCGAAGTCCGGTCTCAAACTGAAATCCGAGTTCGAACAGTACGATGCCCAGAAGAAGTTTGACCTTGTCTTCGAAAAGGTTACCAAGAAAGCAGGCTGTATCTGCGATCAGGTTCTCAGAGGAATTGCTGAACCGACTGACTGTAAACTCTTTGGAAAGGTCTGTACTCCGCGTGTACCTGTTGGACCATGTATGGTTTCTCACGAAGGAGCATGCAGAATCTGGCACCAGTACAACCAGAGAAGATAAACACCATCTTTTTTTCACAATAAATTCTGCCTCAAAGCATCCTTTATTATATACGTACCAGCACCCTTTATTATCCTATAAAATAAATATTTTCCGTATCAGGGGTATTTTGCCCTGAGGTGTGTATTATTATGGATAAAACAAAACTGGCTAATATCATTGCCGTTGTTCTGACACTGGCAGCCTTTTTAATCCCGGTTATCTGCGGATACTTTGGCTCCATGCCGGAAGGCGGGGATGCAGAAGCCTTTGCAGCACTCTACGGTGTCTGGACCCTTATTCCACCACTGTTAGCACTTCTGCTTGCCTTCTTAACCCGCAACGTTATTCTTTCCCTGTTCCTTGGAGTTCTCTCCGGAGCATGGATGATTGCACTTGTATCCGGTGACCTTCTTGGTTCTATCTCCGGTGCATTCTTCAGCTCCACTGACTACTTCGTCGGTACCTTAGCAGACCGCTGGGATGCAGGTATCATTATGCAGGTCTTAGTCATTGGTGCATTAATCGCTCTTATCACCAGAATGGGCGGTATGCGTGCAATCGCTGACCTTGTCGTTAAAGTTGCAAAAGGACCGCGCAGCGCACAGATTACCATGTGGATTTCCTCCTGGGTTATCTTCTTCGATGACTATGCAAACGCATTAATCATTGGTCCAATCATGAGACCACTCTGTGACAAGTACCGCATTTCCCGCGAGAAGCTTGCATACATCGTTGACTCTACCGCAGCACCGGTTGCCGGTATCATGCTCATCTCCACCTGGATTGGAACTGAGCTTGTCAACATCAACGAAGGTCTTGCAATCGCAGGAATCACCGGTGTTTCCGCATACGGTATCTTCATTGACACTATCCCGTACAGATTCTACAACATCATGGCACTCTTCTTCGTCTTCGCAACTGCCTTCCTCCTCCGTGACTTCGGACCGATGCTCAAGGCAGAAATGCGTGCAAGAACCACTGGTGAGACCATCAACCCGGGATCTGAGGTTATGGACACCGAGAAGGTTGTTGATGAAGAGAAGGAAGAAATCAAAGAAGACTATGGTATCTTAAAGTCTTCCAAGAAAGTTACTCCGCCAAACATCTGGAACGCAATCATTCCGGTTGCAGTCTTAATCATTTCCGCAGTCATTCTGTTCTACACCAACGGTGCAGCATGTGTTATGGACGGCGGAGGATTCGTCACTCCGGAAGAGTTCGCACAGCTTTCATTCTTCGAATCTGTTCGCGAAGCATACAGTGCTTCTGATGCATCCATTGTTCTGTTCCAGGCAGGTCTTTTAGCCTGTATTGTTGCACTCATTATGGGATTCGTCGAGAGAATCTTCACCATCAAGGATGGTATCGAGACCTGGGCACACGGTATGAAGTCCATGCTCTTCGTCTGTATCGTCTTAATCCTTGCATGGTCCATTGGATCTGTTATCGGCGACCTTGGAACCGCACACTTCTTAGTTGACAACCTCTCCGATGCACTTCCGGCATTCATTGTTCCGGCATTAATCTTCGTCATCGCAGCAGTTGTCTCCTTCGCAACCGGAACCGCATACGGAACTATGGCAATTCTCCTCCCGCTCTGTATCCCGCTTGCAGCAGCAATCGTTGGAATCACCGGCATGGAGATTACCTCTGCAGGTTCTGAGTACGCATACATCCTGATGTGTTCCTCTGCAGTCTTAACCGGAGCAATCTTTGGTGACCACAGTTCCCCGATTTCCGACACCTCCATTCTCTCATCTATGGGAGCAGGATGCAGTCTTATCGACCACGTTATGACTCAGATTGTATACGCAGTCACTGTCGGTGTTGTAGTTATCGCAGGATACATCTTAGTCGGTCTTGGACTCAACGTCTGGATTACTCTCATTGCAATGGCAGCAATCCTTGTCCTTGTCCTCCTCTTCGCCGGAAAGAAAGTTCCGACCTGGAACGGCAAAGAAGCTGCTGAGTAAGACTGATGAAAAAATAAGGGGACTTCCCCTTAACTATTTATTATTCTGTTTTCTGTGTTTGAATTTATAAAAGCGAAAGCTAAAAAAAGTGAGTGTTTACTGATACCAGACTGCTTCGTCCTGCATCATTGAGATAAACTCATCCTTTGAAAGTGTTCTGACGCGGGAAACTGCCTCTTCGAGATTTCGAAGTGCCGCATCGTTTTCTGGATTTTCTCTCTGGATTGCATAGTACAGCTCTGCATTTTCATTTGCAACCTCAACAGACACCGCAGTCTGTTTTCTAAATGTTGTTGATGCACAGGCACGAAGGGCTTCTGAGGTAAATCCGCTTCGAACAAGAGCATCAGAGAATGCAATATTTACTGCATGTGAAAGTCCTAAGACGTATGCTGCAGCTTTGTCATGTTCTTCAACTTCCATTCTAAGAATGTCTGCAACGTTGAAGAGTACTGCTGCTTTGTCTGCCGCATCTTTCGAGCCGCAGTCACAGATAATCACGTTTCTTCCAGCGGCAGATGCTGCTGACGGTCCAAACATCGGATGTACTGAACATACTCTTCGTCCTGCACGTCCTGCCTTGCGAAGCCTTGGGATAACCGGCTGTTTTACTGATAAGATATCAAAGATTACTGCATCATAAGAGGATGCTTCAAGGACATCTGCAAGAACTTTATCTGCAATTGTAACAGGTGTTGAGATTACAATGATATCTGATTTTGCTCCGTCTTCGAGGCTTACAACAGGAAACTCTGCACCATTTGTATTTGGATCGCAGATAGATACATGGTGTCCGCGGGCGGCAAAGAAGTTAGAGAGCCATCTGCCCATTCCGCCATTTCCTCCAATTATACAGATACTCTGCGGTTCCTGGAACCGTGGAAGGCGTCCCTGAACATCAACAGATTCATCAACAACAGCCCGGGCAATTCTAAATGCTGTGTTTGCTGTAACTCCTGTCTTTGCACCTGCATCAATGTATCTCTGTTCTACAATACGTTCTACAGACGGTACGACAACAGGCGCTGCGGTTTTTGCTTTTTCTTCACCTATTACTTTCGCAATTTCATTTCTGCGGCCTACAAGACCCATGATTTTTTTGTCAATCTCTGCAAGCTCTGCTCTTAAAATATCTAATTCCGGCATACAAATCCTCCTCGAATAAGCAAATCTGCAATCACAAAAATGGTCATTGCCTCAACAACTACAGCACCGCGCGTTGCGATACATGGATCGTGTCTTCCGCGGACAGAAAGCTCTGCATCTTTTTCATCAAAGAGGTCAACTGAGTCCTGTCTCTTCGAGATAGACGGGGTTGGCTTGAATGCAACTGAGAATTCAAGTGCCGCTCCGTTTGACATTCCTCCAAGAATGCCTCCTGCGTTGTTTGTCTTTGTTGAGACAACGCCGTCCTGCATCAGGTAGGAATCATTGTTCTCAGAACCGCGAAGTGATGCTGCCGCAAAGCCTGCACCAAACTCGATTCCTTTGACACCTGGTATTGCAAAGACAGCCTTTGCAATTTCTCCATCCAAGGTATCAAAGAATGGTTCACCAAGTCCTGCCGGAAGACCTTTTGAAACACATCGGATAACTCCGCCAACACTGTCTCCGTCAGCCTTTGCTTTGAGAATCTCTTCACGCATGGCCTCCTCCATCTCGGAAGTCATTGCTCGAAGCGGATTTGTATGCGATATCTGCATAATTTCATCAGCAGAGTATACTGTATCGTCTTTTACAGAGCCAATGCTTGTTGTGTATGAACCAACAGAGATTCCATATGCAGAGATGAAATCGCGAAGGACTGCTCCTGCGGAAACAAGAACTGTAGTCATTCGTCCGGAAAACATCCCTCCTCCTCTGATGTCGTGATTTACTCCGTACTTTGCGTATGCCGGGTAGTCTGCGTGTCCCGGGCGCGGGATTCTCCGAAGCTCATCGTAATCAGAATCATTGATGTTGGTATTCTCAATCCGAATTACAAGCGGTGCTCCTGTTGTCTTTCCCTCAAGGAGACCAACAATTTCCGGGACGTCTGCTTCAACACGAGGCGTTCCAATCCCTGGGGCTGGTTTTCTAAGAGTAAGGTCACGGGTAATTGTTTCGGGATTTACTGTAAATCCTGCGGGAATTCCATCGATTACACATCCGATGCATGTGTCATGGCTTGCCCCGAAAAGGGTTAGACGTATTGAGTTTCCTATGGTATTCATTCTGTTGTACCTCTAAGTTTTTTCAGGTCTAAAACAAATGCAGGGTATGATACATCTGCACATGAGATGTCGTCAATTACTGTATCACCATCTGCAATAAGACCTGCGACAGCTCCAGACATTGCGATTCTGTGGTCTCCGAGAGTTTCGATTTCCGCCCCGTGAAGCGGTATGCCTCCGCGGATTACACATCCGTCATTTGTTGCCTCAATGTCTGCCCCCATTTTTCTAAGGAAAGCAGTTGTTGTTTCTAAGCGGTTGCTTTCCTTAAATGCCAGGTGAGCTGCACCAAAGAGACGAGTTGTACCGGATGCTACACATCCAACAACAGCAACGATAGGGAAGAGATCCGGTGCATCACTTAAATCCACATCAATTCCAGTAAGTGTACTGCACTCCACAGTTACTGCATCTCCGTTTCTGGATACCTTCGCACCGAAACGTGATAAGATGTCGAGTATTGCTTTGTCTCCCTGCGGGTCGTTTTCATCAAGACCTGTTACTGTGACTTTACCTGTCAGAGCGCCTGCTGCCAGAATAAATGCAGCAGATGAGTAGTCTCCTGATACAAATCCGTCTGTAGGTTTGTACTGCTGTTTTCCAGGTACAAAGAATCCGTCTTCTGTTTCCTCAACTAAGACACCGTGAGCCTTCATTGCAGAGATTGTGATGTTCACATAAGGACGTGATGCAAGCGGGGTTGTTAAGTGAATTTTAACTCCTGATGGAGATGTTGGTGCACCAAGCAGGAGTGCTGAGATGAACTGTGATGAGATGTCTCCTCTGATGAAAACCTCATTACCATTTGCAGGACCAGTTACCGAAAACGGAGCACAGCCGTTTTCGGACTCTATTTTTGCACCAAGGTCTTTTAACGCGTCGAGAAGAGGAAGCATCGGACGTTTGCAGAGAGAAGCGTCTCCGGTAAATGATGTTTTTCCAGGAAGGTTTGCGGCGATTCCTGCAAGCATCCGAATAGACGAACCGGAGTTTTTGCAGTCGATGATATTGTCTGCTGCATGCAGATTACCGCCTGATATTGTTACTTCATCTCCTTCTACAGTGACCTCTGCACCAAGCATGCGGACAGCGTCAAGTGTTGCATTCGTGTCTTCTCCGAACAGGGGAGATTTGATATGCGAGATGCCGGATGAAAGGGCTGAGAGCATATAGGCTCTGTGTGTGTGGCTTTTTGAAGGAGGTGCCTGTACTGTTCCGTTCAGGCTTCCTTTGTGTACACTCAGTTTCATGGGTTTCTGATAGTTGTTATAATACAGTTTTTCTCTTCAAATATATCAAGGAATGAGGCAAGGTTTTCCTTCTTTACAAGAATCCCTGTTGCAGGTCCGGTACCTGAGATTCCTGCAGCCGAAGCATTGGCGGCTAACGCTTTATCGGCTGTAACTGTACCTATTCCAATTGATTCTCCAACACACCGTCCGTTCTCATAGATTGCAGATAGTACATCTCCTGCAATGGCTTTGTTAAAGGCTGCCTCAACTTCTTTTGAACGTGCCTTGAATTTGTCCTTCGGGAAGGCAAGAGTTGGGATTTCTCCATCCGGAAGATGGATTACAACTGCATAATCCTCAGGCATTTTTGTGTGTTTTAGAAGCTTCATCTCTTTGTTGTCGGTAAAGACAAGACCGCCAAGCATGCAGGCTGAGGCATCGTCAAATGCTCCAGTTACTGAAACACCGCATGAAATAGATGCCTTTGCCCCAATTTTTACAAGGTAAATAGGGTCTGCTTTGATTCCTGCTGCATCAGCTGCCGCAGAGAGGATTGCATTTGCCGCAGCACTGCTGCTTTTTAGGCCTTTTGACTGAGGGATGTCTGATGTTGTTTTTACATCAGCTCCTGCAAAGTCGATGTCAGGGAATGATTTTTTGAACTCTTCAAGAAGACCTTTTGCAAATCCTGCATCAGCTTCCTGCCCGTTTACCGTAAGCGTAACTCCTGGTTCATCTAAGAGTGTGACCTCAGCAGAAGTTGTAAGCCCAATTCCAAATGCTGAGCCAAATCCGGTGGCTATCGCATTTATGACGGTAAGAGCTCCGCCTGATACACCTCTGCCTTTCATTCACCCTCCAAAAATGCCTTTTTCATTTCCAGAATGTCCGGTGACACTCCATGCCATTTTTCGAATGCAGCAGCTCCTTGATGAATCAGCATTGTCTCTCCTGAAAATGTTACAGCTCCAAGATTTCGTGCGGCATCAAGCAGAGGTGAGTTTGGATATACCATATCCATAACAACAGTGCCTTCTTTTACGAAAGATTTGGGATCTGCCGGACAGACAGGTGATGCGTTTAGAACAATGTCGTACTCAGGCTTTAGTTCTGAGATTTTAACAGAACATCCTTCGAAGCGTTTTGCAAGAGCGTTTGCTTTCTCTTCGGTTCGGTTCGCAATCGAAAGCTTAGCTCCTCTCTCACGGAAGTAGAAGGCTGCCGCAAATGCAGCGCCGCCTGCTCCAAGGAGCAGGACATTTTTTCCTTTTGGTTCGAAGCGGTCAAGGGTTTCTGCAATACCTATCCAGTCTGTGTTGTCTCCTTCGAGATTTTTGGTGATGGTGTTTACCGCCTGAATCTCTTTTGCAGCGGGAGACACTGACTTCAGGAATGAAAGAACAGCCTGTTTGTGCGGGATTGTAACATTGATTCCTGTAATGTCATATACCTTCATCATCTGAGGGACGAGGGAGACTTCATCTTCTGGTGTTGGAATCTTTACATAAGTTCCGCGAATGCCTGCTTTTTTAAATGCTGCATTGTGAATCGCAGGTGAGAATGTTTTGGTCAGCGGAAAACCAATAACTCCGCAGATTACTGCATCCTGCCCTAAATCTTCGGCTTCTTTTACTGTCAGCTGTCCAGGGGCTGAGCCGGTTTCTTTTGAGACTGCACAGTAGGTAACAAGAGATCCAAGGCTTTCTGCTCTCACGCGTGTGATTTTTCCTGCATCACCCATGCCGATTAGAATAAACGGCATGTTCCAGCTTCTGATTTCTGCTGCTGCGTCTGCTATTTCGAGCAGGTCTCGAGGTCCGCAAACCATGAATGCGGCCTTTGGAACTCCTGTCTTTGCCAAATCCTGAAAGATAGATACAATCTCTTTTGCGGAAGGTGTTTTCTCGAAGTCATGGTAAGAACAGATTGTTCTTCCCGGGAATTCACCGCGAAGTACTGAGTCTGATTCAATATCCACAAAGTCTGCACCTGCATCAAGTGCCTTTTGGAATAGTTCTCTTCTGCTCTCGTCTTCCTTCGACCTAACTGTAACTATAGTAAGTTCAGGCTGAAAAACAAATGACAAATCCTGCAATGGATTTTCAAACATATCAAGCCTGAACTCGAATGCCTCGCATCCAAGAGTTCTGGCTTTTTCTATGTCTTTGGTATTTGTAATTACTGCACAGATTTTTGTCATTTTTCAAGAATGGTCTCAGCCATTGCATGACCGAAATGTCTTCCGCCTGATTCCAGGCGTACGAGAACTTTATCACCTATAGATAGGTCTGCGACAGAGACAGCACCGGATGGTGTTCCAAGGCGGATTGTTTCTGCATTCTGAACAACAACCGAGTGCTTCTTTCCATCAGCCTCTGCTTCGATTAAAATCATCGGCCTGCGTTCAATTTTCACGCGCCCTGTATCGACAGATCGAAGAGATCCGTCTGGAAGCCTTGAAAGAAGCGGGGTTCCAGCTTTTACTTCGGAGAGGTAGTGTGTTGTTCCATCAGGACATAAAATGTATGAGTGAACAGCTCCGGCATTTACGCGGAATGGTCTTGAGTTTACATATTCGCTGTCAAAACTTTCCGAGCAGATGAGGAAAAGACATGCAGAAGATGAGCCGACAAGCATGCCTTCACCCTGTTCTAAGAGAGAACTTGTGTCAATACAGACTCTGTCTCCTAATGAAAGAGGAGTGATTGCTGTGACCACTGCTTCTGTTAATTCAGTTTTCGGCATATCATCTTTTGCGGCTTTTCCAAATGCCGAGAGTTCGGAAGGAGTTGATACCACAACTGCAATTCCGTCACATCCAACTTCCATGGTCTCGCGTGCAAGTTTTGCTTCCGCTGGATTTGCAACACAGGCATAGAGTTTTGTCTTAGTTTTCTGGAAACGTGAGATAAGATTTTCCAGTGGAATAACACGCCAGTCTGCCGGATTTACAACTGCGTACGGTGTGGTTATTTTATATGCTTTCTCCATTCCCTCCGAATCTGTGATATCTGCGATGGTCCCGATTTTTTCTCCGTCAAGGAAAAGGAATTCTCCGTCTGTGATAATTGCATTGTATCTTGCAAGACGGGTTAATGCTTCGTCTCCTTTTCTGATTACAATATCTGTGTATCCTGCTTCGAGTGCCGCTTCAGCAATCATTTTACGGTCTTCGTAAGTTTCGCCTAAGTCAGCACGGATGAGGGTTGGGGAAAGTTCTGCGGTCATGCTTTGATGTGTTTGAGTGCGTCTTCTACGCTTGCGTCATTTAAGACGATATCTGAAACTGCTTTTGTGATTCCTGTAATATCTTTGTGCTGGAAGATGTTGCGTCCGATAGATGCTCCCTTTCCTCCTGCGTCAAGTGAGTCTCTGACCATGGTAAGCATGTCAAGGTCAGAATCCATTTTTGGTCCTCCGGCGATGACAACCGGAATCTGTGCTCCGCGGGTTACTTCGCGGAAGGTGTCAATGTCTCCTGTGTAGGAGACTTTGGCAACATCAGCTCCAAGTTCTGCTGCTACACGTGCACAGGTTTTGATTGCGTCGACATCGAAGGAGTCTTTGATATTCGGACCACGCGGGTAGACCATTGCAAGAAGCGGCATTCCCCACTGTTCGCATTTTCTTGCAATCTCTCCTGCGTTTTCAATCATCTGCGGTTCGCTTTCTGCTCCGATATTGATGTGGATGGAGACAGCATCAGCTCCCATTGCCAGGGCTTCTTCAACGGTTGTTACAATAACTTTGGAGTTGGGGTCAGTTCCAAGGCCGGTTCCGGCGGAGAGGTGGACGATTAAACCGATATCTTTTCCGGCATTTCTGTGACCGTATTTTACCATTCCCTTGTGCATGAGAACAGCGGTTGCTCCTCCTTCTGAGATTTTTCCGATGGTGTCTCTCATATCGTATAAGCCCGGGATTGGTCCCATGGAGATGCCGTGGTCAAGCGGGACGACAACAACGCGTCCTGAGTTTCTATCGATGATTCTTTCTAGACGAATTTGTTTTCCGAACATAATCTATGCTACATGTTAGCACGAATGGCATTTGAATCTTTTCTTCGAATCGATGCTTTCTATGGTGTGAGTATATATAATGGGTTGTAAAATCGTGCTACATGTTAGCAACGCGCACAATCATTTGATTTTGTGAGGATGGGGGTAATGTCAATACTTACACAAAAACGAAAAAAAATTAAATGACCTGAAGGTCAGGGATTCTCATCTGCGGAACAAGTGCCCCGCTGAATGCTTTTGCCGACTGAGAAATAGTAATCTCGCCTTTTAAGATATCAAAGACATTTCCTGCAAGCATCGCCTTCTTTACCGGACGGTTAAGCTTACCTCCTTCAGCAATGAAAGCATTTGCAACCTCTACAGAAAACTCTCCTGTAAGAGGGTTTGCTGTATGTGCTCCAATAACCTCTTTTACAAAAAGACATGGACGCTCGAGAACATTCTCTCTCGGAGCAGAAATTGTCAAGCAGTGCGGAGCAATAGTTGTAGTTCCGTTTCCTGCTCTGAGTGCATTTCCGGTAGTTACAGTGCCTGCCTGCGCTGCCGTCTTTTTATCGTAAAGGAATGAAGTTAAAACTCCGTCTTTTACGATGTCGAGCTTCTTTGTCGGAGTTCCTTCAGTATCAAAGCGTCTCCATGAATCTCCGGCCTCCTCCATTGGTGAGTCAGAGAATGAGATTTTCGGATTTGCAACCTCAGTACCTAAGGAATTTGCATAGATGGACTTTCCGGTTAACACATTTCTGCCGTTTACCGCATCAGAGAAAAGCTCATAGATGAGTGAATCAACCACGTTCTCAGAAAAGACAACATCATACTTCTTTGACTCGATTGTTTCTCCGCCTCTGGATGCTGTTGCATAGAATGCAGTCTGCTCACCAATTTTTTCCGGATTAAGACGGGAAGCAAACGGAGCAGAATCACCGTCATATCCGGTAGAACCATCACATATTGCATCGATTCCAAGCGAGATATCAGTAAATTTACGCTCAAGCCATACTCCATTTGAGTTTGCAAGAACTGACGAGCCCTTCATCAGCGTAACGCCTGCGGTAACAACTCTGGCTTCAGAATACTTCTCAGCTCCGGCATTCATGCGTGACAGATATTCTGCGGCTGTATCTGCTGAGATTTCAAGTGTCTCATCATACGGATCTTTTCCAGATGCAATCTCTTCTTTTCCAGGAAGTCCGTTCCATCCTTCAATCTTTTCCGAAAGATTTGCAGACGAAACTGCTGCCTTCATCGCATCGCCGATTCTTGTCGGATCAGATGTTGCAGAAACCCCAATCTTCCCATCCTTAATCACACGAATGTAGATATTCTGTCCTGCATGTTCAAAGACAGAAGATACTGCCATCTGACGCTGTTCAAGAGACAAATCCTCATAGCGTGAGACATAGACCTCTACTTCATCAGCAAAGACCTGCCCCTGACGAAGAATTGCGTCAACATCAATTTCACTCATTTCCTGCACCTCCAACGGTTGCTTCTGTCAGATACACGTGCGGCGCTCCGTCTGAAACTGGCACTGCCTGCCCTTTTCCGCACATTCCAGAAGACATCTTTCTCTCTTTGCCGCATAATGCAATGTTGTGGAGAACTGATAAGATATCTCCGGAAAGCGAAACATCACGAAGCATGCGTGTGGTTTCCCCATTCTCGATTAAGTATCCATACTTTGCATTGAACTGGAAAACTCCACGTCCCGGGTCAACCTGCCCTCCGCGCGAACCGATTAAGAGAACTCCGTTTTTACAGGTCTCAAGAATCTCATCGTAGGAAGCATCACCTTCTTTGATGTATGTGTTGCTCATACGAACAAGAGGATTCATTCCAGGCTCAGCTCTTGCGTGTCCTGCCTCACCGGTATCCAGACCTACAGCCGCCAGCGTCTCACGCGAGTGCATAAACTGATTTACAACACCATTCTTAATGAGCTCAACCGGGCCTGCAGCAACTCCTTCTGCATCGAATGGTTCATACCCGTATCCATGCATGGACGGGTCATCTATAATTGTCACAAGTTTTGATCCAACCTGCTGACCTAATTTATCTCCTAAGACCGATACACCATCTCTGATCTGGTCTCCCTCACTTGCATGACCTACTGCTTCGTGAGCGAACACTCCGCCGATTGCCGGATCAAGAACAGCAGGCATCTTGCCTCCTGGAACTGCAGATGCAGACAAGAGGTCAACTGCCGTCTTGGAACACAGCTCTCCTTTGTTTATGTAATCGGTAATCCGCAGAGGTCCGACAACTGCTTCCTGCTCATAGTTCATCTGCATATCAGCACCGCGTACAGCCACAGAACTTACAGTAAAAAGAGTTCTGCATACTGAAGACTCTGCTTCATATCCATTACAGTCTTCGAAAAAGACTGTCTGGTACTGCTCTGCATAGCGTGCTGATGTTGCTGCAATCTCATCAATGCGTGCGGCTTTTTCTAAGAGCAGAAGATCTGCTGCCTTCTCTTCTAAAGGACGCTCGGCCTGTTCTTTTGCTGCTGCATTCCACGAGCGTGGAACTCCGTATGGAACATCAGCAATATCAGCTTTTACGGTTGCGAGTTTTGCGGCCCGTGCAGCTCTTTCGATTGCTTCTTTCTTTGCCTTTTCATCGTCCATATCAAATGGAGAGATACAGCAGTACCCCCATCCATTTTCTCCAAGAACGCGGACTAATGCTTTTCCATAGTAGGATGAACCGGCATTCTCAATTGTACCGTTTTCTATCTGGATTGATGTGGTATCGCCGTTTACACAGCGGATATCATAATATCGTATTTTGTCCATCTTTCTCTGATGATGTATTTGTCTCCTATGTATGAAAGGGTTTTCTTATGCCGCCTATACAATGGAGTAAAAAAAAGTGTTTTGGATTATTCCTGCTCTACTTCGTCACGGATATTTTTCAGGATAATCTCAGGCTCATTTTCGTCATCGAGAATAATCACTGCATAATTTCCTTCCTTTGCAGGTCCTGGGTTTACACAGATTCTGCCGTTTAATTCAGACACAGCACGCTGTTCGTGAATATGTCCGCAGCAGATTATGTCAAACTCACGAACAACCGCTGCTGCAGAGTGACAACCCACGTGTACATCAGGGGCAACTTCATCGAGTACTCCATACGGCGGTGCATGAGTTAAGAGAATGTTCCAGTGGTTCTTTTTCATCTCAGAAAGCATTGAGGAAAGCATTTCTGCAATCTCATCTTCCTGGTGTTCAAACGGAGTTCCAAACGGAGACGGGTTTGAACCTCCAAGTCCTGCAATTGTGACATCTCCCATATCAAATGTCTTTTTGTGGACAGATACTGCCGCAGATGCCTCAAAAACCTGGAGAATCTCACGATTGTCACAGTTTCCCGGAACTACAAAAGTCGGGGCAGGAATCTCATCGAGGAATGGAATTACTCCGTCAAGGCTTTGTCCTAAGTCTGTTACATCTCCTCCGATTAAGACCATGTCCGGGTCTTCACGCTCAAAAATCGAAAGGGCTGCATCAGTATTCCCATGAATATCTGTGAGAAAAACAATCTCAGTCATTAATAGTATTTGGGATGTTATCAGATATCAAGTTCATGCCTTGATAGTGCCGACAATACATACTGAACCATAGTAAAAAAATAGGTGTTTGATACCTTAAAGGTAACTTACTGTCTCTGTACAGTAATCATGACGTCATCAGCCTGGATGACATCGACTTCCTGACCGGAAACTGTGTAGGTGTAGGTGACCTTCCATGCATCTTCCGGAACAGCGATTTCCTCTCCGTCTGCGACAACGACTGCCGGCGGAGTAATCTTGTCCTCATCAGATAATGCCTGAACTGCCTTCATGAAAGCTCCTGCCTTTGCACGGAGAGTCTTTCCGACAACACTCTTGTTGAATACAACATCTCCAACCTTCTTTTCGAGTGCCGGCTCTTCAGCCTTCCAGATAACCTCAGCATTCATGGTTCTTCCAAGGTCGCCAGCGTCATCGATGTCATGGTTTGGAGTGTAGATAGTGACAACACCAAGCGGTGCGTTTAACGCAAGGCCTGCATCGTGCTTGTACTTTCTAAGGACGCCTGCCATCTTGACAACTAAATCACCATCGCGGAGTGCTGCTTCATCCTCGATGGAGAAGGTGGTCCACGGGTGGTCGATGATTCTCTTGCCGCCGGATAAGTGGTGGTAGCATTCCTGTGCGAAGAATGGAATGTACGGGGCAAGCATGGTGCACATGGCATCGAGCGTGGTCTCAAGCGTGTAAACAGCGCCTGCTCTCTCCGGCTCTTCGCTGTAGAGTCTGCCCTTGACGAACTCGAGGTACTCGTCTGCCATGATGTTCCAGGCAAAGTCACGGACAATCTTTAATCCCTTGTCGAAGAGATAAGATTCCATTGCCTCGGTAACGTCAGCTACAGTCTTGGAGAGGTTTGCAAGCATCCAGCGGTCGATAAGAGTGGACGGTGCGTCAGTCTTTGGAACAGGAGACTCCTTCTGAATCTGGGAGAGAGAGAATCTGACGATGTTCCACATCTTGGTCTGGAAACGGGATGCGGCAACGACATCGTTCCAGTTGAAGAGAATATCCTGTCCGGTGGAAGATCCTGCTGCTGCCCACTGTCTGAGTGCGTCAACACCGTATGGTCCCATAACATCTTCCGGACCGATAACGTTGTCGCGGGACTTGGACATCTTGAATCCGTCCTCACCTAAGACCATACCGTTGATTAAGATACCGTCCCACGGCTTTTCGCCGAGGAGCGCCATGCTTCGGAGGATGGTGTAGAATGCCCAGGTTCTGATGATGTCGTGACCCTGCGGGCGAATCTGTGCCGGGAAGTACGGCGGCATGCCGCTTCCGTCCCATCCGGTAACGTGAAGGTCTGTGATAGAGGAATCCATCCAGGTATCAAGAACATCAGTCTCACCGGTGAAGGATGTGCTTCCGCACTTCGGGCATGCGTGCTTTGGTTTGTCGATGGTCGGGTCGATTGGAAGGTCTGCTTCGTCCGGGAGAATCATTTCACCGCACTCATCGCAGAACCAGACCGGAATCGGGGTTGCGAAGAGTCTCTGGCGGGAGATACACCAGTCCCACTCCATCTGTTCTGCCCAGTTTTCGAGACGCTGAAGCATGTGTTCAGGATACCACTTAATCTCGCGGGCGGCTTTGACGATTTCGTCTCCCTTGACTTTAACGAACCACTGTCTCTCGGAGAGAATCTCGATTGGGGTTTTACATCTCCAGCATCCTCCAACTCTCTGCTGAATCTTCTTCTGGTCCTTTAAGATGCCCATTGCACGCATGTCTTCGAGGATTGCCGCACGTCCTTCCTTAGCGGTCATTCCTTCGTATTTGCCGCAGATGGCAGTTAAGGTTCCCTTCGGAGTAAGAGCCTTTCTAAGCGGTAAGTGGTGCTTCTTCCACCAGAACACATCAGTCTTGTCACCGAAGGTACAGATCATGACAGCGCCGGAACCGAATTCCATGTCAACTGCATCGTCTGCAATGATGGTTACTTCGTGTCCGAAGATTGGAACCTTTAGGGTGTTTCCAACGATAGATTTGTAGCGGTCATCGTCCGGATGGACAGCTACAGCAACACAGGCAGCGAGGAGCTCAGGTCTGGTGGTTGCAATCTCAAGTCCGTCGAAATCAAAGTAGTTGAGATATGTTTCGCCGTCGTAGTAGGAAACTTCAGCAAATGCGATTGCAGTCTCACAGCGGGTACAGAAGTTTACCGGATGTTCATCCTGATAGATGTAGCCTGCTTTGAGCATACGAAGGAAGGAGAGCTGAGTCTTTCCGTAGTAGTACGGCTCCATGGTGATGTATTCATTACTCCAGTCAACGGAGAATCCCATGGTGCGAAGAGACTGTCTCATCTTTTCGATGTTTTCGACGGTGAGTTCACGGCACATTCTTCTGAACTCTTCACGGCTGACATCATTTTTGGTGATGTTGTGGATTTCTTCGACTTTAACTTCAGTCGGAAGTCCGTGACAGTCCCAGCCCTGCGGGAACATGACGTTGTATCCGGTCATGCGTTTGTAGCGGGCGATGATATCCATATAGACCCAGTTTAACGCGTGTCCGATGTGCAGTTTTCCTGTCGGATACGGCGGAGGGGTGTCGATTACATATTGCGGTTTTTTCGAGTCTTTCTCGAAATAGAAGTCGCTGTCGTCCCACTGGTCAAGCCAGCGTTTCTCGACAGCTGCAAAGTCATAATTCTTTGGAAGCTCCTCAAGAGACATGTGGGGTTATATTTGTCTCTAATCCCTTATTATTATCACGTGATGTGTGTCTGATGATGAATCGTCCACACCAAGACTTTATACAGTTTCCACGCACATTTTTAATGGGCAAATGATGATAGTTACCCCCGCTGAGATTCGTCAGTGATGACGCAGGGTTCTGATGCCTAACTTTTTTGAATCATAATGTTTGACTCTCTTTTCATGAACTGTTTCGTGTACTATATACACTTCAAAAACCAACATAATACACATGTCTTCATTAGAAGAACTCATGGAAAAAGCACGGATGCTCCATGCTGAAGGACATCCGACAGGTCAGATTGCTGACGAGCTCAGCTTATCCACTGACACCATCACCTGGATGTTAACTCAGGGCAAGAGTAATGCATCCGCACCAAAAGATGTACACATCGACTGGACCGTTGTAAGTTCCGATGCAAAACTCTTAAGCAGTATTGCATCAATGCTCTTGGTCAACTTCGACAACAACTGTGCAGAAGACGAAGAAGTCGAAGCAGTTGTCGGTGTTGACGCCGCAGGAATTCCGCTTGGAACCTTAATGGCTGCCGAGTATGGATTAAACCTCGCAATCTACCACCCGTCCAAACACAACGCCGACACCAACTGCGGAAGTATCTCCGGAAACTTCAGCAAGGTCACCGGAAAGCGCTGTCTTATCGTAGATGACTGCATCACAACCGGCAACACCTTAGCAGAAATCGTCACTTACCTCCGCCGCCACAAGGCATACCCGGTAGGTATCTGCGTCCTCTTTGATAAGCGCGGTGTAAGAGAAATCGAGGGAGTTCCAGTCTACCCGCTCTTTAGCGTTAAACGTATCGACTAATTGGACACACCAATACAACAGATTTATATAGACGTCCAATCCACCATTTAATCACGAGTATAGGAGAATAACTAGTTATGGCATACAATCCGAACCAGCCTGTCGTTATCTTCAAAGATAACGTCGAGCGTACCCCGGGACAGGAAGCACTCCGTTCCAATATTATGGCAGCAAAAGTTCTGGGAGCAACCGTCAGAACCACTCTTGGTCCGCGCGGTATGGACAAGATGCTTGTCGCAAAGGGAAGTGACGACATCGTCATTACCAACGACGGAGCAACCATCCTCCATGAACTTGCAGTCGAACACCCGGGAGCAAAACTCGTTGTTGAAGTCGCAGAGACTCAGGATGACGAGTGCGGAGACGGAACCACCACCGCAGTTGTTATGATCGGTTCCTTAATGGAACAGGCAGAGAAACTCATCGATACCGGTGTCCACCCATCCATCATCGCAAAGGGATACAACCTTGGAATGAACAAGGCACTTGAAATCCTCGACTCTCTTGCAATCGATGTCACCCCGCAGGACAAGCCGATGCTTCTCCAGATTGCAAAGACCGCAATGACCGGAAAGTCCATCGAAAACATCATGGACCAGGCATGCGAAGTCATCGTCGATGCAGTCAGCACCGTCGCCGAAGAAAAGAACGGCAAGATGGAAATTAACGAGGACGACATCTTAGTCAAGACCAAGCGTGCAGACAGCATGACTGCAGAGCTTGTCAAGGGTGTCTTAATCGACAAAGTAAGACCGGACTCTCTCATGCCGAAGAAGATCGACGGCGTCCGTGCAGCATTCCTCTCCGGACCATTAGAGATCACCAAGACTCAGGCAAAGTCCAAGATTAAGATTCAGTCTGCAGATATGCTCTCCGCATTCTCCGAGGCAGAGCGTGCAAGACTTAAGGGAATGGCAGATGCATTCGCAGCAGCAGGTGTCAACCTCGTTCTCTGTACCAAGGGAATTGCAGATCCGGTACAGTACTACCTTGCAGCACAGGGTATCTACGCACTTGAGTTCGTTGCAGAGAAGGACTGTAAGTACGCAGCAAAGGCAACCGGCGGACAGATGATTAACAAGCCTGAGGACTTATCTGAGGATGTTATCGGAACCGCAGGCAAGCTCGAGATGGACGAAGAACTCGAGATGACCTTCATCTCTGAGTGCAAGGATCCAAAGGCAGTTACTATTCTCCTCCGCGGCTCTGCACAGCACTTAGTTGATGAACTTGAGCGTGCAGTCGAAGATGCAAAGCGTGTTGTCCAGGATGTTATCGAGGACGGTTCCTACACCATCGGCGGAGCATCTGTTGAGACCGAACTCGCACTCAGACTCCGTGAGTACGCACAGACCGTCGGCGGTCGTGTTCAGCTTGCAATCGAGGGCTATGCAAAGGCATTCGAAATCATCCCGAAGACCTTAGCAGAGAACTCCGGATTCGATACTGTCGATAAAGTAATTGACCTCCGTCAGGCACACGCAACCGGAAACAAATATGCAGGTCTTGATGTCTTCACCGGTAAGGTTGTCGACATGAAAGAGCAGGGTGTTGTTGAGCCGAAGAGAGTAAAGCGTCAGGCAATTCAGAGCTCTTCTGAAACCGCAATCATCTTAATCCGCATTGATGATATGATGGTTTCCAAGGGCGCAGGCCAGATGTAAATACCAACCCCATATCTTTTTTATAAAAGACGTTCAATAGGATAAGGCAGATTGCCGAGATAGTCTAGTCCGGAAGGGCGGTGGCCTCGAAAGCCTCTGGTGGTAACACCTCGGGAGTTCAAATCTCCCTCTCGGCGCTTTGTGCGCGATTTTGTTTATTTTGTGTGTTTTTTGGAAATTCGTTTCTGCATCACACTTATGTCGCGATAAAATCGAATCCCTTTAATACTTATACATCATTGTAATTAGTGCAACTCATTGCATCGATAGTGTAGTGGTTATCACTAGGCGTTGCCAACGCCTAAACTCGGGTTCGAGTCCCGGTCGATGCACTTCTTTTTCTTGTGTTTTCCAAAATTTATCAATCAGATTTGAATCAGTAGATTTTTAGAATCTGATGATTTCAGATTCTGTAATTACCATGTCAAGTCTTATGTCATTCTCTTCAGTTGGTACCAGATCAACTTCCTGACATGCATAGGCGAGTCCTATTTTTTCCAAATGAGGATTGTCTTTGAGGAATCTGTCGTAATATCCGGCACCATATCCTATACGGTTTCCTTTTCGGTCAAATCCAAGAAGCGGGATTATTACTGTCTCAATCTCTGACGGACTGATTGGATTTTCTTTTGAAAGGGGCTCTGGTACGTTGAACGTGCTTGGTTCCAAATCAGCAACTGAGAATAATCTTGAAAGACGAAGTGTCCTTGTTTCCTTTTCGATAATTGGGACAGAAACTGTTTTTCCCGCGTTAAGTAGATAGTTTATTAGCACAAGAGTTTCTACTTCCGGATCTTTTGCGGCATAGGCTAAGACACTCTGCCTGTCTTTTAGAACTGATTCTGCAAGAACTGTTATTTTGCAGCCCTTCTCTCTTCTATCACCTAATGAGAGAGAAAACCTTCGTTCTTTTAGTTCAATCCGCAAAGATGCCTTATCTTTCATAAGAGGATATTTAGAACGAGCTAATATAGAGGTTGCGGTAAAACATCAAAAACTGCATTAATCTTTAGGAGCAGTGGAAAACAATCCAAAAACCACCGCTCCTGTTATATTGCGGAGTACTGGAAATATTTTGATGCGTTTGAATCCAGCCTCCATTTATCTGTATGTTATAAGAGATGATAAAATATTCTGAGAAGATTTATTACCGAACAAACACGTTGATATTTCAAAAATCAGATTATAAAATACCAACAACCCATATCCAAACGGAATAAATGACAACAGCCGCCAAAGTAATCGGTATTCCAGACTTTAGGAATGTGAGAAAAGACAAACTCTCACCTTCTTTTTCTGCGCGCTGAATGATAATAATAGTTGATGCCGCACCAAGAATTGTTAATGCACCGGCTGCTGTACATCCGGCAGAAGCTGCCATATAGAGAGGAACAGATGCAGCCGCAGTTTCTAAAAGCGGCAGAACCATTAACACAAAAGGAACATTTGAAACAAACTGTGAAACAACAGCCCCTGCCGTTACCATAACCGGAATAGAAACAGTCAGACTTTCAGGAAGAAGAACCTGCAATACACCGCTTTCCCAGACAGCCTCCATTAAGATAAACATAGACACGAAGAAAATCAGAGTACAGTAATCAACCGACTTCAAGAGCTCCAAACGTTTCGAAGAGAACAGAAGAAGAGGCAAAGCACCTGTTGCTGCAATCCAGATAAAGGAAACCTCGTATCCGAAAAATGAACCGACAATTCTTGCTGCCACAGCTAAAAGAATCAGAACAAAACTTATCTTACAAATACTCGAAAGCCTGTCGTCAAAAACACCATCTGACTTATCCATAACAACCGCTTCGGATGAAATCCCGCGAGCGAGGAATTTGTATGAAATAAACAGGCAGAGAACTGACGGCACAACAAGATATATGGCAAATGTTACAAATGCATCCGGAACTCCTGAAAGCGCAATCAAAAGATTCTGAGGATTTCCAATTGGGGTTGCCGCACTTCCAAACGTAACAGCAAAGCAGAGTGCAAGAAGCATTCGGACAACAGGAATCCCAAATTTTGCAGCACAAAACATTGCAAGCGGAGCACCAATAACTGCCACAGTATCGTTCATGAAAAGTGCAGCAGCAGCAGCAGTTGTAATCATAAAAATCAGCATAACCTGCCGCTTATTCTTGGCTTTTGTAAATCCCCTCAGAACAACACTGTGGAGAAGGCCTGACTTATCAAGAGCTGCACCAAACACAAACATCCCGAAAAGAAACACAATCACATCAAGCTGAACTGCAGAGATAGCTGAAGAGATGGATATTGTCTGAAATAGCAAAGCGGCCAATGCCCCGGCTGTCATAATCCCCCATATTGGAAGACGAAACTTTCCAACGCGGCGGACCATAATCAGTAAAAAAACAACTGCTAAGATTCCAACCGCGGTCAGATTCATAAAAAAAGTTAGTGTCCGAGAATAATCTCGATAGATGAAACGTTCGTTGTTCCCTCGTCAGTCTCGACTGAATCAGTCGAGATGGAAACATTCTTCTTTACCACATCAGATAAGAACTGCCTGGTTACAATCTCTGCGGTATCAACTGCACGAACTATTGATTTCCCGCGTGCTTTGATGATGACCTCCTTTGCCCCGCTGTTGAATTGAGTTACAACAGCCAGACAATAGTTCATAACCGGTTTTGTTCCGACAAAGATGATATTGTCCTGCATGAAACTCAGATGTATTTTAAGGTGTGCAGGAGTTCTGCATTGAGAACGGATGCGCCTGCTGCTCCGCGAATGGTATTGTGTCCCATTGCGACGAAACGAATTCCATCTCTTACACGTCCAACGGAAACCGTCATACCGTTTCCTCTGTTTCTGTCAAGACGCGGCTGCGGACGGTTGTCATCGCCTAAGTATAAGACACTCTTTTCAGGCTGAGTTGGAAGTCCCTTAAATGGTGCTTCCCATGTCTTGAATGCATCAACTACCTCATCAACAGAAGCCTTGACATCAATCCAGACGTTTAATGTATGTCCATCGATTACCGGCACACGGTTACAGGATGCGGAAACGGTAAACGGAGCTCCGGTGATTTTTCCATTCTCAAAAGTTCCGAGAATCTTGTTTGCCTCGCGTGCCATCTTCTCTTCCTCTCCGCCAATGTAGGGGATAACATTGTCGTAGATTCCAAAAGCCGGAACACCGTCAAAGCCTGCTCCAGAGATTGCCTGCATAGTTGCTACATTGATATTGGTAAACTCGAACTTGCGAAGCGGAGCTAATGCGGTTGCAAGCATAATAGTCGAGCAGTTCGGATTAGTTACGATAAATCCGTCACGCTTCTCTCTCTGGACATCGATTAATGCTGCATGTTCAGGGTTAACCTCGGCAATCATTAAAGGAACATCCTCGGTCATTCTGTGGGAACTTGCATTGCTGCATACACCAACTCCTGCATCTGCGATATCAGATTCAAGTTTGGTTGCAATATCTGCCGGCATTGCGGAGAATACAATGTCACAGTCTTTTACTGCATCGACAGTCGTTGGGGATACGACTAATTCACCGACAGATTCCGGGAAAGGAGAATCAAGACGCCAGTTGACAACTGAGCCGTAAGTCTTTCCGGCAGAACGCTCTGATGCAGTAAGCGTGGTTAAATTGAACCATGGGTGGTTTGCGAGGAGCTGGACAAAACGCTGTCCGACAGCTCCGGTGGCACCAAGGACACCTACGTTAATCATGAGGGAATATATTGGTTCTCACTCATAATAAGGAGATGTGTTTTACTGCTTTGTATGGGGCTTACAATGTCGCAGTCGGTAATCTTTAAACGTGATAATTTACATAAGTTACTAGGAGATTTTTACTATGGAAAGAATGGTAGGAACCGTTGTTCGTGGCATCCGCGCTCCAATTATCAGAAGCGGTGATGACCTGACGAAAATTGTAACGGACTCAGTTTTCCTTGCGGCAGAATCCGAGGGCTTTTCCCTTCAGGATCATGATGTAGTTGCAGTAACCGAGGCAGTTGTTGCCCGCGCTCAGAACAACTACGTAACCGTTGACGACATCGCATCCGATGTCCGTGAAAAACTGGGTGGGGAGACCATCGGTGTTATTTTCCCAATTCTTTCCCGCAACCGCTTTGCAATCTGCCTGCGCGGTATTGCAAAGGGTGCCAAAAAGGTTGTTCTGATGCTGTCTTACCCGTCTGATGAGGTTGGAAACCACCTTGTCTCATGGGATCAGCTTGATGAGAAGGGAATTAACCCATACTCTGATGTTTTAACACTTGAGAAGTACCGCGAGTTATTTGGATGCTGTCTGCACCCGTTCACCGGTGTTGATTATATCGACTACTACTCCGACTTAATCCGCGGATGCGGAGCAGAAGTAGAAGTCATCTTCGCCAATGACTGCCGCGCGGTTCTTCCGTATGCAAAGCGTGTCTTAACCTGTGATATCCACACCCGCGAGAGAACAAAGCGTCTCTTAAAGGCCGCAGGAGCAGAGATTGTCTTAGGTCTTGATGACATCATGACCGCATCTATTGACGGAAGCGGATACAACGACCAGTATGGTCTGCTTGGTTCAAACAAGGCAACCGAAGATAAGCTGAAGCTGTTCCCAAGAAACTGTCAGCCGTTTGTTGAAGCTGTTCAGCAGGTAATTCTTGACAAAACCGGAAAGGTTGTTGAGGTTATGGTTTACGGTGACGGAGCATTCAAGGATCCGATGGGAAAGATCTGGGAACTTGCAGACCCAGTAGTTTCTCCGGGATATACTGCAGGACTTTCTGGTCAGCCAAACGAGCTGAAGCTTAAATATTTAGCAGACAATGACTTTGCAAACCTATCAGGCGATGAACTCAAGGAGGCTATCAAGAACTCCATCCGCTCGAAGAAAGAGAACCTGACAGGTTCGATGGCATCACAGGGAACAACTCCGAGAAGACTTACCGATTTAATCGGCTCTCTCTGTGATCTAACTTCCGGAAGCGGTGACAAAGGAACTCCAATCGTTCTGATTCAGGGTTACTTTGACAATTACATCTCTGAGTAAATTCAGAGATTAATACTATTTTTCATTCGTTTTGAATACGTTAAAAAAAAAGATTTAGAGATACTCTAAGCCGTTCATGTACGGCTGAAGTACCTTTGGAACCTCGACTCTTCCATCCTCTAACTGGTAGTTTTCTAAAATACAGCGAAGAGCACGGGAAGTTGCAACCGCAGTGGAGTTTAAGGTGTGGAGCCACTGTTTTGATTCGAAGTCATGTGCATCGCGGACACGGATGTTTAAGCGGCATGCCTGATATGCAGTACAGTTGGAACAGGAAACAACTTCGCGGTACTCGTTGTCTCTCGGCATCCATGCTTCGATGTCGTATTTCTTTGCGGCAACTGTTCCAATGTCTCCGGTACAGATGTTAACCACATGGTACGGGAGTTCGAGTTTGGTGAAGATTTCCTCAGCATTTGCGAGGAGCTCCTCGTGATACTTCCATGAATCTTCAGGCATACAGTAGATGAACTGCTCAATCTTCGTGAACTGGTGGACACGGAAGAGACCGCGGGAGTCAAGACCGTGTGCTCCAATCTCTCTGCGGAAGCATGGAGAGACGCCGACCATTTTCAGCGGCAGGTCCTTCTCCTCAAAGATTTCATCCTGATACATAGCAGCCATCGGGTGCTCTGCGGTGGCGATTAAGTATGCATCATCGTCTTCAATCTTGTACATGACCTTCTCGAAGTCTGCAAGGTCAGTTACTTCCTCGTATGACTTGCGGTTAATCATGTACGGCGGGATAACAGGAGTGTATCCTTTTGCGATGATTGTGTCAAGTGCAAAGCGCTGAAGTGCTAAATCAAGCATTGCGAGGTTTCCTTTGAGGAAGTAGAAACCAGATCCGCTAATCTTGGTTGCACGCTCGAAGTCTGCCCAGCCGTTTTCTGCTGCGAGTTCTCCGTGGTTTTTCAGCTCGAAATTGATGTCGCGCGGTTTTCCAACAGTCTTGACAACAACATTTTCGGTGTCGTCCTTTCCAAACGGAACAGACTCGTGGAGGATGTTTGGAAGACGCATCAGATAGTATTTCATCTGATCTACAGCTTCTGCCATCTTGTCATCATTTTCTTTAATCTTTGCCGGCAGTTCCTTTGCTTCGACAAAGAGCGGTTTCGGGTCTTCGCCTGCTTTCTTTGCAGCGTTGATGTCTTTTGCTATCTGGTTTCTTCTTGCGCGAAGCTCATTGTTCTTTCCTTCGAGTTCACGCTTGAGAATATCGAGTTCGAGGACAGTATCAACCCATGCGAGTTTTTCCGTGTCCTGCCTCTTCTCTAAGTCAGCACGGATAACTTCCGGGTGGGCTCTTACAAATTTGATATCGAGCATAGTTGTCTATATATGTGGGTGTTTGATATAGAAGAGGGTTTCCACAGAAGAGAAGATTCATTATGCTTTGGGGCAAATAGTTGGAGTAGGAATGGAGAAGAAACAGGTCTCGAACTACATGACCCACGATGTGGTTAGTGTAGATGTGTCACAGAATGTAGGCGATGTTATCCGTCTGATTAAGACTACGCACCATGATGGTTTTCCAGTGGTTCGCGATGGTCGGGTTGTTGGATATATCTGTGCAAGAGACATTATCGGTGAGCATCCTGAGATTCGTGCTGATCAGAGGATGAGCCGTCATACGATTACGGCAAATCCAACGACTACTGTAACCGAGGTTGCCAGGAGAATTTTCAGGACTGGTATCCAGAAGCTTCCGATTGTTGATTCCGATATGAAGCTTAAAGGGATTATCTCCAATCTGGATGTTATCCGATCGCAGATTGAGAGAGTAACTCCGGAGAAGGTTTTTAATTTCCAGCGTGCTCTTCAGACATTGTACGGTGTTGGTTCTACTTTGAAGCGTGAGGCAGTTCCCGTGTCTGCTGTTCATCCGACACAGTCTGCTGTTCATCAGGATGAGCTCGACGGTAGAATGTATGAGCTTCAAAAGCGCCTTGCTGAGCCTGTGATTGTTGTGTCTACAGGAGACCGTTTGATTTTAGTTGACGGTCACCACAGGGCAGTGGCAGCACAGAAGTTGGGTGTTGAAATGTTGGATGCTTATGTGGTAACACTTGAGCGTGATATGGAGTTAGGTCTCGAGAAGACTGCACGGTCGATGGGAATCTATACTCTTGCTGATGTGAAGGTGGATGTATCTCCAGAGCGTTCGTTGGTGGCTCCAACTCATCCTGGTCTTATTTCGACTGAGAAGAAGCTTGTTCGTGAGTATATGACAGTCGATGTTATCAGTTTGGATGCATCTCAGACAGTAAAGGATGTTATTTCTAAGATCCGAACTACAGGTCACGATGGTTTCCCTGTTTTGTCGAATGGGAAGGCTGTCGGATTAATTGCTGCACGTGATATAGTTGGTGCCAAGGCTTCAGATAAGATTGCCCCTCTGATGCAGCCTGTAATCCTTAAGACTATGCCTGATGAGTCGATGACTGATGTTGCACGTAAGATGTTTCGATTCTGTGTTCAAAAGCTTCCTGTGGTCAATCTCGACGGTAAGTTTGTAGGGCTCATTACGAATGCTGATGTTATCCGGTCTCAGATTGAGAGGGTGACTCCTGAGAAGGTCTTTGATTATATGCATACGTTAAAGACGCTTTACGGTCTTTCTCCGCATTTGTCACGCGGAACTGTTCCTGTAAGACAGCTTATCCCAACTCAGGATAAGGTGTATATGGATGAGCTTGACGGAAGAGGTTATGAGATTCAAAAGGGTTTGGCTGAGCCTTTAATTGTTGTTCGCCGCAGAGAAAGGCTGCTGGTTGTTGATGGTCACCACAGGGCAGTGGCTGCTAATCGTATGAAGGTTCCGCATCTTGATGCGTATATTCTGGATATTGATTCAGATGCGGAGTTGGGTATTGAAAAGACTGCACGTAATATGCGTCTTTGGAGTCTGGATGATGTACGGATTATGGATGAGTCGAAGCATTCGATTCTTGGGTAATCTTCATCTCTTTTTTATCACTAACTCTCTCAGAAAATATATTTCCTGACAGGACAAATAATATAGCACAAAATCTTGAGCTGAACCTATGGAGAAAGTAATTATCACCGTTGTCGGCCACGATACTGTCGGTATCATTGCCAAAGTCTGTACCTACCTCTCAAACATCAAAGTAAACGTCGAGGACATTTCCCAGACCATTGTCCAGGGGTACTTCAATATGATGATGATTGTCGACACCAGTGCATCCGAGATTGCCTTTGGCGAGATGGCACAGGAGCTCGAAAAAATCGGAGAGGAAATTGGGGTTATCATCCGCTGTCAGCGCGAAGAAATTTTCACCCGCATGCACCGTATCTGAGGTGAATCATGATTAATATCTTTGAGGTCCACGAGACCAACACCATGATTCAGGAAGAGAAGCTTGATGTCAGAACCATCACGCTTGGAATCAGCCTTCTCGACTGCTGTGACACAAACCTTGACGAACTGAACCGGAAAATCTACGAAAAGATTACAACCGTTGCAAAAGACCTCGTCAAAACAGGAGAACAGATTGAGCTCGAGTTTGGAATCCCAATCGTCAACAAGAGAATTTCTGTAACCCCAATTGCCTTAGTCGGAGCTCAGGCATGCAAGTCACCTGAAGACTTTGTCACAATTGCCAAAACCTTAGACCGTGCAGCAGAAGCAACCGGAGTCAACTTCCTTGGAGGGTACTCTGCACTCGTCTCCAAAGGAATGACACAGGCGGATGAATTCTTAATCCGCTCCATCCCGCAGGCTCTTTCTGAAACTGAGAGAATATGCAGTTCTGTAAACATCGGCTCTACCAAAACCGGAATCAATATGGATGCAGTCCGCTTAATGGGCGAGATTGTAAAAGAGACCGCAGAGAAAACCGCAGACCGTGATTCCCTTGGATGTGCAAAGCTTGTCGTATTCTGCAACGCACCAGACGATAACCCATTTATGGCAGGAGCATTCCACGGAGTGACCGAAGGAGATGCAGTTGTAAACGTTGGTGTCAGCGGACCTGGTGTAGTCAAGCACGCGCTAACCAAAGTTCATGGAGAAAACTTCGAGACTCTCTGTGAGACCATCAAAAAGACCGCATTCAAAGTCACACGTGTTGGACAGTTAGTCGCTCTTGAAGCATCCGAACGCCTCGGTGTACCATTCGGTATTGTTGACCTCTCTCTTGCCCCGACGCCTGCTGTCGGCGACAGTGTTGCAGAAATCTTAGAAGAGATGGGATTAGACTCCGTTGGAGCTCCGGGAACGACCGCTGCTTTAGCACTCTTAAACGATCAGGTCAAGAAAGGCGGAGTTATGGCAAGTTCATTCGTTGGAGGTCTTTCCGGTGCATTTATCCCGGTCAGCGAAGACCAGGGAATGATTGATGCAGTAAACAGAGGCGCACTCACCCTCGAAAAACTCGAAGCAATGACTTCAGTCTGTTCGGTTGGTTTAGATATGATTGCAGTGCCAGGAAACACTCCGGCTACAACGATTGCCGGAATCATTGCTGACGAAGCTGCTATTGGTATGATTAACCAGAAGACAACAGCAGTCCGCTTAATCCCGGTTATTGGAAAAGATGTAGGAGATACAGTAGAGTTCGGCGGTCTCTTAGGCTATGCACCAATTCAGCCTGTAAACAAATTCGGATGTGCAGAATTTGTCTCCCGCGGAGGAAGAATTCCGGCACCAATCCACAGCTTCAAGAACTAACCACCCTTTACTTTTTTAATAAAAATAGAACTGGTAACTTTAGATAATTACCATATTTCCTGGATGGAGAAGTTCTGCCTTCATACCTGTAGTGAGCTCAATAGATCTCTTGAACTCAGTTAAGTCCTGCTCAATTGCAGGGAAAGTATTGTAATGCATTGGAATCACGAGAGGAGCTCCGACAAACTCTGCAGCCATCATTGCCTCAGCAGGTCCCATCGTATAATGTCCGCCTGCCGGAAGAAGAGATACATCCGGGTGGTAGAGAGATCCAATCAGCTTCATGTCAGAGAAAAGACCAGTGTCACCTGCATGATACACGCATGCCCCGTCCATCTGAATCACAAATCCGCAAGGATCTCCCATGTAGATTGGAACACCGTTTTCTTCAAGAGAGTTCGAGTGCTCTGCATGAACCATAGTGATTTTAACTCCCCCATCCTCTGCGGTTCCGCCGATGTTCATACCAACAGCATCAACACCTTTCTTTCTAAGCCATCCGGAAAGCTCGTGGGATGCATACGTTCTTGGGAACTTTTCCGGGGAATCTCCTAAGTGATCTCCATGCGCATGAGTAATCAGAACAATATCTGCATCAATATTTTCCCCTAAGGGCATCGGGTCAATTACGATTTTTTTCGAACCAGAAAGAATAAAGCAGGCGTGACCTGCGAAGGTAATCTCCATGTTTACTTGTATGCAAACGACTCTTTTATTTCTTTCGGGAAAGTACCGTATGATTCATATTTTTCTGTAACTAATTTGTAAGAACTATGTACCGCGTTGTTGAAAACCCGACCCATCAGAAGATGCTGATGCTGATATCAGCTTTTGCTATCTTCATGGACAGTCTGGACAGCTCTATCGTAAATGTCGCAATGCCTGTAATCGCTGCTGAATACGGTATCGACATCTCTGCCGGCTCATGGATTGTGATGGCATATCTGCTCATTATGGCAGGATTTATTTTAGCATTCGGGCGGGTTGCAGACAACGGAAAAATACGCGAAGTCTTTTCGATAGGATTTTTCATCTTCGCAGCAGGTTCGCTTCTCTCAGCAATATCCCCAACACTATATGTTATGATTGCAGCACGCGGTCTTCAAGGACTTGGAGCATCTATGATTGCTGCCGCTGCTCCGCTTCTGATAACCCGTTTCCTTCCTGAAGGGAAGCGCGGTCTTGGAATGGGAGTTATTGCAACAACCGGCGGAATTGCCTTAACATTCGGCCCGCCGCTTGGAGGACTTCTTACAGCATTTCTTTCCTGGCACTGGATTTTCCTAATCAACGTTCCAATTGGAATCGCGGCAATTATTCTGGCCCGTGCTGTTATCCCTAAACCAGAAACAAAACCAGAGAAGAAACCGTTTGACTGGAAAGGAACATGGCTTATGTTTGCTGCGATTGCCTCAATCATCCTGTTCCTTGAAAGAGGGCCTGTCCTTGGATGGACAAGCATCGAAAGCATTGTAACAGGATTAGTCTTTGCTGTATCTATTATCTGGTTCATCATCCACTCGCTGAAATCAGATAATCCTCTGCTGAATGTCCGCATCTTTAGAAATTGGAAGTTCAGTTCTGTTGCAACTTCATATTTACTGACCTGCGGAGTATTTGCAGGTGTCATGTATATGGTTCCATACTACATGCAGACATCACTATCACTCGATGCCGCAGTTTCAGGATTCCTGCTGATGATATCTGCTGTAATCACTGCTCTTGTTGGAATTCCGGTTGGGGCATGGAGTGATAGAATAGGATGCAGAACCCCGTGTATCTTAGCAGCAGTTTTTAGAATATCGTTCTGTCTGATTCTGCTGTTCATCCTGCCTGAATGGGGGGTTGTTGCGTTGCTTCCGGCTCTTGTCTGCATGGGCCTTGCGTTTGGAATCTCGGGAGGGCCTGCAACAACCCGTATTGTACAGTTTGCACCAAAAGGCGAGGAGGGGACAGGAACCTCTGTTATGATTACGACAGACTTCCTTGGCGGAGTTATAGGAGTTGCAGCATATGTTGTGATGTTCTCGTTTGCTGTCCCGCAGTCAATCGGAGTGCCTGTAACATCGCTTAGCTCAGAACTATTCCTGACAGGCTTCCACGCAACAGCAGCCCTCGGTCTTGTCTTTGGAATTATAACACTAATTCTGTCTGCCGCTGTTCCAAATCTTATCGCACGGCGCGAGTCTGAGTGAGCCTGGAAATACTGCCTGATTTAAAGGCTATATAAGCAACCTGACACGTAAGTATTATGGTCTCAGCCACTTCATTAATATAAACATGAGTGATAATGCATATTCTTCCCTGAAGATTGAGAATATCGTTGCTTCCGGTGTTATCGCAGACGAGATTGATCTTGCAGAGATTTCCAGCAAGATTGAGGGATGCGAACTCAATACCAAACGTTTCCCGGGAGCAGTCTACCGTATCGATGAACCGCGTATGGCTTCCCTTATCTTCTCTTCCGGTAAAGTTGTCTTAACCGGTATCAGAAATGAAGAGTCTCTTGACGAAGGTTTAAACAAGGTTCTCTCCTCATTAAAGGAAGCAGGCGTCAAGATTCTGCCGGTTCCAAAGGTTGCAGTCACCAACATTGTCTGTTCCTATGATATCGGACGTTTCATCAACTTAAACCGTGTTGTAGCAAAACTCTCATTAGAAGCAATCGAGTACGAGCCGGAACAGTTCCCAGGCCTTGTCTACAGAATCAAAGACCCAAAGATTGTAGCTCTCCTCTTCTCCTCTGGAAAGATTATCTTAACAGGCGGTAAGAACTTAACTGATGTAAAGAAAGGTCTTGATGTCTTAGAGGCAAGCATCAAAGACGTTCTTGCAGAACAGAAATAATATCTGAGATTTTACTCAAACTTTTTTTTACAGCCCGTCGCAAGTCACTATGTGTCTTGCTCAAGCCTTGACTCATCTTTGATGTCTCTCGGCGTATGCCCGCGACGCCTCGAGGACGTGCGGCTCTTCGAACCTTAGCCATCGGTGCTTAGGTTGTTAGAAATATTTCCACAGTTTCATTTGCCACATACCAAAACCTCATATATCGTTCCTGCTAATAGTAACTGATGAAAAATCTGGTTGTAAAAGGAGCGAGGCAGCACAACCTGAAAGATATCTCTGTCTCCCTCCCCCGCGACAAATTAACGGTTATCACAGGCGTATCTGGTTCCGGCAAATCCACTCTCGCCTTTGATACCATCTACGCCGAAGGCCAGAGACGTTATGTAGAGTCACTCTCAGCCTACGCACGGCAGTTTTTAGGACAGATGACAAAGCCTGATGTGGATTCCATCGAGGGCTTATCTCCATCAATTGCTATCGAACAGAAAACCACCTCAAAAAATCCAAGATCTACAGTCGGCACGGTTACAGAAATCTATGACTATCTCCGTCTACTGTTCGCCAGAATCGGAGTTCCGCACTGTCCAAAACACAAAGTCAAAATCGAATCGCGAACTCCTGAGCAGATAGCAGAAGCCATCATTCATGACTATTCAGGAATGGTCACCATTCTAGCTCCTGTCATTCGCAAAAAGAAGGGGACCTATGAGCAGCTTTTCAAAGATCTCAATGCGCAGGGTTTTACCCGTGTCAGAGTCGACGGAGAGATATTCAGGACTGATGACGAAATAAAACTTGGGAGATACATCATGCACAACATCGATATCGTCATCGACCGTTGTGACACAGAAGATAAAAGCCGTATTAATGACGCAGTTGAGACTGCTCTTGCCCATTCTGAAGACGGACTTGTTTATGCAAATGCAGGAGGAGATGAAAAAGACACTGTATACTCCGCACGTCTTGCATGCCCAATCTGCGGTCTTTCCTTTGAAGAGCTCCAGCCCAGAATGTTCTCATTCAACAGCCCGTTTGGTGCATGTCCGACATGCAACGGCCTTGGCTTCCAGATGATTTTTGACCCTGACTTAATCATCTCGGATAAAAATCTATCAATCGCTGAAGGAGCTGTAAACGTCTACAAAAATTTCCTTGACGGCTACCGCGTGCAGTTCCTGGATGCTGTTGCAAAACACCTCGGCTTTACTCTGATGACGCCAATCAAAGACTTAACTGAGGATCAGTATAATGGACTGATGTATGGTGTAACCGAGCAGATGAGATTCAAGCAGGTCTCAAAGAATGCTGAGTTTGCCTACAACGGAACATGGGAAGGACTGCTGCCTCAGACCGAGCGTCTTTACCGCGAGACAAAGTCGGACTACCGAAAAGAGGAACTGGAAAAGTATATGCGTATTCTGCCCTGTCCGACATGCCATGGAAAACGTCTGAAAGATACGGTTCTGGCTGTAAAAATCTCTGATAAGTCCATTGCTGATGTTACAGACATGTCGATTGATGAAGCGCTTGCATTCTTCAGAAATCTGGAACTTCCGCCAAAAGAGGAAGAGATTGCAAGACTTATTCTTCGCGAAATCGACTCACGCTTAAAGTTCCTCAAAGAAGTCGGTCTTGGATATCTTACGCTTTCGAGAAGCGCAGGTTCTCTTTCCGGAGGCGAGGCACAGAGAATCAGGCTTGCAACCCAGATTGGTTCAAACCTTATGGGTGTTTTATACATCCTTGATGAGCCGTCAATTGGTCTCCACCAGAGAGACAACCAGAAGCTGATTGCAACTCTTAAGCATCTCAGAGATATTGGAAATACTGTTGTCGTTGTTGAGCATGATGAGGATACGATTCTTGCGGCTGATTATGTAATCGATATTGGACCGGGGGCTGGAATCTATGGGGGAGAGGTCACAGCCGCCGGCACTCCTGACGAAATTGCAGCGGCAAAGGATTCTCTGACTGGAAAGTATCTCTCAGGAGAACTTACAATCCCTGTTCCAAAGACACGCAGAGTTTCAGATAAGTTCCTTAGAATATCCGGATGTACTGAGAACAATCTCAAAAATGTCACTGCTGAAATTCCGTTTGGAACGCTTACTGTGGTTACCGGAGTTTCCGGCTCTGGAAAATCCACGCTGATTTATGACACACTCTATCAGGCTCTTCGAAAGGAGCTGAACAGAGCAAAGGTCACTCCTGGAAAATACGATGAGCTTGTCTTAGACAGCAGTATTGAGAATGTTATCGTAATCGATCAGTCCCCTATTGGAAGAACTCCTAGGTCGAACCCTGCAACATACACAAAGGTCTTTGACGAGATACGCAAGGTGTTCTCTGAGACAACAGAGGCAAAGATTCGCGGTTACGGCCCGGGACGTTTTTCATTCAACGTCAAAGGCGGACGCTGCGAGGCATGCTGCGGTGACGGGGTTATGAAGATTGAGATGAACTTCCTGCCTGATGTGTATGTTGAGTGTGAGGAGTGTAAGGGAGCCAGATACAACTCTGAGACGCTTGAGGTAAAGTACAAGGGCAAATCCATCTCTGATGTTTTGCAGATGAGTGTTGACGAGGCTCTTGAGCTGTTCGAAAACAGACAGGGAATCAAGGCTAAACTTCAGACATTAGCTGATGTTGGTCTTGGCTACATTAAACTTGGTCAGAGTTCAACCACCTTATCAGGCGGCGAGGCACAGAGAATTAAACTTACCCGTGAGCTTGCAAAACGTTCTGGCGGAAAGACTGTGTATATCCTGGATGAGCCGACAACTGGTCTTCATTTCCATGATGTCAAGAAGTTAATTGGTGTCTTAAACAGTCTTGTTGAGAAAGGAAATACGGTTATTGTAATCGAGCATAATTTAGATGTTATCAAATCTGCTGACTACATCATCGACTTAGGGCCTGAAGGAGGAAATGCCGGCGGTAAAATTATTGCTAAAGGAACTCCTGAAGAGGTCGCAAAGGTTAAGAAGAGTTATACAGGACAGTTCCTGAAGAAAATGCTTGAGGAGTAAATCCTTAGGGATTTTCAAGAATCTAATTTTTTTTAGAAATAAATTACTTTAACACTAATTTGAAAATAAGATTGTTCCGCCGTGGAGCGGCTCACAGCGGATATCTTCTATATATCTTGTAAATATTGAATTATTTTATTGAAAAAAATGTGTGTTGGGTATTATTAATACAGACCAGCACTTACCATAATCCAACTGCAAGCCAGTCCCATGAACCAGACACTGCACAGCAGATAATAAACCCTACAATCGCACATCCGTTAATAAGAGGCAGACCTGGCTGTGGTTTTCCAGATCTCATCGGGATTGCAAGAAGAATCATACCAAGCACTGCTCCGACAAAAGCCCCGAGTGCTGGAAGTTCAATGCCAAAGACAGCCAGTCCTTCGCAAAACACCTGTGCGGAAACAACTAAAACACCCGGGAAAATCACATCCCCAAGCCCAAGCATATAAGCCCCACGCTCCTCCTTCTTATCCTGAATTACAAGCCCTTCACGTGCATACGAATACTTCAGCTTTTTTGGCACAATAAACATAATCGGCATCTTCTGCTGCATCACACCATCTGCTAAAGTCAGCATATGTTTTGTCTTGTGAACTGCCACATAATCATAAACAACCAGCAGAATAAGCAGAACAACAACCGGAAGCGGAGAAAGCGAAATACCAAAGATAGCAGCACATCCCGCAGACGTAATCAGACCTACCGCATCAATCACAAACCACTCAGGATAGAACTTCAAGAGCAGAACGCCTCCGATACCAACAACGGCCCCTATAATATGTGTAGCAATCTCCGGAATGAACGGATAGAGAAGAGCAAAGGCCACATAATATATCACCATCGCCAGAGACACAGCAATAACCGCGCTGATAACTATACGTACCTTTTTGCGGATAAGAATCAGCAGAACAGCTGTAACCACCAGCATCAGAAAGATGAAGTAAATCACATTTGCAATAGACTCAGGGTCTTCGAATGCAAAAAGCCCCGCATCCTGCATCGGATTAATTAAAAGCAGAGCAAGAATATTCGTTGCCGCCATCAGAAGAATCATACCGGCATATGCCGGACTTACTGGAAATTTCCTATCCTTCATACAGTTGATGTAATATTTGTCTTCACCTAAGTTAAAATATGTACATCGCCAGTATAACTCACTGACGCAGGTCAGGATACAAGGCGTTAAACTTAATTATTATTGTCACCCAGATAAACTCATGAATATTCGAGACATCATCCCTGAGATATTATTAATTATCTTAATGGCAATCTCGGGAATTGTGGTTGTCAGCCGCTTATGGCAGGATGCTTTAATCGCTGTAGGCATTCTCGTACTGATCTTATGTTTTGGCGGACTTCTTCTCCAGCTCATCATCCGCGTTAGAAGACTTGAAGAAGAATCCATCCACCGTGAGAAGATGATGCGCGCAGCAATGGAGGATTTAGGCCGTCAGCTTGTTGCAAAGCAGGATAAGACCTCTCAGACGGTCGTAGAAGCTGTCAGCAGTCTGAAATCCAGGATGTACCGCTAATGGGAGTAGCTATCCGGGCGCTTCTCGACGGATGCATTGAGAGCCCTGGCTGGGATAATATCGGAGGGATTGCAGCTGTTGATGCCTACAATGCCCTCTATCAGTTTTTATCAGGAATCCGTCAGTCTGACGGAGCACCTTTAATGGATGATGAAGGAAGAATCACATCTCATCTAAGCGGTCTGTTATTCCGTACTGCAAATCTTGTCGAGAAAAACATAACTCCTGTCTATGTTTTCGACGGAAAACCGCCTGAGTTTAAGATGGCAACTCTCGAAAAGCGCCGCCAGGTTCGCGAAAATGCAGCGGCAGAGTACGAGCGTGCAGTAAAAGAGGGAGATTCAGAAGCCGCAAGAAAGTATGCAATGGCATCTTCGAAGGTTGACGCATATGTAAAAGATTCTGCAAAAGAACTCTTAACATCTCTTGGAATCGCATGGATTCAGGCACCATCAGAAGGTGAAGCACAGTCTGCATTCATGACTCAGAAAGGAGATGTAACATATGCTGTCTCTCAGGATTATGACTCGCTTCTTTTCGGATGTGAGACACTGGTTCGAAATGTTACAATATCTGGAAAGCGTCGGATTCGCGGAAAAGTAATATCTGTATATCCCGAGCGGCTCCAACTCTCAGACACTCTTGCAAAACTTGAACTCACCCGTGAAGAGTTAATCCAGGCAGCTCTTCTGATTGGAACAGACTATAACTCAGGAGTTTCAGGTGTAGGTCCAAAGACTGCACTCAAAATTGTTCGTGCCGGAAACTTCTATGAGAGAATCGAAGAGTCTGAAAATGCCGCAAGTCCTGAGGAGCTCGTTTCATATTTCATGAACCCTGAAGTCACAACAAATTATGAAATCAACACACGCTCAGCAGACCGCGACAAAGTCATGGAGATTCTCTGCGAAGAACATGGATTTACCCGCGAGAGAGTTGATGCAGGATTAGAGCGCCTCGGCTCAAAGAAAGGACAGTCCACACTTGATGCGTGGTTCTAGTCTACCGACTATTTTTTAGTTATATAACCTGCAGTTAAAAAAAAAGAAAGGGTACAATCCCTTTTATACTGAAGTGTCGTCTGCTCTATTCGGCAGTTCACAGTATGTTCCGCTGTCACATAAGAAAAGCGGAAGCATCTGTCCAAGAGCTCTGCTCTCTCCAATAACTACAACCGTATCTCCCTTCATCAGGACAGTTTCCCCATCAGGAGACACAACAGCGTCCGCTTCCCCGTGGCGTTTGACTGCAAGCACAGAGATACCATAGTTTGCACGGAGGTGAATATCACAGAGCTTCTTTCCGCATACCACACATCCTTCTTCTACCCTTACCTGCTCAACCCTTGCCATCTCTGAAGATAAGCGTTCATCTGCACGTTTCGCACGGACCTTTAATGAGTCAAGGACGGTTGTTCTGTCCCTGTCAGGAATACTGGTCTTCTGCGGGATTTCGATATATTTGTTGTACAGCTCGGTTCTGATTTCCTTACTGAACTGCTCAATATCCTGAACAGGCATATTCTTGCTCATCAGAATCCTTCTGAAAATCTGAATCGCAGACTCACGCTCATCAACAATTACCTCGTCAGCTCCAAGGTGATAAAGTTCGGAGGTCTCTGAGATGAACTTCGAGCGGGTAATAATAGATACCTGCGGGTTCATCCGGCGTGCTGTGGTGATGATTCCTTTTACGGCATCCATATGAGGGATTGTGATAACGATTGTTTTAGCGGTTCGAATCTCTGCATATTCCAGAACTGCTTCGCGGCTTGCATCACCATAGATGATATTTTCCCCGCGTGCTTTTTCGCGGGCAACTGTTTCAGCATTGAGTTCTAAGATGATGTATGGAATCTCCATACGCTTTAACGCCTTTGCAACGTACTGTCCTGCAAGACCGTATCCCACGATGATTTCATGGTCAGCCTGAAGAACCTGTTTCTCCTCATCTTCCACCTTCGGTGCGAAATATTTGTTTACAATCTTTGGTGCAAGCTGTACCAAGAACGGAGTTGCAGCCATAGTTACGATAGAGATTGCAAGGAAAATCTGATAGATTTCATTATCCAGAATACCTGCGGCAAGACCAGTTGAACCAAGGATGAAAGAGAATTCTCCAATCTGCGAAAGACCTACTGCTGAGAGAATCGCAGCCCCTGTGGCCACACCTAAAGCCTTGACTGAGATGAAGTTTAAGAGGAACTTTCCAATGAGGAGCAGGGCTGCAAGACCAAGGATTACTGCAAGATGATCCCAGAGGAATGGAAGATTCAGCATCATACCAATTGAGACGAAGAAAATTCCTGTTAAGATATCCCGAAGCGGCATAATCTGTCCAACGACCTCATGGCTGTAATCAGAACCTGATATTGCAATTCCTGCGAGGAATGCTCCAAGTGCAAGGCTTACGCCGTTTAAGGACATGAGCCATGCAATTCCAAAACAAATGACAACAATTGAGATAACGAACAGTTCTCCGCTTCTGGTAAGGGCAACGTGTCGCAGGAGTTTTGGAACAAGATAAATTGCCGCCACTAAAATCACCATCATAATCGCCAGACCGAGAACGAAGCTGATAACAGAGCCTGCTAAGTCTCCTCCGTCAGTTCCTGCGAGGAATGGGACAGCCAGCATCATGGGCACGACATTTAAGTCCTGGAAAATCAGCAGACCAAGCGCTATCTTTCCATGCCTGCTGTCAACTTCTCCGCTCTTCTGGTACAAGTCCATGATAATCGCAGTCGATGAGTGTGCGACTAAGAATCCGATAAAGAGCGAAACGCTGAACGAGAAGCCCACAGCCATCATCACTCCAAGGACAGCTACCGTTGTCAAAACCAGCTGGAGCATACCGCCGATTAAGACAATCTTCTTCATCGAAAGAAGGTTTTTCAGAGAAATTTCCAGACCGATGGTAAACATCAGCAAAATAACGCCAAGCTCAGCGAGCATCGACACTTCCTCTTCGGCAATCAGTCCGAGACCAAACGGTCCGACAATAATTCCAGTCAGGAAATATCCGATGATAAATGGTATTCTAAATCTCCTACCGATTAACAGTACCACCAAAGCACAGGCGAGTACCACAACCAGTGCGGAAATTACGGCTACTTCATCTCCCATATGAAATCTCTATAAACGTGTTAAATTTGCAGGTTGTGTGATATATAGTTTCTCAATGAGAATCCTCGAAGACAATGATTGTCATATACAATCTGCACAATAGAAAAGTTAGCCGGAGTGTGTCTTTTGGAAGTGCTGTCTGTACCCGATGAAAATCTTTAATGTAATATGAAACGGATATATACATTAGAAATAGCCATGCAGACAGAATATTGTGAATTATGCGGCGTACAAATCACGAAACGGGCACGCCTCGTTCAGATTGAAGGTTCAAAGCCCATGAAGGTTTGCGATAAGTGTGCGAAGCTGGGTACCGAGGTTCAGACCCCGCGTTCTAAGGCTCAGTCCGGGCGTTTTGCCCCTCAGTCTTCTGCATCGCGTCCAGTCCACTCCCCATCCGCCCCGCGTAAACGTGATATGTTCGATTTCATCGAAGGAGATGTTGTCGAAGACTTCTCCAAGCGTATCGCAGCAGCCCGTCAGGCAAAAGGATTCTCCCAGAAAGATCTTGCATTTATCTTAAAGATGCAGGAAGGAGACATCAAGAAGCTTGAACGCGGAGACCGCGCACCAACCGAGGCAGAGCGCAGGAAGCTTGAAAAAGAGCTCGGCATTGTTCTGCTCGATGTCGGTGACGACAACTCAAAGTCCCAAGTTGGAGGGGTTGCCGCAACCACTCTCGGTGATGTGATTCAGATTAAGAGGAAATAATGACATCTCCTCTCATCTTAATTAACTTCAAGTCCTACCGCGAAGGGGCTGGAAACAATGCAGGAAGAATCGGCGAGGCCGCCGAACTTGTTATGTCAGAGACCGGTGTTACAATCGGTGTCGCACCACAGTATGTAGAGCTTCACCCGTTCTGTAAACACTATGAGATTCCAGTCTATGCACAGCACATCGATGCAGTCGAAGGCGCTTTTACAGGAAGAGTTCCTGCATTCACGGTTCGTGCAGCTGGCTGTACAGGTACTCTCATCAACCACTCCGAGCGCCGCTTAACTATTGCTGATATCGAAGCATGTGTTGAGGCTGCAAAGTTCAATCACTTAGAGTCTGTTGTCTGTACCAACACCGCAGGTGTATCTGCTGCAGCCGCAGCATTTGCTCCGACTTATGTTGCAATCGAGCCGCCGGAGTTAATCGGCTCAGGCGTTTCTGTTGCAAAGGCCGACCCTGGAATTATCTCTGCATCTGTTGAGTGTGTTAAGAACATCAACTCTGATGTCAAAGTTCTCTGCGGTGCAGGAATTCAGTCCGGAGAATGTGTGAAAACAGCAGTTGACCTTGGAGCAGACGGAGTTCTTCTTGCTTCAAGCGTTGTAAAAGCAAAAGACCCTGAAGCGGTTCTCCGCGATCTGGTTTCAAAACTCTAACCTTTTTTTATGAAAAGAGGGCTTGTTGTTGAGGGCGGCGGAATGAAGTGCGCCTACAGCGCAGGTATTCTTGATCGCTTCTTAGATGATGGTATAACCTTTGATGAGTGTATTGGCGTTTCAGCAGGCGCTGGAAATACAGCATCTTTTGTTGCCGGACAGCGCGGACGAAATCTCAGGTTTTTTGTTGAGCATCCAAAAGACCCGCGCTATATGGGCATGCGGCACTTTATCACGAAAGGTTCGTTTTTCAATATCAGATACATCTATGGAGACCTATCTAACTCGACAGGAGCTGATCCGCTTGATTATACCTGCATGCAGGAGAATTCAACAGAGTTCTGGATGACAACGACTGATGCAGAGACAGGTAATGCCTGCTACTTTGAGAAATCAGAGATGGCAGCAGATGATTACAGGTTTATCATGGCAGGATGTGCGATACCTGCACTATGCTGTCCAATAGAAATCAATGGACGGATGTATTATGATGGAGGGGTTGCAGATCCGATTCCGCTTCAGAAAGCATTCGATGACGGATGCAGAAAGGTTGTTGTGCTGCTTGAGAATGCAAGGACGTTTGTCCGTCAGCCTCAGGAGATGAAGCCTGCTTATCATTTCCTTCTTCGTAAGTATCCGAAGATGATTGAGATGATTGACAACCGTCATCTCAGATACAGAGAGACGCTGAAGTGGGTGTATGAGATGGAAAAGGAGGGACGTATCTTTATCTTCGCACCTCCTGAAAACACAGGAGTTTCCACGAGTACAAAAGATTTCGACCTCTTGCAGAAACTCTATGACACAGGTATAGCAGATTATGATTCAAAGCGCGAGGCGCTTCTTTCCTATCTGGAGGATTAACTATGGGAAAAGAAAAAAAGTTATGCCACAAATGTACTGACAAATATGATAAGGACTGTAAAGACAGACGAACATCCAAATGCGGGCTGAAAGCTGCACGAAAGGAAGCAAAGCGGCAAAAGGAAGAAGCTGAGATGATGCAGGTTCTTCGCAACTGCCAAAACTCCATGTGTCAGGTTTTTGCAGAGCAGGTTGCTGTTGACAGACTTGTCGAAGAGGACTTTATGGAAAAGTTTGTTGAGTCTCCTGAGTATCAGCAGGCTCTTGCCGCATTTAAGAAACGTTTTGATGAAGAGCGGGGACTAAACTGATTTTTCCCCATACTTCTTCCATAACTATTTAATAATCAGAATCCGAATTTTACATACTAATGTCTCTTGCAAAAACCGCTGAACAAATAAGAAATATGGAGATTCGCGGAGCCGGAAAGATTGCACGGGAAGCGGCTCATGCTCTTTTAGAGCATGCAGACAGTCTTCCAAAAGCTGGATTATCTGAATTTGTCTTTGAGATGAATAAAGCCGCAGATATTCTTCTTGCAACACGCCCGACTGCAGTGTCTCTTCCAAATGCTGTTAGAATTGTGCTGTCTGGAATGAGTTCTGCATCTACCGAAGATGAAGCACGCATTCTTGTAAAAAATCAGGCAGAAGAGTTTATTGCATCGTCAAATGAGGCAGTAAAGCGTATCGCAGAAATATGTGCTGCAAGAATCAAAGACGGCATGACTGTGATGACACACTGCAACTCCAAAGCGGCTTTGGCTGGGATTATTCTCGCAAAAGAGCAGGGTAAAAACATCTCAGTAATTGCAACAGAAGTCAGGCCCTGGAATCAGGGAAGGCTTACAATTCAGACTTTAAACGACCATGAGATACCTACAACCTATATTGTGGATTCGGCAGTTCGAACCTTCATGAAGGAGGTTGATTTAGTAATTGTTGGAGCAGATGCGGTAACTGTCAAAGGTGCGGTTGTGAATAAGATTGGAACATCGCAGATTGCATTAGCCGCATATGAGGCTAGAAAGAATGTGATTGTTGCAGCAGAGACATACAAATTTGCTCCAAAGACAGTTCTTGGACAACACATCGAAATCGAAGAGCGTCCGGCATCAGAGGTTCTCGCTGATGATGTTTCTGCAAAACTTCCGTTTGTTACTGTCAGAAATCCGGTGTTTGATGTAACGCCTGCCAGATATATCGATGTTATAGTAACTGAAGCCGGAGCTGTACCGCCAGAGGCTGCATATACTATTATGCGTGACCATTTAGGATTTGACCCAATGCAGGAGAAATTATGAAAGATTTAATCGCAACATACTATTTCCGCACAAAAGATGGAGTTGATGCATCTTACGCGGCAAATGCAATCCGTGAAGAGCAGACCACCGGAACATGGACCAGTCTCTCAACTGTAAATGACAAAACGGCTTATGTACATGCATTAGATGGTTCTGTCGAAGACCTTGTGGAACTGCCTGACGGCGGATACTTAACCAGAATATGTTTCCCGCACGAAATTTTCGAGAAGGGAAATATTCCTCAGTATTTATCGGTTATTGCAGGAAATCTCTTTGGTCTTGGAAAGCTTGAGGCTGTACGTCTCCTGGATATCGACCTTCCGGAAAATCTATGTGGATGCGGTCCGAAGTTTGGAATTGACGGTGTTCGAAAGATTGTAGGGACTGAAGTTTCATGCAGACCGCATATTGGAACGATTATCAAACCAAAGGTTGGATTAAATCCAAAGGACAC
Organism: Methanocorpusculum sp.; assembly: GCA_017408885.1. Taxonomy (GTDB): domain Archaea; phylum Halobacteriota; class Methanomicrobia; order Methanomicrobiales; family Methanocorpusculaceae; genus Methanocorpusculum. The sequence goes on from JAFQTT010000006.1 coordinate 74,949, forward strand.
AGCCCAGGTGGCATACGAAGCAGCCCTTGGAGGTCTTGATTTAATCAAGGATGATGAAACTTTGACAAATCAGTCATTCTGTCCTCTTTTTGAGCGTCTTGAGGCTGTTATGGATGCTCTTGACCGTGCAAAGGATGAGACAGGAAAGCAGGTTTTGTATGCGGTAAATGTGACAACCGGCGGAGATAAGATTGTTGAGCTTGCACACAAGGCTGTATCTGCCGGTGCTAATATGCTGATGGTCGATGTTTTAACCGCAGGTTTTTCTGCGATTCAGGCATTGGCAGAGGATTCTGCGATTAATGTTCCAATCCATGTCCACCGTACAATGCACGGCGCTCTGACACGCAATCCGCATCATGGAATAGCCATGAGGCCTATTGCAAAGCTTGTCCGGTCTGCCGGAGGAGACCAGCTGCATACGGGTTCTGTTTCCGGTAAGATGGGAAGTAAGGCAGGTGAGGTAATCGCAGACAACATGGAGATTACAAAACCGCTTTCATATCTAAAGCCTGTGTTTCCGGTATCATCCGGCGGTCTGCATCCTGGAAAGGTTGCGGCTGAGATTTCGAAGCTTGGAACAGATATTGTTCTTCAGGCAGGAGGGGGAATTCACGGTCATCCAGAGGGAACGACTGCCGGAACCCGTGCTATGCTTCAGGCAGCAGAGGCGGCTGTTCTTGGAATTCCTGCCCGCGAGTATTCACTTTCGCATCCGGAGCTTGCAGCAGCTCTTGCAAAATGGGGTGACCAATGATTATTGATTTCGAAAAGATTGAAGAGACTTCATCTCCGAACTTTTTCGGCGGTGAGAAAGAGTATCGCTCACGTATGTTCATTGATGAGCATGGAAAAATCGTAAAGGGAAGACTTATTCCAGGAGCTTCTATTGGTCTGCATACTCATGAGACCAACTATGAGGTTATGTACTTCATTGAGGGTGAGGCAACTGTTGTATACAATGGGGAGAAGATGAAATTCTCGCCTGGACAGGTTCATTACTGTGCGAAGGGACAGTCTCATACGCTGATTAATGAAGGAAGTTTGGATGTAGTATTCTTCGCGGTTATTCCAAACGCCCCTTAACTTTTTTACACTCCATCACAGTCTTTATCCGCCTTTGAATTCAATATGTAAGATATGCAGGCATCCCCCGATATCTGGATAGAAAAATACCGCCCAAAGACTTTAGATGAAGTCTCCGGACAAAAGGAAATCGTCGAGCGGTTAAAGACGTATGCCGCCGCAAAAAGCTTACCGCACCTGTTATTTACCGGAACAGCAGGAATCGGCAAAACCACCTGTGCTGTCGCTTTAGCCCGAGAAATGTTTGGCGATACATGGAGTATGAACTTCCGCGAGCTCAACGCATCAGATGAAAGAGGAATCGACGTCGTCAGAACCCAGATAAAACAGTTCGCAAGAACCTCTCCCTTGGGTGATGCAGAGTTTAAGATACTCTTCCTTGACGAAGCAGATGCATTAACCAACGATGCACAGGCAGCCCTTCGCAGAACCATGGAAAACTATGCAGAGACCTGCCGCTTCATCCTCTCCTGCAACTACTCATCCAAAATCATCGACCCGATTCAGAGCCGCTGCGCAATCTACCGTTTCCGTCCTCTGACAGAAGACGCTGTCCGCGATGAGATGGACAGAATCGCAAAAGCTGAAGGAATTGTAATCGAAGAGGATGCATATTCCGCAATCACATATGTTGCACAGGGAGACATGCGAAAGGCAATCAACGCTTTACAGGGTGCTGCAATCGTTGCAGACTCTGTTACTGCCGCAAACGTATATGCTGTAACCTCAACCGCAAAGCCTGAAGAGATTGAAATGCTTTCAGCCCTCTGCAAGGAAGGTGACTTCGAGACATCAGAACGCATGCTCCATATGCTGATGTATGATAAGGGAATCGCCCCAAACGAACTGTTAAACCAGCTTTACCGCGCAGTATCAACCGCAGACGACATCGACCGCCGTGTAAAGACTGATTTAATCGACGCAATAGGAGAAACTGATTTCCGCTTAAGCGAAGGGGCAAATGCAGATATCCAGATGGATGCCTTAATTGCAAAGTTCATCAAAATCTGGATGGACTAATATCTTTTTTAAAACAGAGTTGTCTGTTTATCCCGCTTTATCTCAGACATAAACGAGAAAATCTTATCAGCATCCCGCTCAATTTTCTCTGCCTTACAAAACCTGGAGAACACAGATTCAAGCTCTTCTGAGTTAGGACTTGGAACACTGTAGTTCTGCCCGAACTCAGCAGCATAGCAGGATGAAAGCCCTGGAAACAGCTCATCTAACTTCTGATAGTAATACTCTCTGTTTCCATCACGAAGCGTCATACCAAATCCAAAACAAAGCACTCCGGATACCTTTGCCGCACGGCAGATGGATAAAATCCCTTCAAGATTTTCCACACTGTCATTGATATACGGAAGAATAGGACAAAGCCACACTATTGTTGGAATTCCAGCGTCGCGAAGCTCATATAGAACCTCCGCACGCCTTGATGTCGGACAAACATTCGGCTCAACTTTTTTACAAAGACTGTCATCTGCTGTTGTAAGTGTCATAGAGACAACAGCCTTTGTCTTTTGATTGACTTCCTTTAGGATGTCAAGATCACGCAGAACCAGATCTGACTTCGTAATAAGAGACACCCCAAACCCTCGCCTTGAAATAACCTCAAGGCATCGTCTGGTAAGACACAGCTCTCTTTCAGCAGGAATATACGGGTCACTCATAGAACCAAAGCCAATCATACACTTCCGCCTTTTATGAGACAAAGCATCGTCTAAGAGCTCTGCTGCATTCTCTTTCACTGCCACATCTGAAAAATCATGAGGCATTCGATAACAAAGACTTCTTGAATCACAGTAAATACACCCATGGGTACATCCTCTGAAAATATTCATTCCATTTTTGTAAGAGAGAAGAGACTTTGCCTGAATAAAATGCATAAAAAAAGATTAGATGACGATTCCGAAGAATGACAGAACAATCAGCAGAACCGCACCAATAACTCCGCCTACTGCACAGACAATAACCTGAGCAATCGAAAGAGCGCCGATAGGAGCTAAGTGGAAGAATGAAACCACAAACAGAATTGCCACACCGCATAATGCATTGATTAAAAGTTTCAGACCGTTTTTGAATACGAAATATAATACAATGCAGATAATGACGGCAAGGATAATCATAATCACTGTACTTATAATATCCGTCATAGTATAGAGTTAGAACTGGTTTTTTAAATAGTTATGCGTTGAGAAAAATTAACTGAGATATGGTGCTATCTCACCAAGGATAGTATCCAGCATCTCTTTTGCCTCATCAGCATCGCGTGATTCGGTGTACACGCGAACAAGAGGCTCTGTTCCTGATGGGCGAATAAGAGCCCATGCTCCTCCTTTTGTAATTCTGATACCATCTCTGTCGTCTACAGGACAGTCACAGAAGAACTCACGCATATGGTCAACAATCTCTTTGGCACGTGAGGTCTTTCTCTTCTCCTGATACATTGTAAACTTTGGAAGAGCTGCAATAAGTTCAGAGATTGGAGTTTTTCTGACAGCAGAAAGACCAAGCATCGTTGCAGCAGACATTCCTCCGTCACGGCAGAACTGGTGATGCGGATAGATTACTCCGCCGTTTCCTTCTCCTCCGATTACAACATTCTTTCCCTCTGCAATTTCCTGACGCATTGTTCTTGCAACGTAGATACTTCCGACAACAGTGTACGAAGTACTGCATCCAAACTCTTTTCCAACAGCCTCAACAATTCCTGATGTGCTGACAGGAGTTACAATCTCTCCTCCTGCGGATTTTTCTGCGAAATAGGATGCAAGAAGAGCAAATGTAATATTTCCGTCCATGAATGTTCCCTTCTCATCCACAAAGATTGCACGGTCTGCATCCCCATCATGAGCTACACCAAAGGCGGCACCGGTTGCCTGGACAAGAGCTGAGAGATTTGCAAGACCTTCTTCGGATGGCTCCGGAAGGCGGTTTGGGAAGAGTCCGTTGAACTCTGCGTTGATTGTGTGAACTGTGCATCCAAGTCTGCGGAGAATCTCAGGAGTTGTTTTACATGCGGCACCGTTTCCAGGATCAACTGCAACAACAATCCCATCTCCGATTCCCTCAGAGAACTGGGATACAATTGCATCGATGTAGAATTTGTATGCCTCAGGCTCTTCTACGGCTTCGCCTAATTCATCCCATCCGGCAACAACAGCTTTGCCCTGTATGTAAATCTGTTCGAGCTCGATAGTTCTCTCGTCACCCATCTCAGTTCCGTCTGCTTCTATGATTTTGATTCCATTGTACTCAGGAGGGTTGTGGGATGCAGTAATCATCACACCACCATCCAGTTTGTGATGGAGAACAAGATACTGAAGAGCAGGTGTTGGAAGGATGCCGAAATCAACTACATTGCATCCGCATGCTGTAAGACCTGCTCTAACAGCAGCATCAAGAGCCGGTCCTGAGGTTCTCGGGTCCTGTCCAATACCAACAGTCTTTCCCTTGCCAAGCATTGTTCCAAAGGCTTCGGCAATTCCAAGAGCAAATGCAGGAGTCATGTCTTCGCCTGTGATTCCGCGGGCTCCGTTGGTTCCAAAGAACTTCTTTTCGAGTTTTTCCAGTGCCATAATATATGTGTATTATCGGCAGTGCAGAAATATAAAGGTTACAAAAAAGAGAGGTGAATTATTCTGATATAATGTATTGTTTTGCCTCTTCTTTCGTTAGAGAAAGAATTACTTCACTCTTCGTCATCTTCAGTGTCTTCTTCAGCTGAGACTTCGCGTCTGCTGTTTAACATCTGATTTGCTGAGTCGCCAAGCTTTTTCATAATCTCGCTGATTTTATCTTCAATCTCAATCTCGTCATCAATCTCTAATGTTGTGCCTTCGATTTCGAGGAAGAATTTGGCAACTTCGTTTGCTTCGAATAAGATGTCATCGAGTTCGTCAAGAGTAAAGAATCCGCACATTGCACCGTAGAAGAATGTTGCAGCTGATTTTTTGACCTTGCGCTTGAATGAACTTCGTGCCTGATTTACAGCCTGCGGGCTGTACGGCTCTTCCATGAACGGGCAAAGTTCTGGTAAGTGCTGTCCGATAAATGTCATCTCAGCACCGTATGGGGTTTTGAAATCAGCACAAAGACGGGCTATTGCCCATTCACGGGCGGTGATGTAGGTTCTTTTTCTGAGGAAGAGATTTACTTTTCTGTATGCTGCTCCGTCAACCTTTTTGAATTTCTGATATTTGTTAATCTCTTCCTGACGTTCTGCCTCATTGTAGTATGCAAGTTTCGGCGGTTCTTCGAATGACTGCTCAGCGTTATTCTGGTACTCTTCTTCCATCTTTCACATCCTGATTATAATATAGCATCATATGGTTTATAGTTCTTTTGGGTGATGCATTTTTGTACTTCTCACTCACCTGTTGCAAGTGGGAAGTACTGCTCGTATGCTCTTCTGCGTTCATCAAGATCGGTGTGGACATAGATTTCTGTGGTCTTGATGGATGTGTGTCCTAAGTTTTCCTGAACGACACGGATGTTGTGTGATCTTCTGTAAAGCTCACTGGCATAACTGTGGCGGATTTTATGCGGAGTAATTCCCGGAGGTGCGTAAAGGCTGAATATGTGCTGTACGGTTCTTGGAGACAGTGCAGCTCCGTTTCTTCCTTCGAAAACACTGCCGTTTGTCCGTCCGTTTAGGAATTCCTTAATTCCTGCAAGAGTGTCAGCATCACAGAAAACCATACGGATTTTACCTCCTTTACCTCTGACGCGAATCGTTCCTTCTTCGAAATCGATGTGTTCCGCGTTCATTCCGCAGACCTCTGAAACACGCATTCCTGTGGCGTAAATCGTTCTGACAAGAAGAGCGTCACGCGGGTTTTCGAGCGATTCGATGAAATTCATGACCTCTTTGTGTCTTAGGTATTTCAGTTCGCGGTCTTTGATTTTCGGCCTGTCAACTTTGTCCATCGGGTTTGCTTCAATCAAATCCTGGACGATTAAGTAACGGTAGAATGAGGAAAGTGCCGAGTCATACTGGTGGATGCTGGCCGCTGAGAGGTGGCGTTCGTTTCTGATTAAAGTAAAGAAGTCGACGATTTCGTATGCTGAGACATCAACCTCAGCTCCCATTCCATACTCACGAAACTCAGAGATGGTTTCCGGAAGTTCTCCGTCATGTTCGGTTAAGTATGTTTCATACTGTGCGAAAAGTTTGAGAACTCTTGCGTATGCTTCGATTGTGTTGTCTGAGTAGTTCTTCGTCTGGAGGCTGCTGATGTACCTTGGTATCCAGGCGTTGAATGTTCGTCGTATCTTTGCCATCTCTCTCTAGTATGTTGTTGGCGGTCAAATGATTTAATGATTGCGCATAATACATATTATGCGCAATAAACTGGGTGTTTTTTGACACCCATTCTAACGACAAATAAAGATTATTTCTGAAAAATAAGCTCAAATAATGGTTTTTGTATTTTTGAAGAATTCTAACGTTCCAAGACATGGTTGTTAGTGCCTGCAAATTATGTGACGCAAATAAACGGGTTTTGAGCGGGTCTGATATTTTGGATGATGAAATACCTTGGGCACTTTGTGTTCGTGGATTTACGGGCCGATATGAAGGAGTGATTTTTCGAGTGCCCGTAAAAAATTGCCATGTCATGGATTTTACACGCAGGAAAAATCAACATACAAATACTGTATACTTGTAAGATGATGAATCAGGAAAATCGGAGACGTCACATTATTGTCTCCGTCATTTTTCTGCTTTCATACTTGCGGCTATTGGATTCTGCGGATTTCTTGCAGGCAGCTAAAGCAGTACATACACAATATATATTGGACTGAATGATAAGGATGATCTAACACAGAAGATATCAACCGAAGATGCAGTACTAACTGTTCATAGTATTCGTACTCAGTATGTTGATGTCTACACTTTGTATCCGGCAAAAGGCTACTGGACTGACGCAGACGGAAACTATGTAGAAGAGAATACCCTGGTTTGCGTGTTTATTGGGACAGACGGGCAAACTGTTTGAATGATTGCAAATGAAGTAATTGATGCGCTGAATCAGAATTCTGTCATGATTAAGGCTTCAAAGAACAGTGTGATATGTTATAACGGAATCTGAACAGGGAGTTTTCTCCTGCCGGAATCCAGAAAAGCTCGTGAGTATGCTGTGCCTCATCAGTCATAAGAGATGATTAAGAGTATCTTATTGGATAAATAATGGAAGACTTCTAATAACCCAATTTTTTCAAAGGATTATCCTGAACTTTAGGTGAACATAAGATTTCTAAACCGCGAGCTAGAACAGCCTGCCTGAGTATGTCCTCTATTGGGTTGTAAGATAAATTATTTTCAAAATCAAGTGTGGCTGAATCTCTCTATTTCATAAATGGATTTTTAATATTCATAACTTGTTTTATTCGATGTGTCGTCATTTCGAGAGTAATAAACCATATGATGCTATATTGTGATTGTGTGTGAAAAATACCCACGCTCACACCTCCATTACCTGAAAAAAAAAGTATAGAATAATCTTACCGGTCTTTTGCCCAGTCCATTTTTTCGTGCCAGTATCCTGTCACATGCCCATTCTGTGCTAACTTACCAAGCTTACTGTCAATATCAGGCAGAATATCGCGGCAGACTGTCCCCGCAAGATCTGTTCCAGGAAGCGGAGTTAACAAGTGTACGTGCACTTTACCATAACGGGAAATCTCTTTTACGAGGTCGAATGTTTTCTGCTGATCCTCATCAGTCTCAAACGGGAAGCCCAAGATTACATCTACAACCGGAAGAAGATGGAAATCCAGACAAGTATCAATTGCCCTCATCACATCATCAGTTGTGTGTCCTCTCTTTAGTTTCCTCAAAACCTCATCCGAACCAGCCTGAGCTCCGAAATGCAGATTTTTATTTGAACAGTACTGCACAACAAGTTCTGCTGTTTCCGGCAGAACAAACTCAGGTCTTACTTCTGACGGGAATGTTCCAAGGTAGATATTATTTTTCGTAAGAGATGAAAGAAGACGTTCAAGTTTTTCAACGTCAGGATGCACCCCGTCTGCTGAACCGTAGGCGAATGCGTTCGGCGTCACGAATCGTGCATCACGGAATTTGGATGCGAGTTCGACCACTGCTTCACGTGATCTGTGACGCATTCTGTTTCCGTGAAGACGCGGTGTCTGACAGTATCCGCAGTTGAAAGGACAGCCTCTGGAGAGCTCAATGTACCCTTTCATCCGCGAAAAGCATGGATATGCATCAAGTCTGACTGAGTGATCAGTTGGCGTCAGACCATTTTTACCTGCAACTCCCGGAACATATTCAGGATTACCGCCTTTGGTTAATGCATCAAGAAGCCTTGGAAGTGTTCTCTCACCTTCTCCAACAACCACATAATCAGCATCACGCAGGACTTCGTCCCAGCACGCAGACGGGTGAGGACCTCCGGCGATTACGATGCCTTCGGCTTCACGCATCTCTTCTGCGTAGTTGTTATAGTTCAGGCTGTTTAAACTGTAACATATAATGTCACCATCTGGACCGTCTGCCGGTTCTAACGAGTAGCCGTACTTTTCACAAGCAGCATAGAGCCCGGCATAGGTGTTTCTGCTGTGTGAAATATAACGCCAGACTATATTCATGCGAAAGTGACAGTGCCGTCTGTGCCGTTTACAGTAACAGCTGTTCCATTTTCCGGAAGCTCCCCATCCAGGCGGTCAACTGCAGGAATTCCTGCGATAATTGTCCCAATTGCGATGATGGTCTCGCATTCGGTATTGATTACAGCAGCAGGCGCTGTGCCGTTTCTTGATAATGCATAGATTACATATGAGCCGACAGTCGAACCTTTGCCGTATGGGAATGCGAGAACTTTTCCAGTAATTTTTTCTCCTGCAAGCGGGTGGCTTTCGTCGATGATGATTCCAGTCCTTGGATCAACTCCGCCAAGGAAGGATATTGGTGTATCTGTTTTCAACAGTTCACCTGATGCAATGCCTTTTGAAATGCTTCGTCCGGTGAGATTCATGTACATTCATTAGATTGGATAGGCTTTAATTGTTTCAATGGTTTTTCTTAAAATTCACTTCCTGAAATCAGGGTGCGGAGCCGCGACTTTGGCGCGGAGCGGTTCGCGGTGGAATATCTTATTTATCATGGTTAGAAGACTGGACAAAACTATGTCTAAATACTGATATTGATACAGAGACTTGTTAAAAATAGAGGTTGTTAGAAATACTCTCTGCTTTTATTATTGATTACGTGAAGCCACACCTGCATCTATACACTTTAAGACATAGACATATATGAAGCCATAGGAGAATTCTGTAAGTTCCAAAACTGAAAAATATCCTTTTTTCATATCTCCATCGGTTATCATTACAATTTGATCTGATTCCTGATTATCAGGTATAGTAATATGAGTGAGTTGTCCATTTGTCTCCAGAATCAACATTCCAGTTTTAATTGGCGTAATTACCGCACCGTCTAATACAACCGCATATGCCAACCCTTCTTTATCAGAATCCAATATCTCAGCAAAGATGATGTTCATGTTTGGTGATGGTATTGAATCGTAATGTAGAACTACTGGTGCTTCTAACAGTTCATACCCTGTTGGTGGATTTGTAAGAGACGCCACTGCCTGTTCATACATTTCCTGTACATCAGGATTATCTGAGACATTCGGGACATCTGGTGAGATACATCCTGCACTAAAGATGCTTGCAGCAAGTACGAGAAGGAGTGAGAAGATAACAAAACGTCTGTTCATGTGTAATAATTACTGTGCCTCTTCTATTTATGTACATCTCACCTATTCACAGGGACGACATTATCTCAAAATAATCTATATATGATGGAGTACTCGGTATCTTTATGCTGATTTGAGGATAATTATTATTCATAATTTATCAACACAATTCATGAGTTGATTTTATGAGCAGTACTACGTGTTTTACTAAGGGACATTCCACTCGAATTGCCCCCCCCTTTCTGGAAAAATCAGCAGGAGACACTAAGCGTTTTGAATTAAGGATTCTTTTTGCAGGATTACTTTTTGTTCTGCTGTTTGGGCTGTTTGCCGTTCCTGTCGCTGCGGCTGATAATTTGGATGCAGATGATTTACGTCTGCGTGTTCTCTCTGCAGATTCATCACATCTATATTCAATAGATCAAGGTGAAGTTTATTCTATATATCATCCAATTATTTTCGGAATCGATGTTATCAATACTGATACTATTGATTTATCTGAGAATCTTGTAGTTGATATTAAAATAACTACACCAATTAACACTGTTGTATTATACAGTGAGATTTTTAATCGTAATATTTGGATTAGTTCAAGTACTTCTTATGCTGATCTTGGTGCATCTTATAGTGATGCATTTGTTTCATATTATCAACATTCATATCTAAGAGATACTTATGGATTAGGAACGTATTCTGCTCAGATTGTTCAGGCTGATACAAATACCCCTTTGTCGAATATAGTTTCATTTACATTAGTAAATCCCAGTTCAACCATACCATTTTCTGGAGATGGTAAAGAGGAATCTCCATATCTTATTCAATCAGCAAGCGATTTAGCAACTTTGTCTGAGTTAGTAAGTGATGGGCATACATTTGAAAGCACTTATTTCCTTGTTACAAGGAACATTGATTTATCAGAATATTCTTCCTGGAAATCAATTGGGGATTTTTTATATCATCTCGCTTATCAGGATATTGATAGCTTGAATACTGATGAGTGGGATAAAACAGTTTACACGACTTTACGTCTTCCATTTTGTGGTATTTTTGATGGTGGGAATCATGAGATATCAGGACTCAACCTAAATTTTGACTCACATGTTGAAAATCATAGTATGGTTTTCTCTGGTCTCTTTGGATATGTCAACAATGGGGCTATTCTCAAAAACATTGTTATCTCAGATGTTTCAACTAATGTAAACTCTGCACTCCTTTGCCACTATTCTGGAGCATTGGTCGGTGGCATATTTGCTGACTATGGTGATGTTGTAGTTGATAATTGTCGTGTAGATGGTACATATTCAGCATATGGTGGTTTGATTGGACTTACATCTACAGTCGCTGGTACTGTTACCTTGAATAACTGTTATTCTTCTGTCAGTGGTGATACCAATGGAGGATTAATTGGATATGCAGAGACCCATGATGGGGGAACAATTACTGTTTCAAAATCAGGAACAACTATATTAGACACAATTGAACCAGAACACTATAGTACTGGTAATTTAATTGGTACTATCACTCTTTCAAACCCAGATGGTTCAGGCAATAGCCCTATTCAAATTATTGATTGTTTTGCTGAAGGAAAAGATGACAGTCAATATTTAATCTATTACCCTACTGGGACGATTCATGAAGATATCATAAGCTACTCATATACATCTGTGAATAACCAAGTGACGATTTATCACACAGGTTATTTGGATTCAGAAGAAAATCCTGTTGATGCAAGTACACAACAATATTATAAGGAAAAAGGTTGGAACTTTGATACTGTCTGGAAGATGGATTCATCAGTTTCTCCATATCCAATTCTTCAGCAGATTTCTACCTCAGAACCTGTAGAAGAATACACCATCACCTTTGATTCAAACGGCGGAACAGGTTCTATGGGTTCTGCAAACGTTTCTGCAGGAGAATCATATACACTTCCAGAGTGTACCTTCACCGCACCAGATGGACAGGTGTTCAAAGCATGGCTGATTGGTTCGACTGAATATGCCGCAGGTACTTCTTACACTCCAACAGCATCTGTAACAGTGAAAGCAGTATGGACTGTGGAAGACACAACAGCCCCAGGAATTTTCACAATTAACCCGCTTGAAAATGGGATTGTGAGTTGGACAGTTTCTGAAGGAGCAACAGGCTACAAGTTCTCACTTCGTGACAGAACAATTAGTGAAACAGAGGACACAGGTAAGAAAGTAAACAACGAGGATGTTGGAACTGCAACGAACTATGACATCTCTTCCTATCTTGTTGAAGGGCACTCCTACCGTGTTGCCGTCTGTGCATACAATGACGCGGGCAAAGAGACATGGGTTGAATTAGAGTTTGTCTTTGGCAACTGTCAGCATACTAATCTGGTGGATGTTGATATCACATACAATGGAATCACGAAAGACTTCCCGCAGGATTCAGGAGACGGAACTCATTACTGGTATGTGAATGTGGTCTGTGATGACTGTAAGGAAGTTCAGCAGGAAAATGTGAAAAGAAATGCTGAACACAACGCCATTGTAAATGGAGATATCCCTGGAGTTTGTGAGTGTAATTACTATCCAACCGAGTGGATTCGTGGTGAGATTGAGTATATGCAAGAAGATGCAGACACATATCTTATTCCCGAAGCCAATTCTGCATATAAGGGAGGCAGTCTTAACAAGGGGGAGCAGTATTCCATTCTTAGTGCTGAAAATCTCGGTGGATATAAAGATTGGAACTTAATTGAGTATTCTGTTTCTGGAACAGATAGGACAAAAATTCGTTTTGTAAAAGCAACTGTCAAAACAGACGTCATAGTTCCAATTTCATTCAGGGCAAGTGATGAAGGAGTTATTAAGTACCAATTCTCTTACAGCGATTCCTATTTCACTTCCCCGAGTACTGAGTACAATCATGATCTTGCAAAAATTTCCTTAGGATTAGCAGCAGCTTCATTCACACATCCTGCTGCTGATATTGATGGTTATGATGGATATTCAGAGGCATTAGAGAAACTCCGTATTACTAACATTAAAGATGCATATGCAAATCTTGGATTTGATAATGCTGAGTATTATAATTATGATGTTCCTGTGTCTGACTCTTCAAATAAAGTGGCATACTCTATTGCTAAAAAAGATATTGATAATGATTATGTGCTGTATGTTGTAGTACCAAGAGGTGGGGGTTATGGAGGTGAATGGGCAAGTAACTTTGAAATTGGATTGGGAGATCATTCGACCGGATTTAAAAAACCGGCTGATGAAATATTCAAGACAGTAAAATCTCTTCTATCTCGAGAAGATGATTTATCTAAGGTTAAAATATGGGTGACTGGTTTTGGAAGAGGGGCAGCTGTGGCAAATATTCTTGGAAGTCAGATTACCGGAAGTTCAGAACTTGGACTGACAAAAGAGAATATCTATGTCTATACATTTGCCACACCAAATAATGTTATTCCTAAGAAAGATACAGACATTCACAGCAGCTATAACAACATCTACAACATTGTTAATCCGAGTGACTTTGTTCCAACTTTCCCCCTGAACTTATGGGGCTATGATCGATATGGTACGACCTATTATTTTAACTATGATGAAACCCTGTATTCATCTGTTGAAGATACTTATCGCCATATAACTGGAGGACTTACCTATAAACCAGAGGATTTGTCCTTTTCTGTAGGTTATCTTGATGCACGTCTATCACAGATATTTGATGATAGAGAAACGTATGCAACAGTACATGAGAAATATATTCGAACCTTGTTGGAGGTTCTCTTTGATGATAATACTAATGAATTGAAGTTCTCGAATATTATTCTCCTGAATGATAAGTTATCAGGATACCCTGGTGGAAAAGAGGCGATAAACGCTGCTAAGAAGGTTGATCTAAGAGATGATGCTGCAACTGTTAGAAAATCTATCTCATTACTTTTTGATGATTTCACCGAATCTCTACAAAATACAATGGAGATGTTCTATGTTCTATTGGGATTAATATCTACTTTAGATGATGTTACAGATCTGACTGATGAATATGAAAAATTAGCGAAGGATGTTGGTGCGATATCCAAAGTAGTGGAGACAGATGGTCCATCTATAATTGATATTGTAAAATACTTTGAACGTGATGATATAGATAATGGAGATATCAGCCTGGAAATTATCGCATCAGAGTTAAAGGATTATGTTGCAGCAGGATTTACAGGCAAAGTTTGGGAAAAAGTAAGGGATGATCTTATTCATAGATCAATTAGTCTTACTCGTAATCTCATCGAAATTTGGTTCTCAGAGATTGTTTGTGAAGGATTCGTTTCAATTGGATATCTCAATGGATTGGATGTCGAAGACAGTATTAATGAATTTTATAATACAGCTGAGTTACTCTATGTGTTTATGACTCTGATCGATTTAGGTTCTCCAATAAATCAACTCTTTGAACAACATCAACCAGAAATTTATATGGCATGGTTATTATCAGATGAACCAGAATCTAAGATTTATACAACATTAAATGTATATGATCCCACCTATTGGGGATATGAAAAAATATATGTGAATGTTGAAACAGAAGGAAAAGGAAGTGCATATGGTCCACAAACTGTCTTTGTCAAATCTGGAAGTAAAACACAGATAAAATTAGTTGCGGTCGAACGTTATGAGTCTGACTTTTATGGTCCAATTCCACCTGAAACTTCATTCATAGGATGGTATGATGATAATGGTGTCTTCCTTTCTGATGAGCATGTCCTTACTACATCTATAAAGAGAGATTCTACTTTCCATGCAAGATTTGGATCTAAAATTACATATAATCTTAATGGCGGTGTAAATCATCCCGAAAATCCAATGGGTTATTTATCATCAGATGAAGATATCATCATCGAACAACCTACAAAAGAGGATTATGAGTTCAGAGGGTGGAATATAAAAGGTTCATCTGAGATAGTATCACGTCCTATCATTCCTCAGGGTTCATATGGGGATGTTGAATATACTGCACTGTGGATTGCAAAACGTGAAACATTTAATAGTCAGGTTACTCTTGACAATGATATGATTGAGAGTATAGAATTACCTGGTATTAAAGATGGTGAAACCATCACGATTATGGATTCTGTTGTATCTTTCAGTCCAGAATCACCAAAATATTTCAACACTCTTTGGGAATTTGAAATTACATTGGGGTCTCCATTTGTGACAGATGAAGATTGTACAATCTTCTTTAGCATCGAGCCAGAAGAACTACCATCCAGTGTCAAACCAGATGATATTTTTATGTATCATCTGGTTGATGGAACATGGGTGAAACTTGACACCATCTATCTTTGTCAGCTTGATACAGGTACACACATGTATAAAGCTACAACTTCCTCATTCTCACCCTTTGCAATAGGATATGATATTACGACACCACCACTGCCAGATACTGATTCAATGTTAGGCAACTCCAAAAACACAGGCTCTGGAAACTATGCAGAGTACCCGCGCAGTGTCACCAACGGCGGATATGTGGACTTTGGCACAAGCCCTGTGGTAAAAGGCGTAACGCTTCCGGAAGGTGTAAGCGGTAAAGTGGTGTTAATCGCCAAATCAGAAACCACTGCACCGGAAGGAAAAGAAGCATACGGTGTCTTTGAGATAAATGTTGCTTCCTATCCGACAGGAGAGAAATCCGTTATCAGCTTCACCATCCCGCTTTCTGACCTGCAGAAGAAAGGATTCACCGAGAAAGACATCTGCCTCTATCACTTTGACGGAGATGTCTGGACGAAACTTCCGACAACATACACAGTTGAAGGAGACAAGGTATTCTATCAGGCAGAAACCACTGCGTTTAGTCCATTCGCTATCGTGTATGAGAAGGACGGGGCTACATCTGCTGCAGTGTCGGAGATTCCGGTTGAACCGGAAAATCCGAGTGATGAGCCAGTATCGACCGTGCCAGAAATACCATCTTCCTCTGAACCGCAGGAAACAGAAAGCCCTGCTCCGGTTCTGGGAATGATGCTTGGTGGTCTTGGCGCGGCAGTTCTGATGAGAAGAAAATAAATAAATCTCTTCTCTCTTTTTTTTTCAGAAATTTATTTTCAAAAACTCAGGATGATTATATTATTAAATGGATTAGCTATTTGTAACCAAAAATAAGATATCCCACCGCGAGCTGCTCCGCACCCATTTTTCAAGAAAAAGATTTGGGATTCTTTTCAGCAGTTCCAAAACGACTGGCTAAGATAGAATTAGGTGAGAGTGTGCTAGTATCAACGCTTTTCTTTACAAAACGGAATCCAAATTGCACAGTCCATTTTCATGGCTATTAAAACAAACAAAATAATCCATATTTGCTGTGAGCCTGATTAATCCCCATAATCTGGTCAACATATACTCGCCCGGAAACAGAATCCACACGATAAAACACCGTATGTGTCATAGAAATATGCAAACGATATGTTTTGTCTTTTGAACCCTGCAATAACTTCTTATTACAGCGTTTGGAAACAGTATTCAAATATTCACCAAGACAAAGATAAAGAATCCTCTTTACATGAAGAAAATCAGATTTTGAAAGTTTGGATAAATAATGGATTGATGAAGTACTCAGGACAATATCATACATCACCAAATACCTCATCAAAAGAACAGTATTTCTCATTCTTTCGAATAGTATTCAAATCAGCATCAAGTTTCTCAACATCCCATCCTGCCTCCTCTGGAATACTGTCATCCAATGGGATAAGATTGTTTATCAGAGTTACTGACAGCGACTCCTGCCCAATCCGGCGTGCGAGTAACGCCTGATATGCTTCATCTGATAACTGTACTGTCTGCATAATAACATATATGGTGCTCTGATATTATCAGGGTTTTGGAGCTTCTATATTTCTGTACCCTGAATACACTACTTCGCTAATTTTTTTGATGAAGACAATTCACCAACATAGGTACATATTAATAGTATCACAGCCCATGGTGAAGAAATGAAAGGCTTTGTTAATGGTCTCCTGGATGAACGGCTCTACTCGCTTACGGTAAACGGAAGATCTCTTACTTCTCCTTTGATGCTTTGCGGTATGGAAAAGGAGTTCGCATACGGGTATCTGAAGACCGAAGGCATTATTCAGCCTGAGGAGATTGAGTCTGTTATGCTTGACGGAGCAGAAATCGGAGTGCTTACTGCAAATCCTTTCAAGGTTCTTCTGCCGAAAAAGACTGTTGTTTCCGGATGCGGAGGGACAGCCACATATCTTGACGCGGCAAAGCTTCCTGTATTGGAGGAAACCATCGACCCCCCGGCACTTCCGGAGAACTTGGATTCAGATGTTCTTCGGGCTGGAGGATTTGCGGCCGCTGTTGTATCTCCAAAGGGATTTTTCCTCGCAGAAGATGTAGGACAGAGTGCAGCTATTGACAAAGCAGTCGGTTCTGCAATTCTTTCAGGTGCTGATTTGAAGAAGGCAGCTCTTGTATTGTCCGGAAAAGTTACTGCTGATATGGTTAAAAAAGCCTTAAACGCAGGAATATCAGTTATCGCATCAGGATATCCGGCAACAAATCTTGCGGCAGAAACAGCCGCGGCAGGAAACGTAAAATTAGTTCTTCTCTAAAATAGTCAAAAGAATTTGGTGGAGATTTACTCCATCTTGATTGCGCTTTCCGGACACTCGTCGACACAGGTCTCGCAGTCAACGCAGGCTCCTGCGTCGATGACAGCCTTGTCGTCTGCTCCGAGTTCGATTGCTGCTGCTGGGCAGATGTCAATACAGGTGGTACATCCGGTACATTTTGCTTTATCAATTACTGCTGGCATGGTGTTTACCTCTCGTTATGTATATTTTTCTTTTGCGGGGGATATAGGTTTCTCTTATAACCCTAATACTTCCTTCATTGTGTAGAGCCCGGGCTCTGCTGTTGGCGCCCATGCTGCTGCACGTACTGCTCCGCGGGCAAATACTGCTCTGTCATAAGCACGGTGGGAAAGTTCGATGGTTTCATA
The DNA here is from genome assembly GCA_017408885.1 of Methanocorpusculum sp. Classification (GTDB taxonomy): domain Archaea; phylum Halobacteriota; class Methanomicrobia; order Methanomicrobiales; family Methanocorpusculaceae; genus Methanocorpusculum. The sequence continues at coordinate 92,741 of JAFQTT010000006.1, forward strand.
GTTCTGGTGGAACTGAACTGAGTGATCTCCAACAACATCTCCGCCACGGATTACGTGAACTCCAATCTCTCCCTTTCTCTCGGTCATTCCGCATCTGCCGTACATTTCTTCGGTCTTTCCGGTTTCTTCCTCCAAGACACGGAGAATGGTTTTTGCGGTTCCGCTTGGTGCATCCTTCTTGTGTCTGTGGTGTGCTTCGATGACTTCAATATCGTAGTCGCCTAAGCGTTTTGCAGCTTCGCGTACAAGCTCCCAGAAGATGTTTACACCAACGCTGAAGTTGGTGGTCTTGACAACCGGTACATTCTTGATTGCATCAAGGAGTTCTGCATCCTGCTCAGGAGTGAATCCGGTAGTTCCGATAACTAATGCAACTCCTTTTGCGGCTGCAATTTTTGCGTTAACCATTGTTGCTGCTGCAACGGTGAAGTCAATCATTACATCCGGCTTTGCTTCGTCGATGAACTCTCCGAGTTTATCGGATGTTACAACAGGTTTTCCGTGAAGAACTCCATCACGGATGTCAACTCCTCCGACGAACTCTAACTCAGGGTTTTCCATTACCATCTGTGCAATGGTGGTTCCCATTCTTCCAAATGCTCCGCAGATAATTACTTTAGTCATAGTGTGAAAGCACCTCGCGCATCTTTTCTGTCATTTCAGGGCTTAACGAGTCGAGAGGAAGTCTGACGTTTCCGCATTTAATCAGTCCGCGCAGTTCGGCAGCCTTCTTTACAGGTACAGGGTTTACGTCCATGAACATTGCTTTGGAGAGTTCCATTAACTCGTAGTGCATCTGGATTGCGCCCTGGGTATCGCACTTTCTGAAGCGGTTGTACATCTCGACCATGCGTGCAGGTTCGATGTTTGCGGTAACAGATATTACACCCTGTCCTCCAACGGATAATACAGGAAGAGTTAATGAGTCGTCACCGGAGGTTAAGATGAACGGCAGATCGCGTTCGAGGTCTGAGATTCCATCTATGATGGCCATCATCTGGTCAATGTTTCCGCTTGCTTCTTTGACTCCGACAATATTCGGGATGGTCTGTGCCATTTCGAGGATTAAGTCTGCCGGCAGATTCTGACCGGTTCTTCCCGGGATATTGTAGACAATCACCGGTAATCCGACGTCGGCGATTTTCTTATAGTGTTTTAGGAGACCAGAGCGGTTTGGCTTATTGTAGTATGGACTGATTACAAGTACTGCGTCTGCTCCGGCAAGTTTTGCTCCAAGAGTCATGACGAGTGCTTCATCGGTGTTGTTGGAACCAGTTCCTGCGATAACCGGTAAGCGGTTGGATGCAGCAGAAACGGTTTCTTCGATTACACGGATGTGTTCTGCGTGGGTCATGGTTGCGGATTCACCTGTGGAACCGCATGCGAGAAGCCCGTGTACTCCCCCCTTTACGACGTGCTCGATACAGTTTCTAAGACCTTCGAGGTCAAGGGACTGTGATGCATCGTCGTTGAACGGGGTAATTAATGCGGGAATTACTCCTTCAAACATATCTTTATTATTTGGTTTAGGGATTACATGTATTTTCCGTTAGAAGGGTTGATGTGTGAGTACTTCCTATATGGTATTATGAAGTGCATTGTCACTGGCGGAGCAGGTTTTATCGGCTCGCATCTGGTTGATCTTTTAGTCTCGCAGAACCACGAGGTAGTGGTTATTGATTCGATGGTTGCAGGCCGTATGGCAAATCTTGAGGAGAATCTCCCATCGATTACTGTTATCCATAAGGATTTACTCGATGACGGCTGGCAGAGTTCGTTTGAGGGTGCTGACCGTGTGTATCATATTGCAGCAGATCCGGATGTCAGAGGTTCTGCACGCAAGTCGTTTGAGGTGTACGAGAATAATGTGACAGCAACTGTCCGTGTGCTTGAGGCGATGAAGGAGTATGATGTACGTGAGATTGTTTTTACTTCAACTTCGACAGTTTACGGCGAGGCATCAGTTATTCCAACTCCGGAGACTTATTCTCCGATGATTCCAATTTCAATCTACGGTGCAAGCAAGCTCGCATGTGAGGCTATGATTTCTTCGTATGCTGCAACTTACGGCTGGCATGCATGGGTTTACAGGTTTGCAAATATTATAGGTTCCCGCAGTACACACGGAGTTATCTATGATTTCGTGCAGAAGCTGCGTGCCAATCCAAAAGAGCTTGAGATTTTAGGTGACGGCAGTCAGTCGAAGTCATATCTTTCTGTTGAGGAGTGTGTTAAGGCTGTTGTGTTCGCTCCTGAGATTTCAGATGATACGTTTAACTTCTTCAATATAGGTTCCGAAGACTGGGTAACAGTAAAACGGATTGCAGAGCTCGTTGTCGAAGAGATGGGACTTTCAGGTGTTGAGTTTAAGTTTACCGGCGGAGACCGGGGATGGGTTGGTGATGTTCCAAAGATGCAGTTGTCGGTTGATAAAATGAAGTCTTTCGGATGGAATCCGGGTGTTACCTCTGAGGATGCTGTGCGTGCGGCTATCAGAGCAACACTGGAAGAATAAATATTCTGTTTAATTTTATCTTCTCTTTTTTTTCTCAATTCCGCGCGGTATATATCACACCTGTTAAAATTCCATCCTCTCTCATTAACCAACCTGCAAAAAACCACGCCCGACAAGGAATACTTTTAGGCTTATCACATCACATAATATAAGCAGTATTAATAATGAAGCTCGTAATCAATGAACACCGCTGCAAGGGCTGCAATCTTTGTACAATGGTATGTCCTTACCGCATCTTCCAGGAAGGAAGCAAACCAGGAATCCGCGGCTACGTGATTCCGGTTTTAGACCGTCCTGAAAGATGCACCAACTGCCGTCTTCAGAAGGTTTACGGCAGACAGCTCTGCGGCATGTGCCAGATGATCTGCCCTGACCAGGCAATATCATGGGTGGAAGAAAAACCCTTCGAACCAAAGAAAGTGGAGATAGAATATTGACCGGAAAAACTGAATTCTACAATGGAAACACTGCATGCGCAGAAGGCGCTCTTGCTGCCGGATGCAGATTCTTCGCCGGATACCCAATCACTCCGTCCACTGAAATAGCAGAAAGAATGGCAGCACGTCTGCCGAAAGTAGGCGGAACATTTGTCCAGATGGAAGACGAACTAGCCAGCATGGCAGCAATTGTCGGAGGAAGCTGGGCAGGGGCTCGCTCAATGACCGCAACATCAGGCCCTGGTTTCTCTCTTATGATGGAAAATATCGGATATGCCGCAATCACCGAAACCCCGTGTGTTGTCGTAAACGTCCAGAGAGGCGGACCATCCACCGGACAGCCGACAATGGCAGCCCAGGGAGACATGATGCAGGCAAGATACGGAAGCCACGGAGACTACAGCATCATTGCACTCTCCCCATCTTCAGTTCAGGAAATGTTCGATTTAACAGTCAAAGCATTCAACCTTGCAGACCGCTTCAGAACTCCGGTGTTCTTAATGGCTGATGAGACCATTGGACACATGAGAGAAAAGATTCTCCTCCGTGAAAATGTCGAAATCATTCCCCGCCGTGAATTAAAAGAGGGAGAACTTCCGTGCGAGCCGGACGAAAACGGAATCCCGGGCTTTGGAACATTTGGAAACGGTCACAATATCCATATCACAGGTCTCACCCACAACGAAAAAGGCTACCCGGCAACCGACTCAGCAGAGCTTCATGAGGCAATGGTTCGCCGTCAGGTAGACAAAATCGAAAAACACCGTCTAGAATTAACAGACGTCGACATCGTAAATCCGGAAGCAGAAATCGTATTCATCTCCTACGGAGCACCGACCAGAACAGTCCGCCAGCTCTTAGCAGATGAACCTGGAAAATACGGACACTTAAACCTCAGAATCGTCTGGCCTTTCCCTGACCACTGCTTAGAGCAGTTCACAAACGCCAAAGCATTCATTGTACCTGAGATGAACTTAGGTCAGATTGCAAAAGAAGTCAGACAGTACACCAACGTTAAAATCATCACCGCACCAAAACTCGGCGGTGCACTCCACACGGTAGAAGAACTCAAGAAAGCAGCTGCAGCCGCAGAAACTGCAACACGCCCTGTAACGGAGGTTCGCTTATGACCCTAGAGGACTGGTACCGTCAGGACAGACTTCCGCATATCTACTGTGCAGGATGCGGAAACGGAACAATCCTAAACGCAACACTTCGTGCAGTTGACGCCCTTGGATATGATATCAACGAGACAACCTTTGTCTCCGGAATTGGCTGCTCTTCCCGTGCCGGAGGATATACCTCTGCTGACTCCCTTCACACAACCCACGGAAGAGCACTTGCTTTTGCAACAGGTGTCAAACTGGTCAAGCCAAAGCAGCACGTAATTGTATTTACCGGAGACGGTGACTGCTCTGCAATCGGCGGAAACCACTTTATACATGCATGCAGAAGAAACATCGATTTAACTGTTATCTGCATGAACAACAACATCTATGGAATGACAGGGGGACAGGGAAGCCCGTGTACTCCAAAGGGCTCAATCACAACAACCACTCCTTATGGAATGCAGGAACAGCCGTTTGACCTCTGCAAACTCGCAGAAGCCGCAGGAGCAAACTACGTAGCCCGCTGGACTTCATTCCACGTCAAAGAGCTAACTGAAGCAATCCGTGTAGGATTGGAAACCCCGGGACTTGCCTTCATCGAAGTCTTAGCACAGTGCCCAACCGCATACGGAAACAAAAACAAACTCAGACAGCCTACTCAGATGATTGAGATGTTCAAAAACAATGCCGTAAAGAAAGCAAAAGCAGACCGCGATGCAGCAGCAGGCATTCCGCTTGAACCGGGCAAATTCATTGTCGGCGAGTTCGTTCGTCGTGCAAATCCGCCTATGGGGGTTGTTAAAGAATGAGACACGAAATCAGATTCTCCGGACTTGGAGGACAGGGCATTATCACTGCCGCTGTAATCCTTGGAAGAGCCGCAGCCCTTTATGCAGACAAACATGTTGTTCAGACGCAGAGTTACGGACCGGAAGCAAGAGGCGGAGCATCCGCTTCGGCTGTTATCATCTCAGATGAACCAATCCATTACCCAAAGGTAACAGAACCTGAGACCTTTGTCATTATGTCCCAGGCGGCATATGACAAGTACGGATGCAAAGCAGCAAACAATGCATTAATGCTCGTTGACCCCGGGTATGTAACCAGCAGACCGTGCTGTGTCTGCTTAGAAGTTCCGGCAACAGCTGAGGCTAAAGCACAGCTTGGAAAGCTGGTCTTTGCTAATGTAATTATGCTTGGAGCCTTAATGGAGGCAACAGGGGTTATTGATTATGATTCCCTAGAGCGTGCAGTGCTTGACAGTGTTCCGAAGGGAACTGAGGAAGCAAACAAGAAAGCTCTCGCTATCGGACGCGAGATTGTGAGGAAACAGTTATGAAGTTCCGTGAATATGAGGCAAAACAGATTTTCCGGGATGCAGGAATCCCGACTCCGAACAGTGAACTGATTACAGATGCCAAAGAAGCAGCCGCAGCACTTTCCAGAGTTGCGGAAAAAGTTGTCTTAAAGGCACAGGTTGATGTCGGCGGACGCGGCAAGGCTGGAGGAATTCTTCCCGCAACGGCTGAGACTGTTGACGCAACAGCAGTTGAACTCTTCGGCAAACAGATTAAGGGACTGCCTGTCGAGAAAGTCTTAGTCGAAGAGGCTCTCGAAATCACCCACGAGTACTATGTCAGTATCACAATCGACCGCTCGAAAAAGCGCCCTGTAATCCTCTTCTCTGAAGAAGGAGGTGTCGAGATTGAAACACTTGCAAAGGAGCGCCCGGAGGCACTTAGAAGAATCTATGTTGACCCGTCCTTTACGGTTCTCCCAGACTTTGTTGTCCGCAATGTGATTGGAACAGCTCCAAAGGAGATTGGAGTAATCGTCAAAAAGCTCTTTGAAGTCTTCATCAAAAAGGATGCAATCTTAGTTGAGATCAATCCTCTTGTTGCAACTCCGAAGGGAATTATTGCTGCAGACGGAAAAGTCATCCTTGATGACAATGCACTCTCACGCCAGGGAATCTCAGAAAACCGTGACTTAACCGAGCGCGAAAAGGAAGCAGAGAAGCACGGATTCTCCTACGTTGAACTTGACGGTGAGATTGGAGTTATCGGAAATGGTGCAGGCCTTACCATGGCCACCTTAGACATCATCGCCTATTACGAAGGAAAAGCAGCAAACTTCCTCGATGTCGGAGGCGGAGCTGATGCAGAGCGTGTTTGCCACGCAGTAAAACTTGTCTCCTCCATGCCAGGTGTTAAAGTGATTGTCGTAAACCTTCTTGGAGGAATCACCCGATGTGATGAAGTTGCCAAAGGTATCATCGAAGCAGGTGTTGAACAGAAGATTATCGTCAGAATTGCCGGAACCAACGAAGCAGAAGGAAAGAGACTGCTTGAGGAGAACAACTACTTAATGCTTCCAACAATGGATGAAGCAATCCGCGCAGCAGTGGAGGTTTGCAGATGATTTACGCAGGCAAGGAAACCGAGGTTCTTGTTCAGGGAGCAACCGGCTCTCAGGGCAGATTCCACATCAACTTAATGAACGAGTATGCAAAGGCAGTCGGAGGCGCAGGTGTAACTGCAGGAATGACTCCTGGAAAAGGAGGTCAGGAAGTATACGGTGTTCCGGTGTACAACACTGTAGCTGACGCTGTCGACAAGCACGATATCGGAGCATCTGTAATCTTTGTTCCAGGAGCTGGATGCGGTGATGCAATAATGGAGGCTGCAGATGCAGGAATCCCGACTATTGTTACCATCACAGAACACATCCCGGTCCATGATGTAATGCGTGCTGTAGCATACGCAGAAAAATGCGGTTCGAAGGTTATCGGTCCGAACTGTCCAGGAATGATGATTCCGGATGAATGCAAACTTGGTATTATTCCGGCAAACCTCTGCATGAAAGGAGACATTGGTGTTGTATCCAGAAGCGGAACTCTTACTTATCAGGTAATCTCTGAGCTGACCGCAGCAGGCCTTGGTCAGTCTGGAATTATCGGAATCGGAGGAGATGCAATTATTGGCCAGACTTTTGCTGATGTTGTTGATACCTTCCACGCAGACGGCAGAACCCGTGCCATTGTCTTAATGGGCGAGGTTGGAGGAAACTTAGAGCTTGAAGGTGCTAAGCGTGCAATGGACTTGGGAATCCCTGTTGTTTCCTACATTGCAGGCGTTTCTGCTCCAAAAGAAAAACGTATGGGACATGCCGGAGCAATCGTTGAAGGCGGAGAAGGAGATGCAGCATCCAAGATTGCCCGTTTACGCGAGTTTGGAATCCCGACCGCAACAAGACCATCCGAAATCCCTGGTCTAGTAAAGGAATTATTCTGATGACAACGAAAAACCGTACCCTGCTTCGCTCAGCTGACGCTCTTGCAAAGAGTGTGGATGCACTTGCAATCATTTCCTTTCTTCCAAAGGAGCATGATTTAAAGCTCGAAACACCAACAGTTCACGTAATTGATATCCAGCCGGATATCCTCCGTGACGGCTCAATGGTCGCGCTTCTTGATTACTGTTCAAACCACATTATCGATGCGGTTGTACAGTACCGCATCTTAACGAAGGAGAATCATGGTACGGTTGTTGCCGCATTCCCGTATGCAATTCTGATTTACGACCTCGAGGCAACAAATACCGAGTTCACAGCAGAAGCACTGTCAGAGCTTGCTGACCCGGCAGTTATACACTCGGTTCTTTCACTCGCTTTAGAGATTGCCCATGACGGACGCGAAGGACGATCTATTGGAACGGCGTTTATCCTTGGAGACATTGATGAACTTAAACGCTGGTCTCATCAGGGTGTTTTAAATCCATATGCAGGACATCCGGCAGAAGTCCGCGACATAAAAGAGCGTGTCAACTGGGAAAGTGTAAAAGAGTTCTCACAGCTTGACGGTGTTTTCATCATTGATAAAAACGGAATTGTCGAGGCGGCAGGACGCTATCTTGATGCGGACAGCCGTGATGTGAACCTCCAAAGTGGTCTTGGAGGACGCCACTTAGCAACGGCTGCTATCACAAAAGTAACTCCTTCAGTTGGTATTGTAGTGTCTGAATCCGGCGGAATTATCAGAATCTTTGCCGGAGGAAAAGTTGTAGCTCACATCAGGACTGATGTCCGGATTGAGTTCTAAACTTTTTTTTTCAAAAAAATTAGTTGTTTGCGGCCTCAGCTCTTGCCGCAAGTGCGAATGCTGCTTTTTCTGCTTCTTCCATAATCTCTTCTGCACCTGGAATTACTCCTTCGTACATGAGAATTGCTCCGTTACAAATCGTGGTCTCAACAGCAAGACCGTTTGTTGCATAGACTGCGTTGGAATCAGCGTTGAAGCACGGTACATTCATTGCGTTTCTGCCGACGAGGACAATGTCTGCAAGGTATCCGGGGGCAATCACACCTGCATTGATTCCAAGTGCTTTGAATCCGTTCCTTGATGCAATCTGTAATGCTTCAGATGCCGGAAGCACTGTCGGATCGTTCCAGAAGAACTTCTGGAGAATGGCGGCGGTTTTCATCTCAGAAAACATATCGAGATCATTATTGGATGATGCCCCGTCAGTTCCAAGAGCTACGTTTACTCCGGCTGCTTTCATCTCATAGTACGGCAACGCTCTGTTTCCTGCAAGCTTCATGTTGGATACCGGATTGTGAACTGCAGTGACACCGCGCTTGGCATAAAGACTGATGTCATCTGCATCAAGCCAGCATGAGTGGGCTGCAATACAGGAGTTGGAAAGCACTCCGCATTTGTCAAGCCATGCCGGCGGCCTCATTCCGTGTGCTGAGATACAATCTGTTACTTCCTGCTCGGTTTCGGATACGTGAATGTGGAGCGGAACATTTTCTTCTTTTGCATACTCTGCACACCAGCGAAGGCCTTCTTCTGAAACTGTGTAGACTGCATGCGGGGAGACGCCCGGAAGAATTCTTTCGTTGTTTCTGGCTTTGAGATTTGTAACAGTTACCTGCATTGCACGCTTTTCGGACTCGAGTTTTTCCGCATCGCCGTTGTCAATCATACAATACGATAGGCAGGCACGAATACCGGACTCCTCAACTGCGTCAGCTGCTGCCTCCATCATGAAGTACATGTCGTTGAAGGCCGTAGTTCCGGTTCTAATCATCTCGAGACATGCGAGTTTTACTCCTGCATAGATATCAGCCTCGGTTAGGTGTGCTTCAGTTGGCCAGATTTTTGTGGAGAGCCATGGGAAAAGCTGCATGTCGTCAGCATAGCCGCGAAGCAGTTCCATGGCTGCATGGGTGTGCATGTTGCACATTGAAGGAAGAGCTGTTGCTCTGTTCGCATCTATTACGAGTTCTGCTTCGTGGTCGGTGATCTTTTCTGCCACAGCTCCGATTTTTCCAGTTCCGTCAAGGTAGATTTCCTGTATTTTCCCATTTACACGTGCGTTTCTGATGAGGATTGGTACTTGCTGTTTGTAGATGTCAATTTCTTCTGTCATGCGAATTTCTCCACGATTCCTTTGATGAGGGCTGTTACTTTGTCTCCGTTCTGTTTTGCGATTTTAATAATCTCTTCGTAGTCAGGCGCTCCTTCTCCGCCGATTCCGTTTGCATAGTTATCCACTGTACAAAGAGCGGCACAGCGAATACCAAGCTCATTTGCAAGTGTGAGTTCTGATGCAACGGTCATTCCGACAACATCCGTGTGCTCTGCGAAGTGTGCGATTTCTGATGCGGTCTCAAACCTTGGACCAGTAGTCTGGAAGTAGACTCCGCGTTTCGCATCTGGAATTATTTCTTCTAATGATATCAGTATATCTTGATTAATCATTGGTGATACATGGAATATATCATGCTCGTGTAGCGTTGGAATATCCCATGTTGAAAAAATATCTGATACTAGAACAATACTTCCAGGAGTTAGTTCTTCTTTCATACTCCCAACAGAACCAATAATTATTAATTGGTCCACCCCAGCTATTTTCATTGCAGCTAAATTAGCACGGTAATTTATTTTATGTGGCGGTGTTTGATGTTGATGACGTTTTAAGATTGCTATATCACCAATATAAATTTCAGCCTTTCCAAAGGGAGTTGCTATCTCTTCTCGTTCAAGAGGAGGAAGTTGAGCCTGTAGAAGAGCTGTACCACCAATTATACCTAGCATATATTTACTAGTATTGGCCTCTAAAGATATTTAAGTCATGTCTAATAACAAGAGTAGTTGTAGAGTCATTCTATCTATGTTATAGAAATTACCATATACCTTTAATATTGACAGACACCTTACTAACATGCTGTTTATGTGTAAGTAAAAATAGGTTTTTTGAGGATTCTGAATACTTGGTGATGTATTATCTGAATTTAGATATAAACTGATTACGAGATAACATAAACTCTGTATATGCTAGATTTCCTCCAGATACAACAGAACATTTCTTGGTATACACCAACTCTTTTCCATCCAAATCTGTGATAATTGCACCTGCTTCTTTTGCAATTAAACCTGCAGCAGCATAGTCCCATGGATAGAGCGAGAGTTCATAGAATAAATCAAGTCTTCCTGCTGCAACATAACATAAATCTAATGCTGAAGATCCACTTCTTCTCAAATCGTTACACAGAGAGAAAATGTATTCAGAAAATGCAAATGTCTCATGAGTCAATTCTAAATTGTATGGTGCTGTTCCGAATCCTACTACACTGTTTCGTAAACTGTTTTTACTGCATACAATTGTCTTATTATTTAAATATGCTCCTTCACCTTTAATTGCTGAGTAAATCTCACCAAGATATGGATCATATACAACACCTAATCTCACATCTCCCTTAATTGCAACTGCAACTGAGATGCAACTATGCTTGTAATCTCGTGTAAAGTTAGATGTTCCATCAATAGGGTCGATAATAAAACAATATTCTGATGATAACTTTTCACTATTGCTCCAATCACCTTCTTCTGCAATAAATTCAGCATTTGGAAATATATTTTTGATATCTGCAATTATTTTTTGCTGAATTTCTACATCATATTTTGTGTAAATGTCACGATAACTTCCTTTTTCAAATGCAGCAATTGTTTTTTCAGATGCTTCTAATAGAATGTCTCCTGCTTCATCAACTATTGCTATAATTCTACTTAATATTTCTTTATCTGTCATATCAGATGGTGATTTAATATTACATTTATTCATATTAGTATTTTCTCTTCTGTCAATAAAATTAATTAATGTATCTTTCCAGTTAACTACACTTTGGGATAGTGACTTATCGTTTGAAGAAATAGAGATTTGCGACTTGAATGTTTGTGACCTGGAGTTTTCAAATGATAATTCTTTACCTGTTAGCCTTTTTATTTCATAGATCGTATTAATAAACTTGTTTTTTATAGAATATAGAATATAAAATACAAAATTTGGGACTGGATCTACACGATATAACCATAAAGAACCTTGGGATGTGGAAGGAGCAATGTCAGCAAATGTTCCTTCAAGAATTGATGGATAACCACGTGCATCATAATCAATTACATGTAACTCATGAATTCCTTTATATATTCGTGTTGAACCAATTGCTTTATGAGATGTGTATATTGATAGTATTCCTCCTCTTTCAGATAATTCAACTATATTGTATCTCCAGTGTGTTATATTGTGGTTACATGGATCAATATTTATGATAATTTCACCTTTTGTTTGATATTTTACAGGTTCAAAGTTACTGGCCTCCACATCTAAATCAAAATAATTCTGTTCAATATCAACTGTCCCTGTTCTAATGTAATCTTTGTTACCATCTTTAGTGTGTATATGATACCAACGTCCTGCTAGGTAACAAGATTTATTACGTCTAACCCAAATCTGTCGATAAGTGAAATTAGCTATTGCGAATAAAATTGCATATCCACATCCAAATAAAAATATATTGATAAATGTATGTACTGTATTTTCACTGAAAAAGTCATATAATACTGTATCTTTTGGAATTATAGATAATAGAATTCCATTAAGCAAATCACCAGATGTACACGCAACTATTACTTGAATCAATGACACGTATATTAATATGACAACAGTAATCAAACTAAGATATAGTCTAAGTGTGGGATTTTTAATCTGTGAATTCATTGTACATCAATAGGACTAATATGTTTATAATTTTATCTATTATTTATACTTCATAAGTGGTTATGATTAATTAAATATTATATAATGTTCATAATATTGTTAGAATACTAAATAAAATACTAATATTAATAAATGAGGATCTCTAGCAATCTCTATTTTTCAAAAACATCTCAAAGCAATGCGATAGCATTGCGTTACAGAAAACAAGCGATAAGCGATGTTTTCGCCCTCACCATAGAGAAGTCTACATTGTAAATTCGCGTGTTAGTTCCAAAACCACGCGAATATACACGAATATTAAAAATATGTTTTGTGTGGTGTTGTCGCTTCGGTGCTTATCGCTCCTCAGCTGTTACGCAACGTCATCACGTTGCTTTGTGAGGTTGTTAGAAATCCTCGGGATTTATTTTCTAACCTTCAGGAACTTTCCATCCCCGGCGTATTTTGCAAATGTTCCATCCTCCATCTGGTAAATACGCCCGACAGTAAACTCCGGCTGAGGTTCTGCAGGTTCGGTATTTACCGGCGCAGTCTTTTCCTCCTTTTTCTTTTTCAGCAGTATTTCAAGAGCACCGGTTAAAATAACAACCGCAAAACATACTGCCACAAGCAGAATACAAAGGGTCAGAGAATCCATGTTATCTTATTCCTCCTCTGATGAGATAATCCTCTCGATAAGTTCTGCAGTATTTCTGCATCCTTCTTTTTTTGCAAGCCTTGACAGCATTTTGGAAACTCCGCTTCCATACTGCATCGCCTTTTTCGGTTTCCATGCAAACTCTTCAGGGATGTACTTTTCAGCAACTTTTCGAAGCGCTACTTTTCGAAGCTCTCCTGATACAAGTTCATCTGCTGAGAGTGATTTCGCACATCTGACAACACGCTCATCCATATATGGAAGCGAGTACCAGACACCAAAGTGGCTTGCGGGTGCCGAGTCGCGTGTTCTCTGACGGCTTAAGTCTTTGAAGTCCGAATCAAGGTCAGCTCTAAGTGTTTCTGTTCTTCCATATCTTGCATATCCGGCAAAGAGCTCATCGGCCGCCTGGCCTGTTAAGATTCTTTCAGCTCCGCACTTTTTGGCAAGACGGCAGATGAAGTATCCGGTTACAGCAAGCTCGATATCCATCGGATTTCTGAGCGGCAGGAAGCCGAGCACTTCAGGAAGTGCCGCTTCTACTTCATCGAATGTTATTGTGTGTATGGTAAGGTCAGCTCCAAGAGCGTCGGCTGCTTTTTCTGAGGCCCCAAAGTCATGTGACCCTTCTGCTCCGACAGCAATCGACGGAAGGTTTGAGAGAGCCGCAACAAGTGTCGAGTCAACACCGCCGGATAGAGTTACCACTGCATTGTCAGTACAGCGCAGGCGAACTGCTTCTGCAATGGCTTCTTCAAGTCCAAGCTTTGGCACATCAGGTCTGATATTTTTTATTCCGTCTTTGGAAGATACAATACCCGGCTGGTAAGCCGAAGGCATTATTCCATAACAGTCCCGTGCGGTAAGTGTCTTTGTCTCCAATACAAACTCTCCTCCGCAGACCGATACTTCATCTGCTGTGAGCTTCTCAGCTTCTGCTGCTGATAGTATTCTTCCGTCTTTTTCTATCCATCCGCGAAGCATCAGAATCCTCGCTGTAAGTCAGAGAGGCAGTCGTTTACTGTATTCCTGACTAATTTTTCAAGGGCTTTCATGTCGACAGCCTGCCTATCTCTTTCTTCGAGTTTTGCCTGCATGAGAAGTATTGCAGTACTCAGGTCGGGAGAGTATTTTGATGCGACAGCTAGAGCATCTTCACTTACACGGACTACTTTTGAAGCCATGAAAATAGATAGGAGGTGATTGTATTTATATGTAACATATTGTAACATATTGTGTATGTGCTGTTACATTTTGTAACTATGGGTGTTATGTGCTGTTACAAATTGTTACATATTGAGTGGATGTATGAATTTTCAGAAATTAAATGAGGGGTTTTACCCCTCTTCGAGTAAGAGTCTGATTAGGTATTCCTCGATTACGAGACATACCCAGAGCAGGTAGTAAAGCGCCCGATGGATTAGAGGTTCGGCGAGTAAATTGCCGATTCTTTTTTTAAGATTAAGCAGTTCCGCCGAGGGCTTCAATACCATCAGCCCAGGCTTCGACAGCCGCAAGGGTTTCGTCCTTCGAGAACCCGGAAATCAGCATGTACTCTCTGGTGATTGTGACATAGAAGGTGTCGTCACCAATCGCACAGGAATATTTGGTGCTCCAGGTATCTTCGGTGCTGTCGCGGGAGGCAGATCCGCCAACACCTGCTGCGGTCTCTGCGGCTTCGGTTCCTGTGAGAAGCGATGCCATGTCGTTGTATGCGGTTTTGTCTGCGGCGTAGAAGTTGAGATATCCTTTGTCCTCTCCTGCCGCATCGAAGTAATCGATTCTGATTTTGTAGGCTGCAGAACTGAGTTCACGCTTAGTAAGATTCATGGTGGAATCTGCAGTGAAGGCGGAAATTGCTGCTTCGAAGGTCTCGATGTCTTCAATCTGTTCATAGGTGCGTTTTGCATTTCTGGAGACAGATGTCTCCTCAAAGTTTGCGGTCATGGTTTTTGTTCCCGAGGAACAGGAAAAAAGAAACAGCGGGAGAGAACAGGGTGCTGTATCTATTTTCCTGTTCTCTCTACTATGATATAGGAATTATCCGGTGATAAATCAGTATGGCGGGGTTTGATTTACTATGGATAAACAATCAAAAGAAGTTGGTTGCGCCGTCTTTACTGGAACCAACGGCTGGGCGCAACAATTGAGAACAAGATCATCATCTGTATGAGAATGGTTTGCTGAAATAGAGGAACTGCGGTTCTCTCTGAGGAATATATTAGATTACAAAATATATGTGGATTTCTAACAACCTCTATTTTTCAAAAACTTCACAAAGCAACGCGATAGCGTTGCGTTACAGAAAACGAGCGATAAGCGAAGTTTTCGCCCTCGCCATAGAGAAATCTATATTGTAAATTCGCGTGAATTCGCGCGTTCGTTCCAAAAACACGCGAATCTACACGAATATTAAAATTATATTTGGTGTAGAGTTGTCGCTTCGGTGCTTATCGCACCTCAGCTGTTACGCAACGCTATCGCATTGCTTTGTGAGGTTGTTAGAAATACTCAATCTTATTTCTGTAAAAGGGGTGCGGAGCAGCGACTTACGAGCCTGAGCGGCTCGCGGTGGAAATATCTTATGTTCAAATAAGTATTCAGTATAAATTTTTGAAAAAATAGAGGTTATTAGAAATCCTCTATATATCTTCTGCATGTCAGTCTGTTTATGATTAAAGCCTTAGTTTCCTTTTCATATCATCTCCTATCAGGTATTTCTTTGTGGAAAGCCCATGATGTTTCATAGCGTTTTTGACTGATTCTCGTGAGCATCCAAGACGTCTTGCGATTCTAAGCGGCGTCTTTTCCTCTTCGAGCAGGGTTTGGAGGGCTGTACGGTCTCTGAGATGTTCTATGTCGCGCCAGGTTTTCATTCTATCTCCTGTACTGCCCAGTCGGTTGTTTTCATCCGTGTTTCGATGAGTTCTGCCGCCTGCTCTTTGAGCATGGTCTTTTCTACGTCGCCTACGTTGATTTGCTCGAGCGGGAGAAGTACTTCTTCTCCTGCTTTTTCTTTTGCCAGATTGTAGAGTGTCTTTTTCCCGAGGATTTTTGATGCATCGGAGGCTTTGATGTAGACAAGTTCTCTGAATTCATCCGGGTACTTTTCCCGCATGAGGTCGAGGCGAACTCTGCTTTCAGGTCTCTGGAGCGGGATTATTTCGTAGGTGTCAGAGGTGATTTTCAGCCTCTGGATTTCGGCGATTTGTTTCTGATATTCTTCGTTGATGAATCCTGCAATCCATCGGACGGCTTCTCTGCATTCAAAGAGCCAGTACGCTCTTTCAAATCCTGAAAGAGCGGGGCATGGATAGGCAGATGTTATTGCGTTTAAGCAGTCCTGCGGTATCATGCTTCACCTCTAAGAATTGTGCGGACGGTTGTTTCTGTTATTTTGTACCTGTTTGATATCTGGCGAATGGATGCTCCAAGTGCGTAGGTGCTGATGATTTCTTCTACAGCGTCTGTTCCTATGCGTGCGATTTCTTCTTTGGCACGGATTGCAAGGATTTCGTGCGGCGGGGCTGTTTTGTAGCTTTTGTATGCTATGATGCGTCCAATTGTTCTTGGTGAGACGAAGTATTTGTCTGCGAGTTTTCGTTTTGAGATGCCTTTCTTGTGCAGTTTTCTAATCTCTTCTGCATCTGCGAATGTTAATGCAGAGCTGCTTCGAGCTGTGTTTTCCTGCGGGGTTATGAGCTGGAGGTTTTGGAGACGGTTGTCTTCTTTGTTTGCGTTGATGTGGTCGATTTCAAGTCCTGCTTCGGGGATTCCGTGGGCGGCTATCCAGATTACACGTGAGACGTGGAATTCTTTTTTGTCTCCGACTGTTAAGTATCCGCAGTTGGTTTTGTTTTCTTTTAGGTTGTGTTTTGTTTCGGTTGAGTAGATGTGTCCTGTGTCAAGTGATGGTCTCCAGATGCCGCGGTCGATTCTTCTCTGGATTTCGACATCGTTTTTTCTGCAGTAGTGCTGTATGTTCATTCGCTCCACCCGATGATTGTGAGAAGTGCCCATGCTGCTCCTGCGATGAAGTTTTCGTCACTGTGCGGGGTGTCGGAGATTTCGCGGATGATGTGTGCGATTCCGTCCATTCTGGCTGAGAAGTGTTCTCTGTCACAGGCTGTTTCGAATGCTTTTCTGCATGCGGTCTGTACTGCTTTTCTGTATTCGGGGTTGGTTTTGATGCAGTTCATTGTGTTTTTGGGTTTTTGTTTTGCTGTTTTTTCTGCGTCAATTACGGGTGCAGTTTTGTTTTGCGGCATGGTTTCCGGTTTTTTGGAGTTTTCTTTTGTGCTGTGCATTTTGGTTTCTGTTGTGTTGGTCATGGTTTTTTGTTTAGCTGGTTTTCCCGATATCGGGTGAGTTCTGTTTTGTGTACTGCGGCAAACGTTTCGTATGCTTCGCGCAGTTCGCTTTCTGTTGTCCAGATTCCGGTTTGTTCTTTGCAGAGTTCTCTGATGTCTTCCCATGTGTTTTCGAAGGCGATATCTACACCTTTCATGGCGATGACGGCTGTTAGGTTTTCTGCAATGAGGTGATGTATGGTTTTTAGGATTTCGTCTTCGGTTTGTTTTGGCAGGTTTGTGTCAATCCAGTCTCTGGTGGTTTTCGGCAGGTCTTTTGTTGTTTCCTGGTTTGTTTTTCCAAGAGCTGTGTATGCGACAGCGGTGAAGAATTCGGAGCGGGATGTATATCCTAAGCGTTTTATTCTTCTGTCGAGTTTTTGTGCGAGGTTGTTGCTTATTCTGATGTAGGAGACTGTTTTGTTTGCTTTTTTTCCCAATGTCTTTCCTCCGTTTTTTGATGCGGATAACAGATAACGGAGAATGGATAACCCGGCTTTCTTCTGATTTTTTGATGTGGGGGTTGGTTTTTCCGGTGCGGGTCTCAGATTTTTTCCAAACCTCACGGTATGGGTATTTATCAGTTGAGGGGCTAATCTATACAACAGGAAGAGTGATGTCCGATGGACTGGTTCTGCGTGATGCAGACGAGTTGTCCGGGCTTTGTGTTTTTTTTGGTTTTTCTGCTGTTGTCTGTTATCTGTTATCTTTGGTTGGTTGTTTTTCTGTTCTTTGCAGGCTGTTTGGTTTTTGCGGTTTGTTTTCTGGTTTGTCCTGCAGTTTTTTGTTGCCATACAGCGTTTTGTTTTGCTGTATGCGGCGTCGGTGCAGGTGTGGTTCTGCACTTCGGCATGTCAATGTTGCATTGTTTAGTATTTGAATGTTTTTCAGGTTTGTTTTGTTGTTTTTTGCGAAATTGTTATGTTGTTTTGGGACAAAAAACCAAACCTATGCGCAATATTAGAATATAGTATTCTGCATAGGTTTGGTTTGATTCTGATTTTGTTTTTGTGTTTGCTGTATGGTTGACGCGCGTGGATTTTACAGGTTAGAGTGCTGGTTTGGTTATTTTTATTTTACATGAGATGGTGTTTGTATGCTGTTTTGTTGGATGATGAATATTTTTTGTAATTTTTAGTATTCATTAAAATAAGCCAATCTGTCAGCTAATGTTTAATTGAGATTCTAATTTGGCTTTATTTGAGAGTTCTAATATGCATTTTAATCCTATATAAGTAGGAATATATCAAATTCAAAGGTAATAAATTGTTGTCATTATATGGGTTCACATATAGAACCAAACTCAGTTAAATCTTCAAAATTAGGGATAAAATTGAATGTAGATAATATCTACATAAACTGATTATATTATTATCACTTTTTTGAAATAAATCAGAAAATCCATCTCTCAAAAAAATACCATTCAATTCCTACTTATATAGGATTGTGATAGCTACCGCTCTTCCACATAGTCTCACAAGAGACGTTATTTCGGCAGCCCCTGTCCTATATGGTGTATTTGTATGACTTCAAACGAGAGGTTCGAAGACACGCAAAAAGCGCGTTCTCCGGTAAAGGATTTTAGGCGTCTGGTGTGTACTGCAGTTGTACTTATGATGTTTTGTCTGGTACTTGCAGTTCCGGCTTCGGCATCAGGTAATGTGTTCATAAATGTCTTTAGTGCTCCTGAAGAAATTGCTCAGGGAGCTTCTGCAGACTTTGTTATCAATGCAGAGGCATCTAATGCTGGTATACAGTATTATATCATTGGAACCAATTTCTTCGAATATGGAACAGTTCCAACTGCAGATGACGGTACTACAAACAAGTTCACCGTTGAGCTATTAGAAGGTACTACTGAAAGCATGGCTGAAGGAGAGTACTTTGCAGTTTTCCAGCACCCAATGTCTGATGGAATGTTCCAGATTAAGGCAGACGGAACTGACATCGAGTTAAATGGAGATAAAATCTTCAATGTTGCAGACCTCCAGGCTGCAGAAGCTGCTCAGGCACTATGTGATGCACTCGATGCACAGACCATCGATGACCTGTACGTCATGTATGAGTTCATCGTTGCTGGGCAGGGCGAGTCGTCACCATCCATTCCGAGTCTGAAGGATACTTATATTGTAGGTATCGATGCTGAATATCCTCCATTTACTTATCTTGATGCTGACGGAAATCCAATTGGGGTTGATGTTGAGTCAATTCAGTGGATTGCTGAACAAAAGGGATTCAATGTGATTATTCAGCCGATTTCCTGGGATGGTATTATTTCGGCTCTCAATGCAGGAGTCATTGATATGATTTATTCTGGAATGTCGATTACGCCTGAACGTGCGGAACTGGTGACATTCTCGAATCCATACTGTGATGTAGGGTGCAGTGTTGTTGTTCGTTCTGATTCATCAGCGCAGAAGAATGACGTCCTTAATGGAAATATGGTAATTGGTGTTGTTCGAGGTTCTATAGGAAACGACTTGCTTTTGGAAGAATTAGGTACTGCAAACTATGATGCCATGATTAAAAACGGCTCTATTAAATTATATGATAATTGTGAGTCGTCTATGATAGCACTTGAGAATGGATTTGTTGAAGCTGTCATCCATGCGTCATATGAAGTATCTGTCTATCTCAAAGAAACCTCATCACTTCGTGAGATAGAAGAGGTTGTTACTGGGCAATATGCAGTTGCCATGCGGAAAGATGACACAGCACTGCATGTGGTAATTAATGAGGGTATTGCAGAACTGAAGAGTTCCGGAAAGTGGGATGAACTGGTTGCGAAATATATGGGAGATTCCACGTCCAATCCAACTCCAACCCCGGACAAACCGGCAGCACCAACGCTCACAGAGCCGGAATCTATCCCTGATGACGCTGAAATCAAAACCAACACCGTTGCCGAAACAAACGCCGCAACAAAAGCAGAAGTCGGTTATCAGATATCTCCAATCAATATCGCAGAAATGAAAGCCCCGACTATTACTCGCGGTTCGCTTTCTGTTATGCTCAATGATGCAGTAAAAGTCATGAAGAAGCTCTCTGATGGAAGCGAGGTCGAGGTTGAAGCAACAGTTAATGAAGACGGTTCAATCAGC
>JAFQTT010000007.1 GCA_017408885.1 Methanocorpusculum sp.
CCAAGGATGATATTGCTTCTGGGATTGGAAGCCGAAGGCTGACAAGACCAGAGGCATTATCTTCCTTGGGGTGAAACGCCTGTGCCCCGCCCCATCCAACCATTTGTATATGTAGTGAAGGCGTTAAGCAAAAAAGACGTACGCGCCGAGCTTGCAGGTTTGAGCAAAGCGAAAACCGAAAGCGAAGGAGCGGACAGAAGCAGAACACCGAAGCGAGCGACAGTGAGCGGAGGTGGACTGCGGTTTTTTGTAGCCTGAACGATTCCACATGCCAAATCCCAAACCTTTCTTAACTCTCTCCGCCGTCTCGAGCCGCCGCGACAGCGAGCGGCTAGGCGGAGCAGTAAAATAAAACCAACACCAAAAACACATTCATCACCCGCCGAGGGCACAACGCTGTCGCTGTGCCCTTTCCCGGCGGGGAATCCTCGCTGTCGCTACGGATAATCAAAGAAACAGCAAATCCCAAACCTTTCTTGACCCTCTCCGCCGTAAAGCCCGCAGCGACAGCGTAGCGGGCAGGCGGGGGGCGAGAGTGTGCTCGAGCCATTGAGCACGGACAAGGGACGTGCGGGCGGTCAAATCACACAAAAACACATTCAACAACCCGCCGGGGGCACAACGCTGTCGCTGTGCCCTTTCCCGGCGGAATCCTCGCTGTCGCTGCGGATAATCAAAGAAACAGCCAAACCCAAACCTTTCTTAACTCTCTCCGCCGTCTCGAGCCGCCGCGACAGCGAGCGGCTAGGCGGGGGGCGAGAGTGTGCTCGAGCCATTGAGCACGGACAAGGGACGTGCGGGCAGTAAAATAAAACCAACACCAAAAACACATTCAACCACCCGCCGAGCCGCACGCAAGCCCTTCGGTCTTGCTATCTCCGCTTTGGAAAGAGACTTATCAGTTAAGCGCCCACTAAATAGTATGTCTGTAAAGAAAGGCGATACTATTCGTGTTCACTATACCGGAAAACTTACTGACGGCACTCAGTTTGATTCTTCTGAGGGAAAAGCCCCGCTTGAGTTCAAAGTAGGCTCAGGCATGGTTGTTCCGGGATTCGATGCAGCAGTTCTCGATATGGAAGTTGGAGAGACCAAGACTGTAACTATTCCATGCGAAGAGGCATACGGTCCAAGAACCGAGGATATGACGGTCGATATTCCAAGAAAGGAGTTTGGAGAAGGTTTTACCGCAGAAGTCGGCGACAAGCTGATGATTCAGTTAGGCGACGGTATGCAGATTCCGGTCACCATCACCAAAATCGATGATGAGATTGTAAGAATCGATGCAAACCATGAACTTGCAGGAAAGGATCTCGTCTTTACTATTGCTGTTGCAGAAATCGTAGAATAATATGGCAGAGATTACGATTCGTGCATTTGCAAAGTTCCGCGAGATGTTCGGGGCTGAGAATGTTATCTCAGTTTCTGACGGTTCAACGGTTCTCGATTCTCTTTTGCAGTTTGCAAAGACAGCATCAGCAGCAGAGGATGAGATTTTTGAGGGCGGAGTTTTGAAGAGCCATATTGTTCTGATGTATAACCGTGAACGCATTGATTCCGAGGATGCAACAGAGATTGCTGTAGAGGACGGGGATGAGATTGTTCTCTACCCGCCGGTCTCGGGAGGATAATTTTTTTTTTGAAAAATAGTTAGGTTCTTCTGATCAGAAGAACGGCTAAAGCAAAAATAAACGGAATTATAGTAAATCCCGGAGATGATGCAGTGGTGTTATCTGCATCATACTCTCCAAATATTTCCGGATGAGCAAGTGATGCTATTACTTCAACACCATCAACAAGTCTTGGACCTCCGCGGTCGATGATATCAGCATTTACTGCATAGACTTTCCCGTTTTTCACTGCAGTCAGTGTTTTAAGACGCGGTTCTGTCATAATATAATCACGAAGTGTGTTTTCAGCTCCTTCACCCATTCCCATACCCGTATCTACAAAAATAATATCAGGGTCGATTAACAGGAACTTTTCGAGAGTAACAATACCCCATCCTTCTGTTGATGAGACTGCATTGATTCCTCCTGCATAACGAATCATTTCATCCTGGAAAGTACCGCTTCCGGAAACCCATAACGGGTCAGTCCACATGGAGTGAACCATAGTAGGCTTGTCTTCTTCGGAAATCCCCTCAAGCTTTTCTGCAACCGCCGCAAGACGCTTCTCCATATCAGCGATGAGAGTTTCTGCAGTCTCAACACAGCCTGTCGCCTCTCCGACAAGAAGGATATCGTGCAGAGTTCCGTCAACAGAATCAGCATTCAACGTTATAACATCGAAGCCTAGATGTTTTAGATAATTTACATTATCCTCACCGTTTCCATGATATGCAAGGATTAAATCAGGATTTAAGGCTACAACTCTTTCGATGTTTACTGTCGAGTACCCTCCGATTACAGGAAGTTTCGTTGCTTCTTCTGGGAAAGTGCAGTACTCGGTTACAGCAACAACCCGGTCTCCGGCCCCTACAGCGAAGAGAATCTCGGTGTTTGCCGGGGCAAGAGAGATGATTCTCTGAGGTTTCTTGGTGATTGTGATTTCGTATCCGAAATCGTCAACAATTGTAACCGGGGTCCATTTTTCAGACGGTGTTGAGGGTACGTCAGGTTTTTCTATAGGAGTTTCGGGTTTTACAGTTGAGGCAGTGCCGCCTTCAATCCCGAAGCCGGAAGTTCCGGGAAGAATCGGGTATGGGCAGCCCGAAAGTGCCGCAACGGCACGGGCAGTCATTGATACAGGAGTGTCGGTTAAGGTTTCGGTATACTTGAATGAACCGTCTTCCTTTTGCAGTGATAAGAGATAGTCTACCGGGCTGTTTCCGGCACTGCTTTTGACAGTCGACGGGTCGATTCCAACAGAGCAGAATGCCTGAACAGCCCATGCTGTGGATGCAAGGTTCGGGGCGGAGTAGTATCCGTAGTTGTATCCTCCGTTTTCTTCGATTACGTCTTTCAGGAATAAGACTGCTTTTTGGATTGCGGGGTCGTCTGCCGAAACTCCTGCGGCACGCATTGCCATTATGACCGCAGCAGTGTTATCTGCATCTCCAGTGTCTCCGTTCTCAGTTCCATAGCTTCCAAAGCTTCCGTCAGCGTTCTGCTGAGTTCTAAGCCATGCTATCTGGGCTGATGTGTCTTCTCCTGCAGCAGAAAGCCCGAATACTCCCCAGTAGGTTGTGTAGATGTAGTTTCCAACTCTTCCGTCCTCTTTGATTTTTTCTTTTAGGGCTGCAACTGAGTTGTAGTCTGCATAGGTGTGCGGGTCTTTTTTGCAGGCGGCAACAAATGTAATCCATTTGGCAATCTCTCCTGTACCGTCGCTTTTTCCATCCGGTGATTCAACTAAATAGTTAAGCGGTGTCTTGCCGTTTTTAGTCCATGTCAGAGGGTCTTCTCCTGCGGCAACAAGGGCATTTGTTACAAACCATGTTGAGCTTATGGAGGTCTTGTCGGTGTTTGGTTCGATGAATCCTCCGTCTGTGTTCTGGTATCTGGAAAGATAGGAGATGCCCTTCTCCACTGCATCCTCTACATCCGAAGATGCAGCAGAAACGCCAGCGGCAAGAACTGCCGCAAACAGGAGGAGGAAGAAAAATCTGAGCAGGTATCTGGTGTTCATGGGTCTGGAAAAAGGAAAGGGTGTTCCTTTGTTTCTGGGTATTTTAGTTCTGTTTCCACTTTGCATAAAGCAGAAGATTTCGTACAACCTTTGTGTTGAAGTTGTATCGGTTGATACAGGTCTCTTCCGTGTACCATCCTTCCAAGACATATCCTGGGAAGGATACGTCAGGCTCAACTGCTGTTGAGCCATAGGCAATCTTCTGTGTTGTCGGGTTTGCCAGACCGCCTGCCAGGAAGCGGACGTAACAGAATTTGCGTTTCCATCCGGCATAGAGGCAGATGTTACAGTTAATCGGTGCGGTAAAGACAAATTTCTGTGTCTGGGCTTCGTCACGATACCAGCCGGTAAAGTCATACCCATCCCGGTCAGGCGCAACCGGTTCGCTGACCAGGCGGCCTGCCAGTACAATTTCTTCGCGGTACGGTCCTGATCCGGTGTGGAAGTGGACAGTGTATACAGTAGATGAACCTGTTTCGAAATCCATACTTAGTCTCTGTTAAGGAAGAGAGCTGCTGCTGCAAGTCCTGCGATGATTCCTGCAACCGGCATCGGGGATGCTGCTGCCTCTTCTTCGCTCATGATGTCTGCAACAGTAATCTTTGCGGTGTACTTGGTGTCAATCGGCTTCCAGTTTTCGTCGAATGACTGGTATTCGAGTGTGATGACTGCTCCTTCGATTACTGGGTCTGCTACGCTGTAGACAGGAGTTTCACCGTTGTTTTCGTATGAGGTCATCCAGAATTCGGTTTCAGTGTTTGCGATTCCGTTGATGTCAGCAATAGTTCCCCACTGGGATACAGTGTAGGTGAAACCTTTTGCGTCAGCTACTGCGTTGTAGACGTCTTCGATTGTTGCTGTTCCGTCTTCGGTGATGACGGTAACTGAGCCTTCATAGATGGATTCTGCGGCCGATGCTGCTCCTGCTAAAAAGAGCAGGGCGATTAATGCTGCTGTGATGATGTGTAATGCTTTCATGGTAATCAAATTCTGATTTCTCCTGACGAGAATGGTCTGTCTGTTGAATCATAGAACCGGTATGTCAGGTGGTCTCCATTCTGTACAATCAGGCTGTCAAATTTCATACCGCCTGTGTCGGGCACCCCATCAAGAGTGAACCGGTCGCCTGGACCGATGTTCTCACCCGAAACCCCTTTGAGGTGGGGTTCGCCCCAAAGGGATATGGATTTAGTACTGTCTTCTCTGGTGGAGAGGACGATGCGAATGTCAGTGAGGTTGAACTGTTCTCCGGAAATGTGTTCGAAAATGATACCAGACCCGGTAACATTTACCGCAGTGATTTCTGCGGTAATTGTCTCCCCGGTATCACCAGCAGAACTTGTGGCTACAAGGGCAACAACACCGAAGAGAACGATTGTTAGTGTCAGCATAATCATGACACCAACAACAGGTGATATTGCATCGTCTTTTCTCATGATACCTCCATCAGGATGCTTACCTTCGAGATAATCTCAGATGACGGCTTGTGGTGGAAACTGATATCAACCGGGGTTGAAAGTCCAAAGGCATTATTTGCCGCTGAATCAGAGATACCTAAGAGTTTCAATGTGTAATCCTTCGTCAGAAGAATACTGTCTCCGGCACTCCATGTATTTCCGTTATATATTTCTGAGATACGAATGGATGTTCCGCTTGAGTCACTTGTTCTGACATATGCAGATACAGTTATGTCTTTAGGGTTGAGCGGTTCACCGCCGTTGTGTGATAGTTTTAGAACCGAATCAGCTCCGGATAGTACAAACTCTGCTGACAAATCAGCGGAAGGTGATGCAAGGTTTGTATCTGCAAACCCTCCGGCAAAGGCTGTAAGTACTGCCGCTAAGATGACAGTTACAGTCAGCATTATCATGACGCCGACAACCGGGGATACTGCATCATCTTTCATTCGACGCTCACTCCAATGTTCAGATAGCGGATGGTAACTCCGGAATAAGTCTCAGTTTTACCAGGCATAGTGATAGTGACAGCCGTTGCCGTTTCCTCAGTTACAGTTGCATTCAGTCTGAGTTTTACAGTACTTGTCCCTGTAATTTCAGAAATTCCTTCGGTTGAGAACAGAGGTATAGTTAAGATACCGGATGATGGTTTGTACCATGCATCAACTGTTTTGTTCTCATGGTCAGTTCCATTCTGAATCGTGTAGAGAGTTGGAGATGCCGGTGTTTTCTTTTCGTCTTTAGTAATCCAGACAACACCATTTTTATAAAGATAGCCCTGTTTTTCCCATGCTGTAAAAGACGGGAGATAACTGACGATAATACCTGTCAGGTTTTTGGTAACTCCGCCTATTTTGTAAGTTCCAATAATGGTTTCTTCTATCTCTATTGTTCCGCTCGATTTGGTTGGAGACAGCGGAACGTCACCACCTCCAAGTTCCAAGACTTCAGTGTAGACAGCGGGCTTTCCCTGTGCTACAAGGTTGTCGATGTCTGATGCGAAGCGTTCAAAGGTGAGTTTGACATCTCCACTGTGAGTAATTTCGTCCTGCTGTTTTAATCCGGGAACGTAAGTTGTTGTGTAGACAGCAAGGCAGGTTGCAAGAATTGCCAGGATTAACATCAAAGCAATCACTGGGGACACTGCATCGTCTTTTTCTCTCAGGTCTTTTTTCATAAGCTTCCCTCCCATGCATAAAGTACACTGTCTGAAGTTGTAAGACGGATGTTAACAGTTCCATCAGGCAAAGATGTCGGAAGTTTTACAGTGTAGTTTCCGCCCAAGTCAAAGACAAGTTTTTCATCTCCAAAGCAATCCCTAAGCGAGACCTTTTCTAAGATGTGTTTCTTTCCGTCACTCTCAGTAAGAGAGGCTGAAAGTTCGCTTCCTTCAATCCAGTCTCCTCCCTTATGCCAGAAGGAGATGGTATCTTCATTGATTGACATTGAGACATCAACCGCAGACTGCCTGTCTCCCGGGAGCAGGTCGAAGGCTGATGCGGCAAAGAGGGAAACTAAGATGATGACTAATGCCATCAGCAGAATTTCTCCCACCACAGAGGTTACCGCATCGTCTTTTTCATTTACATCAATTTTCCAGTTCATGATTTCAGATAAAGAATATGAAGACTACAATCGTTGCGGCAAGCATAATGATTGAGTGTTTCAGACCACAGAGAATGCTGTTTCCGGAAAGCTGTCCGGCCATAATTCCTGAGAAGAAGGCAAGAATCATTCCGATGTGGAACATATCTCCTTTGTTTTGAGTAAGGTCAAAGGTCACACCCATTCCTTCGAAACTTGCAATGAATGCTACATTCATCTGGTACGCACAGAAGAGATAGATACCAAATGACAGGTAGATGATTGCGAGGTATACGAATGAGACATTGAACCGCTTACTCTTCATCTTGATGTAGTGCTCTAAGTCAGCGATTGCAATTGTTAAAATTTCGCGGATGTAGTCAGTTACTTCACTTGCCTTGACGAGAAGCGAGATTGCACGCTTGACAGTTACAAGACCAATACGTTCTTCCATTCTGACAAGAGCATTTGACAGGTGAGCACCATGCTGTAATTCACGAGCAACTACTTTGACTTCGGACGAGAGAATGCCGGTCTTAGAACTTGAAATCATCGCAATTGAACTCTGCAAAGTCATTCCAATATCTCTCATGTCCGCAATTTCGCGGAGGAATTCAGGCATCTGTTTTTCTACATTGTTTACGTAATGTCTGCGAATTTCATATGCCGCCATTAATGGAATCATGGCGGCGATGAGCAGCAGACAGACGAATACTTCCATGGTATAGGACGGGAAGATTTTGCCTATAACACCTGTTATCCAGAGGAAGAGAACGCCTACTGCAAAGATTCCGCTAAACACTGCAGGGACAGCGTAGTCTGAGATGAAGAATTTTATCGGATGACGGATGATGTTTACAAGACGCAGGACTTTCTTTCTTGCGTTGACCTGTTTTAAGAACTCGGCGTCAGCTGAGGTCTGTGTGTTTTCCGCAAGCAGGCCGGCACCGAACTCATTATCCCGAATCTCTCTTCTTGAGATTCCAAGGTTGTCTGGCGGAAGCAGGATGTAGAGTACTGCAATTAATGCAATTGCACCAAGCGGTAAGCCAATGTATAACAGCGGCATCATGTTTCCAATAGAGTTGGTACCAGACAGATTCTGGGCGACAAGCATGATGATAATCGCAATCGGTCCTGCAACGAATGCAGTGACGTAGATTTCTGCAATCATCTCTAAGAACTGCAGGAGTGATTCCATCTGCTGACGGGAAAGTTCACGGTAACTTTCTGCTTTTGCGTTGAAGAAGTTGGTTAAGTTTCCTCCGCTTCTGTATACTAATGCTAAATCGTTTAAGAGTTCGCGGAAGTTTTCAGACGGTGTTACTTTGACTGTGTTTTCGATTGCTGTAAGTAAGTCTTCTCCAAAGAGTTCTACATCACGGACAATGAGACCACACTCCCTCGAGACCTCTCCGTAGAGGTCTGCTGCGTCATACACGTTTCTGAAAATCGTGTAGAGAGTAACAGTCGATGACAGTGCCTGCATGTAGGTGATTGCATACGGCAGATCCTGTTCGATTTTGTTTTTTCTGCCTGAGGCTTCGAGTGATGGGTAGTAGTAGAAGCAGACAAAGATTCCGGCAGGGATAAAGATGACTGCGGCGGCGATGATTAGCCAGAGCGGTATACCTATTGGTAAGTTGATGTTGAATACTGTAAGACATACTCCAACCAAGAGGACTAAAAGTCCTGAGAGGAGTGTCATCAGTATGGTCAGCATCATGTACTGATCCGGGGCAATTGCTATATGGGCAGACCTTAAGTCATGTTCAATCTTCGAATTGTTGAAGATACTGTCCATGAATGATTTCTTTTCTGCCATCAGTTCTCCCGTTCTTTCATGCGTGTTTCGATGATTGCCCGGTCAACTTCAGAAACACTGGTTTTACCTGAGTTTGCCATGTTTTCCAGGGCAATACGTCTGGTTTCGAGACGCTCTGCAAGTTCATCGTCTGTCCAGTTGTTCTGATATGCGATGTTGTCAAAGACAGCAGAACGGGTGTAGACTTTGTCGAACTTATCGGTTTTGTTGTTCCAGACAAAGAGCGGTTTCCATGATACTTTGTCCTCTTCGACGATGAGTTCATTTAAGGAAAGACATCTGCGGAAGCCTTTTCCGTCTCCATAGAGTAAGCTTTGGACAAGGACTAAGTTTAACGCTCCAAACATGGCAACCGGGACATTAATCGGGTCGTTGATGAGACGATTGATGGCTTCTTTGACGTTTCCTGCGTGGAGTGTCGAGTACGTGGTGTGTCCTGTGTTCATTGCCTGGAAGAGTGTCTGTGCCTCTTCTCCTCGAACTTCTCCGACAATGATGTACTCCGGTCTCTGACGAAGAGCTGCCTTTAAGAGGGTGAACATGCTGATGTTTCCCTGAGCGCCTTGAGAACCAAGGCTTTCTCTGGTTTTCATCGCGAGCCAGTTGGAATGAGGGAGCTGAATTTCTCTAGTGTCTTCGATTGAGACAATCTTGGCAACGGACGGGATGAAGAAGGATGCCGCGTTCATTGTGGAGGTTTTACCGGATGCAGTTCCGCCCGCTATAATCATGCTCTTATTGTTTTCAACTGCAAGCCAGAGGTGAGCCATGAGTTCTGCGCTGTAGGTGTTTGAACCTACAAGGTCAGCAGGTGTCATAGGGTCAGCTTTGAATTTACGGATTGTAAATGAACTTCCCTTTGCTGATACGATGTCAGAGTATGTAATCTGAGCACGGCTTCCTTCCGGCAAGGCGGCATCGATTAACGGGGTCGTGAGTGATATCTGTTTGTCTGCTTTCTGGGCGAGTTTTAATACATACTTGTTGAGCTCGTTTGCATCGAATACGATATCAGTCTGGACATTGGCAAATCTTCTGTGGTAGAGGAAGAGCGGGATGTTTGCTCCGTTGCAGGTGATATCTTCGATTCTTTCGTCATGGAGGAGTGCGTCAAGTCTGCCGTAACCCATGGTATTACGGTTTAAGTAGTAGAGCAGAGTGTCACGTCTCTCAGGAGTGATTTTCGGGTCGTATCCAGTGATGATTTCACGAACAACTTCGCGGTCGAGTTCAAATTCTCCGCGTTTTCTGACTTCATCATATACGAGTACAGTTTTTAACTGTTCGTAGGATTCCTCGAGGACGACTAATTCCTTCTCGGTGAGTTTTGGCTCTACCATCTGGTAGTGTACGTGTCCGTATTCGTCGCGGTAGAGGTTTGCGTACGCATACGGAGGAGTGAGCCAGTATCG
Source organism: Methanocorpusculum sp. (assembly GCA_017408885.1). Classification (GTDB taxonomy): domain Archaea; phylum Halobacteriota; class Methanomicrobia; order Methanomicrobiales; family Methanocorpusculaceae; genus Methanocorpusculum. Next base: position 9,909 of record JAFQTT010000007.1, read on the forward strand.
GTCGACCACTTCAAACTCGGTTTCGAATGGTGGAAGTTCTAAGACCTGCGGCGGTTCTTCGAAGACTGGTTTTTCTCCCATGAGAAGTGAGAGCAGGCTCTTTTTAGGTTCATTACCGTCAGTTTCTTTCTTTGCGAAGAGAGAGGAGAGAGTTTTCTTCTCTTTTGGTTCGGTTTCGTTAGTTTCTTTCTTCGCGAAGAGGGAGGAGAAGGTTTTCTTCTCTTTTGGTTTGTCTGTGTCCGGCATCAGATGCCTCCTTCGTAGGTTACTTCGTTTAAGTTGTCTGAACACTGAACAGTGATATCAACGTTGGCGTTTCTGACATAGAGACCAACAGCATATTTTCCTGGCGGATAGACAGGGCTTGTCTGAGATGAATCAGCAAGATTTTCTCCCTGCCATCCAAATGTGTCGAGGAGTACAGGCTCTCCGGATGACATGTCATAGACTGCAATTTCTGCCGCGGAGTATGGTGTCATTCCTGTGAAATCGATTGTAACAGTTTCATTACCCATACCTGTACCCATCATACCCATACCACTGCCTTCTGATTCTCCTGTGACGATTGATTCAACGCCTACAAGTCCGCTAACAGTCGGAGTTACAGTATATGAGAGACGCCAGAGAGAGCCGGGCAGGATTCCATCTTTAGATGGTGTTGCAGTTGGTGTCGGGTTGACGTTTAATGTGTGTTCATAGAATTTCCATGATGCAGAGGAGTTCCATTTGATGTTGGTATCATACCACTGTCCTTTATAGAACTCGGACATCTCTTTCTTCCAGGTGTTCCAGGAAATGTCCGGGGTGTATTCGAGGTCAGGAATTCCAAATACTTCTGCGGTTGGAAGGCTTGGACCTGCAGATTCCTTGAATGCTTTTCCGTTCCAGAAATTTGGAGCTTCGATGATTTCCGGTTCTTCGATGAAGTAGGCAACATCAGGATATCCGAGTTTTGCGGTGTCTGCAACCCAGATAACTTCGAGTGTTTTGTTTACTGAGTTTTTGGATACAGTGTAAACAGATCCATTTGCATTACTGTCTCCAGGGACTGCGAGAGCTGCGGCTGCCGGGACATAGATTCCTCCAAAGTTGTTTGCAGAATAGCTTAAGACTGCTGCCGAGTATCCCATTTTGTCGATTACTGTAGCAGCTAAGATTGAGAGATCTTTTGAGTCTCCGGTCTGTTCTGCTAAGGTGACGGTTGGTGTTCTCGGATATGAGTTTGCATGTCCTGAGGTTTTGTCAGGTAAGTATGCTAAGCTCTGTACAAAGGATACTACAAAGTCAACTGTCTCACGGTCTGAGAGACCTTTCTGGTTTGCAAGCCGTTTTAAGTTGCCGGCAAGTATGGATACTGTACCTTCATCATCATCAATAATGTAGCCGGATAACTTTGTGCCTCCAATAGGATTGTTGGAGTTTTTGTAGGCTGATTTTGAGATGTAGAGTTCGGTCTGGTATTTTTCTCCGTTGTAGGTCCATGAATAGACTTTGTATCCCCACGGGCCTTGTTCTTCATCTCCCGGGACGAGTTCATTTCCATTGATGAGTTCTGATATTCCAGCGATTATTCCAGGGGCTGCAAAGTGGACTACCAATACTCCAATAAGGATTACCATTACAGCAATCATGACACCAACAAGGATTTTGAAGGTGTTTTTGTTGAGTTTCATTTCAGCCATTTACTCCCTCCGAAGGATGAATGCAAGTCCAAGTGCAAGCGGGGCAAGGATGAATCCAGGTGACTCCGGAGCTTCCGGTTCGATTGGTTCGATGTATTCCATGACCGGCGGAATGGAATCGAGTTCCTCATGTGGTTCTTCTAACGGGTCGGATGGTACGTTAAGTGTGGATGAATCTGCTTCAACACCTTCTCCGCCTACTGTGAAGGTGATGGATTCTTCAAATCCGGTGTCGATGTTGGTGACAGTTGCCTGATATGTTCCCTCAAACCATGTTGATGTGTCAATTTCATCGAACTCGTAGGTTCTCTCACCGTAATATGGAATGATGTTCTGCGGGACAACGCGAGATACAATCTGTAATTTCATTGCGGAGTTTTCTTCGGCTAAGTCGAAGTCAATGCGATTTACTTTGAGAGAGAATGTGTTTTTGACTTCGGTTCCGTCTGCTGTAATGCCTTCTCCAGCATAGTTGGTTGTTCCTTTGATTTTGAGAGGGTCTCCGATTTCAAGGTGTTCTACCTGATCTACGGTAAGTCTTGGAGATTCGATTGTGATATCTGTGATTACACAAAGGTCATCACATCTGACGTTGTTGATTAATGTCTCTAATGCTTCGGCACAGTTGCTGCTCGGGCGTCCTTCTAAGGATGCGGATTCTCCGAAGTTAGTTGTAAGTGATGAGAAGTATCCATTTTCGCTGTTAGGGATTACATCGAATTCACCATTGAATCCCGGATGCTGGTAAACAAGGTAGTAGTTTCCAGCGGCCATGTCTTTTGAGAAGAAACGGTCATAGGAGAATCCATAAAGTCCCTGAGGAGCGGATTTTCCAGGCTCCTGGTCTTCGGTGTAGAGCGGGAAGTTTTCAGAGATTCCGGTTTCGAGGAAGTTTGGTCCGATGATGTACCAGCGAACGGCATCCGGACTGCCTCTTGCAGACCAGAATGAGTAAACTGGGTCACCCTGTGTGAATCTTCCGCCGTTTTCTTCGGCAAATTTGACGTGGATGCTTGGATGGCTTAAGTAGAGTTCAGTACTTCCAGGAGTTATTCCTGTGTTTAATGCTGAGAGCTGACCATTCGTGTTGATTACAGCATAGATTGTGTAAGTTCCGGGTTCGAATATGCCGGTATCTTTCCAGGTGTATTGCCAGGTGTGTTTTTCTGCGTCATAGTTTGCAGAGGTGAATGTTGATGCATCTCCATCAACTACTGCTGTTTTGTAATCCAGACTTACACCGTTTGCATTAAGGTTCATTCCGGTTACGTAGAGATAAACTCCATCAATTGGTGTGGTGCTTGATTCAGCATTTTCAATAGATCCGGAAAGGATGAGTTCATCTCCTGATGCAAATATGCCTGCGGCGGCATCAGACGGAAGTTCGTTGAATACAACTTTTACCGACTGCTTCTGTGCCCCGACTGTGATGGTAAGTGATGCATATTCGTCAGAGTTGTCATCATCTGCGATAATTGTGTATCTTCCGGTCTGTAACGGAGTAAAAGAAATGGTCGTTTCAGGATTTTTCTCCTTTCTGGTCATATTATAACTATCAAGAAGAATTTCACCACTATCCAGTTTCACTGTATATGTTGCCCCTGGCTTTCCTTTTAGAGTAAGAGTGACTGGTTCATTCATAACAACAGAACCACTATCCCTTGTTAATTCAACAGGACACTCTGACGGAGAGACAACAACACAATACATTCCGGTGTTTACATCATTTGGAGAAAATTTTGCAGGGACATATTTCTGATTAAGTTTTGTCAGAGTGGTTGGGATATTTACTGAAGGGCCAATATCAAAACTCTCCTGGAAACTTGGCTCTGAACCGTCATACCACGCCATGTGAGTATACCCGCCAACAGCAAATGCAGTAAAGTTCAATCCCTCCTCTCCAACAAGGACATAGTCTTCATTTTGAATATCTTTTCCGTCTGCGGTACCAGCAGCCGATACGGCCGGAGAGATAATTCCCGCCACTAAAATTGCGGCGATTACGAGTAATACAATGTTTTTGTTTCGCATGAATGTGTTTCAAAGTTTTCGTTGTTGTTTGTTTAACATTAGAAATCTCTGATAGTGTTATCCCATGAGGATAACATCAGAGATGAGTGATACACACCTCCATAATATGGAGATAGATATCACTCAAATACAGATTTATGAGAAATAGTCCTCTGGAATTGTAAATTCTCCTTTTGCAAGAATATTGGTTGTTCGAACCTCTGAAATTGTCCAAGTGAAGGATACACCTAAATAACCATTCATCGAATAGCTGTAAAAGTCACCAGACGTATCAATACGAATAGTGTCGCCTGTAGATACAGTTGCATCACTACCTAAACTCTCTTTACCCAGAACAAAGATATTATCTCCATCTACTACTGAGAAAGAATGTACGAAACCAAAGTTTGAACCTCCATTTTCTTCAATAACAATCTTAATTTCAGAAAGTGCAAGTTCATCCCCTCCCTTATGTACAAAATCAAAAGAATTTATGTGGTATTGAGACGGTAAGTCAACATGCCCGACATCCATCATAACGACAGGAGTGTTTCTTGTATCACCAACAAATCCAGTTGCAAAACCAGTAATGACGGCAGCAATAACAACAGTTACAACCAACATCAACATAATCCCAATAACTGGCGAAACCGCATCATCAGATTTTTTTACAATCATTGAACAGTCACCTCGTTATCATAGATAATAGAGTTACTCGGTGTGTGGACAATCATGACATTAACTACAGTTCCAATCTCAAGGTGGTCCATAATTCCGCCGGCATATTCGCCACTTGGACCTGAACTGTCACAGGTAATTTTTCCATTGTCAAATATCACATCCATAAATGGACTGCCAGTATTAATGTTCACTTCACCCATCCAACTACAATAAAGGAAATCAACAGTTGCTGTCATTTTTGAACCTGGTGTTAAAATTGCATCTCCAAAGTAATGGTCAAGACCCCCATAACCAGTACCTCCAGATTCAGTTGATTTCATATACATTGGTTGATTGCGTCCATTCACTCCATATGGGTACTGTTCACTGAATTTTGCTGCAGAATACGTACTATAATGATACTCATCACAGTAGTCATCAGTCCATGACAAACGAATTTCAAGGTCAGCAGTGTCAATTGGATCTCCAGATACATGGACAATATGAAAATCAGGACCGAACAAAGTTGAACCATAGTCTTCAAGTGCTTTGTACTTGGAATCAATTACCACATCCAAGACTGCAGTGGGAGCAGGCTCAGAATCTGTAACAAGTCCTGTTGCAAATCCAGTAATTACAGCAGCAATGATGACAGTAATTACCAGCATCAGCATAACACCAATTACTGGAGATATTGCATCATCCGATTTTTTCAACATCATCGTTTTCAAATCCTTTACTACCGTGATTACTGTTTAACCAGAACTTCTTTGTTCAGAACAATGTGTTTTCCATCAACAATGACAAGAACATTAACATATTTTCCAGCCTCAATGCTGTCAACTACATCAAGATAGATTGTCTGTGTCATTCCTGGTGAGAAGTATGCAGAAATACTTGGGTCGAGGCTTCCTGTTGCAAGAAGATTTCCTTTTGCATCCTGAACCTTTACATTCGTTTCATCTGAGCGTAAGTTTTCTCCAGAGAATGAACGAAGAACAAGAGACTCATCACCGGCATAAACATCTGCATCCAGAACAGCTGCCGGAACAGGCTCTGCTTCGGTTGCTAATCCGCCAGCAAATGCCGCCACAACAGCAGCGATAACGATTGTTACAACCAGCATCAGCATAACACCAATGACAGGCGAGACTGCGTCTTCTTCTTTCTGTTTTTTAATCTGAATTTTTCTCATAGCGAATCACTTTGTACTAACTTTTCCCAAACCGCCAGGGGTGCTTAAAAAGCCGTGCCTGCGAATCGGACCGCAACCATCAGACGGAGTACGCTTCCGAATGTTGCTTAGAAAAGTGTCTGTTTCAGAATGTATATAAATCAGGCATCTTTATCAAAAATTAATTGATGAAAATAAAATAAACTTGATTTACAAAAAGGATTAAAAGAAATAATACGGATAGCTATCTGGTTTTAGAAACGGAACGCGGTTTTTGGGCAGAATGGTTTTAGTCCGCTTCGTAAATGTTTGTGAAATAAAATTGATAAAAGAAAAATAAAATTTGTGAAAACGCGCATTGAAGGAGAGGATTAGAAGTCTCCATATTTTTCACGGATATCTCGCTTATGTTTCTCTTTTACTTCTTCTGACACTTTTGTGAGTGGTTCAAGACAGGCATAAATTGTACCAATGTCATCAGCGCTCAAACGAACAGATGAATGATAAATCTGATTCATGAGTTTTCTTTCTAAATTCTGATACTTTGAGATAAAACAATGAGAATCATCTTCCGGTACTTTTTTTAAACATGCCTCACGACCAAGAACAACACATGAGTAAAAACAACTCCTCTGCATCTTTAGATAATCAGATAATGCATTGATATGTCCGGCATTTTGCCGAATCGGGTTTGGCGGATTATGTTTCTCACCGCCCGGATAGAATACAGCCCAGGTGTTATTACCGACAGAGCCATAAATATTTCCCGCGTGATTTTTGCATTCGAAAACATAAATTCCTGCATCATGAATCATAATGAGATCGATTTCAGTAGTGGAACCATCCGGCCTCTGAACATAGACATTCCGCAATTCCCGATGATATCCGGGAATATTTCCAGGTGAAGAGATAAATGAAAATACTGCATCTTCAAGTTCTTTTCCTTTCCTCTCGTTTTTTGTGAGGATATCTTCACGGGAATGTTCTGAATCACGAGAATAATCTGTTTGTTTTTGTGATGATGAATAGGTGGACTGTGTATATGTATGTCTTTCAGTCTCATAATCATAATACTGCGTCTTGTTTTTGAACTCAAAGAAGACATCTTCGGCATATTTCGGATTATCCACTAAACCAAAATGATACTTTCCGGAAATTGTATGCAGCGTAAGGACAGAAAGTTTCCCAACACCTGTTTCTTTCAAAGTTGCCCTGATAAATTCATTTTTGGGAATCGTTACGGTATAGAGAAGATAATGAATATCTATCTTTGATTGTGTCACTCGAATCCAATGGTTGTAGCAGTGTATAACCTGATACAGAAAATATAAACCGGTAAATGGTACCAGAACAATACCAATCAGAAATGGAATTGCAAGAACACTTAATACAAATAATAGAATCGAATAGCCAATCGGACTATCTCCCGGAGTGATTACGACTGATGGTTTCCCCTGAGACATAAACAAACACATCATTTAATCCCAGACTTCCTTATAGATATTGAACCATTGAATAAATCCAAAAAAAATTACCGGAGGGAAAGCCTCCGGCACACCTCCTCTGACGCAACAAACCCTCTCCGGCAAAGCCCGTACATCTTCATCGCCTTAGACACAGTCTGCCTCGAACAGCCAACTCATCTTACAGTATGCATCATAATCACACAGTGTACCTAATCCGCGCACTGATTGAGGAGTGATAAACCACACCCTCAATATTACACAAGATTTACAACAAAGACCAATATCATTAATTTGTAATTAAGTCAAAAATAATTTAACAAATTATGCGCTACAGAAGCCCCGCAAAAAACACACAGAAAACCTCAGAGCTTCCGGGTAAAATCACTGCATATCTAAAAGAAAATCCGGGGGCACGTATGTACAATATTGTAGAAGCCGCAAAAGCTTCACGCGGGGCTGTAACCTATCAGCTTAGAAATATGATAGCATCAGGAGAAGTATCTGTTTGCGGAAAAAAACAGAGATGCTACTATCTCACATCAACTGACATAACAAAAGAACAGATTCAGCTCAATGAATTCAAAACAAACGAAACAAAGAGCCTGATAATTACAGAACTTCAGAAAAACCCGAAGATGACAAGAGAAGAACTATCAGAGATACTTGGAATCAAGAAAGGAACCCTTTACAGACACCTGGCATCATTAGAAAAAGCAGGCATTCTCAGAAGAAAAAGAGACGGGCACAGCCTGCGGTATGAAGTCTCTGAGAAAACGCTTCTAACCCTTAGAACTGAAAAATAACACAAAAACCGGAAACATCAAATAATATCCTCCTTTTTTCCACAGAACATATTTCCCGAAAAGCACAAGCCATCCGGGAAAATGTTGTATCTATAACCATTCAGAAGAATGTAACGTTCTGTACCGGACTGAATGCCGGCACATAATTTATACACAATATCCACATGTAAACCTATTGAACAGCAGTAAAAATCAAAAACAAAAATATCTGAAAAACCACACTTAAAAAAAGAACGCGCAAAAAAGAAAATGGAATATTATTTAATAATCGAATCAAGCGTAATCTCAAATGTCAGATACTCACCGGCAAACCGTGCTCCGGTAAGAACAAAAGACACAATTCCCTCTTTTTCATCAACGTCCAGGATTTTCATATACATACGCTGATATCCTGCATTAGTCTGGACTGTGACCTGCAATACATCGCCTTCTGATGGAACATCACCAAGTTTTTCCAGAAGTTCAGCGATTGTCATCTCCTGAATCATATCGTCAGTAATCTCACCGTATGCTTCAGAAGGTGCAAGACGAACCTCTTTTGTCTCGCCAACTTTCATGCCTACAACAGCTGCATCAAAACCTGAAATCATCTGACCTCCGCCGACAACAAACGAAAGCGGAGACTGACCAACATTCGACTCCTGAATTGTTCCATCATCCAGACTAAGCGTATAGAAAACTGCAACCTCATCTCCGACTTCAACAGTTTCTTCTGTCACACATCCAGCGGATAAGATGACAGCAAAAAGCAGAAGAACTGCGACAAGAATTTTTTTCATACCTCATTATTTACATCTATAGTAAATAAGCATTCAGACAATGAGATAACCCCACGCCCATATCCCCGCGACGCCTGGATGGGTATTCAGCGGATGAATCCGCTTCAACCCAACGATTCGGACAATGAGATAACCCTATATTCCTCAACAGCGAATATAGAATACATGTTAGTCTACGTCAATGGAAATTTTGTACCGGAAGATGAGGCAACCGTGTCAATTTTCGACCACGGCTTCCTGTACGGTGACGGTGTTTTCGAGGGAATTCGCGCATACAACGGAAAAGTATTCAGACTCAAGGAACACGTTGACCGCCTCTTTGACTCTGCAAAAGCAATCGACTTAGAGCCGGGAATCACCCGCGATGAGATGGCAGAGATTATCAAGGAAACCTTAAGAAAGAACAACCTCCAGAACGCATACATCCGCCCAATCATCTCCCGCGGTAAGGGAACCATGGGACTTGACCCGAGAAAGTGCGAGAAGCCGAGCATCATCTGTGCCGCATCCGAGTGGGGTGCAATGTACGGAGATCTCTACGAGACCGGAATGACCGCAGTTACTGTTTGTGTCAGAAGAAACACCCCAGACTCTCTTCCGCCGAACATCAAGTCCTTAAACTACTTAAACAACATCTTAGGAAAGATTGAGGCAAACTACAAGGGCGGAGACGAAGCAATCTTCCTCGACAGAACCGGAAAACTCGCAGAAGGTTCCGGAGACAACATCTACTTAATCAAAGACGGTGTCCTCTACACCCCGCCGACCATCAACAACCTCAAGGGAATCACCCGCCTTGTCCTCTTAGGCATTGCAGAAAAGCTCGGCATCAAAGTAGAAATCTGCGAGCTTGGACTCTTCGACCTCTACACCGCAGACGAGGTTATCGTCTCTGGAACTGCAGCAGAACTCTGCGCAATCGTCAAAATCGACGGCAGAACCATTGGTGCAGGTGTTCCGGGACCGGTCTACAAGAAGCTCCTTGTAGACTTCCAGGAAGAGACCAAAATCGGCGACGCTTACTAAAAGCGGCTGATTTCAATATTCTTTTTTTTCTTTTTAATACAGAACATATGAAAAGCAATGCGATAGCACACAGCTTTACGCAAATCATACAAAACAAGAAAGATACTAAAAGAGAGGCCCGGGTTGGGACTCTACATAATAGAGCCCCCTGAGGTTCCAAGCCAACTCTGCGAAATACACTTTAGTGTATTTATGCAGTCTCTGCTGCTTCCTTTGCAGCAGACTTGCCCTTCGTTCTCTTCAGACGGGTGAGTTCTTCTCTCTCCATCTCATCTAAACGCATCTTAATAAAGTTGCGTGCCTCAACCTGCTCCGGAATAACTTTGAACTCCAGGGCATTCACACGGCGCTTGGTTCCTTCAATCTCATCTAAGAGACGCTTCATAGTCGTTTCAAGTTCAGCAGAGAGAATGATACACTCCACTAAATCCTCGAATGCTTCTGCAGCCTCATCGATTGCGGCAGACGTTCCAATAACACCATATCCGCGATCGTTTAAGGACTTCTTCACACTCTTCGACTCAATCTTCGGAACAACCACTCCCATAATGTTCTTGCTCTTTAAGTCAATCTCCGGGTTCTCGGATGCAGCCATAGCTGCAGCCTTGACACCGATAGTACCCTCCACAGTTTCTGCGATTGCAATCATTTCCTGTGCACGGGCATACTTTTCAGCAAGCTCATTCTTGAGATCCTTAGCTTCCGCTAATACCTTGAAGAACTCAAGGATCAGTCCGTCGCGCTTCATTTTCAGAAGCTTATATCCTCGCTCGGACAGCTTAATACGCTTTTTCAGCGCGATAAGTTCAGAACGGGTCGGCTTCACATTAAGCGCCATAGACGATCACTTCCGGTATTTCGGGTGGTAGGTCTTAATCAGATCACGGTCGATACGCTTCTCGAGTTCAGACTCCGGAAGTGCCTGGAACATATCCCAACCTAAGTCGAGAGTCTGGGCAATGGATCTGTCCTCGTCTGCGCCCTGACGGACGAAGCGGTTCTCGAAAGTGTCTGCGAACTCTAAGAACTTCTGATCACGCTCAGAGAGTGCATCCTTACCGACGATAGCAACGAGACCGCGGAGATCAACACCTTCTGCGTAACCGGAGTAGAGCATATCGGAGACCTTCTTGTGGTCATCACGGGTTAAGCCCTTACCGATACCAAGGTTCATCAGACGGGATAAGGACGGAAGAACGTTGATTGGCGGGTAGATACCCTTACGGTGAAGTTCTGGGGAAATAACGATCTGACCCTCAGTAATGTATCCGGTTAAGTCCGGAATCGGGTGAGTAATATCGTCTCCCGGCATGGTTAAGATCGGAATCTGGGTGACAGATCCTTTCAGACCCTTAATGACACCTGCACGCTCGTAGATTTCTGCAAGGTCAGTGTACATGTAACCTGGGTAACCGCGACGTCCCGGAACCTCTTCACGTGCTGCACCAATCTGTCTGAGTGCTTCACAGTAGTTGGTCATATCGGTTAAGATAACGAGAACGTGGTATCCAAGCTCATATGCAAGGTACTCTGCAGTGGTGAGTGCGAGACGCGGAGTAACGGTACGCTCGACAGCCGGGTCGTCTGCTAAGTTTAAGAAGACGACTGCACGCTCAAGTGCACCGGTTCTCTCGAAGTCAGCCATGTAGGAGTTTGCTTCTTCACGGGTGATACCCATTGCTGCGAAGACTACTGCGAACTCTTCAGTGGATCCCGGAACCTTTGCCTGTCTTGCGATCTGCAGTGCAATATCGTTGTGCGGCAGACCTGCAGAGGAGAAGATCGGAAGCTTCTGACCACGAACGAGGGTGTTAGTTCCGTCGATGGTGGAGATACCGGTCTGGATGAAATCAGACGGGGAACCGCGTGCATACGGGTTGATTGCTGCACCGTTAATCTCGAGGCGCTTCTCCGGAACGATTTCCGGTCCGCCGTCGATCGGCTTTCCTCCGCCGGATAAGATACGTCCAAGCATAGACTTGGAAACCGGCATCTTGAAGGTCTCACCAAGGAATCTGACACCAGTGTCACGTCCAAGTCCGGTAGTGGACTCGAAACACTGAACAACGACGAGGTCCTCGGAAGTATCAAGAACCTTACCGCGCTTCATGGTGCCGTCCGGAAGAACAAGAGAAACCTGTTCTTCATAGCTGACCGGCTCAGTCTTTTCTACAAAGACAAGCGGACCTGCAATTTTACAGACTGTCTTATATTCTTTCATATTTAGGCCCTCAGTGCTTTGAATTCTTTGTCCATGTCAGAGTAGATCTTGTCTAAGACCGGCTTGTAGTCCTTAGTGAACTTAATCTGCGGCATCTCGTTCTTTGCCTGGACGGCTAAGATCTGTGCCGGAGAGACACCTGCAGCCTGTGCAGCGTATGCAAGGTCTGCGTAGGTCTTAATCATCTTGAACATGTCAAGCTGCTTGTCTAAGTCACAGTAAGTGTCAACCGGGTCGAAACCGTTCTGCTGTAAGAACAGTTCGCGGATCATACGGGCGACTTCGATAGTGATCTGTTCGTTTTCCGGAAGTGCATCGGAACCGACGAGCTGAACGATTTCCTGCAGTTCTGCTTCCTTCTGGAGAACTTCCATGAACCATGCACGAAGCGGGTTCCACTCCGGAGAGACCTTCTCGTCATAGTAGTCAGCAAGCTGAGCCATGTACAGAGAGTAGGACTGCAGCCAGTTGATTGCCGGGAAGTGACGCTTACGGGATAAGCTTGCATCAAGTGCCCAGAAAACCTTAACGATACGGAGAGTGTTCTGGGTAACCGGCTCGGAGAAGTCACCACCTGCCGGGGAAACTGCACCGATAACGGAGACGGAGCCAGTTCCGCCGGAGAGCGGCTCGACTAAACCTGCACGCTCGTAGAACTCGGAGAGTCTGGAGGACAGGTATGCCGGATAACCTTCTTCTCCCGGCATCTCTTCGAGACGGGAACAGATTTCACGCATTGCTTCTGCCCAGCGGGAGGTGGAGTCTGCCATTAATGCGACATCGTATCCCATGTCACGGAAGTACTCTGCAATGGTAATACCAGTGTAAACAGATGCTTCACGTGCTGCGACAGGCATGTTGGAAGTGTTTGCGATAAGGGTGGTTCTCTCCATAAGAGAGTTTCCGGTCTTCGGGTCGACGAGCTCCGGGAATTCAGTCAGAACTTCGGTCATCTCGTTTCCGCGTTCACCGCATCCGATGTAGACAACGATATCTGCATCAGACCACTTTGCAAGCTGCTGCTGGGTAACAGTCTTACCGGATCCGAATGGTCCCGGAATTGCTGCTGCTCCGCCCTTTGCAATCGGGAAGAGACCATCTAAGATTCTCTGACCGGTTAACAGCGGGATGCTCGGGGAGTGCTTCTCGACGTACGGACGCGGGACACGAACCGGCCAGCGCTGGATCATCGGGAATTTCTCGTCAGAGTCAAGCTCAATGACGATTTCGTCGACAGTGAAGGAACCTGCTTCAATCTTGGTAACCTTTCCACCCTTTGCGGTTGGCGGAACCATGATCTTGTGCAGAATGGAGCGGGTTTCCTGAACAGTTCCGAAAACCTGTCCCGGCTTTACTTCATCACCGACTTTTACGACTGGAACAAAGTCCCACTTCTTCTCGTGATCGAGACCTGGTGCGGAAACACCACGGGAAATGAAGTTACCCATCTTCTGGATAAGGACTTCCAGCGGACGCTGGATACCGTCGTAGATACTGGTTAACAGTCCCGGACCAAGCTCGACTGCGAGCGAGAGTCCGGTATTTGTGACAGGCTCTCCCGGACGAATGCCGGAGGTTGACTCGTAAACCTGAATGATGATGTCCTCACCATCGATTTTGATAACCTCACCCATCAGCTGCTCATTACCGACTCTGACGACATCGTACATGTGTGCGTCAAAGTCAACTGCAGTGACCACAGGTCCTGCAATGCGTTTGAGAATACCTGGTTTGTTACTTACTTCCACAGATCAACACCCACCGAACGTTTAATACGCTCTCTCAGGGAGAGACCAGCCTCCTGACCGCCAAGGGTGACAATTGTCGGGCGGACGGAGTTTTCAATGATTACCTGCAGACGACGCGGAAGCGTTTCAAGGTCTGCGTTCTGAAGGACAAGGATGCCTACGTTTTCGTCCTCAATCACTTTCGTGATAGTCTCGGCGAGTTTTTCCGGAGTTTCAGCAGAGTAGGTCTTCTGAACACCAGCAAGCTGGAATCCAACGACGAACTCCTTCTTTCCAATTACTGCAATCTCCATTTTACATCACCAGATACTTTTCGAGGATTTCTGCGCTGAGTCCGGATTCCTTACCGCGGGCAAGGGCACGGAGGTTGGCAACCTCATATCTCTTCCGTTCAAGGTACACAAGAAGCGGGGAGATGGAGAACGGGTTGCGTTTGGACATCTTATCCATCTGACCAAGCTGGGCAGAGGTTAAGGTGCTCTCAATTGCGTAGACCGGCTTCTTCTCACGAAGCTCTTCAAGTGCATCTGCAAGAACAGCGACTTTGACCTTTTTCTTCAGTGAATCAACAACTTCATCAAGGCTCTCAACGGTGGTTAAGCGCTCAAGCTCTTCTGCTTTGAATGCTCCGCCTTCAATCCAGAGGCTCAGTGTGTCAGCTTCCTTGGAAACCTGTGCACGAACTCTGAAGAGGTTCTTGATGTTTTTAATGTCGATTTCGAACATGACGTATTTCAGGAACGGTAAACCGCCTTTCATTCCGCCACGTGCCGCTTTAATAAGCGTCGCATAGTAATACTTGTACAACTCGTTCTCGATATCGCCGAAAGAACGGGATTCGAGAGCTGCCGGAAGTCCTTCGCTTAAGATGTCAGCGATTGCTTTAATCGGAAGAGTCTCAACAACTCTTTCAATGGAAGACTCGGCAATCATACGGTCTAAGGCTGCTGCGTCAAGTGCACCAGCCGGTACAAGGACAGCCTTAATCTTTCCTTCAGAAAGACCAAGCTGCTTACCTCGAAGGATAGTCAGAATGTTTTGAATATCCCACTTGTGAAGGTAATCTCGGGTAAATCCTTTCATCTCTCCCGGAGCCAGTGCGATAATTCTCTGGTACTCCTTTGCCAGATTCCAGGATACGGCGTTTTCAATGAGGTCAACTCCACTAAAGGAAGCTGCAAGTTCATCGATTTCGCGTTTATACTCCATCTCTTCCACGAGTCTGGTTAACTCTGGAAGACCCATGTTTAACATGCGAAGATATTCTTCTCTTGGAATAAGCTTCGACTTCCGTACTCTCATACGGGTTGAAACATAGATATATGGGGCTGAACCGCTCGATACCTCTGTCATTTTTTACCTCATCCAAACAAGATTTCCGATGCGTCTTTCAGGCTTGCTTCCCATACTTCGCCCATGAAGGTTTCGTAAGAGAAGTCAAGAGTGAGCTGACCATCGGTGCTTTTAACAACGACACCGCCGTTAATTGCGGTGATTCCGCCAAACGTAAATCCGGAAAGGGTCTTAAGCTCAGAGATTGCTGCCTTTGCTGCTTCTTCGTCGCGCTCACCGGTGTAAACAACTCCTTCCGGAATCTGCTTTGCAGCTTCCTTTAAGAGTTCGCGTACTGCCTTTGCGTGGACATCAGCCGGAAGATTTGCAATCTCGTCTGCTGCTGCGGTATAGACTTTGTCAAGAAGCTCTTTTTGTGCGTTTAAGAGGTCACGCTTCACAACGAGGTTGGCGCTTGCGACTTCGCGGATAACAACACGCTCTGCCTGAATTTCAGCGTCTTTCTCTGCTGCGAGTTTGATTTCCTCTGCACGGAGGTTTGCTTCACTGACGATAGCCTGGACCTGAGCATCAGCTTCCGCTTTGATTGCGGCTGCTTTTGCATCGCCTTTCGCTTTGATTTCGTCAACTACTACCTCAAGTCCCATGTAAGCGGCCTCCGCTTAGATGAACATGATGAGCAGTGCGATAACGAGACCGAAGATGACAACGGTTTCTGGAAGTACAGTGAAGAGAAGTGCAAGACCGAACATTCCGCGGTCTTCTGCGGTTGCTCCGACTGCTGCTGCTCCGATACCCTGTTCACCAACACCGGTACCGATACCTGCAAGACCTACTGCGAGACCTGCACCAATTGCTGCGAGTCCGGATCCAAGTGCCTGTGCTCCAACGTCTGAGAATAAAGTTTCAATTGCCATTTTTTATTCCTCCGAGAATTTTCTTTTAAGTCCGAAAGGTTTGTAGATTACACCGCCGCCCTGGTAGAATTTGGTAAAGAATTCGACGTAGTGAAGACGAACCGGGTGCAGTGCACCGCCAATTACACCAAGAACAACGTTGAGTGCGTGTCCAATGATTAAGACAAGGACACCGACGATTATTAATAATACACCGACAACGCTGAAGTCTGCAATTGCCGGGCCAATGAAGAATTCCATTGCCAGGAAGTTGACGACCATTGCGATTGCCACGGATGAGAGACCGACTGCTGCAATACGGCAGAAGGATAACATGTGTGACAGAAGGTTTGTCGGGATTTCCATTAAGTCAAGCGGGTTTTCGCGAGCAACGAAAACTGCTCCGAGAACAAAGAGAACTGCTCCAACGATGGTAAGCGGAAGTCCGATTACGGTTAAGTTCGGAAGCGGGATAGTGATTCCTGCAATGAAGGTTCCAATGTCGATGAGGGAGAACAGAATAATGAGCATACCCCAGAACATTGCAAGCCATCCGAATTTTGCGCAGATTGCTTTTGTTCTGTGTGCACCTTTGTGGTCCATTCTTGCGTGGTTGATCATACCGAAGATCCATCCAACAGTTAAGTAGATGACACCAATGGCTACGGAGATTACGAGAAGGTCCATAACCTGCGGTAAGTGATCGCCTCCGATTGGGAGGTGACGCGAGAATAAAATCGAGTGCCACGGCAGCGATAATCCGAAGATTTCACTGTAGAGAAGACCGAATACTACGGTCGAGATACCGCATCCGAGAATGATCTTGAATGCTTTTGCGCCCATCTCTCCCATGCGCACGAGAAGTTTGCGCAGGACGAGAGCTAACGCTAAGTAGATGAGACCGTATCCAACATCTCCGACGATGACACCGAAGAGTAACGGGAACATGATCGATAAGATGATTGTCGGGTCTAATTCTTTGAATTTTGGACGTGCGTATAAGTCCATTAAGACTTCAGCCGGTTTTGCAAACGATGGGTTGTTGTACTCTACCGGTACTTCGTCATAGTTGATTTCGTCTTCGTCAACGGTGACGTAGACTTTTCCGCCGGTTGCCTGGGTAAGGCCGGCTTCGATCTTTGCAACATCGTCGTACGGGACCCATCCGTCAAGGACGAATGCTTCTTCGGTTGTTGCGAACCGGAGTGGTGCCTCTGCACGCTCTACATCGCAAGACAGAACTTCGTCGCATGCTGCAAGAAGGTCTGCGTATTTTGCCTTTGCTTCAAGGATTTTTGCGGTTGCGTCGGCTAAGTCAGCTTTTGCCTGGGTAAGCTCGGTGTTGTACTTGTCGATTGCTGCCTGGACTGTTCCGGTCTCGGTTGGGAGAGAGACGGAGACGAATCCTGCATCAGAGAGTACTTTTTCTGCTTCCTGGGCGTTTGCGGATTCGACGAATGCGACAAGGAAGTTTCCGTCCTTTCCTGCTGCGAAGTATTTTTCGCTTGGGAAGGCGAAGTCGATGTCTTTTTCGACGTATCCGGCATATACTGCCAGTGTTTCGTAGCCGCGGTAGAGGTCAAGTTCTACCGGTACAAGCGCAAACGGCTTGAGTTCATTGATACGCTGTTCACATTCGCGTATTTTCGTCTCTGCATTCGAACGCTTTGCCGTGAGCGTGCTAACTTCCGCGTCAATCTTTGGAAGTTCATTATTTATTGCAGCTCGAATCGTTTCTGCAGGACGTACTGGGACGTCGAATTGCGTACCTGGGGAAGTCTGGAATACGTTCTCGATGGAACGGATCTTGATAAGATCAGAAGAAAGCTGGCCTGCGTTCTCGAATGGAACACCAAGTTTTACTCCTTCATATCCTTCTTTGCCCTGATCGACAAAATCTGTGATGTGGAATACCCGGTGACGATATAATTCAGTCACAACTGACGCCATCTGTTCTTTGCTTGCGGCAACTAACAGGTGGGTCATCGGCTTAGGCTGAAACATGAAGTTTCTCCTTAAACCGCTCTACGAATAACGATGCAGCCTGCGGGAGCTTGCTGGTTCCTGCGGTAATCAGGTGTGCGGCGTCTGCCTTTCCCTGGTTTACAATGGCTTCGTGCTTCGTTAATGCTACATTCCGTGCATCTAAAAGTCGTTGCTTTTTGTAATCCTCAGCAACAGCTGTTGCTTTGGCAATCAGATTGTCAGCTTCAAGTTTTGCAGCGGCGATTGCCTGTTCTGCAGCGCTTTCTGCTGCCTGAATTGTGGATTTACTTTTTGCTTCGGTTTCTTTAATGCTTTTCAGAACCTCAGTTTTCATCCAACCCTCCTCTCACGGCATATATTATTCTGTGTTATGAATATTTTAATGTGGGGTTTTTGCGGAGAGAAGTTTTTGAAGAGGGGCGGTTTTACGAAAGGAAAAGGGGCGGATTTTTTTTGTCACTGTGAGGGCGCTTAGACGAGCCGGAGGTGAGCGAGCCTTGCGAAGCAGGCGAGCTGACCGTAGGCGAGCATCCCAGGCAGCCGGAGGAGGCAAATTCGCTTTTGCGATTTGCCGAGTCGGGCGACTTGTGTCCCAGGTAAAATCCACCACTTCATGTTTTCAGAGGCGGGTATGTGAGCGTTAGCGAGCATTTCCGCCGGACAAATAGGCGATGGGCGAAGGTTCAAGGTCGGCGAGGGCTCCCTCTGGGAGACGCCGACTTGTACCGAAGCCCGAGCCGGTCTTTTGCATATCTTTATGGAAAAAAGAGTTTAGCCGGATGAACTCACAAAACATCCGGCTCTGAGATGTCACCCGCCCATATCCCCGCAACGGGCGAGAGGCGCTGTAAGCGACTCAAGCCATGAGCAAGGCTCGAAGAGACTTGCGACCCTATGGGGCGTGCGCCTACGACTTAGCCCCAAAGATGTTGGGTTATTCTACGGAGTCAAGCACTGTTTCTGCGATTAACATCAATACCCATCCTGCCCAAACCAGTAGTCTCTTGATAGTTTCTTTCTTGATTGCGGGCAGGATTTTTTTTAGTATTCGCTCGACGTAGTTTGCGATTTTATGCCAGAGCTGCCTGAGCATCTGCCCAGGTTTCGATGGCGTCTCTGGTTGCGTCATAGGTGAAGCCGGAGATGAGCATGTAGTCCTGTCCGATGGTGACGGTGAAGGTGTCTTCGTAGTTTTTGCCGTCGATTGTGATGTTTTTGGTGCAGGAGAATTTGACGAGCCAGTGGTAGTCGTCTGCACCGATGGCTGCGCTTGCACCAACGCCGCCTGCGGTTTCGGCTGCTTCAGTGCCTGCAAGAAGGGTTGCCATGTCATTCATGTTCTCGGTGGAAGCGCCGTAGAAGAGGGCGTAGCCTGCGTCTTCTCCTGCAGCATCTTTGTACTCGATTCTGCATTTGTAGGTTGCAGAGGAGAGGGACTTGATGATGTTCATGGTTTCGTCGTTTTTGAATGCTTCGACAACTTCGTTGAAGGTTGCGACGTCTGCGATAGGGGTGGTAAACACTCTCTTCGCATTTCTGGAAATGGATGTTTCGGTAAAGTCTGCCATGGTAATAGTTCCCGAGAAGGGGGCAGAAAAAGAGGTTAGAGGGGGGTTGCAGAGTTCTTTTTTCTGCCCCCCTCTCTCTACTAAATAATTGGTTTTATGGGATAATAGAGGCTTTGGTGCAAGGATTTTTGGGATGTGCTTTGGGTTTATTTGGGAAAGGAAAACCGCGAATCGGCGCAAATCTTGGCGAATCGCGTTCCGTTCACCCGGACTCTCACAAGCCTCTGGCTTGTTCGTGGCATAGCATGTCTTTCAGCCATGCTCAAGGCTCGAGCATGCTATCGCCATTCGCCAGCGCTCGGCGGAACGCTCGACTCGCGCTTCCGGCGCTCGCGTAATAGAAGAGTAAAAAAAGAAAGCAGAAGGAAATTTCCTTCCGGGTTATGCGAGATTGCTCTGGGAGTCTGCCCAAGTTTCTATCTTTGCTATAGTTTCGTCGTAGGAGAAGCCTGTGACTGTCATGTAGTCTTTTCCGATGGTGACGGTGAAGGTGTCTTCTTTGTCGTTAACTTTGTTGATGCAGGAGAACTTAGCAGTCCAAGCGGCTTCTCTGTCTTCTTCGGATGCGTCTGCGCCTACTCCTGCGAAAGTTTCTGCGGCTTCAGTGCCTTTGAGGAGAGATTCCATGTCGCCTGCACTTGTCTTGTCGTAGGCGTAGAGATTGATGTATCCTGCTTCGTCTCCTGCGGAGTTGAAGTAAACAATCTTTGTCTTGTAGGTCTCAGCGGTCTGTTCTTTCTTGGTGAATCCCATTGTGGTGTCATTTTTGAATGCGTTTACTACGCTTTCGAAGGCGTCGAGGGATGGAATAGGAGAGATGTACTCTCTTTTTGCGTTCTGATTGATTGCAGTTTTGGTAAAGTCTGCCATGGTAATAGCTCCCAAGAAGGGGCAGGAAAAAAGCCTGATGAGTAAAGATGAGGGGGAGAGTCACCGAAGGCGACTCGAGCCATGAGCAAGATCTGAAAGGGCTTGCGATGGGGGTTGCAGCTTATTTTCTGCCCCCTCTCTCTACTTAGATGTGGGTTTTTTGAGGTCTTAGAGGCTTTGGTGCAAAGAAAAAGAGGAGTGATTATTCAATCCAGAGGATTTCCATTTCTTTGAAATCATCGGTGTTGAGGACGATTTCAGATTCCATATACATCCTGTCAACTTCATCCCAGGCTTCTTCCATGGACTCGGCTTTCACCATAACTTTACGCGAAAGTGTTTCCCTGATATCAAAAACGAAGAGAGTCATGCAAACTCACCTCCTGCATAGACATAATCCATTTCACGCTTCCAGGCTCTCATTGTATCCAGAGACACACTTCCTTTTGTGAGAATGCTGACCTTTTTAGGCATCGTGTTTCTGTCAGGGATGCTGTTTTCCCGTTCTCTTCTAAGAGAGTCAAGGGAGGAGTAAACCTTCCTGTAGCCTCCCTTGAGAGCCTTTGAAACCTCGTTGATGTAGGCAGGCTCAGCCACTTCCAGAGGAGAAGTGTTGCGGGATGCATTGGCTCTCCATCCCTCGAAGAGATAGTCCTTGAAGAACTCCTGCTTAGTCTCCTCAAAGATGAGAGTGACGCGGACAATACGTCTGATTCTTCCAAACTCATTTCTCAGAGAGAACATCTGAACCATAACAGATTCCTTCAGTTCCTCAGAACGTCCCATCCACTCGCGAATCAGTTCCATTAGAACAGTCCTCCAACTATACCTGAGCAAACTGCTGTCTCTGCCCCTCCAAAAGAAGAAATGAGGGTGAATAAGGGGGCATGTCTGATACACCATGCAAAAAGTCTGCGGTCAATCGGGTTGTATGCGGTACGTAAAAGCCTGCTTCTGACTGACTTATGATAGAGACGGTCGTTCACGTTCCATACGAGCTTCACGAAATTGTGTTTTGTCATGCCGTCTTCGCTGAAAGACAGAGAGAGTATGACTTACGAATGACGGGAATCGAAGCCTGACCGAAGGGAAGGGTGAGATTTTCCGGCAGGCGTAAGGCTTACCTCTCTGGATTTCAGAGGCATGAGACAAAACACTAGTGAAGCGAGTGGAACGGGAATGCCGTCAGAAGTCAGAAGAAAAGCAGGCTTGACGGACGCAGGAAACCCAAAGAAGACCGCGGACGTTTGGTGTCATGAAAAACATGCCCCCAAACACCCGCATCTCAGAGGGGCAGAAACAGGGGCATCATGACTGAATAGAGCAGGAGAGAAAAGGACGGATAGACAACACAGAACACATGAAAAATGAAAAAGAGAAAAGAAGAGATGAGAAAAGAAGAGATACGTCAGATGACGACTCCCATTCTGTCTTCATATTCAGAAAGTTGTTCACGATAGTCTGTACTTTCGGAAATCTGCCTGACGATTTCTTCCTGAAGGTCGTCTGTTGAAGGCAGATTCATATGCAGAACCGCACAGGCGACAACAGTCTCATCGGCATCAGACAAATCACAGCCCATATCCACAGCCGCCGCCAGGGAATCAGAAAAACCATAGTCTGTGATAATTTCCATGCAGTCACTTGTCCGCATACATTCATCGTCAATATGTTCGTAGAGATAGTCATACACCTTATCGTAGATGTATGTCCTGTCAAGCCATTCAGTCACCACCTCATCCAGGACATCTTCCGGGTCTTCTCCATCCTCTTCAACCCTTTCAAAAACCTCAGTCAGAACCTCGTTCAGATAGTCAGAAAGGAAGGAGTCACCCGCCGCCCATGTGATGTTTTCCACTGCTTCATCAACAGTCGGCATCAGGCATCACCTCCAAGAATTGTATCATTTCCAAGAACCTGATTCACGCGCTCCGAGAGTGAGGATGAAGGGGCGGGGGTTGGTGTACACAGTTCTCCATCAGGGATTGGCGGAATAAATGCAGGGTTGTATCCTGAGTTCTGTACTTTGAACCATTCACATTCCAGACCGTTTGCCTTCCCAAAGTTAATCAGGAGACCACTTTCGATTTTGCTTGCATCCAGATAGAACTGAATCTGTCTTCTGTGGATTGCATAGAGACGAGTTACTGCTTTGAGTTCCAGAAGAATCCTGTTATCAACAATGATGTCTGCTGCATATCCATGATTCAGTTTGTCTCCATCGTAGAAAACAGGAATACTAACCTGTCTTTCTGCGGGAACTCTGGCTTTCTCAAACTCCTTCATGAGAGCACGTTCATAGACCGATTCGAGCATGGAAAATCCAAGCTGATTACGTACTTTCATGGCGAGTCCGACAATCCAGTACTCATCTGTTCCTTCAACTAAGTTTAAGCGTGTCATAATAAACACAAGCCGAACAGAACAGCACAAAGATGATATTGCTCGCGGGATGGGAGCGAGGTTTTTCCGAGCGAGCAGACCGAGGGCATTATCTTCTTTGGGCTGAATTAAGCAGGAAGGAAGAGAGAATAACTGTAAGTATTCATAGTACTCTCGCTGACAGCTCTGCGGCAGCTTTGCTGCCTAATCGAGCTGTCCGAGACGCGAGAGGAATAATGAGTATCTGAGATGAGTGGGTGAATACAACATGGATTTCCCTCGCGTTTCAGCCGAGCCAATTAGGCGAGGCAGCGAGGGCACTCTGTACACACCATACACTATTTCAGAAAACCCATTGACTTTAGATGATTGAGTGAAATAGTCAAAAAAGAATAATTTCTATGTTGAATGGGTTATATTTCCCATCCCTCTGGGATTTCTATGTCATATCCGCCACGACTTAGGAACTCTGTTAAGATTTTCCTGGCTTTGATTTTAACCTGTAATCCCTTGATTTCTTTGCCCTCCAAAGCAGAGAGATAGATCCCTGCTTTCTCTACATCAAGAGAAGACATAAGTTTGTCAAAACGTCCAAATTCATTGGTGACAATTTTGCTGTTTGTCATCTCACGCAGAAGAGATTCATCTAATCCAAAGACAGATGCCAGCCGGGATATTCTGTCTCTGCTTTCGCTTGCCATGTATTGCGTTATATAGTCACGGAATGTTTTGCCGCTTTCAAGTTTGAGGTCTCCGCTTTGTACGCTGTGCAGGATAAGAGATGCCTGTCTTTGTTCATCCTGGGTGAGTGTAGCAAAGGATTTGTGAAGTTCATCCAAGAGAGCCTGACGCTCTTCTTCAGTTACGTTTGGCTGGTCTAAGGATTTGCAGAACTTCTCAAAGTTGGTGTTCATGTATTCTGCATCAATTACGCCCGTGTCAATTTCTGTGAGATATCCTTCGACTTCGAATGGGACATCAGCAGGTTCTCCACTACCTCCCGGACTGTTGAAGAGCTCTTTGTATCTCTGGACGAGGGCGTTGTATGTTGTCTCGTCAAGGAGTACAATGACTTCTCTTGGCTCTCCGTCTTCGAACTGATACGTGAGTTCTTTCCAGGAGAAACCTTGCAGTTTTGCGGCTTCGAGTTTGATGTTTAGGTCTCTGAAGAGCTGAGCGAACTTGCGTTTTGCGGTGAACTCGTCAGGAAGTTCAGAGAAGTTGCTGACTCCTGCGGTTTCGAAGAGTGATTTGATGTCTTCGAAGATTCTGTTGAGGGTTAGTAAGTTGTCTCTGAGTTTGTCAACAAAGAGCTGGTATGCGTTTTCCCCGGAGTAGAGTTTTACAGCAGTCTCAATGTACTTCTGCATGGTGTGGGGTTTTCTGTAGTAGCGTACAATTCCAAATGGTTTGTCAGGGCCGAAGATACGGTTGGTTCTTGAAAATGCCTGGATGATGTGTTCATACCTGAGGACTTTGTCGAGGTAGATTGTATTTACCCATTTGGAGTCAAATCCAGTGAGCATCTGGTCAACTACAATTAATAAGTCCATCTGCTCTTCTTTTGTTATGAATTTGTACTGCTCTTTGTGGGCGAGGCGGTATGATACGTCTTTTTTGTAGCCTTTGAAGTTTGCGAGGTTGAAGGATGTTCCAAAGGTGTTGTTGTAGTCTTCGAGGAGTTCTACAAGGCCGTCCTGTTTGAGTTCGAATCCACCAGAATTGTCTATGCTCGGGTCGAAGAGTGCGGCAATTTTGAGGCCAGAGTTTTCTTCTTTGAAGAGGTGGTAATAGTCCAGGGCTTCTTTGATGCTGGATGTGGCAAAGATAGCGTGGAATTTGCTTCCGTGACTATACTGCACCCATTTTTCAAGGATGTCAGAGACTACCTGTTTTTGGTGTTCTTCTCTGATGTACTGTGTGTTTGGGAGATAGTCTTCGATACCTTTTACGTATTCTCCCGTGGAGTCCTCATAGCCTGCCATTGGGACTTTGGTTTTATCCATGTAGTAGTAGAATTTTTTGCTCTTAACAGGGTCGCTTACTGCTTCTTCTACGGTAGTTGCTTTTGCTTTTTCGAGGGCTACGGCTGTTCGTAAGTCGTTGTCTTTGTAGGTCAGGATTTGATAGAGGTCGAATCCAAGGACGTTTTTGTCTCTGATTCCGTCAGCTATGCAGTAGTTGTGAAGTTCATCTCCGAAGATGTCTGCTGTTGTGAGGAGTTTCTGATTTTCTTCGAGGATTGGAGTTCCTGTAAATCCAAAGAAGAGTGCATTGGGGAATGCTTCCCGGATTTTTCTTCGCATGTCTCCAAATGTTGAGCGATGAGCTTCGTCAACAATGATTACGATTTTTTTCTTGTTGAGTTCTTCTAAGAGGTTTTTGTCGAATCCTTCTTCTTCAGAGAGTCTGCTCATCTTCTGAATGGATGTGACAATTAAGGTGTTTGACGGGTTGTGGTCTTTGAGTTTTGATACTAGTACCTGTGTGTCTTCGGTTTCCTGAACTGTTTCGTTTTTTCTAGCGAAGTGCTGGTATTCACGAAGGGATTGTGTGCCGAGTTCGATTCTGTCAACTAAGAATAATACTTTGTCTGCTTTTTTGGATTCAGAGATTAACTGAGCGGCTTTGAAGCTGGTTAAGGTTTTTCCGCTTCCTGTTGTGTGGGCGATGTATCCGCCAAGAGGTGAGCTTTCACCCCATTTGTGGGTGTTTACCCTGTCAGTGATTTTGTTTACTGCGTAGTATTGATAGCTTCTGAGGACTTTGAGGATTCCGTCTGATTCATCAGCGATTGTATAGAATCCTATCATCTCATGAGCCATTGGAATAGAGAGTAGTTTTTCAGTTATGACTTTCCAGTCGTTTATGACTTCGTTGTTGAAGTTTGCCCAGTGGAAGTAGAAGTCTTTGTTGAAGATGCCGTCAACTCCGGGGTTTGCGAAGTAGAGGGTTTCTTCCGGCGTCATGGCGACGAATATCTGAACGAGAGAGAAGAGACCTGTGAAGATTCCTTCACGGGAGTATTTTTCTATCTGGGTTGCGGCCTGGCTTACGTGTACTCCGCTTCGTTTGAGTTCGATGTGGATTACCGGCATTCCGTTAATCAGGAGCATAACATCTCCTCTTCTGTCACCGAGGATTTTTGATTTGCTCTTGAACTTAGGCTGTTGTGCTATCTGATAGGTGCTTTGTCCGGCGGCTATTTCGTGACGGTCGTAGATTTTGAGGCTGACTTCTTTTCCAAGATGAAGTGTATCATCCGGGTTGTCTCTTTTGACTGCTACGGTGTATCCGTTGATGAATCCATTTAGTTTGACAGGTGTTTTGAGAGCTGTTATCTGTTCTAAAATCTGTCCCATTTCTCCATCGGTTAAGGGACATCCGTTTAGGCGGTCTATGGTGTTGTTGTTTAGGAAGAGAATTTTCTTCCAGTTCCCGATGAGGTCTTCTTCGGTCGGATATTTGAGAACATCCGAAGACCATCCTTTGGTCGAGATAAGAGCCTGAACAACGGCTTCTTCAAATTCTGCTTCGTTCTGGAATGTCATGCTGTAGCTCCATCAGATACAAACATCTTGTCAAGCAGAGCTGCTTTGAGGTGTTTTAGGTGTTCGAGCTTTTTCTGCTGGTGAGAAATGAGATTGTCGAGATTTTGGAAATAGTCGGCAATTTTTTGTTGCTCTCTAATAGTTGGTAATAGTATACATGTAGATTTTATATTCTCTGCATTGATATTGGTATTAGCAGATTGTTGTATTATCCGATTGAGTTGAGATTTGAATCTGTTAGACTGATAAAAATATCCAAAGAATTCATTTGTTACAAGAGAGAGATTAAACCTAAAGTCAATGAGGTATGATCCAAAAATCGCAGGGATGTTACAATCCACTATACCATAAGTACCCACAGTTCCACTTCTTACAATTAAGAAATCTCCCATCTCTACTTTAAATGCATTGTAATCATTTTCTGTGGCATTAATTTTTGGAGTGTCTTTCAAAATCAATCTGTTTTCTGTTAAATCTGTTCCACGTAACAGATAGTATTTTTTATCCACGCCATATGGTTCAGTGGTATAATATCCCTGTTTATGAAATTCAGTAATCTCTGATACTTTATATTGGACCCACGCCCCTTCAAATCCCTTGAAGCGAATCTCTGGAACGTCAGCCCCATCACGCGGGAACATCTTTTCCAGCATGGCCTTTTTCAGGTTTTGGAGCTGGTCGTATTTGTGCTGTTGATTAATGATAAGAGTGTCAATATTAGAAAATATCTCACCAATCAATTTCTGTTCATCACAAGATAATGGTAACGCGAATGTTGCTTTAGATACAAGTGCCCAATCAGAACGTGGCATTTTTGTACCTGTTGATTGATTTGATACCTTTTGGAAACTATCGGATTGGATAAAATAATAGAAACATCTATTTTCACAATTTTTAGGGACTAACACCCAAAAATCACCAACAGCAACACCAGAAAAATTAGATAACAACCAGTTTTTAAGATAAGGTCTTAATTTACCATAAAGAATGTCCCCGACATCGAAAGAAATACCAAATTTCTGAATTTCTTTTTGCCTAACATCTTTGTTTAAGATACCATATCCAGATACAATGTCATCATACTCTACAGATGGCTCTACCATACTGCTAATTGAAATATCAGATTTCCTATCTACAAGCTGTTTAAATTCACAGAAATACCACTCCTCATCAAATCCCTTAAACCGAATCTCCGGCTTTCCCCCCTTTCGCTTTGAAGCCTCTGCCATCTTCACTCACCTGAAAGAAGAGACTGCCACTTGCGAAGCCCTTTCATGTCTGACTCGCTTCCTTCCAGCTCGTCAATCAAGGCCGACAAGGATTTCTCAGCTTTAGCGATTTCATCCTCTGTATCTGAGAAGGTTACTGCATACTTCTCTGAAAGATACGAAACTCCTTTTACGAGTTCTGCAATAAGCTGTTTTGGAAGCTTCTGCAAACCATCGCACAGCGGAACAAT
Organism: Methanocorpusculum sp.; assembly: GCA_017408885.1. Taxonomy (GTDB): domain Archaea; phylum Halobacteriota; class Methanomicrobia; order Methanomicrobiales; family Methanocorpusculaceae; genus Methanocorpusculum. The sequence continues at coordinate 37,483 of JAFQTT010000007.1, forward strand.
CCACTTCAGATACAAAAGATTGGATACCTCTGCATCAGTCAAAGACTCAATCTGCTCCTTTGTCCTCTCATCCAGAACACGCTGATTCAACTTCAGAAGAGACTTTGTAGATTTCTCCTCCTCAAATAATGCGTGAACACGAGAGAGCTTATCCTCCAGCTCATCAGAATCCTTAGAGTAAGAAACACCAGACTCAGCAACACAGCAATCGGAAAGCTGACTCCATGTCAGGAGCTTCTTCTGGTGATATACATCCTTTAGATACTTCTTCACTGCCGGAGCAGAAAAGGCAGTCTTATCCTCATTCAGATACTCACCTTCCCGCTCCTCCTCAGTCAGAGACTCAAAAACAGAAGAAATCTCCTCAGAAAGGAAAGACAGATGCTCATTATTCTGCTTCACCAAATCAGCAAGGTCAGAAAGAAGAGTACTCTGAACCAGCTCATATGGAATCACATAACCAACCCAGCCGTCCTGAACCTCAACATCCTTCCCATCCTTCTTCTTCATAACCAGATTTGGAACAACCTGACGACAGGAATCAAAACCTTCAGTCTGCATCACTTCCAAGTCTTCGGAAATCGTCTTCCAGCACCCGTCCAGAACCTCATAAGCCGAATACTTATCAATCAGCGGTAAAGAAGAAATCCTAGAGAAAATCTCATCTCCAAGACTCTCTTCACCCTTCGAAACATTCACAGACTCCCACGAATCAACAAGTTTCTTTCGAAGCAGCTCTCCAAAATCTGCAAAAGCAGAATCAAACGCAGAAGAGAACTGTAAAACATCAGAATGATTCTCAATCAAACCGCGAACATCCTCTGAAGCAGGAGACACATACCCATCAGATATTGGAATGAACAAATCAGAGCGAAGAGACGAAAACGCATTCCAGAACCTGGAAAGCCCATCAACCTCAACCTCAGGCACACCGCCAAACATCAGCGAAGAAATATCCCAGTGCTCAGCCTCATCAGAAGAATCAACATACCTCGGAATATTCAGATTGTAATCATTTGCACGAATCTCATCGCGGGACACAGCACGTGAATACTTTGGAACATCCGCCCTGGCAAAATACGTATCTACAATCTTCTTGATATCAGAAGCCCTCAGTTTATTGTTCTTACCCTCCTTAGCAAAACCCTTCGAAGCATCAATAATCAAGACATCCTCTTTTGTCCGCTTCTGCTTCAAGACCATAATAATCGTTGGAATACCTGTTCCAAAGAAAATGTTTGCAGGAAGACCAATAATCGCATCAACATGATTCTCCTCAATCAGATTACGCCGAATTTGTCCCTCATCCCCGCCGCGGAAAAGAACACCGTGCGGAAGAACAATAGTCATAATTCCACTCGGCTTTAAGTGGAACAAATCATGAAGCAGGAACGCATAATCAGCCTTCGTCTTCGGAGCAACACCAAACCTTCTGTAGCGTGCATCATTCTCCTTACCCTTTGGGTCCCAGTGCTGAGAATACGGAGGATTAGACACAACTGCATCAACATATAGAGGATTATAAGTTCCAATCGGGTCGTTCTCCTCAAAATACGGCCAGTCATCTTCTAATGTATCACCGTTTCTTGTAACAATATTATCAGGAATAATATCCCGCATAACCAGATTCATTCTGGTTAAATTGTAAGTATTCGCCTTCAATTCCTGAGCATAATACCGAATAGCCTTCTCATCCTCGATATACTTGGAAACAGACTGACCGATAGTAATCAAAAGAGAACCAGAACCGCTTGTCGGATCGTAAATACTAATCTCCTTCTCATCCTTCAGATGGCCTGCGACAATCTCAGACATCAACTGAGAAACTTCATGCGGAGTATAGAACTCTCCGGCCTTCTTTCCTGCATTTGCCGCAAACATGCTGATAAGATACTCATAGATAAACCCAAGAACATCATACCCCTGACGGCCGTCGGTTGGAATATCCTTAATCAAATGAATAAGAGAATTAATTGCCTTCGTCTGTGCAGCAGTTGACTCTCCCAGCTTGCTTAAACCCGAATCAAGTGTGGCAAAAATCCCCTCAAACACCTTCTTATGTTTCGGACTAATCAGACGGTTAAAAGCAGACAAAGCATCACGAACATTTGAAACCCCAAAATCACTTCCCATCTCAAGCCATGTGGAGAAAAGATTCTCATAAGAGATGAAATACCCAAGCTCACCTTGGATATACTTCATCGTCTCTTCGTCCTCCTCGGAAAGCGCCGAAATCTCTTCCTCAGTTGCGCCCTGTCCAATCAGCCACTTGACCTCCTTATCTGAGAGGAACTTATAGAAAATAAATCCAAGGATGTAGTCTTTGTACTCATTCGCTTCTATTTTCGACCGCATTTTATTTGCGGATTCCCAGATTCGGTTGGCAAGCTGTTGTTTGTTCATCTCTCACACCTGTCGGACAGTGATTTGGGTTGGTTAATTAGTATATTTCCAACGGATGAGAAAATAAATCTACGCTTTCAAAAAGAGAGATTGTAATATATTGAAAACAGGAAAGGACAAGTAACTTTATCCTCTCTTCAAACATATTATCATCCATAGATATGGAAGAATTAGAAAACACAGAATACCCGCAAACATCAATAGGCATCGGTGACCTGCTCTGGGGCAGGCAAACAGAATTAGATAAAAAATATCTTGGAATTGTATGGTTCGATGGAGGAGCAACCTGGTCTTTACTTCGTGAACGTTATTATCTGAAAGGGGAGGAAGAAGAACTGGTAAAAGCGTTTCTGAAATACATTAACGGGCGTGTAAAGTACTTAAAAAACTCAACCGCAACTTTCAAAAAACTGACAAAAGCAGATGGAGACGAATGGAGAAAGAACCTCTCGGAAGAAATGAAAACGCTTCCAAAAGAAGAGGTTGTCCAGATGTTTAACGAGGAATACACATCCCTCCTTGAAGACTATAAAAAACTCAAAAAACAGATTAAAGAACAGAGAATATAACTCATATCTCTTTTTCCCCAAAGGATTATGCCTGATGGCAAACAATATTCATTCACTATGACTGACCTCTGGGAGCTTACCAAAAAAGCCAAAGCAGGAGACATCGAAGCTCAGTTAGCAGTCGCCCACGCATTTGAAACAGGAGAAGGAATCGAACAGAATATTCAGGAAGCCTTCAACTGGTACAAATTAGCCTCGGAAAACGGAGATGCCGAAGGCTACTACAGAGCCGGATGCTGTGTTCGTAAACTTGCCCCAAACAAGAGTGAAACAATCGCGAAATGGTTCTATGAAGCAGCCAGAATAGGACATCTGAAAGCACAGATAGAACTTGGACTTTATGAATATTATGAGTATCTCCCTGTAGAAGACAAAGAAAAAGCAGAAATTTACTGGCTCAGAAAAGCCGCAGAACAAGGAGATGAAAAATCCCAAACCGCACTTGGAATAAAACTCTCTGACTTATGTTATTTTGAAGAGGCTGTCTCATGGTTCACCAAAGCCTCAGAACAGGGCAGTGCAGAGGCAAAATACCATCTTGGAGAATTATACCGCAAAGGACTTGGAGTAGAAAGCAGTCCTGAGAAAGCTTTCCATCTCTACAAAGAATCTGCTGAAGGGTTTTGTCCTGAAGGAATGCGGGAACTTGGAAAATGCTACTTAGAGGGAATCGGCACAGATGAAGATGAGAATGAAGCATTTTACTGGTTCAAAGAAGGAGCAGGATTCGATGATGCTGAATCATATTACCACCTTGGAAGATGTTATCATTCGGGATGGGGTACAGTCTATGATGATGAAGAAGAGTTCTCCGCATTCCAGGAAGCAGTTGAATGGGCTAGTCTAAATGAGACTCCCATGCCAAAAGCAAAGCTCATGCTTGGAATCTGTTATTATGACGGAACAGGAGTGGATGTGGATTATGAGGAGGCAATACGATTATTTGAACAGGCGGCAGAAGAAGGAGTTGCTTCTGCGTTCTATATGCTTGGAGAATGCTACTATCACGGACACGGTGTGAGAAAGAATCGGAAGAAAGCCTTTTCCTATTACCTCCAAACTGCGGAGAAAGAAGAACATGATGATGCTGAATACTCACTTGGATTCTGTTACGAAAACGGAGAAGGAACAAAAGAGGACATCCTGAAAGCAATCTACTGGTACACAAAAGCAGAGATTGACGGCTCATATGATGCAAAAGATAGATTAGACATACTTCTGCAAAGAAAATAAACCATCAAATATCTTTTTTAGGTACTTTCAAAAACAGCAAAGGAGAACCAAGGGGGAGAGAGCAATTTCCTTGTTCCCTCTCCCCTCTTAGCAAGTGGTGTTAGTTTTTTGCGGGACGGATTCAGAAAGATCCCGCTCAGCCCTATACACCAAACATATGCCATAAAAGACATAGAGGAGATAAAACTGCAACCGGGTAGCTTCACCCCGGCTACACATACAAATACGACATAGACCTATATAAACCCCTGACCACGCGGTGCGAAAGTGCCCAATATTTTCAAAAATGCAAAAAATCCGAAACCATACATGAGACAAAAAGCCAAACAAAACCCGGAAAAAAGAGAATGAGCACTTTCGCGAATCTTACGATTCGCTCATGGCTTAGTCACTACGTTCCCTCGCCTTTCACAAACCTTCGGTTTGCTCATGGCTTGAGCCTTCGGCTCTCGCCTTTCGCGAAAACAAATCCCACATATAAATCAAGCGGCAAACCACACACCAGAGAAGAACAAAAAAAAGAGTATAGAAAATATTCAGTCCTGCGTCTCAGAAAGAGGAGTAAGCTTAACACCAGGCGGCAGGAAACAGCGCTCGAAACCCTCGCGTGCCTCACGACCGCGACGCTTCTCATCCTCCGTAGCTTCACGGTGTCCAATATATCGGAAATATTCACAACTGGTTGGATACATAATCTATCTTATATCCTCACAAGCATATATACTATCGCATCGCAATTGGACGACAGCACACCTTTTTTCACAGGACTGATTTCATCAATCCGATACTCACAACCGCGCTCAACAAGCATCTCCTCCTCCTTACATCCCAGATACAGCGCCCTCTCACCCCTCTCAAGGGTTCTCGCAAGAAACACCATCTTTCCCTCTTCATTCACCCGCGCATAGCGCAAAGCTGCATCAACTGACAAAGAATAACTTCCATATCCATCTTCACCATAGATATCTCCAACACAAAACTCAGAAATCCACCGAGGATCGGAGAGCCCGCGAATCACATTCAAACCCTCAGGCAGAACACTCTTCGAAACAGCAGAATCCAAGTGTGAAATTAACTCCTCGCACTGACGGACATCATTCCTGCTCATCAAATCACGAAATTCAGGAAACCGCAGATACGAATTAACAATCGAACAGTTCACATGAACCGAATCCGGAGCGCAAACATCCCACAAATCCTGACGACTCCCCAAATCCTGAAACGACAGAACAGCATCCCGCTCAGCAGCAGTCAAAGCGCCCCACGAATCATACGCAGGATACGGAGCTTGCTGCCTCACATAATCATACGGCGAATACGGCTCGGAAACGTACCTTTCCATGTAATAATGATAGTTCGTCAAAATAATAAAGCGTTTTGTGAATAAATAGTGCACAAAATAACTACAAAAAATAAAAAAAAAGAGAGAGGGCGGAGTGTAGAGAATCTCCGTTATGAAAAACAACACTCAGAGCTTCTTTAGCACATCACCCTCCGCAAGCCCGTGAAAAATCAGCGCACTTTTCACAGAAGCCTTAGAACAACCAACTCTGCGAGCGATAGCCGAAACTGAACCCTCCTCCATCACCAGAGCAGCCAACGTATGACGGTCAGAAAGCTGCCCGTGAGAACGCCAGGAAGGAATCATAAACCACCATCCATCGGAACAAAAAACCGACACTTCTTCTCAGGCAGTTTCACCTGCTTCTCGCACACCAGATAATAATTATCCACATTCTCAAAAACCGTAAACCCGGAACTTCCAAAACGGCACGAAAGACAGCGGAGAATCTGCGGCAGATAATACTTCATACAGCATCCTCCGCCTCAAACAGTGAACATTCACCCGCAGGTATTCTCGCAAGCCTCAGACAATCCACATAGAACGTATCGCGGTTCTGCCAGAGATTAACAGCACCGACAGCACTGTTCTTACATCCAAGACAGCGCCTGACATGCCCTTTCTCAACCCTCATACAGCAACCTCCTCGATAACATAATCCATCAAACGCTCCTCTTTCTCCGTCAGGCGTTCATACACATGAGACGGAACAACCTTCGACAACTCGGTAGCATTTACCGTCTGGTACTGCCGAATATCCAAATCCCCAAGAATGCCCTTTGCCTCCTCATAGAGAACACGCCTTCCAATAATCCTCTCAGCATCCGTCGCCTTGATGTGCACCAAAGACTCGAAAAGCTCAACATTATACTGATGCAGGGCTTCAAGATTCACCCGCGTATAATTCCTGAACTTTCCGCAGAGGCAGTACTTCTCAGAAGTAACTCCTCTGTCCTGTATGTCTGCAACCTGATGCTTAAACTCAAGCTCAACAAAATCCAAAACCCATCTAAGAGCTTCACGTGTTTCATAGAGCCATGCGGCACGCTCGAACCCGTATTCCACCGGGCACGGGTGTGCTTCCTGAATAATGTCTAAATATTCCTGCGGGGTTTTCATAATTCATTCTCCTGATTCTTTCGTTCCTTTGCTTCCCTGGCGAGCTCCTCCTCCAATACCTGCCGGATAACTGCCTGCTGGATTTTGAATACTTTTCTTGCGGTGTCAATTTTTCCACCGTTCTTGTAATATTCCAGAAGTTTCCTTCTGTTATCCTCAGATACATGGCTTGTATCAACAGGTTTCGTGTACGTCTTATTGTTGACAATACCCATAATAGCAATATGAGATACACCGTACTCTTCAGCGAGTTTTCGATATGATATCTTATCCTCTGCAGACCTTCGGCGGATTTCCTCTGCCTGAGCATATGTCAAACGTGCAAGACTTAACATGCGATTCTCAGAACCACTGACAAGTTGGAGATTACATAGTCTGTTATCTGTCGTATCTCCGTTTATGTGGTCTATCTGCATCCCGTAAGGCACTGCTCCATTTGCCGCAATCCAGATGACATGAGACAATATCACCCCATTACATACGGGATAACCACTTTTCGTAACAGAGAATTTCATGAATCCTTTCTTCCTGGTCGAATAAACCTGCCCGGTGTCAAGGGATGGAATCCATTCGCCGGAACGAATTTTATTCAGGATATAGAAGTCCTTTTCACTGCACAGATTCACCATTCCAAGCCTCCTTTTCGCCTCTTGACAGAAAACCGAGAAGGGCAAAAACACCTTTGATAAACCATCTGTCTGCATTAGGCGTTGAGGATGAATTGTCCGAAGCAATGAGAACAGAACACTTGAGTTCCTCAACGGACTTTGGGTCACAGTAGAAAGACTGAATGATAAAGCCGAGTAATGCCTCCTGCTTTTCAGGATTCTCGACAAGGCTGTCCTTCTTAAAAGCCAAATCAGGCTTCTTTGTTTCCGCAGGATTCCTATACTCGGTCATAAAAGAACCCCTGTGTCCTCGCGGGCAATTATGATAGGAGTTTGATTTCCTGCGATACTATTATCCCGTCTAACGACGACTTTCTTATGGCTGATTACGGAGGTGCAATTCTGTGAGTCAGCCTGTATTTTTCGTTTCATTTCTCGTGAATCCTTTCTCTAAAGATTTTCTCACCAAGGAAACATTCTATCGAAGCCCTAAAGAAATCGGCTTGCGTGATACCAAGTTCCTGTATTTTACGTTCTATAACCTCCATCTCAGCAGATGTTACAGAGAGAGTGAGTTTATAGGACAGACGGGTTTTCGAGTCGTGATGTTTCCCGCTCATACCTTCCTCACCTTTCTTCCAGGGTTTGATTCCCTTGGTCTGAAGATTTTGGTCTTCGTATAAGTCTCAAGAGCTGTTCTTTGCAGGTCTCCGCGATTCTTGAACCCGAAATCAGAAACAAGTCTGTCAATGGTCTCAAGTTCATCATCTGAGACAGTTATAGACACATGATGATACAGTCTTGAATCCAGGGGAAGTTTTGCACGTCTCACGGAATCTCTCCTGCAAGTATCTTATTTTGATGCTCGCAAAGTTCGCGGCGGTACTTATCTTCGAAGCGTATGTAAGCACATCGAAGCTCGCTTGCAGTCGTCCAGATATCGGTTTTTTCGTGGACGATTGTCCGCAAGTCCATCCATGTACGCTCGAAGGCCACATCAGCCCCATGAATAGCAACAACGGCAAAGAGGTGTTCACGAATTGCATCTTCGATTGCCTGCTCTATTTTATCTTCTGAAAGAGGCGGCATCTGATTTAAAATCCAGGCGGATGCTGCATCTTTCGGGTTCTGTTTCGGTTCGCTTATGACGATTCTGACAAGCGCGGTGAAAAAATCACTTCGGGATGTAAAACCTGCCCGCTTGATTCTGCGGTCGAACTTATCCACATCATCTTGTTTAATTCGAAACGAACACATCGTTCCTTTTCGTTTTTTCGGCAACATATGAGCTTGATTTGTGCCAGACACATCAGTAATCACTTATCACTTATCCCAAGTGTTTTCGTGATTTTTTTTTGATATGCCGGGATTTTTTGCATTTTAATTACAAATATTCATAAATACTCTTAAGCGGTAAACTATACAACAAGGAAGACACGGAATCTGTCTCATCTCTTTCGAGAAGAAAGGAAGAGACGGAGGGTGTATCCTTTTTTTTTCTGGATTTTATAGTGGATAAATGATAAGTGATAAGTGATGTATCACCTCCAAATTGTACAAAATAGTATTTTTAATTAGGACGTATTTTTGAATTTTTATAAAATTAATAAAATAATTTATTCAAAATCACACTTCAATCTCATTTTAATTTAGAAAAGCGTATGGCAGATGCCGGCTTCATCTATATAGGTTTCTACAAGACTGATTTTTAGAAAATTACCGTGTGAATCATTTATCGCGCAGAGAAAAAAAGTCCATAACTAATTCAGGTTTCAGAGATATTCAGTGGTTTCCGCGCCAAGGTTTGAGAAAAGAGCAGCGCACCTACACTGAGGGCTAAGGCGAAGCCGCACGCCCTCTAGGCGTCGCGGGCATACGGGCGAGGGAAAAAATAGTAGAGAGAAATTTAAGTTCTCTCAGTGCCGATTTCGGCTTTGTATTCGTCAAAGGTTTCCTGGACTTCCTTGTCCGGCTCAGAGGTGAGCTTGGTGACTACGAAGATTGCAAGGAGGGAAAGAATAACTCCCGGAACCATTTCGTAGAGCGGGAAGATTGGGGTGACAAGATAGTACCAAACAAAAGTGGTGATACCTCCAACGAGAATACCTGCGAGAGCACCCTGCCAGTTCATACGCTTCCAGAACAGACCGACTAAGATAACTGAACCAAAGGAACATCCAAATCCTGCCCATGCGAAGGAAACGATTCCAAAGACAGAGCTGTTCGGATCAAGTGCAATGGTAAATGCTGCGGCTGCGACAAGTAAAACACTGATTCTGGAAACAGTGAAGAGGAGTCTGTCGTCTGCATCCTTCTTGATTAAGGTCTTGAAAAGATCCTTTGCAATAGAAGAGGATGCTGCAAGCATCTGGGAAGATGCAGTACTCATGATTGCTCCAAGGATACCACAGTAAATAACACCGGCAAGGAACGGGAGTGCTCCAAGAACTCCTCCGGTCATATCAATGAAGACCGTCTCGGAATCTGCAAGCGGAGTGCTGAAGAAAACCTGTCCGACAAGACCGATGAAGATTGCTGCTGCAAGAGAGATAACGACCCAGACCATTGCGATGCGGCGTGCCTGCGGGATGTCTTCCGGATTCTCGATACCCATGAATCTCGGGAGAATGTGCGGCTGTCCGAAGTAACCGAATCCCCATGCAAGACCAGAGACAATCACGAAGACAGAGACGAACTCACCGGTTGTCGGGTCGTGGAAGAGTGAGAACATGTTCGGGTCAAGAGTTCCAAGTGCTGCTCCGCCGTCTCCAAGCATGAAGAGTGCAACAATCGGGATGAGCAGAAGTGCGAAGAACATCAGGACTGCCTGAATGGTGTCCGTAAGACATACTGCACGGAAACCGCCTAAGAATGTGTATGCAACAACAATGATTGCGCCGACAAACATTGCAATGCTGTAGTCAATTCCAAAGATGTTGTGGAATAACTTTCCGCCTGCTGCAAACTGGGAGGAGGTGTAGACGATGAAGAAGATAACAATAAAAATCGATGCAATGGTCGATGTGTATGCTTTCTTGTCTCCGAAACGGTTCTTGAAGAACTCCGGAATAGTAATAGAGTCTTTTGCCTTGTGGGTGTAGACGCGAAGGCGCTTTGCAATGAACTTCCAGTTGAGGTAAGTACCGATTGCAAGACCAATGGCAGTCCATCCGGCAGAGGAAAGACCGGTTAAGTATGCAACTCCCGGCAGACCTAAGAGAAGCCATCCGCTCATGTCGGATGCCTCAGCAGACATTGCCGAGACGAATTTGCCAAGTTTTCTACCTCCTAAGATGTAATCACTGGAGGTCTGGTTCTTTTTCATGTAGTAGATACCGGCATATATCATCACACCGAAGTAGATGATAAATGCGGCAAGAATTCCAACTAATGTTCCTGTATCCACAGTAATACTCTCCTTACGAAGACACCCCACACCACTGGGATGTCTGCGTATTGGTATAAGGTTATTTTTTTGTCTTACTACCTATATATGTGCTGTGACTTGAAAATGAGATGAGGGTGTTTTTATAGGTGTCTGAAAAGGAATCTATTTGTCTTTGAATGCTGTATGTATTTGTATGGTCGAACCGATGACAAAAGAGCGTGCCTATGCGGTTTTAGGTGTTGATGAGTCTGCGGATTTCAGTGAGCTGTCGCTTGCGTTTAGAAATCTTCGCGAGAAGTATCATCCGGACAAGAATCCGGCGTTTCGAAAGGAGTATGCGGAGGCTCTGGCAGCGTTTGAGCTTCTGCAGAGAGATTACTGATACAATTTCTTTTTTCGATTCAGGAGCGAACCTGTTTAGACACATCAGAAATGACGTGTCGAAAATTTACGAAATCTTCGACACATCCCATGACAAAAAAAAAAATGTTATGCAGTCTTAATCTCTGCTGCCTTCTCTAAACCGAGCTCAGCAATAGAAACCTTCTGCATCTCACCCTTCTGAATCTTACCCGTGACAGTCATCGGGAAAGTATCACAGAAGCGGTAGTAACGCGGAATCTTCATGCGGGCAATCTTTCCGTCGCAGAATGCACGGATTTCATCTTCGGTTAAGGACTGACCATCCTCAACCTTCACCCAGGCACAAAGCTCCTCACCGTACTTAACATCCGGCACACCAATTACGTACACATCCGAAATCTTCGGGTGCTGATGTAAGAACTCCTCAATCTCTCTCGGATACAGATTCTCTCCGCCGCGAATGACCATCTCCTTTAAGCGTCCGACCATTCTGACATATCCATCCTTATCCATAGTTCCAAGATCACCGGAGTGCAGCCAGTGATTCTCATCAATGACTAAACGGGTTGCCTGCGGATTGTTATAGTAACCCTTCATCGTCATATAACCGCGGGCACAAATCTCCCCAGTCTCACCGTACGGAACAATCCTTCCTGTCTTCGGATCAATAATCTTAATCTCAGTGTGCGGGAAAGCACGGCCGACAGTAGACACACGAAGCTCCAGCGAATCAGAGGTCGTCGACATCGTAACACCCGGTGCAGTCTCAGTCTGACCGTAAACGATAACGATATCTCTCATATACATCTTATCTGCAACCTCACGCATCTTCTCAATAGGACAAGGAGAGCCAGCCATAATTCCCGTTCTCAACGAGGAGAGATCATACTTATCGAAGTTCGGATGCTCAAGCTCTGCGATGAACATCGTTGGCACACCATGCACTGCCGTACACTTCTCCGCCTCGATTGCATGAAGAACAGCTTCAGCATCGAATGCCGGACACGGAATAACCATAGTTGTACCGTGCGTCACACATGCCATATTGGATAAGACCATACCGAAACAGTGGTAGAACGGAACCGGAATACAGAGCTTATCGTTCTCGGTAAAGGCCATACCGTCTCCGATAATCAAACCATTATTCAAGACAGAATGGTGAGATAAGGTAACTCCCTTCGGATAACCGGTAGTACCTGAAGTGTACTGGATGTTTAATGCATCATCGAACTCAACAGAATCCTCACGGTCTTTCAGCTCGGAATCGGAAATCATACGTCCCATCTCAATCATCTCGCTCCAGCGGTACATACCATTGTAGATGATTTCACCCATGAACACAACGTTTCTCAGGTATGGGAACTTTTCAGATCTGATGTTTCCGGGTCTGCACTCGAATGCCTCCGGGCATGCCTCATAGAACATACCGACATAATCAGAGGTCTTGAACTTACCCTGAAGAATTAAAGTATCAACTTCGGACTGCTTTAGTGCATACTCGAGCTCAAACGTACGGTACGCCGGGTTGATATTCACCATCACCGCACCGATTTTGGCCGTTGCAAACTGCACAAGAATCCATTCAGCATAGTTCAGAGCCCATATAGCAACACGCATACCGCGCTCCACACCAAGCATCATCAGACCTTTTGCCAGGTCATTTACTTCCTGAAGGAACTCCGACCACGTATATCTAAGAACCGGAGTTGCCGATGCAGCCGGAGCAATAGTATAAGGTTCGCGGTAACTGTTCGGCTCATCAGAAACGAGTGCTTCGTGCGGATTCGTATAGAAAGAAGCATTCAGAACTGCTTTGCCGTACGGGTTCTGCTGAAAGGCTACTAGTGCATCGTTGTTCGGATATTTAGCCGCGATGCTGTTCAAGAGTTGTCCTACGGTACATCCAAGCAGTGGCTTGTCGGATGTACCACATGAGTAGCTTTCAGACATGTGGATAAAGGTTGTCTTTTATCACATAAATACAAGAGGGTTCACCAAGAGAATAACAAGCATCCTTAAAAAAAGATTACAAAAACAGAATCGAAGATGAATATGAGGTATGGGGGAAATCCCCCTTACTGTATCACCTTATTTTGCTTCGCACAGTGCACAAATCTCGGACTTGTAGCAGAAGTAGTAGACGATTGCCATGAAGATAACTGCACCGACAATGTTACCAAGGGTAGACCAGATAATGTTGTTGGTCCACATGCCAACCCAGTCAAGACCTGCAACTGCTTCGCCGCCAGTAATCATGTTAGTAATGATACCTGCCGGGATGAAGTACATGTTTGCAACACAGTGTTCGAATCCGGTTGCAACGAATGCCATAATCGGGAACCAGATTGCAACAATCTTGGAGATTACTTCATCTGCTGCGAGTGCAAGGAAGATTGCAAGACAGACAAGCCAGTTACAAAGAATTCCCTTGAAGAAACAGGAGAGGATTCCCATTGCTCCTACATAGGAGACCTTTGCGGTTGCGATTCCAATTGCACGAAGACCAAATGCAGTTGCAACAGCAGTTCCTGCGGCAGACCATGATACGTACGGACCAAAGGAGACAAGGAATGCCATAAACAGAGAACCAATAAGGTTTCCGATGTAAACGACAATCCAGAGATAAATCAGTTTACCAATACCAATGTGTCCCTGAAGCATGGACATTGGGGCAAACATTGCATCACCAGTGAAGAGTTCTGCACCGGTTAAGACAACAAGGACTAAACCGATTGGGAAAAGGGCACCGGTTACGAACTGAGCAATACCTGCTCCAAAGAAGTCAATGACTGCAGTAGAACCAACAGTTGCAAGAGCGGCACCCATTGCAATGTATGCACCTGCAAGGAATGCACGGACAAGCATGTTGAACGGTGCAAGACCGCACTTGCCTTTTCCGGCAGTTCCGATTTTAACGCAAACCTGCGCTGGACTAAATGTGACCATAAATAACACCTCACAACCCAAATCAGGGTTTCTGCCCCAATTCAAGATGCGTTAGTTTTTACTTAGTGCAGAAGGTATTTAAACTATGCGGTACGAATTCCGGATATAATAAGCTCTCAGTGAGAGAGAGTTTTATCACGGTTTTTCATGATAATTCTAAGAAATAAACACAATAATTCACAACGAATAAGGGCAGACAAACACAATTGCACTCTGAAAAAAAGAAGAAATAAATTATTTTCTGCGCAGTTTTACCGAGTTTTCATGCGCAAAAAGACCCTCAGCCTGCGCGAGGGTTTCGATAGTATCTCCGATTACATCAAGCCCGGTGCGGGAAACCATCTGAACCTGTGAGCGTTTCATGAAGTGCCCGACATCCAATGCAGAATAGCTTTTTGCATATCCTGCAGTCGGCAGAACGTGATTGGTTCCGGATGCATAATCTCCGCATGCAACAGGAGTATATGGGCCAACGAAGATTGAACCTGCGTTGTGGATAGAGGAAAGCGAAGTCAGCGGGTCCTTTGTCATAATGCAGAGATGTTCCGGTGCGATATCATCGATAACAGAAAGGGCTTCTTCCAGGGTTTCGGTTACGATGTATCCGGAGTGGGAAAGAGACTTCTCCATAATTTCAGCACGCGGTGCATCGGCACTCTGCACATCAATTTCACGGCCTACAGCCTCAGCAAGCTCAGCACTGTCAGTTACAAGGACACATGCTGAGTTTGGATCATGTTCTGCCTGTGCCAGGACTTCTGCGGCAACGAATGCCGGATTTGCAGAATCATCCGCAACAATTCCCACCTCGCTTGGACCTGCCGGGAAATCAATCTCGGCATATTCTCTAAGCATCATCTTTGCCTGAGTAACAAAGACATTTCCCGGACCAACAATCTTCTGAACAGGACGGATAGTCTCAGTTCCAAGAGCCATTGCTGCAACAGCCTGAGCACCCCCAATCTGATATGCTTCAGTTACACCGGCAATATCAAGTGCAACCAAAGTCAGCGGATTTGCCGGCGGCGGAGTGCAGAGAACAATCTCTTTTACACCAGCAACACGGGCAGCGACTGTAGTCATCAGAACGGTGGAAGGGTATGCGGCGCGGCCGCCTGGAATATATGCACCGATTCTCTCGAGCGGGGTTGTCTTCACACCAAGAGTGATTCCGGGCTCCATCTCCTCAAGCCAGAGGGTCTTTGGTTTCTGGAGTTCGTGGAAGGCGGTGATTCTTGCCTCGGCTTCGATTAATGCCTGGACAAGCTCGGGCTCGACCATATCATATGCAGCATCAATCTGCTCCTGAGTTATTTTGAGGGTTTCAAGTTTCTGCTTATCGAATTTTTCGGTGAGTGCGAAAAGTGCGGCATCTCCGTTTGCTCTGACATCTTCGATGATGCCTGCGACAATGTCTTTAACATCGCTTAAGGAACCGCGGCGCTGTGCTTTCCACTCGTCAGCTACTACCGGCTGCCAAATCATGTTAACAGTATTGGCTTTACAAGAATTTAGATATACGGATTGGTAAGAGAAACAGAGTTATTCAGAGTAGTAAAATTCAGAAAAATAAGTGCATCGACCGGGACTCGAACCCGAGTTTAGGCGTTGGCAACGCCTAGTGATAACCACTACACTATCGATGCAATGTTGCTCTAATCTATACGCAGTTTGAGTTTAAAAATATTGTTATTTTATTTTTGAGTCAGAGGGGAGACAAAGGCATAAGAACCGAATAGAACAGAAGAGAAAAGGACGGACAGCTGAAGCGCGATAAAAGAAATACAGAATATACAAGAAATAGACTGAATGAAACAGGAGGTGATGCCGGTTTTAACAAGTGGTTAATGACTCCACTCAACCGGCCGTCATCCCATCCACGTTATAGATTATACTTAGGTATTGTAAGTATATAGTGATTTCCCTCATAGTTGAGGTGATAAGATAATAGGAGTTTGACCCCCCATTATCTTTTTTTGAGCAGTTGATACCACAATCGAATCTCTTTAGACAAGAGACAGATAATAGCGGCCGCTGCTAACGTGGATGGGATAATATATATCACCCCCTGTTTAGTTACTCTGGGTCATTACTCCAGGCATCTTATGATTCAATCTTCAAACATATAAATCCGCGCACATTCAAGAGATTGTGTACAAAATATCAACAAAATATTCACAAAATTGAGAAAAAAAAAAGCAGACTTCCTATGCGAACCACCGATTAGATACCCCCTCTACTGACTATTATATATACGCATTGCCGTAGAGGAATATCTGATCAGATTGATAATTGAGGATTAATAAAGAGAGTAATAATCCCCTTCACTTTCCCTTATTCACCGGAGAAATAATACTAAGCTTTAGATAAATCTCAGCAATCTCCTCCGGAGACTCTCTCTCATCCTTTTCAAGCCATGTCTGGAAAACACGATAGTGAGACGAATTCACATACTCCCTTAGATAATCAGCCGGAATATCAAGCTTCTTTGCAAGACCATTATAATTAATATGCTGTGCAAAGACCTCTTCCCAGAGCATATCCTTCATCCTCTGCTGAAAATCAGCATCGCCCTTTCTTCCAAACAGAGCACGCATCATCGACAGATTCTGCTCGCAATAGTTAAAAAGACGAATAACCCGCTCCTTTACAGCATCAGTCTTAAACGGAATGCGTCCCGGAATAAGAGCTGCAAGTAAATCAGACTTAATCTTCTCTTCAAACGAATTTAGAAGATCATACTTATCATCATAATGCTGGTAGAATGTACCGCGGCTTACATCAGCAAGATTTGTAATATCCTTGACTGTAATTGCATAGAACCCGATATCAGAGACAAGCTTGAGAAACGCATTAGTTATCGCATCCTCAGCTCTGATGTATCGGACATCCGATTTCTTATTGTTAATAATCACGGTCTCTACAAATATATTATACACGAAAGAATAAAATGTTTTATGACACAGTGTCTTATCTCGGATGAACAAGATGCCAGTGATACTTCTCTGCAAAAAATCTAAGAAGAACCACACTCAGCATACAAACTGCAGAAGCCGCGGCCGCCCCAAGCAGATTCCAGAGCAGAACACAGAGTACAGCGCCAACAATCACAGCAGACGCATAAAACTGCCGAACAAAAATACCTGGAACTTCTCCTGCGAAAACATCCCGGATAACACCGCCTCCAACTCCTGTTACAACTCCTGAAAATGCCGGAAGAAAAAACGAGGCCTCAGGATAGAGACTGTATGCAGTCTGCACCCCAACAACCGCAAAAGAGGCAAGACCTAAAGTATCCATCACAAGAAAAACGCGGTCACCGAATGCCTTGTGTTTTGCAAGCATCCCGCGAACGAACGGCATGCAGAACACAACAGCACACACTGCCGCCAAAAGTGCATAGGACGGGTCAACAAATGCCGAAGGAGGAGTAGAACCCAGAATCAAATCCCGGATAATACCCCCTCCGACAGCCACAGATACGGCAAGCACAATAATTCCGAAGATATCCATCTTCTTTGAAATCCCGACAAGAGCTCCAGACACTGCAAAGGCAACGGTCCCAAGGATTTCGAATATGAGAAACAGCGCGCTTGTCATAAAAAATAGAGATTGTCCTAAGAGGTCAGGAGAATTCCGTCAGACACGCCGAATACGGCAACAATGAATCCGATTGTAACAAGGAGGATTACTATAATGGCAACTGGTTTACTCATAGATGATATGAGGATGCCTGAGGTAAAATAGCTCTTGATTGAGGTAAAAAAAAAAGAAGTGGAGATATATTATTTAAAGAAGCCGCGCTTCTTCTTGTCCTTCTCTTTTGGCTCGTCCTCTGACAAAGCACCGTTTTCGATTGCGATAATCTTCTCGTAGAGTTCCCGCTCCTTTGCGGAAATCTTCTTCGGAGTTGCGATAATGATTCTGACAAGCAGGCTTCCATAATTACCGCGCCGGCGGACACCCTCGCCCTGAATGCGTAAGCGTGTACCATAGTTGATTCTGGCAGGAACCTTTAACGCAACCTTCTTTTTGTCGATGGTCTCAATCTCGACCTCGCAGCCAAGAACCGCCTGAGCCGGAGTAATCTCATACTGGGTTACAAGATTGTCCCCTTCGCGGTCGAACATCGGGTTGGAGACCACATAGACCTCGATGTATAAATCACCATTCGGTGCTCCCGGATCTCCGGCCTCGCCGTAGCCTTCCATTCTAAGGCGCATACCGGAATCAATACCAGCCGGAATATTTACAGTAACCTTGCGGCGTACCTTCGTCTTTCCTGTACCATTACATTTGCGGCACGGAGACTCCGGAATCTTTCCGCGGCCATTACAGTCCGGACAGACAGACTGAGTTACCATCTGACCAAAGATAGAGTTTCTAATCTGCTTAACCTGACCGGTTCCGTTACACTTGCGGCAGGTTGTGGTCTTCTTGGTCGAACTGCCCGTTCCGTCACAGTCCGGACAGCTCTCGGTGTGCATAACCTCGATTTCCTTCTGAACGCCAAAGACCGCATCTGCTAAAGTAATCTGGATACGCATAAGCGTATCATCACCCTGTCTTGGACCGCTCTGACGGCGGCTTCCTCCGCCGAAGAAATCAAAGATATCGCCAAAGCCGGAGAAGTCAGCATTAAATCCTGCCCCTCCCGCTCCCGAATAGTTTCCTTTGGAAGCGTTGGTGAAGTTGTCGTGACCTAACTGGTCATACTGGCGTCTCTTCGATTCATCGGATAAAACGCTGTATGCCTCGTTGATGGACTTGAACTTCTCTTCCGCATCCGCTTCCTTGCAGACATCCGGATGGTACTTCTTTGCGAGGTTCCGGTAGGCCTTCTTGATTTCCGTTTCCGTTGCATTGCGGGAAACGCCTAACACATCGTAATACGATTCAGAACCCATTGTTTCACCTTAAAAAGAAGGTTTAGTCCTTCTTTACTTCGTAGTCGGCATCGACAACGTTGTCGTCATTTCCGCAGGAACCGCAGTCGCCGGAGCATCCGTCAGCCTGTGCTGCCTGCTGCTCTTCCTGAATCTTCTGGTACATCTTGGATGTAACTGCAAAGACAACTTCCTGGAGTGCGTCCATCTTTGCCTTGATGTCATCGGTTGCTGCATCTTCCTTTGCGAGAAGTTCCTTGAGCTCAGATGCTGCGGCAGTGATCTTTTCCTTGTCTTCTGCGTCAACCTTGTCTGCGGTTTCCTTGTCGTTTACGAGCTTCTCTGCTGCGTAGACTGCATTGTCAGCATTGTTTCTAAGCTCAATCTCTTCGCGCTTCTTCTTGTCTTCCTCTTCGAACTGCTTGGCGTCGTTGACCATCTTTTCGATTTCGTCATCCTTGAGATCCTTTCTTCCGGTGATGGTCATGGACTGCTCGTGACCGGTTCCAAGGTCCTTTGCGGAGACGTGGACGATACCGTTTGCGTCGATGTCGAATGTGACTTCAATCTGCGGCATTCCTCTTGGTGCCGGCGGGATTCCGGTAAGCTGGAACTTGCCTAAGCTGAAGTTGTCGCGGGCGAACTGACGCTCTCCCTGGACGACGTGAATTTCGACAGAGGTCTGGTTGTCTGCTGCGGTGGAGAAGATCTGACTCTTTCTGGTCGGGATGGTGGTGTTTCTCTCAATGAGCTTGGTTGCGATTCCGCCAAGGGTTTCGATACCTAAGGTAAGCGGGGTGACATCGAGTAAGACAACATCCTTTGCCTCTCCGGTTAAGACTGCTCCCTGGATTGCTGCACCAAGTGCGACACACTCGTCCGGGTTGATGTTCTTGTCCGGCTCTTTTCCTAAGATCTTCTTGACTTCCTCAACAACCATCGGGACACGGGTGGAACCGCCGACAAGTAAGACGTGGTCGATGTCGGATGCGGACATGTTTGCGTCCTTTAAGACCTGGCGGACCGGCTCGACGGTCTTCTGTACGAGATCATCGATTAACTGCTCGAACTTTGCACGGGTTAAGTCGATGTCTAAGTGCTTCGGGCCTTCTGCGCCTGCGGTGATGTACGGCAGGTTGATGTTTGCCTTCTGGAGGGAGGAGAGCTCAATCTTTGCCTTCTCTGCTGCGTCCTTTAAGCGCTGCATTGCAACAGGATCGTTCTTTAAGTCGATTCCTTCCTTCTTCTTGAACTCGTCTGCAAGGTAGTCGATGATTCTTGCATCGAAGTCGTCTCCTCCAAGGTGGTTGTTTCCGGCGGTTGCCTTAACCTCGAAGAGACCGTCATCAAGGGTTAAGATGGAGACATCGAATGTTCCGCCTCCAAGGTCGTAGACGAGAACGGTTACTTCGTTTTCCTTCTCAAGGCCGTATGCGAGTGCTGCTGCGGTCGGCTCGTTGATGATACGAAGGACTTCAAGGCCTGCGATTTTTCCTGCGTCCTTGGTTGCCTGGCGCTGTGCATCGTTGAAGTATGCAGGGACGGTGATGACTGCTTTGTCAATCTTTTCGCCTAAGTATGCTTCTGCGTCGAGCTTGAGTTTCTGTAAGACCATTGCGGAGATTTCCTGCGGGGAGTATTTTTTGCCGTCAATGTCGACAGTGTAGTCAGAGCCCATGTGGCGCTTGATGGAGCTGATGGTTCTTAACGGGTTGGTGATTGCCTGGCGTTTTGCAACGTTTCCAACGAGTCTTTCGCCGTCTTTGGAGAATCCGACAACGGACGGGGTGGTTCTGAATCCTTCTGCGTTTGCGATAACGATTGGGGAGCCTCCTTCCATTACTGCGAGACAGGAGTTGGTGGTTCCAAGGTCAATTCCGATTACTTTGTTTGATGCCATAGTTTTTTTCCTATATATTTTCAGGGGTTGTTCGTTGAGACTGCAACTTTTGCGTGACGAAGGACTTTGTCACGCAGCATATATCCGGCGACAGCGACGTCTAAGATTTCTCCATCGGGCTTGTCAGATGGAAGAGCTGCGATTGCTTCGTGGAGTTCCGGGTCAAACTGTGTGCCGGCTGCGTTCATTTGTTCGATGCCGTTTTTCGAAAGGCTTGCGAGGAAGAATTTGTGAATCTGTTCTAATCCTTCGCGAAGGTTTTCGTCATTACTCTTTAATGCACGTTCGAAGTTGTCGACAACTTCAACGATGTCGAGTGCAAACTTTTCGGTTGCATAGCGGACGGAGTTTTCCTGGTCACGCTTGCTTCTTTTGCGGTAGTTTTCGTACTCGGCAGCAAGACGGAGATATTTGTCGTTGAGTTCATCGTATTTTTTGGTGAGTTCTTCAACAACGTTTGTTTCAGGGACGGCATCCATGGTGTCTGCGTTTTCAGCAGGGGTGTCATTTACTATAGTTTCTTTATCCATGGGTTTTCCTGTTTCTCTTGTTGCACATAAATTATGCATTGCAGTTCTATATATTGTTTTTGGTGTTTGCAAGGAATCGGGGCTTATTCTGAGGCTGTTTCTCGTACAAGATTTACTTTTGGTAAAAGGCGCATGGATTGATGCGAAGCATCAAGACATGCGCTGTGAGCACGGCTCGAAGAGACGTGCGATGGGCGCGAGGACAGACTGAAAGTCTATGATTATTTACGAGGGCAGAGTTTTTCACGGAGCTCTGCTAAGACTTCGCCCTTGTAGGTAAAGTATAGTGTTCCCTGTAGAGGGTGTTTTGTCTTTTTTAGATTTTGGGCGAGAGCAGAAAGTGAAGTTGTTTCTCCATTGTATTCTATGTGGCGGTCATCAACAACTGCTGCTTTAATCTCTGGATTTTCGAGGAAAACGATTTCTTCCCCAGGTCTGATATTACACTCGCTAAAACGGAAAGGTCCAAGTCTTTGTCTCTCGCGAATCTCTTCAGCTATCTCTTCGTCTAACACCTCATGTCCTTCCGGCTTCATCCGTTTGAGCCTATCCTGTGTGCCACTTATTTTTGCAATACTCTCAAGAAGCCCGTATGCATCCTCAGCAGACATAGCATAGAACTCTTTAACACGCTCCTTTCCGTCAAAGTTGTCTATTGTGCGCAAATCAGGGTTGAGTCTGTCAATGAGCTTATGGAGCTCTTTATCAGTTAAGGAACTTCCCACCTCATACACTGCATACACACGGAAAGCAAAAGGAATTGTTTCGCTTCGGTTGAGCTGTTTTAAACGTGCTTCAATATTTTTAGCATACCCTATCTTAACATAGTCCGGAAATGAAGGGTTTGTTAGAATATAGATAACTCCTGTTTTTGTCATGCAGTCACCCTCATGAGATATAAAAAATCAACTCAATTAATATTCTAATATTGAACCGTGAACAAATCAAACTTACGAAAACAAAAACACACCTCTCAGCATGTCAAGAAAAATATGCAGTCGCACACTCCAAACAAACAAAAACATAAATACACCACCCCACCGCCAAAACAAAAGAAGTACCCGACAAATAATGATTTATATAATTTGCAGATAAATATTAATGTAACATGACCAAGAACAGCGAATACATGGAGGCATTCTTCGGCGTTGAGCTCTACAAAAAGTTCGAGGACGTTCTTGGAGACCTCGAAAACATCGAGCTTGACCTCAAAGGAATTTCCCGCGAAGTAGGCAGACTTGGCGGAAACCTCGAAGCAGAAGACCGCATCGGAACGGCAAAAGAGATGCGTGCTGCAACCTACGAATCCGCACAGCAGGTTCGTGACGTACGCTCGTTCCTTGACTTCTACTTCTCCCAGAGCCAGGAACTCTCACAAATCATCTTAGAGCGTGATGCATACATGCTCCTCTACCAGATCTATCAGTGGGACTTCAACGATGTCCGCGACCTGAGAGCATGGGTTAACGAGTTCAAACATGTCTGCAAAACAATCGGCTACCGCCCAGAAGACCTGTTAAAACTCGACAACTTAACAGCACACCCGGTACCGGAAGATGTCAAACTCTTCCCAGTCTACGCAGTCGACAAACACGACTACTGTCTCTGCGGAAAAGACTGCAACGACATCATGCACATCAGCGAAATCCGCGAGGAAATGGAAGAAAATCCGGACAAATACAAAAAGACCGGATTTAGAAGATCATAAACCCCAAACTATTTTTTCAAAGCTCTTTTGATTCAGCGTATTTTTCAGGCTCTAAGCCAGTTGCCTTTTTACAAAATAAAGCCAAAATCCAAAAAAAAAACAATTAAAAAATTAAAGAAGCAGAAGACCTGCCTCATCTGCCGTATTCTTCGAAGCAGCAGTCAAAGCCCCGGTAACAAAAAGAACCGGAATACCGGCAATCACAGCCTTTCGCATACTCTCAACAACACAGTTACCCTTCAGAACCGCAAAAGTCTTTGACAGATCAACACCATTTCGAAGAGCACATCCGATTAACTGGTCAAAAACATTCTGCGAAGAAATATCCTCAGCAAGACAAATCAGATTACCTGAAACATCAAAAAGACCGCCTGCAAACCACACAGACTCAGGCACAAGAGACGCCGCCATCTTCGCCGTATCCAAAGAAACATCCGGAACAGACACAATCGTTCCAAGCTTACCGGAATCAAGGAACGACGAAGCACCGCCGCAGCCTGCAAGCACAGTCTTTCTCGACAACAGAATCGTATACGGATTCTTTGTAACAACACTCACCTGCGTATCATCTGACACAACAGACTCAATATCATCTACAGACTCAACAACACGCTCCGTAAACAGAGCACCAAAGACCAGATTCTCCGGATCTTTTGCATGGGTCATCAGAGTAATTGCAGCTCTCCCATTCACCACAATCTGGACCGGCTTTTCCTCATAAAATTCAGACATTTACATCACCATATTTGCAATCTCTTCAACAGTTGCGACCAGCAGGTCAACATCATCTTCAGTATTATAACAGTACACACTCGCCCGAACAGTTCCGCCGCCAGCCGGCGCAATCTTTTGCATCAGAGGCTGACAGCAGTGCTCACCTGAACGAACCATAATTGCCGCAGCCTCATCAAGGAAGTATGCAACCTCATGCGGGTGAACCCCGTCAACCGTAAACGACACAGCCCCAACGAGCTCATCATCTGCCGGAGTAGTTACCGAAACACCATCTATCTCAGACAGCCCATCAATCATCCTGTGAGCCAAAGCACACGAATGGGCTGCAACATCCTCCATCCCAAGACGTGTCAGATAGCGTGCAGCCTCAGCAAGACCCACAGCCCCGATAACATCCGGAGTTCCAGCCTCAAACTGGGCAGCACCGCCTGCTGTCGTAAACGAATGACCAGACACTTTTCCAACCATACCTCCGCCTGCATAAGCCGGATTCGGCATAGGTGAACCGTCTTTTACCCAAAGACCGCCGACACCCATCGGACCCATCATCTTATGCCCCGAGAAACAGAAGTAATCACACCCGATATCCTTCAGATTCACCGGAAGATGCGGAGCAGACTGAGCACCGTCTATCGTAAACAGAATATCATTCCTGCGGCAGAGCTTTGCAATCTCCTTTACAGGAGCAATAGTTCCAAACACATTCGATGCATGACCTACAGCCACCATCCTGGTATCATCCGTAATTGCATCCTCAATATCCTCAACCCTGATATGACCATCGGTTCCGCCAATCACATCAACGCCTGCGATTTTCCCTTCCGCCTCAAGCGAAAACCAGGGAAGAATATTCGAATGATGCTCCTGAAGCGGAATAATCACACGGTCCTTTGGATTCCAGGAAATACCGCGGGCCAAAATATTCATACCCTCAGTAGTATTCCGTGTAAACGCCAAAATACCAGACTCACCGCCGAAAAACTTCAGCAGAACATCACGTGCTTCCTCAAACTTATGCGTTGCCATCCGTCCAAGCCGGTGAACACCGCGGCCGACATTTGCCCGGTAATGGAACTCAGCATCTGCCTGAACCTCCACAACAGAACGTGGAGACAAAGCAGTCGCCGCATTGTCAAGATATACGACATGCTCCAGAACCGGAAAGTCCTCTCTGATATCTTCTGCAGAAAACATCAGCCCATCTCCGGATACTGCATACCTATATGTTTGGGCACCTAAACATAAGTTTGTGTCGGATAACTAATCGTATATAAACAAATCCAAAACAAATATATATCCCTAAAAAATCACAGAAACAAAAACACCAAAAAATAATCTAATATAAATACTTTCCCAGCAAGCCTAATAAATATACAAAGCTAACAAAATAGTTGCATGACAAACGAAACACCAAAAAAAGGGGTTGACGCAATCCTCAAGAAGCCGATCGCAGCCGGCCTCATCATTGGATTTGCCGCAGCACTCGTTCAGGCACTGCTCTTCCCGGCAGGCGGACCTGTTGCATACGGTTTCTGTGTCGCATGTCACTCCCGTGACTTTATCGACGTAATCTGGAACAACATCTTTGGAACATCTCTTTTCGCAGCACCAATCTCCCTTGCAGGAGCACTGCCGGTTTTAACCATCATCGGTGTCTTAATCGGAGCAGTTGTCGCAGCACTCATCTACCGTGAGTTCCGCTTAAAGAAAGCAACTGTAGGCGGCTGTGTCAAGTACACCCTCGGCGGATTCTTCTTCATGGTCTGCGCTCTTCTTATGGGAGCATGCCCGTACCGTATCGCACTTCGTATCGGCTACGGTGACTTAGTTGCACTCTTTGGACTTGTCGCAATCGTTGTAGGTGTCTTAATTGGTGTTAAGATTGCCTTAAAGAAAATGGAGGCCTAAAACATGGACCCGCTCGCAAAAGATGTAGCAATTATGCTCGTACCAATCGTCACCATCATCCTTGGTTTCATCATCGGATGGCTCGGACAGCGCTCCGGATTCTGCTCCATTGGAGGTATCCGCGACTTCTTCCTCTTCAGACAGACCAGACTCCTTAAAGGATACATCGGACTTATCATCTCCGCATTCGTCTTCTACTTAGTCTTCTCTCTCCTCGTACCTTCCGCATTCCCGAACTTCTTCTGGCTCATCGAAAACCCGGGAGGAATCCTTGCAGCAATTCCGGGAGCACCGGCAGGACTTTCCGTTGCAGCAACCATCATCTGCATGTTAGTCGGCGGTATCTTCGTTGGAATCATCGGAACTCTCCTTGGCGGATGTCCGCTCAGACAGCTCGTCATGACCTCTGAAGGAAACATCAAATCCGGTTTCTTCGTAATCGGAATGCTTGCAGGAGCAGTTGTCTTCTCCGCATTCATCATGGGATGGGTTGTACAGCTCTTTGCAATGATTGGAATCTAAGGTGATTAAAAATGAATCTTGACATTACCGGAAAAGTTTGTCCGTTCTGCGTACTCTCTGTCGACAAAGCATTAAAGACTCTCCCGGCAGGCGAGTCCCTTGTCGTCCTCTGTGACCACGCACCGGCAGCAACCGCATCCATTCCAGAATACTGCGACATCAAGAAACTCAACTGTGCAGTAAACTTAAAGGAAAGCGGTCTGTGGGAAATCACTATCTCTAAGAACTAACAGAGCCAATCTGTTATGTAATGACAGCAGATTTTCGTGAAGAATCCTGCACGTACCTGATGCTGAAGTTAAAGGTCGCGCTCAAAAAAGCGGACGGACCTTTCTCATTTTTAGGGACTTCAACACAGGTCAACACTGTGGAAGGGGGTTTTCAGAAATCAGCATACACCGTCTCTGTTGAAAAACAGGAAGAAGAAGACACGTATCTGATTACCCTTACACCAACTAACAAATAACACCAACTCCAATGTGATATTTATGCTGAACAATATTGATTTAGATCAGGTAAAACAGTACGAAGCAGAAATTATTGCTGACGACAACGAAGCATTATTTACCACCAAGATGACCGGAACCTGGCAGTTCGATGAGAACGGCCCGCAGTTCACCGCATCTGCCAAGACTGACAACGGACCGGTTGAGTTTGCATTAACCCACCCGAACTTCGAAAAGCTTGGAAACTATCCATCCCCGATGGCATACGGTCTGTTCTGGATCTGCGGATGTGCATCTGCAACCTTCATGACCGCAGCAGCCAAGAACGGCATCAAGATTGATAACCTCACAACCGATATCGAAGCCGACCTTGACTACCACGCACAGTTCAAGCTTGGAGACCAGCCGCTCGTTGGCGCATACCGCGTCACTTTTAATGTCACAAGCGAGCAGGCAACCGATGAGCAGATTCAGATGCTCAAGGAAGCAGCATACAACGGCTGTATGGCTCTCTATACCGTAAAGACCGCAGTTCCTCTTACTGTTGCAGCAAAAAGAGTCTAATTAAATATGACTCTCCCTTCTTATTTTTCGTTACCGGCAGAAGCGGATGCTCTAAAAGTCCGCGAGGCTGCCGAAGAACTGTATCGAACCTGTCAGTTCAACTGTTCGGAAGCTGTAATCAAAGCTGTTCGTGATGTATTCTGTCCGGAGATTCCAGACTTTGTGATTGCAATGAGTTCCGGTTTTCCGGTCGGAATGGGCGGTGCAGGATGTACCTGCGGTGCTGTTGCCGGAGGGCAGATGGCCCTTGGTTTAATCTTCGGCAGAGAAAAGTCCCTGCAGTTTGTACAGAGCGGACACACTATGCGCCTCGCACGCGAGCTGCATGACCGTTTCCGTGAAATGAACCAGACCTTATGCTGCAGACTCCACACAAAGAATATGCAGATAGGATCCCCGGAACATGCCGCACAGTGCACCCGTTTAACCGGCGATGCAGCACAGATTGTGGCAGAAATTATTATTCGTGAGGCAACAAAATGACATTGACCGCAGATTCAAAAATTGAAGAGATTTTAACCGAGCGCCCGGAGACCGCAGAGGTTTTCCAGAGCTTTGGAATGAACTGTCTTGGATACGCAATTGCAAACAACGAGTCCATTCGTCAGGCTGCAACCCGCAAGGGTGTTGATTTAGAGAAGCTTACCGAGGCTCTTGGTATTTCAATGTAAGCATTCAGGACACGAAGATTATTTAGAGTGTCTGACAAACAATTAATTACTTATGGCACGCAGAAGACCAAGCAACCGGGAGAAGTCGCAGTTCTATCTCAAGGGCGGCATTATCCCGGAAATTGATCCGGACTATTATATTGTCCGTCTCCGTACTCCTGCGGGCATGATTACGCCCGACCAGATGTCCGGTATCGCACGTATAGCACGGCGCTTTGGCGTATCTCAGGTGCACTGCACTACCCGCCAGACCGTTGAGCTGCTTCATGTGAAGCATGAGGATTTAGAGAAGATGGCGGCCGCTTTAGAGAGAAACGGAACGCCTGTCGGTGCTGAGCGTGACGAGATTGTCAACATTACGTCGTGTCTTGGAACGCAGAACTGTAAGTATGCTGTAATTGATTCTCTGTCTCTTGCAAAGAAGCTGGATGAGAAGTTCTTCGGCCGCGAGATGCCGGTCAAGGTGCGTATCGCAATATCTGCATGTCCGAATGGATGTACGAGCGAGCGTTTAAATGAGATTGGTATTACCGGTCTTAGAAAGCCGATTCGCAATATGGGTCTTTGTACGGGATGCAGTACGTGTGCGTACTACTGCCGCGAGAAGGCAATCGAGATTGTAAACGGCAAGCTGCAGATGAATAACAGTAAGTGTATGCTTTGCGGTTTCTGTGTTCACGCATGCCCGTATAAGTACATCAACTTCGATGAGCCGCGCTATCTTATCACTTTAGGCGGTAAGCGCGGACGTCACCCGAAGATTGGAAGGACGTTCTTCATTGCAAAGTCCGAGGATGATGTGGTGGCTGTGGTCGAGAAGATTATCTACTGGATTTACAGAAGTATTGCATCCGATAAGATGCTTCCGGAGCAGCTGACAGATGAGGAGTTTGCTGAGTTCCGTGAGCGTGTGATGAAGAGTTTAGAGCCGCTTGGAATTGAGGGCTATAAGCCGACTCATGCATTTGCTCTGAGATAATACACACCATTTTTTTTTTTGTAGAAAATAAAACCGGATTTATTGCCCTGCATGTGTTAATATATGCTTTATTTCCGGCACGATTATCATCTCAGAAGCAAGCCTTGCAGCATTTGGCGAGCCCGGAATACAAAATACCGCAGATTCCCCAATAAGTCCTGCTGTTGCTCTTGAAAGCAGAACCCTTGTCCCAACCTCATCATAACTTAGACGGCGAAAAAGTTCTCCAAAACCATCCATCGTTTTTCTAAAAAGAGGAGAGACCACATCGATTGTAACATCATCAGCAGTAAGCCCCGTGCCTCCTGTTACTACAACACAGTTGGCAGAAGACACAGCCTCCTCTACTGCACGGCATATATCCTCTGCATCATCTGCTACAAGAACCTGGGAAACCACAGGAATCGAAGCACTCTCGAAGCATTCCCGAATAATTTTCCCTGACAAATCAGTCTTTTCCGTCCTGCTTGTTGAAACTGTAATCACAGCACAGCAGACATCAACATCCTTATGATGTACATGGCTCATCTGAAACCTCCGGCAAAAACACGTAATCTGTTACAGATATCATCCTGCATATCGCATCTCATCAGAAGAACTGTATTATCTCCAAGGGGATACGCCTCAAGAGGTATATCTTCGAGTGCGTCAACATCAAAACTCTCCGTAACACATAGTGCATGGCATGCCTTGTTTCTAAGAAGGTTGGGATTTTCAGAACTTACATCTCCAAATCTAACCGACAGACCAGAAGCCGCGGCACTTGCTGCAACACGTTCAACGCCTGCCGAGTACACACCTGCAAAAAGCACAGTCGAAGATAACTCCTCAACAGGCACATTAAGGACAGTTGTAACCGCCTCTCCTGCCTTAACTTTTCCCAAGCCTCTTGGAATATGCATGTAACCGTTTGCCCTGATACCGTTCATCTGCATACTTGCTGAGCGAATCTGCGGCAGAACAACAACGCGTCCGTCAACCTTTGCAGCAGATGCGAAACGGAACTCATCAATATCTCTATCAGACTTCACATCCTCTCCTGCCTCAGCTAAAAGAGTCTCCTGCTCAGGGCCTTTTAATCCCCACCCCTCTAAAAGAGTACGCACAAAGAGACGCTCGGCAGTCTGTGCCGCAAGCGGAAAACCCGGCATTCCAATAATCGGCTTTCCCTCAACGATTCCAAGCATGGAAGGCTTTGCAGGCTTCATCAAAACACCGTGGAAGAGAACCTCTCCAAGGTCTGCAATCGCCTTTGCTGTAAAATCCCGTGAGCCCATCGAAGAACCGGCAGAGATAAGAACAATCTCATTCTCCTTAACCGCACGTGAGATTGCTCCGCGAATTAAAGCCTGATTATCTGAAACAGGAGGATAACAGATAACATCTACTCCAAACTCTTTGAGGTATGCCTCAGTCATAACAGAATTACTCTCAACAACCTCGCCTGGAAGCGGAATATCTCCTGGAGCAATCAGCTCCGAGCCGGTTGGAATGATTCCAACAGAAACACTGTAAACAGAGACCTCAGTAATACCATATCCTGCAAGAGCTCCGATGTCAAAAGCCCGAATCCGTGAACCTGCCGGAAGAACAAGTCTTCCTGCTTCGATATCCTCTCCCGTCGCCCGTACATTTCGCCCGGAAGAAATCGGAGCGCGGATAGTAATTTCCGCCGGATCTTCAGAGCCGTCAAACTCCACATCCTCTATCATAATCACGGCATCGTAACATCCGCGAACCACATTTCCTGTATTTACACGGTCAAAGTCTCTAAGTGTTACAGGATTATTCTCTGAAGCTTCGACTGTCTTTTTTGAAGATACCGCAAAGCCGTCCATTGCTGAGACCGGTGAGATTGGAACAGAATATTTTGCATAGACAGGCTCTGCAAGAATCTTTCCAACAGCCCTCTCAACCGGATATTTTCGTACCGCATAAACCGGCTCTACAGATGTTACCATATTCAGCGCGTCAGAGTAGGGGATTTTCATCATAATGGGTACTAATTTGCAGTGCCGTATTAAAAAACCTTCGGCAAAAAGTAAACTAAGTTAATTTGATTTAATGGATTTAATTTATCGAAAATAGTTTACAAAAAGCACAATGTTCATATGTTCAAAGAGACCAGTAAAAATACATGACTGATGCTGAGTCTCTTATGACAGACAAATATTCCCGCCGCATCACAGATGTCCGTGTGGCGCTTAACAGTGCATGTAATCTGCGCTGTATATACTGCCATCACGAGGGTGAAGCAGTAAATGGATGTGTCAGATCTGAAAAATCCAAAGCCATGTCCGCAGATGAAATATCTGAAATCCTCTCTTTGCTTGTGACACTTGGAGTGCGGACGGTTAAATTAACAGGGGGCGAACCAACTCTTCGCGAGGACTTAACAGACATCATACGTTCTGTACCTGAGGGAATGGAGATTTCTATGACAACCAACGGCACACGCCTAAAATACCTTGCCGGAGAACTGAAAAAAGCAGGTCTTTCCAGAGTAAATATCAGCATCGACTCACTCAAGCGCGACCGCTACGCAAAAATCACAGGACGCGACCTTCTTCCAGACGTTCTCGAAGGACTTGCCGCAGCACGCTGCGCAGGACTTACTCCAATCAAAATAAATACTGTCCTGATGCCTGGAATCAATGATGATGAAGTAGAAGATTTCATCTCACTCGTACGAGGTCACGATGACCTCATCTTACAGTTCATCGAACTGATGGATATCAACGGATGGACTGATAAGATGTCTGACGGTAAAAGCAACGCTGACTTTGTATCGGATTTGGAGGAGCACTTCAAATCCGAAGCCGAGATTGTCGAAACCCGCCGCATGCATCATAGAAGAAAATACAATTTAGACGGTGCGGTTGTTGAAATTGTACGTCCCATGCACAACGCAGAGTTCTGCGCAAACTGCAACCGGCTTCGCATAACATCTGACGGAAAGCTTAAGCCCTGTCTTCTTCGAACAGGAAACGAAATAGACATCTTAGGACTTCATGGAGATGAACTTGTGGACGCGGTAGGACGTGCGGTAAAGAACCGCTCGCCATACTTTACGGAGGAATCATGACCGAAATTTTACGGATGCAGACCGAAGACATCGATATTGGAAAACTGATTGCAGATACCCGCACACCAGATGACGGTGCTCAGCTTGTCTTTGTCGGCTGTGTCAGAGATGACGGCATGGAAGCTTTGGAGATTGAAGCCTTCGTGCCGGTAGCCGAAGAGGATTTGAAGCGGATTGCAAATGAGTGCCGTTCGAACTTTTCTGTGAATGCGGTTCACATCATCCACCGCTTCGGTCATCTCAAACTAGGCGAGACGATTGTTGTAATTATCATCTGTTCGGCTCACAGACAGGAAGGATACGAGGCTTCACGCTATGCAATCGAGCGGTTAAAGGAGCTTGTTCCAATCTGGAAGCAGGAGATTGTAAACGGAGAAAAAGGAAAATGGGTGGAGATGCACTGATGCCAACTTTTACACACTTAAACGAGAAAAACGAAGTCCACATGGTGGATGTTACGGCAAAGCCTGATGTGTCGCGCAAGGCAGAAGCCCGCGGCAGAATTTATCTGCGTGACACAACGCTGAAAGCGATTGCCGAGGGTACGGTTGTGAAAGGAAATGTGCTTGCAACAGCACAAGTAGCCGGAACTATGGCGGTCAAACAGACATGGGCACTTATTCCCATGTGCCACCCGATTCCGGTCGGTGCTGTAACCATCTCATTTGAGCAGACCGATGAGTACATCGAAGCTTCATGCCTGGTTAAGACATTCGGTAAAACAGGAATCGAGATGGAAGCCTTAACAGGTGTGTCTGTAGCACTTCTTACTATTTGGGATATGGTAAAATCAGCCGAGAAGGACGAGGCAGGTCAGTATCCGGTAACACGGATTGAGGGCATTCATGTTGTCGAGAAGCTGAAAGGTGAGTGATGAACCCTGTTACCTTTTATCCGGTAGGCATTGTGCACTCTCCGCACAAAGAGCTTTCAGGCATGCCGGTTCAGCCTCCATCGGCTGAAGGCATCACCGGTGAGATTGAGATTTTCCCGGAGTTTGCAGAAGGTCTTTTGGATATCGAAGGCTTTTCGAGGCTCATGGTTTTCTACCATCTGCACAAGAGTGCAGGGCCTCTTCTTACTGCAAAGCCTTTCTTAGATACTGTACCACACGGTGTTTTTGCTTCCCGCATTCCACGCAGACCAAATCCGCTTGGTTTTTCGGTTCTACGGCTTTTGTCGCGTGAGGGTAATGTGCTTCGCATCTCTGATGTGGATATTTTAGACGGCACGCCTGTTCTCGATGTCAAACCGTATGTTCCGGCTTTTGATTCTTATCCGGATGAGCGTGCCGGATGGTTTGAGGGAAAACTTGACGGGATTTCAGAGAAGCGTTCGGATGGGCGGTTTGTGTAAATTGAGTTTGGTTGATTAAATAAATCAAATTAAAAATAAGTATTTATCAAAATACCGCAAACCAAATTATTATGAAGCAGAATAAACTTCAGGTAATCCTTGCCGTAGCACTATGTATTCTGATTGCAGTCACCGCCGCAGGATGTATCTCACAGCCGGCAGAAGAAGTTGAAATCACAGTCTTTGCCGCCGCATCCTTAACCGGTGCATTAACCGAACTTGGAGAAAACTTCGAAGTAGAAAATCCAAACATCAAAGTCGTATACAACTTCGCAGGAAGTCAGACCTTAAAAACCCAGATTTTAGAAGGGGCTGACTGTGACCTCTACATCTCTGCAAACAACAAACAATTTGACCCGGTTGTGGAAGCAGGACTCATCGAAGACAAGAAGATTCTCCTGCAGAACAAACTCGGAATCGCTGTTGTCAAGGGCAACCCGCTTGGAATCAAGGACCTCGGCGACCTTGCCGGAAGCGGCGTTGAACTTGCTGTCGGTGACGAATCCGTTCCGTTTGGTCAGTACACCAGAGATATCATCAGCAAATACCAGGACGACGGTCACGCAGGATACGTTGACGCATTCATGGGCAACGTCGTAACCCAGGTTGACGCAGTTGACAAAGTCAAGTCCTACTTAACCTTAGGCGAAGCAGATGCCTCCATTGTCTATGTCTCCGACATCTCCAAAGCAGACAAGGAATCCATCGACATCCTCGAGATTGCCGACAAATACAATGTCATTGCAGACTACCCGTACGGAATCCTCAGGAACACTGAAAACAAAAAGGCTGTCGAGACCTTCGAAGCATTCTTAACCGGCCCTGAGGGCAATGCACTTCTCCTCGACTACGGATTCTCTCCGGTAACCGCATAAGCATCATGCAGTACCAGGTAAAAAACCGTACCGCAGCACGCGTCGGGACAACTGTCCTGACCGCGGCCCTTATTTTTCTCTTTCTGATATTTATCACTGTCCCGCTGATTTCGCTGTTTACCCGCATATCGCCAGCGGATATGCTGACGGCACTGACGTCTCCTTCCGCACTGCAGGCGCTTGCACTCAGCGCGGGAACGGCTCTTGTCTCGACGGTAATCGTCATCCTCTTTGGAACGCCGCTTGCCTACATTAATGCCCGCGTCCGCTATCCGGGACGAAACATCGTCGATACGCTGACCGACCTGCCAATTGTCCTTCCGCCTACGGTTGCAGGTCTGGCCCTCCTTACAGCATTCGGTGCGAATGGAATGATAGGGCAGTACTTCTCGGTATTTGGAATAAAAATCGCTTTCACAACACTTGCAGTTGTAATCGCCCAGATATTTGTGGCGTCTCCATTCTACATCAGGCAGGCAAGAGCAAGTTTTGAAGCAGTTGATGTGGAGTTCGAATATGCATCAAGGACACTTGGTGCAGGTAGTGCTTCGACCTTTTTCCGCGTAACGCTTCCTCTTGCATCAGGTTCGCTTATGTCCGGAATCATCATGACCTTCGCCCGTGCTCTTGGTGAGTTTGGGGCGACCATGATGTTTGCCGGAAATCTTCCGGGAAAAACCCAGACCATGCCGCTTGCAATCTACGGGCAGATGCAAAGCGACATGTCAGTATCGATTGCTTTGTCGATTGTTCTGGTTATTTTCTCGTTTGCGATTATTTTAGCTGTCAAATACATTGGAAATCTGGAGATGAGAAAATATGCTTAATGTAACACTGAAAAAGAAACTCAGGGACTTCGAGCTTGATGTAAATATCACGGTAAACGCGGGCGAGACTTTAGGTCTCTTAGGCTCTAACGGTGCTGGAAAGTCCACTGTGCTAAAGCTCTTATCCGGCCTTATGAAGCCTGATGCAGGACGAATTGAGCTTGGAGGAACAGTTATCTTTGATTCTTCAAAAAGGGTTTTCAAACAGGCAGAGGAGCGAAATGTTGGATATATGTTCCAGAATTATGCTCTCTTTCCACATATGACAGCACGAGAAAATATTGAGTATGGTTTGAAGATGCGCCGCGTTGATACGGCAGAAAGAAACATTCGCGTTGATGAGTTGATTTCCTCTCTTGGTCTTGCAGAAATTGCAGATGAACCGGTGACAAAAATGTCCGGAGGTCAGAGGCAGAGAATAGCTCTTGCAAGAGCTCTTGCCCCGAATCCGTCACTATTACTGCTTGACGAGCCTCTTTCAGCACTTGATTCAAAGACGCAGGAGAAGCTTCGTCAGGAACTGGCTTCAGTTATACGGCAGGAGGATATTCCATGTATTCTTGTAACACATTCGATTCTTGATACTCTGGCTGTGGCTGACAGGACAGCAGTTATCGAGCGCGGCAGAATTACTGCAATCGGTACTCCGGAAGAGATTGTTCACAACCCTGCATACGGT
The DNA here is from genome assembly GCA_017408885.1 of Methanocorpusculum sp. Taxonomy (GTDB): domain Archaea; phylum Halobacteriota; class Methanomicrobia; order Methanomicrobiales; family Methanocorpusculaceae; genus Methanocorpusculum. The sequence goes on from JAFQTT010000007.1 coordinate 73,125, forward strand.
TTTGTGACGTGCGAAAATCCGAACATTTTCCGCGGTGAGATTTGGGTTAAGGACAACGGGGTTATTTGTGTAAGAGTTGGCTGTGTTGATTTCCGTGCTGTAACGCCTCTTTGCGGTACTGTTACAGTGTCGGTCAGACCAGAAGAACTGATTTTGTCCAGAAACCGTTTTGTTTCAACTGCGGTTAATGTATTCGAAGGCAGGATTGTAAAAATAGAGCCGACGTTAAAGGCTGATGAGATGTTTGTTCATGTTGATATCGGAATCCCGCTTGCAGCAACAGTTACACGTCAGTCGGTTGAGCGTCTGCGGTTTGTTCCAGGCGAAAGAGTGACTGTTACCTGTAAGGCAACAGCAGTTCGTGTGTTTGTGTGAGGGGTTTTTACCCCTCTTCAATCAATATTCTGATTAGGTATTCCTCGATTACGATGCATACCCAAAGAAGGCAGTAGAGTGCCCGACGGATTAGCGGATGGGATAGAAAATTAAGCGCTCTGTCCGCCAAGCGCGGTCTGTTTGTCCGCCCAGGTTTCGACTGCTGCAAGGGTTTCGTCGAGCTCGAAGCCGTTGACGAGCATGTACTCTCTGGTGATGGTGACAGTAAAGGTGTCTTCTCCAAGAGAGCAGGAAAACTTGGCACTCCAGGTATCTTCGGTGCTGTCCGTAGAGGCAGAGCCCCCGACACCTGCTACGAAAATATCCTCTGTATGTATAAAATGATTTGAAAACAAATATTTAAAAAAGAAGATTATTAAAAAACCCAAACTTATTTTTTCATCTCAACGAACTCCTTAATCTTCTGAATAGTCTCAGAATGAAGTTCGTGTTCCATGAAACATGCATCTTTGTCTGCAATATCTTCAGAAACACCGATATGCTTCAAAAACTCAACAAGCACATCATGTCTGAATCTCACCTGAACTGCAACACCTTTTCCAGTCTCTGTTAACGTCACACCCTCATACTTACGGTGAACAATCAGTCCCTTTTTGCTAAGCTTTACAAACATCTCCGATGCAGACGATGGAGAGACACCTAAATCATCTGAGACGTCACGAGCCTTTGCATATCCTTTAATCTCGGAAACATTGAGGATGGATTCTAAATAATCCTCCTCCTTCATTGTAAGCTTACAGTGTGCCGGAGAACAGATAGAGGCCTCCATTATGCCTCCGGAGCTTCGACAGCCGCCAGTTTCCCGCAGAAAATCTCCAGAACTCCGTTTTTCAGTCTGGTCTTGATTGCAGAAGGATCAATCCCTGCAAGCGGAAGTTCGGCACGATACTCACGGTTCTCACCTGCCTGAAGTTTGAGCTTTCCGTCAACATAGGAAAGAGTGAAATCATTCGGACACTCGCCTGGAAGCTCTGTCTGGATTGTAAATGAAGTGTCAGACTCGAACACCTCAACAGGAATCATGCGGGATGGAGGAGCAGAATTCTGCTGACCTCCAACCACAAACTTAACTCCGACAATCGGCGGAACACCGTCTTTTCCGGGCAGCTGGTTTCCAAGTATTTTATGAATAATATCCATCAGATCTTTGTATGAGTCGTCAGTCGGGTTTCCCATGACATATCCTCCAAAACCAGGTGGAGAGCCTGGTTAATATTACTGATTAAGTATCTCTTTGATTCTGCTAAAGTCTTTCTGATGAGACATCAGAAGAGACGACAGCTCCTTTACCTCGGCATCTTCATCAGTTCCGCTGTAATCTGCGGATTCTACACGAATTAAAGCACGCTCAAGGAGTTTTCTCTCGTCTTCGTTGTAACGGTACTGCCAGGAGTTACGCTCAGCATCGCGGCGTCCTGCTGTATCAAGTGAAGGTCTGACGCGTTTTAATGCAGCATCAAAGTGTCTGGCAAAGATTTTAACACTTGATACTGCAAGCGAGATTTCTGCAGCATCGCGCCCTGCCATTGCTTTTACAAACTCGCGGATAGCAGTCATTTTTGCCTCACGGACGAGTGCTTCGACATCAGCCCCGACAAATCCGTCAGTTGCTTCAACCAATGCATCAACCTTTACATCCTCTGCTAAGAGGTCTGATACTTCGCGGAGGTATACCTCGAAGATCTGCTTTCTTCCATCTGCATCCGGGGGTGGTACAAAGATGTGCTGTTCAAGACGTCCAGGACGCATTAAGGCCGGATCAATCATGTCAGGCCTGTTGGTTGCTCCGATGACGATGACATTTTTGAGTTCTTCAAGGCCGTCAAGTTCAGTTAAGAACTGGCTGACCACACTTTCGGTTACGTGGGACGAACCTTCGTAGCTTCCGCGTTTTGGAACGATTGCATCGATTTCATCGAAGAAGATAATCGACGGAGAGGCAAGCCGTGCTTTTCTGAAGATTTCGCGTACCCCTTTTTCGGATTCACCAACCCACTTGGACATGAGTTCAGGTCCTTTTACGGAGATGAAGTTGCACTCGGATTCGTTTGCAACAGCCTTTGCAAGGAGAGTCTTGCCGGTTCCGGGAGGTCCGAAGAGAAGGAATCCTTTCGGAGATTTGGTCGCGAACTGTTTGTAGACGTCAGCATATTTAATCGGCCATTCAACTGCCTGCTGTAACTCTTCTTTTACAGAATCAAGACCTCCGACATGAGACCATCTGATATCCGGGACTTCGACAAAGACCTCGCGCATTGCGCTTGGCTGAACCATTTTTAATGCGGATTCGAAGTCTTCAGCAGTGACACGAAGGCTTTCAAGCTTTTCTGGGCTTGGGGTTTCGTCCGGGTTCATGTTCGGGAACTCGCGGCGAAGTGCGTGCATGGCTGCTTCTTTTGCGACAAGGGATAAGTCTGCTCCGACAAAGCCATGGGTTCTGTCCGCATACTTTTTGATATCCACGTTTTCTGAAAGCGGCATGTTTCTTGTGTGGATTTCTAAAATCTGCTTTCTTCCATCCTTGTCAGGTACGCCAATCTCGATTTCGCGATCGAATCTTCCGCCGCGGCGAAGGGCAGGGTCGATTGAGTCTGGAAGGTTTGTTGCAGCGATTACAATGACCTTTCCTCTGGACTTCATGCCGTCCATTAAGGATAAGAGCTGAGCTACGACACGGCGTTCCATTTCACCCTTGGATTCGTCACGCTTTGGAGCGATTGAGTCGATTTCGTCGATGAAGATGATTGCAGGTGAGTTCTTTTCTGCTTCCTTGAAGATTTCGCGAAGTTTCTCTTCGGAGTCACCGTAGTATTTGGAGACGATTTCAGGGCCTGAGATTTCGTAGAACTTTGCCTGAGATTCAGTGGCCACAGCTTTTGCGATTAAAGTCTTGCCGGTTCCCGGAGGTCCATAGAGCAGAACTCCCTTTGGAGGTTCGATTCCAAGTTTCTCAAAGACTTCAGGATGTCTGAGCGGGTACTCAATCATTTCACGAACCTGAGAGAGTTCGCGGCCTAATCCTCCGATATCTTCATAGTGGACTTCGGGGCGGTCACTTTCTTCATCTTCTTTGTGGACGCGGTCTTTGTAGATGAACTGGGTTGCAGAGGTTACAATCGCATATTCTGACGGTGAAACTTCAGACACTACGAATCCATAGTAGTATGAGTAGGTGAATTCGTATCCTTTGTAGACGAGTTCTCCCTGGAGAGTATCGCGGAAGATTTCGCTGTCTTTTACTTTTACTCCTTCATCTCTTGGCTGGATGGTGATTTTGTCTGCATAGAGCGGAGTGATTTTTTCAATTTCGACCGGACTGTCGAAGTTTGCAACAGCTTTTAATCTGACATCTTTGGTTAAGACGATTTTTCCCGGGTGAACATCCGGGTGGAAGTGTGCTCTGGCGAGTGCGGTTTTTCCGCCTGAGATTTTTACGTAGTCTCCTGCTGAGATTCCAAGTTTTCCCCGGTCATCAGAAGAAAAGAATGCATAACCGCTTTCGTTGCTGTATGCATGCTGAACGGTTAATGAGATTTTTTTGTTATCAGTCATATTTCATCACGTTGGTTTTTGTGTTTACTTTAGGTAAGATATCGAACTATTTAAAGAAATTCCATACGGCAAACAAATAAACCCTATACGAAGAATATTTATAGTCACACAACACGCCAAATGTAGCAACGCGCAGAAAAGAATTATTCGAAATACCTTTGCACACCACATTTTGAATTTGGAATAAACTTCATAATGATTTATATAAAATCCGTCCAATTTCAGATAAGCTTCGAAACATACCCTGGAAAAATCATTCAAAAAAGACCAGACAGAAGAGATCAATGGTAGCCGAATGAAAACATTATTCGTAATCAAAATCTGACACTAGAACAACAAATGAAACCATATCACATACTGTTTCCGCTTCTGGTTTTTCTTGGCGGATGCAGTTTCGGACCCTCCTCTTCCGTAATCAAAATGGCATACGAAGCAGGATTTGCCGCAAACGATGTGGTAATGAGTCAGTACCTCTTTGGCTGGATAATGATGGCATTGCTTGCCGGAGGTCTGTTTATCTCATCAGCAGCCCGCAAAAAACAGTCCGTACCGCACCTTCCAAAATGGAAAAACATAGCAGGAATCGCCGCAGTTGGAATAAGTCTTGCTCTGGTCAGCACATGCTACATATTTGCTTTGCAGACAGTGCCGGCACATATTGCAGTAATTCTTTTGTTCCAGTACACATGGATGGATATCATAATCGAAGCAATCTACACAAGAAAACTTCCAAAGATATCAATTATGACATCCCTCGTAATCCTGACAGCCGGAACATTGCTCGCAGCAGGTGTCGGAGCAGGGGCTGAAAACCTGGACCCGACAGGAGTTCTTCTTGGACTTGGCTCTGCGTTCTTCTACGCAATATACATCTTCCTCCTTGGAAAGGTTGAAGTAAACGTCCACCCGATTACAAGAAGCTTTGTCATCCTATCATTCGCATTGGTGTTCCTGATTTGCGTCTTCTCTCCCGCATACTTTGTCTCAGGAGTTCTTGAGGCTGGAATCTGGAAGTATGGAATCCTGATTGGAATTCTTGGATGTGCGATCCCATCGTTCTTCTTCGCGATTGGAACGCCAAAAATATCAACTGGAGCAGCAACGATTCTCAGCTCATCAGAACTTCCGGCAGGAATTATATGTTCAGTGATAATTCTCTCAGAAGCAGTGTCACCGCTTCAGTGGGCAGGAGTTGTAATGCTCTTCTTTGGAATTGCATACCCGTACATTGCTGAATGGGTTCTGTCGAAAAAAGGACGGAGAGAAATCTCCGAATAATTTTTAGAGATACATTCCAGGCGGAAGCTCTCTTGCTTCCGGCTGCTCTCTTCCGCGTTTTACTGCATTTAATGCCTCGGCAAAATCATTTTCGCGAACAGTCGAGCGGTTGTGCCTGATTGCCTGCATACCGGCTTCAACTGTAACAGCCATGAGTTCTGCCCCGTTGAATCCTTCCGTTGCTTCAGCCAGAGAAGAGATACTAACATCCTTTGCAAGATGCATCTTCTTTGTATGAATCGAGATAATAGTCTCACGTTCTTCCTTTGTCGGAAGCGGGAACTCAATGATTCTGTCAAACCGCCCCGGCCGTAAAAGTGCCTTGTCAAGTACGTCAATTCTGTTCGTTGCCGCAATGATTTTCACATTTCCTCTGGCATTGAACCCGTCAAGCTCTGCTAAAAGCTGCATTAAAGTTCTGCTTACCTCATGATCACCTGCTGAGTATGCATCAGCCGAGCGCGAGGCACCGATTGCATCAATCTCATCGATGAAAACAATCGCCGGAGCTTTTTCCCTGGCAAGTGCGAAAAGTTCCCGAACAAGACGTGCTCCTTCTCCAATATACTTCTGAACAAGTTCTGATGCAACAACACGGATGAATACCGCATTCGTCTCATGGGCTGCTGCTTTTGCAAGAAGAGTCTTGCCGGTTCCAGGAGGACCATAGAGAAGAACACCCTTTGGAGGCTCGATTCCTGTCTTTTCAAAGAGCTTCGGCTTTAACAAAGGAAGTTCGATTGCCTCGCGAAGCAGATTCTTCTGAGTTGCAAGACCCCCAATATCGGAATACTGAACATCGGGAGCTTCTTCGACCTCCATAGTAGATACCGCTGCATCGTACTTCTTTGGAAGAACCTCGATTAAGACAAATGACTGTGGATGAAGGGCACACTGAGCTCCGGGAATCACCAGGCTTTTGTCAACACCTTCCGAGATACTTGATAAAAACTGCGGACCGGTCGTACTTCGGACAATAACACGACCATCTTCAAGCATCATCTCCACAGAACCGATTACAAGAGGCGGAGTCTTCATCTGTGAAATTTCAGTCTTGTACTTACGCGACTCTCTTCTGTACTGGTCACGTTCAGACTCAGCCGCAGCTATCTGAAGCCTTAGCTGGCGGACAGTCTCACGAAGCTCATAATTCCTGTTTTCGAGCGAAATGTTAGTCTTTCTAAGTTTCGCAAGATCTTCTGAGGAGATGATAGGTTCGAGCGGGACGTTCTTCGGACTTAAAACATCCCCCGTATTTTCTGCAGAATCTGTCATGTAACCCTCTGATAATTCGTATTTGGCATATAACATAAAAGCCCTTTCGAAACAGTATCCGCATTGATTAATATCAATGCACACATAAGAGTATGTACCTATGTCTCTTTCCGTTGTTTTTGACAGTGCAGGAACTTTGATGAAGACAGTTCGGGCTGTTTTTTCAAGAGAAACTGGAAATATCACATTCGACAAAGAGACGACGCTTCTGGTGTTCGATGATAAAGACAGAGTGCTTGTCCTGATAAATGCCGGAAACTGTGATATTTTATCAGGAAAGCCTGATATGCCGCTTTTTTGTTGGATTTCTGAGAACAATATTTCTTATGCGGTATCCTGTGGACATGGCACGTTTGAGGATGCAACGCGTATCATCAAAAATGATTCAGCATCCACATTACAATATCTTCAAAATGTTGTTTTGGCATGCAGAGCGGAAGCTGAGAAGGAAAGCGGTGTTTTTGCTTTGAATACAGGGCTCATTCTAAATCTTCGAAGAAACATGATTGAGTTCATAGTTGCCGCCGCCGGATATCCTTTCTCAGGAGTAAAAGAAGTAATGTCCAGTCTAAAGGAGATGGGAGTTGGAGTATTCGTTGCATCAGGAGACAGACAGGAAAAACTTGAGGCCGCAGCTGAGTATATCGGAGTTCCAAAAGACCATGTGTTCGGGGCGGCAACCCCGGATAGGAAGGCAGAGATTGTATCAGAACTTCAAAAATCAGGATTTGTGATTATGGTAGGAGACGGAATTAATGATATCTCGGCATTCCACAAAGCAGATTATGCGGTTCTAACACTCGAACAGAAGGGAAGAAGGCCAGATATTTTGTTTAATGCGGCAGATTTTGTGATTGAGGATATCAGAGAAGTGATTTCGATTGCGGAGAGATTTCTATGACAGACGAATCTGACCTTCCAAAGATTCGCGGAAAAGAGCAGGAAGCACTTCTAAGAAAAGTATTATCCGCATGTGATAAACCCACCGGCAGTTTATCATATGTTTCACCGGTTGCTTTGTATCTTCCAACAGAAAACGGAGTAACTGAGGTGGATGCTGTTTTTATCCACGAATCAGGTGTATATGTGTTTGAGTGCAAGCATATGACGGGAGCTGTTTCAGGCAAACTTAGAGACAGAATGTGGACGAAGACAGGAGATGGAAGAGTTCTTTCGTTTACTAATCCGATAATTCAGAATCGAAGGCATGCAGAGGCGGCTGCAATATATTTCGGAGTAAAACCTGATGACTGCATTTCGTGCGTGGTCTTTAATGATTCCTGTGACATCTCAAGAGTTGAGAAAGGTACTGAGCGTATCTGGAAGACAGGTGATGTGAAAACAGAGCTTGCCCCGTATCTTTTGAAGAAGAGATTCTCAAGAGAAGATACAGAACGCCTGATTAGAAAAGCAGAGAAGGCGGCATCATCTGCTGACAAATATGCAGATACGCATGCTGCCAAAATACGCGATGCAAAACAGAGAAAAAAGGCTGAGAAGAAAAGAGGACGTTAGAACTCCCCGTCCTGCTCGAAGCTTCTGCCGAATCTGATTGCAAGCTCGGCTTTGTAAAGTTCCCGTCCGAGATATGCCGCGTGGTCTAAGAGAGACACGCCGCCTTCAGCAAGGATAGCGGAAAAAACCTCTTCAGCAGTTTTTCCACGAATCGCATGACCTTTTCTGACTGCAACAATCTTACCTCCTTCAATTCCGATTCTAAAACTTCCCATCGGATCATATGTCAGATTTTCCGAAACTCCTTCGACATCTCTCACTGAATCATAAGACGGAGCAGGTTCTTTTCTCTTTCTTTTCTCTTTGATGACGAACACATCAACTCCGGCATCTTTTGGATATGGTCTGCCTCTTGAAAGCTGCATCTGAGACACAGCCCGATACATCTCTGAAACTGCCCCTGCTGTTTTATCCGAATGTTCAGAGACTAAAACCGCACAGCATCCGCATTCGGCGGCGGATGCTGCAAGGATAGCGCAAATTCCAGGGCTGTCTGCATCGATTAGCTCAACAACATTTACACATCCCATTACCTTTGGAGCTCCAAACTCAGGCAGGAATCCTGCAAGAGACTCGGTCATGCCGGATAAAGGCGGCTGTAAGAGAGGGTCGGCAAATATTTTTGTAAGGCCTGCGTCTTCTGCCGCCTGTACAGATTCTATAAGGCCTGTACCATCACGCGGAATAATTACAGCCGCCGCCCCTGCCTTTTTCACATCCTCTGCAAGAAGCGGAATTGTTTTTGCCGTAAGAGAGAAGATGATGTCAGCCCTAAAGAGAGATGCCCTGATTAGTTCAGGCGATAATGTATCGACAGACAAAACACAATCAAGGTCTTCGAGTTCTGTAAAACAGCGGACAACATCCTCTTCGGTTGCGTCAAACCCGAATCCTAAATCTATTCCGTCCGCACCTTCTGCTAAGGCACGCTCAGCTTTTTCACGAAGCGATGTGCTCCGGTGTGCATCCATTATTTCACAGAGGACTTTGATTCTGGAATTTTTTCCAAACTTGACACCTCTTATTTCAAAGTCAGCGTCTGCTTCTTCCTCCATTGTGACAAGGCGTTTTTGAGCGGCGATTCTTCGCTCTTCATCCAGTAGAACATCAGCCGGTTCTGTTGTAGATAGAGTGCCTTTCAAAATAAGAGGGACAGCAAGCCTCATGTCTGCTGCGTGACGTGTTCCGCGATATACTGGTATTTTCATCTCTTCTGATACAGCAGAAAAGTCTGCGGTACACATTCCTGAAACCACCGCGGCATCGCATGGATGTTCTTTGATAATAGTCCTGAGACGCTCAGGCGTTAAGAAAGATGCTATTTCTCCTGAGACGATGATTTCATAGGTAAAGTCCGATACACCTAGAAAAGATGCAGAAAGAGATGCCTCAGTCTGTCGTCCCGTGGGAAATAACACATGCATAGTATCTGATAGGTTGTCTAAGGAATAATAATCATGGTTTTGAAGAAACATTACCTTTATATTCACAGAACGCAAATATTTTAAAGCACTTTTAGAGCGAAGGTAGCCAAGCCAGGTCAACGGCGCCAGATTCAGGGTCTGGTCTCATAGGAGTTCTGGGGTTCGAATCCCTTCCTTCGCATTTACTCACTATCGTTCGTAAATGCTCAACCTTCGAGTCGCTACGCGCCTCTCGGACTTCGCACTCTTTTCTCACTCATTTCATTCGTTCGAAAATCCATGCTCAAGGCTTGAGCCTTCGGCTCGCGCCCTTCGCATATTTTCGTATCACTTCGTTCACTCAAATGAGTGCTCAAGGCTTACGTCACTGTCGCAAATCATTCTGATTTGCTCATGGTTCGAGGCTAAAGCCTCTCACCTCGTGCCGTTCGCCCTTCGCATTTTTCTCACTCATTTCATATCCACTTCTCACCACACAATTAATCTTTCTGCACAGCAAATGATAAGCAACAATTCATGCCGCCTTCTGCAAAATCCAAAAACTTCCGCCTGTCAAAGGATGTGGTGGAGGAAATCAGCACCTTAACTGCCGAGACATTAAAAGAGGACAATATCGAATCACAGGCAGCCGACCGTTTACATGCGGTTGTTGAAAAGGTTCTGCATAAATGGCTTGATGGATTAGGAGAAGGTGCAGAGTGCAGTTTTCGGTCAGGCAGGAAACTTGGAAAACAGTACATCACTTTAACCGCAGCAGGCACGCGTGTAAATCCGTTTGGAAATGACAGCGACTGTGTGTTAAACGGAGGAAGCTCTGTTCAGACCCTTCTTGCAAACATTGGTCTTGCTCCATCCTACCACTATGTAAACGGCGAAAACCAGATTACAATCATGCCGAAGCGGAGAAAGATAAATCCGCTTATCTACTTAGGTATTGCACTTATCTCCGGCATTCTGGTTGGTCTCTTCTGCAGAACGCTTTCTGATGACATGAGACACGGACTTTCTGAAGTTCTGATTGGCCCTCTCTTTGATACATTTATCGGGCTTTTAATCGCAACGGCACTTCCAATGATGTTTTTATCCCTTATCTGGGGTATCTACAGTATAGGAGACACAGCAACTCTCGGCACACTTGGGCGAAAAGTTATCGGCAGATACTTTGGAAGAATCTACTTCACATTAGTTATCTGTACGCTTGTTGCTCTGCCGTTCTTTACCTTCTCCTTTTCCGGAGGAAGTACCGGAGGCGGCGAGTTCTTTGCGATATTTGATATGCTCCTTGGCATTGTCCCGGATAATCTGATATCCCCGTTCGTTGAAGGAAACACCCTGCAGATTATCTTCCTTGCTGTGGCGTTTGGTCTTGCTATGCTTATCTTAAACAAGAAGCTTCCTGTAATCGTCCAGTTCGTAGCTCAGGCAAACAGTCTGGTTCAGCTCATCATGGAGTGGATTACAACCCTTCTTCCGCTTATTGTTTTCATCAGCGTGCTGAATCTGATGCTGACCGATATGGTAAACAACGCCTCAGAGCTTCTGCTCCTTTTCGTTGTTCTTGCAATATCTGTAATCTTAAACATCATCTTAATCTTAGGTGAGGCATGCATCTTCCAGAAGGTAAAACCTGCAGTATTCATCAGAAAGGTCATGCCGGTTTTCCTCATCGCACTCACAACCGCTTCATCTGTTGCAACATTCTCTACAAATGTTGAGTGCTGTGAAAAGCGTCTTGGAATTTCTAAGAACCTGGTAAACTTCGGTGTCCCGCTCGCAACAGCATTCTCCAGATGCGGACACGCGGCAACTTTCTTCTGCGTGTGTGTCTTTATGGCAAGCTACTACGCAGTACCTATGACCTTATCCTGGCTCTTTGCAGCAATTTTGACCGCAGGTCTTCTGGCTTTAGCAGTCCCGCCGGTTCCGGGAGGAGGCATTGCCTGTTACTCAATTCTCTTCCTTCAGCTTGGAATCCCGGTCGAAGCACTCGGTATCGCTGTAGTCTTAGAGATTGCTCTCGACTTCGTAAGCACTGCTCTGAACATGATTGCAGTACCTGCGGATTTAACAAGTGTTGCGGGAAAAATGGATATGCTTGATAGGGAAATGCTGAGAGAGGCATAAAGATACAGCAAAAACATCCCTATTCTTTTTTAAAACAGTAATTTTCCAACTATAACCATACTTAGAATATTTCCACCGAAAGCCGCCCCGCGGTGGAATATCCCTTTTGGTTTATGATGGAGAAGGATAAATTAAGTGAGGCTTAGTATCTCTTTTTCAAAAATGAAGGTTATTAGAAATCCTCAGATTAGAAGATTTACTCTTCCACAACCGACCATCCAAGAATCTCGTTTTCGATCCTTGAAACATCAGCCGACACATCCGCTACAGAAATCATCTTTGCACGCTTCTCCATTGGAGGATTCAACTTTGCCTTCTGCTCATAGACAGCGATGTCGTTTGCGAACTCATCCGGCAGTGTATCAATCTCTCTGAGCACGCTTACAAGTTCGCGTGAGAAGTAAGTATCAATCTGTACCTTGCGTTTGGTTGTGTGAGACAGGCGACCGATGAATCTGCAAAGTTTGTCTCTGTCCTCCGGGCTTAACTGCTCTGCGAAGTCATAGTTTTCGATAGTTCTCAGCATCTGAAGGATTGGAAGCATAGACTCAGGGGTGATTACATAAACAGTGTATTCCGCTAAATCGTACATGAATGTAGTCAATACTTCAAGAGTAGAAGCAGGGACAACTAAGAAAGCATCCTTTCTCACGTTCTCATGTTTGCAGTACTTCTTCATCCCTTCCGCCTGAGCCTTCAGGTACTGCGGGAAGTTGCTGAGTTCTTCAGGATTTTTCGGACTCTTTGCATCGAAGACAGTATACATTCCGCCAATCAGGAACACATTATCCGGAGTTCCCGGGTTTGGATACTCGTCCTTATCACATCTGATGAAATCATGCTTTTTAGCGATGCTCTTCATAGATTCTGAAACATCCTTCTCATGTCTCTGCCATGCAGTAGAAAGCCGCTCCTCGCGTTCGGCAACCTCGGATAGAATTCTCTCCTCTGCTTTTGCGTGGTCTGCTTCCATCTGCTCAACTAAAGTGTTGAGCTTTTCAACACGGCGTTCGTACTCTGCAGTACGCTCCTCTTTTACACTTTCCTCTGCGGCAAGGAGCTCTTTTACCGAAGAAAGCTCGACTGATTTCTCATCAAACTCAGCCTTCAGTTCCGCATACTTCTGAGTCTCAATCTTTCGTCCCTCAGATTCGGCGGTCAGCATATCGCGTACGGACTGAAGTTCGGACGCGGCCTTTTCATATTTGAGAGTCAACTCTTCAGCATTTTCAAGAGCTGTACGGCACTGCTCTGCTTCAACTGCTCTTGTCTCACGCATCTCAACAAATGCCAAAGACATGGAGTCATACTCTTCCTTTAGTGCCGCATACTTCTCAGCAGAAAGCTTCCTTCCTTCAGATTCAGCGGCAAGAGTGTCTCGAACTAAGCGAAGCTCGGATGAAGTCTTTTCAACTTCGGCTGTAAGTTCTTCGATTCTGGATAAGGCAGTCATTCTCTCTGCTGTTTCAAGAGCCAGAGAGTCTCTGTAGTTTTGGGCATCTGTTTCGAGATTTTCCGCTTCGGCTTTTAATGCGGCATACTCTGATGCAAGTTCACGTTTTGCAGAATCCACATCCGAAAGCCTCATGGACAAAGCCTGCTTTGCGGCAGTTTCTGCGGCTAACATCTCACGGGCAGTTGTAAGATCCTCTGACAGTCTTGCAGAACGGGCGGTTTCATTTGAGTATCTGATATCTGCTTCTCTGAGAGATTCCAGTCTTGCCTGTTCTGCATCGCGGGCTCTTTTTTCAGCCTCGCTTAAGCGGAAGGTAATCTCGCGAATCTCTGCCGCATGCATGGACTCAGCATTTTCTGCTTCCATACGGGCAAGAACCGCTTTTTCCTTTATGGATTTCCATGAAAATATTCTCTTAAAAAATCCTGCAGAACTAACTGCCGAGATTAGTTCTGCTACCTTTGACTGCCCATTCATGAATATTCTTTTCTTTGGAGACGGGATATGCTTTTCGAGAATGATACCTCTTTATACCATGAACAACCAAAATATCAACATGGTTAATATTGCAGATTTCGAGAAAATATCCGCAGAGTTAAAGGAACTTATCGGACTTGAAGGATCTCCGGTCGCAGTAAAAATTGCTCAGTCACCAGAAGACATCCCAGAAGGAATCCCGGAAATTGAGGAAGCAACACGTCACTGCCGCATGGTATCTCTCGCACGCGAAGGACAGGTGTTCTACGCAACCGATGCAAAACACCAGTGCGGTGGAGGAGCATGGGCTCTTGGTCTTCGCGAGAAGGGAGCTACCTTAAAGACCGGACAGCACTACTTCAAACTTGGCAAATACGAGACCATCAACTCTTCCAGAAGAACCATGGAAGGTGTCCCAAGTCTCCCGCAGGAAAGCTACGCAACAATCTATGCACCACTCGAGAAGGCAAACTTCGAGCCGTCTGTTGTTCTCATCTTCGCAAAACCGATGGCCATGCTCAAGCTTGCACAGAGTACTCTTTACAACGTAGGCGGCAGAATCTATCCTGAGTTTGCAGGAATTCAGTCCATCTGTTCCGACACTACCGCATATGTTCTCTTAAACGGAAAGCCGAACTTCTCTCTTGGATGTGACGGTTCCCGTAAGTTCTCCGGAATCAAGGACGAAGAGATGGTTGCCGGATTCCCGATTGAAGTAATCGCAGATGTTGCAGAAAACTTAAAGAAGGTTACTGCAGCACCAGGATCCAAGAAATAACAACCCTCTTTTTTTCGGTTCAATGAACCACTTAATTCATAAAATCCACCCTCTGAATACGGGTTGTTTATCAACTCTCAAAACCAACATTATACCATGAAAGTTCTTCTCGCAATCGCATCAGACAGATTCATGGATGAAGCATACACCATTCCAAAGCAGGCACTCGAAGCAGCAGGCGTTGAATGTGTAACAGCAGCACCTGTTAAGGGAACCTGTTACGGTATGCACGGCGAAATCGTTGAAGCAGACATCGCATTCGCAGATGTCAACGCAGACGAGTTTGACGGAATCATTATCGGCGGCGGAATCGGATGTCAGGACCAGCTCTGGAGATGTGAAGAGCTCATCGATATCGCAAACAAAATCGGAAACAACGGCAAGTTCGCAGCAGCAATCTGCTTAGCTCCGGTCATCCTCGGTGAGGCAGGACTCTTAAACGGCAAGAAGGCAACCACCTTACAGACTCCGGCATGTATCCGCGTATTACAGCTCGACAATGCAGAGATTGTCTCTGATAACGTTGTTGTTGACGGAAACATCATCACCGCAAAGTCACCATTCGACGCAAAGGCATTTGCAGACGCAATCCTCTCCGTTATCCAGTAATTTATGGAAAATACCATACCGGACCCGGCGGCACTTTCTGCCGCCCTCGAGCTTTTCAACGCTGGAAAATATGACGAAGTAATCAGCTTCGCATCAGGCACAACCGACCCGGCATTAATGCTTTTATCAGCCAGAAGCTATGCGGCTGTTGCAAAATATGACATCGCAGAGTCACTTCTTCGGTCTCTTATTCGAATAATGCCGGGATCATCCTACGTCCACAGCTATTTAGGAGACGTCCTTTTAGCTGTTGGAAATGAAGGAGCAGAAGCAGAGTTTGCAAAAGCAATCACTCTCGACCCGGAAAACCTTCCGGCAGTCAGACAGTACGCAGAACTTGTAATTGAAAGAGGTGACCTGAGAGGAGCAATTCCTGCCCTTCGAACTCTTGTTCGAAACAGCGGAAATGATGAGGATGTAAAAACCCTCATAAAGACATTAACCGCTGTCGGAGAAGCAGACGAAGCAGTAAGTCTGCATCGCAGAACCTTCAGTGAAGACGAGTTCAGCGTTGAGTACATCGAAGCACTCCTTGCATCCGGCGAGTTCCAGAAAGCATTAAACTTAGCTCTTCGCGGATGGACAGAAACAAAAGATACCGCATATCTGCGCCTCGATTTGGAAGCACTCGCTGAAATCGACAAAGAAGCCGCAGAAAAAGCATATCGGTCGGCTCTTGACAGCTTTGAAGAGGCTGAAATTGCTGATGAAAATGTATCTGCAATCCGCTTCTCATTTGTGCTTCTGGAAAAGTATCTCGAAAACTACGATGCCGCAGAGTTCGAACTATCACATCTGCTCACACCTGAAGCGGACGCAGTCTATTATCTTCTTTCAGCAGAACTTGCCGCAAAGAAAGATGAAGGAGAAAGAGCGTCTTCAATCTACCGCGGATTAATCGATTCACTTATGAAGCATGACACCGACTGGGAAACAGCAGAGCTTGTAATCGACAGGTATGTCTCATTCCTCTCCGCAGTTCGTTCAAAAGAAGAGGTTGCAGGAGTTATCAGTGTTGCTCTATCGGCATATCCGCATGCTGTATGTCTTGCCAAAATCGGTGAGGCATATGAAAATGCAGGAGCGGACAGTCAGGCAAAGGACTGGTTCTACCGTTCGTACCGCGCAGACTACCTAAACGGAGGTCTGGCATACGCAGGATATCTGAAAAGAAGCAAAGCATTCCGCGAAGCTGATACAGTTATCCGATACATCCTGACAAACGCAGAGTCGGTCTCTGACTTAGAACACGCATCAGACATCATCCTGAATGGAGACTCAGCACTTTACCAGCTCGAAAAGTCGCGCGGGCTAGTTCAAAAAAGCCTTGCTTCAGTTTCCGACCGCTTAACATCCAAAGGCCGCGAAATGCTTTCAGCAGTTTATCTTTATGCAGCTGTTGACGCTCTCGAGTGCGGAAGTTACGAAGACTGCAAATGGTTCTGTTTAGCAGGAATTGACGTTCTTCCGTGCTACCCTGCAACAATCAGCATTCAGGACTTCACCGATATTCTGTCCAGAACCAAAGGAAGAGCAATCGCTGAGAGACCTATTCTTATTGAAAAAGCAGCCGAAGCAGCAGAAGATATAGCAGAAGAGGAGACAGTATCTGCCGAAGAGGACATTCTGCCAAACCTTGACGAGCGCGAGAAGAAACTTCTCTCATTCCTTCGCGAACACCGGGAAGCAACTGAGATGGATTTAAGAAGTGTTCTGGACACCAGAAGAGTTGCCGGAATCGTAAACAGCCTTCTTGCAAAAACAGCAGACTTCGGAGTTACTCTAATCGAGAAACGCGGAGTAGGTGAGAGAGGAGAGGTGTATGGTTATGTCGGCCGCAGATGACCTTCGTCTTGAAAGTATTGCAGTAATCACAGCTCTTAGGAGAGGTACTGTCCCGAATGCAGGCCTGTCACGTCTTGCTGTAGGGCTTGAGGCAGAGGAGAAAGTTCTCTCTTCACAGCTCGAGTTCTGTGCCGCAGGGCATGCTGACTGCAAATTTGTTCGGGGAGACTATGGTTCCGGAAAGACATTTCTGATTGCCAGAGCCGCAGAGATTGCAAGATCAAAAAAGTTCGTTGTCTCGCATGTCGTAATCTCCCCGGACACTCCGCTTCACAAACTCACTGCAGTCTACACAAAAATCTGTGCAGGGCTTTCCACTCAAAGCGAGGAACATGCATTAAAGAGCATCATCGACACATGGATTTTCGGAATCGAAGACAGACTTATAGAGACCGGGATCGATGAGAATGATGAGCGTCTTGCAGAACTCACCGAAAAAGAAATTGAGTCATCTTTGGAGAGAGTTGCAGGAGTTAGTTCAGGCCTTGCCGCTGCTGTTCGTACATACTATGCCGCAAACAACCGTGGAGATTTCCAAACAGCCCAGGCGGCGGTTGGATGGATTTCAGGAGACACAACAGTTGCAAACCGCAGTTTCAAATCCCAGGCAGGTGTAAAAGGCTCGGTATCGGAAACAGATGCCCTGCTGTTTTTGAAAGGCATCGTTTACTTAATCCGTCAGGCAGGATTTGCCGGATTATTTGTGAGCTTTGACGAAGCAGAAACAGCCCAGGCATTCTCACGTCCTCAGCGCGAGAAGGGATATATCAACTTACGTCAGCTTGTTGATATGACGGACAAAAACGAGATTCCAGGATGCTTCTTCCTGTTTGCAGGAACTCCGGCATTCTTTGAGAGTGCCAAAGGAATCCGCTCACTTCCGCCGCTCTATGACAGAATCGGAATAATCTCCGAAGACGGATTTGCAAACCCGATGCAGACACAGATTGTGCTTTCAAAGTTCAACAGCGAGAAACTTGAAAAAGCCGCATACAAAGTCTCAGACATCTACAGTGAAGGATTCGGTCCTGTTGACACATCCCGCGTGTCTCCAGCCTTCATTCAGACTATGATTTCAAAGGTTACCGGAAGATTCGGCGGAAGAGTTGATGTTGTCCCAAGACTTTTCCTTCGCGAGTTTGTGGATGTTCTGGATAAGTGTGCATTGTATGAGAACTACTCTCCGATGGAGAAGTATGCCTTTACTCCCGGAAACGGAGACACTCCGCTGAAGGCTGAAGAGAAGGCAGTCATGGAAATATCATGGTGATTTAGATGGAAAAAACAACATATGTAAAAGATATCACAAACGAAACATCAGTGGATGCCCCGTTTGCAATTAAAAGAGCAGACTTAAGAGCAAAACGCGGAGAACAGTATCTCCACATCACAGTAACCGACAGAACAGGTGTCATTGAGGCAAAGTTCTTTGGAGAAAAGGCAGCAGAAGCAGCCCGATCAATTAAAACAGGACAGGTTTACCGCATTATTGGAACCGGAAAAGTTCCGCAGGGCGGAAGTCTTCTTATCGAATCCGAAAACGAAGAATCCCTTGATGCAATTCTTGCCGGAGCTATCCCGCTTTCCGCAGGAGAAGACATGCTCTATATCTACACCCCGGCAAAGATTGAGGAGAATGCATCCGAGCTTCAGAAGATTGTTGCATCCATCCAGAACCAGAACCTCAGAATCTTTGTCGCATGCTGTCTCGACAGCAGATTCTACGAGTGTCCGGCTGCAATCCGCCGCCACCATGAGTATGTCGGGGGATTATGCGAGCACACTTTAGAGACAGTCAAAATCGCATTATCGATTATGGATACCATGCCGCGTACAAAAATTAACCGTGATATGGTTATCGCAGGCTGTGTCCTTCATGACATTGGAAAGATTTTCTGCTTTGATAAAGTTGGTCAGAACTATGTTCCAAACGACACATACAACCTAATCGAGCACATCACAATGGGTATCATGTTCATCGATGAGTACAAATCTCTCTTAACCGATTCCCAGCTTTTACAGATTCGCCACATCATCCAGTCTCACCACGGAATCTACGGAGACGTTGTACCTCTCACGGCTGAAGCATGGTTAGTCAACGAGGCAGACGGGGCAAGTTCCAGACTTCGCTCTATCGTTGATGACTTAGAAGCAATTCCGGCAGGTCAGAAGAAGAAGGGACTGCACTCTGAAAAGTTCCTCTGGAAGGCCATCTAAAACCTCCTTTTTTCCAAACAATTACAATCTTCCGCGTCAAACATATAATAAATGACTGCCGGTGACTTCTACCGTATCGAATTTCGCATACAAAACAGTGTCAGAAAATACTACCTGATTAGAGAAATCTTCACAGACTCAAAGAAGTTCTCTGCCTCCCGCCTTATTACATCAGGAACTCCGCCTACCAGAAGAGAAACTGACCGCTGTGCATCCCTTTTCGGCTTTGAGTTAGAGCTGAAATGCATCGCAAAAGCCGCAAAGTACAGATCTGAAAATTTCAGATTCGAAGAAGAGGGTGACACCGATGCAGTATTCGAGATAGAACGCTTCCGTCTATTACAGGCCAGAAAACAGCAGATGAAGTCAGCAGACCATTTCTTTGAGTATGCTGCATCCCACAAGGCAGTCACATTCGAGGCAGAAGAAATCTCAAAGATGTTTTCATCAGGCATGATACCGCGCGGAAAGACACTTTCTGAAGTAAACCTTGTGCAGAACCTGAAAAACGCATGGGAGATGCGTGATGGAAAGATGCCTTCGATTCACAAAATCGTAAAAATACATCAGGCACTCTCGGCAAACCTTGGAAAAGAAGCACTCACCGCAGAACAAAAGACATCAATTGAAAAACAGCTTCGGATATTCTCTGAAAAAATAAAAGACGGATTCTATCCATTCGAGCAGTGTAAAATCTTCTACAACTCTGTAAAAGAAATTACAGGAGACGAAGTATTCTCTGGAGACATCTACCACATGCTTTTGTCGCAGTTCGGATACACCTTCCCTCTTGACAAAGCAGAAGAGTTCGAAGATGCAGTATTATTCGCAGAAGAAGAAAACCCCGCACTCGAATACGACATCAGACAGCTCAACGAAGCAATATTTACCGTAAAGACAGGCGGAAAACAGAAACAGCTTGAATTATTCTAGGCAGATTACCATACGCTTCCGTCAACGCGTTTGGTACTCTTTGCCGGGGCACTTTTTTTATGCAGGACTTCATTTGGATGAAGACGTCTGTAAAGCAGATTTCCATCCTCGATTACAACCGAAGAATCGCAGTCACGCAGGAATTTTAGTTCGCGAACAGGCTTTGCGCAGACCAGAAGAAACTGAATATCGCATCCATAAAGGCGTTCTAAAAGCTCGCGTTTTAAAGATACCTCAGATGCAATTCCGGCTTTTGCAGGATTTACAATAACCTCTCCGAAAACTCTGATGCCGTCAGATGTTTTCACAAGGAAATCCACCTCTGCTGCAACCCTGCCGTTTACTTTAAACCTGATTCCGCCATCCTTCGAATACCAGAGCCCGTCTTTGGCATACTTATCATAGGGAACATACAAAGCATCCGAAAACTTTGCGGCAACAGAATCCACAGCAGGCGATACTTCTCCTTCCTGCAGTAAGATTTCGTAAACAAGAGCTTCAAAAAATTCGCCTGCCGCTGAACGGTGAAGAGGGGATTCTTCATCGTAGAGTGCGGCACGTGTTGGTTTTGGGAGGTGAATGGCCGCACGCCGAATCTCTCCGCTGGAAATTTCAGCGTTGTTTAAGAGCTCGGCGACTTCGGCAGCTGACATTTATCTGTGGGTATGATATGCGACAGCTTTTCCGTTCTCGACTGCGTCAATCTTTGCAAATCCGACGCGCTCGAACTGAACAATCTTTCCTTCGTAGTCTAAGACCTCTGGCTCTGCAAATCCTTCCTGCATTCCCTCTGGAGTAAGAAGAGAACATGGCACTGCTTTCTCTGCCGGAAGCCACTGGATAATCGGGGCTTTCTCTTTTCTTGCCTCAGCAAGAGAGTCGCCTGCATATTCAGCGGTTGCGTCTCCTGTCATTCTGATATTGAAGAGATCTTTTAATCTGAGCATTCCGCCCTTCTCAACTTCTGCACGCGGCAGGAGAACCTTTCCTGTGAACGGTAAAAGACGCTCCCCTCTCTCCGGCTTGTTCGGATAGACCGGTGCGTGTGCAGTCATCTCAGGAGCATCTGCAACGGTGACTTCGACTGCATCAGGAACAAAGAAGTATCTGTCTGCATCTGCATCAATAATTGCCTTGTTTGCGGCAAAGAGGTTCTCCCAGGAGAATGAGATGTCAGTGTCTCCCATACCGATATCGACAACAGCTCCGCGAACTGCTTCTGCCTGGATTCCGCGTCTTGCTAATGCGCGAAGGGTTCCTAAATGGATGTCATCCCATCCGGTGTAGAGCCCCTCATTGATTCCTTTTCTCATGCCAGAAGTGGAAAGCTCAAGTCCTGCAATAGACATTCTTCCGTAATGGTAGAAGTACGGCATCTTCCATCCGAAGTAGTTGTAGATGTACTCCTGACGGCGGGTGTTTGCGATGTGGTCTTTGCCGCGAATGACATGCGTCATTCCAAGGAGATGGTCATCAACTGCAACAGAGAAGTTCATGAGAGGATAGACGAAGATTTCCGGCTTTCTCGGGTGCTTTGGTTCCTTTAAGACACGCATTGCAGCGAAATCACGAACTGCCGGGTCCGGGTGTGCAATGTCGGTCTTGACACGCATGGTAATCTCTCCTTCCTCGTACTTTCCAGCGAGCATATCATCGAAACGTTTTAAGTTCTCTTCGACTGATAAATCGCGGCACGGACAGGCCTGCTTCTTGAGCTTTAAGTCTCTAAACTCAGCATTGTCACAGTCACACATGTATGCTCCGCCGAGTTTGATTAACTCGCGGGCGAGGTCATAGTAAATCTCGAAACGGTCTGACTGATAGACAACATCAGTGATGCCGATTCCAAGCCACTTGAGATCTTCTGAGACCATATCATATGCTTCAGGGTCAACACGTTTCGGATCAGTATCTTCGACACGGTAATAGAATTTTCCGCCGTATTTTTTGACGTAGTAGTCATTTAATACGGAAGCTCTGGCATGGCCTAAGTGAAGCGGACCTGACGGGTTTGGAGCAAAACGCATGACAACGCCGCCTTCTGCGTCCGGAAGAGTTGGAAGCTCGTGGATGCGTTCCTTTTTCTCATGCATCTTTTCGATTGCCTCAGGGTTTAACTCACGAAGCTGTGCTTCGCGTTCCTCTGCGGAAAGTGCCTCGACCTTGGCTAAGATTGCCGGAAGCATGGCGTTGATTTCCTTTGCCTGAGAGCGAAGCTCAGGGTGTGCACCCATCACGCTTCCAAGGACTGCTCCCGCACGCGGAACAGCCTTGTTTTTGACGGCGTTCTGAAGGGCAAGAATGTATATATCGTTTTCAAGATTGCTGTCGGCCATATTTGGTGTATAATATTAGTTGGGATTGATGTTTAAGGTAACTACTGGATTTCGAAAAAAAGTATTGATGAGCTTACTCAAGCTCTAAGGTTCCAGCAATTCTGAGCTTTCCGCCGTCAAGATAATGAATGACTGCCTTGTCTCCCGGTTTGAAAACAATCGGAGTCTCAAGTTCGATTGTTAAGGTCGGGTTGTGCCAGTCGTCTCCGTTCTCAACACCTGTAACACGTGCAGATAAGAACTGCATCCAGTGTCCAAGAGAGACTACCATCTGCTCTTTGAATGCTGCCGGCCAGTATTTTACAAGGTGTGCTTTGCCGACCAGCTCAGTCTTGTGGATGACTGCCGGATCAGTGGTTAAGACATATCCGCGGTCGAGATCATCTGCTTCGATGTCCTTTAATGCACATCCGACACGGTCACCCTCATATGCGGACGGGAAGTCATCATCGTGCTTCTGAACAGAACGCACCTGACAGGTCTTTCCAATCGGTTCAACACGCATCTTGTCGTGTTTTTTAATCCAGCCGTCTGCAACACATCCGAGAATGACAGTTCCAATTCCTCTGACATTGAAGTGGTGGTCGATTGGAACAGTTCCAACAGCTCCGTCCTTTGGCTCAATATCAGGCTGTGCTGCTGCACGTTCTAAGAGAGCTGCGGATAAAGTGATGAAGTCCTCTTCCATTACAGTGTAGGATTCAAGAACAGTTCCCTTGATAAGCGGAGCAATCTGTTCGGGCTGGATGTAGTTTTTCAGAATGATTGTTCCAGCCTTTACACCTGCACAGTCGAGCATTAAAATCCACTCGGCAAGCATCGGATTAATCTCTTCAACAACAACGATTGCTTCGTGAGCCATAGATACTACGTAGAACAGCGGGGCAAGTCTGTCCGGATATCTGGTAGGCTCAAGGAGAGTTACTGTATCGTGTCCTTTTTTCAGGTTATAGAAAGTGATGTCAGTACTGGTTCCCTTCTTTCCAAGCTCTCTGGAGTATCCGTTCGGGGCGAGTACTGCAACGGTTAAGTTCGGCATGTTCCTATATATTTGCCCTGTTAGATGATTAGTATTACTCTATGGAGAGGTCAAAACCCCGCAAACATTTATTTTGTTACATGACATATTATCTCATATATGAAGAATGTAAAAATGTCGGTCGAAGGAGACATCCTGACAATAACTGTTGACCTTTCACAGGACTTTGGCCCGTCGTCATCTGGAAAGACCATCATGATTGGTTCTACCTTAGGAAACAAGCAGGTCTCCCGCAAGCACCCTGATGTCCGTGTGGGTGTAAACGTTTACAAGAAGATCGAAGAAAAGAAAGACTAAAAAATCTTTTTTTATGAAACCATACGTCATTATTAACGCGGCGATGAGTGCCGACGGTAAAATTTCAACCCCGCTTCGCAAACAGACGAAAATTTCCGGCGCTGATGATTTTACCCGTGTGGATGCTCTTCGTGCAGAGTCTGATGCTGTTTTAGTTGGAATCGGAACTGTTAAAACAGATGATCCATCCCTTAGATTAAAGAGCGAGGAGTTAGCTGAGGCCAGAATCAAAGCAGGAAAGCCCGCCCACCCTATGAGAGTTGTTGTAGACTCAAACGCAGAGATGCCGCTTGATTCTGATATGTTCAAGAAGGGACTTGGCGAGGTTGTAATCGTTGTATCACGCAAAGCACCAGAGGACAAAATCGCCGCACTTTCTGAGAAGACCACTGTTATCAAAGCAGGAGATTCCCGCGTTGACCTTTCAGAGATGCTTGAGAAGTTAGGTGAGATGGGTGTTAAACAGCTCATGGTTGAAGGAGGTTCAACAATTCTCTGGTCATTCATGAGCCAGAGGCTCTTTGATGAGATTAGAATCTATGTCGGAGCGTTAATTATCGGAGGAAAGACTTCACCAACCTTTGCAGACGGCGAGGGATTTACCGAGGTTGATGAGTTCCCGCGTCTGACATTAAAGAATGCAGAGCGCATCGACGACGGCATTCTGCTTACCTGGCTGAAGAAGGAATAATCCGATAATGGATTCCAAACTTCTTTTTCAGGCTCTTTTCAAATTCATCACAGGAATAATTCTTATCGGAGTTCTTGTTTTTCTGCCTGCCGGCACATTTTACTTCGGAGGTATTCTGCTTTGCGGTCTTTTGTTTATACCGATGCTTGTTTTAGGAGTAATTCTTTTCATAAAGTCACCAAAGCTTCTTCAAAAGCGTCTTGATACAAAAGAGAAGGCAGGCACTCAGAAAGGTATAGTGCTCGCATCGGCTCTTATTTTTACCGCAGGGTTTGTAATCGCAGGTCTGGACTATAGATTCAGCTGGTCTGCTGTGCCGGCATGGATTGTAATTACTGCATCCGTTCTTTTTCTTGTCTCGTACGGATTATACGCTGAGGTGATGAGAGAAAATGCATATCTTTCACGTACGATTGGAATACAGAAAGGACAGAAGGTAATCGATAGCGGGCTTTACGGAATTATCAGACATCCTATGTATGCGGCAACAATTCTTATGTTTTTGTCAATTCCGATTATACTTGGTTCATGGTATGCATTTTTAGTGTTCATGCTCTATCCTATAGTGATAATTGTGCGAATCATTCATGAAGAAAATGTTCTGGAAGATGGACTTCCCGGATATTCAGAGTACAAAAAGCGTGTTCAATACAGAATTATACCATTTGTGTGGTAATTTAACCTGTCTTTTTTACACCATAACGAATTTCTTCAAAAACCAAGCCAAACCATTATATAGTACAAAATCAGATTATAGTGAAGTGATTGAAAATGAAGAGAAATATTAACGTCTCTCATCTTGTTCAGACCCCTATTGAAAAACAGCGTGTCGAACTTGTCGAACGCAAATGTATCGGACACCCGGACAGTTTAGCTGACGGAGTTGCAGAAGCAATCTCCCGTGCACTCTGCAAAGAATATATGGAGGAATGCGACGGAGGCGTTCTTCACCACAATACTGACCAGGGAGAAGTTGTTGCAGGAGAGTCCGCACCGGCATTTGGCGGAGGAAAAATCATCAAACCGATTTACTTCCTCTTAACCGGACGTGCAACCCGCAAATTCAAAAACAAGACATTTGCAACTGATGCAATCGCAGTCAAAGCAGCACGCGACTACTTAAAAGAGACCATGCCTACCTTCAACATGGAAAACGATGTCGTAATCGACTGCCGTATGGGAACTGGTTCTACTGACCTTTGTGATGTGTTCAACACCAGAAAGGGACACACCACCATCCCGCGTGCAAACGACACATCCTTTGGTGTAGGTCATGCCCCATTCTCTGAGACCGAACAGATTATCTTAGGACTTGACAAATTCATCGCAGAAGAGTTCCGTCCAAAGAACCCGGCACTCGGATACGATATCAAACTCATGGGTATGCGCGAAATCAACACAGTAAACATCACTGTTGCCGCAGCAATGGTGGACAGATACTGTTCCAGCATCGAAGACTACATCGAGACCAAAGAAAAGATGGTCGAAGAGTTTACCCGTGTTGCAAAACAGTTCACCCACAGAAAGGTCAAGGTCGCAGTCAACACCGCAGACGTCATCAAAAAGAACCGCCAGTCTGTCTTCTTAACTGTTAACGGAACCTCTGCCGAGATGGGCGATGACGGATCTGTCGGACGCGGAAACCGCTGCAACGGACTTATCACTCCAAACAGACCGATGTCTATGGAAGCAACCTCTGGTAAGAACCCGATTAACCACATCGGAAAAATCTACAACCTGCTTGCAACCGAAATCGCAAAGGAGTGCTGTCAGAAGGTTGACGGAGTCTCTGAAATGTACGTCAGACTTCTCTCCCAGATTGGACACCCAATCGACCACCCGCACGTTGCAAGCGTTCAGTGCATCACCAAACGCGGATACTCCTACAAAGACTTCGCACCGGAAATCGAGGAGATTGTTGACAAACGCCTCGAGTCCATCACCGACATCACCAAACTCGTCATCGACGGCACCTTAAAGACCTTCTAAAATGACAAAAGTACGTCTTGCAATCCCGAACAAGGGAAGAATTGCCGAACCAATCAATGACTTAATGGCAAAAGCCGGCATCCACGTAAAGATGACGGCTTCCCGCCAGCTTATCGCAAAGACAGTTGATCCAAACATCGAAATCCTCTTCGTCCGTCCGATTGATATCCCGGAATATGTGGCAAAAGGAGTTGCTGACATCGGAATCACCGGTCTTGATATGATTGCAGAACGCCGGGCAGATGTCGAGCCGATTTTAGACTTAAAGTTCGGCGGAGCACGCTTAGTCTTAGCTGTTCCTGAAGCCTCTGCTGTCCGCGAAGTCGCCGACATGAAAGGCATGCGGATTGCAACGGAGTTCCCGAACATCTGCGAGGACTTCTTCAAGGCAGCAGGCGTTGATGTCACAATCGTTGAAGTGGCAGGCGCATGCGAAGCAGCCCCGCAGCTTGGCGTCGCAGACGCTATTGCAGACTTAACCTCTTCGGGCACAACCCTGGAGATTAACAAGCTCAGAATCGTCTCGGAAGTCTTAGCCAGCACCACGCATGTCATCGCAAACCGTGACTCTCTTGTAGAAAAGAGCGAAAAGATCGATGAGATTCTTCTCGCATTCGAAAGCGTTATGGCGGCATCGGGAATGTGTTATCTGATGCTCAACGTCGAACGGGAAAAACTTGATGCAATCAAACAGCTAATCCCAGGTCTTGGAGGACCGACAGTCATGGATATCGCAGGTTCAACCTCAGTCTCCCTCCACGCAGTAGTATCCTCTGACCGTGTCTATCAGCTCATCAATCAGCTCAAGAATGCAGGCGCACGCGATATCTTAGTTCTCGACATTACCCGGATGGTTCGCTGATGCAGATTCTGCCGGCAGTAGATATCTTAGGCGGAAACTGCGTTCAGTTAGTCGGCGGAGACAAATCCACAGCAACCGTTTACGGAAGCCCGCTTGAGAATGCTCTTCGCTGGATAGAACAGGGAGCAGACGCACTGCATGTCGTAAATTTAGACGGGGCATTTTCAGCAAGTGCTGAGAATGTATCATGCATCCGCGAGATCATCAGTGAGACAGATGTCTTTGTCGAGGTAGGAGGCGGAATACGCAGTCTTGATGACGCCCGCGGATGGCTTGATTTAGGTGTTGACAGAATTATCATCAGCACCTTTGCCGTACGCGAGCCGCAGGCTGTTGCAGCCCTTGCAAAAGAGTTCGGCTCTGATAAAATATGTGCAGGAGTTGATGCCAGAGGCAGTTCTGTCTCTGTAGAAGGGTGGACGGCTGATGCCGGAGACTATATTTCATGGTCGAAACGCTTCGAAGAGCTTGGTGCAGGTTCTCTTCTCTACACCAACATTGATGTGGAGGGAAAGCAGGCAGGCATTCAGACCGAACCGATAGCCCGCTTAATTGATGCGGTATCCATACCGGTTCTGGTATCCGGCGGGGTGTCGTCTGCCGCTGATGTCTGTGCCGTCAAGGCATTAGGCGCTGGAGGCTGCATTTTAGGTTCTGCACTGTACAGTGGAAAGATTTCCTTGAAAGAGGCATTGGAGGCAAATAATGAGAACTGCTGAACTGACACGAGAGACAAACGAAACACAAATTTCAATCACTTTCAATCCGGATGTACGAGGAGAGGTTTCCATCTCCACCGGAATTGGTTTCCTTGACCATATGCTTCATGCATTTGCAAAACACGGCGGCTTTTCACTGACGGTTGATGCAAAAGGTGATCTTGAGGTTGACTGCCATCACACGGTAGAGGATATAGGGATTCTCTTAGGCGATGCGGTAAAGCAGGCTGTAGGGACAGGAGCTGGAATCACCCGCTTTGCAGATGTTATTATCCCTATGGACGAGGCACGCGCAACCGTTGCTTTAGATGTCGGAGGGCGCGGGTATCTTGTTATGGATGGAGCATTTACCGGAATTATGACAGGCGGAATTCCGAATGATTTGTTCGAGCATTTCTTCTACAGTTTCTGCATCCACGCAGGAATTACTGCGCATATCATCTTTACAGGTGTAAACGATCACCACAAGTGTGAAGCCATTTTCAAGGCATTCGGAGTAGCATTAGGCCGCGCACTGACTGTGCGTGAGGGCTGTGTGGACATTCCAAGCACAAAGGGGACACTCTAATCCCTTTTCTTTTTTTTCACAATACATTTCCCAAATCACACGCACAGGTTTTGGTCATATATTGTGAATATTTTGACAACAAGGCATTTTTTTCAAAAATAAGGCGCATTTCAGTTCGTAATATTCTTTTTGGATTTAGTCTATAACACATGAGACTGATATCTTCGTTTAGGAAAATAGGTGTCTTTGATGTCTGTGAAATTCAATGTCCTAAAGGCAGTTGTCTGTATTGCTTTGATTTTTGTATTGTTCTCCGTTCCAGCGGGCGCAGTTACTGTATCTGATTTTGTATCTTTGAAGGAGGCCGTTGAAAATGGAGGAGAGCAGACTATTTTGATAAGCGAAGATATCGATATGGGCTATATAACAATCCCAGCCCACTCTGATATAACACTGAAACCGGAAGACAAATCTGTTGTTCTCTCATTTGAGAGATTTGATGAAGACAAATCTGAATGTATCTATGTACGTCAAAACAGCAATTTAACTCTGTCCGGAAATGATGGATACACACTTACAATTAAAGGATTAGATGGTTCTCCAACATTGGTTTCCAACATTGGAAAACTCACCCTTGAATCAGGTGCGATTCTTACAGACCACACCACGACAGCAGATTATGGAGGAGTGAGAAACAAAGGAGAGTTCATTATGAACGGAGGTGAGATATCTCACATAACAGGCACAGTTGGAGGAGCTGTATCATTAGTAGGAACTGGTGCTTCATTTGTCATGAACGGCGGCATAATCAAAGAAAATACCGCAGACAACGGAGCAGGCATTTATCTTACCGAGGGTTCAGTTTCAATAAACGGAGGAACAGTCTCACAAAACATTGGACATGACATAGAGATTACAACAGTAAATCAGCTTAGATCCTCAATTTCAATCTCTGGAAATGCTGTCATATCATCCATTCACTTCCAAAATACACAAAGCGGAAACGCTGTCCCAACAATTCAGGCAGCATCTGATTTCACAGGAAAAATCCAGAGAATCAGCTATACAGAGTATGTTCCAAAAACAAAAACCGTAGAGTTCCAATCACCTGATGCAGCACAAACCCTCCAGAACAAATTCTCACTCGCAAACGAAGACTACAGCCTAATACCATACGGAAATTACCTGATTGTAGAACCATCTCCTGACTTTCAATTTGTTTTGGACAAGTCAACAGAAGTCATCATCCCAAAATATCCCATAAATATTCCTGTATCCCTTAAAGTAACAAATGGAAAACTCAGCTCCATAGTAGTCACTTCAATCCTATCTGATGAAAACGGAAATGAAGTACAAGGCATCCCCTATACCTACGATGTCAAAGATGGTGTATTTGGTGCAGTCGGCAGAAAAGAAAATGTACTGACACTCTCAACAGGAAAAGACATCACAGAAAACAATGATGAACTCATCACCATCATCATATCCGATACAGACCTGACACCTGGAAAATACACAGTTACCATCTCGATTGAAAGCTCAGTCTCAAACGAATATGACTACACAAAATACCCGACACAAACCCTCACCGCCGCCGTCCAGGTAATCCCGCTTATCCTTGAAAGCACATCAAACACCAACGGAGCAGATATATTCGGCACACCCATCTGGTCATTTAGTCAAAAAGCCGCAGTCACGTACATCATATCTCCATTCGAAGCATCATTGGATGAAAAATGGCCGTCTGTATCAAGACACAGCTCACCATCCTATAAAAACAAAGCGTCCGAACTGACAGAAGTACAGGTATACAAATCCAATACCCAATACGGCTCAGCAAACAAATGGACACCTGCATCAAGTACTGTCGACAAAAATCAAGACGGCACAATCCATTTCACCCTCGCTGACACAGATGCAAAATGTTTCAAAATCGTATTCTCTGGAAGAAAACTCGGTGATGTAGTTGAAGGAACAGGAGACATAGACAACGTAAATCTATACGATGTGGATATGATTCTACACGCAGCAGTTTCACCAACCATCTACATCAAACCTGAATGGAGAATGTATGCAGATACTGATTCTGATGGAAAAATCCAGTTAGGCGATGCAATAGACGCCTTTAACTTCATCAAAGGGCACTAAGCATGAAACTAAAAATCATCTCACTTATCATTCTCCTGTGTATTCTCCCGTGCGGAGTACAGGCAGGTTCGTTTGTGATTGATACCGCAGGAATCTCTGCCGAAGTTGGTAAAACAGTACAGATTCCGGTTAAGGTATCAGGAGCAGATGACCTCTCAGGATACCAGCTTCTGATAAACACAGGAAAAACACCGTCGGCTAAAATATCAGTCAATGAAGAGTCAGCCTCAGGCATGATATACTCTGATGAAACAGGAGTTCTCATCTGGGCAGGCGCAATGAGGGATGAGACAATAGACGGAGACAAAACCCTGTTTTTGCTCGATGTAACTCCAAACACCAAATCACCTGTTACCCTCTCTGTTTCGGTCACCCAGACATTTAGAGGCACATCCCCTGCTGTGCAGGTAAAAAATTACGCAGGATATGAAGCAGTTTTAAAAATAGGTGAAAACAATGGAGAAGGAAAAGAAATTCAGCCGGATGAACCTGAAATTGAAGACAACAGAGATACACAAAGACCTGTTGATAAAGACAATCGTCTGGAAACTCTGCCTGATACAGAAGAAGGATTTTCGATTCCATACTGGATTTTGATTATCCTTGCCTCAACTGCTTTAGCAGTTATGATAATTGTTACAAAAAAAAGATGAGTCAGCCTTAGTCACGGTTTTCCCGTGCAGAGATTCCGTGTATTACCTTTAATGCATCGCAGGCATCCTCGAGCTCCGGCATAGGACAGCCGACCGAACCCTTAAACCCTGTATAACCATACACTGCATTTAATGCCGCCTCAAGTGCCTCAACTCCCTCGTCATGTGCAATGCGTCTTAGGAAATAAAGCACCGCTTCATCTCCTCCCGACTGATGAAACACGCGACCATTTCGCATTCCTGCATACATCTTGAAAACAACTTTATTGTACACATCCGAACTGCCGATAATACCGGATAATTTTGCAGAAGCCTTATCTGCATCAATCTCTCCATTGAATACCAGTCTTGAAACAAGGTATAGTTTCTCATATTCGGCTTCATTCGGCTGACTTGTCATGATGAGTAATATTGTTGTCTTAGATTATAATGACAGCGGGTCTGACTGCGAATCCGACATGTCTAAATGGTCGCGGGAAGAATCTATAAGTATGCAGACACTCCTCTCCTCCCCCTATCAGGCAGTTCTCTTTGATATGGATAACACACTGTTTGATTTTATCGCCTGCATGGAGCGCGGAAGCGCTGCGTCTGTCGAATTTCTCGGGGTTGGAACAGCAGAGGAGCTTTTCAGTTACTACCTTAGATGGAAGTACCATGTAGAAGACCACATGAATCTTCAGGACTTCATGATAGCTCACGACTGCTTCTCTGTCGAGAAGTACTTTGCAGCAGTGGAAGCCTATGAAACAGCGATGCATACAGATCTTCTGCCGTATGACGGGGTAAAAGAACTTCTTTCATCCTTAAAGGATGCAGGATATAAGCTTGCAGTGGTTACAGATGCCCACACATACGGGGCTGAAAAAAGGCTTGAGGTTTCCGGCTTAAATGAGTATTTTGATGTTATTGTAACATATGACATAACAGGATATAAAAAACCGCATCACGCTCCATTTGAGTGCGCACTGTCGCTTCTCGAATGTCAGGCTCACGATGCAGTCTTTGTCGGAGATTCAATACGCCGCGATATTGAACCGGCTTTGGCTGTGGGGCTGACGCCTGTTTATGCAAAATACGGAGACCGCAACTTCTTCGAGGAAAAATACGGACTGCAGATTCCGTCAAAAACCCTTGTCGCAGAAAAGCCGCAGGACATCTTAACTATTTTACAGACTCCGATGCTGTAAAATCCTTTTTTATAAAAAAATTAAAGAGCCGGATAGGTTATTCCATCCGTTTCGAAGTCAGTTCCAAAACGTTTGTTAAACTCCAGAAGAACACTCTCAGGCGTCAAATCGAACTTGATTCCCGGATACTCCATCTTAAACAAAGCAACTGCTGCCGCACAGCTTCTTGGACCATAGGTCAAATCATTTCTGATAATCCATACCTTACCGTTTTCCACAGCAGACACACGGTCAAAGCCCCTTCTGTTTTCGATTTCGTTCATGACCGCGTTAGGATTTTCCATGTTGTTTACGAGTTTTACAATAATTTCAGGATTGGATGTTACAACCCACTCATCCGAGAGCTTCTTTGCTCCTGCATCCTTCATGATATTCTGCCCAAAAGTCCACGAGATGAGCTGCCCCATGCCTGTATCAGTTCCCTGTCCGTACCATGCAGTATAGCTTTCCGCATAGATTGTATAGTGAGTTGATGCGAGCATGGATGCAGAGCGCACCTCATCCATCACCTCAGTATAGAACTCAGCAATCTCTGCTGCACGCTCCGGTTTGCCTACAAGTTTTCCAATCTCTGCGATATCCAAAGCCATAGTCTCAGGCTTTGTACAGTCCACATAAACAACCGGAATGTTTGCGGCAGCTAAGACCTCTGCATTTTTCGGCTTCGAGTCAGAGTATGCAAGAACAACATCCACCCCCATTGAGATGAGATACTCAACATCCGGCTCGTTCCATGCACCGATAATCTTCGCATTCGGATAGAGACCTGCCTGTATAGAGTTATCTGCGATGGACTTTGAGATTCCAACAACCCTGTCAGCCTCTCCTAAGAGATACAAAACCTCACCCGCATTGGAATTAAGCAGAACAATACGTTTGGCATCCCCGAAAATCTCTGTAGTTGTCCCGTCGGTATTGGTAATTGATAAATCCCCAGTCTGCGGGGCAACACAGCCCGCTGTCATAATGACCAGTACGACAGCTAAGACTGTCCAGAACAATTTCTTCATACTAATATGATGGTTCGTAAGATAGAATAAACCTTCCTGTCTCCTTCTCCACAACCTCTGACTCAACTCCGTAAACGTCACGAACCGCCTCGGTTGTAAGCACATCACAAGGCTTTCCGTCCGCATAAATTGAACCGTCCTTTAAGAGAACAACATGGTCTGCATATCTAAGAGCCAGATTCAGATCATGAAGGGCAACAATCATTCCCGAGTTGTTTTTGTGGACAACATCCTGCATTACTGCCAAAGTCTCTAACTGATGACGAAGATCTAAGGAACTTGTCGGCTCATCGAAGAGGAAAAACTCCGGGTTCTGGGCAAGAGCACGGGCGATGAAAACCCTCTGACGCTGACCGCCTGAGAGTTCATTTACAAAACGTTCTGCAAGATCTTCGATGTGCATCGTAGAAAGCGCAGCATCTACAGCCTCCAAATCCTCATCAGATACAGACCAGCTCATGTAAGGTCTTCGTCCGATTAAAACCGTATCCAGGACTGAGGTAAATGATGTATAGTGGAAGTACTGCGGAACATATCCAATCATCTTAGATCTCTCCGCCTTTGGAACAGTTGTAATGTCTGTATCGTTTACGAGGATTCTTCCCCCCCTCATCGGAAGAACATCTGCAATTGTCTTAATCAGAGTTGATTTTCCAGAACCGTTTGGACCAAGGAGGGCTGTAACTTTGCCGGACTCTGTTGTAAAACTTACATCATCCAAGACAACATGCGAGCTGTACATCTGTGTCAGATGTTCAACAGAGATTTTCATGAGAGGTACCTCCCGTGTCCTCTGGTGATTAAGAAAAGGAAGAAGATACCTCCAAGGACATACATGATAACTCCAACCGGAATCTCGACAGGCGCTAAGATAACGCGGGCGACAGTATCAGAAATCAGGAGAATCAAAGCACCCATTAATGCGGACGCCGGAAGAAGATATCTGTAATCATTTCCGATAAGCATCCGGCAGATGTGCGGAGCCATGAGACCTACAAAACCGATGATTCCGGTAAATGCAAGACATGCAGATGCGGCAAAGCTCACAATTAAGAGCCCTGTAATTCTAAACCGGTCAACATTGATTCCTAAGTTTCTTGCAACATCATCACCGCTTGATAATGTGTTTAAGTCCCAGGCTCTTCGTTCTATAAGCAGGAAGCATATCAGAACAACCGGTGTCAGGATAAAAATCGTCTGCCAGGTAGCCCCCCACATACCGCCCATCATCCATGTTACAATCTCACGAAGAGCATCATCGTTTGAAACATATTTGAGAGCTAAAAGTCCTGCCTGGAAGAGGTATCCGATAACAACTCCTGCCAGAACCATCACAGCCTGCGAGGTCTGACGGGCACGGGAAATGAAGTAGACGAGAATAACACTAAGCCATCCAAACAGAAATGCGGAGAGGATAAGCATCAATGATTTCGTGGTGAACTCGAATCCCAGAAAAACAACAGAGCCGGCAAAAAATGCCCCAAATACGGCAGGTCCTAACACAATCATCAGTGCAGCTCCAAATGATGCAGCAGACGAAAGTCCTAAGGTGAACGGAGATACAAGAGGATTTCGAAGAAGTCCCTGCATAACAGCTCCGGCAGCCGAAAGAGCGATACCGGTTAGTACAGCAAGCAGAATACGCGGCATTCTGAAATTGATGATAATATCTGCTGCCCCGTCTGGAGCGTCGATAAGTCCCGGGAGGAGCGCGTTCAGTAATGATGCCAGAACTTCTGTCGGCGGAATAAATACAGAGCCGATTCCAAGGGCTAGAATCATCGAAAGAACCAGTAATACCGCGAGAATAATTATCACAGACATCTTACGTCTGCGGACAGCGTGATACTTTCCTGCGGTTTTATTCATATTTTGTGCGGGACTTACCATGTGTTAGTAGTAATTTGATTTTGAAGGATTTAAAGCAGGCAGTATGAATATTTTTAAAAAGTGTAAAACTAAAGAGTTTCAGTCAGCACCATTAATCATCTTCCACACCAAATAATACAGTATAATGTCTGTCGCACTCTTAACAAATGCGCAGGAAAAAGCGGCATCCCGTGAATATGAAGCCGCAGAAAACCTCTTCCGCGAATATCTTAAGGAAAATGAAACCGATGCATCCGCATGGGCTGACCTTGGATATGTTCTTTTAAAACAGCAGAAACTCTACGAATCCGGAGACGCATATGCCGCAGCATATGATTTAGAGCCGGAAAATCCAAAATACATCAGTCTGCTTGGAAACGCATTAGCTGAGCTTCATCAGTTCGAAGAAGCAAAGCTCCTCTTCGAAAAGGCTTCCGACATCTCCGGAAATCAGCGCTGTCACATCCGTGTAGGAGACATGCTTGGCAAAATGGGAAAGTACGACGAAGCACTCGTCTTATACTCTCTTCTTGCAGCAGACAACCCGGAAAACCCGACGATTCAGCACAGAATGGTCAAAGTCTATGAAGCCCTGGGCCGCCCGGGTGATGCCGCAGCAGCTCTCGCACGCGAGATGGAACTGCGCGAAAAGATTGTTCAGTCAAATCCGAGTGCCAAGGAATGGCGCATGTATGCCGATACAAAGGCACGTCTTTCCCTCTGGGCAGAAGCTGAAGATGCATTCAGAAAGTCCCTTGAGTTAGAAGAGACAGCAGAGATTCATTTAAGAATCGGAGCTGTTCTTGTAATGCAGAATAAAACAGAAGAAGGTCTCTTAGAGTTTGAAAAGGCCGCCGAGTTCGATCCTGAAGACTTCGCATTCCTTATGATGCAGGCAGATGTCTTAACCCGCCTGGAGCTTTTCGAGGAATCGATTCACTACTACAGCAAAGCTTTGGAGCTTCGAAGCGTTCACGCAGATGCATGGGCAGGAATTGCCTACGATCTCTTAAAGATGGGGCAGCTTGAAGAAGCAAAGGCATTCTTCGAGATGGCAAAGGCTTCGTCTTCTGTACGCGAACTTCCGTGGGCAGATAAACTCCACAAGAGTGAGAAGACAAACGCGCTTGATGCCGCATTAAAGGAATAATTATGGACAAAGCAGAAATTCTCCGTGCAGTTGCAGATGGAAGCCTCTCTGTTGAAGAGGCGGAAGTCATGCTTTCGAAGCCTGCTGTTTCAAAGGTTGGAGATGTTGCAAATCTTGATTTAGAGCGTGAGTCAAGATGCGGGATGCCGGAGATTGTTTTAGCCGAAGGAAAAGATACCGATTCTCTTGTGCAGATTATGCACAACTTTGTAAAAGCCGCAGGACGCTGTGTTGCATCCCGTATCACATCAGAGCAGACAAAGGCGGTCTGTGCAGCACTTCCAAAAGGGGTTGAAGCAGAGTATCGTGAGGCTGGAAATATTCTGATTTTAACAGACGGCACAGTTCCAAAACCTTCCGGTGGAAAAGTGGCCATTCTTACAGCCGGCACCTCAGACATCCGTGTCGCAGAGGAGGCACGGGCAATCGCTGAGGAGATGGGAGCTTGTGTTGTTACAGCCTACGATGTCGGGGTTGCCGGAATTCACAGGCTTTTCCCGGCTCTTGAGAAGGTTTCCGGAGCTGATGTTTATGTTGTCTGTGCAGGACGCGAAGGTACTCTTCCGTCAGTTGTTGCAGGACTTGTTGACAGACCTGTAATCGGTGTTCCGGTCTCTACCGGATATGGTTACATGGGACAGGGGCAGGCAGCTCTTGCTTCGATGCTTCAATCCTGCGCAGTGATTACTGTTGTAAATATTGATGCAGGATTTACAGCCGGGGCTTTTGCTGCCAGAACAGCGGCTTTAATTGCAGAGGGACGTAAATGAAGCGCGGACTTTATGTTGGAAGATTTCAGCCGTTTCACAACGGTCACAAAGCAGTAATCGACGGACTTTGCAAAGAGGTTGATGAGTTAATTATAGGCATCGGAAGTGCTCAGATGAGCCACGACCTCCGCCATCCGTTTACGGCAGGCGAGCGTGTATTGATGATTCGCCGTGCCCTGTCAGATGCAGAAATCCCGCTCTACATAATTCCTCTCGAAGACATCAAGAGAAATGCTCTCTGGGTATCTCATGTCAGGTCTATGGTTCCGCCGTTTGATGTGGTATATACATCAAACCCGCTTGTAATCCGTCTCTTCGAAGAGGCTGGGATTCATGTTGAGTCGCCTCCGATGTACCAGAGAAAATCACTATCCGGAACATCAATCAGACAGAAGATGCTGGAAGGAGATGACTGGAAACAGTATGTCCCAAAGGCAGCAGCAGATGTTATCGAATCAGTGGGCGGTGTTAAGAGACTTTACGACATCGCAAAAACTGATGAATAATTATCCAACAGAGGATTTCTAACAACCTCTATCTTTCAAAATCTGTTTTCAAATAACTTCACACATGAAGAAAATATTTTCCACCGTTATCACGATGCGAATCTATTTATTTTACCCTCTCCTAAAGTAAGGTATGGCAAAATCACACAAGGCATACAAATGCGAAGCATGCGGAAACATCGTCTTCGTCTTAAACGCAGCCGCACCGGAAATTGAATGCTGCGGAGCAGAGATGGTTGAGCTTGTGCCAAACACCACCGATGCAGCAGTCGAAAAGCACGTCCCGGCAGTTGAAAAGACCGCAGACGGATTCAAGATTACCGTAGGCTCTGTTACCCACCCGATGGAGGCAGACCACTACATCCAGTGGATTACCTTCGTTGCAGACGACGGAATCACCTACCGCAAGTTCTTACAGCCGGGAGAGGCACCGGAAATGATTATCAAAACCGATGCAGCAGGCGGAAAAGCATACGAATACTGCAATAAACACGGACTCTGGGCAACCCAGTAATCCCTTTTTTTCATCAATCTTTAATTCTCCAACAGCAAATAATGGAGTATGTTTTTTTCTGATGTACTGCGCGGAATATGTATGGCAATAGCCGACAGTGTTCCGGGAGTATCCGGCGGAACTATAGCATTTCTTTTAGGGTTCTACGAGAAGTTTGTAACATCCGTAAACGACTTTCTCTTAGGCCCTCTGGAAAAAAAGATTGCATCATTACCGTTTCTGATTAAGCTTGGATGCGGATGGGCCGGAGGGTTTGTTGTCTGCGCAATGCTTCTCTCAGAGCTCTTTGATGTATACATTTATGAGCTGAGCTCTCTGTTCTTAGGTCTAACACTTCTTGCGATTCCAATCGTTATAGTCGAAGAGAAAGAGGCTTTGAAAGGAAAATACCACTGGATTTTGTTTACAATACTTGGTGCTGCACTTGTACCTCTAATGGTTCATCTAAACTCATCGTTTGGAACAGTTGATTTAACTGCACTGAACCTTTCACTTGGGTTACTTCTCTTCGCAGCAGGGGCTTTGGCTGTGTCCGTTATGATTATCCCAGGAATCTCAGGCTCAACGCTTCTCTTAATCTTTGGTCTTTATGTGCCGCTGATTTCAGCAGTTTCTGCTCTTGTGCATCTCGAGTTCGCATATCTTCCGGCACTTTGTATATTTGGTATCGGAGCGGTATTTGGTCTTGCTCTCTGTACCAAGATTATCCGCGTATGTTACGCAAAATTCAGACCGCAGCTCATGTATCTGGTAGTTGGTCTCCTGATTGGTTCACTTTATGCAATATCCAAAGGAGCAGAGACGCTCTCAGAACCGCTTCCTGCATTAGGTCTTGAAACGTTTAGTATCGTCTTCTTTATCCTTGGTATTCTGATTATGGTTCTCCTTCACTGGCTGAAAAGAAGAGCAGAGAAGAATACTGAATAATCAAACCATTATTTTTTCAACCGCATCTGTTATGCGGTCTCTTACCTCAAGCATCTCACACCAGCTTTTTGGAATCGCATCTATTCCATACAAAGCCCCGCACATTCCGCCTGCGATAGCTCCAATTGTATCAGAATCTCCGCCAAGACGACATGCTTTTGCCACAGCATCCACATAGCTTTCCGAATCCCTGAAAATGCAGAATGCGCAGCGGGTTGACTCAAGCGCATCCACAGACGGATAGAGCTCTCCTTCAAGATATTTCTTAGGCACTGCTTTTAGCACATCCTCCTTTGATTTTCCGTGCAGAAGAGAATAGACAGCCAAAGATACAGCAGAACAGGCATCCCCTGCTTCCTCATCCATATGGGAAAACGAAGAAACCTCCCTTGAAAGAGACAAAGCCTCATCTTTAGATGATGCAGCAAGTCCTACCGGAAGTGTTCTCATAACGCTTCCGTTTGTCCTGCTTCCAAAAATCATGTGCACAACCTCTGCCGCAGATTTTGGATAACATCCCTGCTCAACAAGAGATGCTAAAGTACGTGTCGTGTTGCCGAATGTTTTTGGACGGGCGCGTATTGTTTGAATCATCTTCGACAAAAAAAGCGGTCTCGAAAAATATCCGGCCTCAGCATATGTCTCAAGAAGAGCCAGCATCATAAGAGTATCATCTGTCACTTCCCCTGGAGCTATCGAAAACTGCCCGCCGCCTCTCATCTCAGGAATGCGGCTCTCATCTGCCGTCATCCCCTCAAACGATGCACCAACAGAATCAGCCGCCGCCGCGCCGAAAAGAGCCCCATATACCCTGCTCAAATCCATACAAAAAAATATCATTCCAGATATTTAAAGACATACGGTCTGCATGAAACGCGCAAACGAAACAAACCGCGCAAAACGTCTGAAATGACAAAATGAACCCAAATATATTGCAGGTATGAAATCATCGAAGAAATAACAGGCAAAATCACTTCTCAGATATAAACATAACGAGTTAGGTATATCACAAACCGGCGCTGACATGTATAAGAACTATCATCACCCCGATACACAGGTGACAAAAGATGCAGAAAGAAGAACTCCTACACCTACACATGCTCATGGTACAGATTAAAAAGTACTATGAATCCGTCTCCGGCAATACTGTTCCAACTGAAGAATACGATGCATTATCCATCTCCCCAATACACATCCACAAGAATAAGAATGTACACAGAGTGGCTGTCTTAACCCTTGGAAATGAAATCGTAACCCAGATGAAAGCAACCATGCCGGTATCCGGTGCAGCCTTAAACGACGCACACACCGACGCAGTACCAGCAGAACACTAAATCAAAAAGCCGTAAGGCTGAATACTTTTTTTTCTTTTCTTCAAAACAGATTCTAAGACACTGTCCACTGATACGGTAAACATTTTTGATATCATACGTCCAACATATAGGGATATGAAAATCCTTGTTGCCGGAGGCGGCGGACGAGAACACGCAATCGTATCTGCACTTTGCAGAAACAACGCTGTCGAACTCTACAGTGTCATGGGAAAGAAGAACCCCGGAATTGCAAAACTTGCAAAGGAAGTATTCCTCCATGCTGAAACCGATGTAGAAGCAGTTGTTGACTTCGCTAAAAAACACAATATCAAATACGCAGTAATCGGACCGGAAGCTCCGCTTCAGGCAGGTCTTGCCGATGCGCTCTGGAAAGAAGGAATCGGATGTGTCGGTCCAAAGAAGATGGCCGCAAGAATCGAGACCGATAAGGGATTCTGCCGCGAGCTTATGCAGAAGCATGGAATCGCCGGATGTCCGGGATATAAAATCTGCAAAACACCGGAAGAAGCAGCAGAATATATCAAATCCTACGAAGGAGAGCTTGCTGTAAAGCCGACCGGACTTACCGGAGGAAAGGGCGTTAAGGTAATGGGCGAGCAGGTCGACAGAGAAGGAGCTGTCGAGTACGCATTAACCCTCAAAGATCAGGAAATCATCTTAGAAGAGCGTCTCCTTGGTGAAGAGTTCACTTTAATGGCCTTCACTGACGGAAAAACTCTCGTTCCAATGCCGCTTGTTCAGGATCACAAGCGTGCATTTGAAGGAGATGTCGGACCAAACACCGGCGGTATGGGTTCATACTCTCTTGAATCCCACAAGTTCCCGTTCGTCTCTGACGAAGACTATGATGCAGCCTTTACCATCATGAAAGAGACCATCAAAGCCCTCGCAGAAGAGGGATGCCCGTATCAGGGAATTTTATACGGTCAGTTCATGAACACCCGCGACGGACCAAAGGTCATTGAGTTCAACGCACGCTTCGGAGACCCGGAAGCAATGAATGTCTTAACCCTTCTTGACTCTGACTTTTCCGTAATTGCAGAGCACATCGCAGAAGGATGCCTCACCGAAGCTGATGTCTCATTTGCTAAGAAGGCAACTGTCTGTAAGTACATTGTTCCGGCAGGATATCCGGACGCACCGCACGCAGGAGATCCGATTACAACAGGCGCTGCTGACAATACCGTTCTCTACTACGCAAACGTCATCGAAAACGAATCAGGAATGTTAGAGACCATCACCTCCAGAACAATGGCATACGTTGGTGTCGGAGACAGCCTTGAAGAGGCCGAGCGTTATGCGGAAGCTGCATGTAAAAATGTCAGCGGAAACATCCGTTACAGAAGCGACATTGGAACCTCCGCACTCTTTGCCAAGCGCATTGCTCACATGGACGAGCTCAGGAAATAAATATGAAGGATTTTCTCTCTATCTCAGACCTCACCCCCGAGGCATATGAAGACATCT
Source organism: Methanocorpusculum sp. (assembly GCA_017408885.1). Taxonomy (GTDB): domain Archaea; phylum Halobacteriota; class Methanomicrobia; order Methanomicrobiales; family Methanocorpusculaceae; genus Methanocorpusculum. The sequence continues at coordinate 114,983 of JAFQTT010000007.1, forward strand.
TAACGCTTGCCGCACGTATGAAGCGCCAGCGTTCCGCAGGAATCCCGCACCCGTACCTTGCAGGAAAAACTCTTGGTATGATCTTCGAGAAGGCATCAACCAGAACACGTATCTCATTCGATGTCGGTATGCACGAGCTTGGAGGATATGCACTCTACTTAAACTCCAAGGACACTCAGCTTGGACGTGGAGAAACTGTTCCGGATACTGCACGTGTAATGTCCCGCTTCCTTCAGGGAGTTATCATGCGTACCTATAAGCATGAGACAATCACCGAGTTTGCAAAGTATGCAAGCATTCCGGTCATCAACGCATTATCTGATAAGGAACACCCGTGCCAGATTATGGCTGACTCGCTTACTTTGAAGGAGAAGTTTGGAGAGCTTGACGGTCTTCGCATTGCATGGATTGGAGATGGAAACAATGTCGCAAACTCTCTGATTATGGCATCTGTACAGACCGGAATGGAGATTGCTGTCAGTACTCCGAAGGGATATGAACCAGATCAGGGCGCTGTTGATTTTGCAAGAGAGAATGGCGGAAAGGTCGTGTTCTATGATGATCCGGTTGATGCTGTCTCTGATGCACACGCAATCTATACTGATACCTGGATTTCGATGGGTGAAGAGGATATCAAGGATGAGAAGCTCAAAGACTTTGTCGGATATCAGTTAAACATGGATTTATTAAAGAAGGCAGCAGACGATGCGATTGTTCTCCACTGTCTTCCGGCACACAGAGGAGAGGAGATTACCGATGAGGTTATCGATTCGATGCAGAGTGGTGTCTGGGATCAGGCAGAAAACAGACTGCACGCACAGAAAGCTGTTCTTGTCCGTCTGATGAATAATGAGCTCTAAGACTGCCGCAGAGTTTACCCGCATCGGCAAAAGGCTGTTTGCTGAGCATTTGGTCGGCGGTAATTTCGGGAATATGAGCGTTCTGACTCCTGAAGGGTATTTTATTACCCGTACGGGGTCTTATCTTGATGCAGATCCGGCGGAGCTTGTTCTGATGCCGAGAAACGGCAGAATGACGCCAGGTGCATCCAGCGAGTGGCGTGTTCATACGGCAGTTTACAATGCAACAGAGCACGAGGCGATTGTGCACGCTCATCCTCAGCATGCTGTGGCTTTGTCTCTTCTGTATGATTCTATAAGAACTGTTGACAGTGAGGGGCAGCTTTTTGCGTCAGAGATTCCTGTTGTGGAGGGAGCGTGCGGTACTCAGGCTTTGGCTGATGCAGTGGCCGAGGCTCTTTGTTCGTCTAAGGTTGTTATTGCAAAAGGGCATGGTACGTTTGCAGCAGGTAAGTCTTTGGATGAGGCTTATCTTTTTACGTCGCTTGCGGAGCACTGCTGTAAGGTGCTGTATCTGTTAAAGACGATGCAGTAAACCTGTATCATCTCTTCTTTTTTTTTTTTGAGTGTACTTAGATTGACAACCGCATCTGCGGGCAAAAAAAAGAAAAAAACCTCACGGCACAAAAACCGCGAGAGAAACAACTGTCGTCCAAAGCCCGTCGTGACAAACAGCAGATGCACTCACATTACTAGTCTTAATAATCTTCCCGCTTGCAAGATACGCCTGCTCACGCTCATCCCAGGCAGCCTTTGGATCAATATCAATATTCATCAAAGAACCAAGCATAGTAGCCGCCAAATCCTCAGCATGAATACCGCACTCCTCCTCCGTCAAACCTGCTCCGTGATGCTCGGATAAAAACCCGTGATGTCCCTGCTCAAAAGGCGGAACTGCAAGACCAACAGATGCAGCAATAGCCTCTCCTTCCACATTCGTCTCAGCTCTGGCCATAACACAGAAAACAATCTCACCTGCATGAAGCTCTGACAAACCCTCCTCACGCGGCACAATACGCGCATTCGGCGGCATAATCGAAGAGACCGTTACCAGATTAAACGGAGACACATGAGCGTCGCGCAGAGCCATCTCGAACGAAACAAGCTTCTCTTTATGAACGCCGACCCCCTTTGTGAAAAATACTTTTGACGGGACAAACATTTGTTCTCATTAAATCACCCTGAGACATTATAATCCCTTTGCTTCAATCAAAGGAAATCAAAATCTCACCCACCGGTTAGATAGAATTTAATTATCTTCCAACCAACATACACGATATCTATCTATCGTGAGATAGAGTGGTGTATACAAAACAGGTTGATAGTATGACGGATTCTGTAGTAGACAGTATTTTAGCGGCCCGCTACTTCCGCGCAGGCGAGACCTCATTCGAAGACGTCTGCCGGCGCGTAGCCAACGCTCTCGGGGAAACCCCAGAAGAAACCGAAGAGTACTTCCAGGCGATGATGAGTTTATCCTTCCTTCCAAACTCACCAACCCTCATGAACGCAGGAACCCCGCTTGGACAGCTCTCCGCATGTTTCACCCTTCCCGTAAACGATTCCCTGCCGGAAATCTTTGACGCAATCCGCTGGGGAGCAATCATCCACCAGTCAGGAGGAGGAACCGGATACAACTTCTCACACTTACGCGCAGAAGGCTCTCCGGTACGCTCCACAGACGGTGTCGCATCAGGACCTGTATCATTCATGCGCGTCTTCAACTCTGCAACTGACGTAATCAAACAGGGAGGCAGAAGACGCGGAGCCAACATGGGTATCTTAAACGTCTGGCACCCGGACATCATGAAGTTCATCAACAGCAAAGCAAAAGAAGGCGACTTCTCGAACTTCAACATCTCAGTCATGGTCTCTGACGAGTTCATGCAGAAGGTAGCAGACGGAAAACTCAATGACGTATGGGTAACCGACAACGCAGGAACTGAAGTCACAGTCAAAGAAATCTGGGACGGAATCGTTGAAGGTGTCTGGAGAAACGGAGAACCGGGTATCTTATTCTACGACACAATCAACAACAAAAACCCAACACCGCAGCTTGGGGCAATCGACACAACCAACCCGTGCGGAGAACAGCCGCTTCTCCCATTCGAATCATGCGTCCTTGGAAGTATCAATCTCTCCAAGTTCGTCGCAAACGGAGGCATTGACTTTGTCCGCCTCGACCGCATGGTACAGATGGCAATCCGCTTCCTTGATGCAGTCATCACCAAAAACGTCTTCCCAATCGAAGAGATCAAAGAAGCAACCAACCGCACAAGAAAAGTCGGTCTTGGTTTAATGGGCGTCCACGACGCAATGCTGATGCTTAGAATCCCCTACGACTCCGAAGAAGGACGCAAATTCTGTCAGGACATCATGAAGCGCGTCAACGACGTTGCAGTTGATGAGTCCATCCGTCTTGGAAAAGAAAAGGGAACCTTCCCGGCATACGAGGGAAGTGTCTGGGATAAACAGGGCATCATCATGAGAAACGCAGCTCTGACAACTATTGCCCCGACCGGAACCATCTCTCTTCTCGCAGGATGCTCATCCGGTATCGAGCCTGTCTTCTCATATGCATACACCAGAAGAAACACCGTTGGAAAGACATTCGTCTTAGTCCACCCGTACTTCGAAGCAGAACTCGCAAACGTTCTTTCAGCAATGGGATACACCGGAAAGACCGCAGAGGAGAAGCGTCAGGAGGTCATTGACCATGTTCACGAGACAGGAACAGTGCAGGACGTAGCATGGCTTCCGTCATCCTTTAAGGCCGTTTTCAAGACCGCTCTTGACATTGGATGGAAGGACCATGTGTTAATGCAGGCAGCATTCCAGAAGTATGTGCATGCATCCATCTCCAAGACTATCAATATGCCGGTCTCTGCAACCAAAGAGGATGTTGCACGCGCAGTCCTTCTCGCATGGCAGGAAGGAATTAAGGGTATGACCCTCTACAGAACCGGTTCCCGAGAAGATGTGGTCTTAGCACTCGAGAAGAAGGAGGAGAAAAAGGAAGAGCCAAAGGCAGAGGAAAAGCCGGTTCCGCAGGTTATGCAGTCCTTAGACTTCATCCGCCCGCGCGAGATGAGCGGAAGAACATTCCTCGCACAGTCCGGATGCTGCCGTCTCTACATCACCGTCAATACAACTGTCGAAGGAAAACCGATGGAGGTCTTCATCAGAACCGTTGGTGCAGGATGCGAGGCAAACAGCAATGCTCTCGGACGCAGTATCAGCACAGGTCTTCAGAATGGTGTCCCGTACGAGAAGTTCGTTAAACAGTTCGCAAAGGTTCACTGTGTCTCTGCTATCAGAAACAAGAATTCAGAAGGTATGTCCTGCGCAGATGTTGTTGGAAAGTGCATTGAGCTTGCAGCAACAAACCAGACCATTGCAACCTTAGACAACTGGTCCATCACATCTCCAGCCCCGGGAGAGAAGAAGACCGTAAATCCATGCCCGGAGTGCGGAGAGCCGCTCGACTTCGGCGAAGGATGCAACATGGGCATCTGCAAACACTGCGGATGGTCCGGATGCAGCTAAATAGATAATATCTATCAACCTTTTTTTTTTGTATCTCACCTGCTTTATCTAAAGCCTGCAAAAACAAAAAAACAATTTAGAATATAATATCCAAAAAAAATTACTCGCAGAGGGATACGAAGTTTCCTAAAATCCGAATCCCTGCATCTCCGCTTTTTTCAGGATGGAACTGAGTTCCCATCACATTCCCGCATCCGACAGCAGACGCATAAGTGATTCCGTACTCCGTCTTTGCAAGAGTTGCTTCAGGCGTTGTATCTGCATAGTAAGAGTGTACAAAGTACACATAAGTCCCGTCAGAAACGTCTTCAAAGAGCGGGTGGTTTGCGCACGGGGAAATTGTGTTCCATCCCATCTGCGGAACCTTGAAGCCTTCCCGGCGTTCAAACATTCTGATTCTTCCAGGGATAAAAGAAAGACCCTCGTGCACTCCGTGTTCCTCGCTTTCTTCAAGGAGCATCTGCATTCCAAGACAGATTCCCATAAGCGGTTTTTTCTCTGCCTCGGCTTTTACGAGCGGGATTAAGGGGCGAAGCTTTTCCATACCTTCAGCAAAAGCACCAACGCCCGGGAGAAGAATACCGTCTGCCGAAGAGATAACCTCAGCATCATTTGTAATAACAGGTTTAGCACCTGCCGCACAAAGACCGCGGAAAACACTTCTCAGATTACCTAAACCATAATCAAGAACAGCAATAGATGTCATAAAAACGAGAGTGGACCCGAAGGGATTCGAACCCCTGACCTCCAGCATGTAAGGCTGGCGTCATAACCACCTAGACCACGGGTCCCTGTTGCCTTATAATATACGCATTTATTCCTTAATTAATGCTTTGAAAAAACACGGGGAAAAATCCCGTGTACTTCGAACTCAGCTTATGCGAGACCGAAGGATTTGAGGGTGACTTCTGCGTCAACCTTTCCAACGTGGTAGACCTTTCCGGATGAGACTTCGTTGATGATGACTTCTGCCGGGGAGAAGAGGTTCTTGTCGATCTTGTAGAAGTCGTAACCTGCTTCCTTGAAGATGTCATTGAACGGTCTGCCGTATCCTTCGGATGCGCAGCTTGGGATCTTCTCGAGGTAGTCGACGATTTCCGGTGCGTCCATGGTGAGGTTGATCTGACCGTGGTAGATGGTTGCATCGTTGGTGACACCCATTGCGAGCTTTGGACCGCGTACCGGCGGGATTGGTGCAGTTCCTGCTGCTGCGAGAATCTTTCTGGTGTCGAATCCAAGCTCGTTGAGCTTGTAGACTGCGGTCTCAACACAGCGTCCTGCAACCTGGATGGAGCCGACGATGGAAGAGGTCGGGGCTACAAGTGCGCAGACGTTTGCGACATCAACCTTACACTTCTCTGCGATTAATTCCATGACTGCTGCGTTTGGCAGGCGGTCTGCCTCAAGACAGATGACTGCGTACTCGCTCTCGTCTTCGTAGCCGATGACTTCATAGGTGTGTTTCGGCTGAAGGGACAGTGCGCGTGCCGGTCCGGAACCCATTGCAAAGAAGTTCTCGTGCTTAACGGTCCAGCCTGCTTTCTGTGCACCAAGGCAGGAGATTGCCGGGAAGTCAGTGTTGACGTCGATGAAGGTCATCGGGAAGTTGCCAACCATGCCCTGACGGAATGCAATGTCTCCAAGGCCGCCCATGCAGATGCGGGTGAAGTAGTCACCGGCACCGAATCCGCCTGGAACACTGACACCACAGTCAACGATGCGTGCACCGTTGTCGAGTTCGTGGTATGCTACGTTGAATAAATCTGCGTTCTCTACGAGTTCTTCGAAGAGGTCAAGTCCTAATTCGTTTACACTTACCAAAATACATCCCCCTTTAAGGATAGTAATCAAATATGTGATTGGAGAATAGATAAGGATTGTTAATCAGAGGTTCACTCTGACCGTGAGATAAGAGAGAGAATCATCTTTTTGTCTTCGTGAAGATGCACATATCTGCGTCTTCCCCCGCCCTGATTGGAGTATTCAAGGTCGATTAGACGAAGTCGGTCAAGACGCTTGAAAATTTCGCTGACACGGGTGAGTTTTGGTCCGTTATCAGGAAGCGCCTCCATGATTTCCTTGGTTGTAGGAGATGTTTCATCCGAAAAAAGCTCAGCAGCGGTTTTTAGGACAAGGCGCTCGTCATCGGATAAACTGGAGATGAGCATCTCCAAGTGTCTGTCGCGCGAGGCCTCGACAGCTTTTATGATATCCTCTTCTGTTACTTCCTTTCTTGCGGCCTTTTCAGCGTAAAGAACCGAGCGCTTGATTAAATCAAGTCCAAGGCGCACATCTCCGTGCTTCATTACATTGTCGATTATGACATCTAATAGGTCAGGCGGCAGGACTTTTGGATAGAGGCCCTGTTTTACTCTTTCATTCAGGATTCCGGCAATTTCACGCGCAGAGTACGGAGGGTACTGGATGACTTCCGGGTGGAAGGTTGACTGTACTCTGACTTCGAGTGAGTTTTGCAGGTCGATTTCCGGGTCGCTTATGATAATTATCAGTCCGAAGTTTACACTCGGGAAAATCTCATGCATCCGAATGAGCGGGTAGAGGGTTTTGTTGAACTGGTTTTCGTAGATTAGATAGTTCGCATCGTCAAGGCATACCAACGGGTGTACGTTTTCCTTTTCGATATAGTGAGCTATCATATCGATAATCTGCTTAACAGAGGTACCTGACGGCGGAGGGCTCAGTTTTGTAAGTGATGTGTAGATGCGCGTAAAGATTGCGTATTCGCTTGAGTCTATGCGGCAGTTTACATGAATCGGGATTACAAGCTGAGTGGTCTCTCTAAGCGATTCGAAGATTTTCTTAACCGAGGTGGTTTTTCCGGTTCCGGGAGGTCCGCGGCAGACTGTATCTAAGATTTTTCCTCCGCGAAGGGCAGGGCGTATTGCAAAAACCAAAGCCTGTGTCTGTTCGTCACGGTAGTCGAACTGCTCTGGAACATAGTTTAGGTCAAAGACGTCTTGGTCGCGGAAGAGAGTCTCTTCCCAGGAGAGAAGGTTCTTTTTCATTATTTCATGCAGTCTTTGCAGAGGATTTTGTGGTTGAAGAGCATTGAGACATCACGCTGAAGTTTTGTAACAGGTGCTCCGCACTTTGAGCAGGTGAACTCGGCATCCGCGGCCTGCCTTGGGGAAGGAGTTTCCTCTTCCTCTTTTTCCGGTTCCGGTTCTGATGCGAACTCCAAGGTTAGCGGTTCTGCTGCCGGGGACTCAATCTCTTCGGTTGGGACAAACGGCATTGGCGTGTCTTCGAAGGTGAATGCTTCGGTCTCTGGTTCAATATCTGCGTCAGCTAAGATACGCTCTTTGTATTTGTCGATGGCGGACTTTGCTGTTGCATTGTTATTTCCGTATCCGTCTAAGATATCTGCCAGGAAATAACGAAGTGCATCGGCTTCCTCTTTTGTCTCTGCTTTGTCGGAGACTTCGAGGCGAAGGTTTTCGTAGTTGCCAAGATTGATTGTGATACTTACTGTGACAGTTCGATTTTCCGCCATTGTTTGCTGTTTAAGAATAGGTATTTTGAGGGGTTAAAGATTCGGGTTCATTCGGTGTTGTGGTGATAGGATTGAGTGATGGACTTTCGCGTGTGTTTTTGTTTTATTGCGGAGCAGTCAGATAAAACCAGAAAAAAACATTCCCAACAGGAGTACAACACACTCACATACCCCACGCCACCTACAGAAATCTTTTATACATGCGAGACTTACTAATAGTAAGCAACAATTGAGTGGGAATAACCACTGCAAAAAGTTGCGGCACAGACACCACTGTGCTTTGCTGAAACTCATGCACCACAAAACAGCAAATACTCATAACACACCTCCGGCACGGAATGATAATTCCGATGCGTAAACATACAGATATCTCCCCTGATTTGCCGGTGAAAATCCGGCTCTCCCTATTTTTGAAAAAAAAAGTTTAGTCAGTATCTTTTAATGCAGTGATACTCTCAACATTAGTTAAGGCCCAGACCATTGAATTGTTTGAATTCAAAATCTCTGAAACCGGTTCATGGCTGCTGATTCCAAGAGCCTTTAACGCATTTTCAGAAAGATCGCGGTTCCCGATTAAATCTGCAAACATACGGCGCACGGACTGCTTTTCATCAGGATTTACAATCTCTTCAAGGCGTCCTGAAAGCGTTACAAATCTGTAGTAACTCATATCATGTGCAACATCCTCGACTTCTACTGATACATGCGGATTAGTTTTGAAAAAGTCCATCTTTTTACCATACCTTGTTGGAAGGAAATAGAGACGTTTTCCGTCAAAGACATAGAGAAAAGGAGCGATGTATGCACGATCGTTTTTTGTAAAAGCGATTCTTGAGAGATGGTTTTCGTGGAGAAGTTTATCGTATTCTGTTCTTGGCATCGAAGGGATTTTCACAAGAGATGTCATGAATATCTATTCATGCCGTAAAGATAATACGTTCCTCTTTACGGCAAATTCATGAAGCATCAAGCTTCTTCTGAAGCTCTGCAATTCTGTCGCGAAGCTCAATTGCATGCTCGAAATCAAGCGCGGAAGCTGCAGTTTTCATCTCTGCTTCGAGCTGGATAATCAGGTTTGGAATCTCAGCAGACGGGATGTGCTTGATGTCTTTTAAGTCCACCTCTTTTTCCGGAATCGGTTTTCTAATGGTCTGAGGTGTGATGCCGTTTTCTTCGTTGAAGGCTATCTGCATCTGCCTTCTTCTGGCAGTCTCAGCGATTGCGGCTTTTATCGAATCGGTCATCACATCAGCATAGAGCACAACATGCGACTCCGCATTTCTTGCGGCACGTCCGATAATCTGGATTAAGCTTCTTGTGTTTCTAAGAAAACCCTCCTTGTCCGCATCAAGGATTCCGATAAACCCTACCTCAGGGATGTCGAGACCTTCTCTTAAAAGATTGATTCCAACGAGCACATCAAACATACCAAGGCGAAGCTGCCTGATAAGCTCAGTACGCTCGAGTGTCTTGATGTCCGAATGAAGATATCTGGTTTTGATTCCGTTGGCTGCTAAGTACTCGCTGAGCTCTTCTGCAAGCTTCTTGGTGAGCGTTGTAACAAGTGCTCTGTCCCCGCGCTCGATAGTTGACCTTATCTCACGCATGAGGTCTTCTGTCTGTCCCTGAATCGGGCGGACTTCAACAATCGGATCTACAAGACCTGTTGGTCTTATAATCTGTTCAACCACATCACCTGAGTGTTCGAGTTCATAATCTCCGGGTGTTGCAGAGACGAAGATTGTCTGTTTCATGAACTTTTCGAACTCTGAAAACATCAGAGGCCGGTTGTCGAAGGCGCTTGGAAGACGGAAACCGTACTCAACAAGAGGGATTTTTCGTGCGTGGTCTCCGTTAAACATTCCTCTGACTTGAGGCAGCGACTGGTGGCTTTCGTCGATGACTAAAAGGAAGTCATCCGGGAAGTAGTCAAGAAGGCAGAACGGCCTCTCCCCTGTGTTTCTTTTGTCGAAGTGACGCGAGTAGTTTTCGATTCCTTTACATGAACCGGTCTCTTCTATCATCTCGATATCATACTCGGTTCTCTGGCGGAGACGGTGTGCTCCAAGGTCATCGAGCTTTCCATCAGAGAGAACTTCATCCAGCTCAGAGCGAATAGATGTGATGGCTTCTTCAATCTCTTCTTTCGGTGTTACGAAGTGACGTGCGGGATAGACATAGAAGTAATCGAGTTTCTCTTTGACCTTTCCTGTCGCCTTCTCGATTTCGGATATTCTGTCAATCTCGTCCCCGAACAGTTCAATTCGGATGATATCGTTGAAGTAACCGGGAATTATATCAATGGTGTCTCCCTTTACTCTGAAACGTCCGGGCATCAGTTCTGTGTCGTTTCTCTCAAATAGGATATCAACGAGTTTTTCCATCAGCTCCCTGCGTGAGATTCTCTGTCCTGTTTTAAGCTCGAATCCCATGTTCTGGAAGTTTTCAGGATTTCCAATACTGTAGATACATGAAACTGATGCGACAACAATTGTATCTCTGTGGGAAAGAAGAGATGCTGTTGCCGCAAGTCTCATCATCTCGATTTTGGGATTGATTGATGCGTCCTTTTCGATGTACTGATCCTTTTTTGGGATGTAGCTTTCCGGCTGGTAGTAGTCATAGTACGAGATGAAGTACTCGACATGGTTGTCCGGGAAGAACTCTTTGAACTCGTTGTAGAGCTGGCCTGCAAGTGTTTTGTTGTGGGCCAGAACAAGGGTTGGGCGCTGTAAGTTCTGGATTACGTTTGCTATCGTAAACGTCTTTCCAGAGCCTGTTACACCAAGGAGTGTCTGGAACTGTTTCCCGGAGAGAACACCTTTTGTTAATTCAGCTATGGCCTTTGGCTGTGAGCCTTTTGGGGCATAGCCTGATTTGAGTTTGAACTCTTCGTTCATCAGAAGTCGTCGAACTCCTCAATGTCTTCTTCCGGTTCGATGAAAGCTGTTTCGTAGATGTTGGCTAAGTATCTGGTGACGAAAACACCTGTTGGAATCATCACGATAACCATCAGACCAAAGATGATGATGTTTGCTGCTGCTGCGTAGCTGAAGATACCTGCAAGTCCGAGGAATAATACTGCAACGGAAAGCAGGATGAGAGTGATGATTACGATACATAAAATGTAGTCGTACCATCCGATTCTCTTGATGAGTGCAGATATTTTTCCAATGTTTACGGAGTCTTTAAGGGAGCCTGTACGTGCGAGGTGTACAAGGCCGATGCTTCCAAATAGGGCAAGGAAGATGAATGTTGCAAACTCGATAATGATGTAGAGGATTATCAGTACATAATCCATTACAGTTCCAAGCCATGCTATCTCTCCTGCAAATATGTTATCGAGGACTCCGTTCAGTAATGCGAAAAGTGCTGCATATATGAGAAATATTGCGATCAGCGGAAGGAGATAGTAGATGAGTAATGCGTTTATTTTCCAGCCTGAAAAGAACAGTCCGCTAAAGTCTTCAGCTTTTATGATGTCTCTGGTTTTCATGCTTCGGCTGAGGTAGCCCTGATAGTATGGGAAGAGGAAGACAAAGATTAGTCCGATTACTACTGCTAAGTACTGAAGCATGTATGCGATTCCATCCTCGGTGAATCCAAGGTTGGGGTTTACAAGTATGCTTACAAGAGCTGGTTTTACGAGGAACTGAAGGACAAGGGTTGCAAGTCCGAATCCTGATATAAGCGGGATGATTATTGCGAGAAAGAGCTTTATCCAGGTGACAATGCCATCTATCTGCAGGAATGTATCTTTTGTGTAGGATACGGCTTCGGCAATATGTTCTGCGTGCTCCATGTATAGTTATATTTCGGCACGGTAGATTATATTTGTTGGCTATCCTGCATTTCAGTTAATTTCTAATAGGGTGGAGATACATATTCAATTACGCATTTTAAGAGGGTTTGAATGCGTAATCTTTCTATTAATCCAAAATTAGTATTATTTGTTGCCGCTTTTGCGGCATTTCTTGCAACATTTAACGAGACTTATCTGAATGTGGCATTTACGCCGATTATGGATTACTTCTCGGTGGATGTCGGAACAGTTCAGTGGCTTGCAACAGCATATATGCTTGGTGCAGCAGTAATGGTGCCTGTCTCTGCATTTCTGTATCGAAGTATTAATACAAGAACTCTGTTTCTTACATCTGTCGGGCTTCTGATTCTTGGAAGTGTCGTTGCCGCCGTCGCACCAAGTTTTGCAGTTCTTCTGATTGGAAGAATCATTCAGTCTTTGGGAACAGGTATGCTGATTCCGGTTGGTATGAATATTACTTTAGAGGCAGCTCCAAGAGAGAGACTTGGTACATATATGGGTATTATGGGGGCTATGACGACGCTTGGCCCGTCGTCGAGTGTTATTCTGGCAGGAGTTATTCTCTCATTCTTCGACTGGCGTATGATGCTTCTTGTATTTGCAGGACTTGCTCTTCTCTGCTTCATATCTGCGGCATTTATCTTAGGCAATATTGCAAAACTTACTCATCCAAAGCTTGACGTCTTGTCTACGATTCTCATCAGCTTTGCTTTAATCGGTGTTCTGTACGGTATTTCCACAGCATTCTCAGGAAATATATATCTCTCGGCAGTTACGGCAGTTATCGGAATCATCTGTCTTGTGTTCTTCATTAGACGTCAGAGCAGAATTGAAAATCCGTTAATCGATTTACGCCCGCTGTCCATTCGACCGTTTGCGGTTGGTGTTATCATTAACATGATTTCGCTGATTGTGATTTTTGCGATGAATATTGTCCTTCCAATCTATCTTCAGTCAGCAGCAGGTGTGTCTGCTTTTGCAGCTTCATTAACACTCTTCCCGGCAATTCTTCTGTCGTGTGTTATGTCTCCAATTGCCGGAAAAATATATGATAAACACGGGGCCGGAGTTCTTCTGCCTCTTGGATTTGCATGTATTGCGGTTTTTACGGCAGCTCTTGCCGCTTTCATCAGCACAGATTCACTTCTGCTGTTTGCGCTTCTCTATGTGCCTGTAATCTGCGGTTCGGCACTGATTATCGGTCCAATTCAGAGTTTTGCTCTGTCACGTTTAAGTTATGAGATGAATCCGCACGGAGTTATTGTGATGAGTACAGGATTCCAGATTGCAGGGTGTATCGGTTCATCTCTCTTTGCAGGGGTTTATGCAATCGGTTCTCTGTCTGCGGCTGAGATTGGGTTCTCTTCTGCAGCAGTTCTGGCCTGCGTTTTTGCGGTTGTCGGTTTCTGTCTTGCTCTCTATATCAGAAAAGTCAGCCGTAGAGTATCTAAAGACGGCTGTTAGCTGATTTTTCAAAAACAATGAAGAAGGATAAATCTTCTTCTTTTACACACGGTTTGTATGCGATAGAAAAACCTAATATCTGACGACCTCAACATATATAACACAAGGGGCCGTAGGGTAGCCTGGCATCCTAGGAGACTGGGGGTCTTCTGACTCGCGTTCAAATCGCGGCGGCCCCATACCCACGTTTTTGGAGAGCAGTTATGAAGTTATCACCAGAATGCAGAAGCTGTCTTTTAACTAAGGTTCGAAGTCAGGCATCAGCGGTTATTTCAGATGAGAATGAGATTGATTGTCTTGTAGAACGCTGTGCTGAGATTTTTGATGCAGGAATGTCTGAGAATGCGGGAGCAGCTGTTACAGCAGGAGAGATTCACCGTTTTTGTTATTCTAAGGTTGATAACATAGATTTGTATGCTGAGGTTAAGGTTCGGGATAATAAGAGAGCAGAGGGTGTTGTGGATGAGGTTAAACCTCTTTTGAATACGCTTCATGATACTCTGATTGCTTCGGTTCTTGGAAATGCAATGGACTACGGGGTTACAGGTCATGATGTTGCAGAGGATTTTGCCAGATATTTCCGCGAGGTGTTTTCTCACGGGCTTGCGGTTGATGATTCTGATAAGTTCCTTCCTCTTTCTGAGAAGGTTGTTTTCTTTACGGATAACTGCGGTGAGGTTATCTTTGATATGCTTTTCATCGAAGAGCTCAAAAAGTCGGGTTCACATGTGACTGTGGTTGTAAAGGATCGTCCGATGTTAAATGATGTAACTCTTAAAGAGGCTTATGAGATTGGTCTTGAGAAGGTTGCTGATGCTGTTTATTCCGGAGGGGGAGGGGCTCTTCTTGGAACTCATCCGCAGGCTTTCTCTGACGATGTGAAAGCTGCTGTTTCTGAGGCTACGCTTTTGATTGCGAAAGGTCTTGCAAATTATGAGAGTATGACAGAGTATGAGTGGGATAAGCCGGTTGCTTATCTTATGATGATTAAATGCGATGCGGTAGGGCGGGATTTATCTGAGTACTCGGGCAGAGCTGTTAAAAAAGGCGATTTGGTTGCTTATCTTAGAGAGTAAAAAAAGGGAGATTAGAAGTTAATCATTCCTTCGTATACCGTCTCAGCAGGACCGGTCATGAGCGGGAGTTCTGCAACAGTAATATCAAGCGGACCACCGGCAGTTTCTACGTGAATGACATCACCAACTACTTTTCCCTCCTTTTCTGCGATTAAAGCACAGGCAGTAGAACCTGTTCCGCAGGAGAGAGTTTCGCCTTCTACACCGCGCTCGAATGTTCTGATTTTGATATCAGACTCACCGGTCACCTGAACGAAGTTAACATTCGTTCCGTTCTTATAGTGCTCATGGTGTCTGATCTTCGGGGCAACTGCATCGATATCTACTGCCTCGACATCATCAACAAAGACAACTGCATGCGGAACTCCGGTGTTTACAGAATGCACAGTCATTCCGTCAATCTCGATTGAGTCTTCGAAGACCGGAGAGCCCATATTGATTGTGGCCATAAAGTCACCATCATTGTCATAATCTCCTCTAACCGGAAGAACACCTGCAAGAGTTTCAATCTTGAATGCCTTTGTCTTTGCATATTTTTTATCTGCAGCATATTTTGCAAGACAGCGGATACCGTTTCCGCACATCTCCGCCTCGCTTCCGTCCGGCTGGAAAAGAGACATCTTCACATCCGCCTCGTTGGAAGGTCCTATGAAAAGAATACCGTCAGCTCCGATTCCAAAGCGTCTGTCACAGTATGCAGCGGCAAATCCTGCCTTCATATCGTCCGGGATGACAACTCCTGCCATCTCATCAATTAACGCGAAATCATTTCCGTTTCCGTGAAGCTTGGTAAATGATATAGACATGAGAATATAGTATGCGCTAAAAGATTATAGGGCTATTGACTTAGTGTAAGAGTGTCTTAATAAAAATAATAGAAAAAAGTATGTTGGATATTCTCAAATCCAGAGAACCATACGCAGTAAATCGCGGATACCCGGTCCAAGTCCCACGACAATCATTGCAAAGATAATCAGATACCAGAGAGTTTCCATACCCTCCTCCTTCCTGAACTTCTCAAGAACCCAGATTGAAGGCACAAGAACCACGAGCTTTAGAAGGAACATACTGTATGCAGTACCTGTCAGCTCAATGATTCCGTTTCCTGCAACATGCTGTTCGATGTAGTGAATCGGGTGAAGGTCGAGTGCATATCCTGTTGCTGAAGAGTCGAGGAAGTGGCTTCCGATTAAAGCCAGATACATCGGATGGGACACATAATTCCAGCGGCAGAGATAACGAAGAACTGCCCAGAGAGCGGCTGTTGCTGCCGCGGCGATTCCGACAACAATCAGGATGATTAAGAAATCAAACGTCGCACCTGCATTTGTAATTCCAAACCATGTAAGGTACGCAAAGGCCAGAACCGATGCAGCAGTTCCGATACCTGCAAAGACCGGAATGTATGAAATAACAACCTTCTTTTTCTGGAGAAGATACGAGATAAACAGCGCAATCATTCCAAAGACAAGGGTTAGGATATAGACCTGGGGTGTGATGAACAAAATCCACCATGGATCCGGAATAGTTCCTGTATCTTCTACCACACGCAAAAGTCCTCCGAAGAGAACATATGTTAAGGCAGAAAGCATCAGCGGGGTTGAGATTTCAATATTGACCTTGCGAATCCATCGGTAAAGTAAATACAAACCGAGGAGCACTAATAAAGCATATAAGATAGTCTGAACTACTGTATAGTTAGAAGCTTCCAGACTTACAATCCAGGAGTATATTTCTTCAAACATATCAGGGCCTTCTATGAGTATAAATGATAATAGGATATTAAAAGATAAAACCTTTGACAAGTCGCGCTGGATTCAGCTGCCGCGCGATGTCATCGCCGGGCATGATGCATTAAAGCAGCTTCCGCTTGTTGTATCTGACCTTGGAATGAAAGGTCCGCTCCTTGTGCTGTCTGGAAAAAATACAATGGACAGTGTTGGACAAAGAGTTGTCAACCTATTGAAAGATGCGCATTTTGAGGTCGATTCGTTAATTGTGGGGCAGATTACATACGAAGAGGTAACAAGGGTTGCAAATTACGCGCAGGAAAAAAAGGCGGTATTATTAATCGGAGTTGGCGGAGGCAGAGTAATTGACATCGCAAAAATCGTTTCATACAATATTGATATTCAGTTCATCAGTGTGCCGACAGCAGCCTCACATGATGGAATTGCCTCATCCCGCGCATCGATTCATACTGAGGATGGAAGCGTAAGTGTTGCGGCTCATCCGCCTCTCGCGATTGTTGCAGACACTGAGCTTCTGGCATCAGCCCCGCATCGCCTGACTGCCGCAGGTTATGCTGATACTATCGCAAATTATACAGCAATCCTTGACTGGGACAGTTCTATTCGCGAGACCGGAGAGAAGGGAAGCGAGTATGCGACGGCTCTTTCAATGATTGCGGCAGAGTTGATGGTTGAGAATGCCCACTTAATCAAAGAGTATGATGAGCGTGCGGCATGGATTGTGATGAAGGCGCTCTTCGCATCAGGTGTCGCAATGAGTATCGCAGGCAGTTCAAGGCCTGCATCAGGCGGAGAACACAAGTTTGCTCACATGCTTGAGAAAATCGCACCCGGGCAGGTGCTTCATGGAGAAGCATGCGGTCTTGGTACGATTCTTTCGATGTATTTACACGGCGGCGACTGGAGGCGTATCCGCGATTCACTTCGGATGATTGGAGCCCCGACAACACCTAAAGAGCTTGGCTTATCTGACGAAGAGGTGATTGAGGCTCTTGTTCGGGCAAAAGAGATTCGTCCTGAGAGGCGTACTATCTTCGATTTCATAACCGAAGATGAAGCACGCGATGCAGTACATGCACTGTATGAGGTGGATTGAATGGAAGAAGAGCGGATTATCACAATTGTAGGCTCGGTTCTTGCAAAGGAGGGAACTGAGTTTGTTTATGCAGGTCCGGATTCAGCCTGCGAAGGGTGCAAGGTTGCCCGCGTTTGTCACAACACGAAACTTCGCACAGGCAGAAGGTATAAGGTTGTTTCAACCAGAAAGACACATCACGAGTGTCAGCTCCATGAAGGAGGAGTTGAGGCTGTTGAGGTTTCCGATGCTGAGGTTACTGTTGTAATTCCGACCAGTCAGGCAACCCGCAGGACACGTATTGTGTATAAGCCGGTCTGTGATGAGCGTTTCTGCAAAGGCTATGCTTTCTGTCACCCGGACGGTGTTGTGGAGGGTGAGAAGTATGTTGTCCTGGAGGTTCTCGGTTCTTACTCTGAGACATGTCCGAAGGGGATTAAGAATCTGAAGCTTTCAAAACTCCGGCATGTTCCGTGAGTTTTTGTGTGTGTGCCCGCCTGAGCGGCTGCTAACCGCGCCGCTCTATACGGCGGGGAAAAGATATTTTGTGATTTTCTTTTTTGAAGATAGATTGAATGGTTGATGCTCTTTTGGTGTTTTTCCGTCGGGCTACAAAAATACAAGCCGCTCCTTAGTCCTCGAAATCTCAACGCTTACCGCGTTTCGATTTCTGCGGACGTCGGCGCGTCTGTCTTTTTGTTTACGCCCTCCTTAATATACAGAAATTTGGCGGGGCACAGGCGTTCTATCTCAAAGGAGATAAGGGAGGCGGTTTGCCTGCTTGCGCGGACAAACACGCCACCCATATCACCTTTGAGCTGTCACGCCAGCCTTTGTAAGCCGCCTGTTGTCTGGTTGGTTTTGGAGCTATATATGAAGAAGTTAGATGTAAACTCGGATATGTACAGGATTGTTGGATGTGCCATGAAGGTAAGACACACTCTTGGAAATGGATTTTCAGAGAGTGTGTATGAGAAGGCTTTGCAGATTGAGCTTTTGGATGCAGGTTTTTCAGTGAGGCTTCAGGTTAGGATTCCTGTTTTCTATAAGGGGGTGAATCTGCACAGGGATTATGTGGCTGATGTTTTAGTGAATGATTCAATTATCGTGGAGCTGAAAGCTGTTCGCTGTTTAGCAAAGGTTCACGAGGAACAGATAGGTCACTATCTGGAAGCTACAGGATTAAAAGAGGGGCTTTTAGTGAATTTCGGAAATAAGAGGGGGCTTGAGTGGAGGCTCACAACCTCTTAAATTATTATCATCGAGATACATTTTCGAAAGATAATTGGTTATTGAATTATTCGTTGTAGACATCTCGTCCATCAACAATAAATCTCTGTAAACTCCAGATTCTTTTTGTACCGTCAGATTCAGCAAGTTTGAATACTGCGGAACAATCATGTCTAATGCCATATTTGTCTTTGTATGCTTGCTCAACAAGCCAAACATTTTCAGACATTTCAGCCTGAGAATATGTGCCAAATATTAACTCTGCTTTTGGATAGTAAGTTGTAATGCAATCAAGCATAATCTCTCCAAAATCAGGTTCTGAATATTTTTGTTCTGTTTGTTCTGTATCATTTACACAACCACTTGAACCAACGAACAATATTACAAGTAATATCAATAAAATTTGTTTCAGTCTCATACAATCGATAGTTAGATCTTCCAACACATAATGATTACTAATTGGATGTGTTTTGTTCACAACACATTCATAAATAAAATAAAGAAAAAAGATAATTAGTTATTGTATTGTTTTGCGGCTTCTCGGAGCTCGGATGCATATTTGTATATTTCAACTGTTTTTTCAATATGGTGTATATTTTGTTCACCATCAACAAAAACACCAATGGACTTCTTTTTACCATTGAAATACATTCTGCAAATTGGTTTTCTGTTGTTATCATCAACCAAGATTCCACAATATGTTTTCACGTCACGCATGAAAACACGTTCTGGGTCAATAATTTCGCTTACAATGGCTCTGATAATATTATATCCTTCAATCTCAACTTCTGTAGTCACAATTACAGGAGTACTTTCCTCGGTTCCCTCTACTGAAGAACCTATGTCCTCAGAAGGAGACATTGCAGATTGTAATCTGTTATTAATCATTTCACTGATTAACTGATTAAACGCTCTTTTTGTAATGCCTGTAAAATCATCCAGGACATGCTTGGTAATTCTTCCATCATAAACTTTGCCTGCAACATATCTTACAAAGTCTTCAGAAGGCGATTCTATTTCTGAAGAGAATATCTGTTTGATTGCTTTGATATATTTCATATCTTTTGCAGATGGCAAAATCTTCTCTACATTGAATACATCTTTTCTGAATTGTTTGAGTGCCTCAATCTGTGGTTCAGTTGGGCTCTGCATGTCTATTTCAAGGAACGGCTTAGAATCTAATTTGTTTGTGTCTTCGAAATCAGAGTAGAACTGATACTTCACTCCATTTGTGAGTATGCCAATTTTTGCAGGCATCACGGTGAAATAGCGATATAATTGGGATTTGTGAACTGTAGATAAATCAACATCAGCCGCTTTACATTCTACAAGGATGATTGGTTCACCATCTTTCATGATAGCATAATCAACTTTTTCTCCCTTTTTAGTACCAACATCAGCAATACATTCAGGACATACTTCTGTTGGGTCGAATACGTTGTATCCTAAAATTTGTATAAACGGCATAATTAAACCGGTCTTTGTAGCCTCTTCAGTTTTTACGTTTGCGACTATATTTGGGATACGGTTAGACAGATTTAATATTGATTCCTTGAAGTCCATGTTGTTCACAATTTAGAATTTGTTTTGGTAACATATATTTGTGTCTTCTCAATCTAAAAATTAAGGTGAATAACTTCTCCACTCCAACCTCTTCATATTTCCAAAATTCACCAAAAGCCCATCAGTCATCCCCGTACTTTTCAGATAACTCTCAATCTGTTTTTCATGTGCCTTACTCAAACAAGACACTGCTTTCAATTCAACAATCACAGAACCATTAACCACTAAATCAGCAATGAAATCCTTGCCTAACTCAATCCCTTTGTAATACACAGGAATCCTGACCTGACGCTTCACTGAAAAACCTGCTTCCAACAATTCCCACTCAAGTGCTTTCTCATACACTGATTCAAGATAACCCGACTTCAGTGTGTTATACACACGAAGAGCACATCCAACGATTCTATACATATCCGAGTTTGTATCTAACTTTTTCATAGTTTACTCCAAAGCCCGCCTGCCGCGCTTCGGCTAATCGCCTACGCTTATTCGCGGCAGGCAATCAAATAAAGCAGAAGCGAACCGAACAACCGGCGGGCTTACACACAGGGCGTGTAAACCGCGAGACGATATCCGTGCCGGAATCGGAGCGAAGCGACGAGAACGGCAGGGTTATCCTCTCGCGGGTAAACGCCTGTGCCCCGCCCCTTTTCTGTATATTAAGGAGGGCGTGGGCGAAAAGGCGAGTGCGCCGCAGTCCGCAGGTGAAACTTCGGCGATTAGCCGAAGTGAACCGAGGACAAAGGAGCAGTCGTATTTTCGTAGCCCGA
>JAFQTT010000008.1 GCA_017408885.1 Methanocorpusculum sp.
AGCTGAGGTAAAAAAGCCCCTCAACTTTGCTTTGTAACACTTAGGAGAAAATTCTATGAAGGCTGATATTATTTTAAAGAAGAAGGAAGATGCAGTATCGCCGGTTATCGGTGTCATGCTGATGCTCGTTGTAACTATCGTTATCGCGGCAGTCGTTGCGGCTTTTGCGGGCGGTTTAGCCACTGAGACTGAAGCAACACCAATCACTGTTTTAGATGCAGACGTCTATCAGAAAGATTCGAAACTCGTTCTCCGTTCTCTCTCAGGAGATAATCTGAATGCGGCAGACACAAGTATCAAAGTAAATAGTTTAGAGGGAGCACCACTCGCGACAGGAAAACTTACTGTATCCGGTTATCTCACTCCGGGAATGACTGATACAATTACTCTTACTCTTAGCGGCTCTGGAATTAAAGCCGGAGAGTATGTTGAAGTTGTTGTCCTCTACGAAGGAAAGCACATTGTCTTAAGCAAAGAAGTTCTCGTCAAAGCATAAGGCTTGGAGATTCTAAGACATGAATTTGAAAAAATCTGATGACGCAATATCTCCTGTGATTGGTGTCATGCTGATGCTTGTAATTACTGTAGTTATCGCGGCAGTAGTTACTATGTTTGCAACAGGGGTTGTGGGAGATACTGAGCCTGCACCGGTTGCAACATTTGATGTAAAAATTCTAACAAAATATAATTCTGGAGATGGGATTGGACCTGATTTCCAGATAAAGAAACTTTCAGGAGATGATATCGACACAAAAGACATTGAAATCCGTGTGTCCTGGACAGACCAGAATGGTAACTCTCACTACAGCTCCTATTCTGCAGACAAATTCAAAGATGGAAAAATGTACGAAAAACTCCCTGCATGGGGTTGGAAAATATCTCAACCATTATATGTAGAAGCGACTGGACAGAGTTTTAGTATCAGAAGCGACTACACCATCTCAGGCTATGAGAAGTCCGATAGAAACAACTACTTTGGTAATGTTATCTTGAAACCAGGATTAACACTCACTGCAGGTGTTGAATGTGTGTGGACACAGGGAGGAGGAAGTGAGTATGTTGGAAATCAATTCATGGACGCTATCTTCAACAATGGTGAGATATTGATTACTTCGGACCCCAGAAATGAAGAAGGAATTATGAAATATCTGCCAGAAGGAACTGCAGTTGATGTCATGTTTATCCATCTGCCGAGCAACAAAGTAATTTATGACAACACGGTGATAGTACAATGAAGCAGCAGGAAAGAAAAGATGATGCAGTATCTCCTGTGATTGGGGTTATGCTGATGATTGTGGTAACGGTCGTGATTGCGGCTGTTATTACTATGTTTGCAACCGGAATGGCAGGAGAATCCACTGCTACAACCCCTGTAGCTCTGGTCGAAGCAGATGTATCACAACATAAAGGTGGATATTTACAGTACTTTAACTTAGTACACAAAGGGGGAGATGAGATGAAACTGGATAACTTACAGGTCATCATTGAACCGATTGGTGGTGCTACCAGTTCTGGAATTATCCTTGAAAGAACGGTGAATAAGATTCCATTGACGAAAAACCAATTCTATAAAGATGAGTGTGAGGGCAAGGAGTTGGAGGTAATTGGCTTTGGTGTTCCATATGAAAAAATAGAGAGCAGTGGAAATGGATTTGGTTTATCAGTTCCGGGAAAGACAGGGGATGATATTGTTGTCTCCACAGGAGATAGAATTAAAGTCCCGATAAAATTCTCATCAGAAGGTGTTACCTTTAAAGTCAATGGATTTACATATGCTTCTATTTCAAAATATCAAGCCGGTGGCAATCTCAACGATGGAGGTATGGATAGTGACATAGAGTCAGGAGTTCTTGTTAAGTGGACACTCTCCGACACCCGCACAAACGGTGTCATCGCCAAAGGCGAGTTTATTGTACCATAACCGAACCTCATTGGAGGTTCACTCCTCACCAATTTCATCCGCAGGGAAAATGCCTTCGGTTTGAGAAAATCACTTTGTACTAACTAACTAACTATCCCCAAAGCCCCGGGGGCTTGGAAAACCCAGGCCGCCTGCTTTTCACTGCCGCATCTTGCGGGATGGATGCAGTGGGGGCAGGCAGGGCATCACTTTTGCATATTTGTTTTTGGAGGAGGAAGTTTACTGTCGGCTCTTGGTTTTACTTGAGAAACACGAATCCACGCGAATCAACACGAATCGCGTGCCTATTCACGGCTCATTTCACCGCTTACCGCGGTGAGCCGCGGCACGCTTACGCCCTCGCAGTCGGCTCGGGCGTTTAGTTGAATCTCTAATCCTTACGCCCGAGCCGACTGCGAGGGCGCAAGCACGTTTAGGCGCGTAGGCGATAAGCCGGTTACGCGCCGTTAAAAACGTGCGATTCGTGTCGATTAGTGTGGATTCGTGTTCCTCGAGTAAGGACAAAAAGCAAAATACCATAAACTGCAAATATATTATTCAGAGTTTAACTGCATCGCAAGTCTCTTCGAGCCTTGCTCAATACTTGAGCCTTCGGCTCTCGCTCGCTGCAGTCACTCTACATGTTCGTAGAGCGTGTTTAACATTGTCTCATAGACTTGCATCCGCGGAGTTCGCAACCGCTTTAAAAGGATGCATGTCTAAAATTATTCAAACTGTTTTGCAGATTTGTTTTTGGAGACTATGTTTCTTTTTGGATGAGGACACCAAAAATAAAAACCGCAGAGAATTTCTAACAACCTCACAAAGCAACGCGATAGCGTTGCGTAACAGCTGAGGTACGATAAGTACCGAAGCGACAGCACCCCTCCAAACGTCTTATTTGTATTCGCGTGCATTCGCGTCTTTTTGGAACTCACACGCGAATTTATAATGTAGATTTCTCTATGGAGTTGGCGAAAACTTCGCTTATCGCTCGTTTTCTGTAACGCAATGCTATCGCATTGCTTTGTGAAGTTTCTTAAAAATAGTGGTTGTTAGAAATCCTCAAAAAAAAAGAAGAGTGATAAAAATCACTCATTTGCTTTAATCATTTTCAGAAGTTTTTCAGCACGCTCATTTCCCTTTTCTGCATGCTCTTTCAGGAACTTCTTCGCATTTCTGCTTTGTGGAAGCATGTACCCGGATTCTCTTAAGAGATCCTCTGCCATAATCCTGTTGGAGCGTTCAAGAGCACGTGCAAATCTATCCGGAAGAGCTGACGCAGTATGTTCTGCTTCAAGCTTTGATGTGACAAAGGTGTTCATTGCAGAGAGAACATCATCGTCATGCTTCTGCTGAGGCGGATACTCAGCCGGGACAAGGTAAATAGCAGATGAAGCACATGCTTCAACACAGCGTCCGCATCCGGTACACTTCTCCGCATCGATAATACTGTTTTCAGTGTCAGCAGCACCGGTTGGGCATACAAAAAGACAAAGACACTCTTTGGTACAGAGCCTTAAATTTCTAACAGCAGTCTTCTTCATCTTCATGCCTCCACAATTTCAAACTTCCAATCCGGAACACCGCAGACAGGACATTTAGACGGTGCACGCTCATCGATAAAAATAAAACCGCAGACAGGGCAGAGATAGACATTTTTGTCTTTAACAAGGGCCGGACCCTCCTCCTCATGGCGTTCAAGAAGAGAGTGATGAATACGTGTTACCTTCTCAGCCCAGGTTACAGCACGAAGAGCTCCTCTGTCGTGATGGTTTTCTGCGACCTTTTTGGTCATCGGAATCAGGCTTGAGATATCATGCTCAACCCTCTTTTTCAAATCAGAAAATGATGCAGATCCGGCAGGTGTCACAGAACTTTTAAGTTCTTTTGCAAGCAATTGGTAAATTGATGCCTCATCAGCTTTATTCTGTTTCTCACATCCTTTTGCAAGGTTAGAACAGATTGCACTTCCTTTAAGCGCAGAAAGAGAAGATACTGACAAATGTTCAGGCTTCGCATCACTGTTCGGCATGTTCAGTTCACGAAACTGTGACCTGAAAGCTCCGCAGACAGGGCATACCCATTTTTCCGGAAGTGATTCGAATGCGGTTTGTTTTGCGATGTGATTTTTTTCATCTCCTGCGTCCTCATCATAGATGTGACCACAGACTGTACAGAGGTATTTTTTCATGGTTTTTTCTCCTGAGTTATCTGTGATGAACTATTGTGCATGGTAGAATAAATCCATCTGTTTCGAGTACCTATTCAGTGAAAAACAAGACCTTAATATTGTCCTGCGACAAATAGTATAGTGCAAATTTATCCGTCTGTTTTTGTCTGAAAATTCATACCAAAGACTGACGGGTATGCCTGAAACAGGAGACATCTGAATCACATGACAAACAACTATGACGCCTCTCATATTACAGTTCTTGAGGGGTTAGCGCCGGTCAGAGAACGTCCGGCAATGTATATCGGAAGTACCGATACAAGAGGTCTGCACCACCTCGTCTACGAGGTTGTAGACAACTCCATTGATGAAGCTTTAGCAGGATACTGCCGACACGTAAGTGTCATCATCAACATGGACGGCTCTGTGTCCGTAGAAGATGACGGACGCGGAATTCCGGTTGACATCATGCCAAAGATGGGCAAGAGTGCTCTGGAAGTTGTCTTAACAGTTCTCCATGCCGGAGGAAAGTTCGACAAAAACACCTATCAGGTCTCAGGAGGTCTGCATGGTGTTGGTGTATCAGTTGTAAACGCTCTTTCCACCAGACTTGTGGCTGAAGTCTTCAAGAACGGAAAAATTTACTCCATGGTCTTCTCACGCGGAGGAATCGTTCAGGGAATGTCAGACCGTGATGAAACTGATGCAGAGTTTACAGACCGCATGTCAAGAATGCGTAAAGACGCAAACTCAGCCCGTGACACAACAGGCACCCGCATCACCTTCTATCCCGACGGTTCAATCTTTGAGACCACCGAGTTCGATTATGATATCTTAGCTCACCGCTTCAGAGAACTCGCCTACTTAAACAAAGGTGTCGAACTCCACATTGAAGACCGCAGATCGGGCGACTCAGAAACCTACAAATCCGAAGGCGGTCTCAGAGAGTTTGTCATCCACTTAAACCAGGGTAAAGAACTCCTCCACAATGACCCCATTTATCTCGACAAATATGACGAGACAAACAAGATTGATGTGGAAATCGCCCTCCAATACAATACCACCTACAGCGAAACCTTCTACACCTTCGTCAACAGCGTCAACACCCGCGAAGGAGGAACACACCTCGAAGGATTCCGTTCGGCGCTTACCCGTGCGATTAACAACACTGCACATGCAAACAAGCACTTAAAAGAAGATGTCTCCTTAAAAGGCGAGGATGTCCGCGAAGGACTGACCGCTGTTATCAGCATCAAAATCGCCAACCCGCAGTTCGAAGGACAGACCAAGATGCGTCTTGGAAACAGCAATGTCCGCGGAGTTGTCGATTCCCTGGTTTATCAGGCATTAACCGAGTTCTTCGAAGAGAACCCGAAGGTCATTGCGGCAATCGCCAAGAAATCAGTTGAAGCTGCAAATGCTCGTGAGGCCGCACGCCGCGCAAAAGAGCTCGCACGCAGAAAGAGCACTCTTGAGATGTCAGGACTTCCTGGAAAACTTGCTGACTGTTCCGAGCGCGACCCGGCAAAATCTGAAATCTACATTGTGGAGGGAGACTCAGCAGGCGGTTCTGCAAAGCAGGGACGAGACAGAAAGTTCCAGGCAATCTTACCTCTCCGCGGTAAAATCTTAAATGTCGAAAAGGCCTTAGAGCACAAGGCATTAAAGAATCTCGAAATCCAGACGCTGATTTCTGCAATCGGATCAGGATACGGCGAAAGCTTTGATGTGTCCCGCGCCAGATACCACCACATCGTTATCATGACCGATGCGGATGTGGACGGTGCACACATCAGAATTCTGCTTCTAACCTTCTTCTTCCGCTACATGAAGCCGTTAATCGAGGCAGGATATGTATACATTGCCCAGCCGCCGCTCTTCCGTGTTGCAAAAGGAAAACAGGAACGCTATGTGTTCTCTGAAGAGGAGATGAAAACAGCTGTTGCAGAGTTTGGAGAGAAGGGAATCTCTGTTCAGAGATACAAAGGTCTTGGAGAAATGAATGCAGGACAGCTCTGGGACACTACCATGAACCCGCAGAACAGAATTCTCAAACAGGTAAGAATTGAGGATGCAAGCTACGCAAATGAAATCTTCGAGAAGCTCATGGGAGATGATGTAATTCCAAGAAAAGAATTTATCAAGCGTCACGCAGGGGAGGTGAAGAACCTTGACATCTGAGAACCCGCAGGAAGGACACAGAGTCGAACTCGTCAACGTTGAAGACGAGATGAAAAACTGCTTCATCGACTACGCAATGAGCGTCATTATCGGACGTGCAATCCCGGATGTCCGTGATGGTCTCAAACCGGTTCACCGCAGAATCCTGTATGCGATGTACCATGACGAGAGCAACACAAGCGACAAAGCATACAAAAAGTCCGCAAAGGCTGTCGCTGCCACCATGGGTAACTACCACCCGCACGGAGATGCTGCTATCTACGATACCTTAACCAAGATGGCTCAGCCCTTCTCCTACCGTTACACGCTTGTAGACGGTCAGGGTAACTTCGGTTCTATCGACGGAGATTCTCCGGCAGCAATGCGTTATACCGAGGCACGTCTCACAAAGACTGCCGAGTCTCTCTTAGAGGATATCGACAAGGAGACTGTTGACTTCGTTCCAAACTTCGATGAATCCTCACTTGAGCCGGATGTTCTCCCAAGCAAGATTCCAAATCTGCTTGTCAACGGAACAACAGGTATCGCTGTTGGTATGGCTACAAACATGCTTCCGCACAACTTAGGCGAAGTGTGTGATTTAGTCAATGCCTTCATCGACAATCCGGAGATGAGTGTACAGGACATGATGAAAATTCTGCCTGGACCGGACTTCCCGACCGGCGGTGTCATCATGGGTAATGCAGGCATTCAGAATGCTTACCTGACAGGTCAGGGCAAGGTTGTATGCCGCGGTGTTGCAGAGATTGAAGACCGCAAGAAGAACTTCGAGCAGATTGTCATCACTGAGATTCCATATCAGGTAAACAAGGCTGTCATGATCGAAAAGATTGCAGACCTTGTTAAGAACAAGCAGATTGAAGGAATCTCAGACATCCGCGATGAGTCTGACAAGGATGGTATCCGCGTCATCATCGAGCTGAAGCAGAATGTTCAGGGCAACATTGTCTTAAACCAGCTCTACAAGCACACCCCGCTTGAAAGCTCGTACGGTATCATCAACCTCGCAATCGTCGACAAGAAGCCGCAGATTTTATCACTGCCTGAGCTTTTAAAGCACTTCATCCACCACAGAATGGAGGTTGTCCGCAGACGTTCCGAGCACGACCTGCGCAAAGCCCAGGACAGACTGCACATCTTAGAAGGTCTCTTAAAGGCCATAGACATGATTGATGCAGTGATTGCAACAATCCGCGCATCTCCGGATCCGGCTGTAGCACAGGAAGCTTTAGTTTCCAAGTTCGAGTTCACTCCGGCACAGGCTGATGCAATTCTTAAGATGCAGCTTCGCCGTCTTGCAGCCCTTGAGACCAAGAAGATTGAGACAGAAGTCTCCGACCTCGAAGAAGTTGTCAGAAAACTCCTCTGGATTCTTGAGTCAGACGAGCATGTATTAACCGTTGTCAAGTCCGAAACACAGGAGGTTCGCGAGGCGTATGCAGATGAACGCAGAACCAAGTTCGACTACTCATCCAGCACCAACATTGAGGTAATCGACCTTATCGAAGACAAGCAGGTCTTAGTCACTTTAACCGAGCAGAACTACATTAAGCGTGTCCCGCTTGATGTCTACCGTCAGCAGAAGCGCGGAGGACGAGGCGTTACCGGTATGGCCACAAAAGAAGAGGATGTTGTGGACAAGGTCTTCATGGCAAGTACACATGATTATCTCTTATGCTTCACAAACAAAGGACGCGCCTACTGGCTGCGTGTTTACGACATTCCGGAAGGCTCGCGCACGGCAAAAGGAAAGGCAATTGTAAACCTCCTCAACTTAACCGACGAGGATGTCTCAGCAGTCATTCCGCTGCGCAGTTTCGATTCAGACAAGTACTTCCTGTATGCAACAAAGTGCGGCAGAATCGGTAAGTTCAGTCAGGACCTATTCGCAAGACCGCGTGCAGGAGGCATCATTGGCATGACACTCCTTGACGGTGACGAGCTTGTCGATGTTGTTATGACCGACGGCAAGTCTGATGTTGTCTTGACCACTGCATACGGTCAGTCCCTCAGATTCAGCGAAGAGGAGGTCCGTGCAACCGGACGCGGATCTCAGGGTGTTATCGGTATAAAGATGAAGTATGAGGAGGACAGAGTATGCGGTCTGACCCTTGTTGATGATAAGGCAAAGTATCTACTTCTCTTAACCGATAAAGGATACGGCAAGAGAACTCTCTTCGATGAGTTCATGGGCCACGGAAGAGCAACACAGGGTGTACGCTCAATAGCCGCAAACTTCGAGAGAGGTCCTGTTGTCTCTGCGGTTGCGGTCTCAGATGAAGATGATGTTGTAATGACAACTGCCGCAGGTATTGTCATGAGAACACATGCGGCAGATATCTCTGTGCAGGGAAGAAGCGCTCAGGGTGTACGTGTGATTCGTGTTGATTCGGGTGACAAGGTAACAGGAGTTGCAGTGGTCTCGCCGGATGAGGAAGAAGAGCAGGTCGAGTAACCCTCTTCTCTTTTTTCAAAACATTTAACCTCGAAGCAGACGATTATTTTCTATGAAAAAAGGAATCATTCTCCTTGTCGTCCTTTTACTTTCCGCAGTATTTGCAAGCGGATGTGTAACTACAGATGACCCGGTAATAGGAGTATGGAATTCAGATGAGCTGACAAAAGCATCAGATGGCAAACTCTACGAGAGAACATATGAATTTAAGTCTGCAAATCTTGGTATGGAGTACTGGTATGCCGAAGGTGAAAGCGAGCCTGCAAGGCAGTTTGAGTTCATCTGGCTTGTTGAAGGAAGTACATATACGCTCTTCTTCTCGGCAGATACTGATGAAGATGGAGCATCCGATAAGAGAACGGCAGTTCTTGCAGACGGTGTTTTAACAGAAGGAAACAGGACATACAGTCCTGCATCTGAATAATACTTTTTTGAAAAAAAAAATTAGAAGAGTCCTGAGATATTTCCATCGTTATCGATGTCAATACCGCAGGCGGCAGGCACTGCCGGAAGTCCTGGAAGAGTCATGATGTCTCCAGTCTCAGCAACAATGAATCCTGCACCATTACAGAGGCGAATCGTTGCAACACTTACAGTAAATCCGGTTGGTCTTCCAAGTTTGTTTGGATCATCAGATAAGGAGTACTGAGTCTTTGCAACGCAGATTGGAAGGTTTCCTCTGCCGAGTGCTTCAATTTCCTTGATGGCAGACTCTGCTGCTGCAGAGTAGACTACATCTGCAGCACCATAGATGGTGGTGGCAATTGTGTGGAGTTTTTCCTTGATTGGCTTTTCGAGGTCGTAGATGCAGTGGAAGTTAGACGGAAGTTCACAGGACTCAACAACTGCCTTTGCAAGCTCGGTACCTCCCTCTCCGCCTTTTGCAAAGACTTCTGACAAGGCGAACTTTGCACCCTTGGACTTGCAGAACTCTTCAAGAACGGCAAGTTCTTCATCAGAGTCAGATGCGAAGCGGTTGATTGCGACAACTACCGGAACACCGAACTTCTGGAGGTTTTCGATGTGTGCTTCGAGGTTAATCATACCAGCCTTAAGTGCATCCACATTCGGAATAGTGGTGTCTTCCTTCTTGACTCCGCCATTGTACTTTAATGCACGAACAGTTGCAACGAGAACAATCGTGGACGGAGTAAGGCCTGCGTACCGGCACTTGATGTCCATGAACTTCTCGGCACCAAGATCGGAACCGAATCCAGCTTCAGTGATGACGTAGTCTGCCATCTTTAATGCAAGTTTGGTTGCACGAACAGAGTTGCATCCGTGTGCGATGTTGGCAAACGGTCCACCGTGAATAAGACATGGAGTGTGTTCTAAGGTCTGAACAAGGTTTGGTTTTACAGCATCCTTTAAGAGAGCGGCCATTGCTCCAACAGCTTTTAAGTCACGGGCATAAAGCGGAGTGCCTTTTCTGCTGTAGCCGAAAATGATGTTTCCAAGACGCTCTTTTAAGTCGTCGATGTCTTTTGCGAGACAGAGGATTGCCATGATTTCGCTGGCAACGGTAATCATGAAGTGGTCTTCACGCGGCACACCATTTACGGTTCCGCCAAGACCGATGATACAGTTGCGAAGCACTCTGTCATTCATGTCGAGACAGCGCTTGAAGATGATTCTGCGGGTGTCGATGTCTAAGGCGTTACCCTGCTGAATGTGGTTGTCAATCATTGCGCAGAGAAGGTTGTTTGCGGCAGTGATTGCGTGGAAGTCTCCGGTGAAATGGAGGTTGATATCTTCCATTGGGACAACCTGAGAGTATCCTCCGCCGGCTGCACCTCCTTTAACACCAAAAACAGGACCTAAGGATGGTTCACGAAGGGCAATAATTGCCTTCTTTCCAATCTTCGGCATTGCCTGTCCAAGACCTACAGTGGTGGTTGTTTTTCCTTCACCAGCAGGAGTCGGGTTGATGGCGGTAACCAGGATGAGTTTTCCGTCTTCGTTTTTCTCGAGGCGTTTTTCTAAGGCATCTGAGAGTTTTGCCTTGTAATTTCCGTAGAGTTCGATTTCATCTGCGTCGATATCAAGTGTCGCAGCGATTTCGGTGATTTTTTTGAGCTCAGTCTGGTGAGCAATCTCGATGTCAGAAAGCATGGATTCACCTGTATAGATAATATATTAGTAGGCGATTCCAGTATTTAACATGAACTCTTCTACTGATGTCAGTTAATGAGAAAAGAAGCCCCAGGAGGGATTTGAACCCCCGACCTGCTGATTACAAATCAGCCGCTATGCCGGTCTAAGCCACTAGGGCAAAATTGCGTATAGTAATTGTACGTATAAGGTATAATAGTTTACGGAAAATGATGTTAGGACAGTGTATTACTGTCCGAGTTTTTCAATTTCTTCTTCGACTTCTTCGGCACCTTCTGCATAGTATCCTGCTTCGTCTCCATCTAAGTGGTGGAGTAAGCGAAGGAACTCTCCTGCATGGACTTTTTCTTCGTTTGCAATGTCAAGCAGAACTTCGATGGCGAGTTTGTCGTCGATGGATTCAGCGAGCTGTTCATAGAGCTGAATTGCTTCATATTCTGCGGCAATCATGAAGCGGATTGCACGTACAAGTTCACTGTGAGTGAGTTTTCTGCCTTCTTTTAAGACTGCAAATGGAGTTCCGAATTCTGGCATGGATAATTATTGTACGCAGAAGTATATAATAATTGAAGAATAGGCAAAAGTGTATGAATGCTGATGGTGTCAAAAGAATAGCGCTTACGCTTTCGTGTTTAGATTACAGTAAGAATGTTTCAACAAAAGGAAGGGGGTTGCAGCGTTGACTAGTTCCCGAGAACTCGCGTATCTGAGTACAGTAGTCGACGCAAGAGAGCTTAACTGCCGGGTTCGGAATGGGTCCGGGTGGAACCTCTCTGCTATGGCCGCATAATCCCCGAAGCCAAGTTC
>JAFQTT010000009.1 GCA_017408885.1 Methanocorpusculum sp.
AAAACTATTCGCGTTGGAAATCACCGGCAACCTTTAGACTAAGTTTCTTTTTGGATGCAGATACCAAAAATAACAAACCGCTAATCTACGCTAATCTTAGCCAATCGCATTCCGTTTTCTTCGCTCGCTTACACTCGGCTAATCGCCTCGTGTTCGCGTTGCTATCGCAAACGCTCAGCGGAATGCTGGACTCGCGCTTCGGCGCTCGCCGGAGATTCGCTCTGTTCTGTTTCCTTATTTCTGATTCTATCTTGTGTTTCTTCGAACCACGCGGCGAGCGCCGAAGCGCGAGTCCAGCATCTCGCCGAGCGGTGGCGATTAGCCACGAGCATACTCTTTAGAGTATGCGAGAGCGAGGGGCGAGAGACACGAAGTGTCTCAAGCCATGAGCAAGACCGAAGGGCTTGCGAAAGAGCGAGATGCGATTGGCTGAGATTAGCGTGGATTAGCGGACGGTCTAAAAAATATTCCATGCGCGGACACCCATCCGCCCCGCCTCACCCGCACACTAAAATCCGCGAATCATTTACATTAAGGATTAATTCATCCAAGCCCGTACACACTCGCATTCACCAATCAAATAAATCATCTTCGAGATTGGAATTAATCCGCGGAATAAATCAAATCAACTTGTTTTAATACCTCATTTTTTACTAAAAATAGATAGATTTAAGGCGTTTTTTTTTTTTAGATAGATTTATCAGCAATTTAGAAGTCTGTACTCCACTTTCTTTGTTGCCGCAAAGCTGAGGTAAAGCCCCTCAACTTTGGTTTGTAACATTTAGGAGAAAATTCTATGAAAGCTGATGTTATTTTAAAGAAGAAGGAAGATGCAGTATCGCCGGTCATTGGTGTTATGCTGATGCTCGTTGTAACTATCGTCATCGCGGCAGTGGTCGCGGCTTTTGCAGGCGGTCTTGGCTCTGATGTCGAGATGGCTCCGACTGCGGCATTAGATATTGATGTAAAGTCTGATGGCACAGTAAAGATTGAATCTCTTTCAGGTGAAGCACTCGTTACTAAAGATATCTCAATAAAAGTCACGGACGCAAGTGGAAATTCACTTGGAACAGGAAAACTCTACGAACAGGGAACATACAAACAGTTAACATTCATCCCAGGAACTACCTCCATCGTCACTCTTGAAAATGAGAATGTAAATGCAGGAGACTATGTAACTGTCACAGTTCTTGCAAATGGTAAGCACATTGTTGCAAAGAAGAATGTTCTGGTAAAGTAATCGGATTTTTGGAGACTTGAAAATGATTCGAAAGAAATCCGAAGACGCAGTGTCACCAGTGATTGGTGTCATGCTGATGCTTGTGGTAACTATTGTTATCGCGGCTGTTGTTGCTGTGTTTGCTGGAGGATTAGGAACTGATGTAGATACAGCACCCGTCACTGTTGTGGATATTTCTGATATTTCTGGAGGGTATACTGAGATGCAGGAAGTATATGATATGAATAGTAATTTTGAATGGGGAACTAATTGCTTCAGTTACCAAGGTGATGATGGTGTCGAATATTATTTCAAAATGGATCTCTCGAAGTACATTAATGAAAAACCTGACGATAGTATGGTAGAAGGTGTTGACTACTTAGGAAACTATGAATTGAATTTTGACACGTGGGAACTAGAATGTACATCATACTACAAACTTGACAATGGAATTGAAGGACTTCAATCATCCACATTTGCCAAATATGACTCAAATGGGTTGAACCCTACTGGCAGTAACACTGAATTACAGAATGAATTTCTGACAACAGTAATGGAAGAACAAGATATTGATGAAAAGACAGTTACTCTCAACTGTTTGCACGGTGACAGCCTTGATTTATCTAAAATATCAATTCAGGTTACCTGTAAAGATAGATTCGGAGAATATGTCATAAAAACACCACGAAACACTTACTCAGGAACACTTTTAGCAGGAGATACAAAGAAACTCCAACTTGCTGATGACCCGAATATCTGGAAAATATATGAAGGAATCGAGGTTGACATTACCATCTTCTATGGAGACTACGTACTCGTGACTGAAGAAAAAATGACAGTAAGTTGGGATTACCGGTGATTATCAATGATGCAGAAAAAATCTGACGATGCAGTATCACCTGTAATTGGAGTTATGCTGATGCTTGTGATAACTATTGTTGTCGCAGGAGTTATCGCAGTATTTGGAACAGGCATGGCTGGCAACACTGAAACAGCCCCAAATGTAGTTCTCGACATAAAAATTCTGAGCAACATTGAAGCATTGGCTGATGAAGATCATGCAGGCGAACTGAGAGGTCCTGATTTCCAGATTCTTCACGTATCAGGAGACCCGCTTAACACTGGAGACATTGAAATTCAGATTGCATGGACAGATCAATATAACAAATTCCACGAAAGCACCTACTCAGCATCAGAATTCAAACAAAATGTAGGAAGTGTTGGGGGAAGAAGCCAGCCAATGTATGTGAAAATGCATGTTCCATACACAGGAGTTGATTACACATACGGTTCTGGAGGCATGTATGATTTCTATTTCGGAGATGTAGAGCTAACTCCAGGACTTCGTCTCACTGCAACAACAGATTTCCTGCCAATGGGCGGAGATAACAATGTAGGAAGCTGGTTCATGGATGCAATATTCTGTAGTAATGGAGAAACAAAAACCAGCAATCCTAAAACTGACGCAGGAATTATGAAATATCTGCCTGCTGGAACACCGGTTGATATCACAATTCTTCACATCCCAAGTAACACTATCATCTATGAGAAAGAGGTGGTTGTACAATGAAACAACAAAAGAGAAATGAAGATGCAGTGTCTCCTGTAATAGGCATCATGCTGATGCTTGTGGTAACTATCGTTATCGCAGCAGTAATCACAGGATTTGCAACAGATTTATCCAAAGATACAGATAAGACACCAATGGCTCTCTTTGAAGCACAGTACGTAAAATATGATGATAGTGGATATATCTTCGGACTGAAACACAAAGGAGGCGACCCAATTCGCCTCCAGGATGTTCAGTTGACTCTCGAACAGGTTGGAGGAACTAATCTTAATGGAGTTATCACTGTACTTCCTGGAGCTGGAGGACAAAACGACTATGGAGAAAGATACTACCCATTAATCGTTCGCGGTCAGGAAGATGAGGGACCAAAAGCAATTATTACAACCAGTGATGTGATTCAGGTTATGTCTGGATTTAACATAGGAGAAGGGTCTATTGCAAAGTGGACACTTACCCACGCAAAAACAGATAAACTCATCGCAACCGGTGAATTCCTTGTAATCAAGAGTTAATATTTGCAAAATCATCAGAGGTTCACTCCTCACCAATTTCATCCGCAGGGAAAATGCCTTCGGTTTGAGAAAATCACTTTGTACTAACTAACTATCCCCAAAGCCCCGGGGGCTTGGAAAACCCAAGCCGCCTGCTTTTCACTGCCGCATCTTGCGGGATGGATGCAGTGGGGGCAGGCAGGGCGTCACTTTTGCAGATTTGTTTTTGGAGACTATTCAGTTTTTCCCGCATAACACTTTCATTTGTGTGATTGCCTCTTGCATTATTTGGAAAACCGCAGACCACGCAGACAAAGCGACCAGTCGCTTTCGCTCACTTACGTTCGCGAACTGCGTCGCCGTTAGGCGAGAGCGACGCGTTGCCTTGTCTGCGTGGTCTGCGGTTTTTATTTTTGGTGTCCGCATCCAAAAAGAAACATGATAAAAATAGATTGTCTGAAAAACTCAGACAGTGTTATGCGTATCCTGCCGGGTCTTCCTCGACTTCCTCTGCCTCTTCGTCTGCTCCGCCGAAGAATTTGTCATGGAAGTTTTTGCAGTTTTCTTTGCACTTCTCAACAAGACCTGCATCCACCTGCTCGACTGGCACATTGTTTGCGAGTTCAGCCATTAAAATCTCGACTAACTGGAAAGCAGAGTCAGGCGTCATTCTGATGTGCGAGTCTTTGCCGTTGTAAAGATTTACCACCATATCAATGGTCCAGACCGGATTCTCTCCTTCACGGCGGTAGGTGTTGACATCAATCGTGTGCCAGTCCTCATCCATGGTGCCGGAGGATAAGGTGTAGGCTTTCTGAACGCGGTTTCCGTAAAGGGAGGTTAAGTGCTGGATAATCCAGACCGCCGCCTTTGCCTTGTCATTTCCTTTGCAGGCGAAGACTAAGTCTTCAAAGAATGCAGCAGAGTTAACATGGCATCCGGTCATCACAACCATGGTTGCGGCAGGACCAAGGAGCATCGACATGGCATTTACCATCTTCGGGAAGGTCTTTCGGTCAATCGGGTCGATTAAATGATACTCAAAGACCTCGCGAATCGGATCAATGATTGGCGGATTTGCTTCAAGGATGGCGGCAAACTCGTCCAGGTCTTTTAGGAACTGCTCAGGGACTTTTTTGTGCGGCGTCTGTCCCTCTTCCAGCTGTTCTTTTACCTCTTCGGTTTTCTCTTCTGCAGGAGCTGCCGAAACTTCCTCTTTTGGCTCTTCAACCTTCTTTTTACGGTAGGTCCGCTTCTTTTTCGGGGCTTCGACCGGAGCTTCTGGTATTGTATTGATATCCTCTTCAGTCATTCTTATACGGTTTATTCTGACACGCCAAAAGGTAATCGGTTAGTATAACACCTCTCAGCACCTATTATCATACAATGCAGTATCGAGTAAACCCCAGAAACGGTGACCGCCTGTCAGTATTAGGATACGGATGTATGCGGTTCTCCAGAACAGCAGGCGTTACAGTGAATCAGAAGAAAACCGAAGAGGAGATGAACCTTGCTCTGTCGATGGGGGTAAATTACTTTGATACTGCCTATATTTATCCGGGAAGTGAGGCGGCTCTTGGGAAATTCCTCGCGAAAGGGCATAGAAAAGATATCTATCTTGCAACGAAACTTCCGTTTCGGCAGTGCAAAAAGCCGGAGGATTTTGAGCGGATTTTTGCAGAGCAGAAGAGCAGACTTCAGACGGACTATATTGATTACTATATGGTCCATATGCTAGGAGACCTTGCCTCATGGGAGAAGATGGTGTCTCTTGGAATCGTTGAGTGGGCTGCTTCGAAGAAGGCATCAGGCGAGATTCGGCAGTTCGGCTTCTCGTATCATGGAGGAACAGCCGAGTTCAAAAAGCTCATTGATGCGTATGACTGGGATTTCTGCCAGATTCAGATAAATTATCTGGATGCTCACTCGCAGGCAGGCATTTCAGGGATGCAGTATGCCGCAGAGAAGGGGCTGCCGGTTTTTGTGATGGAACCGCTTCGGGGCGGCAGTCTTGCGAATCTGCCGAAGAAGGCGGCAAAGGTTTTCACGGATGCGGATTCCACGCGAACACCTGTTGAGCAGGCTTTCCGCTGGCTCTGGAATTATCCGGAGATTACGGTTGTCTTGTCCGGCATGAATGATGTATCCCAAGTGGAGGAGAACTGTGCATCAGCAGATGCGGCAAAAGCGGATTCTCTGTCAGAGGCGGAGCTTGCGGTTTATGATAAAGTCTGCTCGGTGATAAATTCAGAGATTCGCGTGCCCTGTACATCCTGCGGTTACTGTATGCCCTGCCCGCACGGAGTGGATATCCCGTCCTGCTTTTCGGCATACAATCTCCGCTGGACGCAGGGCTGGTTTTCGGGGATGGTGGCTTATGTGACCTGCACTTCGCTGAAGGAGAAGTCGGCAGCGGCTTCTGCCTGCGTTAACTGCGGGCTGTGTGAAAAGAAGTGTCCACAGGGACTTTTAATCCGTGATTATCTGGATGAGGTAAAGTCGGTTATGGAAGGGCGGATTTATAAGGCGGCACTTCCGGTGGTGAAGAAGTTTTTAGAGCGGTGATGTTTGTTGGTAAACACAGATTAACACATACTTATGAATTACTGCAGCCCCAAAGCGTTTGCGAATGGCGAGGGAACGAAGTGACTAAGCTTTGAGCAAGACCGAAGGGCTTGCGAAAGCAATCCGCGAGAACTCAGTTCGAAGCGGAAGCGACGGGCTGCTATCTGTGTCAATCTGTGTTTTTCCAAGTACATACAGAGATACTCAAATATTATCATACCGCGATGAGTTGCTCAACGCCCGTATGCCCGCGACGCCTAATGGGCATGCGGCTCTTAGAGCCTTAGCCCAAATATTATCATACCGCGAGGAAATGCTCAATGCCTTTTTCTATTTTTCTGCGAATGAGTATTTATGAAGAAAGTAATTCTAATTCTGTTACTTCTGACTGTTGTTTTTTCAGCAGGATGTATTCAGTATGGACCATATCCCGATTATGAATCATATGAGAAGTCTCATCCTCCATCAGCTCAGGGACAGTATTTTTCTGCGATTGCTCTCGTAACTCAATATGGTGATTATCTGCCCTCGGATGAAAATCTCAACTTATGGTATGCTCTGCATCCAGAAATTAAGGATATTATCTACAAATGGGCAGATGAAACAGAAACAGCAATTCGTGAACCAGAAGTACGTAACAACTATCTTAAGATTAGTATCCTTGGAAAATTCATTGATGGAAACCCCCCAACAGTTCAAACACGCGGCAGATATGAAGCAACTGATGAAGAAATAGCACAGTTTGATAAACTCTACGAAAAAATTGATGAAGTCGCAAGTAAATATGGTATGAAAAATATCCCTGTAGAATTTATCTATGGAGCAATCTAATTGTGAATAAATATACAGCGATGAGTTGCTCAATTCCTTTATCTCTTTTTCCACGAATGAGTATTTATGAAGAAAGTAATTCTTATTCTGTTACTTCTGACTGTTGTATTTTCAGCAGGATGTGTACAGCCCACAACTGACAAAGAGTATCCTGATTATGGGAAATATGAGAGAGTGATGCCGCCTGATGCAAAAGATGATGTTTATCTTTCAATTGGATTAGGGACACATTATGGAAATTTAGAAACACCATATAACAATCTGGAACAGTGGTATTCTCTGCATCCGGAAATTACCGATATTATATATCAGTGGGCTGAAGAAACAAATACTGCCATAGGTAAACCAACGGTAGTCCACAACTACATTGAGATTCATATTCTTGGAAAATTTATTGATGGAAATCCTCCAAAAGTTCAGGTTCGCGCAAGGTATGAACTAACAGACGAGGAGAAGACACAACTTGATGAACTGTACCGCAGAATATCTGAAGAGGCAAGAAAGTCCCATAAAGGAGATATCCCAATAGGATTTTTCTATGGTGCATGTTAACCCGCGAGGAAATGCTCAATCACTTTATATCATTTCGCGGACAGAAATAGAGGTATGAACCTCCGTTTCATTCCGCTTTTACTGCCGTTATTCATATATCCAGTTAGTGGAATGAAACCGGAGATCTCAGGTATCATACCAACAGCAAACATAACCGGACAAATATGTTCTGGTACAAGTACTTCTGAGATCTCAAATACCTTCATATATCTTACTCAGTCACAGTTTGTTCCGCAAGTTCCGCAGGCTTCAGTCTCATTTCCATTTCCTCTCCTATTCCTTTCAGCCGCAGCAGTTCTCTTAACAGTCTGCATAATTCAGCGTGGATTCACAGCTGCCTCATCCAGGAGAGACACCATCTACAACTTCATCGCGGAAAACTCAGGATGTCAGGAGAGTCAGATTGTCTCAGCCCTTGGATTCTCACGCGGCTCTGTGACACACCATCTTCACAAATTAGAGCAGACAAACCGCATCATCAGCACACAGTATCATGGAACTCCAAGATACTATCCAAAGAGTACCGCAAGCCTTAGTCAGGCAAAACTCGCGGCCGTACTTTCCAGAACACGTCCTGCGGAAATCTATCGGCTGATAGCAGAGAATCCCAACATAACGCAGAGAGAGCTTGCAAAACTCTCAGGACTTTCCGAGCAGACCATTCGCTGGCATGTAAGACGGTTAGAAACGGATGGAATTATTCAGTGTACAGTTGACGGAAAAGTGAAAAGATATAGGACACTATAGTATTTTCATCATATATCTATTCCACAAAAAACACAGATTAACACAGATAGCAGTCCGTCGCTTCCGCTTCGAACTGCGTTCTTGCGGATTGCTTTCGCAAGCCCTTCGGTCTTGCTCAAAGCTTAGTCACTTCGTTCCCTCGCCATTCGCAAGCGCTTTGGGGCTGCAGTAATTCATAAGCCTGTGTAAATCTGTGTTTTTCAAATATGACAAGAGAATTACCAAACTATTCATCTTACACAGTAGATACCCATATATCCTCCGCCAACCAAAAAACAATCATGGAAGACCGGCATGTAATCGAAGCCGCAGGGACAAGGCTCGTTATCGAAAACGGCAAAGTAACCGAAGTCGGCGAGCCGAAGATATCCTTCTGCCCGTTTGCCAAAAGGTTCGCATCCCCAATAAATCCTGTAACACCTGAAGCAGTACAGAAAAATATCGAACACAGAATCGCTAAATTTGGAATGTGTACAAGAGAGCGTCAGGTCCTGGATGAAGAATCCCAGGTTTTGTTTGGAGCATCCGAACTCTTAACAACCGCTCTCAAAAACAAAACCGTTGATGCCGCAGTTATCTGCTGTGACGGAGCAGGAACAGTAATTGTAACGGACCCGAAACTCATTCAGGGAATAGGCGGTAGAATGTCCGGGCTTGTAGAAACAGTCCCATACGCAGAAGTAATATCCCGAATAGAAGATGCGGGCGGCATTGTCGTGGATAAAGAGACAGCATCCCTTGACGCCCTGGGAGGCATTGCCGAGGCAAAGAAACGCGGATTTGAAAAGGTCGCGGTCACTGTTGCCGGTTTTCAGCATGAGTTAGCCGAAGAAATCCGCTCCAAATATCCTGATGCGATAATCATCGGCGTTCATACAACAGGTGTTGCAAGCCTCAATGACGCAAAGAGACTTTGTGCCGCCTGTGACTTGGTCTTCGCCTGCGCATCAAAACACATCAGAGATGCCGCAGAAGAGTACGCGGTTGTACAAGGCGGCGTTGGTGTTCCGGTGTTTGCAACATCAGCCTTTGGGAAACGTATTGTCCTCGAGCGCCTCATGGATACCAACGAACCGCTCTTAATCAAAAACATGAAACTCCCTGTCTGCGATATGGGAAAACAGCCTGAACCGCTTATCTAAAACTTTTCAGTTCAAGAAACGCTGAGACTAAACAAACCAATCCTGCAATAACAAGGGGCGGAATAATCCCAACAAAACAGGCGGCAACAGGCGAGATGAAAAGCAAAGCTCCTGCGAACTTATTCATCTTCGATGATGAAAAACCGATAACCCCTTCTTTTTTGTACCTCAAACAGAGAGACAGAAGTTTCATGCCGAAAATCACTGCGGCAAAAATCCACAGCCAGATTGGAAGTAAGAAGTATGGAATGAATATGACAAGGCAGACTAAAATAAACACCAAATCTGCAAAACCGTCAAAGGACGCACCAAACCTGCTTTCCACGTGGAGTTTTCGAGCAACCCACCCGTCAATCATATCTGAAACCCCGCAGAGAAGATAAACACCCAGAAATTCCATACTCATTGGTGTAAGGAAAAGAAGCAGAAATGCTCCTGCTATTCTAAAAGATGTAAGGATATTCGGGATACATCCTTTGAGGATTGACATTTTACAATATTATTATCAATTACATTATGAATCTCTTTTGATGCATCCACAATAACACTGAGAAAGATTTATCCATTATCCATCCAACATAAATCTATGAAGAAACTTGCAGGCATTCTGCTTCTGGCAGCAGTCATCCTGACAGCAGGCTGTGTCACAACCGCAGACCCCATTGTCGGAAGCTGGCAGACCCCAGAACCGATTCAGTATGAAGACTTCAGTACATCATATCTGATTACCTTCGAAGAAGACGGCACAGGTAAAGTAATTTATTCCTATTCAGATGAGGCAAATGATTATACCTACCCTATTCTCTGGGAAAAGACTGACGGCATCTATCAGTATGAGGCACTTACTGTCCTCACCTTCTCAGAAGACGGAAAAACAATGACTGATAACGCTCAGTACTCCTACAGCCTTGCAGAGGGCGAAGAGAAATTCGGAGGAGTCTGGACTGAAATCGTCCCGGGAGGAGCTGAGGTTGAATATTACTACACTTATGTCTTCAATGAAGACGGAACCGGTGTCGAGACCATTTATGTAACCGGAGATGAGCCGGAAGTATATTCCTTCACATGGGAAGAGTTTGGAGAAAACCAGATTCTGATTTACTATCTTGATACCTATTCATTCACTGAAGACGGAAAGATGAAGACCAGTCTTGGAACAAAAACTGTCTATGAAGAAGTTGACGGCATCTGGGTAGAAACTCCGCAGGTCGGAGAGAAGATAACCACCTATGAGTTCCAAGATGACGGAATCTGTGCCCGTCACATCTACGATGGTGAGACAAATGAACTTGTCGGACTCTACTTCTACAAATACACCCCGGCTGTCTTTACGGATGAAGAATTCAGAACGCTTCCGCTGCTGACACCGTTTGTCCCGTACAGTACTATGCAGATTGGCGGAATCATGGAACAGACATACATCTATGGACTTGAGCTCTTAGAAGACGGTACATTACAGGATGTATTCTACGGAGAAATTCTCGAAAGAGTATCTCCTGCATAACTCTTTTTTCCTAATCGGATAGAACACTTAAAAACCATCACGCCCCTATATCTATACAATCAGGTATGCAGTCGGGAAAAATCATTCTTCGCGGAATCGTTCAGGGGGTTGGATTTCGTCCATTCGTCTATGCAGCAGCTTCCGCTCATGGAATAGTCGGCACAGTCATCAATCACGGCAGTGAAGTAGAGATTGATGCGTGGGGAGAACAGTTCGATGCGTTCTGTTCTGCCGTCTCCAAAGGACCAAAGATGTCGGTGATTGATTCGGTGGAAGTTCTTCCGCTCGATGGTAAAGCGCCTGCCGACTTCTCCATTCTTCCAAGCAAGGATGGAGCTCGAAGCGGATTCGTCCCGGCTGATATTGCAACCTGCGCCCACTGTCTCGAAGATGTTTTGAACCCAAAAAGCCGCTACTTCGGCTATTGGGCAACCTCATGTACTGACTGCGGGCCGCGATACAGCGTGATTCATACCGTCCCCTATGACCGCGAAAGAACTGCAATGCAGGAGTTTCCCAAATGTGCCGCCTGCGAAGCCGACTATACCAACCCGGAAAACCGCAGGCATCACGCACAGACAATCGCCTGCGAGGAATGCGGTCCGAAGCTCTTCCTGCTTGACGGAGAAGGGAATTCTGTTTCCGGCGACCCGATAGAAGAGACGGCAAAGCTTCTTGACGAAGGCGAGATTCTTGCAATCCGCGGAATCGGCGGCTTCCACATCGCCTGTGTAGAATCGGCGGCAGAAAAACTCAAGCGAGTGCTTGGAAGACCGAATCAGGCACTTGCGGTGATGATGCTTGAAGAGACGATGCAGGAGTATGTTGTCCCGCCGACTGATGCCGAGCGTGAACTCTTAACCGGTCCTGTGCATCCGATTCTAATCCTCGACAAACGCGACCCGCAGTCCCATCCTGAGTTATCCAAACTCCACAACTTAGGCATCATGCTTCCCTACACAGCACTGCACCACCTGCTGTTCCAGAAGCTCAAGTCTCCGCTTCTCGTGATGACGTCTGCCAATGCTCCGGGAACACCGATGATTACCGATACGGAGACCATCATCGAAAAGATGGGAAAGACAGGTGTTGTCTCGCACATCTTAACGCATAACAGAGACATCGTCAACCGCTGTGATGACTCCGTTGTCCGCGACGGATACATCATCCGCCTTTCCCGCGGCTTGGCACCCATCAGAACACGGATGGATTTAGGCGACCGCCAGATTTTAGGCGTCGGACCGGAACTGAATGCGAATGCGAGCATCTACAAAGGAGAATTCTTAATCACCTCCCCGCACATTGGAAACATCCGAAATCCCCCAACCGTTGCCTACCTCAAAGAGACTATTGAAAAGCTCACCTCGCTTACGGGTGCAAAGCCGGAAATCATCGCGCACGACCTGCATCCGCAGTTCTTAAGCACCCGCGTTGCCCGCGAGATGGCGGAAGAAACCGGCGCTGTTCTCTGTCCTGTTCAGCATCACAAGGCGCATATCGCGTCTGTTACAACCGAAGATGTTATCGGCATCTCGATTGACGGCGTCGGCTACGGTGAGGACGGCACCATATGGGGCGGAGAAGTGTTTGCTGGATCTCCATCGGCAGGCTATGCAAGAGCCGGTCACTTAGAGCCGGTCTTAATGCCTGGAGGAGATTTGGCAGGCAAATTCCCTGAGCGGATGATTTACGGAATTCT
This sequence comes from Methanocorpusculum sp., assembly GCA_017408885.1. GTDB lineage: Archaea > Halobacteriota > Methanomicrobia > Methanomicrobiales > Methanocorpusculaceae > Methanocorpusculum. Next base: position 12,321 of record JAFQTT010000009.1, read on the forward strand.
GCCGAATGAAGAATCCCTCTCGCTTCTGCAAAGCAGAGGTTGGGATGATATGTCCTTGAAAATCCTGCAGCAGTCTGTTGCCCGCCGGTTCAATACGCCAATCACCACCTCGACGGGCAGGGTGCTCGATGCCGCATCGGCACTGCTCGGCATCTGCCGTGAAAAGACATATGACGGTGAGCCGTCGATGATGCTCGAAGCCTATGCTGCACGCGGAGTTGCCCAGCCGATGGAAATTTCCATCGCCAAGGACGCCGAAGGCGCATATGTGCTCTCCACCTCCGGCATTCTCCATGAGGCATATGAGATGATGCAGGACGGACTTGACGTCTGTGATATCGCAGCTTCTGTGCAGGAGACACTTGCCAAAGGTCTTGCAAGAATCGCAGTCCTTTCCGCGGAGGATTCCGGAATCCGCAAAGCGGCACTTTCCGGCGGCGTTGCCATCAATCGCGCAATCCGGGAGACGATTGTCTCTGAACTGAGCAAAGCAGATCTGCCGTGTCTGATGAACCCGCGTTACCCATTCGGTGACGGATGCATCTCTGCAGGTCAGGTAATCACGGCGGGCGTTCTCGCAAAGGAAGGGAAGATATGAAAACCGCAGAAACAGACAGTACCATCGTACTTCGCATCGCACGTATACTGGCGTTGAGCAAATAATCGCGGCTTTCAAAAAAGATGTTACAGATGTTCAAAGATTACATCTGCCTGTTCTGCATAGTATGATGCTTCATCCAGCGCGGCATCCCTCAAATCCATGTAGCGGAAAATCGCGAAGATGTTTAGGAAGTTTGACCACATCCGTGACTTTGCGATGATGGAATCATTTTCCGCACGGTAACAGTCATCAACTGCATCTTTGAATGCATCTACATTCTGTGTCTCGTCAAACGGGATGTCAAGCGCCTTTGCTTCGTCCTGCGAGTTCCAGATAATCCAGTAACTCATTCGCGTATCCGTATTCATGGATACCTCATAACCGGGACCAAAGTACCTGGATTCGGCAGAATAGATGGATGCGCTGACAGGTGATGCGATGCACAGCAGGACGAAAAACCCTGCCGTAAGACAGAGGAGCTTTTTCATGGATGATAATTGACAGTGAGAATAAATAAAACTATTGAGCAAAAAACCGCACCGAATCTCTATAACTCCGAGAAAGAAACACCGGTGTAATGAGTATTTCTCAATGCGGTATTTCTCTTTTGGTACGAATCTTTATCATCTCTTTTTTGCAACCTATAAGGAATTATGAGTGAGGAACAGTTCACGCGAGGGAATCTCTGCTGTCTGGTAGATGACGGAGAACAGCAGACCATCGAAGTCCGCATCAGCGCCCTCGGTCAGTTTTATCAGATGCTTGACCCAAGCCCGGATTTGGAAAAGGACCTCAACCCGGCAACGGTTGAGTATCTGGTCGATACCGCAGAGGAGATGAAAAATCCCAAAGAGCATGTGCATGTCGCCTTATATCTGGAAGAGTCACTCTATCAGAATGCGGAACTGAAGTCCCGCATGGAAAAGTCGGTCTCCGCATACTTTTCCCGCCAGGTGGATATCTTAGAACACAAACACCGGATGGCGCACAAAAAGGCGAGACGAAATCTGGTTCGCGGTCTGCTCTTCGTTATCATCTGTGTTGCCCTTTCTGTGGTTCTGACAAACTTTGTAAACAATCCAATCGTCTATGCCTTCGGTCAGAGTCTGACGGTTATCGGATGGGTTGCATTATGGACTCCTGCAGAGTTCTATCTCTACTTAAACCGCGAGGCAAACGAGGAGATTTCAACCATGAGACGGCTTGCAGACGCAACGGTTTCTTCAAAACCATTAGCCTAACATTTTTTTATTACAATATTAAAATTTACAAAAGAGATTTTCTTGTGGTCGAGCGAAAGCGAACGCCCCTAAGAGTCGCAAGTCACTTTCGTGCCTTGCTCATGACTCGAGTAAACTCTCGTCCATCGCGGGCATCTGGGCGAATAAAAGGGTGGATAAGGATTTATCCGAAGAGTGCGCCAAGGCCTGCCATGGCGTTCTCTTCTTCCTCTTCCTTGTTCTCCTCTTCTGCCGGTGCTGCTTCTGCTGCTGCTTCTGCTGCTGCCGGTGCTGCTGCTGCAACTGCAACTGGTGCTGCTGCTGCCTTGGAGATTGCTTCCTCGATGTCAACTCCCTCGAGTGCTGCAATTAATGCTTTGACACGGGAGTCGTCGACTGCGATACCTGCGGCAGAGAGAACTGCCTTAACCGATTCTTCATCCACAGTGTTTCCTGCGGAGTGAACTAACAGAGCTGCGTAAATGTACTCCATTTTATTTCACCTTATTTTGTTGTTGTAATAATTATGCCTTAAGGGCATTTGCTTGTCTGTATGCCTTGCTGATGATCATCTCGATGACGCCCTTCTCATAGATCGGAGCTTCAACACCGAGGTTTCTTGCCTCACGGACTGCCTTAGCGATCTGAGCCTCAGTGACTGCAGTGGATGCGGTCGGAACTGCTGCGTTGACTGCCAGGTTGAATGCCTGAGTTGCTGCAAGAGTGATCTGTGCCTTGTATGCCTCGTCGTCAATTGCGAGAACGTCGGGCAGATAGATGTCGCCTTCGTAGCAGACTGCAACGAGTGCAAGACCGACCGGCATCGGCTTGATGTCAAGCTTTGCGAGGACGTCTGCCTGCTTTGCGTTTACAGCTTCTCCAGCCTTAACAACGGTCTTGGTCTCTTTAATCTTGACCTTTCCACCGTCGATTGCTGCCGGAATGCCTGCCTGCTGCAGTTCTCCAACGATCGGTCCCGGCTTGAAGCTGGTCGGACCTGCGGAGACAACGATATCTTCAGGGGTAATCTCGCCTGCCTTTGCGGCGCGCTTGGTCTGGTTCTCTGCAAGAGACTTGTAGAGCTTGAACGGGTTGCCGTCTGCGAAGATAAGGGAGCTGTGCTCGCTGACTTTGTCGTTTAAGTCAACGAAGTGTCCACCCATCTCGTTGAATGCGTGAGAAACAAGAGTGTTTCTTGCAACCTTGACAAGTGCCTTTCCGCGAAGGTTTCTTCTGATCTGCTGGAACTGCTTTGCGGGGATACCGTAAATGTTAACCAGTCCAACAAGCTCATGAGCCTGTGCGAGTTCTTTAATCTGCTCAACTTCTTCACGTTTCCATGCCGGAAGGTTGTGGGTATAGATTGCCATCTTTACATCACCTTCACTGCTGGACCCATGGTGGTTTTGACGTAGACGGAACGGATGTTCATTTCACCGTTCTCGAGTCTTCCGAGAACTCTCTTTAAGACGGCGTCTAAGTTCTCAGAAACATCCTCTGCAGACATTGCAGTGGTTCCGATCTTAACAGACATGTTGAGTCTGTCCTTGGAACGGACGCGGACGGAGTTTCTTAAACGCTCGACAATCGGAGTGATGTCCTGCTGCGGCGGGATCGGCTGCGGCATTTTTCCGCGTGGACCGAGTCTCTGACCGAGCCAGCGACCAACAAGCGGCATAACCGCGGTCTCTGCAAGGAAGAAATCGTAGGAGTCGGCCATCTTGCGTGCTTCACGCGGTGCGCCGCCCAGACGCTCGATCTCTTCAGGGCCCATAATTAAATCGACACCTGCGTTGCGAGCCTGGGATACGATATCTCCTTTACCGAGGACGGCGATCTTTTTGACGCCAATTGCCTGTGGCAGAAGAATCGTCTCATCAATACGGTTTTTCGGCTGGCTCATATCGACGTGCTTCAGGTTAATCGTGATGTCCACGCTCTCCTGGAAGTTACGCTTCGGAGCTGCCTCAAGTGCTGCCGTAACAGCTTCTGTGATTTGGGTTCTTTCAACCATTGATGAAGCCTCCCATAGTATTTCGACTGAGGTTCTTGCCCCAATCTCCTATGGCTTTTGTTCTCTACTACTGTACATTTTTACGTGGTTTCCCACGCTACCCGTTGAAGGCTGAGGACAGCTTTATGCAAGCTGTGCATCCCACTCGCCTGCATTGACGGCGGCAATTGCCTGTTTGGCAGTCTTGCCTTCGATGGTAACACCAACGGAAACACAGGTTCCCATAACTTCCTTAACAGCTTCTTTGAGCTCGTAGGAGAGCATGCTTTCCATCTTCATCTTTGCAATGCGAATGACAGCTTCAAGCGGCAGATTGCCAACTGCCTGGGTGTTCGGGTTGCCGGAACCCTTCTCGACACCTGCTTCCTTCATAACGAGTGCAGTTGTCGGCGGAATACCAACAGTTAACGTTACGTTCTTCTTGTCGTCAACGTGCACCTGAACAGGGACGGACATACCGTTGAACTCTGCAGTCTTCTTGTTGATGTCGTCAACGACTGCTTTAACGTTAATACCAAGTGGACCCAGTGCTGGACCGAGTGGCGGTCCGGCAGTTGCTCTGCCTCCAGGTACTAAGACCTCGACAGTTTCTGCCATTGTGTATCACCGTATGCTGTCGCAGACTTACGTCTGCTCACATTGGTCAATATAGGTCGACGTCTGAGAACATAAAGGTAATGTCTGTTCTAAGGATCATCACCCTCGAATTTCCATCTTGAAAGACATCACATGTGCCTTCGCGCGGGAGATATTTCCAGTTAGTGACGGCCTCTGTATTTTTGCTCAATACAGACATAAACCGCGATAAGAGCGATGCATTCAAAAACAACTCCGAAAATGCTGATTAATACAAGCGGTGAGTTCTGCCCTGCAAGAAGTGGAAGGCCGAGCAGAATGAATAATGCCCCGCATACTGTCCAGAGAGTTCCAACCGCGCGATTGTATGCGCGGATGTCTGTTACCTTTGGCGGCTCTTTGATGTTTGCGTAAAAGCCGACCGGCTTCTTTGAAACAAAAGCATAGATGCCTAACGCAAAAAAGATACACCCGCAAAATACCCAGATGAGAAGTGCGAGCATAAAAAAATGAAGGAGATTTACTCCTGGTTTCTGTCGATTACGCGGACATTGTCTCCGCGGACGGTAATAGGGATTGGGACGATGGATTCGTAAAGTTCAACGGTGATTTCTTCTTTGGTGTGGTCAACGCGCTTGACAACAGCCTTCTCACCCTTGAACGGACCTGCAATTAACTCGACAATTGTTCCCTCGTCAATACCGGAAACAACCGGCTTTGGAACAAGGAAGTGCTTAATCTCTTCCATTGAGGTTTCACTTTTCAGTACAACCCTTGCATGAGCGATTGACTCAACAAGCTCCTCAATTCTTGCGTGCTCTTCAGGACTTTCAACAAACACGTAACCCTTGATATCTTCCGGTACGATAACGGAGGTTACAACAACATCCGTCATCTCGTTTTCGATAGCCTCACGGATGTTGTCCGCAACAGTTCTCTCGTGTTTGTTGGTCGTCTTGATGATATAGTAATGGTTTCCAAACTCTGAAGCGGTCATTTTTCAGTTTACGGGAGGAGATATTCGAAGAGCAGATAGATAAGGAATCCAAGAACGCCGATTAAGGCAATTCCAAGAGCCGATACTGCTGAGATTTTCCAGAACTCGCTCTTGGTTGGGGTGCGGGCGAGTTTTAAGACGCGGATGTATTTTCTGAAGAATTCGGAAACACTTTCCTTGGTGATTTCCGGCTTCTTGATTTTTGGAGCTGCCTTCTTTTCATCAGCTCCGTTCTTTGTCTTCGTAGTATTTGATTTAACAACCATGTATTTACCTCATCTCAGGAAATCAATCTCAAACTTGGAGCGCTGAACCTGTGACTGTGATGCCGTATATGTTTGTTCTTGCTTGCCATAAATCTGTGGGGACTGAACTCCTGTTACGATAATCATGGTGCGCATTCTTCCTTCCATCTCCGGATCGATCTGGACACCCCAGATAATACGTGCTCCAGGGTCAATTCTCTGGTAAACTTCCTGAACAACACCCTCTGCTTCGAACATAGTCATGTCCGGTCCGCCGATGACATTGATTAAGGCAGCAGTAGCTCCTGTGATATCAACATCAAGAAGCGGAGAGCGCAGTGCCTTCTTGATAGAATCGCTTGCTTTGTCCTCAGAATCAGATTCGCCGACGCCAATCATTGCGATTCCGCCCTGCTCCATGACGGTTCTGACATCTGCGAAGTCGAGGTTGACAAGTCCCGGAAGGGTGATAAGCTCAGTGATTCCTTTGACTGCGCGCATTAAGACTTCATCAGAAACCTTGAATGCCTGTGCAAGCGGGAGACGCGGCACAACTTCTAAGATTCTGTCGTTTGGAATGACGATAACAGTATCAGCCACCTCGCGCAGACGCTCAAGACCGATTTCTGCATTCTCCATACGGGTTGCGCTTTCACTGGTGAACGGAAGAGTAACAATAGCAATAGTTAATGCTCCAACTTCCTTTGCGACTTTGGCAACGATTGGAGCCGATCCGGTTCCAGTACCTCCGCCAAGACCGGCGGTGACGAAAACCATGTTACTTCCAGATAATACCTGTCTAATCTGGTCTTCGGACTCGATTGCTGCTTCTTCTCCGCGCTGCGGAATAGCCCCGGCTCCAAGACCTTTTGTGGTCTGGCGTCCGATTAAGATACGCTTTCCAACTCTGCCGCGCAGGGTCGATAAGTGCTGTGCATCAGTGTTTAATGCATAGATGTCTGCACCCTCAACACCTTCCTGGTAAATACGGGCAACAGTGTTTGAACCTCCGCCTCCGCATCCAATGACAGTAATCTTGGTCTTTAATGCGTTTAAGATTTCATCGAACTCATCATCGTCGTCAGTCGGGGTGACAGACTGCGGAGTTGCATACTTATACTGGCTGGATAAATCGACTTCCGGCTTCTCTTCCGGCACGGAAAAGATAGACTTCTGTTCATCGACAACCGGCTTTCTGACCTGTACTTCAGGCCATGGGCGCGGAGTCGGCTTCTCTTCCGGCTCATATGCCGGAACAGTCTCTTTCTTGTCTAATCCAAGCTCCATTTCGGACTCAGCATCATAGATTGCTGAGATAGAAGAGTTGTCGCGGACGACGTCTTCAAACCGCTTGCGTGAAAGTGCTTCTTCAACAATTGATCTCATGAGTTAATTCTCCAATCCCGGGATTCGGATAGATGTTTTTGTGACCTTTGTCACCTCATCCGGTGTCACTGTTGTTCCGTCTGGAAGAGTGACCGCTTCTCCTTTGCTCAGTTTGCCGAAGAGAGGGCCTGACGGGATGCCTAACGTGCGCGCGAGTTTGGCATCAAACTGCCGGCGGGTGATGGTGATGATATCGTCATCTACCACACAATCCTGTGTACGTGTAATTTGTTGGACGGATAAAGCTATTAATTCAACTGATACACTTCGGCAATTTTCGGCATCAGTTAAAAAGATTGGCATGAGTTTTCCACCCTCACCGGTAACATGGAAGACACCGCCCATCTCATCAAGGAAGGAAAGAAGCGGAGTGTCATCTCTTCCAAACGCGGCAGAGAAGAAATCTTCAGGGAGGAATATTGCTGCAGGAGTTCCATCTGTGACATTTCCGTGAGGGAATAGTTTCAGCCCATTTCCAATTTCAGACGCATAAGCAGAGTATTTTACCCATGCCGCATAGGACATCTGATTGAGTTTTATCAAATCCCCTTCAGTGATTTCCGGCATACCCACTTCATCTAAGATGCAGGTGATGTGATTAATTTCAGCCTTCGAGAGTGCCTTGCGGTCAACATGCGCGGCGACTGCACCTCCTGATTTTTCAACCATCTGAGACACCATATCAGCTTTGACTGAACCCACATCGCGCGTATGCATCATGTGCCCTAAAGCCCCTTTTGTCTCCTGACCAATCACACTCTGGCGAACTGCATAGTGCGTTCCGCCAAATCCAATAATCGGGATTGTCTCTACTTCCGGTTTTGCATACAGCACACTTTTTGCAGCGGCTGTGTATGCTTTTTCATCATTCCATTCCTTTTCCGTGCTTCCAACCTCGACAAAAAATGTCGGGGCAGGAAAATCTGTCGGGCCGTGATGGGTAATCTCATATGAGACGCGATATCCTTCAGGTACAAACTTTGCGTGGTTGCAGAGTACTGCCTTCATCCATGCAGGAGATGTCAAACCAAGCTCCTTACTGTTTCCTCCAAGCTGTGCATCACCGAAGTTTCCCGGAGGATGAACAGTTAATACCGGTACAGGATTTACGCTTGAATGCCTGGAGACGACAATAATCAAATCAGCATTCGGATTTAAAACTGAGCGGTCAGTATTTACAATGCGCTCATCTGTTGTATGGAATGTCACTTCATTTCCGTCAAACAGCGGGAACGCATCTTTTCCATGCTCTTCAATGAGCATATCGATTGCCCGGCGGATATTTCTTCCAGCCGGATCGATGTCCGAGTTGAGAATATCAATTATCATAGGTTAGAGGTATCCGATTCCGGTAAGAGAACCAAAGATCCAGAGGACAACATAGATGACCGGCATGTGAGTGATGTAGATAAAAAGCGTCACCATGCCGTTTCCAAGTTTTGCCATCGCCTGCAGGAACTTTCCAGGCTTATAGTTCAGCGTAAATCCGCGAATTCCATTTGGATAAAACACATTGCCAAGACCAACTCCAAGGAGCAGAACACCTGTCCACGGAAACAGCGGGAAGTAGTCTGGCGTATGGTTCAAGAACTCAGCACTGTGGATTCCAAGCGGGAAAAGCCATTCCGGCGAGGTAAAACATGGAATTACAAAAAATCCCACAGCCATCACTGCAAGACCGAATAAGAGATTCCATTTCTTAAACCTGAGAAGCGGGATTGCAATCAGCATGGAGATGCTGAGCATATGCAGGAATCCGAAAACGATTGCAGCGTTGGTATCCAGGAAAACCTGATAGGCAATCCAGGTTATGACAGTAATCAGCATGGCGATGCCGAACAGCAAAAATGAACGGTTGACCAGCGTTACATAGTAATCCCGGTCTGTGGCCCCTCTCTTCTGCATGCGTTCATGGCGGAGAATCATGGCGATTCCTGCTAACAGAACAAAAATCGCGGTTCCAAACACATACGTGTTGTAAAATTTCAGGAAGGTTTCAGTCTCTTCGATTATGTGAAACATCACCATAGCGGCAAGTATATGGAAGAAAATCATTCCGAGGATAGCAATACCTCTGATTGCATCAATCTCCCAATATCTCTCACCGGAAGAGTGCTGAGATTCAGCAGGAACATCCGGCACTGCAGCTGCCGCGTTGTCCATTACTCCATCTCTATTAGATGTATCTGATTATCAAGTTTCGTCTGAAACTGTATCCTTATCAACTCTTGTGTCCTATATATAGGTATGTCATCTCTGGCACTATTTGACCCAGAGATTTTCGACCTGATTAACAAAGAACACAAACGTCAGGTGGAAGGTCTCGAGCTGATTGCCTCTGAAAACGTTGTTGCCCGCGAAGTCCTTGAGGCCATGGGAACGATCCTCACCAACAAATATGCAGAAGGATATCCCGGAAAGAGATATTACGGAGGCTGTGAATTCCACGATAAGATAGAAAACCTTGCCCGCGACCGTCTCTGTGCGCTCTTTGGTGCTGAACACGCCAATGTTCAGCCTCACTCTGGAAGTCAGGCCAACGAAGCAGTTTACCTCTCATTCCTAAAGCCTGGAGATAAAATCATGAGCCAGTCCCTAAACAACGGCGGCCACTTATCACACGGAGATCCGGCAAACATCTCCGGAAAATACTATGATGTCTCCTTCTACGGTGTTGACTTCGATTCCGAAGTCTTGGACTACGGTGCAATCGAAGAGCAGGCAAGAAAATACAAACCGGATTTAATCGTCTGCGGAGCATCCGCATATCCGCGTGAGATTGATTTCAAGGCGTTTGCTGAAATCGCTGAAGATGTAGGCGCACGCTCTATGGCAGACATTGCTCACATCTCAGGTCTCTGCTGTACAGGCCTTCACAACTCCCCGGTTGGCGTTACCACCTATACCACATCCACCACACACAAAACACTTCGCGGCCCGCGCGGAGGAGTTATCATGTGCAACAAAGAATATGCCGGAGCTATCGACCGTGCAGTATTCCCCGGAATGCAGGGCGGACCCCTGATGCACGTGATTGCTGCAAAGGCAGTCTGTTTCCGCGAGGCAGGTACAGAAGAATACAAAGCATACGCAAAGCAGGTCATAAAGAACTGTAAAGCCTTGGCACAAGGATTAGAAGACAACAACTTCCGCTTAGTTTCCGGAGGAACAGACAATCACCTCTGTCTTGTTGACCTCGAAAGTTACAACATCTCCGGACAGGAGGCTGAAGTAATCCTTGGAAAGGCAGGAATTACGGTGAACAAAAACACCATCCCAAGACAGTCCTTATCTCCATTCGAGACCTCAGGAATCCGCGTGGGCACACCAACCATCACTTCCAGAGGTATGAAAGAAGAAGAGTGCAGACAGATTGCTGACTGGATTGCACAGGCAATCAAAAACAAAGACAGCGACAGTGCTCTGGCTGAGATAAAGAAAGAGGTATCAACCCTCTGTCTCAAATACCCGCTCTATCCGGAAATCCGTACCCTCTAAATGTCCCGTGAAATCCGCATCAAAACCGTGTCCGTTGGAGGGAACAACCCTCCGCGGATATTAGGCGTCTTAAATATCAGTCCGGAATCATTTTTCACGGACTCGTTTACTCCATGCAGCCAGGTGTTTCGACGCATGGAGGAGATGAGGCGGGCAGGAGCCGATATCATTGACCTTGGTGCGAGAAGTACAGCCCTAAATGCCCCGCCTATTTCCGCAGCAGAGGAAAGAGAGAGAGTTATTTCCGCGCTTCGTGATTTAGACGGGTGCGGAATTCCAATTTCTCTTGATACATGCCGCGCAGAAGTTCTGACCGCTGCTCTGCACTATGACATTGCGTTGGTAAATGATATCAGCGGCCTTTCTGATGAGAGTTACGCAAAATCGGTTGCTGACTCCGGCCTCCCGGCTATTCTTATGGCATCCAATACCATTCCAGGAGATCCTCTGAACTTTGACGAGACAAAATCTGCGATGTCCACAGTGCTTTCCAGAGCTGAAAAGTACGGCATAGAAAACATCATCTTAGATCCGGGTGTTGGAAAATGGACAGCAGAGCGGACGTCTGAAGCAGACTGGGAGCTTTGCAGAAGGTTTTCCGAGCTGAAAGCCTATGATCTGCCGCTTTTAGCCGCAGTATCGCGCAAGAGTTTCATTGGCGAGCGTCTGAACAAACCACCGCATGAGAGAATATTTGGATCTCTTGCAGTCTTCTATCATCTCATGGAAGCAGGAGCAGACCTTCTGCGTGTCCACGATGTTGGAGCAGCCTCTGATTTTGTAAAAGTATTCACGCGCCTGAATGGCGAGGATTAAACGATTGGACTGCATATAGAAATACTATGTCAGTCCCGCATTCTTTTTCGGTCTTTGGACTATCCACTCCGCTTATCAATATCGGAGATGATATTGTATCAATCACAGCTGAAGCTGCAATATCAGCAGCCAGTGGTTTTTCCGATAACGATATTTTAGTGATTGCCGAGTCTCCTCTTGCAACAGCAGAAGGACGTGTAATTCGATTAGAAGAGATTGTCCCAACCTTTGCTGCAGAAAAGCTCGCAGAAGAATATTCAATAGATGTGCGGCTCGCTGAAATTGTGCTTCGGGAATCTGATGAGATTGTTGGAGGAGTGCCAGGATATCTTCTTGCAAGACGCGGAAATTTGTTCCTTCCAAATGCCGGAATTGATGAATCCAATGCGCCGGACGGGATGGTAACGCTTCTGCCGGAAAATCCGGATGCGAGTGCCAAAAGAATCCGTGATGAAATCAGAAACAGGTTTGGAAAAGATGTGGCAGTTCTGGTGGTTGATTCCAGAACCCATGCGATGCGGCTTGGAGTCTCAGGCGTGGCTATAGGTGTCGCAGGTCTTCGTCCAATTACGGATGAACGCGGGAAAAAAGATTTGTTCGGTCATGAACTTCAGGTAACCCGTCGTGCAGTGGCAGACGGACTCGCATCAACAGCAGAGCTTTTGATGGGAGAAGCTGATGAGTGTACTCCGGCTGTTCTGATTCGCGGATATAAGTATCAAAAGGTAGAGCAGGAAGAGATTGCCTCAATCGCCCCGGAAGAGGATTTATTCCTTGGAATGATGCGGAAGTAACCTGTTCTTTTACTCCCTATTTTCTTTACAGCGCATTAATCAATGCTTCAACATCTTCTTCTGTAGTGCCCCAGCTAATCACAAGTCTGATTACAGAACGATTTTCATCATACGGACACCATGTGTAGAAGAAGAAATCCTTTTCAAGCTCTGCAATCTGTTCGTTTTTCATAATGACGAACAACTGATTTGTCTGGTGCGGCACCCAGAATTCATAGCCTGCCTCCTTTATGCCTTTTGCCAGTTTGACTGCCAGTTCATTTTCGTACCTGCTCAGTTCAAAGTACAATGAATCTTCGCCGCCTTCAAATAAAGCCTTAAGCTGCACTGGAATCAGTCTTCCTTTCGCGAGCAGTGCACCCTGACGCTTAATCATATAACGAAAGTGCTCGTCGAATTTTTCCGGATGGACAAGAACCAGTGCTTCGCCGAAGAGTGCTCCTATTTTTGTTCCGCCAATATAGAATGCATCACACAAGTCTGCAATTTCCTGAATGGTGACATCATTCGTAGGCCAGGTAAGCGCGGTCCCAAGTCTTGCCCCGTCAATATAGAATGTAAGATTGTGCTTTCTACAGCACTCGCTCAATGCTGTCAGTTCAGCTTTTGTATATACACTGCCGTTTTCCGCAGGTTGCGTGATATACACCATTTTCGGGATTGACGTGTGTTCATCCTCGTGATGCATCAGTGCTGTCTCGATGTCTTTTTGGCGAAGCTTGCCATCTTCTGTCGGCATTGCAAACTGACGATGTCCTGTTGATTCAACAGAACCAGTTTCATGGACATAGATATGTCCCGTTGACGGAGTGATAACACCTTCATACGGGCGAAGACCTGCAGAAATTGTTGTTGTATTGCATGGCGTACCGCCTACAAAGTAATGTACGTCTGCATTTGGTTTTCCAATCCACCGGCGAATCAGTTCAGTGCACTCATCACTGAAGCGGTCTAAGCAGTATCCGTCTGTATGTTCAAAATTTGTATCCATCAGCGCCTGCATGACTTTCGGATGAGCTCCAAGACTGTAGTCACTCCTAAAAGAAATCATTTTGTAATCCCTGAATTATGAGCAGTTCTCCTTAGCCCACTTCTTTCCCACCGCCCGTATGCCCGCGACGCCTGGAGGGCATGCAGCTAACGCTTTAGCCCTCATATTATCCACAATTCTCCTTAGCCCACTTCTTTGCCGCATCATACGCATTGTCTCCGGAAAATGCTGCCTGCATATTTTCTCCATCGGAGACCCCGATTAAGAACATCTTCTTTTCCTTGTCATATCCAAAGACGAGTTCTGCAAGTTCCACTTTCTCAATGACGATTCCGCGAAGAAGCATTGTTGAGGGCTGAAGAAGAAGAAGGTCGCTGATATCGATGTTCGGTTCAAATCCAAATGCGTACATGAAAGCCTGAAGAGCATTGGTCAGATTCGATGTGCAAAGAGCATCTCCTATCTCTTTTGGAAGTTCGCGCATCAGCTCTGCTAATCGAAGATCATCATCTTCAGACTGTTCATAGAGTTCATCTGCGAGTGTTGAAAGTTCAAATTCAGGCATCAGTGGCATTGAGTAATAGTATTTCATTTTCTCAGGTATACCTTTTTAGGACTTGGCCCTGACTTTTGGATAGGATTAATAGAATAGATATTCAAATCTATCTACGCATGAAAGATGAAGACGTAGACTGGAAAATTTATCACCTCATACCGGACGGAGAAACCGTTCCAATCTCCGAGCTTGCAGAAAAAAGTTGTCTGGATGAGGAAACCGTCCGCGCTTCTCTTGCCCGCCTCGAAAAATCACGTCTGGTGATGGTAAAAGGAGATGCCGCATGCCCGTTATCCATCACTGATTTCATCTTCGCAAGCCAGCTTGCAAGCACTCCGGCAGAAGATGACTGCGGAATCTATATTGAAAACGGCGTAATTAAAGTGAGAAAATGAATCTGACACCAAAATCCTATATCTTACGAATCGGTCACCGCCCGGAAAGAGACCAGAGAGTTACAACCCACGTTGGATTAAGCACCAGAGCTCTTGGAGCATCAGGTATGTATCTCGCAGCTGACGATGCAAAAGTTGCAGACAGTATCGCAGATGTTGCAAAGCGTTTCGGAGGGGACTATTTCTGCGAAAATGATGTGAAGTGGAAATCCTGTATCAACCGTTTCAAGAAAGACGGGGGAAAAGTAGTCCACTTAACGATGTACGGACTGCGTCTTCAGGATGTTATCGCAGACATCAGACAGGAAGAGAAGGTCTTAGTCGTTGTCGGAGCAGAAAAAGTTCCGGGAGACTTATATGAACTTGCAGACTACAACGTTGCTGTTGCAAACCAACCGCACTCCGAGATTTCTGCGGTTGCACTCTTCCTCGACCACTTATATGAAGGACGCGAGCTTGAACTCTCCTTCGACAATCCGGAACTTGAAGTCATCCCGACCAAAGTTGGAAAGCACACCATCAAGCACGAGCAGGAACATGAGTAAATCTGTCCTCGTTGCAGGATTTACCACGCGGCATGTCGCCGTCTCTGCCGCAAAGGCAGGATATGATGTCTATGCGGTTGACCATTTCTGTGATGCTGATTTAACGGCTGTTGTCAAAGACCACGTGGCCTTTGATGAACTCGATGAACTGCCGTTTGCAATTGAAGAGATGGTGAGCCGACACAATCCGGATTATGTTGTGACGACTTCCGGTGCGGAGCTTTTAGAAGTACCAAACCGTCTTGGAACATCGCCTGATGCGGCAGCGCGCTTCATGGACAAAGGAGAGACACAGAAGTTCTTTGAGGAGATTGGAATTCCGGTTCCAAAGCGCCTTTCGGCAGGACAGTATCCTGCAATGGCAAAGACTTTGTCCGGTGCGGGCGGATGGCGCAATGCTGTTGTTAGAAGTGACGAAGAGCTTGCAGCATGGCATGAGTTTGTGCAGTTTGAGCCATACATGCTTCAGGAGTTTGTTGAAGGAACTCCTGCATCAGTCTGCTGTCTTGCCGCAGGCGGAAAAGCGGTTGCCCTTTGTACCAACATGCAGATTTTACGCGGAGGAGATTTCTGTCCGTATGCGTTCTCAGGCTCGATGACACCCTGCCCGCATCCGATGGCCTCACGCATGGCAGAAATCGCAGAGAAGATTGCTGCCGAATCAGGATGTGTTGGATGTATGGGAATTGATTTTGTCCTAACTGACAGCGAAGCTTACGCAATCGAAATAAATCCGCGGTTCCAAGGAACCTTGGAAACTGTTGAAGCTGCTTTGGGACTTAGTATATTCCAGCTTCACGCAGATGCATGTGCAGGAATTCTCCCTGAGCGTCCTGCCGTACCTAATGGTTTTGCAGTCCGCAAAATCCTGACTGCTCCAGAAGACATGACAGTCAAACGCGACCTGCTCCATCTCTCTGATATCATCACAGATATCCCGTATCCGGGGACAACATTCGAAAAAGGACAGGTTATGTTCTCTGTTACCGGATGTGGCAAGACACCCGAAGAGGCTCTTGCATCACTGGATAAACATATTAGTCTTGCCGTCCAACAAATAAATGAATGACCGCAATCAAAGAGGAAGACCTCAACAACCCGGCAATCTATCAATATCTTTACAAACTTGTCGGCGATGAGGGAATGGAGCTGATTCGCAAATGTCCTGAAGAGGAACACAGCGATGAGGAAATTGCGGAGATAACAGGCATCAACTTAAACTCCGTCCGTCACACACTCTACAGTTTATACGAACATCGCTTAGCCGAATATCGCAGAATCAAGAATAACGAGACAGGCTGGCTTACATATCTCTGGGTGCTGAAGATGGAAAACATCCCGTCTGTGTTAAAAGACGAACTGGAAACAGTTGTAGAGAAACTCTCTGCCCGTCTTCGCTATGACGAGAACAATGACTTCTACCAGTGCGGAAACTGCGGTCTGATGATGACGTTCAACGATGCAATGACTATGAACTTCTCATGCCCGCAGTGCGGTGAGATGCTTGTTCACTTCGATGATGAACTTCTGGTGTCTGCACTCAGAAACCGGATTGAAAAGATTAAGTCTGCTCTCGCTGAGGAATGAGAGCTTCATTATCAAAAATTCTTTTTTCCTCCGGATGTGATGCCGGAGTTGTTGCCCATTGCAAAAAGACTGCCGACATCGCATCGCGGTACGTTGGAGACTCAATAGATTCAAAGCTCGTTGAATCAGGAGCTATGCTCCATGATTTGGGAAGAAGTGTGACACACTCCATTCGACACGCAGGCGAAGGAGCAAAACTTTCCCGCGAGCTTTTATTAGGCGATGATGTCACAGAAATTATCCGCTGTCATACAGGTGCAGGTCTTTCTGAAGATGACTGTGTTCTTTTGAATCTGCCGCCGGCAGACTGTGTTCCAAAAACTCTTGAGGAAAAAATCGTAGCTCATGCAGATAACCTCGCGAAAGGTTCTCGGGAGATAACTATTGAAGAACGAATGATGCTGATTGCAGGTCAGTCAAAGCGTTCAAAAAAGAATGTGTGGCGTCTCTCTATGGAGATGGAACTCTTAAGAGATTAATGCAGTGCTCTTCTCCGAAGGGTTTTAAGAGGATACGGGAGAGCAGCGCAAGCTGCAATTGCGAGAAGCATCAGAAGAACCTGAGTGGAAAGGGCAAACGGCATTCCGAAAAAGTCTGCCATGACCCCGATTAATACCATCGAAAGAGCTGATACACCCTGCGGGATTCCAATAACAATTCCTGATGCCAGTCCGACACTTCCCGGCATGAGTTCCTGAACGGTTGCAATTTCGACAGAGGCTGTTGCCATCAGGAAGAATCCTGCAACTACAAGAGAGATAACAGAGGCAATGCCGGAGAAGAAGAAAATTCCGGCATAGCCTAAGGCTCCGCCTATGTATGAGATGAACATGACCTCTTTTCTTCCAACTTTGTCCGATAGAGGGCCTATTAGAAGTGTTCCAAACATGCCGGCAAAAATCATTCCGCTGACAACTGCTGTGGCTAAGACATACTCGACATTTGCATATCCTGATAAGTACTCAACACCGAATGCCAGAAATCCATAGAACACCCACGAACGAAGAGAACTGATACCAAGCATCAGCGCAGCGCCTTTGTAGTTCGGTTTGGTGACTGCGGCTTCCGCTGCTTCCGCTTCGGTTTCCTTTAGCGGATGCTGAGGCAGCCGGAGGAGGAGGAAAGCGACAATCAGTCCCGGAATTAAGAGACAGACAAGCGCCGGAAAACCACCCCATGCGTAGAGGAATCCAGTTGCAAGCGGGGCAGCTCCGTAACCGAATGTGCCGCCGACTGACATTAAAGACATGAAAAGTCCGCGATTGTCTTTGGTGGTGAACTGGTGAATCTGGCGGTAGGCATTCGGGTGATACATAGAATTTCCAGCCCCGATTATTACTGCAAAGAGCAGAAGCAGCCAGTAGTTCTGAGTAACTCCAAAAGCCGCGACAGCGACCGCCGTTAAAATAATACAAAGCGAAGTCGAGGGCGTCCACTTATTTTTATCAATCAGCCATCCAGTAAGCGGCTGGAAAATAACCATCATGACAGTAACTGTGGTAAACAGCAGTCCTGTCATTGCATAGGATGTGATACCCTGCTCTGCAAAGAGGGGAATTAATGACGGCAGAAGTGCCGGTATTACCGGAACGTAAAAGTCAACTGCCCCATGCCCTGCGGCAAGTCCTGCGATTCTCAAACCTGGTTTAGCCATATCTCTCAAGCCTCACAATTTCAACAGGAATTTCCATTATGTCTTTGGTGTGGAAGAAGAACTGACGCGGAATTGATAATTTTGCAGCGACCTTATCTGTGATCTCCGCGCTGTCCTTCGTATATGCCTTAATAAATGGTATGCTCCCCTTATTGAAGATTCCCCAAACAACCGGTGCAGAGATAAGAGCAGCTTCGATAAACGGCCGATCAGCATGTTCATTCTGTGCTCCAAAGGGCGGGTTCATAATAACTGTGTCATACGCATCTGCCTCAGCAGTCTCTGAGCGGATAATCTCCTGTCTGAATGTGATGTCAAGTTTTTGTGATGCGGCATTTTTTTCAGCGGTCAAAAGAGCAGAGGAATCTCCGTCAACTCCTGTGACATTCCCGCCAAGAAGAGCTGCTCCAACAGAAAGCATGCCTGTCCCGCATCCCAAATCTAAGACCTTCATCCCTTCGATATCTCCATGCAGGAAGGCATCGAAAAGGAAGCGTGCGGCAAGAGGAGCAGGCGTCATATACTGTTCAAACTCTGCCTTTGGTTTTTCAAAACCTGCAACCTTCTGTAGACGTATTTCCAGATTTTTGAGTTTCATACTATCTCATCAATCTCGTAATCTTCCCACTCGCGAAGACCAAGAACAATCTCGAACTCAGCAGGCGAGAGAAGCGGGACTGGGAATCTGCTCTGGTCATCTAAAGCAAGGCGCGGGCAGGCAGTATTCACGTAGGCATCAAATCCGAGATTTCTAAGCTGCATCTCCGAAATTTCACGGATGAGGATAACAACAGCGTTCTCGTGAAGGGATGCAAGATGTTTTGCAAGCTCAGCTCTTTTCTGCCCTGACTTGGAGGATAAGAGAATTCCGAAATTTTTCGCCTGCTTTGCTTTCTCAATCTGGATGAACCGTTTTCGAAGAAGTTTGTCGGCTGATACTTCCTGAAGGATTCCATCTGCATACGGATCAAGAGCAAAGGTTGGTTTACCTGTTGCAAGCGAGACACCTATTGCATGGAAGACGCCTGTTCCCACAAACAGGTTTGCATCTGCTTTCGCGTTGCGGGCAGCAGCATAGGTACATCCAAGGACCTGCCCGGGCATTGGTGTTCTCTCGTATCCGCTTCCAACAACTGCGTTCACACCAAGGAAGCGAAGAGCTTCTGCCATCTCTTCGGTCTGGTGGGCATGCTGAATGGTGGTGGTGACCGAAACAGTTTTGAAACGTTTCAGTTCTTCTGCGGCTTTGAGAACTGCAAGGTCGATGTCCTGACGGAATGGAATATAGATGACGTTTTCTTCCGTAGATACCGGAGTGTGCCCCACGTGTACGAGAACTTCAGCATCTTCTGCGGCATCAAGTGCCAGATCACATGCACCCCAGCATGGATCTCCGGAAATGATTGTCTCAATGCCGTTTTTTGAGAGTAGAGAACAAAGCTTTGGGGCATGCCGTTTCAATCCTTCAGGGAGCTGAATGGCTGCTTTTTTCACTCCACGTGAGGTGAGTTCGGATAGAATTTCGTCTGCGGGAATCAAAGTGATATGTTGTTGGTTTTGAGAAGAGATAATTTCTTGGAAAAATATTAACCCGCAGGCTTCCAATCCACTAACATGAAATACCGACTGAGTGTCACAATTCTCTGTCTTCTTCTCATATTCTCTGCCGGATGTATCAGTCTTGGAGAACAGACAACCGATATCATGATTGGAGATACCAGTGTAGGAACTGTTACTCTTTCCCCGCAGAAGGATGGAACAATTACAGCCCACATCAATATATTCGGCATGACATTTACAAAAGAAAATTTAAGCGTCTCTGAAGCTGAGAGCATCTCCGAATCAGCGGGTTCTGGAAATATATTCGAAATAATAGGAATTCAGGGAATACCTGAAAATGCAGGAACGCCTACAGACATCGAAGAATTCTTAGAAAGCATCAAAAACATGCCGCTTACAAACAGCGGAGATGGAAGTCTTGCAGAAATTCCGGACATTGATTCTGCCGCAGAAAAAGCTGGTGAGTCTTTTGAAACTATCAAGGACCTCATTGGAAAATTTTTCTAAAAATATATTTTAATTTTAAATAGTTTCTCCAAACCTTTATGGTGTTATGACTCTGATATTATAAGGATTTTTCATGAATCTGATTCAGAAATGGAACAGTATCAGCTTAATCAAACGTATCCTATGTGGTATGATCATCGGTATTATCCTGGCACTGGTAATTCCGCAGGTCACCATCATTGGAACCTTAGGCACGCTGTTCGTAAATGCCTTAATGGCTATCGCACCAGTTCTTATTTTTGTTCTGGTCACAACCTCTCTTGCCCGAACCGTTACCGGCGGCGGTAAGACAATGGGTCGTATTGTTGTCCTCTATTTAATCGGAACATTCGCCGCAGCAGTCTGTGCGGTTCTTCTCTGTACTCTATTTGCCCCGACTCTTCCACTGGAAGGAATCGAAGCAGTTGAAGGATATGACGTCCAGACCAGCATCTTCGATGTTCTTGGAGGAATGCTTGCAAAGATTATCACCAACCCGCTTGGCGCAGTTGTAAACGGTAACTTCCTTGGAATCCTTGTCTGGGGTATCGTCTTCGGTATTGCCCTTAGACGCTCTTCTGACAGCACAAAGAGCTTCCTTGGTGAACTCTCCGATGCAGTCTCCTTAGTGATCAGATGGGTCATCTCCCTTGCACCGTTTGGTGTCTTAGGTCTTGTCTTCAATGCAGTATCCCAGAATGGTCTGGAGATTTTCATCGACTACGGTCTGCTCGTCTTAATCCTTGTCGCATGTATGGCTTTTGTGGCTCTTGTTATGAACCCGATTATGGTCTACACCCAGATTCGCCAGAACCCATACCCGCTTGTCTTCAAGTGTTTAAAGGAATCCTTTGTTACTGCATTCTTCACCAGAAGTTCTGCTGCAAATATTCCGGTCAATATGGAACTCTGTAAGAGCCTCGGATTAAACGAGAAGACCTACTCCACCTCTATCCCGCTTGGCGCAACCATCAACATGGCAGGAGCAGCAATCACTATCACTGTCATGACCTTAGCCTGCGTCAACACTCTTGGAATCGAGGTCCCGCTTCTGATGAAGATTCTCTTAAGTTTCGTTGCAGCTCTTGGAGCATGCGGAGCATCCGGTGTTGCAGGCGGTTCTCTTCTCCTTATCCCGATGGCATGCTCTCTCTTCGGCATTCCATCCGATATTGCCCTGCAGGTCGTCGCTATCGGATTCGTAATCGGTGTCATTCAGGACTCCTGTGAGACCGGTCTGAACTCCTCTACTGACGCTCTCTTCACTGCAGCCGCTGAAATCCATGATATGAAGGCGGAAGGAAAAGAGTTCAAACTCTAATTTCTTTTTTTTTTAGCGACGGGCGTAGTAAATATTTAGATAAATATCTCCAGAAGGAATTTCAATCCTATCAGAAGCAGGATGATGCCTCCGAAGATTTCCATCTTTGAGCCCAATACACCGCTTAATTTATGTCCGGCAAGAACGCCGGCAAAGGAAAACACAAAAGCAACAATCCCGATGATTACCGACGGCAGAAGGATTGATTCACCGATGAGACCATAGCTGATTCCAACGGCAAGCGCATCGATACTTGTGGCCACTGCAAGAAGAGTTAATACCTTGAATCCAATTAATGAAACTCCTTCCTCATCACCTTTTACTGCATCGTAAATCATCTTGCCGCCGATAAAGAAGAAGAGTGCCACAACAATCCAGTACCCGTATGGATTAATTATCGAAGATATGGGAGCTCCGACAAGCCAGCCGACAACAGGCATCGCGAACTGGAAAAACCCGAACATCAGTGCCGTTAGAAGGGCTGTTTTTGCGATGTATTTTTTGAGAGAGGCACCTCCTGCAAGTGAGACTGAAAAAGCATCCATAGCAAGACCGACAGCTATGGCAAAAGTAGAAAAAAGAGCCGGAATCATTTAACCGGCTTACCGTTCTTTCTTACATTTTCGATGTCTTCTGGAGAATCCACCAGAATTACAAAAGTACCGTGACATGGTTTTGTATAAGTACAAACTAACTTCTCATCACGGATTCCCACATGAATCGGCGGAATACCGATTACTGCCTTCTCAACGATTTTAAATCCCGGCGGAATCTCATACCGCTCTTTGCACATCTGCTTTACAATATCGCGGGTTTCTTTGAAACTGCAGTTCTTTGCCAGGATTTCGTAGTTTAAATTTTCAAGACAGCCCATTCGAGCACCTCATCTAAGTTTGCGAGAATTGGTCGGGTATTGTGCGTCATAGGAGCAGAGATTTTCTCTCCCGGATATTCCGCTTCTTCTGCCAATTCATAGGCATGTTCTCCGAAGAATACAGAAACTATCTGTGAAGCAGGAGATACAGCAGCCGCGGTTGCGGTAAAGGCAAGTCCTGCATCATTGTGTATTAATGATATTATCAGGGGATAGGAGACCTTCCCTTCGGCAAGGTCATTTACCGTACGCTCCAAATCGCGATACTCTGAAACATAATGTCCCTTCGGGTCGCTTGTTCTCACAAGCTGTTTTGCGGAAGGATTTGCCGCAACAACCGGGGTTACACCTGCGTCTTTTAAGAAATCAGCGATATAGAGCACGAGGGGCGCCTGAACTGGAATCTGCGGGCATCCGATAAAAATGAGAGCCTCTGCCATGTTAATTACATGTCAGTGCTAAAAAGAGATAAAGGTCTTGTTTGGGGTTATTCAAGATATTCGGATTGAATCCGTAAAACCTCGGTGCTGTCCTTTGCGGCAGCATATTCTGCTAAGGGTTCAGCATTGAGTTTTAGGAAGTTCAGTCCCCAGTTGAACTTGGACAGGACTGACTCTGCCTGAGCTTCCTCTCCCAGAATATATAACGTTGCGGCGATCGCTTCGACCGATGTCAGCGTAAACGGTTTTCCAAAGTTTACCGGATTTGCCGCTACCAGAAATGGGAGTGCTCTTCTTCCCTTCCATGCCCCAAGGTTTGCAGTATCCAAAACCTCCCACGAACAGTCAAGAGCAGTAATCGACTGAACCCATTTTCTATCCGCCGGTGAGAGCACATCTGCGGTTGGATCAAGCAGGAGAGTTGTTTTTGGAATCTGCGGGATGCGGGTTACAATTCTCATCATGCCAAACCGTTCGAGCTTTTTCATGGTGCATTTTTTCGGATCGCAGGAGTTGTCACGGTAGGCAA
Organism: Methanocorpusculum sp.; assembly: GCA_017408885.1. Lineage (GTDB taxonomy): Archaea > Halobacteriota > Methanomicrobia > Methanomicrobiales > Methanocorpusculaceae > Methanocorpusculum. The sequence continues at coordinate 35,406 of JAFQTT010000009.1, forward strand.
TTAAGGGGATGGACATCTGAGGATTATATTTGATGTGTAAGGATATGAGGATATGTACCCCGTTTATTTATCCGCCTGAAACAAACATAATACACATGTCTTACATCCTCGCCTCACCATGTATTCTAAACCCGAACTTACGTGCAGAAGGGATTACATCCGCAGAAGATTTGGCGATATTCTCACGATGTATCGAGCGTTGCAGAGAGGCAGGAATTGAAATTGTGCCGCTTCCATGTCCGGAAACTCTATTCTTCGGAGAGGGGCGCGCTCCAGGTTCATTTAAGGACAGGATGGATGTTCCAGAGTTTCACGCGCTCCTTGACCGTCTGGAAGAAAATGTCAGAGATGTTATCGCAGAGCGCGGGGGTGCTCCGCTCTTTATTTTGGGCGTAAACTCATCTCCAACTTGCGGTGTTACCAAAACCTACTATACAAATGAGAAATCAGACGGCGCCGGAGTGTTTCTCAAACGGTTTTCTGAGTATTCTCTGGTCGATGTAAAAGAGTTTGCAAAATACAGGATTTATTTTGCAGCTCCCCTCTTTTCCGAGGGAGAACGCAGTTTCAACAGGCGTGCCGCAGATATTTTAGAAGAGCTTTATTTCCATGTCCACCTCCCTCAGGAGCTGGATGATGATGAGGAAGCACGCGGAGAAAACCGTGAAGCTGCCATTTATGCAGGAAATCTTGCAGCTCTGAAAGAGGCGGATATTGTGGTGGGCGTTATCGATGGTGCAGATGCGGATTCGGGAACTGCCTGGGAGATGGGGTATGCAACCGCATCAGGAAAGAGAGTTATTGCCCTTCGAACTGATTTCAGACGTTTAAGCGAAAATGAATCGGTGAACCTGATGCTTGAAATGGATGCGGATGTTGTTCACTCTCTTGATGAGCTCAGAGAGCTTCTCACCTATTATTAAAAAAAAGATATAGAGAACTTAGTTCTTTACTTTTTTCTGCGGGGTCTCGCCGACGAATCTTTTGACGACGAAAAGTCCCATCAGGGTTAAGTAGAGTACAAAGATTAAGAATGCAGCAACGTATCCGAATGCGGCAGGAAGAACTTCCGGCAGGAAGAGCAGTGCAACGGCGAAGATGAAGATTGAAGAGACTCCAATCGCGATATCCAGTATCCAGTCTTTTCTCATGTGGGATTATATTTATCGTGCGGGCTTTTATCACTTTTGGAGTTCCATACATAATCATGGATAGAAATGAGGCTCTTGCGCTTCTCAAAGAGCATGTGACAACAGAATCCCTTTTGGGACATTGTCTTGCAACGGCTGCTGTGATGAAAGGTCTTGCAAAAGAACTTGGCGAGGATGAAATTCTTTACGAGTTAATCGGCATTCTCCATGATATTGATTTCCAGGAAATCAACGAGGATATGGAAAAGCATGGTGAAGCAGGCTATGAGATTTTGAAAGCCGCAGGTGTCGAAGATGAGATTGCCATGCCGATTCGCCGGCACAATCATATGCTTTTTAGCGGAGAGTACACAACTCCGGTGGAAATCTGTCTTCAGACAGCAGACAGTGTTTCAGGGCTTGTTATCGCGTGTGCATATGTGAAGGGCGGAAAGATTACTGAGGTTACACCGAAGACAGTTACCAAGAAGTACAAAGCAGCTTCTTTTGCCGCAGGATGCGACAGAAACAGAATCGCGATGTCTGACTCTCTTCTTCCGCGCGAGCGGATGTATGAGATTGCAATCGCAGAAATTACAGCAATTAAAGACGAGCTGGGGCTTTCATGACCGCAAAACAGCAGTCTGAGGTTCTGCGCAGTATTCAGAAGGCGTCCGGAAAGCTTGAGGCGGCAAACAGATACATCATCCCGAAGGGCGGCATCACTCTTGCATATGCACAGGAGGATGCACTTGACCAGAAGAAGGTTGCAGTTTCCCGCGAGGGAAGTGTTGGATTCGGGATTGATGAGCCGGTTGTCCGCGTGATTATTACTGCGCGCCGGTTTAATCCGGATATCCGGGCAGTCGGATGCATCAGACTGAATGAGGATATTGAAGAGACCGTGCGCGAGGTTCTTCTGGATGTTGAGGAATACGACGCGGAAAAGTTCCCGAAAGGAATTTCGACGATGGAATGGGGAGTTGCGTTTCTCTGCAAGGAAGGCGTTCCGGCAGCTATTTGCGCGGAAAATGAGCCGACATACGGGGGCTGCATCTACATTTTCGGAGAGACGCCGGACGATGTTGCAAACAGAATCCTTATCATATCGGAACGACTAACATTATAGAGCATTTGAGGCATATATCATGGGAATTAAACCAAGCTATATCAAAACTATGGGCGAGGCCCTTTTAGAACAGCACAGAGAATCCTTCAACGGAAACTTCGATGACAACAAGAAGGTTGTTGCAGAAGTCACTACCATCCAGAGCAAGACCATCAGAAACCGTGTCGCAGGCAACATTACCCGCAAGGTTAACACCAGCCAGCGCCGCAGATAAATAATCTACACCAACACAATACATTTTTTCACATCTTTTGAGCGTAAGCTAGGTTTGGCTTTCTGCGTCTTTTTCAAATCGCGAGCCCTATGTAAAAAGCGGCATCTCTCATTGTGAACTGCACAACACACTGTGCATATGCGGTTTTTTAAGACAACCCTAATAATACCACAGAGCCAATATGTATAGAATTATTAAAGGAAAGTAAGTATGGCTGCCACTCCATTCATTACAATCAAAGACCTCTGTATGGATTTCCCTGAATCAGGGGTTACTACTGACGAAAATCAGAAAATGATTCGTGTCTTAGATAACATCAACCTCGAGATTTCCGAGGGAGAAATCGTTGGTGTTATCGGCAGAAGCGGATGCGGAAAAACCGTCCTCATCCACTTAATCCGCGGAATTGACAACGCGCCAACAGCAGGACAGATTATCTACCACATCTCCCGCTGCGAAAAATGCGGTAAAATAGAGTTCCAGAGCAAAGCTGGAACCGCCTGCCCGAAATGCGGCGACAAACTCGTTGCACTCGATGTCGACTTCTGGAATCCGGAAAACGAAAAACTCAAGACCGACATCATGAAAAGAACTGCGCTCATGTTCCAGAGAACCTTCGCACTCTACGGTGACGACCGTGTTATCGAAAACGTTCTCCGTGCATTAGACGACATCAAATACCCGTCTGAGAAAGCAATCGACAGAGCAGCAGACTTAATCGACGAAGTCCGCTTAACCCACCGCATGACACACGTTGCCCGCGACTTATCCGGTGGAGAAAAACAGCGTGTCGTCTTAGCCCGTCAGCTCGCCCGCGAACCCCTCTTCCTCTGTGCAGACGAACCAACCGGAACTCTCGATCCGAAAACCGCAAACATCGTCCACGACCTCTTAAAACAGGCCGCACACAGAGAAGGCATGGGAATGATTATCACCTCCCACTTCTCCCAGGTATTAGAAGAAGCCTGCGACCGTGCAGTCCTCTTAGACGACGGAAAGATCACCAAAGTCGGTATGCCGGACGAAATCGTCGAAGAGTTCATGAAGGACTACTACGATGATGCAGAATATACAACACAGGACGTCGGACAGCCGATTATAAAAGCAGAGAACCTCTTAAAGAAGTTCGTCGCAGTCGACCGCGGAGTCATCAACGCAGTAAATAACGTCTCCTTCGAAATCAAAGAACGCGAAATCTTCGGAATCATCGGTGTCTCCGGCGGAGGAAAGACAACTCTTTCCAAGATGATTGCCGGAATCTACGAACCAACCAAGGGAAACCTCACAGTCCGCGTCGGTGACGAATGGATTGACATGAAAAAACCGGGATTCCAGTTCAGAGGACGCGCAAAACAGTACATCACCCTCCTCCACCAGGAATACGACCTCTACCCGCACAGAACCGTCATCGACAACTTAACCGATGCAATCGGCCTCGAATTCCCCAAAGAGCTTGCCACCCGTAAAGCAATGATTACGCTTCGTATGGCAGGATTCACTGAGAAGAAGGCAAAAGATGTCTTAAACCGCCTGCCGGGAAGCCTCTCCGAAGGAGAAAAGCACCGTGTTGCATTAGCACAGGTCTTAATCCGCGAACCAAGAATCATCCTCCTTGACGAACCGACCGGAACCATGGACCCGATTACCAAAGTCGACGTCAAGCACTCAATCATGCACGCAAGAGAAGAAATGGACGAAACCTTCATCATCGTCTCCCACGACATGGAATTCGTCCGCGATGTCTGCGACCGCTGCATGTTCATGAGAAATGGAGAAATTGTAGCTATCGGCGAGACCGACAAAGTCTTAGCAGAACTCTCTGAAGCAGAACTCATCATCATGAAAGAAGCTGTAACCGCCGAACGCCAGAGAGTAGAAGCAGGTGTTGCAAAGAAAGCAACCTTAGCAGGCGGCGCACCCGAAGCCGAAGAAGACGAAAACGCTCTTCACAAATCCACAGAAGAAATGTTTGAGATGTAACTCATGACAGATATCCGCATCATCGTAAACGGTGAGACCAGAACTGTTCCGGAAGGTACAACCCTTGCCTCTCTCCTGCCGAACCATCCGGCAGGAGCAAGCGTTGTTCTCTTAAAACCCGGAAATGTCTCGAAGGAGAAAACCTCCCACCTGCGGCTCAAAACAACCGCAGGCGACATCGTAATAGAAGTTGCAAAAGGAGTATCCTTCCCGATTGCCGAAGGAAACGCAGACCTCCTCCGCGTTCACTTCGAAGACAAAAATGCCGCGGCATTCGGACCGTTTGCGGCGGATTTCGTGCCGGCAGCAGAAGAGCACCGCTACAAAAGAGGGGACGTCTGTCTCGGATGCGGAGGATATGATGCAAAAACAGCATATCTCATGTTCTGCAGAACCGAGCACAAAGCAGATCATGGAGCAGCCAAAGACGGCGGCATCATTGGAAAAGTCATCTTCGGTCTCGGCATCATGAACCGCTGGAAAAACGGCGACCGCGTCACCAAAATCGAGCAGGTCTTCTCCAGCGTTGACGCAAGCGACGCCGAAGCCGTAACCGACCTCGAAAAAGTTGTCGAAGACGGCATGCAGATTTTCTCATCCCTCACCATAACCGCAGAGGGATATTCTAAAAACCACGAAGAAATCTCCACTCATGCCGCAGAATCCGTTGACCACATGCTCTTTCGCATGAGGGACCGCACATTCGACATCGACCGGTCCGCATCAACCTACATCAGAGACCACGCAGAAGGAAAACTGTATGTCCCGCAGGAGCTCCAAAAACCGAGACGTGAAGGAGTGGTAACCGCAAGAACGGCAGGAAAAGGCTCCGGCGCAATATACATCTACACCTCTGACGTACAAAGCAACAAATCCCACACCCGTGTTGGAACCGTCACCAACGGAATCGAACTTGCAAAATTTGCATCACCGAACCAGAAGCTCGCAGTCGACATCATCCCGCCTTTACTTGACCTCCGCGGCATGCTCTTAAAAGACGCAGTGGCAGAAGCAAAAGCCCGCGGCCTCAAAGTCATGGCGGACAACCGCGACGTCGAAGGAAGAATCGTCATCGACCAAAAGCCATCCTACACCTTAGAGGTCTTAAAGGAAGGCAAAGTCTCCCTCTACACTGTCTCCTTAGATGACATCATCGACATCCGCTTAGACTACGAAAACGCACCGCGCTCCGTTGACTTATACCGCAGAGTAACCGGATTAAAGCGTTACCCTGTCGGAACAATGCCCTTCCTTTTCAACGTGGACAACGAAATGTACCTCTTCAAACCTGAGTTCGCAAAAGGCGTCAACATCATTCCGGAAAACTGCCCGACAGAAGCTCCAGCAACCGATGCTCTTGTCTTAACCAACGACTCGCGTCCGGCAAAAGGAATGGTCGGTGTGCGTGTCGTCAAAAATGATGAGTTCGGCCCGACCGGCGAACCATTCACCGGAACAAACGTCATCGGAACCATCATCGACATGGACAAACTCGAAAAGATGAAGGAAGGAAATATTGTCTACATCCGTGAGGTGAAGGAATGAAACCGTATATTCCGGAATATGTGGGAACAGTCACCAAGTACGTCTTTGTCGACTCTCCCGACACCACCCCGCAGGACATCGCAACCGCTGCCTACGAGGTAGCGCAGGGCGTAATGATTAAGGAAACCTGCTTCGGCTGCCAGATTACCGGAAACCCTGAGGATGTTTCCCGCATCGTCGACCACTTACGCGAACTTGACCCGTACAGAATCTTTGTCAAAGACCGCGGATTCCCGCCGGGAGATGCAAGACGCTGCCGTGCAGACTTAGGAGGAGCCCGTCCCGGATATCTCGGACACGAGTTCGAGATGAAGATGGCGCCCTACATCTCATACGGCCTTGAAGCAGTCGACAATATGAGCGCAGAAGAATTAGCAAAAGCCGCAGGCGAGCCGCTTCCGATTGAAGAACCGCTTGACGCAGATATCTTAGAACAACTTATGGAGGAATAATCATGGTAAAAGTATTCATCTATCCGGCAACGAGCCTGATGCTTTCCGACCTTGTGGCACGATACGGACATACGCCGCTTGGTTCCGCAGTTTCGATTCGCGAACACATCCAGACTCCGGGATTCGACTCGCCGCCGCTGCAAATGACAGCCGAAGACCCGCAGAAAGGTCTCAAATGGGCGGCTGTTGAAGTCCCATCCGGAATCCGCGGCAGAATGTCCCTCTACGGTCCGTTAGTCGAGGAAGCCGAGGCAGCCATTATCATCGACGAGCCTGAGCTTTCCTTCGGCTGTATGGGATGTGCAAGAACCAACGAACTCTTATGCTTCATGCTCAGAGAAAAGGACATTCCGCGCCTCGAACTCCGCTATCCGGCAAGCCGCGAGGAAGGAGTGACCTTCGTTGCCCAGATTAAGAAGTTCTTAGATGACCTGAAAAAGGAGGAAACAGCATGAGCGACAGACCAGTCCGCATCGCCCAGATTACCTGCGGTGCAGAGTACAGCGGTATTCAGAATGAAATCACCTCAGCGGCAGCCACCGTCGGCGCCCAGATGTTCTATCCGGACGTTGCCTTAAAGGATGTAAAGACCGCATACAAAGAGTTCGGTCTTCCGGTCAAAAGTCCGGACTTAAAACTCGCAATCGCAAGAGCCAAAGCGGTTGTCGAGGGCCGCGTAGAAGCGGACGGTATCTTTATCGCAAGCTGCTTCCGCTGTGCAGAGGCAGCCATTGTCAGAAACGAGCTTCGCCGCTACATTGTCGAAAACTCCAAGATTCCAGTCGTCTCCTACTCCTTCAACGAGAGAACCGGCGCATCCACTCTCCTGACCAGACTTGAAGCACTCTCCACCATTGCCAAACGCCGCGAACTGATGGCACGCGAAGTGCAGGTCGGAATCACCATGGGTGTCGACTCAGGTTCATCTACAACCAAGTGCGTTATCATGAAGGATAACGAAATCGTGGGTACCGGATGGAAGCCGACAACCGAGGTCTTAAAGAGTGCAGACGATGTAATCGCTGAAGCTCTTGCCGAGTCAGGCCTGAAGATGTCTGACATCGAGGCTATCGGAACCACCGGATACGGACGTTTCTTAATCGGCAAACATCTGAATGCCGACCTCGTACAGGAGGAACTGACCGTCAACTCCAAGGGTGCGGTTTACCTCGCAAACGCTCAGAAAGGATTTGCGACCGTAATCGATATCGGCGGTATGGACAACAAGGCAATCAGTGTCAACGACGGTATTCCAGGATCATTTACCATGGGAGGTATCTGTGCCGGAGCATCCGGACGTTTCCTTGAGATGACCTCAAAGCGTCTTGGTGTTGACATCACCGAGCTTGGTGCGCTTTCGATGAAGAGCGCAGGCGGTGAGGATGTCCCGATGAACAGTTACTGTATTGTTTTCGGAACGCAGTCCTTAGTCAATGCGCTTGCATCCGGATACAAGCCGGAGGATGTGGCAGCCGCATCTTGTCACAGCGTTGCCCAGCAGGTTTACGAGCAGCAGCTTCAGGAAGTTGATATCAAAGAGCCGGTCATCATGGTCGGCGGATCTTCCCTGATTCAGGGACTTGTCCGTGCGATGGGCAGAATGCTCAACACTGAAGTTGTTGTCCCTCACCACTCGCAGTACATCGGCGCTGTCGGAGCGGCCCTTATCGCTTCCGGCTTTGTCGAGAAGAAGCGGGCGGAGAAGAAGGAGGCATAAATGGCAGGTCTGGAGTACTTCAAGGTCGATTCAACCGAAGACGGCGGGGAGAACTATGCGCACATCGCACGGTCTGTTCTTCAGGACCACAATCTTCTCTCAATTGTGGCAGGTCTTCATATCTACATCGACCCGAAGTATCCGCTCTTCGCAGCAGCCGGAATCATCCGTCCTCCGCGCTCTGCCATTCGTGTCTCTGATGTGGGCAATGTCTTAATCGAGAACGGCAAGGCAACAATCGCTGTTGGAAGCGAGACCTATCTTGCCCCGATGCTTTCGATGCTCTGGAAGCGTTTAGGACATGACAATGTTGACCAGCCTGACCGTTTCACGGTTATCATCAGCAATGTGGAAATACCTGAAGACATCAAAGACTGGATTGTCATCGATCCGTCGGAGTCGCTCTTTAAGGATTTAATCTACGCAATTCAGGTTATTGCCCCAGAGGGTTTCAAGGTTCGCCGCGAAAATTACGGAAAGAACCGCTTCTCGTATGCGGCATCCGAAAACACCGTGCCGCAGAAGGTTGCAGATGAAATTATTGCAGACTGCTTTGCAAAGATGGAGGCCGAGCTGAAATGAGTTTGGTTCCGATTACCTACAAGGGAGGAGTTTATCAGCTCGATGAAGTTATCGACTACATCGAAGATTTAGGCGGCTACATTGTTCAGCGGCACAACATCGCAAACGAAGTCATCCTCCAGATTCTGATGCCGTCTGAAGATATCGAACGGCTGAAGGTCTTTTCCAGACCGCTTGCCGGAGAGGTCTCCGAGTCTCCGCTTGTTGGAACAGAAATCGCAGTTGTTATTCCAAGTCTTGAAATCCACCACCTGCCGCACTCTGCCTGCGATGTCGCAGAATATCTGAGAGCGCACGGTTCGAAATCCAACATGCTTGGAATGGCAAGAGGATTCGGTAAGAGAATTTCGCAGATGAATGATGAGGAGCGCGATTTAATCAATGAGCATGATGTCGCGGTTTTCATTCTCGGAAACTTTGCCTCATGCATTGAGCAGAAGTTCGAGAAGTTCCGGCGCGGAATCAACATCCCGATTATTTTAACGGGAGGTCCGTCCCGCGAGGTTTTGGAAAAGCAGACCGTCCCGCCGGTTGCAGGCTATGTTGGAAACTTAGGACGCTTCATGCACAGAACGCAGACGGAAGCTGACATTGCACGTCTCGATGCAGTCATCGAGGAGGTTGAGCGGGTAGTATCCGAGCGCAGAAGAGAACTTGCTTTAGACCCGCTGTCAGTATCACCTGCACGTCTTCAGATGCTTCTTGAGCAGGAGATTCCGGAGATTGAAGACATTTTAGCTCCGGCTCCGGTTGCGGTTCAGTTAAATGGTCTTCGTCTGAAGCTTTCCTATCCGAAATATGCGGATAGAATCCGCGGACTTGTCATCGAAGATGGTATTACTGTCGGAGATGTCTGCGATGTTCTGCCGTCCCGCATGCGTGATTATGTGTTAATCAGAATCCGTCCGCTTTCTGAAACAAACATTGTGGTGTGAAGATGACGTCAAAGTTCGAAGAGGTTATACAGTCCGTTCAGGAGAAGGGAGCGAAGGAGACAGCAGACGAGCTTATCCGAAAGGTTGAGGGTGAGTTCGGTTCTGCTCCTCTCATCTACAAGAAGCTTGAGGATATGCCGGAAGCCCTTATCTCTCACCTGCTCTACAAGAACGCAATCGGAGAAGGCGGATGTCTTCCTCCAAAGACGGTTGAACTCATCAGCCTTGCCGTTGGTTCTGCGCTTCGCTGTGACCACTGTACCGAGTATCACATGCAGGCGGCAAAAAGAATGGGGGCTTCAAAAGAGGAGATTTTAGAAACTGTATTAATCGCAGGGCTTCTTGCGAACGCATCTGTTCTGGCAAATGCATACCGTGTGGTTGACCCGATTGAGGAGCCGTGCGGTGCGGCCTGCTCGATTAAATAATCTCTTATCTATCTTTTTTCAGAAACGTCATGAAGCAACACGATAGTGTTGCGTTACAAGCGTAGGTGCGATAAGCACCGAAGCGACTTCATATTTCAAAATCAGTTCTATTTTTAATTCGCGTAGATTCGCGTGTTTGTTTCCATGTGTGTTCGGTGTTTTGTATGAAAGAACACGCGGATCTACGCGAATCAAAAGAGTATCGTTTCTGTAAACCTCATGTCGAAAGCTTCGCTTATCGCTTGCTTTCTGATACGCAACACTATCGTGTTGCTTAGAGAATGTTTCTGAGAAAAGAGTTTTAGAAAATAAGAAAAAAAAGCCTTCGTAAAATTTGAGTGATTTGTGTCCACCTAAAAGGCAAACACAAATCTTTGTCTTCCAATCAGCCTAAAGCCGATTCTTCTATGTCAGAAGAATTTACTCGCGGCGGAGGAGGAGGACTGCGACTGCGCCAAGACCTGCAAGTGCTGCAAGTGCTCCGAAACCTGGGGTTTCTGGTGCAACTGGCTCATCGTCTGCCGGCGGAGTGACTGGTTCGTCATCTGCTGGCGGGGTGACTGGCTGCTCTGGTGCTGCCTCAACGACATTAATCTTTGCGGTTGCAGAGGATCCAAGTGCGTTGACTGCTGCGGTGAGAGTGTACTCATCGACGTTTAATCCAGAGGTATCGAAGGTGACTTCCCAGTTTCCATTCTCATCAGTCTTAGTGGTTAAGGAGATGAAGGATGCAGATCCAACGGTTGCCTTCGGGACTGCTGCGAATGCAGTAGAGAGCATCTCAACAGTTACAACTTCACCTGCTCCAACATTGGTGGAACCGGAGACGGTGAGCTTCTCACCCTGTGCAACAGTCTCTGGAATCGGGTTGATGACAGACTGCGGTGCTGCAACAACGAAGGAGAGCTTGACGTACATGTCGTCGATGTTCTCAGTGTCGAGTGCCTGGCAGAGTGCTTCTGCTGCGTTTGCCTTCTGACGCTCAGTGACATCGAAGAGGGTGTTTTCATCATTCGGGGAAGTGATGGTTGCATCGCCAGTGGAGTTCAGGATAATCTTGGTTCCATTTGGTGCAATGTTGAACATCTTGTCGTACATCGGGTGCTGAATGACCATGAAGTACTGACCTGCTGCCATGTCAGCGACTCCCTGTGGAATCTCTGCTTTGACAGTGAAGTTGTTCTTCTTTAATTCAACAATTAAATCACTTCCAGTAAGGTCACCAGTTGCTGGTTTGCCACTCTGTGCTGCTGCGAAGAAGTTGGTTCCAAAGATGTATGCATAGACACCTGCAGCTGCTTCTGCAGTTCCAGATACCTCGTAGGTGGATCCCTTAACAGCAACAGATGGTGCATCAGTGACACTGATGAACGGCTGCTTGAGAACGAGAGCAACGGTAGTGTAGGTTTCAAGATTAGTAATATCACCAGCAACTACAGATGTTGGTTCTGCTGCAACGTAGACGGTATAGGTTCCTGCATCAAGGTTGTTGAACACATTTCCAGCAATTTCGAATTCGAACTTTCCGTTCTTAACATCTGCAACATTGGATCCGCCAACAGTCTTACTGAGTGGCTGGAATGCAAGGTTGGTTCCTGCAATATAGAAGTTAACACTTGCACCTGCAGTGGAGGTACCAGTGATGACAACTTTGTTTCCAATGTAGTATGCATCCTTGTCTGCTGCTGCAGTGATGGTTCCCGGAATAATTTCGAAGGTAACTTCTGCTTTGTCACCAAGGCCTGCTGGCGGTGCAACAATAACAGTGTAGTCACCAGTGTTGACTCCTGCTTCGAGGGTTACAACAACTTTACCAGTGTTCGGCATGATAACACCACTGGTTGCAATGTTTGCTCCTGCTGCCTGGGCTGGAATGGTGAATCCTGGTGCAGTAATGGTGTAGGTGACTCCCGGAAGACCGGTAATGGTAACATCTACAGTGTTACTTACGATAACAGAGTCAACTGCTGCAGTGATGGTCGGGTCTGCACCATCAACGATAGTGATAGTATAGACATCCTTACCTAAGATGACACCATCAAAGTTCTGCGGTGCAGTTGCAATGAATCCAGAAGTTGGATCAAAGTATACCTGTAATTTGTATGTTCCAGTAACAATATTTCCGTTTACATCCTGGAAGATACTTTCAGTGAAGGAAGATCCAGAGTGTGCTACTGGGACATTGTCTCCACCAATTACAACAATACCGGCTGCTGCAATATTTCCAAGAGTCTGCGGAGTCAGTGTAAGGGTGGAAGTAGCATCTACTTCATAAAAGGATGCTCCAATTACCGGGTAGTTTGCACTTACGTAGGTTCCCTGGCCAACAATAACTCCGTTTGGATACATTACATTAATCTTGTAGTTACCCTGGGTGTATACTCCCTCGACAATGTTGTCTCCAACAATTGCCACTCCAGTTCCGGTTGGAACGAAGGTGACGCTGTCTGCACCCTTAGTCCAGGTGCCAGAATAGCCACCAGCGGCACCTACAGTGCCAGCAGTAACTTCTTCGTAAACGAACACAGTCTCACCAGCTCCACTTGCTGCTGCACCTGCTCCGATGAAGAGTGCTGCTGCAAGGAAAGCGACAAGGACTGCGCCCATAATTTTCTTTGCGTTCATGTGAATTTTATTCCTCCTAAATAAGGAATAAAATCGATTTTTGAACACGGCATGAATTTTAACGAAAACAAACAAAATCGACACCAAAAAATTTCAAAAATCCAAAAAATCCAAAAATCAAGATTACATCTTAGAAATATAGAATTAAAAAACCTCTCAAAAACACCTTCCAAAAACACTGTGAATTGCTCCAAAATCACCCTCAAATTCACACTGGAATACATCTCAATCCAAGCCCAAATTAAGCTCCGATTACCTCGCGCAACCACTCAAAAAACACCACATTCGTCAAAGAGCGAAATCGGCAAATGACGAAGACATAGGAACATAAGCAAACATCAACGAATAACAACAGAAAAGACACCAAAAACGCGAATGTATGAAGAATCCGGATACCACCCCGGAAACATCCGCGCCTGAATACATTATGCTAATCTGGATAACTCCAGTAGTATTAACGAGTAAATTACTCGTTTACATAAATTAATAGAACTCATAAGAATAAAAACTCTTGCCTCGAGAAAAGAGAGAGGAGAATTATCCTCTCTTGTTCTTATCTCGACTCCTCTCACAGATTTCCCGTAAGACATTCACGACAGTATTTACAACTGCTGTAATTAACATAATGTATTCATAAGACATTGGTAGTGCCTCTTTTGATAACCCAGTAAAGTCTGGAGCCGACAAAAATCAGCACACATCAATACTATCTAAAAACAGATAACCGAAACAAAAAAAGAAAAAAGGTGAGACCTACTCACCAGATATCATAATGCACATGCTCTTCCGCATCCATCCGCTCAGGAGATGCATGGGGCGGCATACCAACACCAACTGTTAGAATAACAGCAGGCCGCATATGTGTCGGCAAATCAAGAATCTCACGAACTGCATCATCATCAAACTGACCAACCCAGCAAGTATGAAGGCGGATAGCATGAGCTGCAAGCATCATGTATGTTGCCGCGATTGTTGCATCCTGCAAAGCATATAAAATGCCGCGGTCACCATAGCGGGACATAGAGCGGACATAATTTGCACAGACAACAAAAGCACAGCCCGAATCAAAAATCTGATGCTGACCGCCTGAAGCATCAGTCAGCTCCTCAAGCTGTCCGTCATCAGTTACGACCACCACATCCCATGCTTCCAGATTTCCAGCAGACGGAGCCGTCTTTGCAGCGGAAAGCAGATAGTCCTTCTCCTCCTCAGTAATACCTCCCTCCTCATACTCGCGTACAGACCTGCGGGAAGCAAGGAACGAATGAAACTCAGTCGGATCCATTTAGAGCAGACCTTCGGCAGAAAGAACCTCAAAGGCCTCAACTGCTGCAGTCGTGATTGGAATCATAGCTGCCCCTGAGTTGTCAGATGCAAGACCGAACTGATTTGTCTCAACAAGATTGATAACCTCATCAAGGCCTTTGGATGCAGTTAAGAACTCATCGCATCCGGTTGCTGCTGCAGCAGACTTAACCTCAGCGTTTAAAGTGTCAAGAAGAGTTACCAGCATATATTTTGCTCCCGGTTTGTCCTCCTTCTTTAAAGTAGGAATAGTTGTTAACTGGTGAGCAATCATCATAATATCGAGCTTCAGTCTCTCAGCTAAATGATACTGTAAAAGTGCCTGCTTCGGAGTTAATGTCATACCTACATGTAGGTTTTCGAGGGATATAAAGAAGAGTGGATGAGATGCTTATCCAAGCATCTCAGAAAGTTCTGCTGCGAAAGCATTCATCTGAAGATACTCGTTTTGTCCGGCCCGAACAGCAATATCAGCCCGCGAGAACAGCAGAGCAATGTCCGGCGTGATGTATGCCCGAATACTTTTCCTAAGGAGTGAGAGCACATCAACTGCGGAAAGCCCGTACTCAATCATCAGATTCTCGCAAATCTGGCGCCCTTTGTCTGCATCTCCTGCGACCATCGCTCTGATGCATGCATCAGACATGCATCCTGTTTCGGTCTGCGAGAGTTCAAGTGGATCATCCACACCATAGCATGCTGCAAGTTCGAGCCACATAACCGCCTTTCTTACATCACCCTTTGCCCCAAGCACAATCATCTCGAGCATCTCTTCAGATACAAAACAGCCCTCCGCATCCAATATACTTTGGAGGTGGGATGTCATCACATCATCTTCTATTGGAAGGAAGTAGAGCGGAACACATCTTGAACGGATTGGATCAATCAATGACGCAATCGTGTTGGTTACAAAAATGAAACGGCAGGTCTGACTGTACCGCTCCATGATTCTTCGAAGTGCTGCCTGAGCATCCTTTGGCAAATCACCTGCTCCGTCAAAAATTATGAGACGAAATGGAGCGGAAAGCGGTTTTAGGGATGCGTGCCACTTTACAATGTACTTGAAGTTTGCAAGAACAGACTTGCCCTTCTGGTACAGATGTGCGAAGCGTTCATTTTCTGCAAAGTAGGTGTGTCCCTGCGAAAACATAACACTGACCGGAAGAACAGTCGTGTTCTCCGCAGGAGATTCGGTGTAGAACCCTTTCGAAAATATTTCAAGAGCTGCGGTCTTTCCAACCCCGCTTCTTCCAATGACCATTAAGTGCGGGAGATTTCCTGCATTTGCGTAAGCTGTAAGCTGATTTGCCGCAGAAGTCTGTCCAAGGAGAGTGTCAAAAGTTTCCGGACGATATTTTTCAATCCAGAGCATTATCTAAAAACTCCTTGATGTCGTTGATTGCAGCTCTTAAAATCGCACGATTGTCAATCTCCGGCATCTCGACGGCTTTACCCTCGGCTTTTAAGCGTCTGCATTCAGCAGCAATATTTGGAAGTGCACGTCTTACTTCATCAACGATTGGAAGAGTTGCCATCTTGGATGTGCGGTCGATTGGGTTTAAATCGACGGTGATTACAATTTTACCCATTCCAACGAGAGCTTCGCAGCGGTCTCCGTCCTCCAACGGGACAAGAACTACATCCGCAGAACCAATTCCGTCAGGACAGCAGAGACCGCGGTCATGCGGAAGAGGCACACAGCGCTCAACTTTTCCGCGGTTTACGACACACCCTGCCTCCTCAAGGACAGCGTTTACTTTTTTCAGGCGCTCCTCTGTTCTGTGGAAGAGGTTTACCTCAACCTGAGCTCCTGATGCCTTCTGGAGGTCAGCGATTTCAGCGGCTGCTAAGGATGCAGTGTTTCCGTTGATGGAGAGAACCGGATGCTTTGCTACAAGAAGAACAGCGGCCGCAAGTTTTTCTGCGGCCAATGCTGAGGCAGATGTTTTTTCTCCAAAGAGATAGTCGAAGGCTTCTCCTCTTCCGTGGGATGTGAGCCCTTCATATGATACAACGCCTGCGTGGGCTGCAGCTACAAGATTTTCGCGGGTTTTGAGTGAGATATATCTTGGGTGGCTTTCTGGAATGTCAGACATATGAATCCTCGAGAATGACTGGTCCTGTTTTCGAAACAGAGAGAGTATAGACCTCTCCAAATTTAGATAGGATGGACTTTGCATCTTTTCCGAAGGCGAAGATACCTTCGCCAAGCATGGTCATGGATGCCTGGATGTTTTCAGCATCGCAGGCAGCAAGAATTTCTTTGAGGCGGGGCGTTAAGAGGCCGCTTTTTTCTGCGAATGAGCGGGAATTTTCCATTAGGCCTTCAAGGTCATTTGGCTCGCATGCAGGAAATGCCTCGCGTACTTTTTCCATCTTTTCCGGAGATGTGATGATGTCAGGAGTTGGAATCGCCCCAAATGAAACTGCATAAATCGGCTCATCAGTAAAGATGCGTTTCTCAACACCTTCAATTCCGGCAGATGTGCGGACAACAATTCCTCCGCCGGACGCTGCTGCAACATCTCCTAAACCTGTGCCGTGTCTGACTTCGAAGTCGTGAGCTAAGGCTGTGAGTTCTGCATCAGAATATCCAAGGTCAAAGAGGCGGTTTGCCGCATGATAGGAAGCAAGGAGGCCTGCGGCACTCATGCCAAATCCTGCACCAATCGGCATCTCTGCATCTACAGTTACTGATGCTGAGACACCAAGAATTCGAAGAACCTCTTTGATGAGCCATCCGTCATCTGTGCTGTTTTTGATGCTGATGCATGATGCATCAGCCTCTGTCATGGTGAGCATGACTCCGCGGCTGATTACAATTCCAGCCCCGATACTTCCTGTTGAACCGGTTGTTGTTCCGTCAACTCTCTGGAAGTAGCCGGAGATATGTCCCGGAGCGAATGCTACAACACGGCGTCCCATATCTTCCTCGCGATAACGTCTTTTTCTCCAGAGACAGGTGTTTCAGAACCCTCCTGCAGGAGAATGTATTCTCCGGATTTTGCCCCCATAGTTTCCGGATAGTTTGCGGCAACCAGGATGACATCTTCTTCTGCGAGAAGACGTCTGCCTGCATCTACTGCATCCTCTCCAATCTTGAATCCGATAATCTTTGCACCTTTTCCGCTCATCTGTGTGATGAGTTTTGGAAGCGGCTGGAGATTTATGGAAACAGGTTTTCCTGAGTGTATCTTTTCCGCGGAGCGGACTGGAGCAAAGTCAGAGATGGCTGCCGCACTTAGATAGTAATCCGGAGTTGGCTGTCCAAGGACTGCTTCAGCCATGTCTTCTGCCGAGACGATGCTGATGTTTTTCACACACGGGACTTTTCCATGCTGCTCAGTGTTTGAAACAACTGTGACATCAGCTCCTCTGCGGAAGGCTTCAAGAGCTGCTTCGCGTCCCATCTTTCCGGATGAACGGGTTGTCATAACCCGTACGCTGTCAACTTCTTCGCGGCAGGAACCGCTTGTGATGAGAACTTTTTTGCCCGCAAGAGTTTGCTTTGTGAGTGCCTTTTCTGCGTAGAGGCAAATCTCTTCGATTCCTGCAATCTTTGCCTTCTCTTCCTCGATTCTTGGCGGGACGACTTCAATTCCAAGAGACGGAAGGCTTTCGAGATTTTTCTTTACTATTGGGTGGCGGTACATTGACTCATGCATCGCAGGAGCCAGAACGATGGGCATTCCGCGTCCAATGGCTGTTGTTGCAAAGGTTGTAACTATTGTGTCGTCAATTCCGCATGCGATTTTGGAGATTGTGTTTGCAGTTGACGGGGCGATTAAGAGCAGATCTGCTTTGCCTCCTTCTCCGCAGTAGAGGACGTGTTCAACCATGCCGGTGATTTTTGTGATAGCCGGAGTTGCACATGCGTAGGTGAGCGCATCCGGATGGATGATGCCGCAGGCAGCTTCGGTGATTACGGGGATTACTTCTGCCCCTCTTCGTCTAAGCTCGTGTGCAAGCTTGATTGTCTCAACAGCGGCTATACTGCCGCAAACTGCCAAGACGATTCGTTTGTTTTCCAGCGTTTTCATATCAGTTTCACGTCCCATACACAATGCCAAGTCCGGCTTGCGTATTTCTTTACTTTATATTCGCTTATAGTATACCTAAAGCCTGCGGATGAGACAGTTTCTTCTATCTCACTTTGGCGGTCTCCAACCCCGTGAACATGGAGTGTTGTGCCTATGTCTGCATGGGCCAGGGCATGATTCAGGAATTCGGGTGCATCGAAGTGTCCCATGAGTATTCTGTCATACGTTCCGCGAAGCTTTTCGCGGCAGTCTCCGCATTCTGCGTTGACATTTCGCCCAAGGTAGTTTGCCTCGATGTTTTTTTGGAGGAAGGCAAATGATTCAGGATTGATTTCAACCGCGTGAACTTTTCCTCCGGCAAGAGCGGCCGAGAGTGTGAAGTAGCCGATTCCGGCAAACATGTCGGCGATTTTTTCCCCTTCCCTCACAAGGGATCGGATGCGAAGTTTTTCTCCGCGATTTCCTTGCGAGAACATGACCTTTGATGGGTTCAGTGTGTAGGAAATTCCAGCTTCCCTGAATGTTACTTCGTGCGGAGTGCCAAATAGTACGCGGATTTCCGGAATACGCATTACACCATTCTGCCCTACGCTGTGGAGGATGCAGGCCGGGTGTTCGAAGGCTAGTATTTCTTCGATTTCGGATTTGGTTGGGGCATCTCCGTGGATGAGGAGGGTGTCTCCCATCTTCTGGTATCCTCTTCCTTTGTATGGGGTGCGTTCTTCGAGAACTTCATCGAAGGGGCGGCCTTCTTTTACCGGAATGTATGCAATGTCTCCTTCGACAAAAACCCTTCGGGTTGTGTCAACCCACTCTTCGCGTTGAACTTTTGCGATTTCGCTTTTGTGAAAGATTCTGACGTTCACGATTCGTCTTCGGGTGTTTCGACACCTAATGGGATGATTGTGTCTTTGTGGCGGAGGAAGAGGAGGTTTTGTCCTTCGTATGCTTCAATCCAGTTTCTGTCAGGCGCTTCGAGGACTTCGTTTGTCTGTGGGTCAAGGATTCCAATAAGTCCTGCGTCACGGTAGATGATTGTTCCAGCTTCCGGACTGCGTACGTTTCCGATTAACGGGTCGTCATCGTTTTCGCGGAAGGAGCGGTTAAGACCTGTCTTTAAGTCTTTTACGAAGACGGTGTCTTTGTTCTGGCGAAGAATCTGGAAGTAGCCTTTTTCGCGGAAGATGACGTCTCCTCTTGAGAAGTGCGGGAGGCGAAGTGAGTATGTTACGCGGAAGAGGCGGATTCCGTTCTTTTCTCCGATGAGTTTTGGGTGGGTTGTGTAGCTTCCGCCAAGAGCTCCAACGATGTCGTGAGCGATTGCTGTACCGATGGCCTGCGAGCTGTAGGTGATGTCAACACCGTCTTTGGTTTCTTCGACATCGGATACGAAGGAGAGTCTGTCTCCTGCGTTTTGCATCTGGTCTTCAATCTGGTATGCGATTTCACCGGCACGGCGGATTTCGAAGGCTGTTGGTTTTCTTCCGGCAGCTCTTACCTGGATGACGCCTTCATAGTAGCTTCCCATGATTCTGCTGCATCGGTCGCACTGTTCATGAACCCATACGAATTTTATTTTGGCGGTGTGTTCTACGGGGATTCCGTAGAGTTCTCCAATCACGAGTACAGTTGCAAGCGAGCGGTTGCTGCTTGTGTCTCTGATGCTGATTGATTTCTGGACGTTTTTGACGTCAGGGTGTACTTTGATTGAGGTTTCAACTAATGTGTAGCTTAGGTCTTCGCGGGTTATTGCGGAGTCAGACCACATGCCTGATGTTTTGACTGAGTCACAGGATGGGCAGATGGTACATTCGATGCGGGGCGGGATTTCTACCCATACGAGGTCTTTTGCTTTGCATTTTCCGCAGAGTTCTCCGTTTTCGCTTGGTGCTCCGCATTTTGGACAGAATCCTTGTGTGAGGCTCATTTTATACTCCGTATATTTGTGCGTGGGGGATGTTTCCAATGAGGATGATTGTTTCTTTGTCGATGATGCCTGCTTTGAGAGCTATGGCACAGACTTTTTCTCCGATGATGTTTGCGTTGGCGGCAGACCGCAGGGCATTGATGATTTCTTCTTCGGTTGCGGTTTCTGTTCCGTAGAATGATTCGTCAACTATGATGTCGCACTGGGGGCATGTTAGGGTTTGTCCGATTAGGTCTGCATCACATGCGGCAACGATTGTGTCGCATCCTGATATATTGTGTATTTTGAGATGCATAGTTGTGTATATATTTGGCGTGTAAGGGTATATTCGTTGGGGGTGAGGCGAGGGAGACCTGCGGGACGCGATTAGCGTCCATGCAGGGCGACCGAGCCGGATACTTTCGTGCTGATTTGGGTTGTTTTTCCAGACAAGTTATTTTTGTTTAAAAGTAGATGTTGTAATATGGATGATGATTTCCTGAGTGCTGAAGATATTTTAGAGATTGAAAGGTCGCTTGAAGAAATCTTCAACGGGAAATATTATGCTGATGAGGATGTTTCAAAGATGATTGATTCTAAGGTTGAATAGTTCACTGAAGAATCTTCCAGTATCCGTTTTTGTTTGCACCGATGCGTGTGATTCGATTTTGTTGTTTGAGGGAGGAGAGAGAACGAGTGATTGTCGGGCGTGATTTTCCCGTCCTTTCAGAAAGTTCGTTGATACTGATTTTCGGGTTCTGTTTTATGAGTTCTAATATTGTTTGTTCAGTTTCATTTATAGTATCATTTATGGTATCATTTATAGTATCATTATTTTGTTTTGAAATGAGTGCTTCTTTGATTGTTTCGAGCATGAACTCTATGAATGGTGTTGAGGTTCCGCTTTTTCCCGAGATGCTTAGTGCTTCGTAGTATTCTTTTTGTTTTCCAAGTATGAGGGTTTCAATTGGAATCCATGCAAATGATTTGTCCCAGGTGCTTAGGATAAGTGTCTGCCATAATCTTCCAATTCTGCCGTTTCCATCAGTGAACGGGTGAATGAATTCAAGTTCGAAGTGGAAGACTGAGCTTTTGATGAGTGGATGAGCAGGTGTTTCTTTTGCCCAGAGAAGCAGGTTTTGGATTTGAGATGGGACAAGGTGTGCAGGCGGGGCTAAGTGTATGCAGGTTTCGCCTGAGAATACGCCGACTCCGCATGAACGAAACTGTCCTGCCTCTTTGGTTAGCCCTTCCATTAGGGTTTTGTGTGCTGTCAGCAGGTTTTTTTCTTCGTATGGGTTTAGTGTTTCTATCAGGTCGTATGCTTTTCCTGCATTTTTTACTTCGAGGATTTCGTTGTAAGGGCCGATTACTGCTTTTCCGTTTATGATGTCTGTTACTTGTGAAAGAGTTAATGTGTTGTTTTCTATGGCTAAGGATGAGTGGATGGATTGTATTCTGTTTGCTTTTCTAAGGTGCGGTTTTTTGTCAAGTGTGTTTTCTGCGGTGAGTTTTCCAAGCAGGCGGCTTATTTCAGATATTTTGTCGATGATGGTGTCTGTTATGGTGTATGGGGGAGATTGTATGGTCATGTATGATTTGTTATTTGTTTTTGTGAGATATAATGGGTTTGTCTGATGATTTTGCAGAGTTGGTTGGTGCTGTCTTGGGAGTTTGGGTTTTCAGGATATATTTATCATGAGGTAGGGCTAATTATAATTCTGGTTGAGATTTTCTCAACTTGTTTATTTACTCGGTTAGTAAAAGACTGGCACGGTGAAATTGGGTGGTGGAGTGGTTAACCATCACATGAACTGATTTCACCATATTTTTTTCTTATGAGTTTGGATGTGGTGTAATTTAGATTAAAAGAAATATGCGGGAAAAAAGTGCTCACCAAAAGCACGGACTTGGGTTTTCCGGTCATCACTCCGGAAAACATCCGCACTCTGATTCAATTATCATCATACCGGAATAAATCCCGGTTTGTTCTAACGAATCATGGATTCGTTTACATGAATTATATGGTACTCAAAAGAATAAAAACTCTTGCACCAAGATAAGAGAGAGGATGTTATCCTCTCTTGTTTTTATCTCGATGCCATTCTCTGATTTCTCGGAGAATATTTACTACTGTGTTAATCACAGCAGTGATGATGATAATTGAATCTGCGGACATGATGTTTGTCCTCTTTTGTTAATCCAGTTAAGTCTGGAGCCGACAAAAATCAGCACATATCAATTCTTCCTTAAACCAAATAACATCATCGAAGTTTTGAGAGATGGGATAAAAACGGTTGAGTTAATTTTAGCAAAAGGAGGTGAGGTCGGTTTTTGTGATGGTTAACTACTCCATTCCGACTCAATATCCATCCAGATTATTACAGGTATAATGTATGCTTTTGGAGTATATGTATTTCATCCAAGATGTGGTAGAAATATGCTGAGAGTGTGTTTAGATTTTATCTCGAAATGAGTTCTTGAAAATAGTGTGTCACAAAAGCACGGATGCTTAGATTTTCCGGATACCATCCCGGAAAACATCCGCACTTCGAACTCATATTAGGAATCTGGAATTACTCCAGTTCGTTCTAACTAATCTATGATTCGCTGACATAATTAGATGGTACTTAAGAGAATAAAATACTGTTCCAAAATAGCTTTTAGCAAAAGAGAGGTGAGGTCGGTTTTTGTGATGGTTAACAACTCCATCCCGACCCTATCTCTGTTCAAATCGTGCAATTAGTATTATGTTGCAGAACTATATAAAGGTCTGCCTGTTGAACTCTAATAAAATAGTGAGAGTTTGACCTCTCACTATTTTTTTTGTCAGTATCTGATACCATAATCTGATTTCTTTTGATATGGTTGTCAGAATGACAACTATGAAGACGATTTGAACAGAAATATTTCTCACCTCCTGTTCTATTACTCGGCTTGTTAGACCGGCAAATTATATTGGTTTGAATCTGTTATGAACATATGTCTTATCTTGGCTTTGCTCCAAAATAGAATTGTTGTGTGTTTCCAAGGCTCTAAATCCATGATGAAAAACCGCAGATAACGCTGATGCAGGCTTCGCCTGCGCAACGCGTCGCTCTCGCCTTCGGCGAGCTGCTGTTGCAGTCGCTTTGGCGTTGCCAAAAAGTATTGCCCATCTATTTTCAGCAGCTCCAAAGCGGCTGCGACAGCAGGTTTTGCCGCAGGCAAAACAGCGACGAGCTGCGCGAGCGTGAGCTCGCATCAGCGTTATCTGCGGTTTTCCAAAATGAGATTGTTGTTATCCTCATGAAACTAATTTTGGAGCAAAGCATCTTGTCTTGATGTTTCGAATTGTATTTTTGCAGGGCATCTTCCTTTCTGATTGTTGGACACCACACACACGAAAAACACACTATACTATATATTCCCCACCTCCAGACCCAAAACTCTCTGCCCACCCCTCCAAGTGTAACCCAATCCGTTGTTTGTCGAAATGAAATTTTGCATTTTCGGCTATGATTTTTTGCATCCCAGTACACTTTTTTCATGCGCTGTCATGGCAAAATCCAATCATGGGTGTGAAAGTAAGCCCGCATGAGGCCTCCAAAAACTGTTTTGACCACCAGGTTTATAATATAGGTTAGTCAAATATCATATCATACTTCGCTCGACGGAGTATAACCCTTGCAGAACGATTGTTCGGCAACTGCCGAATATCACGCGTTTGCAAGCCCATCGGGCAAGCAGACACACAAATTACAATCCTAATTTAGGAGGAATAAAATTCACATGAACGCAAAGAAAATTATGGGCGCAGTCCTTGTTGCTCTCCTTGCAGCAGCACTCTTTGTTGGTGCAGGCGCAGCAACCTCAGTAAACGGTCAGACTGTGTTCGTATACGAGGTAGTCACTGACTCCAACATCCAGGGTACTTGGGCAAATGGTGCAAACACCATTACCTTTGAACGAGTCACTGGTGGATGGGCAATCATGGGTGCCGACATCGTTGAAGGTACTTATAAGAAAGGCAGTGACTCCATCATTGTAAAATACGCGACCGCCGCAATTACTGGAAAAGGAACCTATGGAACCTCACCTGTAATTAACTATGGTGTCATTGATGGAACTTACTACAATGTTACTGGTTCTTCCCTGACCATTAAAACCTCTAGTGCAGATGGTATTGTTGTAATCGGTGCAGACGGTATCCCGGTACCAATGTCCTCTCCAATTACCACTCTCACTGAAGGAACTTACAAGTTACAGGCATACTTCAAGATTTCTGGAGGAGCTGTAACCTTTGTTGAGACTACTCCGGCAGACTATGTCTATGACAACACCGTAGGCAGCATCCTCTTAGGCAAAGCAGCATACACCATTACTGTTGTTGATGGTGCAGACCCGACTATTACTGCAGCAGTTGACTCTGTTGTCGAAAGCAGCACTGTAGATGTTACCCTCACCGGTCTTCCGGGAGTTGTCTACAACATTAGTGCACTAGGATTCAGTATTCCAAACCAGGCAGCGGGAGCAGACATTGCAAACGTTGGTGTTGTCATGCCGAACACTGGTAAAGTTGTCGTAACCCTCAAAGCAGGAAGCACCATTGGTGACAAAACCATTCTTGTAGCTCCGTTTAATGCTGCTGGTGACGAAGCAGAATTAGAGATTGAAATCCTTGAAGGAGAAATCACTGCAGAGACTGATGCAGAAGCCTACTACATTGGCAACGATGTTACCATCACTGGAACCTCCACTGCAGGAGACAAAGTATACTTCTACATTGCAGGAACCAACGTCCCATTCCAGGCTCTTGACTCCAATATCTTAAATGGAACTATCGATGGTAGTGCTTATGAAAAGGCTGTAAAGAACGGTAAGTTCAAGTACGAAATCGATGGTGATGTATTCAACAAGCTTGATGCAGGAACCTACACTGTCTATGTTGCAGCAGACGGACTTAAGACTGCTGTAAATCAGTTAGACACCTACACCACTGTTGCCCTTGTTCTCAAGCAGCCGTTCATCAGTGTCACTGATGCACCATCTGTTGCAGTTCAGGGAACCAAATACAAGGTAACTGGAACTGCAGAAGCAGCATCTTCTATTCAGTACTATGTATTCGGAACCAACTTCTTCGGCAACAACTCTGCAAATGTCAAGGAAGGCAGTTTCAAGATTGAATTCACTGTCAATGCAGCTGATATGGATGCAGGTCAGTACTTCATGGTTGTCCAGCACCCAATGTACGATGAGAAATTCAACATCTGGGTCGATGGCACTGAAATTAAGCTTGCAGAAACCAAGAATGGTGCAGTAGACGAAGCAAATGCAACCGTCCTCTTTGATGTTAAAGACCGTCAGAGAGCAAACGCAGCAGAAGCACTCTGCCAGGCACTCGACACTGAGAACATCGACGACATGTACGTCAAGCTCTCCTTCGTTGTTGCAGCACCACAGTCTGTCATCAACCCAATTCCAGAGACTGTTGCACAGGGTGAGAAGCTCACCGTCTCCGGAACCACCAACGTTGGAGCAGGAAAGGTTGTAACTGTTGATCTGATTTCCACTGCATTCGCAGCAGTACCGAAGAGCACTGTCGGTTCCGCATCCTTCATCTCCTTAACCACTAAGACTGATGAGAATGGAAACTGGGAAGTCACCTTCGACACCTCCGGATTAAACGTCGATGAGTACACTCTCACCGCAGCAGTCGAGGCACTTGGATCCTCTGCAACCGCAAAGGTCAATGTTGTTGAAGGCGCACCGGTCAACCCAGACCAGCCAGACACTCCGGATGTCCCAGACACCCCGGACACCCCAGACACTCCAGATGCACCTGAAACCCCAGGTTTCGGAGCACTTGCAGCACTTGCAGGTCTTGGAGCAGTCGCAGTCCTCCTCCTCCGCCGCGAGTAAATTCTTCTGAAATAGAAGATTCAGCTTTAGGCTGATTGGAAGACTTTGGTTTGTGCCTCCTTTTGGAGGTACAAATCATCCAAATTTTACTGGGATTTTTTTCTTATTTCCTAAAACTGTCATAGAGCAACACGATAGTGTTGCGTAGCAGAAAGCAAGCGATAAGCGAAGCTTTCGACATGAGATTTACAAAAACGATACTCTTTTGATTCGCGTAAATTCGCGTGTTTTACCTTCAAGACACTAACCATGTCGTCATGTTGATGTCTTTCAAAACCCAATATAATACCATACAATGGATATCCAGATATACGGAAAACCCGTCTTAGCCGCTGTCGCCGAGCCGGTAAAAGAAATCACCCCCGAACTTCTTGCAATCTTGGATGAGATGGTTCCAATGCTTTCCACTCACCGAGGCGTTGGCCTTGCCGCTCCGCAGGTTGGAATCTCTCAGAGATTTTTTATCATGAACGCAGGAGACAAACTAAGAAAAGTCATCAACCCTGAGATTATCAAAGCAGGTTCAGCTCAGGCTGACATGGAAGAAGGATGTCTCTCGGTTCCGGGAATCCACAAAAAAGTCCGCCGTCCGCGTCGTATAACAGTCCGCTACACAAACGAAGCAGGAGAAACAATCGAAGAGGAGCTCAAAGACTTCCCTGCACGTGTTTTCCAGCATGAATACGACCACTTAGACGGAGTATTATTTGTCGACCGCTTAACACCAGTCGCACGCAAACTTATTTCCAGACAGCTTGAATCATTAAAGGAGGAAGAAGAATGAGAGTAATATTCATGGGAACGCCTGAGTATGCAATTGCATCGTTAGAAGCAGTCTATGCCGAGCATGAAGTGGTTGCTGTTCTCACCAGAGCAGACAAGCCGAACAAGAGAGGAAACAAAATCCAGTTCTCTCCTGTAAAAGAGTTCGCACTCGCTCACAACATCCCGGTATTCCAGCCGGAAAACCTCAAAGACGAAGCACTCTACAATGAACTTGCAGCCCTCAATCCTGATATCTCTGCAGTTGTTGCATACGGAATGATGATTCCAAACAACATCATTGACCTGCCGAAGATGGGAACAATTAATGTTCACGGCTCCCTTCTTCCAAAATACCGCGGGGCAGCTCCGATGCAGTACTCTGTCTTAAATGGAGACAAGACTGCCGGTGTTACAATCATGTATGTCTGCGAAGCTCTCGATTCTGGAGACATCATCTTAAAGAAAGAGATTCCTGTCGGAGAAGATGAAACCTTTGGCGAACTTCACGATCGTCTTTCTGTTTTGGGTGCTGAGGCTCTCGTTGAAGCAATGCGGGACATTGAAGCCGGAACTTCTACCAGAACTCCCCAGAACTCCGCAGAAGCAACCTTTGCCCCCTCGATTAAGAAGGAAGAGTGTGTCATCGACTGGTCGCTTCCATCAGCACAGGTTCACAACCGTGTTCGTGGACTGTCCCCCATTCCATGCGCAAACACCCGTCTACCTGATGGAAAGCTTCTGAAAATCTACCGCACTGAAAAGGTAGAAGGATACTCCGGACAGCCGGGCGAGATTGTGGATGTGATTAAGAAGAAGGGATTTGTTGTTGCATGCGGAGATGGAGCAGTGTGTGTTGTCTCTGCAAAGCCTGAAGGAAAGCGTGAGATGCCTGGATTTGAGTTAGTGAACGGGCATTATGTAAAAATCGGTGATGTTTTTTCAGCAGGAAATTCCTGCTGAACTTTTTTAGAATGCGTAGCTTGCCGGGTTGAAGAATGCAAGCATTAAGTTGTAGAACTCTTTGATGATATCGAGCGGGTTCGGGATGAATGTTGTTTTGGGGAATGTGTAAGTTGCTTTGATTGAATTTGCATCTACCGAGATAACTTCTGCCTGTTCACCGTTGATATATACAATTGTCTCTTTATCAAAGGCTGTATTTGAACTGCTTATAATTGGTATGGTAACTGTTGCTGTGTATTCAACACCTGCTTCAAACTCCCCTTCAATCAGGGATGGACTCCAGGTAATGGTTGCCGCATTGGCAGAACCGCTTGGACTGGTTTTGACATATGTTGCTTTTGTTGAGGCAACAGCTCCTGTTGCCGGAGCATCAACAGTTACGTCCACAGTACTAACAGAAGCAATCTGTGCGAAAGTGTAAGAAACTATAGCCTGCGTATCACTGATTCTCTGTACGTACGCCTCAACACCGTTTACCTTTGCAGATACAGTTGAATCAAATAAATATCCATAGTTTGCATTGATAGTGATGGTTGTCGTGTAGGAAGTATCAGGCTTGAATGTCCCTCCAGGACTCCATGTAGCGCTGCCGGTAAACATATTTGAGTTTGTCGTAATCGTTGAAGTTGGAGATTTTCCCACAGCAGGGGCAGTTACTCCCAGATTCATGGAAGAGATTTTGCCAAGCGGCTGTGTTTTCGGATAGGTGTAGGTGAGGGTAACAGTTTCTCCGCTTTTTGAGATCTGGTTGTCAGCAAGTTCATTTCCGCCAATCTCTGCATCAATCGAGCTTGTTGAGGATGCCCATTCATATTTGTTGGATTTCAGTTTGAGTTTGATGGTGACTTTGTATACTTTATCCATCAGGTAGGTCGAATCATTTGGATCCCAGGAGATACTTTCCACAGAGGCTACGGATTTTCCCTCGTTTGTGTCAACTGTGACAGTTTTGTCCTGACTTGCAGAGGTGATAGGGGCTGTGATGTCAAGGATTTCGATTTCATCAATTATTTCTGCAGCATCTGTTGCAGAGAATTTGTATGATACAACTGCTGTTTTTTTGTCTTCACTTATGGAATCTATCGTTGCAGATTGACCATTGACTGTTGATGTTGTTCCATCAATTACTGTAGACGACTTAACAGTAATCTTTACAGTATAACTGGTTCCTGCATCAAAGGTATCATGATCAGGACTCCAGGTAATTTTATCAATAGTAAATCCAGAATTCACATTGGCACTGGTGTCTGGCTCGTCATCAATATCCGGGGTATCAATTCCAGTGATAGTAATTGTAGCCGCTTCGCTGACTCCACTCACACATCCTGCAAGCAGCAGCACTGCGAGCAGTACAGTTATTATCTTCCAAATCTTCATTTTAAATCACCCCTATGCAGACAAGTACTGCATATACAATCACCAATCCGACAAAGGAAGCGGCAGCTGCCACACCTTGCCCCATATCCTGACTTGATGCAATTCCTTTCCAGGCACAGATTGAAGCCCAGATGGATGCGGCAAACATTCCAAAAATTGGAATCCATCCGCATACCGCAAAGGTCATCGAACTGCGCATCACAACACCCATGCATTCGGAGAATGATGCTCCCGGTTCAATCAGGGCTGCAAGACCTCCTGAGATTACTGCATGCAGGAGAACTGCAACAACCCAGAGGACAAACAGCATCAGAATCATGATGACGAGGAGAAGCGGATTGCTTGAAAGCGATGTAAAGATTGGGAATGTTGCCTTATCCAGCTTTAAAATCAGCGGGATGATAAAGGCAAGGAAGAGCACAGTAATCACTGACCAGATTGCTCCGCTTAAGAGGAAGAGCGGAAGTGCCTGCTTTACTCCGTCTCTGCAGTAGTAAGAGAAGGCATCGGTTGGTCTTGTGATGAATCCCATTATACTTCCATTGTAGGGTGCCTTTGGTTTCGGCATTCTTGGCGGACGCTCGGAGCGCACCCTCTCCGGCTTTGCACGCTTCTGTGGTCTCTGCGACCTTTCCTCAACTGGTGCAGGATGCAGTTCAGCTCCGCAGAACGAACAGTACTCATCAGCCGCATGGTTCATCGCGTGGCATGACGGGCATGATATCTGCTGAGTGTGAACTGGCTTTTGAGGAGTGACAGTTGTTACAGAGTAATCACGTGTTTCCGGAGTTGTGATTGCTCTATCTGGGATTACCTCGGTTAAAGCATCAATCCAGGCTTCGCGGTCGTTGACTGAGGAGAAGATGATGTGCATCTCCTTCTCGCCCATAGATGAACCAATCTTGAGAGCAATTCCGGGCTCGCCGATTTCGCTTGCCATTCTGACCGCACGGTTTAAGGTGTTTAAGGCAAACTCTCCAACAAGTCCTGACGGGCTGTCAACTACAAAGCGGGTGTTTGTTAAGTGGATAACAGAAAGCCTGTTTTTGATTCTGACATTCGGAGTTGTAACGAGAGTTTTCTCGTTTGTGGCAGGAACAAATGTTCCAACACGCTCAACCGGCGCTGGTTCTTCATGTTTTGGTTCAGGTCTGTGTGCTGGAAGTTTTGCCTGAAGTTCGCTCATCCAGGCATCGCGGGCAGGCTTTGTCGGGAATGAGAGAATCATCTGACGAAGGCCTGACTGCATTCCGACAGATAATGCAATCTCAGGTTCACCTGCATCGGATTCGAGTTCTGCCGCATCTTTGAGATCTGAGATTGCAAACTCTCTGCCGATTTTTCCTGCGTTGTTCTGGAGGATTAAGCGGAGGTTGGTTAGGTATATAGTAAAGAATGTGTGCTTGACGCGAACTCCTGCAGTGCTGATTGTGATTGTCTCTCCCGGAATTAAGTCAGGCTCTCCTGCAGGTTTTTCATCAGGCTTGCTCTCGATGATTGTTATTGTCTCTGATGGTTTTGGTTTTTCTGCTTCCGTCTCGATTACAATGTCTTTGTTGATGTCTGTCCTCGTCTGCTCATTTTCAGCCGGCACTGCAAGCGGGTTTTCCCCTACGATGTTTGTGATGTTGTCTACCCATGCATCACGCTCTCCTTCTCTGAACTGCTCAGAGCATGGGAATGTCCAAATCATTTCTTTCTGTCCGGCTGGTGTTTGGAATACGATTTTTACAGCCGGTTCTCTGTCCTGAAGCGGAATTGGATAGGCGGCGATTATTGAGGTGGTTTTGAATTCACGCGAGGTTGGCCCATCTATTATGAGCCGTTCGTTTGTGAGTGTTGCGAAGTACTGCTGGCCTTTGACGAGGATTGAGGAGGCATAGTGTTGTACTTCACCATCATGCATCGAGACGGGAGACATTTGGATCATTAATAGTTTGGATTTATAAGTATAAATGGGTGGCACTTCCTCTGTGTGGGCTTGGCTGCACAGTGGGTTTTTGTGTGTTTCAGAAGAGTTAATAGTGTTCTTGCACAATAGTAATGTGCAGTTCTTCGGGCCTGTATATCAGGGGTAGATAGCTACGTTCGCAACGTAGATGCCGCGGGTTCAAATCCCGCCAGGTCCATTTTGTCCTACGTCTTTGTCGAGGATGCTTAGTTTCTTTTCTGCTTTTATGAATTGTTTGAGGATTTGTTTTTTGGTGTAGCGTCTGTATGATGCTGATAGGTATCCTTCGTGTCCTGCGATGTGTTCTGCGACGTCTTTGCTTGCGGCAAGTGTGAATCTGCTGATGAACCATTTTCTTGTCATATGCCAGTGTATGGTTGCGTCTTCTCCGTCGTTGTTTAGTTCGAGTTCTTTTGATACTTTTCGAAGGTAGTACTGAGGGGATTCCGGGTTGAAGGGGAAGAGTCTTTCGTCGTTGTCAGTTCTTTTTCGAAGGTAGTTGAGTAGGGCTACTGATGCTTCTTCTGTGAGGAATGTGGTTCTTCCAAGTTTTGTTTTGGTGATTTCTGCAGGGATTGTGACTTCTGTTCTTTCTCCATCCCAGTTGAGGTCTGTGATTTTGAGTTTGAGTGTTTCTCCAAGACGCATTCCGGAGCCGAGCATGACTAAGAGTAGTGTTCCTATTCTTTCGGGGAGTTCTTCATAGACTGCGCAGAGTGTTTTTCGTTTGAGTTCGATTTCTGCTGTTCTTGGTTTGGGAGATGGTATGTGTGCAAATAGTCTTGCTCTTTCACGTTTTGTTAGTACGAATCTGGATTCTTCGAGCCATAAGATTGCGTTTGAGAGGTAAAGGTGTGTGGTTGTCGGGGCATAATTTTTGTTCAGGTAGTATGCGTAGTCTTTCAGGTCTCTGTAGTAGTTTCTTTCTTCGGATTTTAATGCTTCAAAGTAGCGAAGGGCTAATACGTTTGTTTCTGCGAATTTTCTGCTTCTTGATGGTTTGCAGACTAGGTGCAGGAAGTGTGTGATTGCGACACGGTAGTTTTCGCGTGTTTTGATGTTCTTGTAGCTGTCCAGAAAGTCTGTTACTGGTGTTTCAATTTTGGTTCTTTTGGTTTGCATGATGCTCACCAAGGGGTATTGTTTTGGTGTTGTGGTATTTTGTATTTGCGGGGTGTTTGGTCTGATTTTTGTGTTGTGTTTTACCTCTGCGAAAACTATTCGCGTTCAAAATCACTTGAGACCTTTAGACTGAATGTATTGGAGGTTTCGTACACCTGAGGAGAAAACGCAGACCACGCAGACGCGGGCTTTCAGCCCGCAGCGACCAGTCGCTTTCGCTCACTTACGTTCGCGAACTGCTACCGCAGACGCTTTGTGGTCGCTAAAGATTATGAGTGAATTTTCAAAGCAACGCCAAAGCGGCTGCGGCAGCAGCTCGCGAGCGAGAGCGACGCGTTGCCATGTCTGCGTGGTCTGCGTTTTTTCCTCAGGTATCCAAAAGCAATTCGCAAAAACTGCCCAACCTCTTCGGCTGAAATACTCTATAAGAAATCCCTAAAAAAGCTCAGTAAAATTTGGGTGATTTGCACCCACCATACGGCAGATGCAAATCAGTGTCTTCCAATCAGCCTAAAGCCGATTCTTCTATGTCAGAAGAATTTACTCGCGGCGGAGGAGGAGGACTGCGACTGCGCCAAGGCCTGCAAGTGCTGCAAGTGCTCCGAAACCTGGGGTTGCCGGTGCTTCTGGCTCGTCAGTTGGCTGCTCTGGCTCGTCTCCCGGCTGTTCTGGGTCGACAGGCTCGTCAGCTGCTTCGATGACGTCAACAGTGACAGACTCCTTCGGAACAGAGTCGATTGCGACGGAGAGAGAGTACTCATCGACGTTTAAGTCAGAGGTGTCGAGGGTAACTTCCCAAGTTCCATCCTCTGCAATAGTGGTGGTTACGAGGATGAATGCTGCAGATCCGACAGTCTCCTTCGGGACTGCTGCGAATGCAGTGGAAACCATCTCAACGGTTACAAGAGTACCTTCCTTGCTTGCGGTGTCAACACCAGAGATGACAATCTTGTTTCCCTTAACGACTTCGGTTGGGATTTCGCTCATGGAGAAGGTGTCCTTCTCGAGGTCTTCAACAACGAAGAAGGAGTACTTGACGTACATATCATCAATGTTCTGAGAGTCAAGTGCATCACAGAGTGCCTGTGCTGCGTTTGCAGTCTGGCGAGAGGTTGCATTGAAGATTTCAGAACCAGAAGTCCATACACCATAGTTGTTAAGTTTTACTGCACCAGTTTCTTCTGCACCAATGTTGAAGACTTTGTCGTACATTGGGTGCTGGAATACAACGAAGTACTGACCTGTTGCCATTACTTCCTTCTTGGTATCATCTTCTTCAAGAGTGACGTTGAAGAGGCTTGCAATTGGTTCGTCATTCTCATCATGCTCTGGCTGAGAGTCAGTGGTGTAGAAGTAGTTGGTTCCGAAGAAGTATGCCTTAACTACAGTTGCTGCTTCTGCAGTGATGAGGAAGGATGCTGCATCGCCCTGAGCAATAACTTCCGGTGCATCTGCAATGCTGATGAATGGCTGCTTGAGTGCGACCGGGAGAGTTGCGACAACTTTACCGCTCTGAAGAACTTTGATGGTGTAGGTTCCAACATCTAACTTCTGTTCGATGGTAAGGTTTGCAGTCCATTCCTTGCCTTCCTCGAACTCAACCTCCTCAATTTCAAATTCTTTAACGTTAGTTCCAGTGATATTGAAGGTGAATGGTGCTGCTGCAGTTGCAGTTCCAGTAATTTCGATGACGTCACCGATGAAGTATGCTGGTGCGCCTAAGGTTGCGGTAACAACAGGTGCAGAGATAGTAATCTTAATCTCTGGTTTGCCTTTGACTGCAACGTATGCAGTGTCATTCCAGTACTTTAATGCGATGGTGGTCTTCTTCTCACCAGTTACAGTTGCAATGAAGGATGCCTCACCAACATTTGGCATGGTGAATTCATACCCCTCGCCGGTAACAGAATCAATCTCAACAAGCTGGTTGTTTTCGATGGTAAGGTTAGAAGAGTTGAAGAGGTACTTAGTTCCTGGAGTTCCCTTGACAGTAAGGGTGACTTTTTCACCGGTGTATACGGTGTCGACAGATGCTGCGATAGTTGCATCCTCAGCACCTACGACAGTGAAAGTAAGTGCACTTACAGTGTCAAGGAGGAGGTTGGACGGGACGCCCTCAACAAAACCTGTGGTTTCAAAGATTGCCTGAATCTTGTAGACACCCTTCTCATCAGCAGGAGTAAGGACTGCACCTTCGATATTTTCAAGCAGAGTCTTTACTGCAGTTCCATTTGGATAGGTAAGGTATACATAAGTTACATCAAATCCAGTTGCAGCTCCCTTAACTGTGAAATCAAGAACAGAGGTAGCATAGACGTTACCGCCGTTTGCAACGAGGTATTGGGTGTCATCACCAATGGTTGCTCCTACTGCATATGCTGCGGTTGGGTAGGTAACATAGACCTTGTGGTCTCCAAACTTATAGGTTCCAGCAGCGAAGTTTGCTCCTGGGTAAACAACACCGTCAGCAACAGTAATCTGTGCTGCGCCGTTGTTCCAAACACCATCTGGTAATACTTTGTCAGTTAAGACATTTACCTCAGAGGTGTTCTGGTAAGTGAACACAGTTCCGTAGTCGGTTGCTGCTGCAACACCTGCGAATGCGGTGAGTGCGAGCAGTGCGACAAGGACTGCGCCCATAATTTTCTTTGCGTTCATGTGAATTTTATTCCTCATAAATAAGGAATAAAAAAATCAACACCCGCAAAAACCACACCGCACCTAACACCAAAAATCGACAACCAACGAACACACAACACCCAAACCCCAAAAACCCAACCTCTATCTTAATACTCTCACGGGTCCAACATAATATGCTTAGGTGAACAATATCAATGGCAGAAGAAACAGAAGGCTTACCCTCACGCACTGATTTCAGTGCATGGTACAACGAAGTCATCCGCCGTGCAGATATCATCGACGTAAGATACCCTGTTAAGGGACTTAACGTATGGTATCCATTTGGATTCGCACTTCGTCAGCACACCTATAATCTCCTCCGCAGTCTCTTAAACCGTGACCACGAAGAAGCACTCTTCCCGCTTCTCATCCCGGAAAACGAGTTCATGAAAGAAGCCGAGCACATCAAAGGCTTCGAAGACGAAGTTTACTGGGTAACTCACGGAGGATTAACCCCGCTCGACGTCAAACTCGCACTCAGACCGACCAGTGAGACTGCAATCTACCCGATGTACTCCTTATGGGTACGTTCCCACGCAGACTTACCGCTCAAACTCTATCAGATTGTAAACACCTTCCGCTACGAGACAAAGCACACCCGTCCATTAATCCGCGTCAGAGAGATTACCTCCTTCATGGAATCCCACACCGTCCACACCGACTGGGAAGACGCAAACAACCAGGTAGAGTACGAAATCGAGCTCGCAAAAGAGTTCTACCGCGAGTTAGGCGTTCCAATTATCATCTCTAAGCGTCCGGACTGGGACAAATTCCCGGGAGCAGACTTCACCATCGCAGTCGATGCAGTCTTCCCGGATGGAAGAACCCTCCAGATTGGAACTGTCCACCACTTAGGCGACCACTTCGCAAAGACCTTCGACATCACCTACGAAGATGTCAACGGAGAACAGAAACTCGCATCCCAGACCTGCTTTGGAATCTCTGAAAGAAGCCTTGCCGCAATCATCGCAGTCCACGGAGACGACAAAGGTCTCGTCCTTCCGGCAACTGTTGCCCCGACTCAGGTTGTCATCATCCCGATTATCGTTGGAAAGCGCGGAGATGAAATCTTAGCAGCAGCAGCAGAGCTCGAAGCAGAACTTAAAAGCGCAGGACTTCGCGTCAAGACCGACAAACGTGACATGAGACCTGGTGCAAAGTACTACCACTGGGAACTCCACGGAGTACCGCTCAGAGTTGAAATCGGCCCGCGTGACCTCGACAACAAACAGCTCGTCTGTGTCAACCGCTTAGGCGTCAAAACCCAGATTCCGCGTGAAGGTGCAGTTGAATCTGTCAACCGCCTCTTAAACGAAGCACACGACCAGATCTTAGAGAAGGCAGAAAACCACCTTGAGGCCCACCTCAAACACGCAGAAACCGTTGAACAGGCAAACGAAGTTCTCGAAGGAAACGTTGTTGCAGTCCACTGGTGCGGTGACCGTGAATGTGCTGACAAGTTAGAAGAACTCACCAACTCTTCTCTTCTTGGAACCGAGATCAGAAGCAAATATGTTGCAGACGATGAAGGCAGATGTATCATCTGCGGCAAACCGGCAAAACCGGCCTTAATCGGACGCTCTTACTAATCTTCCAATAGGGGTTTTGCCCCACCTTTCATTTTATCAATATCCAAATGGAGAATACATGACAAATTTCTTTACCCGCGAAAATCCTACAGAGGCCGACTGCCTTGACCTTGCAGTTATGGAGCGCAGTCTCGGCTTCAAAGAAAGACGATACATAGAAGAGCTTAGAATTTTAACCCGCTCGACCGCTGTTGACTGTGTTATTGATGACCGCTTTGAACGGATTATCTACATCATAAAACCGGGAGACATGGGGCTCGCCATTGGAAAGGGCGGAGACAATATCAAAAAACTCGCACGCGTACTTGGAAAACGCATCGAGATGGTTGAGTATGATGAATCACGCGAGGCTTTTGTTTCCAATATGTTCAAGCCTGCAGAGGTTGCATCCGTCGTCTTCGGTGATGAAGCTGTTGAGGTTTCAGTTTCCGAGCGTTCAAACTTCGGTCTTGCCATTGGAAAAGGAGGAGCAACTATCGAAAAAGCCCGTCTTTTAGTCCGCCGGTTCTTCGGTCGCGACATTGCAGAAATTGAGATTCTTGGAGAAAAAGCATGAGTAACGCAAACGTATTTGATGAGTTATGGCAGGTTATCTGCCAGCGTGCAGAGTCCACATCCACTGAAAAGTCCTATGTCCGTCACCTCTTATTCCACGAGAAGGGCATCAACAAGTCTCTGGAAAAAGTTGGAGAGGAAGCCTGCGAGTTTGTTCTCGCATGCAAGGACGGAAAAGAAGAGCAGATTGTTGGAGAAGCAGCAGACCTGATGTTTCACCTGATGGTTGCATTAAAGGCGGCCAATGTTGACTTCGCATTAATCGAAGAAGAACTTGAGCTTCGCCGTGCAGGAATGCACCTGCACGACTGACTTTTTTTATTTTTTGAAAATCCCGATCAGGGAAATCACGATTACTATCAGCCCTGCCAAATAGGTTGGCCAGTAAACAAATGAGTAGAGCACAATCCAGTCGAAAAGCTCCCATGACTCAATAGTCATCGTGTACAATCCGATAACTATTGGGAGTATAAAAGGCACAAGTCCAGCAAGGAAAAGAAGTTTCCATAAGAGTTTTTTCATAATAACAACTGCAGAATCAAAATTCCAGATAACAAAACAATAACTCCATCAAGAAACGCAACAAATACGAATGCCTTTTTTGGGAATCTTCCTTTCTTGTACTCTCCAAATACAAAATAGAATGATAAAAGAGTGAAGATGAGAACAGTAAGGCAGAGCCAAATCATGTGTTCTTCCTCTTCACAACACCTGTTGGAATCCTGCTTGCCGGCTGATCGTCGATGTCAACGGTGATTCCAATCAGATACGCATTCATGCGGTCGATTGCTTCGCGGTTCTGTGTGTCTGCCGCGGCAGCCCGCTGATAACATGCATATGCCTCATCTCGTGAACCGCGAAGGTCATACACCTTTCCAAGCTCTGTGAGTGCACGGCTGTCTCTTGGATGATTGTCAACCCATGCGAGAAGAATGCCTAAAGCATCATCATACTTTCCGGCACGGCGGGCATCAATTCCTGCTTCCACTGCATCCCATTCATCAGACTTTCTGCGTTTCGGAGCAGGAATGAACTGGTTTGCCTCACGCTTCTTGCGCTCGATTCTCTCTTCCTGTTCTTTGGTGGCACGGCGCGGAGCTTTTGCCTCGCGGATGATTTCACGCTCGACAGGGCGCTTTCCGGAACGCTCAACGCGGTCTTTGGTGTGCTCGCGTTTGACTGCCGCATTCTGCTCTTTGTGCATCGCAACCCATGCCGGAGGCTCCTGCTTTTTGGAAGACAACTCTCTGGCACGGGCAATGCCGTTCTTCTCAACCGAACTCTTGTCTCCGCGGCGTCTATCCTTTGCCTCCTCCTCATCGAGAGCGGCAAGCTCGGCAATGATTTCCAGAGGCTCATCCATCTCACGTACAAGGTGGTCGATGGCTAAGACACGATTCA
Organism: Methanocorpusculum sp.; assembly: GCA_017408885.1. GTDB lineage: Archaea > Halobacteriota > Methanomicrobia > Methanomicrobiales > Methanocorpusculaceae > Methanocorpusculum. The sequence continues at coordinate 73,697 of JAFQTT010000009.1, forward strand.
TTCCAATAAAGTGCTCAGCCATCACACGTCCAAGAGGTGAGAGTTCAAGAGTGTTTCCGTTTTTCTTGACGAGTTTGTGTCTGATCATCTCAGACAGCGGGTCATCACCTTCTCCAACCATTGAAGAGCCGATTCCTGCAATGTCCTTCTCGTTTCCGCGGGCAACAACTGCGTTTGCAGCAAACTCTTCAGAAGCTTCTTCGATTTCATAAACCGGAGCGACCTCTTCCATTCTACCTCTCAGGAGCTGGATTGCGACCTCTTCTTCTGTGAGTTTGGTTTCACGCGAGTAGGATGCTCCAGGCTCAGCCAGGATAACAACTCTTCCGATATCGTGGTAATCCGGACGACCTGCACGGCCCATCATCTGGTGGAACTCCTGAACAGAAAGCCAGTTGATTCCCATCGCGAGAGCATCAAAGATGACCTGACTTGCCGGGAAATCCACACCGGCGGCAAGGGCTGCGGTAGTTACAACACAGGCAAGTTTTCCTTCCTCGAACTTCTTCTCAACCTGGCGGCGCTCCTGAGATGTGAGACCTGCATGATACGGTGCTGCCATAGACCCTATTGCCTCAGCTAGAGAGTGGCAGCGGGTTCTCGCATTCGTGAAGACAATGGTCTGTCCTTTGTATCCCTTCGAAGATACTTTGTTGAACTCTTCGAAGACGAGTTTTTTGATGTATGGGACCTTTGCCTCCTTTTCCGTGAAGATTAAGTGACGCTCGAGGGCTACCGGACGCTCGGCATACGGTACGAGTGATGCATGCAGTTTCTTTGCTAAGATATGCGGAGAACCGATTGTTGCTGAAAGGTATAGGAACTGAGCCTTTGGAGCAACATACTTTAAGCGGGCAATTAAACCATCTAAGCGATGTCCGCGTTCAGGATCTTCTAAGGTCTGAACCTCATCGATAACGATTGTTCCGATGTTGTTCAGTTTCATGCCTTTTCTAAGCATGTTGTCCACACCTTCGTATGTACCGACAACAATTCCGCCGCCTGAACCTCTGTTTCCAACAGCCCTTGTCTCCGGAAGGTTCAGACGGGAAGTTCCGGTCATAATCGAGGTCTGCGTGATGCCCTTGTATTTCTCGGAGAAACGGTCATACTTCTGGTTTGCGAGAGCAACAAGCGGGACTAAGAACAGCATTCTTCCACGCTTTTCCAGATAGTTCTTGAGACCTGCCATTTCACCGATGAAGGTCTTACCGGATGCAGTGGCTGCCACGACCAGCAGGTCTTTTCCATAAAGAAGACCTGCTTCGACTGCTAACTGCTGTGCAGGCATTAAGGTATCTACACCGCAGACATCAACAAATTCACGCGGAAGCGGCAGGTTTTCGATTCTCTCGGTTGCAACCTGCTCATGTGCCTCGAGGCAGTCGAACATAGTCTTCTTGGTGTCCAAGGATTCCGGCTGAAGAATAGCCAAAACCATGTCGAGATCGCGGTACTCTTCGAGGAGTTCTTCTATGTGGAGCTGTGTACGCTTTCCAAGACGTTTGATGTGTGCGAGTTCGCGGCGAAGCTCACGCTTTGCACAGTCAAGACAGACAAACTCAGTTCCGCAGCGGATTCTGGTCTGCTCGTTTAACGGCATAATCCTGTCATCAAACAGGCATGTGCGGCAAAGAGACACTTTCTCCCATTTGATGTTCATTCCTCGAAGGAAGTCCTGAAACTCCGGAAGGGTTTCTGTGAGCATAACCGCGCCATTTGCCCGAAGTACAGTTATGAACTCTTTTGTAGGAGTTTTCTGAACATGAGATGTGCCAGGACGTCTAACAAAGAACTCGGAAGGTCTCATGCCCTTTGAGGTCTGTTCGAGTTCTACGGTTCCAACGTGTTTGATTTTTCCAGCCTTCTTGTCGTCACAGAAGAATACTTTATACCCTTTCTTATAGGGCTGAACGATTGTTGACACTTATTCCTTCACCAGCTCGTGAATGGTGTAGGAAAGCCCGGCGGTTTCCAGACGTTTGAGGAATTCGGTAAACTCTTCATCAACAATGAGCATCAGACAGCGAAGTCCGTGAAATGCAGCTTCAATTACTCCTTCCCGAGCTCCGTAGAACATATCCGGATTTACGTCAGCTTTTTTGAGAGCTAAGTATGCTTCAAGACCGACAGCCCCAACAACATCTGCATTTTTGCTTAACGCGGATAATGCAGCAGAGTTGATGGTGGATGAGCCTCCGCGTTCGATACGCGGTACTTTTGCGACATCGACTTTGCCTTCGGTGTGCTCGATGATTCCGGCAAGACGTGCAACTCCTACATCGTCTCCTTCTTTGGCATCGTTTGCGACCATTCCCATGGCTGTCTGCGGTTTTTTGCCTGCATAGAGCCATCCGTCCTTCATGTAGACTCCAACCGAATCTCCTTTTTTGAGATCGGTGTCGGCAATGGCTGCCCATGTTACCACCTGATGGATGATGTCACGTCTGACGTGTCTTGCGTATGCTTCGAGAACTTCTGCGTTGTTTAATACCCACTCGACACCTTTGTGAGTGACATAGTATCTTCCTCTTCCTTCAGCACTGATGTATCCTTCTTCTGCAAGTAAGCGGACGTATTCTGAGATTGCCTGCGGGGTGACTCCAAGTTTGTCTGCGATTTCCTGCTGGCGAATAGACGGCTGATGTTCTGCAATTTCAACTAAGACTTGGAAGCGGGTGGTTTCACGTTTGCTTCGCAGGATATTGTATAATGGATCTTCGGGCATGGCTAATCCTATTGAGTATATATTTGTCGTTAAGAGAGATAAAAAAGATGTTGAGGATTAACAACAGCGCTCTAACACCAAACCCCACCGAATTATTATCTACAATCAAATCAAATATATAACACAACTATATAGTGATGACTATGTTGGATTATCGAGTAATTTTGGAAGCCGCATGGATCGTAAAAGACGTCACCTCTGTTCCTGACGCCATCGGCATCGCCGTAAGTGAAGCAGGAAAACGTCTTCAGCCGTCTGCGAAATTTGTCAACGTTGACATCTTAACAACACCATGCCCTTACTGCGAAAGAGAAATCGACACAGGAATGGTTGTCGCAAGAACAGGATTTGTAGGACTTCTTCTCTCCATGAAAGTATTCTCCGCAGAAAATCCTGAACATGCAGAGCGTATTGCAAAAACCGTAATCGGAAAAGCACTCCGCGACATCCCGCTTTCAACCTACAGCATCGAACAGCTCGAAACAGAGGTGTCAAATGAGTAACTTAATCTCTGTAACAGGTCACCTCTGCAACGACTACATCATAACAGTCGATGAATACCCGCCGATTGGTGAATCCAGAAGAGTAGTAAACCGCGAAAACTACTTCGGAGGAGGAGCCGCAAACATCGCAGTTGGAATTGCAAAACTTGGCGGAGAAGCAGAACTCATCTCTGCTGTAGGCCGCGATTTTCCAGGAAGCCCATATGAGAGACACCTTCATGAGATAGGAGTTCAGACCTCATTCTTCGAAAGCCCTGAAAACTGCTCAACTGCATTCATGGTAAACACCACCGCCGGAGACCAGATTACCTACTTCGAATGGGGGGCTGGTGAAGCATTTGCCAGAAGCGAATCGCCAAAGCGTGAATTCATCCACATGGCAACAGGAGATGCCGCATACAACATTGGAGTTGCCAAAAATGCCGGCTTTGCATCACTTGATCCTGGTCAGGACGTCAAATACTACACCAAAGAACAGCTCGAAGAACTCTTCGCAAACATCGGACTTCTCATCTGCAACAACTTCGAACTCGACATAATGGCTGAAACCACAGGAATGAACCACAAAGACATTATTGCCGCAGTTCCAACAGCAATCATCACCGAAGGAAAAGCAGGAAGCACACTCTATCGCGGAGATGCAGAAAAAATACCGTCTGTTTCCGTCACCGCAGTTGATCCGACAGGTGCAGGAGACGCATATCGTGCAGGACTTTTTACAGCATGGAAAAAAGGATTCGACCTAGCCGATGCCTGCAAAGTTGGAGCTGTTGTATCATCCTTTGCAGTTGAAAAGATTGGAACGCAGACCAACCTTCCAACATGGGATGAAATGACAGCCCGCTTTGAAAAGGCATTTGGAGAACTCCCCAAATGAAACTTGCGGCATTAACATCCGGCGGAAAAGACTCCATTCTCGCAATCCAGAAAGCAATTGACGAGGGACACACCGTAACTCACATGATAACGGTAGTTCCCGAAAACAAAGAGTCCTATATGTTCCACTCGGCAAACCTTTCAGCAGTCCGCATCATGGCAGAAAGAGCAGGCATGGAGTATCTCGAAATCCCAACCGCAGGCGAAAAAGAAGCAGAGATTGCTGACATGCAGGAAGGAATTCGCGGACTAGACACTGAGGGATTGATTGTCGGGGCAATTGCCTCTACCTATCAGCGGGAACGAGTTGAAGCAGTCTGCAAAGCCCTCGGGCTTTCTGTCTTTGCCCCGCTTTGGGGAATGACACCGGATGATGTCGTAGCTGAAGTTGCATCCCGAATGGATGCAAGAATCGTTGTAACCGCAGCAGACGGCCTTGGTGAAAATGTCCTCGGTAAAAAAATCGACGAAGATTTAATCCGCGTCCTAAAAGCTGTTGAGAAAAAACGCCGAATCCACATCGCAGGAGAAGGCGGGGAGTATGAATCCCTTGTATTCAACGCTCCGTTCTTCTCATCTCCGGTGAAGGCAGAAGGCATGGAAACCCATTTCGAAGGAATGGTTGGAAAAGTTACCTATAGGAGGTTTTGGTAAATGAAAATAAAAATCCGGGAGATTCAGCCGGAGACACTAACACGATTCATGTTTCGAGCACCGAAGTGGTGGCAGTCACTGCTCATCATATTTGCAATCGGAGCAATAACTGATTTAATCTGTTATGCAGCAAATATTGGAATCGGCTTAGGCTTTGCCTTCTCGATTCCGGCAGCATTTGCAATCCTTACAACAAACCCGCTTGTCAAAATTCTCGGGCGTCAGGAGTTCACGTGGAACCGTTCAGCACTCTTAGCTCTTGCAGGTGAAATATTTGCCATCTTCTGGCTTCTGACAGCACCGCTTCTTGGAGTTGCATTCGCATATGTTTACGGTCTTGGATTTGTCTTTGCAATCCGACTGATTGTGCTTGTCGCAGTCGTAGACTACCACATCCCAAGAATGATTCTTCCAGCAGCAATGCCGACTATTGCCTCCTCAGTTTGTGCATTCTTGCTCTTTGGAAGCGGAATCATAATGCCGGTAATCGTATCCGTTGGAACCTTTGCAGTCTGTGTCATTGCTTTCCTCCTCCTCTTTGACATGCCGCTCAAGCGTTCTATCGGACTTTCCGGAATGCACTTCGTAAACGTATTCTTCGGACACTTAACCAACGGCTCAAACGACATGGAAGACTACTTCCACAAAATCAGTGAGTTTGTATCAGTTCCGGTTACCACCTTCTTCTTCCGCCGCGAAAACAAGAAGGATATCTGGTTCGTTGTTCCAAACCTCCATCCGGGCCCAATGGCTGACATTGGGGGAAGCAACTTCCCAAACCTCCTCTTCCAGGAGTTCTCCAACGAAGCAACAGTTCTTGTCTCTCACGGCTGTGCAAGTCATGACTTAAACATGATCTCAAACAACGAGACTGTCAAAATATCTGCCGCCATCAAGAAGAGCAGACCGAATGCAAAATACTCAAACCTTGCAAGCCGTCCTGTCAGAAGCAGATGCGGCAACGTCTCGATTCTCTCACAAAAGTTTGGGGACTCGCTTCTGATGGTAACCACACGCTCTCCGAAGATGACAGAAGATATGGACTACTCCATTGGAAGAATCATCATGGGTGAGGCAAAACACAGTTATGAAAATGTAGGATTTGTGGATGCACACAACTGCATGACTAATGCCACCAAAATCATCTACCCGTCAACCAAAGCAGGAAATGAGTTCATCACCGGAGGTGCTGCCGCTCTTTCCAACATGGAAAATGCTGAGATGTTCACTCTTAGAGCAGGTGTGTCTCATGTTGAGCTTCCATTTGACCGCGACCATGGATTCGGCGACACAGGAATTGTAACTCTTGTAACAGAGGCCGGAGACAAGCGTACAGTCTATGTCCTCTTCGACGGAAATAATGTCAAAGAAGGTGTTCGTGAAGTTCTCCGCGATGCAGTCCTTGCGGAAGGATTTGACGAGTGTGAAATCATGACAACCGATTCTCATGTGGTCAACTCCATGTCCGGAAGAAATCCTGTAGGACTTGAGATTGAAGCAGAAGAAATTATACCGTTTGTCTTAGACAGCGTCAAACGTGCAGTAGATGACTTATCTCCTGCAGAAGTTGGAGCGGCAACTGAAATCTGTGAAGAGGTCGAAGTGTTTGGGCCTGGAAAAATTATTCAGCTCACATCACTTGTTTCAAGCATCATATCAAACCTTGGGCCATACTGCCTCCTCTTCCTGCTTGTGGCATTCTTCGCAGTACTTGTAGTCTGCATGATGGTGCTTTAAGCACCTATTTTTTTGAAAAAAGAAATGGGAAATACTTACTCGTATTTCTCGTTGAATACAATATCTTCGAGCTTCTTCTTTTCTGCAAGAGTGATTCCGCCAACATCCGGAACACCTGCTGCAACGATAGACATGAGTTTGTATTTGTCAGGAACTGCAACAAGCTCTCTTACAGCTTCTGCATAGTCTTTACCGTTTCCTGCAATCCAGCATCCTCCATATCCGTATGCGTGGAGTGCGAGTAAGAGGTTCTGGGTTGCAGCAGAACAGTCTTCTACAACATACTGGTGATCTGCTTCACCGAAAACAAGAATTCCAACGCCGGCACCGGCAATGAATGCTCCGTTTGGTGCAAGCTCTGCAATCTTTGCGAGGGTTTCCTTTTCTTTGACGACAACGAAAATCCATGGCTGAACGTTTCTTGCGGTGGATGCCTTGGATGCGCATTCAAGAGCTTTTCTGATGAACTCCTGCGGGACTTCTGCGTCCTTGAATTTGCGCACACTGTGGCGTGACTGGATGACGGTAATGCCGAAGTTGGCAATTCCCGGATTTCTAGTATTCATATGTATAACTTTGTAAATAATGTATTAAGTGATTTTCTGATGGGACACTTCCAACCCAATACCTTATCACCTTTCCAAACAAAGAGTACTATAATATTGTGCAGGAAGATTCTTTCTGAACAGGATATCATATGAAGAGATGGGTAATGGATTATATCTGCTGTCCGGAATGTAAGGGCAGCCTGCGTCTCTTGGAGTCCGAGGGCGATGAGACCGAGGTTCTGAAGGGAACTCTAACCTGCATAAAATGCGAACGCGTTTATTCGATTGAGGATGGTATCGCAGACCTTCTCCCGGATAATCAGAGGTAATCATGGCACTTGTTGAAGTACAATTAAACCGTCTTGGAATCAACTCGCTGGAAATTTCAACTGACAGCATTGATGTAAGTGTTGGAACATCGCTCCATGTAAGAATTATTAACTACGGAGCGCCAACCCACGCAACTCTGAAGACCGAAGGAAACGCATACACGAGTTTTACTTACGAGAATCTCTATGTGCAGGATGAGTCCGAGGTTAAAATCGAAATTCTGCCGAATGCAAATCCAGGTAGTTTTGTTATGCAGATGATTTCCGGATACGGTATGCACCGCGAGGAGTTTACTGTAAATGTTCTGCTTCCAGAGCCGGAACCATGCGTCTGCGAGGAAGCTCCTGTTGAAAAAGAGCCGTTTAAGATTCCGCATCAGGTAATCAACGGGGTTATGCCGGTCTTAGCCCTTGCTGTCTTAATCCTCTGGATTGCAGTATTCCCGTCAGCGCCAGGAATTCTGATGGCCGTTATTATCTATGTGATTATGCTTGCCGGTATTCTGATTGCATGCCGTTCGGCTCAATAATTCTTTTTTTAGGGCTTGCCCTAGATCGCCTTATAGGAGATCCGCGCTCGAGATTTCATCCGGTAGCTCTGCTTGGAAATCTTATAGGATTCTGGGGAAGGACAAACTTCTATCCGCGTTCACTTGAAAGAGTTATAGGTATTCTTGGGTGGCTGGTTACGGTTGCTGTTGCTTTTGTGCCATGCGTTCTTCTCTATCTGTTTGCTCCAAGAGCAGTCTTTGTGATTTTTTCAATCCTTGCCCTTGCATTCTGCATCGGATGGAGGTCTTTGGAGGAGCATGTTGCATCTGTTGAAGAGGCTCTTTCGAAAGGCGAGGAGGAGGGACGCCGTGCGGTTTCTTATCTTGTAAGCAGAGATACGAAGAAGCTGACCTTCGAGCAGATTAGATCTGGTGCATACGAGTCTGCGGCAGAAAATCTTGTGGACAGTATTATTGCTCCAATTTTCTGGTTTGTTGTATTCGAAATTATCTTCGGAGCAGGTATTTTCGGAGCGGTTCTTTTCCGCTGTGCAAATACCATGGATGCGATGTTAGGATATAAGGATGAGAGAGTTCGCATAGGATGGTTTGCGGCAAGAGCAGATGATGTTCTGGCATTTATTCCGGCGAGGGTAACAGGTGTTTTGCTTCTTGCAGTGTTTGCGGTGAAAGGAACGGCAGGCGATGCTTTGAGGTGTTACCAAAGAGACAGAAAGAAGCGTCCCGGCTTTAACGGGGGCACTCCAATGAGCCTTATTGCAGGCGGATGCGGTGTGTGTTTTGAAAAGCCTGGTGTTTATAGGATTGGGGATTGTAAGCGGACGCTTGAGGAAGGCGGACGTTCGATTATTTCTTCGATGAGATGGGCTACTGTGCTTGCGGCTGTTGTTGGTGTTTTGCTGATGGTCATTCTCTAATCTTCTTTTTCCATCCTCACATGAATCGGACACCCCTCCTCCTCATGCCCTCCGTTTTTCTGAACCCACTCAAGAAGAGGAATCAAAAGCTCACGAAGCTCCCATCCTGAAACTGTCAGATAATAATGAACCGTTGGCGGCATTGTATCCTCCACTCTTCGCTCGACCAGATTTTGCGCCTCCAAATCCTTTAATGTATTCGAAAGCGTCTTCGAACTCACATTACACAAAGCCCGCTTCAGCTCATTAAAACCGGCAGAACCCGAATTACCAATCACCGCAATAACCATCAGTGCCCATTTCTTACTAATTGTATCCAAAATACCATGAAGCGGACAAAAACAAATCTGATCGTGACTAAGTTTCTCCAAAGAAATCTCCTCTCTTTGAAGTAACTCTTCGATTTATATCAATATAAATCCAACACTAAGTAACTAAAGGAAACCACCATGAAGAAATCATACAAACTCGAAAACCTCTGCTGTGCCCACTGTGCAGCAAACATGGAACACTCAATTAAAAAAATCAACGGTGTTGAGTCTGCCGCTGTCGTCTTCATGACACAGAAACTCATTCTCGAAGCAGACGAAGAAAACTTCCCTGCAATCTTAGAAGAGGTCAAAAAAGCCATCCGCAAAGTAGAACCTGATTGCAAACTCATCGAACCATGAAGATAACCTTCAGCAAAAAGCAGAAACGAACAATCATACGCATTCTCATCTCAGCAGCTCTGCTTCTTGCAGTCAGCTTCATCCCGTTATCCGGAATCCCAAAACTTCTGGCATTCCTCATCCCATATCTGATAATCGGATGGGATGTACTCTATTCTGCCGGACGAAACATAATTCGGGGAAAAGTCTTCGACGAAAACTTCCTAATGGGACTTGCAACAATCGGCGCACTCGTAATCGGACAGTATCCTGAAGCAGTATTTGTGATGCTGTTCTACAAAACAGGGGAACTATTCGAAGATGTTGCAGTCGCACGCTCGCGTCAGTCGATTGCCGACCTCATGAGTATTGCTCCGGATACCGCAAACATACTCAAAGGGGACGAAATTCTAACAGTATCTCCTGATGAAGTTCCAATCGGCTCAACAATCCTTATCAGAGCAGGCGACAGAGTACCGCTCGACGGAGTTGTAATCGACGGAACCTCTGAACTCGACACATCAGCACTTACAGGAGAATCAATCCCGCGTGAAGTATCCGCAGGCGATTCGGTAATCTCCGGATGCATCAACCTTTCCGGAGTGTTGAGAGTAAAGACGGAGAAGACATTCGGCGACTCTGCGGTATCCAGGATTTTAGAGCTCGTTGAAAATGCCGCCGCCAAAAAAGCAAAAGCCGAGAACTTCATAAGCGTCTTTGCACGCTACTACACGCCTGCCGTTGTATTTGCCGCTCTTGCCGCTGCATTCATTCCTCCGCTGTTCTTCAACGGAGTATGGGAAGAATGGATTTTCCGTGCACTGATTTTCCTTGTAGTATCGTGTCCGTGTGCTCTTGTAATCTCAATCCCGCTTGGATTCTTCGGCGGAATTGGAGCGGCATCAAGACACGGCATCCTGATTAAAGGCGGAAACTATCTCGAAGCGCTCGCAAAAGCAGACACCTTTGTCTTCGACAAAACAGGAACAATTACGACTGGAACATTCTCTGTAGTATCTGCTGACGAAAAAGCACTATACTATGCAGCCCATGCGGGAGTGGAAAGCACCCACCCGCTTTCTGTTTCTATCCGTGAAAAGTTTGGATATGTTGACAGAAACCGCGTCAAAAACATCAAAGAGTTTGGAGGGCGCGGCATATCTGCTGAGGTTGACGGACACCATGTGCTGTCTGGAAACGCGAAACTCATGAATGAGAATGGAATCTCATTCGAACCATCCCAATCAGACAGCACAACCGTTTATGTGTCAGTTGACGGAAATTACATTGGGTGTGTTATCTTAGAAGACACCGTAAAACCTGAAGCAAAACAGGCATTCACAGAACTTCGTTCAATTGGAATCAGAAAAACCGTAATGCTCACCGGAGACAGAGAGGAGTCCGCAAAACGTGTTGCTGATGCTGTCGGTGTTTCAGAGTTTCGTTTTGACCTTCTTCCGCAGGACAAAGTATCAGCGGTTGAAGAACTCCTCAAAGAAAAACACGGGGCTCTGGTGTTTGTAGGCGACGGAATAAATGATGCACCAGTGCTTGCAAGAGCAGATATCGGTGTCTCCATGGGAGCTCTTGGAAGCGATGCGGCAATCGAAGCAGCCGACATCGTCTTAATGGACGACTCGCTTACACGTCTGCCGGAAGCAATCAGAATCGCAAAGAAAACACGCAGGATTGTAATCCAGAACATCGTCTTTGCACTTGGAATCAAGTTCGGAGTAATTATTCTCGCACTCTTTGGTCTTGCAAACATGTGGGAAGCAATCTTTGCAGACGTTGGTGTTGCAGTAATCGCGATTCTGAACTCCATGCGGATGCTGAGAGTATAATATACACCACATCACTTTTTTAATATCCAACGTCATAAATAATTGATACTGATATCCCACTATGTTCGAACAGCGCATATTTGAGACTGATTTTAGAATAGCATTTCAGGAAGAACTCGAAAGACGCAGTATGTCAATTCGCCAACTATCAGAACTTACAGGAATCCCTGCTGTCACCCTCTACAAAATAGCATCCGGAGAGCGTGACCCTCGTCTTTCAACAGTTAAGAAAATCGTTTCAGTATTTTCCCCGAATCACGGAAAGTTCATCGCAGTAATTGCCGCAAAATTCCTGCTCGATGAAGTTGAAGGAACAAAAATAGTATCAGACGGAGTTGAGTACCGACTGAAAGGATATACTGCAAACTCTCTTGAAGACTGTCTGGTTGCAGCAGTTCATGCAAGAAACGAAGGGGCTGCCGGAATTATCTGCGCACCGATTCTCTCATCACTTGTCGAAAGAGTTGTTGATGTCCCGGTTGCCATCATGAAACCTGAGATGAAAACTGTAACTGTTGCAGCAAACTCGATTATCCAGCGGCTCTGACACAGATACCTTATTTACCTGTCAGGACAATATTCAAAGAAGAGATGAGCAGTTATTGGGTTGTACGCTGTCCGAACTGCCGCGAGTTCACATATACGGATAAATTTGGGAAGTGGAAACTCTGCCCCGTCTGCGGAGAGGTAATTTCACTCTCAGAAGTTCCCGTATATCTGGAAGTAAATGATTTTTCAGAAGCGGAAGAACTTATTTCTGCGGTTCATCGGTATCTATCACATACAGGACGCGTAGATTTACATCCGGAAGAGGTTGCACTCGTTAGAAAGAAGTACTCCGAGTGGCTGAAATCTGCCTGAAATTACCAGAGCTTTCCGCAGTGCGGACAAAGGATTGCAGGTCTTCTTCCGCACTTTGGACAGAGAAGTTCTCCGCGCGGGTTTTGAATAAGTTCTGTACCGCATTCCCTACAGTAAATATCGCGTTTGAATCCGCAGGTATGTTCTACAACCATGTTACTATTCTATTCTCCCTGATAAAAGAAAGACTTTTTTATGAGCAATTTTCGGGATTTGATAGAAGAGTATTTAGTGATACCAAACATATATATTAAGACAACTTGCGATGGTTGCTAATCGCCCGTATGCCCGCGATGGACGAGAGCGTGCTCGAGTCATGAGCGAGGCAAATGCCTTGCGATCCTGACCTGCATGCGTCCCTTTGGAACTTAGCAGGAAGGGTTGGCATTCAGAGATTACAATCCAGTGTAAAAGAAACTTCGCGAGGGTTGCCAAGTCGGCCAACGGCGCTGCGTTTAGGGCGCAGTCTCTAGGAGTTCAAGGGTTCGAATCCCTTCCCTCGCACTTTTCACACGCCCGTATGCCCGCGACGCCTAAGGGGCATGCGGCTCTGCGAGCCTTAACCCCAATGTATTCTTCTTCTTTTGTGTATCAACCTTGATGATTATTAGTCAGAAACGCATATAGTATAGATACTATGACCACACTGCCTGAATATCTTAAAGAATGCGGTGCTGACGATGAGCTTGCCTCGATCATCTCCCTTATCGGAGCACAGGCAGCATCGATTCGCGACGCATTCATCTCAAACCAGAACTATGCAGACTCAACCAACTCCTCAGGCGAAACTCAGGCTGAGATGGACAAATGGTCTGACGAACACATTACTAATGTGCTTGCAGAAAGCGGACTTGTTCGCGAAGTTGCATCAGAAGAACGCGATGACATTGTAAAACTCAATGAATCTGCAAAGTACTCTGTAGTTATGGACCCGCTTGACGGTTCATCCTTAATCAAGGTCAACCTCTGTGTGGGAACCATCGTTGGAATCTATGAGGGAAGCTGTATGCAGGCCGGAAAAGACCTCAAGGCCGCATTCTATGTTCTCTACGGACCAATGACCACCCTTACAGTATCTGTTGGAAAAGGTGTCGCAATCTTTGCTCAGGACAAAGACGGTGTCTATCAGATGCTCAAAAACCATGTCAAGATTCCGGAAGGAAATCTCTACGGAAGCGGAGGAGTTAGAACCGAGTGGCTCGGCAAGCATGCAAAGTTCGTCAACCGCATCGAAAACGAAGGAGCAAAGAACCGTTACTCCGGCTCATTCGTTGCAGACTTCCACCAGATTCTCCAGTACGGAGGAGTATATGCATACCCGCCAAGCGAGAAACAGCCAAACGGAAAACTCCGTTTAGTCTTTGAGGTTAACCCAATTGGATACCTCGCAGTTCAGGCAGGAGGAGCAGTCTCCAACGGAACAAAGACCACCTTAGACATTGTACCAGAAGAGGTTCACCAGAGAACTATCGTCTATGTCGGAAGCCACGGCATGATTGCCAAGATTGAAGCAACCGAGTAATGTACACAGTCACGGTTTACTCAAAACCTCTCGGCGGAATTGCAGGATGCACACGTGTATTTCCGGATGTCTTACAGGCAGTAGACAAAGTTTTCCGGAAAGCAAAAGGAGACATCCTGCATGACTTCGTTGTAACACACATCGGAGACAGAGTTGTCTCATTAATTGTCTCCGACGGAGATGTCGAAGAAGTAATCAAGGAAGCATATGCTGTAGGAGAAGAGATTGCAGAGAAAAGAAAACTCTTCAAAAATCCTGCGGCAGAAACATCAGTCTCCTTAACATTTGAAGAACGCGAATCAGAAGCTTTCGTTCTCTTCCTTGCAGGCTCATCCGATAATGAGTTATGGAACGGCTTAATTCCAAAAGGAGAAAACCAGGCTGCTGCCTCTGCTTCTGTAATGATTTGCAGAACTGAAGGTGAGTTCTGTACAACAGCAGAACTCCTTGAAACATTTGCAGACGAAAAAACAAGCCTTCGCGGAATATCTCCGGTGAGCCTTTGCGACTCGTCAATCGTTAGGACAAAAGTAACTCCTGTTGTTGCCCTCGGATTTTCTTTAGGCAATGGAATGCTTACCGGACCACTCGATCTCTTCGACACCCCGCTCTTTGATGCCCCGCGATTTAGGGCATCTCAGCAGTAATTTTTTCCTGCGCTTTTAGCGCGCATAGATTTTAACACAAACAACACAACAATGTTCGGTTGCGAACAATTTGTTTTTGCAAAAAATGCAAACAACCAACATCATCATATTTAAACATAGTTGTTTTGAAGTATTGTTTCCCACAAAAATGATGGGTTTGAAGCACAATTCAGCCTTATTTTGACCTCCGTCACTATTATAACCTCATCCAACTCATAAGTATAGGAACATGTTAGCGTGAGATCTCCGCTGACAGTCACAATACCAAATCACATTAATCCAACTTGTATAAAGAGGAACTTTAATGGGACAGGGAAAATTCGCAGCAAGACAATTAGTTCGCAACGCCAAGAAATTCCGGTGGAGCGACTCAGTTTACTCCCGCAGGGCACTTAAACTGAAACTGAAAGCAGACCCGTTAGAGGGTGCACCGCTCGGACGTGCAATCGTCCTCGAAAAGGTCGGTGTTGAAGCAAAGCAGCCGAACTCCGCAATCAGAAAGTGCGTCAGAGTTCAGCTTATCAAGAACGGTCGTCAGGTCACTGCATTCGCAGTCGGCGACGGTGCAATCAACTTCATTGATGAACACGACGAAGTTACCATCTGCGGTATCGGTGGTCGTGCAGGACGTTCTATGGGAGATATCCCGGGAGTTCGTTTCGTTGTCATCGCAGTCAACGGTGTCACCTTACACGAACTTGTTCTCGGACGTCAGGAGAAGGCAAGAAGGTAAATATCATGACTGAAGAAAACGCAACCTCCAAGATTCTCCTCTTCGGCAAGTGGGATACTTCCGAAGTCGTTGTAAAAGATCAGGGTCTCATCCGCTACATCACCGTAAGCTCCACTGAAATCCCAAGCTCCTGTGGAAGACTTACCCAGCAGCAGTTCACCAAGTCCCAGATGGCAATCGTCGAGAGACTTATCAACCGCTTAATGCAGACCGAAACCAACACCGGAAAGAAGATGCACTGTACCAAGATGGTCATGGATGCATTCGACGAGATCAACAAGAAGACCAAGCAGAACCCGCTTCAGGTCTTAGTTGACGCAATCTCCAACGCAGCACCGCGTGAGGAAATTGTCCGTTTAAAGTACGGTGGTATCAATGTCCCGAAGTCCGTTGACTCTGCACCAATCCGCCGTGTCAACACTGCACTCAGATACATTGCCCTTGCAACCTGGAAGGGATCCCACAAAACAAAGAAGCCGGCATACCTTGTCCTTGCAAATGAGTTAATCATGGCAGCAAAGGGAGATACCAAGTGCTTCTCTGTCGGAAAGAAAGACGAAGTCGAGCGTATGGCAAAGTCTGCACGCTAATCACCCCCATACAATTTATTTTTCAGGTGAAAGAAAATGTCACGCGGAAAGAAAATGGTCGAGCGTATTAATGTGCTGATGAACGATACTCAGCACATTAGAAACATCGGTATCGTAGCACACATTGACCACGGAAAGACTACCCTTTCTGACAACCTTCTCTCCGGAGCAGGAATGCTCTCCGAAGAACTTGCAGGAAAGGCATGCTGGACTGACTCTGACGAGGAAGAACAGGCTCGCGGAATTACTATCGACTCTTCCAACGTTTCGATGGTTCACGAAGTCAACGGTCAGGAATACCTCATCAACATGATCGACACCCCAGGTCACGTCGACTTCGGTGGAGATGTTACTCGTGCAATGAGAGCAGTCGACGGTGCAGTCGTTGTCGTCGATGCAGTCGAAGGCCCAATGCCGCAGACTGAGACTGTTCTCCGTCAGGCACTCAAAGAGGGTGTTCACCCAGTACTGTTCATCAACAAGGTTGACAGACTTATCAACGAGCTTAAAGTTAACCCGCAGGACATGATGATCCGCTTAGGAAAAGTCATCGACAAAGTTAACAAGCTCATCAAGGGAATGAACGAGGAGCTCTACAACAACGGCGGATGGAAGCTCGATGCATTAAAGGGCAACGTAGCATTCGGATCTGCACTCTACAACTGGGCAATCTCGATCCCATACATGAAGAAGTCCGGTGTCACCCTCCAGACTATCATTGACAAGTGTAACGAAGGCGACGCAAAGTACCTCGCAAAGGCATCCCCGCTTCACGCAGTTCTCCTTGATATGGTCGTTGAGTTCCTCCCGAACCCGCTCCAGGCACAGGGTAACAGATGCCACATCATCTGGCACGGCGATGTCGAGTCCACTGTCGGTAAGGCAATGTACGCATGCGACCCGAACGGACCAGTTGCACTTATGATTACTGATATCTCCTTCGACAAGCACGCAGGAGAAGTCGCAACCGGAAGACTGTTCTCCGGAACTCTTACCCGCGGTCAGGAACTCTACGTCTCCGGAACTGCAGGCAAGCCGAACAGACTTCAGCAGGTTGGTATCTTCATGGGTCCGACCCGTGTTGATGTCGACAAGATTGTTGCAGGAAACATCGCAGCAGTTACTGGTCTCGGTGACGCAATCGTCGGTTCTACCGTCACTTCCTTAAAGGAAATGACCCCGTTCGAGTCTCTCCAGCACTACTCTGAGCCGGTTATGACCGTCGCAGTCGAAGCAAAGAACACCAAAGACCTTCCAAAACTCATCGAAGTTCTTCACCAGGTCGGAAAGGAAGACCCGACAATCCGTGTCAACATCAACGAAGAGACCGGAGAACACCTCATCGCAGGTATGGGTGAACTTCACCTTGAAGTTGTCACTGGTCGTATCAAGAGAGACAAAGGTGTCGACATCATTACCTCCCCGCCAATCGTTGTATACCGTGAGACCGTCTCTCAGGCACTCAACGGCACTGTAGAAGGAAAGTCCCCGAACAGACACAACAGATTCTTCCTCTCTGTTGAGCCAATGCCGCAGAACATCCTCGATGCAATCCAGGCAAACGAAGTTACCATGAACATGGACAACATCGCACGCCGTGACGCACTCGTCGCACTCGGTATGGACAAGGAAGAAGCAAAGTCTGTCAAGGACATCTACGGATCCAACATGTTCGTCGACTGTACCAAGGGTATTCAGTACCTCAACGAAACCATGGAACTTATCATCGATGGTATCCACGAGGCTCTCGACGGCGGACCGCTTGCAGATGAGCAGGTTCAGAATGTCTTAATCAAGCTCCACGATGTCAAGCTCCACGAAGATGCAATCCACCGTGGTCCAGGACAGGTCATTCCGGCAGTTCGCGGCGGTATGAAGGCAGCTCTCCTCATGGCAGGCGACACTCTCTTAGAGCCGATGCAGAACATCCAGATCACTGTTCCGCAGGATCAGATGGGTGCAGCAATCTCCCAGATTCAGGGAAGACGCGGTATGCTCTCCACTACTGATGTTGAGGGTGACCAGATCGTTGTCAACGGTCAGGCACCGGTTGCAGAACTCTTCGGTTTCGCAGGCGACCTCCGCTCTGCAACTGAGGGTCGTGCAATGTGGTCTCAGTCCTTCGCAGGATTCGCAATGGTCCCGCAGGGTATGCTTCCGGAAATCGTTAAGGGTATCCGTAAGAGAAAGGGCCTCAAGGAAGAGATTCCAACCCCGAAGGATTACCTCGAGTAATCTCTTCACCCTTAATTTTAAACCCACCCTCTCGGGTTTTTCTAAAATTGTTTTACTGTTGTTATTTTAGCACGAATTATTATATCTCAGTAGAGATAAGAATATAATTATGGCATCAAAAAGAGGATCTGAAACTCTTGCCGGACAACTCAGAAAAATGAGCACAGGTGACGGACGGCGCAAATCTGATTTTGAAAAAGTAGTAATAGGTACTTATCCAAAATCAATGAGACGTAAAAATAATAATTTATTCTAACTAATCAGCCCCACAAACCATTTTTATTAATTTAATCACCACATAATGTTTATTTGTTACAAATGTCTATTTTATAAACATGGTGACAAAGGTAGAGTGGGAAGCAATTAAAGCCAGAGCTAATTATAAATGCTTAATCTGTGGTGGGAAAGAAGGTGTAAAATTCCCAACATTAGAAAAAGCCCATTTGAAAGCAGAATCAAAGGGCGGTACACAAATAATTCCACTCTGCCCAAACTGCCATTCAAAATATGATGCAGGAAAATGTACTGCAGCCGAGTTAAAGAAAATTGGTGTGAAGCCAGAGCACTATAAAAAAGTACAACCAAAGAAGCCATCACAATCTAAATCCACCAAATCTCAAAGTGGTTGGGATACCATTCTTGGAATACCAAGCTCAAAATCTAAAAAATCAAGTGATGGTTTTGATTCTTTATTTGGCATGTCATCCCCAAAATCCTCTTCCAAATCCAAAAAATCTAAGAATGATTTTGAATCACTTTTTGGATTTAGATAATTAGATACTATATACATCCAACAACATTTTTTTACCTCCTAACAAATTATATATCCAATAGACACAATAAGTATATAACATGGCTACAAATACAGGTTCTGGATATAGGATTGGAGCAGTTAAAGGAAGAAGTCAGGTAAAAACTCCTGGAGGATACAGAAAACGTGATTCTGCAACAGGTCAGTTTGTCGCAGGAAAGAAAGACGGATCTGCATTCAAAGGAATTCGTAGAGAATAACCATTACCTTTTTTTTCTGCCGCAATCTTCAGTTATTATAACTTTTACAGCATACAAAGCTGTTAATGCCCGACATCATAACCCTATTCCTCTGGTTTATCCTATACGGCTTCCTTGGATGGGTGTGGGAAACCGCATTCTGCTCCATCAGAGCCAAACACTTCATAAACCGCGGATTCCTAAACGGCCCAATAATTCCTGTCTACGGATTTGGAGCAGTATTTGTAATCATCGCCTTATCACTTTCAGCACCACACATTCCAGCCCATCTCCCATACATAGACATCCCAATTGTCTTCATCGCCGGAATGATAATCTGCACAATTCTTGAATACATAACAGCAGTCATCCTCGAAAGCGCATTTCACATCCGCTGGTGGGACTACTCAAAGCAGCGCATTAACTTTCAGGGCCGCATATGCCTCAAAAGCGCACTCTTCTTTGGACTGATGTCTGTTATAATCATCTACATAGTCCAGCCGCTAATCTCATACGCCAGCGTAAACATCCCTGAAAATATTGAAAACCCTCTGGCATTAGTACTCCTTATTCTGATAACAATCGACTTAGCTGTAACCATATCTTCACTCCTTCACCTGAAAACACATCTCGAAAACATACACTACCGCATAGAAAACGCAGCAGACGATCTTCTTGAAGATGCAGAAGAGATTAGAGACAGCATAATTACAGCATTCAATGGCCACAAAAAACAGATACTGCGCCTCACAAAAGCATTCCCGAATTCAGTATCGAAACATCATAACGAAGTATGGCAAAGAATCAAAGAACACGTGAGATAAGTACAGGTAAAAAGAATTATTTAGTTCTCAGACCAATTCATATGTTATCACTACATAGGTGAACTTATGGAATTTAACGGTGTAATTATCGAGGATACTTACGCAGAAGGTTTCCCAGTCTGGGCAGCCCGTGTAATTATCACTGCAGTAACGAAGGAATGGGCATACAAGGCAGCAACCGAAGCAACCGGATTTGCAACCTCCACCATCGGATGCCCATGTGAAGCAGGTATTGAGAAGTTCATCCCGGCATCTGAGACTCCAGACAACCGCCCAGGATACTCCATCCTCATCTGCTGCGGAAAGAAAGCACTCAAAGAGCAGGTCTTAGAGCGCGTCTCTGAGTGTGTCTTAACCGCACCAACCACTGCAGTCTTCAACGGACACGCAGGCGAAGAGGAAATCATCCCAATTAAGCTCCACTTCTTCGGAGACAAGTTCGAGAAGAAGGTTGAAGTCGGCGGAATCCAGTGCTGGTCTATCCCAATCATGGGCGGCGACTTCATCGTTGAGGAAGAAATCGGCGCAATCAAGGGTGTTGCAGGCGGTAACTTCTTAATCCTCGGTGACTCCCAGATGTCCGCATTAATCGCAGCAGAAGCAGCAGTTGATGCAATCGCAGAAGTTGATGGTGTCATCACTCCATTCCCAGGAGGAGTTGTCTCCTCTGGTTCCAAGGTTGGCTCCTTAAACTACAAGTTCATGGGTGCATCCACCAACGAAAAATTCTGCCCATCCATCCGCGAAGCAGTCATCGAGAAGGGTCTCGAGACCGAAATTCCGGAAGGCGTCAAGGCAGTTTACGAGATTGTCATCGACGGTGTCTCCGAAGAGGCAGTCAAGGCAGCAATGAAGGCTGGTGTCCAGGCAGCATGCAGAGTTCCGGGTGTTGTTAAGATCACCGCAGGAAACTACGGCGGAAACCTCGGTCCATTCAAGTTCAACTTAAAGGACTGCATCTAAACCCCTTCAAATTTTTTCTTTTCTAAAAAAGGAAAGCGGAAAAATCCGCTTTAGAAGAACATATCAAGAGTCGTCTTTTTTGCAACCTTCGGATCGAACTCATCCCAATCCCACCCGAGAGCATCAAAGATTCTGTTAAGAGGCGCCTGAATCGTCTTTTCGAGCATCAAATCCCAATCAATCTCGAAAGCACCATCCGGAATCTGATCAGGATACTCAAAACAGATAACATCCGTCTCAGGATATTTATCAGGATTTAAGATACGCTTAATGTACACCCGCTTCGGCTTACTTCCGCGTTTGAAATCAGTTCCGAGATACGTATTCGAATACATAGCACCCCTGCTGTGTGAATCAGGACGGGCATAATCATCAAGAGCCTTGTTAATTCCGCCCGGAATTCCTGCCTTATCGAGCGGATACTTTCCGGCTCTGTAATCCTTCAACACCTGCGGAAGATAGGACTTGATATCAGACTTTCCATTACCCTTCAAAATCATCTCGAGAACAGTCCCCTGCGCCTCACGGGTGATATGAGCAGAATCAGACCTCTTCATCTCAAATCCGGCGATATCGATTTTGTCAATCTCCTGTCCTTCCTTCCATGTTAAATGTCCGGCATACCGCTTCTTTGCCCCACCCTGGAAGAAACGGCGGTAAATCTTCTCGAACTTAATCGAGAAGTAACACTCATCAGCCCCGAGAGTCTCCTTGGCAAAGCCAGGATAACTTGCGTTTAACTCATCCTCAAGCTTTCTTGCAATACTGATAGTCTCATCCTGGGACACCATCGGAAGCTGAACGAAACAGGAATCAGTATCTCCGTAGATTACCTCATATCCATTGTCGTTGATGATTTTTCTGGTGTGCTGAATGATTGCTCTTCCAACAGAAGTAACAGCCGAGCCAATCTCTCTGTCGTAGAGACGGAAACGTGCAAAGCCGGACACACCATAATACGAGTTCATGATGACCTTCAACACATTCTGCTGCATATCATAGAGGTTGTACTCGTCTGAACCATAGGGGAAAGTGTTTCTAAGTTTCTTCTTGTTGTCTCTCTCAGTCAGAAGCTCGCCTATAATGCTGCGCGTCAGACCGTCTGGAGATTTCTTGAACCGAATACCGTTTGGCGCATGAATCTCGCCATCCGGAGACTTTGTCTCCTGAGACGCATTCAAGGTCATCATAGCCATCGGATAGAGCGACTTCAAATCAAGCACGACAACATTCTCGCAAACACCCTTAGACGGAGCAAAAACGGTTGCTCCTTCGAACTCTTCGCCTGTACCGTTTCCTTTCGACGGAAGAACGAACTTGCCGAATGCACGCCTGAGAATAAAGATGTCAACCACATTCGAAGAGTTCAGCGTCTTGTCAAGCGGGCATCCCACATAACGTGAAACCTCCTGGAAGAACTCAATGATACTGTTTTTGCGGTTGATTCCAACACACAGCTCCACATCCTTGAAGTTGTACTCAATCATCTTCAAAGGATCATTGTTCCAAAGATCACCCAAAGTTCCAGTATAGCGAACCTTTCGCTCTCCAAGCTCCTCTTCTGCAATAGCATCCAAGCGGTACGACTCCTTTTGTCCGCTCTGCATCTTCTTGTATGCAGTAAGCAGGTCAAAGATAACGCGGCCTCTCATTGCATTTCTGTCAACAACGCCCGGAAGTCTTGCAAACACATCAGGTTTGAATCCGAGAACTTCTGCCCTCTTCAAAATATATGCCGCATCGAAGTCTGCAAAGTTCCACCCGGAGAGGATGTCCGGATTTTTTTCCTGAATATAGTTGATAAACGCCTTGAAAAGCTCGCGCTCGGAATCGAAGGCGAGGATTTTGTGGCGGCTTTCATCAAAGCATCCGTTTGGAAGAGCTTCTGCTGCTGAAAGCGGCGTCTCGCCGTTTAGGAAGAACGTAGTATAGAAGTCATCAAAGGAGTCATGACATGTGATACAGTTAATCGCATCACGCTCTGCTTCAGGAAAACCAAAGCGGTCGTCACACTCGATATCGCACATGCAAACCCTTGCCTTCGAGAGCACGTGTGCGGGGGAGAGTTCGGTGTAACTGCATGTCTCAGACGGGAAGGAGACGCCGCCTGTGAGGCCCAAATCAATCAGAAAACGGGTTGCAAACGGAATATCCGCCTCAAAGTGATGATACGCCTCGCGAACAATCCGGACATCAGTCGGCTTTTGCGTATAAAGCCTGATAAGCGGTTCACCCTTAATTGAAAAGGCCCTGTCATCGGTAACCTCGACTTTATCCGAATGCGGACGAAAAGCTTCGCTTTCGCGAACCCAAAAGTACGGACGAAAACCCGTCACCTTTACTTCATGAGCAGTACCATCTGCTTCGCGGCCGAAGATATGAACTACAGGGCCTGCCGGAGTGTTTGAATATTCCGCCTGATTAATGGCGATATCCATTTACACTCTCCGGCAAAGACCTGTTAAGAACTCTGCTGCGGCGTTGAGTTTTGCAGTTTCCCAGTCATCGAGTTTTAAGTTCTCGTTAATCTTTGCCCCATCGCGGGTTACGCGGGCCGGAAGACCTATTGAACATCCGTCAATACCGTATGCACCGTTTGCCGGAAGCGAGCAGATGAACTCCTCGCCCTTTTCGATTTTCTGCATCATGTTGAAGATATGATATGCAGGACCGAAAACGGTTCCGCCCTTTCCTTTAATGACAGGCATAGAAGAGCCGCGAAGACCAAGCAGCACCTCCTCGCGAACGGCTTCTGGGACATCAACAGAGAGGTTTGAGAAGACCGGCACCTGATTTTCTCCGTGTTCTCCCAAGACCATTCCCTCCTCTTTGATTCCCATCGAAGAAAGAGCAACGGTAAATCTGCGGCTGTCCAAAAGTCCGCCGAATCCGACAACCTGTCCTTCGTCAAGACCGGCATGCTTTGCGAAATACCAGGTAAAGACATCCATCGGGTTCGTGATTACAATCAGCTTTCCGGAAAATCCTTTGAGAAGCTCTGCTGCCTCGCGTGCGATCGGGAGGTTTTTGTCGAATAAGTCTGCTCTGGTTTTTACATTCGGCGAGCGGGAGTATCCGGCAGAGAATATGCAGTAGTCTGCATCCTTCATGTCGGAGATGTTTGTAGAGATTGGGATATCTCTTGCATGCATGATATCGAGTTTTTGTGCATGCAGGAATTCCGGCATGATATCGTATATTACAAGCTCATCGGCAAATCCGTTTACAGCGGAGATGTAGGCCGCTTCTCCTCCAATGCGGCCCATACCGAATGCTGCTACTTTCGTCATAGAGTAATATTGGTTTTCCTAGGGTTTAACAGTGGTCATGAGGTCAGCAGGATTCTAAGAACTGCGAGGATTATCATGTGGAGAGGATAGAATGCGTAGCAGAAGTATTGGAATGGTTTGCTGTGATATCCCTGTTTTCCGCGATACAGCCAGATGAAGAGTAAAGCAAACAGCGCAAAGCCCTGCTGCGGGAATGTGAAGAGCGCAAACTCATAGACAAGTCCTCCAAGGATTTCGAAGTTGATGTACCAAAGACACAAAAGCTGTCCTGCATAACACCACCATTTCTTTCCGTGGAAGAAGTAGAATGCGAGTACGGTAAGTATTCCTGCATGATAGAAGTCCACCATTGTAAGAAGCCCAAGCACAGCACCGAGAATAACAGTTCCGCCGCCTGTTAAAATCCTGAGGCTGAGTTTACCGCTCGCTTTTGCTTTTTCATTCAGATGAATGAGACCGAGCGCTATTAAGAAGCTGAAGAGGATGTTCTGGTGGATTGGGTAAAAGATACTTCCCCCCATCATAAGGTTGAAGGGTATCTCTGAGATGAGCGCGAAGATGAAAAGTCTGCCTGCATATTTTTTCAGGCTTTTTGTGTGGAAGTATCCTTCGACAAGCAGAAATGCAAATATCGGAAGTGCTAAGCGTCCAATGCATGTAAGCCAGTCATTTCCTGAAATGACAGTTCCCCAGAGATGGTCACAGAGCATGAAGGCCATCGCCAAGATGTGCAGTGATGCCGATGTGGTCTCGAATCTGAATCCCGTCATTTACTCTTTCTACTGTATCTTTTTGAATCTACAAGACTTTTGTCTTTTCTCTGGTTTTATCAGGTGTGCGAGTTTCACCGAAAGTATTAATGTATATAGTCAATATATACAATATTGCAGGAGGTGGTTATCTGAACATCATCATAAGCAACTCAAGCGGAAAACCAATTTACGAGCAGATAACAGCTCAGATAAAGCGGATGATTCTCTCCGGCGAATTAGAAGACGGCGCGGCACTTCCAAGCATGCGTCTCCTGGCTAAAGAGCTTAGAATCAGTGTGATTACAACAAAGCGGGCATACACCGACCTTGAACGTGACGGATTTATCGAAACCGTTGTCGGCAAAGGAAGCTTTGTATCAAGGAAAAATCCAGACATCCTCCGCGAACAACAGCTGAAAAATGCAGAAGAACATCTGCAGAAAGCGGTTGACACCGCAAAAACCTACGGAATTACAAAAGAAGAATTACAGGAGATGCTTGATGCACTCTTCGATTTGGAGTAAAAACAATGCAGAATGCTTTAGAAGTACACAGCTTAAACAAATCTTTTGACAGATTTGCTCTAAAAGATGTCTCATTCACTCTCCCGCGCGGAGCTGTGATGGGTTTCATCGGAGAAAACGGCGCAGGAAAAACAACTACGATTAAGGCTGTTTTAGGCCTCATCAGAAAAGATTCAGGAGACATCAGTGTTCTTGGCGGAAGCATAGAAGACGCATCCATTCGGGCAAAGATTGGTGTTGTCTTCGATGATTTACACCTGCACAAGACGCTGCGCATCCGTCAGGCAGCAAAAATTTTCCCGCACCTCTATGAGGATTGGGACGCAGACCTTTTCGCTGAATACTTAAACCGCTTTAACCTCGACGCAGAAAAGAAAATCAAAGACTTATCCCGCGGAATGCGGATGAAGTTGTCAATAGCCCTTGCACTCTCCCACCATCCTGAACTCCTGATTCTGGATGAGCCGACCTCAGGTCTTGACCCGGTGGTTCGCGATGAAGTGCTGGAAATCTTCCAGGATTTTATGCAGGATGAAAATCACGCAATCCTGTTCTCTTCGCATATCACAAGCGACATCGACAAGATTGCAGACTACTTAACCTTCATTCACGATGGAGAGATTCTCTTCTCGGTTACAACCGACGAACTCTTAGGAGAAGCAGGCATCTTAAAGTGCAGTGCTGAAGAGGCAGACGCCCTTGATGCAGAGCGCGAAGGACTTCTTCGCATCAGAAAGAATCAGTTCGGCTGTGAGGTTCTGATAAGAAACAAAGAGCAGTTCCGCATGAGACATCCTGAAGCAGTCATTGATTCGGTAACCACTGAAGCACTGATGCTGTTCTACGCAAGAGGAGAGGAGGCATGAACTCCGGAAAGACGGTGTATAAGGGGCTGATTTACAAGGATTTGTTTCTCTTAAAAGAAGCATTCCCAATCGCAGCCCTCGCAGTACTGTTCCTGCTTTTCAGCATCACGCTTGGATTTACCGGAGGATTTCTTGCACTGTGCATTATGCTTCTGGTGTTTGCGGTAAAAGTTGTCGAGTCAACGCTCATCTATGACGAAACCGACGGATGGGATTCATATGTTCTGACGGCTCCTGTTTCCAGAAAAGAGATTATCCGCTCAAAGTATCTTTTACAAGTGCTTTTCATTGCCGGAGCATTTCTGATTTCTGCTGTGATTCTTCTGCTGATATCGCTCATCCCTATGTTTAGCGGAGAGGAATGGCTGTTTCTGATGCTCGTTGTCGGATTCTGCTATGCTCTTGTCTACGGGGCTGTTGTGATTCCAATCTATCTGAAGTTCGGGCAGCATACATCCCGCTATGTCGCTTTTGCCGTTCTGGTGGTTGTTGCAGGACTGTACGGAGTGACCTTTGGAATATCGATGTTTATGGAGTTTGCAGCATCGACAATTCCGCTGCTCATTGCAGTTCTTGCAGTAAGCCTTGCCGCATACGGAGTGTCTTATTCCATAAGCCAGAAAATCTACGCGAAAAGAGAGTTCTAAGATGAAGTATGCAAATCTGCTCTGCTCGGATTTCCTGACACACAAATACCGCATACTTGCTCTGCTTGCAGGACTTGTTTTCCTGATGGTGTGTTTCGGGGTTTCCGGAGTTTACATTGTTGCCTTTCTTGGAATCATCTGCTTTGCCCCGAAGGTGGTTGAGTTGGTCGCGGGAGGAAATGTATCTGAGAACTTTGAGGGTTTCCTCCTCACCACCCGATTTTCGAGAAAGGATGTTGTGCGGGCACGCTATCTGCTCTTTGCGGTGTCTCTTGTGGTCATAATCCTGATTGGAACTCTCCTCTGTCTGGTTGCAGAAGGATTTCGCCCTCTGCTGATTCCATCAATTGCATTCAGCATAATCTACGGCTCAATATCTATTCCGGTCTGCTGTCTGCTTGACTTCGGTATGTCAAAACCGGCGAAAACCGGACTTACCATTCTCGGCTTCATCCAGATGGTAGTACTCTTCGGCTCTATTGCACTGTTTGTAACAGGCAAGGCAGCACTTCTGCCGTCAGGATTTGGAATACTTGCAGTATCTGTTATCTGCTGTGCGGCATCATATCTTGTAAGCCAGAGAATATACGCGAAAAAAGAATTCTAAAACAACTTTTTTTTGAAAAACAAAAGAAGGAAAAGTGACTTTTAAGTTTGCTGGTACATTGTCGATATAATCATGGTATTGAGAGGTCTTACCCATGTTTCCTTCTTACCAATCTTAGCGAATCCAGGTCGTAGTATCTCACCTCACTATATCCATGTGTTGTTCGGTTTACATAAACCATCCCCCAAAACATTTCGGGTGAGCCGAAAATTCCGAAAAAGTTAACGGCAAAAACATGGGCAGCCGAAAACTCACGCGGGAGTTTTATCAAAACCACTCCGCGGCTTCTTATATTTTAACAGCAGACATAATAGTAATGTTGCCGCTTTCCGAAAACATAGCATCCGTCCCGCCGTCTGCAACGATGGCGATGAATAACAAGTCCAAAGAAATGTCCGCCGCCGGAATTGATGTAATCAGTCTGGCTGTCGGCGAGCCGGACTTCGCAACGCCTGCGCACATCACGAGAGCCGCCATTGACGCATTAAACCGCGGAGAAACCCACTACGCACCGTCCAGAGGAATTCCGGAACTCACAAACGCAGTCGCCGAAAAACTCAGACGCGAAAACAACCTCCCATATGATGCAAAACAGGTCTTAATCACCAGCGGAGCAAAGGATGCCATCCGCATCACAATGACCGCATGCTTAAATCCTGGAGATGAAGTAATCATCCTTGACCCCGCATGGGTATCATACGATCCGGCGGTCAAAATTGCACGCGGAAAGCCTGTTCACCACCACTTAAACGAAAACTTCCAGGTTGACGAAAGCCTCTTTGACGCAATCACCGACAAAACCAAGATGATCATCGTCAACTCCCCGTCCAACCCGACAGGATCAGTTCTCGCACGCTCATCCCTTCGCCTGATCGCAGACGCATGTATCGATCACGACCTCTACTGCATGTCAGACGAGATTTACGAAAAACTCGTATACGGAAAAGAGCATGTATCAATCGGATCACTGCCGGATATGGCAGAGAGAACAATTACCATCAACGGATTTTCGAAAGCATTCGCAATGACCGGATGGCGTCTTGGATACTTAGCAGCACCCGCATCTGTAATCCCCTACATGGACAAAGTCATGCAGCACTCCGTTGGAAACGTTACGACCTTCTCCCAGTGGGGAGGAGTTGCAGCTCTTACCGGAGATCAGACATGCGTTGAAGACATGCGAAAGGAGTTTGAGAAGCGCAGAAAATACGTTATCGGAAGACTTGCAGGAATGGGACTTTCAACCGCCCCGGCAGAGGGAGCATTCTACGCATTCGTCAAAGTTGACGGAGACGACAACGCAATCGCAAACAAGTGGCTCGAAGAAGCACACGTTGCATGCACTCCGGGCTTTGCATTCGGCTCTCCCGGATGGATTCGCATGTCCTATGCGGCATCCATGGAGAGACTTGAAGAAGCTCTTGACAGAATCGAGAAGGTTCTGTAAATATTCTTTTTTTTTATTCTAATTACCTCTATTTTTTGTGAGATTAAACACACCCAATAAAAAAATAAGGATCGTTGTTGCTTTATTAGAATCTGGGGTGCGGAGCCGCGACTTCGGCGCGGAGCGGCTCGCGGTGGAGATATCCTATGCCTGTGTAAGGCAGATTGAAAACAGATTTTGAAAAAGAGATGGTATTAGAAATAACATTCCTTTTTCTGGGCAGAATATTATAATCCACTGAAACCAATAGATATGTAACAACACCAGAGTGATATATCATGACAGATGGATTGAAGGAACATACTGCCTTTGTATCGGAAAATACAGCCGCAGTAACCTATACTCCATCTTCCTCCCACATCTGGAAAGACAATCGTGTTAAGCCGTTTGTAAAATGGGCAGGTGGAAAAACACAGCTCCTTCCAACTATTCGTGACTCATATCCTGAAGAGCTTGGAACATCTATCACCAAATACGCTGAACCATTTATTGGTGGTGGTGCTGTCCTCTTTGATATTCTGTCAAGATACCATCTGGAAAAAATCTACATCTCGGATGTTAATGCAGAACTCATAAACACCTACTGCGTGATTCGCGATGAATGCGAAACCCTTATTTCATCTCTATCTGCATTAAAGGAGAATTATATTCCAAAATCCAATGAAGATAGAAAGGAACTCTTCTATGAGTGCCGTACACGTTTTAATATCCTTAAGAAAACAGGAGAGAACAAAGTTGAGCTTGCCGCACTCTTCATCTTCCTTAACAGGACTTGTTTTAATGGATTATATAGAGTAAATAGAAAAGGGGAGTTCAACGTCCCTATCGGATCTTACAAAAATCCCGCAATTCTTGATGAAGATAACCTGCGAAACCTATCTCAGGCATTAAAAAGAGTGGAGATAGTTTGCGCAGATTATCGACAGTCCTTAGATTTCATAGATGAACAGACCTTTGTATATATCGATCCTCCATACCGACCGCTTTCTGAGACATCGAGTTTCACGGAATATGCAGAAGGAGATTTCAATGACGAAGCACAGAGAGGTCTTGCAGAGTTTGTAAAACAGATTGATAAAAAAGGAGCTAAGGTTCTCCTGAGCAATTCAGATCCGAAAAATGCAGATCCAAAGGATGAGTTCTTTGATGAACTGTATGCCGATTTTTTGATTCAGCGTATTTCTGCATCAAGGATGATTAACAGCAAAGGAACAGCACGAGGAAAGATTAGCGAAATTCTCGTGTCTAACTATTTGGAGGTGTAAAATGAAGAGAGATTTTAACGAGTGGCTTAGCAAGTTCAAGAGAAGTATTTCTGGATATGGATATTATATTGATTTTGAGAAAGTCTTTGAAAATGTGGAATCAATCAAAATCGAATTGAATATCCTAAACTCCCTCATTGGTTCTAAAAATATTGAGAGTGATTTTGAAAAGATTCTGACAGAATATCCAAAGACACTTAAATGTATTCCAATTCTTCTTGCTGTTCGTACGAGTGAAATATTTGCCACTGATGCAGACGGAGAGTATCTCTATGACTTCTCTAAGATGAATCAGTCTATTGAGCAGTACAAAGTTTTCATGAGGAAAACAGGATTGTTTGACCTTTTACAAAATCACCTCATCAACAACCTTGTAGATTATGTCTTGGGAGTGGAGACAGGTCTTGATTCTAACGGAAGAAAGAACAGGGGCGGACACCAGATGGAGGATTTGGTTGAAAAGCATCTTGTAGATTCTGGTGTGAAAGAATACTACAAAGAGATGACTGTTAGCGAGATTCAGGCAAAATGGGGTGTTGACCTTTCAGCAATTTCAAATACGGGGAAATCTGAAAAGAGATTTGATTTTGTTGTAAAAACAAAATCCATGATTTACGGAATTGAAACGAATTTCTATACGGGTGGCGGTTCTAAGCTAAATGAAACAGCAAGAAGTTACAAGATGCTGTCTCAGGAAGCAGACACGATAGATGGGTTTACTTTTGTCTGGTTTACCGATGGTTATGTTGGTTGGAAATCAGCCAGACATAATTTGGAAGAGACATTCGATGTAATGGAGCATATCTATTCCATAGATGACATGGAAAATGGCATCATGAAAAAGATATTCAAATAATGGCAAAGAAAATCACCTCGTGGGAACCTAAGGATTTCGAGCTTCAGTACAACACAGTATGGAGTTTTCCAGAACGCGGAAATTGGGCAACTCATGATTCAAAATATCGTGGGAATTGGTCTCCATACATCCCGCGAAATATTATCCTCAGATATTCTCAGGAAGGAGATGTTGTTTTAGATCCATTCGTTGGTGGGGGCACTACTTTAGTTGAGACAAAACTTCTCAACCGACATGGCATAGGAGTTGACATAAATCAGAATGCCTTGGAGATAACAGCAGAACATCTGAATTTTGAACGTGATTATTGTGGGAAAACTGAACTGCATTTAGGAGATGCAAGAAAACTTGATTTTCTCGAAGATAATTCGATTGATTTAATCGCAGCTCATCCCCCATACTCGAATATTATTCAATACAGTGAGAATACCAAAGGAGATTTATCTCACTTAGAAATAGCTGAGT
Organism: Methanocorpusculum sp.; assembly: GCA_017408885.1. GTDB lineage: Archaea > Halobacteriota > Methanomicrobia > Methanomicrobiales > Methanocorpusculaceae > Methanocorpusculum. The sequence continues at coordinate 105,079 of JAFQTT010000009.1, forward strand.
TTTTAGTAGAGATTAAGAAGGTTGCATCAGAATGTAAGCGGGTTTTGAAGAGAGGGAAATTCTGTGCGGTTTTGATGGGGGACACAAGAAAGAGAGGACATGTTATTCCTTTGGCTTTTCGTACAATGCAGGTTTTTGAAGAGGCGGGTTTCCACTTGAAGGAGATTATTATCAAAGAACAGCATAACTGCTCTGCAACTGGATTCTGGAAAACAAATAGTGTGAAGTATAATTTCCTCCTTCTGGCTCACGAATATCTGTTTGTATTTAAGAAAGACTGAACCATTAAAAAACAGCCCACCCAATCAAAACAAAAAGATAACCATTACATATACAGACCGCAATAGATTAACATATCATGAATGTCAGCGAAGGGCATCTCACACAGCAGTATCTCTTAGACTACCTAACCATCTTCGACAACATCGAAGAATCCTACGACCACCTCGTCTTACAGAATATGTTCCTATACAGAATGAGTGTGGATGGAGGATTCCATGCACGTGTAGTCTCATCCATATTAAACCACGAAGAAGACAGAGGCTTGCTTCTCTCGCTTCTAAGTGACTGTGCAGAAGCAGACAACGCAAAAGCATCCTTAAAAGAATGGCTTACCTCATCCTACGCGGCAGCAGACGGAAAAAGAAAAGAAGTACTTGCCTGCCTCCTTCGCTCACACATCTCCGGAACAAACAAAACCGCAGAACTCTTCGCTGAATCAGAAACCAAAATACCGGAATCAATCTGGAGAACCAAAAGCCGCGCAGCAGTAATTGACAAAATCAAAAACTCAGACATGTACTTTGGAGCCGGAAGACGCCCCTTCTGGCACGCCTTCCCGCTTGACTTAGCAGCCGCACACTTAGCAGGCGTCAAAGAATTATCAGCTGATGTCATCTATGATGCAGTCGTCTGCGTTGCAGGCGCATGGTTTTCCACACTCTCCGAAGAAGAAATGATAATCTGGCTCAACATGCCAAGAGTAACTCCTGAAGAGTGGGAAAAAATCGTCCGCCCCCTCTTAGACATCGCAGACCCGACGCCTGCTGTTTCTGCCGCCGACTGGCTCTATGCCTCAGGAAACTATGACGCAGCACTCGACCTCTACGCAAACATCACCCTTGCATACGCCGGAAGTGAAGCAGAAAAGCCAGCATTCGAAATGATGGGCGAAATCCTAACCGAGTTCAAAGACTTCGACAACGCATTCGAATCATACAAAAACGCCTTCCTCTTATGCAGAAAGACCGACAAGTATGCAATAGCCGAAGGCCTCAAGAATCTCTGCATCACTGGAGATGATTTAGGAGAGGACATGCAGGAGTACTATGCAAGAATCACAAGACTTGCAGAAGAACTTCCATCAGACAAACGCTGCATGCTTTATCTCTCATTCTCTGCTGCGATGCGCAAACGCAGAAACTATGCAAACGAGTACCGCTGGATAGAAGAAATCGTTGGAACCGAGGACTGTCCGGAAGAGATTTTCTCTGCTGCAATGAACAGGCTTTCTGAGATGAACATCTATCTCGACTACTCAGGAAATCCTGACACAGAAAAACTCTCGGCAGCAGATTCAGCGGTCGAAGCGGCTCTTGCAGTCGAGAAAGGAGACTTTGCATACTTTGGATTCGATCCGGTCTGTGCTTTATTCTGGTACAACCGTGCAGCATCAGCCGTACCGGAGCTGAAGGACAGAATTCTTCCAAAGATGTTTTCAGCAGCCGTTGCCGCAGGGCTCGTCTCAGATGCGGCAGGATATGCACGCGGCACTCCGGCATTGGAGGCAGTAGTTCACGCTCAGGATACGGATGAGTTTGCACTCGCGGTAAATGCCGTAAACAAAGCTGTGACCGCAAGTCTCTCCAGAGGCATTGAATCGGCAGCAGCCGTTATCTATCCGGCATTTCTTTTCCTCTCCGAAGAGAAGCGAAGATCTGCCGCTGAGCAGATTTTAGAGTCACGCTCGACCAGAGATGACGAGCGCTCACGCGTGTCTCTTGCGCTTGGTTCGGTGTATCTTGATTTGGGTATGATTTCTGCTGCACGTTCTATGCTGAGAGCGGCTCTTCGTGCAAATCCGGGAAGCGAAATCCGCTCCCGCATTTTAATCGAGCTTGCATGGATGGAATCAGAGGAAGGAGAGTACAAGCAGGCTGTTGAAACATACCGCCTTGCATTAAAGCAGAATGAGCGTTTCCCGGCTGCATGGGCTGGTATTGCGAAGGCTTCGATTCGCATGGGCGAGTTTGAGGCAGCGCTTTCTGCGGCAAAGGAGGCAGTATTGCTGAATCCGGCAGAGGATTCGTACCGCCATATGAAAGAGGCATTAGAGATTGTGTGTACTGAGCCGAAGTCTGAGACAGCAGATAAGCTCTTCTGTCTTCCGGGAGCAGAGAATACGGCGTATGCAGCAGTTCTCTATGCAGAAGCATCCGGTCTGGACGTTGCTGCTGCATGGAGTGCCTCAAGCGTCTCGGATGTTCTCGCTTTCCGATAACAATATTTCTTTTTCCGTCGAATCAGTATCTATGACGGATACGATAGACGTTTTAATTTCCGAAGACGTCATTGATGCAAGAATCAGAGAGCTTGCGGCTCAGATTGACGCTGATTATGCAGGGAAGAGTGTAACTCTTCTCTGCACCTTAAAAGGCGCGGTGTTTTTCGCCTGCGAGCTTGCCAAGCGGATTACAGTTCCGGTCTTTATGGAGTTTATCCAGACGGCAAGTTATGTCGGAACAAAGTCTACAGGCAATGTATCCATGAAGCTTGATGTGGATGATGACGCAGTAAAAGACAAAAATATCATAATCATCGAGGATGTTATCGACACAGGAAAGACGCTTTCGGTTGTAAAAGAGATGATTCAGGCAAAGAATCCTGCATCGCTTAAGGTATGTTCTCTTTTGGATAAACACGAGTGCAGGACAGTTCCGTTTGAGGGAGACTATATCGGATTTACCATTGGAAATGATTTCGTTGTTGGATACGGTCTTGATGTTGACCAGAAATACAGAAACCTTCCCTATATCGGGATTGTAAGATAATACTCTCTTTTTTTTAGTGGCGGTTTTTTTGTTTGGTGTTGTTGGATTGTATTCCACAAGCGAAAGTCGCGAAATCTATTCGCGTGGGAAAATCACCCACTAAAAAATAGAGATTCAAATAGAGGAAAGGCCGCAGACGTCGCCGTCCTCATCTTCCAGAAACCGCGTTTTAGAGCCGCCGATAACAACCGCCGCTCCTTCGTCTAAAAGCTCATCATACTCTCCGACCGCTTCAAGTGTTGTCACAAACACCCCGCCGTCTCCAAGGCAGACGCCGACCGGCGTATCTGCCTTTCTAACCGACAAAGCAGAGGAAACCGCACGCCCAAAGGAAAGCCCTGTCGGGTGAAGGAGAAGCACCGGATTCTCGCCTGAAAAATCCGGGCTTTGCGTCAGCAGGTCAAAGACTGAGTATGTATCGCCCAGCGGATTTCCGAGCGCTGCTGTAATATCCTTATACATAAAGAATCGGATCTTTAATTCCTACATCCGCAAACGCTTTAAGGCGCGAAAGACATGACGAACACACCCCGCATGCTGCGTCATCTTCGCTGTAGCATGACCATGTGTCCTCATACGGCACACCAAGCCTAATCCCTTCCCGGAGAATATCGGTTTTGTTCATCGAAACAAACGGAGTAATCAGCCGGATATCTTTTTCAGTCTGTGTTCCAATCGAAATCACGTTCTGCATCGCCGCGATAAACTCCGGCGTACAGTCAGGATATCCGGTGTGGTCGCCGGACTGAACGCCGATGAAAACCGCATCTCCGTTTCTTGCTTCGCAGTACGAGGTCGCAATGGATATAAGATTCGCGTTTCTGAACGGAACATACGTATTCGGCTGCTCGGCTTTTCCAAGCACTCCGGGCTCAACCTCGATTGAGGCGTCAGTTAAGCTGCTCGCGCCGAATTTCGTAAAGTAGTCAAGAGAGATTTCAACAAAATCCGCGGCATCAAGGTGCTCTGCGATGCGGACTGCACACTCCCGCTCTTTTTTCTCCGTCCGCTGACCGTAGTTCATGTGAAGGGCCAGGATTTCATAGCCCATCTCGCGGGCTACATACGCAAGCGTTGTCGAGTCCATTCCGCCGGATAAGAGGCACACCGCTTTTTTCATGGAATGTTTACCTGTTTGTGGAGCTGAAGCTGGAATCTTACCGGAAGACGCTCTGCGATAATTGTTTCAATAAGCCATGAGACATCAGTTCCGTAAACCGGAGTGATGCAGACCGCCGCCTTCAGGTCCGGGTGGGCGGCTAAGACTTCGACCATATAGAGATAGTCTGCTTCGTCTCCTATAACAAACTTTACGCAGTCTGTTTCGCGAAGCGTTGTAATAAGCGAGAGGTCGCTGATTTCACCAGAGGAGGGGCATTTGACGTCCATGCAGATGTAGGCTGCATCGAATAAGTCCTCGAAACCTAAGGTTCCGTTGGTTTCGATGTCGACGATTAAGTCCGCTCCTTTGAGGACTGCTAAGAGTTCTTTTACTTCTTCTTTTTGAAGAAGCGGTTCGCCTCCTGTAATGCAGACATAAGATAGTCCTGATTCGGCGATTTTTCCGATGACTTCTTCGACGGACATCTCAGTGCCTTCAGAAAGAGATGCGGGGGTGTCGCACCATGCGCAGTTTAAGTTGCATCCAGCAAGGCGGACGAAAAAGCACGGCATGCCCTGTCTGATGCCTTCGCCCTGAAGGCTTACGAATGTTTCTACGATTTTCATGCTTCAACCTCCGCATAGCATCCGTCGGATTCCCATACGCGGATTTTTGAGACATGTGCTTCCATGTCATGTTCGCGGCAGAATGCGTCGAGCCGCATGCGGATATCTTCTGCTAAGAGTTCGCTTGACGGATCGCCGTTTGTTAAGACCGGCGTCTGGAATGGAGCGATTGCTTCGACAAGCGGGTCGTCTTTGTTTAGGATGACCTGGTGGTCGTAGATGTTGATGATATTTTTGATGATGTTGTAGTCAACAAGGATTGAGGATTTGGCATCCGGGACACCTTCCATCCAGACTTCTACGCTCCAGCGGTGTCCGTGGAGACGGGAGCATTTTCCTTCGTAGTGCATCAGGCGGTGGGATGCGTCAAAGTGGGTTTCCTTGTAGATGCGAAGAACCATAATGTAATATTGTCTGCAAGGGTTGATAATACCTCTGAGAGGTGTGTAAAAATCAGGAAGCCTCTCTCTCCTCTATGGGAGAGAGTTCGGCGATTATCCTTTCAAATAGGATGATTAGAAATCCGAGGACTGCAAGTATCAGCCGCCGGATTATCTGTTTTTTTGGCATCTGCCCACCTTATGCGAGTGCGTCTACAGTGTCAGCCCAGGCTTCGATGGCTTCAAGGGTTTCTGTTTTTGCGTAGCCGGAGATGACGATGCTGTCTCTGTTGATGCTGACGTTGAAGGTGTCGTCTCCAATGGCACAGGAGATTCTGGTGTTCCAGAGTGCTTTGTCCTCTTCTTCGGATGCGGATGCTCCAACGCCGCCGATGGTTTCTGCGGCTTCGGTTCCTTTGAAGAGGGAGATGCCGTCTTCGTATGCGGTTTTGGAGGGGACGGTGAGGCTGAGTTTTCCTGCGTCATTTCCAGCGGCGTCGAAGTAGGCGATTTTGGCGGTGTAGCTGATGCTTCCGGTCTCCTTTTTGGTGAGCCCGATGGTTTCATCGCTCATGAGGGAGGCGACAACGCTTTCGAAGGTGGTAAGGTCGGTAATCGGTTCGGTGAGTTCTCTTTTCGCAGACATGGAGACTGCGGTCTGGGTAAAGTCGGTCATTTTCTTTTTACTCCTGAGACAGAGATGGTAGAAGAAAAAAAAGCGGTTTGGTTTTTGAGAGATAGAGAGGGTGCTTCTTTTCTTCTGCCTCTCTTCTCTACTATTATATTGGGTGTGCGAGGGGATAAGAGGGAGGTTGGGCTTAGGTTTTTGTGGGGAGTAGATGCATTTAGTCTAATGGCTTTCAGAGATGTCTAACTCACCATTATTTCGCGAAAGTGCGTTTTAGGCATTTTAGCGTTTTTAATTTCAAAACAAACCAATTTCCAAAAGAAATACTCGCTGTTAATATTTTTTTTTGGAGGCACTTTCGCACCGCGTGGTTGTGTCATATGTGCGAAAATCGGGAAGTTGCTACCCCGCGTCCTGTCTGTAGGGCGTTCATTACAGACTTCTTTTTTCGGAGGGGGGATGAAATACTTCCCCTCTTTTGTCCCTTTGAGGGTTTTTACGAACTACTAATTCTGAATTACTAATAATTAATTATTAGTAGTTCATTTTTAGTAGTTGGCTGATTTTTCAAGGGTTCTTAAATCCATACGTTGAGTTTAGTTTTTAAAATACGCCATAATTGATTTTCAAAAAAGAATCCAACAATAGATTCAGTCCGAATCGGACATGAGTGCACAGTGCACAGTGCACAGCTTTGTTTTGGAAAAAGTGATGGTTGGCTTTAAGCGCAGTTCTCTTCTTCTTCGTTCGAAGAGAACGCGACTGCGTGGTTCTCTTGTGTTATCTATTTGTCATCAAAATAATATAAAGAAGAGTTAGAGCTTAGGGGAAAACGGAGAAAGATTCTGCCGATTTTCAATTTCGTTTTTGGGGGTTATCGTTTTTTGGTAAAATCGGGTGTGCACTGTGCACTGTGCACTCGGTCTGTCTCTCTCAGATGCGCTTTGTTAAATATAAGTTTGAATAATAAGAGTGTAAGGAAGTCTCCATGATTGATATTCGTAAACTTGAGTCTGAGCTGTGGGAAGCGGCTGATGATCTGCGTGCAAATTCGAAGCTGACGTCTAATCAGTATTGTATGCCGGTTCTGGGGTTGATTTTCCTGCGCTATGCGCATATTCGGTTTAAGGCTGTGGAGGCTGTTATTATGGAGGACAGATCGGTTCGCGGAGGAGTTCCGCTTCCGGTGACGGCGGATGATTTCCGTGAGGTTGGTGCTTTGTATCTTCCGCCTGAGGCGCGGTATGATTATCTGGTGAGTCTTTCTGAGGATTCGAATTTAGGAGAGGCTGTGAATTATGCGATGGAGCTTGTTGAGGGACAGAGTAAAGTTTTGTCTGGTGTTCTTCCGCGGAGTTATACGGATTTTTCGGATGATTTGCTGTCGAATCTGCTTCGGATTTTTAATAATGAGACTTTGGAGAAGGTTGGAGGGGATGTGATTGGGCGGATTTATGAGTATTTCTTAAGTAAATTTGCGCCGGCTGTGGCGTCTGATGATGGTGTTTTCTTTACGCCGAAGTCTCTAGTTCAGATGATTGTGAATGTGATTGAGCCGAAGGAGGGTATTTTGCTTGACCCTGCGTGCGGTTCAGGCGGTATGTTTGTTCAGACGGGTGAGTTTGTCGGGAAAGGTAAGGGCGGTGTTTCTTCGAAGATGACTTTTTACGGTCAGGAGAAGGTGGATTATAATGCGAAGCTGTGTTTGATGAATCTTGCAGTTCATGGTTTGTCCGGCTCGGTTGCGGCAGGAAATGAGGCTAATTCATTTTATCATGATGTGTTTGGTTTGGAGGGGCGCTGTGATTATGTGATGGCGAATCCGCCGTTTAATGTGGATAAGGTAAAAGCTGAGTCTTGTGAGGCGGCAGGGCGTTTGCCGTTTGGTATGGTTCGGGTGAATGATGCAGGAGAGGTGTCGAATGCGAATTATTTGTGGATTTCGTATTTCTATTCGTATTTGCATGAGCGGGGAAGAGCAGGTTTTGTGATGGCGTCTTCTGCAACGGACAGCGGAGCGAAGGAGGATAAGGCTATTCGTGAGAGTCTGGTGCAGGCGGATGCGGTGGATGTGATTGTGGCGGTCGGTACGAATTTCTTCTATACAAAGTCTCTTCCATGTAATCTGTGGTTCTTTGACCGTTGTAAGTCTGAGGCGGCAAGGGGTAAGACGCTGTTTATTGATGCGAGAAAGTATTTCCATGTGGTTGACCGGACGCACAATGACTGGACTCGGTGGCAGCTTTCGAATTTGTCTGCTATTGTGTATCTCTACCGTGGTGAGGTTGAGAGGTATGCTGAGCTTCTTTCCGAATATGAGGAGTATTTGTGTTCGGCGGAGGGTTCTTTGTCTAAGATGCGCAATGCACTTCTTTCGGAGTTTATGGGATGCGGTGTTCTGGACGAGGGTTCGCTGTTTGGCTGTCCGGATGCACATGCTTCTGTCCGCTATGCGGCATATTTCTCCCGTCTCTTAAAGGATGTTGAGGAGGAGGTTTCTTCGGTTCTGGCTGAGGGGAAGGCTCTTTCCGGTTCGAAGAAGCGGGATTCCTATGCGGCTGAGGTTTCAAACGGCAGGTATTCTTCCTGGAAGCAGTTTTCGACGCGGCTTTCTGCGATGTCTGAGGAGCTGTTAGAGGGTATTCGTGATGCAGCAGAGGCAGCGGAGAGTTTTGTCTGGCTGTATGAGAAGTTTGGAGACGGTGTGTATGCGGATATTCCGGGGTTGTGTTATATTGCAGATGCCGCAGAGATTGCTGAGAAGAAGTTCTCGCTTACTCCAGGCTCTTATGTTGGTGTGCCGCCCGTTGAGTTCGAGGAGTTTTCTGTTTTCCAGAGCAGGATGCAGGAGATTCATGCGGAGCTTTCAAGTTTGCAGGCTGAGTCTGATGAGCTGATGAGACGGATTGAGCGGAATTTTGAGGATATGGGGTTATGAACGGAATATTAAGTGATGTCTGCCTATTAATCGAAGATTGTCATCACTCAACAGCACCAACAGTAGATGCCGGTCACCCCCTTATTAGAACGCCTGATATTGGAAAAGGTAGGATAAATTACGAGCATGTATTTTATGTTACAGATAAAGTCTATGACGAAAGAACAACACGGGCAAAACCACAAATAAATGACCTAATTCTTGCTCGCGAAGCTCCTGCAGGTAATGTAGCAATACTAAATTCAGATAAAGGTGTTTGTCTAGGTCAAAGGACAGTTCTCATTCGCCCAAATCCTGAGTTGGTAAATCCACAGTATCTTTGTTATTATATGTTGCTTCCCGAGCAACAACACAAACTCCTTGGTTCTGCAAATGGCTCAACAGTATCTCATGTTAATCTTCCAGTCATTCGTGGAATGAAAATAGATTTACCAACACTCCCCATTCAGCGCCGCATAGCAGATATCCTCTCTGCCTATGACGACCTTATTGAGAATAATCAGCGGCAGATTAAGCTGCTTGAAGAGGCGGCGATGCGGCTGTATCGCGAGTGGTTTGTGTTCATGCGGTTTCCAGGACATGAGAGTGTACGGATAGTGGATGGTGTGCCGGAGGGGTGGGAGAAGAAATGCTTGCGTCATCTGATATCTTATGAGATTGGCGGCGGTTGGGGTAATGACAATGAATCAAGTGGTTTTGATATTCGGACATGGGTAATTAGAGGCACAGATATTGATGGTTTATCATCAGGGCAGATTCACTCAATTCCCCTTCGGTTCAACAAACAACAGACACTTAGCTCTCGCATGCTATCACATGGAGACATAATTTTTGAAGTGTCTGGCGGTAGTAAAAATGTCGGTGTCGCAAAATCATATTTGATAACGCAACCACTAATAGATTATTTAGGACATCCAGTGATATGTGCCTCATTCTGTAAGATGATACGCCCCATATCATTGGATTATGCTGAATATCTGTATTCAACACTGAGGCACCTCAGAGATAGCGGAATTACTGAGGAGTATGAACTGAAAAGTGCTAGCAGTATTATTAATTTCAAATGGGCAGACTTCTTAGACTTACATTTTGTATTAATCCCTCCTGAAACAATTATGCATGCGTTCAACGATTGTATCTCTCCAATATATACAAAAATCGTATCTATGTCAATTCAGGTTGAAACACTCCAAAAAGCCCGCGACGCCCTTTTGCCAAGGCTGATGAATGGTGGTGTGGGCTTGAAGCTCGAAGAGGGGGCGGTGTAGAATGGTGCGCCGGAATTTTGCGGAGATTATTGAGGAGAGTGGGGTAAATGTGCCTCTGGAGTATAGGCGGTTAAAAAATCTGTTCTATGAAATAAAGTGGTTTATTAACGGCAAGGAGCAGACGATTAGAACATATATTTCAAGGAAGTTTCCCTACCTGCCGCTAAATACTACTGCATTAACATTAAGTGATTTTGATGAAGAGTATCGGTTCAATTTTCAAATTATTGAAAATCCAAGCCTTGATGCTCTCATTCTCTTCTGTGAATACTGTACCAATATGTGTCTCGAATGCGGGAGATTAATGTATGATTCGAGTGTAAGAAAGAGCGTAAATCTCTCCAATCATTTCCTGTTCCCACAAGCTGTATCAAAGATACTTCATCATATTGTGAAAGTAATTGAGAAAGTTGGCTATACGGATATTGAATACAACGGATACACTCTGTTTGTTGAAAAATCCGCCGCCGCCGTTTCTGCATCAGAGATTCTCGAAGGTCAGATATCCATTGAAACCCTTCGCTACAATCACCACAGCATGAAAGGCGACCTTGTGGCAAAGAGGAAAATGCTTGTTCTGATGGCTGACTGGATTGAACCCAAAGAAAAAGAGCTGGCAGAAGTTGACAAGAGGCTCAAAACCAACCTCTTCTACAACCTAAACAACTTCAACATCCGCCACAACAACAGCGACAAAACAGCACATTTAACCGAAGAAGAACTTGAAGAGATTTATGACGACACCTATCAGCTCTGGCTTCTTGCAGTACTCACGCTTGACAACAGAGAGCGGCAGAAGAAGTATGAAGAGATGAGGAAAGAGAGTTCCGGAAAATAACGACCGGACAAATCCGGGCTCGGAGATAAATATATCCAACATAAGTAACACATAAATAATAGAAACTTATGTCTGGAAACTGGGAGGGGAAGCGTCGAGCACAGGAAAACTTAATCCTATTAGTCCTTGGTGCCGCTCCAGACAAAGACCTATCCATGCTTCATCTGGAAAAGGAAGTATTCCTGCTCTGGAAATTCCATCCATCCATCCCCAGATTTATTGAGTTTGTTGCATATCAAAGAGGACCGTACTCAGAAGAAATCAGAGACTGCATCAAAAACCCATACTACCTCACCGATGCATGGGAATTCATTGGACGCGGAAATGAAAACGGACTCACCGGAGGTTACGTCAGGCTCACCGAAGAAGGATTACGCCTCTATCAGGAAGAATTCCAGAAAATGCTTGCACAAGAGAAAATGCGCTCCCTGCTTGCAGGAATCCAGATTGTCCGCTCCCTCTACGACGAACTCACAGCAGAAGAACTCCTTCTCGTCATATACGACGCTTACCCAGAATTCAGGGAATACTCAGAAGTCGCCGCAGAAATCTATGCAAAAAGAGATACAATTACCGCAAAACTCGCCAAGCGCGGCATAGTCTCAGACAACATTGCAGAATACACACGTGAGGGAAATCAGCAGTAATGAAACATAATATCGTTGCTGACACCTCCTTCTACTCCTGCAACATCAAAGACTTAAGCCGTCTTGACCTTCTTCTACACTACCTTGAAAACTACCAATTCCATGCAGGACACATCATTTTAGATAAAGAACTTCTCCCAAACATCGACTGTGATAAAACCATAGCTGACAAAATCTCACGCAGAGAATCAGCAAACTACACAGAACTATTCAAAGCACTGTGTCTAAGAGATGACAAACACATCGAAGAAGACGGAGAATACGAAGCGATTGGAATAGCCCTTGAATTAGCACTCACAAACGAACTCCACCGCCTCATCATCGACGACTCAACACCCAGAAATTTTGCAAAGAAAATCCCATTGTTAAAAGAAAAAACAATGGGTACCATAGGATTTATTAGAGATAGCTACCATAAAGACAGAATAATCACAAAAGAACAGTGCATCGCACACCTCAAAGGAATACACCGTGCCTACGAAACCAATCCGGACAAAACCCACCGTCCATGCAGCATGGACGAAAAAATCGTCAAAAACGTACTGCTGCCACTGATACAAGAGCTTGAAAATGCCTGACTTCGATTCCCACATATCAATAGAAGAAATCAGCAAATCAAAAGACGTTGAATGCAACGTCAGAGAGCTGACAATCGATTCAACCAACACAAAAATAGAGACACCTATCAAAGTACTCTCAGGAAAAAACATCAGCAGTAAAACAGCTGAAAACTTCGTCTCCAAAAACGAAAACCCACTCTTTGAAGTAACGAAATTCTTTGACAAAGCTCAGTACCATAACAACCTAATCGCAACTCTTGAAGGAGAAAAAGGAGACTGGGTAAACTCACTCAATGACAAATTTGGTCTTAGAAGAACACTCGAAGACCAATATCGAAAAAACATCATCGTATCCTCAGTGTTCAGAGAGATGCCTGTTGCAGGATATGACATTGCACCTCCAAAATCCATCTACCAGAAAATGTCTGCTGACCTATATCAGACCTATCTGGACTACGTATACAGCGCATCATCCGCATTTATCCTAACCCCCGATGTCTACCTCACACCATCTCCCAACTCCTCGCAGATAAACAACTATCTGAAATTCATTGACTTCTCGATTGAAACACTCCAGATGAAAAACAACAAACCAATCTTTGCACCATTGCCGATTGACCTTGCATTCAAAAATCTGACAACAGTCCTCCATTCATACAAAAGAATGGGCTACACAAACATCTGGATAGACTTCAAAGCGAAGCCCTGCTCAAACAGTAACTCTGCACGCCTTAGAACAATCAGCCGTAGAATCGAAGAAATTATCGGAGATGAAGCAGTAGTCTACTGCTCACAGATAAAACGTGAAAGAGATGTCACAAAAACCTCAGTTCCGGCTCTTGACATCTTCCCGTCATTCTCCGGAACAGACTTCCTTGGAGTAAACCGTACTGCATCTCCATTTAGAATAGACACGTCTGTTACAGCCACGAGGAAGGGATTCTCAACCGTTGAAGAATACAACAATGCACTAGACGCGGTAAAGTGCAGTGTCTTTGATGCAGAAACCTACAACTACACGGTAATCGGAAACGATGACAAACTCTCGTCACTTGTTAGAAACGTTACAACTGCTGATGTATACAACGGAATCGCATTCAACAAAGAACTAAACAACATCAGAGACAAAGTCCTAAACGACGAAAAACTCCTGCCGTATCTGAACTCCAAAGAAGCAGTCAGCAAAAACGCACCAATATTTGATTCGGTAAAAAGAACAACCACACCTACAAAAGAGACTGACCTATCTGATTTCTTCTAAAAATGAGCCTTGAATACTCCGAAAACATCCTCGTACAACAAGCCGCGGCAGACATCTTAGAACAGCTCGGCTGGCAGACAATCTTTGCCTACAACGAAGAAACCCTCGGAGAAAACGGCACACTTGGACGCAAAAACTACCATCAGGTAATCCTCTCCCGCTATTTTAGACAAGCACTCTTCCAGAACAACGACTGGATGACCGAAGAGTACGCATCTCAGGCAGAAAAAACGCTCATCGCCCACAGCAGCGCAGACAGCCTCCTCCAAACCAACCGCCAAAAACACGACCTCATCAAAAACGGCATCCCCGTAGACTTCAAAAAACCAAACGGCACAACAGAAAAACGAAACGCCGCCGTCATCAACTACGCAGAACCAAAGAAAAACACCTACATCGCCGTTCGCGAACTCAAAATCTGGGGCGACATCTACAGAAGACGTGCCGACATCATCGGATTCGTAAACGGAATCCCATTAGTCTTCATCGAACTCAAAAAACAAAACGTCGACATCATAAACGCCTACAACGACAACTACACAGACTACCAGACACACATCCCGCAGCTCTTCTACTACAACGAACTAGTAATCCTCGCAAACGGAATCGACGCCAAAATCGGAGCACTTGGAAGCAAATACGAATACTTCCAAAACTGGAAACGCCTAAGCGAAGAAGACACAGGAAGAATCGACCTCGAAACCCTCTTAATCGGCACATGCAAACCCGAAAACCTCCTGGATATAATTGAAAACTTCATCATCTACGACACCTCAAACGGAAAAACAACCAAAATCATAGCAAGAAACCACCAGTACTTAGGAGTAAACGAAGCAGTCGAAGCATACAAAAACAGACAGCTCAACAACGGAAAACTCGGCGTATTCTGGCATACACAGGGAAGCGGCAAAAGCTACTCCATGATATTCTTCTCCGAAAAAATCAGAAGAAAACTCATTGGAAGCCCCACATTTCTAATCGTCACCGACAGAGAAGAACTCAATCGCCAGATTGGAGAAACATACGAAAACTGCGGCTGTCTATCAGGAGTATCACTCAAAAATGTAAACCCGCCAAATGGAGAAAAACTCCTCGAACTCCTAAAAACAAACACACCATACATATTCACCCTTATCCAGAAATTCCACAACGGAAAAGCAGAACCAATCACACCAAAACACGACATAATCATCATATCCGACGAAGCACACAGAACACAAAATGGACTCCTTGCCGAAAACATGGCAAATATCCTCCCGACTGCTGCTAAAATCGGATTCACCGGAACACCGCTTCTCACCTACGACGAAATCACCAAACGAACATTTGGAGACTACGTCTCCGTCTACGACTTCAAACGGGCAGTCGAAGATGGTGCAACAGTCCCTCTCTACTACGAAAACAGAGCCGACAAACTAGGCATCCAAAACCCAAAAATCACCGACGAACTCCTGGATGCAATCGAACAAAACGACCTCGACGAAAAAGAGCGAGCACGCCTCGAACGCGACCTGAAACGCGAATACCACCTCTTAACAAGCAAAAAACGTCTCAACACCATAGCCAAAGACTTCGTCGAACACTACACCCAGATCTGGACAACCGGCAAAGCAATGTTCGTCTGCCTTGACAAAGTAACTGCTGTTAAAATGCACGACCTCGTCAGAACATACTGGGACGAACACATAACAAAACTCCAATGGGAACTCGAAACCTGCGAATCCGAACAAGAAGAACTCGAACTCTCCCGCAAACTCAAATGGATGACCGAAACGGAAATGGCAGTCGTCATCAGCGAAGAACAAAACGAACAGAAAACATTCGAAAAATACGGACTCGATATCATCCCGCACCGCATAAAAATGCGGGACAGAAACCTCGAAAAAGAATTCAAAGACCAGGAAAAACCAACGGATTAATCGTAGCATACGCAGACATCGTCGAGTCACTCAAACGTGCTCTTGCAGACTACGCAAACTCCGGAAACCCAGCAGACACCAACCCCCTCTTAGACAAAGAAGAACTCATCGCAAAAATACACGGACTCATCGCAGAAATCACCGCATTCCTCAGCACAAACGGCTTTGTCCTGCAGGAATTAATCGACGCACAAGGAATCGTCAAACTGCAAAAACTCGCCGCAGTAAACGCTGTCTGCACAACTGACGACACCAGAAAACAGTTCGAAATCCTCGCGCGTGAACTCTTCAAACTCTTCAAATACACCGAAAAAGGCGATATAGACCGAGAAACATACCGCAAAAAGAACGCCATCAGCGCAATCTACGACCAGCTTCACGTAAAATCCGGACGAAGCAAAGACTACATAGAACTCACCATCTCCCTCCAAAAAATCATCGACAACTACATCGAAGTCGAACCAACAGACAAACACGAAGTCAGAGAATACAACATCAGCATGATAGACTTCGAACGCCTAGCCGCGAAATTCAAAAACATCAAATACAAAAACCTCATCGTAAAAGACATTCGGGAAATCATCGAAGACAAAATGGAAAAACTCCTCAAAACAAACCCGATGCGCATCGACTACTTTGAACACTACAAAGAGATAATTGAAGAATACAACAAAGACATCGACAAAACCGAAATCGAAAAAACCTTCCTCGCATTAACAAAACTCGTACAGGAGTTGGGTGAAGAAGAACAGCGCTTCACCCGCGAAGGATTTGAAAACGACGAAGAACTCGCAATCTACGACCTGCTTCGAAAAGAAGAACTCAGCACCGAAGAACTCGCAGAGGTCAAAAAACTCTCCAAAGAACTCCTTGACAAAATCAAAGAAAAAATACAGACAACAAACCAGTGGAGAGAGAAAGAAGAAACTGTCGCAGAACTCAAAAACCTCATCAGAAAACAACTCTACACAGCACTTCCTGAAAGCTACCCTCTGGAAAGAATTGACTGCTACTCACAGAGAGTCTTCGACCACATCTACACCGTCTATCCTGCTGCATAAAATACACATTTCGCGAAAGTGCGAAATATCAAATAATCTCACTCTATTTTCAAAAAATCAAACAATCCTCCCCCCGATATCTCCCAATATCAGCTACCATTGAGCACTTTCGCACCGCGCGGTATGGGATTTATATACTCCTAAAACCCTTACATACGGCAAACAAAAAATACGCCAAAATCGCGCGCCAAATCCAAAAAACTAAGCTGAGGAAAGGGATTTAATACCTCAGAAAACATAGAATATAGTAAGGAAAGCGGGACCAAAAAAAGTCCCCACTAGTCTTATCAGACAAAGTTCCAAAAAGTAACGGAACAACGTTTAATCGTTGAAACAACCACAGCCGCAGACAGGCATGAGATAAATCATCAGCTCTGCGCATCGAAAGAGGACACAACAACCAAAGCAAAAGAAAAAACAAAGCAGTCTGCTCAGTATCAGATTCAAAGGCGATAAAGAACAGACGCTATTTTATTGAACCCACCGGCATATCAAACCTTGCAACAGCGAACGCTGACGGAATATAGACGACATTGAACATACAAGCAGAGACCTCTCTGCACAACCAGAAAACATGAAAGAAAGAAAATACGCACGAGTCAACGTCACCGAAAAAGAACTCGAACAGATTGACAAAATTGCAGAAAACTTAGGTTACCCAAACCGCACCGAACTCTACACAGCATGCATTCACATCCTGCTCTATGGAGAAGGAAACACACTCCTCCTCAATCATCAGAGAACAAAAGAATGCAGCTCTGAAATGCAGACCTTCTTTGCAGTCATCGACGACATCGCATTCCCGGTTATCGCAATGCGTGGAATTGCTCCGGTGTACACATTCCTGCTTGACGACATAAGACGCGAACTCTACAACCGCTCACAGTTTGTCCCGTCTGATGAGACAATGAAAAACTGGCTCAAAATTTATGCAAACATTCGCCGTCCGCAGCTTCTGAACTATGAAACAGAAATCCGCCGCCAGCGCTACATAGAAGAGGAGGCACTCGCATGAACCACGCACGCTGCCACACCTGCGACATAGTAGCCCTCGCCAAACACACCTCCGGCGAATGGCAGTTCGACTTAATCAACGGCGAAATATACGACGCCAAAGGAAAAACGCTCAGTACCTACCTCAAAGACGGCTACTACTACACCAAAACAGCACATCAGGGAAAACGCATCCACATCCCAATCCACCGGGCAATCTTCGCAGCAGCCCTTGGAATCTACGGCATCCCCCTTGACTACACCCTCGAAGTAGACCACATAAACCACATCCGAACCGACAACAGAATCGCAAACCTCAGACTAATCCCACACAAAGAAAACTGCCAAAACCCGCTTCCGCCAAGAAAAATCAGCGCAGAAGACGCAATATCACTCGTTCGAAGCTACGCAACCGGAAGAAGCTCAATCTCAATGCTTGCTCTTGAATACAACTGCTCAAGAAAAACCGTCCGCCGCCTCATTCGCGCAGCAGAACTTCGGAGGGAAAAATGCTGACCTCAGAAGAAATCATCAGCGCAATCAAACCCCACTTCCCTGCGGAAAACGAACCGTTCGCACTCACCTATCAGGCACAGGAGATGGAAGCGGCGTTATCATCTGCCGCCTCACTTTGCCTTGAGCGGCGCATCATCGCAATCCGCGAAATCATCGAAAGCGGAGCTGAATCAGAAAACTACCGCATAGAACAAAAAATGAAAACCTCACGCCGCGTCGATGCCGCACGTCTCGCAGAAGAACTGCCGGAGATTTACGCCGCCTGCGTATATGTCGACGCAGCAGACGCAAAACGGCTATTGGGCGGAGCTAAAGCACTCTATGCTGCGGCAGCCGCAGCAGCACCCGAGCGAATAAGAGAGTTCGAACGCATCTCGCTTGCAGAACTCGACGCCCTCCTGTCTCCTGCTGAACAGCGGCGCTTCATCACCGCAGAATCAGCGCCAGTCGGACACCCGTTCATCGTACGGAGGAATGCATGACCTGGAAAGACATCGAAGAACTCGCCGACCGCGAGCGCCTCAGACGCTACACAGACGCCTGCATGACCGCACGACAAATTGCAGCTGTCATCGGCTGCTCGAAAACATCCGTCGAAACAGCCATGCGGCATCATGGACTAAAACGTGCACTTGTGCTCCCGAAAGGGAACACATAACACATTCCATCAATTCACCTATCAACGAACAGGAAAACAACAATCTCCGAAAAGAATTGCCGAAAACACCTACCTGAATCCTGCTAAAACTGTTCGGAACTCTCTCTCTGACAAGGGATTAGTATTATTATCTTTGCCGTCCATTAATATAAGGAGAAGCCGTCAATATAATTTGATGGAGGTTTTCGACATTATGGACTTAGTATATCTTGTTCCAGTATGTGCCGTAATCGGCCTTCTCTTCGCCCTTTACTCCTTCTCTGTTGTAAAGAAGGAGAAAGTGGAAGATCAGAAAATGATCAAGATTGCAGACGCTATTCACCTTGGCGCCCGCGTCTTCCTGAAGAGCCAGTACAAAGCTATCGCAGCTTTTGCCATTGTCGTCGCCATTATCCTCGCAGTGCTCATCGCACCAATCAACGCACTCTGTTACCTCATCGGTGCAGCTCTCTCTATGTGCGCAGGATACATTGGTATGACCAGTGCAACTAAAGCAAACGTTAGAACCACCAACGCAGCAAAACGCGGTATCGCAGCAGCAGTTAAAGTTTCCTTCGCATCCGGATCCGTCATGGGTATGTCCGTCGTCGGTCTTGGATTACTCGGTCTTTCTGCACTCTTCATCATCCTCGTCATCGTCTTCGGCGGATTTGGTGACTTAACCGCAGTCAATGCAGTCGTTTCCGCAATGGCATCCTTTGGTTTTGGTGCATCCTCTGTCGCACTCTTTGCACGTGTCGGCGGCGGTATCTTCACCAAGGCAGCAGATGTCGGTGCTGACCTCGTCGGTAAAGTCGAGGCAGGTATTCCGGAAGATGACCCGAGAAACCCAGCAGTTATCGCAGACAATGTCGGTGACAACGTCGGTGATGTCGCAGGAATGGGCGCAGACTTATTCGAGTCCTACGTCGGTTCCATCATTGCAGCAATGGCACTCGGAGGAGCAGCAGCATTATTCGCAGCAACCACCTTCGGTGAGACTCTCGATGCACTCGCACTCATCCTCCTTCCGATGTTCATCTCTGCATTCGGTATCATTGCAGCAATCATTGGAACTCTGTTCGTCAGAACCTCCAAGAACGAATCCTCTGCAATTCACAAGGCATTCAACACCGGAACCATCATTGCAATCATCGTTTCCCTCCTTGGAACCTATGCATTCACCAGCTTCCTCCTCTACGGCAACTTCACCATGATCACCATGGGTGCAGGATGCCTTGGTATGGGTATCTGGTTCGCAACCATCGCAGGTCTTGTCGGCGGATTCGCAATCGGTCTCATCACTGAGTACTACACTTCCTTCGACTACAAGCCGACCAAGAAGATCGCAGAGTCCTGTCAGACCGGAGCTGCAACCGACATTATCAGCGGTTTCGCAAAGGGAATGGAATCCACCATCTGGCCAGTCTTAATCATCTCTGTTGCAATCTTCATCGCATACAACTTCGCAGGTATGTACGGTATCGGTATCGCAGCTGTTGGTATGCTCTCTACTCTTGGTATCTCCCTTGCAGTTGATGCATACGGTCCGGTTGCAGACAATGCAGGCGGTATTGCTGAGATGTCCCACCAGGACCCGAAGGTCCGTGAGATCACTGACACCCTTGACGCAGTCGGAAACACCACTGCAGCAATCGGTAAGGGATTCGCAATCGGATCTGCAGCACTCACTGGTCTTGCACTCTTCAGTGCATACTCTCTTGCAGTCGGTATCGAAGCAATCGATATCTTAAACACCAGCGTCTTTATCGGTATTCTCATCGGCGGTATGCTTCCGTTCCTCTTCTCTGCACTCACTATGACCGCAGTCGGTTCCGCAGCAGAGAAGGTTGTCGTTGAAGTCCGCAACCAGTTCAAGAACATTAAGGGATTAATGGAAGGAACTGCAGATCCGGACTACGAGTCCACCATTAAGATCTGTACCAACTCTGCAATCAAGAAGATGATTGCACCGGGTGTCCTTGCAATCATTGCACCAATCGCAGTCGGTCTTATCTTAGGCCCGCTCGCACTTGGCGGTCTCTTAGTCGGAGCACTTGTTTCCGGTTTCCTCCTTGCAATCACTATGGCAAACGCAGGCGGAGCATGGGACAATGCAAAGAAGTTTGTTGAACTCGGTAACTACGGTGGAAAGGGCTCTGAGGCTCACAAGGCAGCAGTTGTAGGTGACACTGTTGGAGATCCGTTCAAGGATACCTCTGGTCCGTCCATCAACATTCTGATTAAGCTTATGTCTATGATTGCACTGGTTTTCGTTCCAGTCATTCTGATGTTATAAGCTGATATTTCAGAATAAACCCAATTTATTTTTTTGAGGATTTCTTAAAACCTCAATTTCTTCTTGGATTGCTATTTTATGGCAGTTTAAACTGCTGGAAAAAATCACTAACTCAAAACAGATTTCAACCACTCTAAAGAAGGAAGTTTGCATTCTTTCTGACTGGTGGCTTTCAATGCATATCATGGATTCTCTCAAAGAGGGGAGTTATCCAGTGTTTCCTTCTTTTCTTCTTCTTCATTTCTTTCAGGTTTTTCTTTCACCTCCAAACAGATAATATGTTGTTCGGTATTGTTAAACCATACCCTGAAAAATTAAGGAAACTTTCAAAAAACCGAAAATAAAAGGAGGAGAGATGCCTCTTTACGGCATCTGCTTGACTGCTTTTGCAATCTCCTGACCGAGCTTGAAGAACTTCTCCTTATCGTCTGCCTGCGGACGGTAGGTGAACTCAACAGGTTCGTGCCAAATCTCAATTCCTGCCTTCTGCATGAGCTCGGTGATGACCTTCGGTGCTCCGCCCTTTCCTCCGTTGGAACCGAATGCGAATCCAATCTTCTTCTGCTCCTGCTTGCCAGGTCTGATTCCTGCAAGATAGTAGAGGAAGCCTGCAACGGTCGGAAGCGGATAGTCCTCAAGGGTTGGGGAACCGACGATAACTGCTTTGGAGTCTAAGATATCGCGGACAACGTCAGAGCGGTGAACACCTTCGTATCTTCCGTCTTTGAGTAAGTCGAACTTAACCTCGACACCCTCGGAGATTGCTCCCTCTGCAATGTACTGTGCTGCAGTTCCGGTGGAGTAGTGCATGGTGTCGTAGACGATTGTAATCTTGTTCTTGGAAACACCCTTTGCCCAGTTGACATATGCGTTGATGATGTCTGCTGCATGGCTTCTCCAGATGATACCGTGAGACGGTGCAATCATCTCGATTGGGACACCAAGTTCAGTGACTTCGCCGAGCTTCTTTAAGACCTTCGGGGAAAGCGGGACGATTAAGTTTGCAACGAACTTTGCTGCGTGCTCCATTGCCTCATCGATTCCAAGCTCATCATCGAAGCGTGCACTGGATGCAATGTGCTGACCGAATGCATCGTTCGGGAAGAGCACCTTGTCCTCTCCAAGGTAGGTGAACATGGAGTCAGGCCAGTGGAGGAATGGTGCTTCAAGGAAGGTTAAGGTCTTTCCGCCAAGCTCAAGATTCTCTAAGTTCTTGATGGTGTGGATGTTCCAGCCTTCGGTATCATAGTGACGTGCAAAGCCCTTCTTTGCAATCTCGGTCATATAGATCGGCACATTCGGGAGCTTCTTTGCAAGCATCGGAAGAGAACCGGAGTGGTCGATTTCGATGTGGTTTGCAACGATGTAGTCAATCTTTTCCAGCGGAATGACGGATTCGATACGCTCAATCATCTGCCACTCGTGTCCCGGATATGTACCGTCGATTAATGCAACCTTCTCTCCTAAGACAAGATATGCGTTGTATGTAGTGCCCGGAAGAGTGTATCCATGGTAGTCTCTGATATTCCAGTCGATAGCGCCTACCCAGTAAACGCCCTCTTTAATCTTTACTGCCTGTAACATACTCATTTAGTATGTCATAACGGTGTTATATAATCTTTCGTTCCGGCACATCCAAAAACCCAAGGTAACTGCTTTCTATAAGTAAGACCAATATATAGAGACATATTCGTGGGGAATACATGAAAGAAGTATCAGAAAGCTATGTCCCAAAAAACGTCGAGGCAGAAGTCCGTGCGTACTGGGAAGAAAATAACACTTATCGCGAGACCAGAAAACTGCGCGAAGCAGGAAAACCGTGGCTTTTTGTTGACGGCCCGCCGTACACCACCGGTTACATCCACTTAGGAACTGCATGGAACAAAATCTTAAAGGATGCAATCATCCGCTACCGCTCAATGACCGGAAGAAACATCATCGAGCGTGCAGGATACGACATGCACGGCCTTCCAATTGAGGTCAAAGTAGAAGAAAAACTCGGATTCAAGAACAAAGCAGACATCGAAGAGTACGGTGTTGACAAGTTCATTGAAGAGTGCCGTGAGTTCGCATTAACCCACAAGGACTTAATGAGCGACCAGTTCAAGGAAATCGGTACTTGGATGGACTTCGATGACCCATATCAGACCGTTGACAAGGGATACATCGAGGCTGCATGGTACACCTTAAAGAAGTGTGCAGACAAGGGATACCTTGAGCGCGGAAGCCGTGTCGTTAACTGGTGTCCAAGATGCGGTACCGCAATCGCAGACGCAGAAGTCGAGTACTCCGATGAAACCGACCCGTCGATTTTCGTCAAATTCCCAATTGTCGGAGCCGAGAACGAGTACCTCGTAATCTGGACAACCACCCCGTGGACACTTCCGGCAAACGTCGCAGTTGCAGTCGGTGAAGAGTTCGTCTACGCAAAGTGCCGTGCAGAAAAGGACGGTAAAGTCGAAGACCTCTGGATTGCAAAAGACTTAGCCGAGCAGATCTTAAAATACGGAAAATACCAGAAGTTTGACATCATCGAAACCAAGACCGGAGCAGAACTTGCAGGAACCAAATATCTATCCCCACTTTCAACTCAGGTTCCAATGCAGGCCGAAATCGAGCACAAAGTCGTCATCGCAGACTATGTCGCACTCGAAAACACCGGTATGGTGCACATCGCACCAGGACACGGATGGGATGACTACCTTGTCGGTCAGAAGTACGGCCTTCCAATAATCTGTCCGGTTGACGGAAACGGAAACTTCACCCGCGACGCTGGAATCTTCGAAGGAAAATACGTCAAAGATCCGGAAACCAACGACTGCGTCATCAAAGAGCTTGGCGACTACATGCTTGCCGTCCGCAAGATTACACACAGATACGGTCACTGCTGGAGATGCAAGACACCGATTATCTACCGTGCAACCTCTCAGTGGTTCTTAAAGGTCAAGGAAGTCAAAGACCAGATGCTCAAAGAGATTGCAGAAGAGGTCACTTGGATGCCGGATTGGGCAGGATCTGCACGTTTCCACGACTGGATTGCAGAAGCACGCGACTGGTGTATCTCCCGTCAGAGATATTGGGGTATTCCAATTCCGGTATGGGTGTGCCCGAAGTGTAACAAATATCACGTTGTCGGAAGCTACGAAGAACTCGAGACCTTATCCGGTCAGAAGATGTTTGACCCGCACAGACCGTACGTTGATGACATCACAATCCCGTGCGAGTGCGGCGGTCAGATGCAGAGAGTTCCAGACATCTTCGACGTCTGGTATGATTCAGGTGTTGCATCATGGGCAACACTGCGCTTCCCGGAGACCACCGAGGACTTCGAGAAGTACTGGCCGGCAGACATGATTCTCGAAGGTCAGGATCAGACCAGAGGATGGTTCTACTCGATGCTTGCTCTCTCCACAATGGCATTTGGAAAGTCTCCGTACAAGTCTGTCTTAATGCACGGTTTTGCCCTCGATGCAAACGGCAAGAAGATGAGCAAGAGCTTAGGAAACGTTGTAACTCCTGAAGATGTCATCTCCAACTATGGTGTTGATGTTATGCGTCAGTACATCTTCTCTGCATCTGCACCATGGGATGACTTACGCTTCTCCTATGAGGGCATCAAGACGACGCTACGTATGTTCAACGTTTTATGGAACGTTTACAAGTTCCCGCTTCCATACATGGCTCTCGACAACTTTGTACCAAAGGAAGTCGACGGCAAGTGGGATGCATCAGTCGTCGAAGACCACATCAAGGAGTTCGGACGCGAGGACAGATGGCTTATCTCCCGCGTGAATTCTCTTGCAGATCAGGTCACCCGTGAGATGGAGCTTGGAAACCTCCACCGTGCAACCCGCCCAATCTCGACCTTCGTGCTCGATGAGCTTTCCCGCTGGTATGTTCAGTTAGTCCGCCCAAGAATGTGGCTTGAGGAGGATTCTGTTTCCAAGATTCAGGCATACGAGACGATGTACTATGTGCTTCGCAGACTTATCACCATCATGGCGCCATTCGCACCGTTCGTCTGCGAGAAGATGTACCAGAACTTAAAGTGCGAGGGAGAAGTCCCGTCCGTTCACATGCAGGACTGGTTTGCAGGCCGCGAAGAGCTTCGCGACCTTGTTCTCGAGAAGGAGATGGAGCTTATCCAGTCCTTCGATGAGGCTGTTGCAAACGCACGCCAGAACGGTAAGAGAAAGGGCCGCTGGCCGGTCTTAGAGGTTGTTGTTGCAACTGAGTCTGATGCAGTTGTTGATGCAATCTCTGCAATGAATGATATGGCCTGCGACAGAGCAAACGCACGCGCTGTTACCGCTGTCAAGGGTGTCTGGGATAAGCTGGAGTGGACGGCAGTTCCAACAATGAAGGCTATCGGTAAGCAGTTCGGACGCGATGGTCCAAAGGTTAAGGCATTCATTGAGAACAGCAACGGAAGCGAGCTTAAAGCCGCTCTTATTGCTGACGGAAAGATTGCTTTCTCCGAGGGCGAGTTCTCCTGCGAGTTAACCGACGAGCACATGACTTTCACCGAGCGTATGCCGGAGAATATCTTCTCTTCCCCGATGGAGGATGCAACGGTTTACGTAAACGTTGCTCTGACCGAGGAGCTTGAATCCGACGGATATTCCCGTGAGGTCATCCGCCGTATTCAGGAGATGAGAAAGCAGGCAGGCCTTGCAGTCGATGCAAAGATTGTTGCATCCGTTGTTATCGCTGACGAGCGTATTGCAGGCCTTGTCGAGCAGCAGAATGCGGTTATCGCAGGCGAGGTCAGAGCAGAGGTTCTGACTGTTCGCTATGCAACCTCTTCTGATGCTGATGACACCGAGTGGGACATCGACGGCCTTAAGGCTTTCATCAGCATCGTTCCACTTAACTAACACTATTTTTTTCGATTCTATTTGGTCGGCAGTTTTTTTCTTTGGTTTTATAGGAGCGAATTTCATCCGCGTTGCAAAACACCCAAGAAAAAACTGCCAACAAAAAAAGAGATTAGTTCTTCTTCGACAGAATCTCCATCACAATTCTGCCGTATGCAGGTCTTGTGATGAGAACGCCGATTAAGATACCAAGGATATTAATAATTGCAAAGCCTTTCAGCGTCGACAAATCCATAATGATTAACGGGAACATCGCAATGATTACCGTTGCCGCAGAGGTCATAATAATCAGCAGAGCACGCTTTAAGCGCTTCAGATAGATAACCTTCGAAGGCACCCTTCCCTCATGCATAACCTCATCTGTGATAATCACAAGCTGGTCAATACCTGTACCCAACACCGCAATCAGAGCAGCAATGGCTGCCAAATCAAGCTGCTGAATGAAGACAGAAATTCCTAAAAGAATTACAATCTCTGCAACATTAGTCAGAACCATCGGAAGAACAATAGCCGCAACGCGGTATCTGAGATACACAGTTATCGCAACAGCCGCAAGAGCCGCAATTCCGGCAATTACACAAATAATCTTAAAGTAATCACCAAGAGCTGCAGAAGTCGAACCAGAACCTGCGATTTCAACCTCAACCGGCAAAGCACCCGCTCTTAAGTGAACCTCAAGCTCCTGAGCCTTCTGCTTTCCTTCCTCACCCACACCTGTAGATGCAGAAAGCTGATTTACAGGATGCTTGGAGATGGAAAGAGCAAGCTCATAGGAAAGCGGAGCACTGTAAACCATCTCGGAATCCAGATACATGTTGATTGGATGGGCAGCCGGATTCTTTGTAGCTCCGGTTTCAATACAGACCTGCTGAAGAGCTAAAGCACCTGCATCATCCAGAGTAAAACCAACACCCCACACACCTGTTTCAGGATCCATCATCGGAGTCTGAACGGAAATAACAGAATCGCCATAGAGAACATGCTCGGTAGAATCCCCAACGCTCTGTACTCTAATCTCGAAAAGGCCCTGCTTTCCGACAATCTCCTGAGCCTCCTGCATATCAACGCCTGCAAGCTCAACACGAACATACTGAGCAACACCGTTTAAGTTAGTCAGAACGTTCACCTTAACATCGCTGGTTCCAAGACTGTTGACCTTAGACTCCAAAATGCGCTTAACAGAATCCGCGGTATCGCTTCCAACACCAGGCTCACATCCGATAAAGACAGCGCCTGCCGCTGCAGCAGCAGATTTCAGTTCGGCCTCGGTAAACTTCTTATCGACCTCAACCTTTCCCAAATCTATTGGAATTACCGTACAGTCAAGAGTCTTTGACATCGACTGAGCCACTGCATTGATATCAACCGGCGTCTGGACCGTTACAACATCCGCCTGGAATTCAAGCTGAATCCATGAACCTCCTTCGAGGTCGAGACCGAACTGGAGATTCGTAATACCTTCGCGGTCGCCTACAGGCGCAAAGATGGCAATAAGAGCTGCAAGCACAAGAATTGCGGCGATAATTACCTGCGGATCGCGGATAAGGGCTGCAAATCCGTGATACTCCTTCTTCTCACGCTTCTGAACCGGCTGTTTTTTCATCTCCTCACCCCCAGAGAGTGCTTTTCAGCATAAATCCGAAGCATTCCTGCGTTGAATCCCCATGTAAAGATTAAATCACAGATAAGACCTATTAAAAGAACCGCAGATATTGTGTATAAGGTCGGCACATTTCCGATTAATGAAACGATAAACATCGCAAGGATTGCACAAAACGTGGTTGACGTCATGATAAATCCGGTATGGAATGCTCCTTCCATTTTTTCTGCAAGGTCACCCTGCCGTTTTAAAACCTTGGTAGTCATCAGAATGTTGCTGTCGACAGAGTATCCGATAAGCATCAGAAGAGCCGCAGTTGTTGCTAAGGACAGTTCGATTCCAAAGATGTTCATGCAGGCTGCTGTGATTGTGATGTCTGCAATTCCTGCGAAAACTACAGTTAGAGCAGGAAGGAGTTTTC
Organism: Methanocorpusculum sp.; assembly: GCA_017408885.1. Lineage (GTDB taxonomy): Archaea > Halobacteriota > Methanomicrobia > Methanomicrobiales > Methanocorpusculaceae > Methanocorpusculum. The sequence continues at coordinate 132,700 of JAFQTT010000009.1, forward strand.
TAAATGCAATAAAGACGACAACAGCCATCCCAAGGAATGCGAATAAGAGAGCTAACATTGCCTGCGCCTGAAGGGTTGCTCCAAAGTTTGCTCCAATCTGGTCGATTCCGGCATCAGGATATCCTGCTAAGATGTAGTCGTTGAATGCCATCATCTCTTCGTTTGACATTGGTCCGAACTTGAGATAATATCCGCCTGAAATTCCTTCTTCGATTGATTTCAGGTCGTATCCTTCAAAGTAGGCTTCAATCTCCTCCTTTGAGTCATCAGTATATATTGTGACAGCAGTTCCTCCGGCAAAATCTATACCCGGAGTAACCGGCATGCCGGTCATGATAAATGTGATTATGACAATAACAAGTGCTACGCCGAAAAGAGCGGCAGGAACTGCCATCATCTTTTTCGGGTTGTATTTGTTAATGTCGTATTTGAATTTCTTCATACGCAGGTATAGTATTGATGTTCATAGGATAAATACAAATTCAAGAGGATTGGTTGTCATAATGAATCTTTAATATTATACAGTCCTATATAGACGGAAGAATGAGTTTCTTACAGTCAACATACAATCTTTTCTTCGATCAGAAGTCCTTCTTTGAAAATAGAAATGGTCTTCGTGTGCCGATTATTTTAACTCTTGTTTATGCAGTAGTCTCAACTGTTGCGGGAATACCGATTATGATGTCAACAGCCGCAGGGATTCCGTCTGAACTTTTCGGGATACTGATTGGAACTGCTGCGGTGTCGTCTGTTATATCTGCTGTTGTTGTCTGGTTTGCAGTGTCGGCATTTTTCTTTGCATGTCTAAAGTTTGTCGGATATGCAGAGTGTTCGTATAAGCAGGTTCTTGAAGTCTGCGGTTATGTGTCTGCGATTCTGATTGTCCAGAGTGTGTTTACAGGTCTTGTAAGCCTTATTGGGGCAGCACCAGCGGTTCTCCTTCTCCTGTTTGAGGGTGTTTTCCTTCTCTGGTCAATTCCTGTTTGGTACTTCGGGTTCGCTTCTGTGTGCAATATTGATGAAAAGAAGCTTAGACTTTCAGTCGCCGTGCCTGTTATTGTGATGGCCGTGATTACTTCTGCCGGAGTTATTCTGGCATTATAATTTTTTTTTTTGTAGTTTCTTACATTCGGAATAGAACAGGTATCCAGATTCTACAGAAAACCTTTCAGAACAAAAAAAGGAGATATTATTCTATATTATAATCTTCTCATGCACGGAATGCAGACGAGCTTTCCGTCAATCTCTGCACAAAGACCGTCTGCTGTCTGTTCTCCGCAGACAGAGCAGATAACATTTCCATACATTCTGGCCTTCATTGGAAGAAGCTCTACGGTCTCCTTTACCTCGAACAGCTTCTCAGCATCGGCTGCCAGAATATTTGCCACATGTATATCTGAGAGCTCATCATAGCGTGCATGCTGTTCATCCGTTGCCTTGCCTGAGAAAACGATTGGTCGAAGCTCATTCATCTCCTCAGGCTTTGGCACGGCATCAGGAATTGCAACAAGTCTTACAGACTTGCCTGTCTTTCTGTTATAGAATGAGAATGCAGTCTTTCCCCATTTATTGACAAAGAGATTTCCTTTGCCGGCGGTGCATCCAAGGAATACCTGAATGGCATCTACAGTACATGAATCAGTCTCTGCAATGCAGACAAGCTCTTCATCCTCGGAGAAGGTCACATCAAGCAGTTTTGTAACATATTCTGCAAGCTTATATCCCATTGCAAGCCCGCCGCAGGAGTGACCATGAAACTTAACAGCATCCTCAAATGATTTCATAGAAGATAATGGGACTGCATATAAAATAAATCATACGTTTCTGACGTTCGTCAACGTTTGAAACATACGTACTCGAAATATATAATACGCAGTAACACCAATTTAAAATTCGTAATACTATGAAGAAGTATCTCCCCATCATTCTGGCAGTCGCCGCAATGTTTGCTGTTGTATTAACGGCAGGCTGTGTGACGACCGATTCTCCGCAGAGCGGAGAGGGCATGGTTACTATCACCGACGCATTCGGACGCGAGGTAACAATTCCGGAGAATCCGGAAAAGATTGCAGTCGTTGGTTCCGGCTCGATGCGTTACTTCATATACTTAGGGCTAGACACCGATATGTTTGTCGCAGTCGATGCTCAGGACGGAAGACTCTATTCATACTCATTTGAACAGCGTCCATATGCTCTTGCCCATCCGGAACTGAAAGAAAAACAGGCGGTAGGTCCGACAAAAGGCGTTGTTGACAACGAAAAACTCCTGATGTCAGGCGCAGAAGTTCTCTTCATGGGAGGATCTACCAGCTCAAATGCGGAGGTTGCAAACGAGATTCAGGAAAAAACAGGCATTCCGGTTGTTATGTTCTATGTAGGAAACTATGTAACTGACAGCGAAGAGATTCAGGATAGTCTTCTGATGCTTGGAGAGATTCTTGGAAAAGAACAGAGAGCAAAAGACCTGATTGCCTACTTCGATGCAGTAGAAGACGACTTACAAAAGAGAGTCAAAGGTCTTTCCGCAGACGAGACAGTCTATGTCGGAGGAGTTGCATATAACGGCGTACATGGACTTGACGGTACTGACCCAACATACTATCCGTTTGCTGTACTGAATCTCAAAAACGCTGCATCAGAAGTATCCTCGGTTTCCCAGACCGGATATGCACAGATTTCCAAGGAGAAACTTTTAGAATGGGATCCTGATTTCATCATCGTTGACCTCGCAACGTTAACTGCTGCAGAAGGCGGAGCACTTGTTGAGCTGAAGAATGATCCGTCATACAAAGAACTCACCGCGGTCAAGAATAATATGGTCTACACCGTAAACCCGCACACCGCGATGAACGTCAACCATGAGACCACCTTAGCCAACGCATACTTCATCGGAAAACTCCTCTATCCGGAGCAGTTCGAAGACATCGATCCGGTAAAGAAAGCTGATGAGATTTACTCATTCGTTGTCGGCGAGCCGGTCTTTGAGCTCTTAAAGGAAAATGTTGAGGGACTTTCTTACCAGAGAGTTTTCTTCTAATGCCGGAAATACTCTGCACTCCGATTGGATTCGTCTCATCTCCATTCAAAGAGAGAGGAGACGCACCGCGTCAGGGCAAATTAACTGATGAAATCAGTCTAATTACTCTCAAGGAAGAATACCTTCCTGCAACCCTTGGACTTGATGAAGAGAAGGATATCTTTGTTCTCTGCTGGTTTGACCGCTCGGAAAGAGATATTCTCCAAACACATCCTGCAGGCGATGATACAAAACCGCTCAAAGGTGTTTTTGCCAACAGATCACCGCATCGTCCAAATCCAATTGCATTAACACTTGCAGAAGTCATCAGAATCGAAGAAAACCGTATCACCGTCAGAGGGCTTGAAGCTCTTGACGGAACTCCGGTCTTAGATATCAAACCGTTTAGAGCAGAGTTCGATACGCCGAACAGATAAACTATGAACACCAATATACCTGAAGCATGAAGCACAACGCAGAAGACTACAAATCCTATGTCGGAAAAAAAGCCGGCATTCTTATCGCCGGCATCATCCTCTGCGTGGTGCTGTTTTTAATTACAATCTCAGTTGGAGCAATCACAATTCCGCTTCCGGATGTGATTGCAACGATTTTTGCAGGGCCGGGCGGCACCGGTTTATTTGACAGAGCACTTTGGAACATCAGAATTCCGCAGGCTCTAACAGCAGTCGTTGCGGGAGCCGGTCTTGCAATCGCCGGCGTTGCGATGCAGTCTGTTCTTCGAAACCCGTTAGCATCCCCGTTTACCCTTGGTCTTTCGAATGCTGCTGCATTCGGTGCGGCTGTTGGAATTCTGCTCTTTGGCGCAGGAACGACCGGAAGCACTGTTGCGAATGCGGTTGTGGTAAATAATCCATATCTGACAACTATTTGCGCATTTGTCTTCTCGCTTGCAACAACAGCGATAATTCTCGCCATCGCAAAAATCCGCGGGGCAACTCCGGAGACTATGGTTCTGGCAGGAGTTGCTATCAGTTCTCTGTTCTCCGCAGGCCTTATGGCGATTCAGTACTTTGTTGACGATACTCAGCTCGCATCCATTGTCTTCTGGCAGTTTGGAGATGTGTCTCGCGCAAGCTGGTCGGAGCTTGGATTAATTGCGGCTGTCGTTTTAGTCTGCTCGCTTTATCTGTTCTTCAAGCGCTGGGACTTCAACGCGATTGATGCAGGAGAGGAGACGGCAAAAGGTCTTGGAGTGAATGTAGGCCGTACAAGACTTCTTGGAATGATTGCCGCATCGCTTATCAGTGCAATCGTTGTCGCTTTCCTTGGTGTAATCGGGTTTGTGGGGCTTGTCTGTCCGCATATGATGCGAAGAATCGTCGGCGACGACCACCGGTTTTTAATTCCGGCAAGCATTATCTGCGGTGCACTTCTGCTTCTTGCAGCAGATACAGTTGCAAGAACGATTATCGCACCTCAGGTACTTCCGGTCGCAGTTCTGACGTCATTTTTGGGAGCACCGATATTTATCTACTTAATCATTAAAGGGAGGAGAATGTGACAGGAGATCATTCACACCACGGACATATGCATGACCATGAGCACATGCACGGAGACGGGGTGATTCACTCCCACCCGCACTCACACGAAGAAAATCATGAGCACCACTCAGACTGCCCCGGAGAGGCAATCCTGAAGGTGGACGGAGTTGAGTTCGGATATAAGAGTTTCAAGGTTTTGGAGAATATCGAGGTTGGTGTTTCCAGAGGTGAGATTCTTGCAATCCTTGGGCCAAACGGTGTTGGAAAATCGACACTTCTTCGCTGTATGAATATGATTCTGCGCCCGCAAAAAGGGGCAGTCATGGTTGACGGCGAGGAGCTTTCGAAGATGTCGCCAAATGAGATTGCAAAACATGTTGGATATGTTGCGCAGAGAAGCGAAGCTGCCCGCATGACTGTGTTTGATTCGGTGCTTCTTGGACGAAAGCCGCATATCGGCTGGAGACTGACGGTTGATGATTATTCGATGGTGGAGGATGCTCTTGTCAAATTCGGACTTTCGGAGATGCAGCTTCGCTATATTGATGAGATTTCAGGAGGAGAGCTTCAGAGGGTTTGTGTATGCCGCGCTATTGTGCAGGAGCCGTCAGTTCTTCTGCTTGATGAGCCGACATCTGCTCTTGACCTGTCGCGTCAGATGGAGATTTTGCATCTTATCCGGCATGTTGTTGACCAGCATAACTGTGCAACAATTATGACGATGCATGATTTGAATCTCGCGCTGAGGTTTGCGGATAGATTTGTGTTTATGAAGGGCGGAAAAATCTATGCGGCATGTGATAAGTGGGGAGTTACGCCGGAGCTGATTTCGGATGTGTATGGAATCGAAGTGGATGTAATTTTCCATAACGATTTGCCAGTTGTGATTCCGAAGTGATGTTTTTCCCGCCTGTCCGCCTGCTAATCGCGGCGGACTTTTCGGCGGGCAATCATGTTTTTGTGACAATTCTTTTTTAATATAGATAAAACGGTTGATGCTCTTTTGCTGTTTTTCCGTCGGGCTAAAAACAGCAAAAGAGCATCAACCTAAAAACCAAATCAGACAAAAGTCTTGAAATCAAAAAAATCTTTTTTTCCCGCCGAATAGAGCGGCGCGGTTAGCAGCCGCTCCGGCGGGCAGAACCACACTACAAAAAAAAGAAACTCAGGAGATAATAATCTCCACCGCAGAGCCGTCCTCAACCTTCAAAGCCTCACGGAGACGCTCTCCAGAAATAAGTTCCACAATCTCGGATGGATGATGCGTTCTCAAAGGAGCAACAATAGCGCAGGCAATACCCCCAATCGTACACCTCAGACAACGAACCGCACCAAACTGACGATGCTCATCATTAAAGCCCGGAATAATCTGCCACTCCAAAGACTCAAGACGGTTTCTAATCTGCATACTCTGAGGATTCAGCTTAACATTAAGAGTGCCCGGATATGGAGCAAAACCGCAAATCTCCGAAATCTTATCCGAATAAATCGACATATAATACCTGCCCTCGCCAACTCCGGACACAACAACACCCTTCATCGAATACATCTCGGAAGACTCGCCAAAAATCTTACAGTACTCAGCAAACTCGCGTCTTAAATGCTCCTCGCCTTCTGCCGTAATCAAAACATGCTGACCGCTTGCCTCTGCAGTTCTTGTCACCATCTTTAAACGCTCAAGAGACAAAAGCCTGCGCGATGCTGTCTGCTGACTTATTCCAAGCATCTCACCCAATGCCTGAGTGGAAATCCTAACCGGACCCTTAATACCCCCAAGAGAGGCAAGTTTTCGCAGACAAAGCGTATCCTCCGCATCAATATTAGTCATTGTTCCATTATTGTATCGCTTCCTATATATGGGTTGACATTGAATCTCTTTCGTCAATTTACGAATTCGACAACCAGGCTTTTATGCAAGTAACGAAAACATATATAGTGTATGAAGCCGGGCCTGCGTCAGCAGCTTGCCGAAAAGATGGCAGGCGAAATCACTCTCTCAGACTCACCGGGAAAAGCACTGAAAAAATGGAGGACAAGCTTCCAAATCCCTCCAAGCACTCTTGCTGAATACCTCGGAGTATCTCCTTCTGTAGTCAGCGACTACGAAAGCGGAAGAAGAAAAAGTCCGGGCACCGGTGTTGTTGGAAAAATTGTCGACAGCATCTTAGACATTGACGAAGAAAACGGCGGAAAGTTCATCAAAAAATATGGAAAACTCCTGTTTTCCAATTACGACGATGAAGTCATCTATGACATACATGACTTCGCCGCATCTGTTCCAATAACGGAACTCTCCGAAATCATCGATTGTGAGACCATATGCGGAGAATTAGACTCTCACATCTTCGGATACACCGTTGTCAACAGCTTAAATGCAATCCTGAATCTCTCACCAAGCGAATTCAACCGCATTTACGGCTGGAGTACCGAACGTGCACTCATATTTACCGACGTATCGTCTGGAAAATCTCCGATGATTGCAATCCGCGTTACGCCGTTTAAACCTCCTTATGTGATTCTGCAAGGGATTACCGCCGAGAAAGTGCACCCGATGGTAAAACTCCTCGCCGAAAAAGACCATATCAACGTACTCTGTACCCCGCTTGGCGTACAGGAAATCATCACCAGACTGAGGAAAGCAAAATGGTAGGTATCATAACCTATGGGGCATACATCCCCAGATACAGAATAAAAGTCGAAGAAATCGCACGCGTATGGGGAGCAAACGCAGCAGAGATTTCAGGCGGCCTTGGAGTACATGAAAAGGCCGTTCCAGACTACGACGAAAACACAGCAACATTTGCAGTCGAGGCCGCCCGCGCAGCGCTCGCACGCCGCGAGGTTGACGTCTCAGAAATCAAAGCCGTCTATGTGGGTTCAGAGTCCCACCCGTATGCTGTAAAACCAACTGCCGTCACCGTAGGCGAAGCAATCGGAGCAACACCAGTGATGACCGCCGCAGACTATGAGTTTGCATGCAAAGCAGGAACTGCGGCAATCCAGACATCTATGGGCCTTGTTGCATCAGGCATGATGAAGTACGCAGTCGCAATCGGCGCAGACACAGCTCAGGGTGCTCCGGGAGACGCATTAGAGTACACAGCAGCCGCAGGAGGTGCTGCATACATCATCGGAAATGACGATCCGATTGCAGAAATCAACGACACATGCTCATTTACAAGCGACACTCCGGACTTCTGGAGACGTGAAGGAGAAGACTACCCGCAGCACGGCGGAAGATTCTCCGGTGAGCCTGGATATTTCAAACATGTCGAATCTGCCGCAAAGATGATGATGGAAAGACGCGGCACTCGTCCGTCTGACTACGACTATGCAGTCTTCCACCAGCCAAACGCAAAGTTTCCGCAGAAAGCAGCAAAGACGCTCGGATTTACAGCAGAACAGATTAAGCCGGGACTTCTTGTCCCAAGACTTGGAAACACATACAGCGGAGCTGTTCCACTCGGACTTGCGGCAGTCCTTGATATCGCAAAACCAGGAGACAGAATCTTTGTCACAAGTTATGGAAGCGGAGCTGGTTCTGACTCATTCGACATCACAGTGACTGATGCAATTCTCGATAAGATTGACAGAAGCAAAGCCCCGTCTGTTGAATCGATGCTTGAGAAGAAGAAGTATCTTGACTATGCGGTCTACGCACGTCACAAAGGAAAAATCAAGGTGTGAGGTAAAATGGTAGAAGTAGCAGTAATTGGAGCCGGAATGACAAAATTCGGCGAACGCTGGGACGCATCGCTTCGCGACCTTTGTACCGAAGCAGGAGTTGCAGCCCTTGAGGACGCAAACGTCTCAGGAGAACAGATTGACGCACTCTTTGTCGGTTCGATGTCTGCCGGACGTTTCATCGGACAGGAGCACGTTGGTGCATTAGTCGCAGACTATGTAGGTCTTGGAGGGGATTTACACATTCCGGCAACACGCGTTGAAGCTGCATGTGCATCCGGCGGTCTTGCCTTCCGCCAGGCGGTTGCAGCCGTTGCTTCCGGCATGTCTGATGTTGTAATCGCCGCAGGTGTTGAGAAGATGACAGATGTCGGAGATGCAACCGATGTTTTAGCAGGTGCGGCAGACCGCGAGTGGGAAAGCTTTGCAGGCGCAACTTTTCCGGGCCTCTATGCAATGATTGCCTGCGATTACATGAATAAGTACGGATTAACCCGTGAGGAGTTAGCACAGGTTGCAGTAAAGAACCACTATCATGGGGCAAGAAATCCATACGCACATTTCCAAAACGAAATCACACAGTCCACTGTGATGAACTCAACAATGGTTGCATCACCATTACGGCTCTTTGACTGTTCTCCTGTATCAGACGGAGCAGCAGCAGTTGTTGTCTGTTCCTTAGAGAAAGCCCGCGAGTTTACAGACACCCCAATCACAGTCCTCGCATCTGCTCAGGCAGGAGACACCATTGCTCTGCATGACAGACCTGACTTTTCCACAATGGGGGCAACAGTTGCAGCAGGACGCAAGGCATTCGCACAGGCAAAGATTGAGCACAAGGATGTTGACTTCGTAGAAGTTCATGACTGTTTCACAATTGCAGAGCTCTGCGCAATCGAAGATCTCGGTTTTGTCCCGAAGGGAACTGCTGGTAAGTTCACCGCAGAAGGAGAGACTCAGATTGGAGGAAAGCTTCCTGTAAACACTTCAGGCGGTCTGAAGGCCTGCGGTCATCCGGTCGGTGCTACCGGAATCAAGCAGGTCTGGGAGGTTGTACAGCAGCTTCGAGGCGAGGCAGGACGCCGTCAGGTTGACGGAGCAGAAATTGGTATGACGCAAAACGTTGGCGGCACAGGAGCTACGGTTGTGAGCCACATCTTCAGGAGGGAATGCTGATGACAGTTGCAAGATTCTGGAGACGCATTCCGCAGAGGTACAATCTGATTGGAACCAAGTGCGAGACATGCGGACATGTTTTCTTCCCGCCAAGAGCATTCTGTCCGCACTGCAGAAGAGGAGGAGACCTGCATGAGATTAAATTCTCAGGAAAAGGAAAGGTTCTGACCTTCTCAGTAGTTCACTCTGCAAGCGACCAGTACGCAGATCAGAAGCCGTACGTCCTTGCAATTATCGAGCTCGAAGAGGGAGCACGCATGACAACACATGTAGTCTGCGAGCCGGATGAGGTCTACATTGGAATGCCTGTTCGGTCAGTCTTCCGTGTGCTCGATGAAGACGGAGCAGACGGAGTAATCCACTACGGAACAAAGTTCGTTCCGGATGAGTAATTTTACTTACTCAGTCTACTTTTTTTATAATTAACAATCAGATAAAAAAGATTTTAGAGCTGATCAACAGCCGCAGATACAATAGAAAGCACCTGCTCCTGATTGAAACGCTCGGAGCTGAGCACCAGATGATACGGCGTCTGGTCAGTGATATCAATATCATAATAAGCCATATATCTGTCAGCCTCGCACTTCTCGCGCTCGACGGTCAGCTCATATGATTTTTCCGGAGTCAGATTTTCGCGCTCCGCAATTCTTGCCGAGCGGCACCGCTGGGATGCCCAGAGAAGAATTTTTAAGTCTGCCTCTTCGACCATCCATCCTGCAAGGCGGCCCTCTAAGATGATATTATCATTGGTCTTTGCAAACTCCTTCTGACGCTCATCGACCTCCTTGTCGATTGCCGGATCTTTTTTGGCAAGCTCACCGAATGCAGCTAAATCAAGACCTCTGTCCTTTGCGCATGCTCTAAAGAACTCACCGGCGGAAACATAGCGGAGTCCGTACTTCTCGGCAAGCGCCTTGCCGAGAGTGGTTGTACCAGAACCAGGAGATCCACTAATCGTAATTCTCACTTACATTCCCCCGATGTTTAATGCCTTGCGGATAATCTGTGTCATACACAGAGAGCAAAGCAGATACCATAGAATCCACAGCGGGAACACCCAGAGATAGATGTCAAAGTAAGATGAAAGTCCTGCAAACGGAATCACAATCGAGTTGGATAAGTCTGCAATTGCAGCAGTAATTTCTCCAGGCATCGGCATATATCTAATCTTCTCATAAATCCAGAAGAAGATCGGGATTGTCACGATCATGATGTAAATCATCGGCTTAAACTGCTGCTGAGTCATCTGCATCTGCTCATTTAAGATAGCCTGCTGTCTAGCCTGCATCTTCTTAATCAGACGCTCATCTCCAGACATCTGAGCTTCGCGGAACTTCACATTAAAGTCCTTGAGCTTTTCCTGAACTTCTGACATCTTCTCGTAGTCGATAGTATACTTCTGGATTAAAGAAGAGTAGAAACCGGTAATCGTTGCCAGAATCAGGAGAAGGGCAAAGAACGGCAGTCCCATCGCAACAAACGGACCAATAACAATGTCTACAATGCCTGCAATAGTCTGGCGTGCCCACTCCCACTGATAGAGCAGCATAATGCCAATCATCGCGGCAAGAGCGATGAACATTCCGTATTTATTGCCGAACTCGGAGAGTTTCATGGAGTTTTACCTCAGGACAGCAACAAGCTCGTCAACTGCCTTGTCAACAAGGAAGTCAGCATTGGTAATCATCTTAACCGTACATCCGGTAAGCATAGAGTATGCTGCTGCAAATGCGCGGTTCATCTCCTGGTGCTCTGCGATGGAGCGTGCGCCCTCAACATCGCGTACACGGGATTCGTCAGAAAGTCTGCGGACAAGAATCTGATCGTTGTCAGTCTCAACAAGGACGATGGTGTCCGGCATAAGTGCAGAGATAACCCACTCCGGAAGTCCTGCTAAGTATCCGTTTGGAGTCTTTACGGATGCATGGGTGTCGACAATAACGTTTCCGTCGATTGCTGCAATCTTTTCTGCTGCAAGCTTCTGAAGGCGCTTCTGCTGAACGCGGTCGAGCTTTCTCATCTGATCTCTGTCAGTTACAAGACCTTCAGCCTGAGCAACCTCGAACATGAAGCTTCCGAAGTTTAAGTTCTGGTATGCAATACCTTCTGCGGTTACTTTCTCGTATGCAGCGTTGATGACGGTGGTCTTTCCAACTCCCGGAACACCAGTGATGATAACTTTCTTTCCTGCCATTGTAAGATTCCTCCCATGAATAGGATAGTGTTATAATTTTGGGTTTGCAGGATTATAAATATGCAGGCTGTGTAATGGTGAAATACACACAGTAACGAAATTCAGAAAAGAAAAAATTGGGTTATTGGATTTACTCGTAGAGCTGTCCCTCGTCGATCTTTGCGTATGCGACGAGTTCGGACTCTTCGAAGTGGATTGCAATCTCGCGTGCTGCGCTTTCTGGTGCGTCAGATGCGTGGATTACATTCTTTCCAATGGAGAGTGCATAGTCACCGCGGACGGTTCCTGGTGCTGCCTCTGCCGGGTTGGTTGCTCCGTTCATCTTACGAACAGTTGCGATTACATTGTCACCTTCAAGGACGAAGCGGAAGACCGGTCCGCTGGTGATGTATGCTTTCATTCCTGGGTAGAACGGTTTTTCAAGGTGCTCTTCGTAGTGTTTGTCAACAACTGCTTCGGAAAGGACGCCGAACTTTGCGGCAACAATCTTGAATCCTTTCTTCTCGAAGCGGGAGAGGATCTCGCCGACAAGTCCGCGCTGGACTCCATCCGGCTTGATCATTACAAAGGTCTGCTCCATAGAACTTACTCCTTTCCGCGTGCTTTACGGCCTGCTGCAGTCCATGCAACACGTCTTGGGAGTCTGCCGAGCTTGTAGTTGCTCTGGCACTTGGAGGAGCAGAAGTAGAATACTGCACCGTCTTTTCTTACGAAAAGCTTGCCGGTTCCAGGCTCAAGCTGCTTTCCGCAGTAGCTGCAGGTGTATCTGTCAACCATTTTTTACTCACCGTCTCGAAAGTTTCTTTGCTTCACGTTCAGTCTCAAGGAGCATTAAGATGTCACCCTCACGGATTGGACCGAAGGTGTTGCGGGTGATAATGCGTCCCTTGTTCGGGCCGTCAAGGACGCGGCATTTAATCTGGGATGCTTCACCGTGCATACCAGTAAGGCCGACGACCTCGATGACTTCTGCCGGCGTTGCGTCGTCTGCCATAGGCTTATCCTCTCAGTGCTTTAATCTGACCTGCGAGTTCGTCGACGATTTCCTTTCCTTTGCCGACTTTGACGATTGCAACAGCAGTGCATCCGACTTCAAGACCGCATGCGGCTCCGATGTCTGCCTGCTTGTTGATGAAGACGAATGGGATTTCCTTCTCGTCTGCAAGGCCTGGGATGTGCATAACAATCTCTTCCGGTGCAACGTCTGCGCCGATTAAGACAAGTGCTGCGGTTCCGCGCTCGACAGCCTTGGTTGCTTCGTTTGCGCCTTTCTTGATCTTTCCGGTGTCACGTGCAAGCTCTAATGCTTCAAGTGCTTTGTTCTGGAGTTCTTCTGGAACTTCAAACATCTGGTAAATTTTTGCCATGATAATCACTTCACTCGAGGGGAAAACCCCTGTCATCGCTCATCAGCGGCTATGTCGTGGTGTTTCAAACACTTATCAGGAGAGCTTCCTTTCATGTTTCCACGGATGACATGTCAACCGTTGCTGGCGTAACTATATTTATGGAACTTAGTCTGCCATAAAGGTATGGTTCATCTTTGAACAAAATAGAGGGTTGAAGACATAAGAAATTATACACGCGCATGGTCGGATATACAGTCCAGAAAGGTATAGTAAATAATGCTTCTGACTGTTCGCAGGAGAAACTTTTTGACAGTTATCAACCAATACTAACAAAGTCATAATATATCCATGACTCACATATATAACACAATTACCTAAAGGTGTCACCAACATGCGAGTATTCTTTATAGGATTCGGACAGGCAGGCGGCAAACTGGTTGATATGTTCCTTGCTCAGGACAAGAAAACAGGCGCCAACAGTTTCCGCGGTATTATCATTAACACTGCCCGCACCGACTTAATGGGTGTCAAAAACATCCCGATGGAAGACCGTCTTTTAATCGGTCAGACAAAGGTGAAAGGACACGGAGTTGGAACTGATAATGTAACCGGTGCAAAGGTTGCAGCAGATGAAATCGATACCATCATCAATGCAATCGACCGCCGCGGCACTCACGACATCGATGCATTCGTTGTCTGTGCCGGTCTTGGAGGCGGAACCGGTTCCGGAGGAGCTCCGGTTCTCTGCCGTCACTTAAAACGCATCTACCGCGAGCCGGTCTATGCATTAGGTGTCATTCCGGCACCGGAAGAAGGACGTCTCTACTCCTTAAACGCAGCACGCAGTCTGTCCACGCTGGTCAATGAGGCTGACAACGTCATTGTCTTCGACAACAGTGCATGGAAGAATGACGGAGAAAGCGTGAAGAGTGCATACGAGCGCTTAAACGAGGAAATCGTCCGCCGTTTCGGTGTTCTTTTCCGTGCAGGAGAGGTCACCAAATACGGCGTTGGAGAAATGGTTGTCGATTCCAGTGAAATCATCAACACCTTACGCGGCGGAGGTATCTCTTCTGTAGGATATGCAATCAGCGAAGCAATTCCGAAGGGAAAGAGTGCTGCAAAGTCCGGAGGAGGTTTATTCGGCGGCCTTCGCAAGAAGGAAAAGGCAGAGCCGCACGTTGACATCACCGGAGATGACAAGTCGGCAAAAATCATTGGTCTCGTCCGCCGTGCAATGCTTGGACGTTTAACCCTTCCGTGCGACTACTCAACTGCTGAGCGTGCACTCGTTCTTGTTGCAGGTCCGCCGGCTGAGCTCGACAGAAAAGGTGTTGAGAAATCCAAGAGCTGGGTTGAAGAAAACATCGCAGGAGTTGAGGTTCGCGGTGGAGATTATCCGGTTGACAGCGGATATGTCGCAGCAGTTGTTCTTCTTGCATCCATTGGAAACGCACCGCGTATCCGCGAGTTAATGGAGCTTGCAAAGGAAGCAAAAGAAGAGGTTGCAAAGTCACGCGAGCGTGCAGCAGCAGTATCGATGTTTGAAGACAGCGAGGTAGACCCGCTGTTCGAATGAGGTTTAGAGAAATATGAATGTAATGAGAAAGATTATCGGAGTTCTGGCAGTACTGCTCATCTGCACTGCATTTGTCGGCGCAGGAGCAGCCGCATCAGCCGGGTATAGTGATGCCACAATAACACCATCCACCTCTTTAAGTCCAGGACAGACAGTAACAGGTGTATTTAAGATAAGTCTTCCATCAGGCAGTATCTCTGATACTGACACACTGACTTTCAGTTCCCCTCTTGAGAACGTTAAATGGGAGATTAAGGTTTTCAAAGGTGAAGCAAACAAAAACTCACAAAACCCTGCAACAACAATGACAGGGTCTAGCAAACCAAATATCCCATACAAACCATCAATGTTCGCCATCTATTATGACGAACAGGATGTCACCCTTGTGGTTTCATTTAGTGGAACAGTACCCTCCTCGTCCAAAGGCACTTCGATTAGTGTAGCCAATGTTCTTTGTTCAAACTCTAAGGTTGGATCATACACCACCCCATCTCAAAAGGTTTATAATCCTGCAGAATTCTCAACGAATCTTGCAAATCTGAACAAGGATATCACAACTACAGAGCAGAGAATCAGTACTTATGCTGCTTATGGTATTGATACAGCCGCTGCGACACAAAATATAGCATCTGCAAAAACGAAAGCATCTGCTGCCCAGTCAGCTGGATCAAATGATATTATTACCGCCAATGCAAATCTTGAAGCAGGAGAGGCATTTATCACCAATGCAGAGCGTACTCTTGCTCTTGCCGGATTAAAAGCGGCAAACGCTAATATTGTCTCTATTGATAAAGCAGCCGACACGCTCTACGAACGTGGATGGAGCAAAGAGGCTCAGTACCTTGAAACAAAAGTTACTTCTATGAAGTATTCTTATGATTCCCTTGCTGCAACCTATAATGGTGGAGGGAATCCAGATACTGCCAAATTAGATACATTAATCAAAGATTCATATACTGTTATCAATCAGGCAAATGAATATCTCGAGAAATCCAAAGTTCCTGCCATCGTCAAAATTCTTCCATTCATCCTCATTGGAGTTGCTGTCGCCGGAGCAGTTGTTGGAATCGTCTTCCTCATCCGCAGAAGAAGAGCAAACAGCTGGGACGAGTTAGGATAACCCGTCCAAAAAGACACCTTTCTTTTTTTTTTAAATATTATCTGAACAACTCATCCATATATTCGACAGACCGCCCTTCCGCTTCCTCTTTTGTAAAGACGGTGATTACATCATCCGGCATGATTACAACATCTCCAGTTGGAATAATCAGTTTTCCGCCTCTTCGAATTGCGATATAGAGCATGTCTTTTACACCGGAGACCTCACGAACAGTTTTGTTCACACCTTTTGCTCCGTCTGCCACAGTAATTTCAAAAATGGTGCCCCCTTCGATTGAGGCTAAGAGCTGAGTGTCAGGATTTTCTGACCAGAGGAAGAGACTGCGTGCGACAATTTCATCAGGATTTTCGCTGATGCGCACACCAACCTCTTTGAAAAGGTCTGCGTGCTCTTTCTGGTTTACAATGGAGACTAAGGTTCTAACCTCATATTTCTTCGCAAGCCAGCAGGCCATTAAATTAAGTGCGTCGTCACTTGTTGTGGCGACCAGAGCATCAGCTCTGTCAATTCCTGCATCTTCTAAAGTATTTTTATCGGTTGCGTTTCCAGAGACAGCAAGGAGGTCATATTCTTCTAAGATATCTGCGCATTTTTCCTCATCGCGGTCAATAACCACAACACTGTGTCCTTCCTCAGCGGCAAGTCCTGCAAGTGCTCTGCCGATTCCGCCAAGGCCAACGACAATCAGATACATAAAGAATAGTATGCTTGCCGGAGGTATTAATATCTGCTTTTGGCAAATACTAGTATCTCATGTGGATATGCGGTATTGATGAGGCTGGAAAAGGGCCGGTTTTAGGTCCAATGGTCGCAGCAGGCGTTCTTGTGTCGGATGATGAAGATTTGTCATCTCTTGGAATCAGGGATTCCAAACAGCTTTCAGCAAAGAAAAGGGAGGTAATTTTTGATGAAATCTGCGCGTCATATAAGACGGCTGTTGTTGTCAAATCTCCTACCGAGATTGATGCCCGCGAATGTACAATGAATCAGTTTACAGTGCTCTTGCATGCCGAAGTGCTTCGGACACTCTCTCCAGACAAGGTGTATCTTGATGCATGCGATGTGAATGCAGAGCGTTTTGGCGTAAATGTGCTCTCTGCATCTGGAATTGATGCGGAAGTTGTATCCGAACATAAAGCAGATACACGCTACGCAGTGGTTGGAGCGGCAAGTATTGTGGCAAAGGTTACACGCGATAGAATTATCGATGAACTACGTTTAGAGTTCGGCGAGATTGGAAGCGGGTATCCATCAGATGCAAAAACGGTTGCGTTCTTAAAGGAATATATCAGAGAGCACGGAGTGCCTCCGGCGTGCGCCAGAAAAAGCTGGCAGACGGTGACAGATATTCTGTCAAAGTCTGCTCAGAAGAATCTGTTCGATTTTTAAAAATTATTTTTTGAGATAGTCATATGCAGAAAGCAGAGCTTTGACACCCTCTCCAAGCGATGATGCAATCTGTTTTGCCTTAATCGAAGTGGAGTCTCCTGCGGCAAAGAATCCTTCAACATTGGTCTCACAGTTTTCGTTGACGATGATTTCTTTTTCAGCGTTCATCTCAACAAGGCCTTCGAACATTGCAGTGTTCGGATTGAGACCAATTCCAAGGAAAACACCCTCGACTGGAACTTTCTCGATTCCGGATTTGAAAATTCTCGTGATGCCGCCGCCAATCTTCTTGAGGGCAACTCCTTCCACAAACTCTCCGCCGTAGATTTCTTCGATTTCATATCCGGTATGGAAGACGACATTCTTCTTTGCCTTTAAGCGGTTTAAGAGAATCTCATCTCCGCGAACCTTGCTTCTTACAATCATGTGGACTTCGGATGCGATGTCTGCGAGTTCGAGTGCCATGTCAAGAGCAGTGTTTCCGCCGCCGATAACAGCCACTGATTTTCCTTTGTAAAGCGGGCCGTCGCAGGTGGTACATACTGCAACGCCTTTTCCAAAGTAATCGGTTTCACCCTTGGCTCCGGAGAATCTCGGGATTCTGCCGGTTGCAGCAATCACAGCTTTTGCGGTTACTTTGTTTCCGTTGAGGGTTTCAATCTCGAACACTCCGCCTTTCTTGACGATGGAGGTTCCAACATCCTCTAAGAACTCAACACCGGTAGACTTTGCATGGTCAGCAATCTTTCCCATCAAAACATCTCCCGGAACATCCGGGATTCCCGGATAGTTTTCGATGGTCTTGCTCTGGTTTACCATGCCGCCGATAGCTCCCCCAATAACAAGTGTATCCAGCTCTTTTCGTCCTGCATAGAGTGCTGCCGGAAGACCTGCTGCCCCGGCACCAATGATGACTAACTCATGGTCTGCTTTGATTGGAGCTTCCTTCTGCATGGATGATTCATCAAGCAGGAGAATCTGGAGCTTCATTAAGTCGTCTCCAATTACCATCTCTTTTCCATCGATGATAATGACCGGAACTCCGCGCTGTCCGGAAAGCTCAATCATCTTTTTTGCATTTGCGCTGTCTGATACATCGTAGTTTGTGTATTCGATATTGTGTTTTGCAAAGAATGCCTTCACGTTTTTACAGTGCGGGCAGTCCGGAAGGGAATAAATCTCGACAGTATGTGGCATACTATAACTATCTGTACCTGAATCTATTTAGATTTCTGGTTCAGAGGAAAAAAGGTTAGTTGTATTTTTTGATTTTAATCTCAGGCTGTGCCTTAATCGATTCATCAATCTCAATTGGAGAGAGGTTCTCGATTTTTCTGATGCCGATTCCGTGAACCGAAAGACTTCCTGCGATTGCGTATTTTTTCACAACCATACCGACTGCTTCGATGTTGTCTCCGACTTTAATCTCTTCATCAAGCGGCATTGAACGGAAAACAATCAGAGCACCTGAGCCGTCAAAAATCTGATACTTCGGACGTCCCATGATTTTTCCTTTGACACTCTGGACAACTCCCTCAACTCTGACAGCTTTTCCCTGCATGTTGAGGTTGACATTCTTGATTTTCATGTCCTTTGCGCCAGCTTCGTATTCAGGAAGGAGTTTGATGTACTGTCCGCCAAGACTGTAACTGCTCACAGCCGGGATGATTAAAAGACACAGACAAAGCGGCAGTCCCCAGTAGATGTAGCTGAAGTCATTTGTCAGGAAGAATGACCAGATAAACAGGAGAACAAAGAATACGAATACGATAATTACCGCAGGAGATACATGGATTTTTACGCCTTTGATTTTCATTTTCTCTTAACTTATCAAATGATGTCTATCACATAAATAGTTAATTCTTTTTTACATACCGATGCAGAAGAACTCCATCCGCATTGATTCTCTCGCCGCCGTTCATGTAAAGTTCAAATCCTAAGTGATAGACAATTAAGTCACAGTTCATTTTTTGTGCGAGGGAGATTAATGCCGGGACAATCTCAACACCCGGTCTTATTGCATAGATGACGTCTGCATTTTCGTAGAGTGAGTAATCCGGCTCAACGCAGTCATCAACAACTGCCGGAACATCTGTATTATATGTGTGCACATCTGTGCAGAGAACAGGAATTCCTGCCTCAAGCAGAATCTTTGCAGCAACTGTTTTTCCGCCAAATCCTACCTCCACTGCTGATGTGTAGTGGTCTCTTATGTAGTTTCCAACGGCTGTTTCGATATGGTAAATCATGAGAACTCGTTAAGGTACATTTATGTCCCTTTGCAGAGAAAATATCTATCGATTATGGGGGTACATATTTTCTGGGATTCGCGAGTGCCAATCGGCCTCTCGCGTCCGGTCACAGAGGAGCTCTCAGCAGTTCTCGGCACACCGGTTTCACGGATAGACAACGCTATCTTCCCCCTCGAAGGATACGATCCGGCACGCTGTCAGTATGATGCGGTAAAGATTTTAACCAAACTCGATATGTTCCGCAGACGCCGTGCAGACCTTTTCAAACCGCAGGATATGGATTTGGACTTTTTCAACCGTTATAACCATATTTATGAAAAGGTCCTGCTGATTACACCAGGAGATTTATTTGCTCCAAAGACAAGTTTTGTCTATGGTCTGGCACACTTAAAACTTGGTGCTGCTGTTGTGTCTTCCTTCCGCCTGACAAATGAGTACTACGGACGCCATCCTGATGACGATGCATTAATTGACCGTCTTGTGACCGAAGGCGCTCACGAGATTGGTCACTTGTATGGTCTTGAGCACTGCGATAATCCGGGATGTATTATGTACTGCCCAAACAATCTGGATGATTTAGACAGGAAGCGCAAGTATTTCTGCGGAAGATGCAGGCTTGACCTTGATTCGCGTATCAGAGGAGGGTTTGAGTATTGATTCCGTGGGTTACTGTCTGGGGATTTGGAGCAGACATTAATGTCCGGGGGAACTCTCTTTTCGTGAGGGAAAAAGGAGCTAGTGAAGCGAAGAGGCATTCGCTTTCAGATGTTTCACACCTGATTGTTGCAGGAGATAATGTTTTACACACTGCAGTTATTTCGAAGTGTGCAAAACATGAGATTCCAATCTCTTTCTTTGATGTTCACGGAAAGGCAGAAGGTTCTCTTTTCAAATCCGAGAAGCCGAGGCTTTCTTTTGCTCAGGATTCGATTCCAAAACATGCCTTTGCACTTTCTGCGGCAGAGAATGCGGCAGATTCACGCATGCGTTTTCTGCATGAGTTAGCAGAAACCCATGAGAATCTGTTCTATCAGGGAGAATTTGATTTGCTCACCCATGCAAGGTCTGAGTTTGAGTATCTGATTACTATTCCTGAACTCAGCCGCGGTTATCTTTTAACGAAGAATATGTATTACGAGATTCTCTCACGCGTTGTCCCAAGAAAGCTTGGATATGTACGCCGCGTGGAAGGGGCGTCTCCTGATGCAGTCAACGCGTTATTTTCAAGAGGCTATGCTGTACTTTATGCAACAGTTGCCGCCGCGTGCACTGGTGCAGGTCTTGATTTGAACAAGGGTTCTCTTTACGAGAAGAGCGGAGCTTGCGTGTATGATATAATGGAAGCGGCTCTTGTTCCAATGGTTGACAGAGCCGTTATCAAAACAGCAGCGTCAGGTCTTCTTGATGACTGCTCGATGTCATCAACGCGCTGTATTCTCTCTGAAGATGCAGTGTCTTTCTTTTCAAAAGAGCTTGCGGCATCCATTGACCGCAAGGCAATTGATGAGAATGTTTTAGCTTATGCAAAAGCGGTTGAAGATGGGGTTTGTGTTTCGTACCACTATCCGGCATGAA
This sequence comes from Methanocorpusculum sp., assembly GCA_017408885.1. GTDB lineage: Archaea > Halobacteriota > Methanomicrobia > Methanomicrobiales > Methanocorpusculaceae > Methanocorpusculum. The sequence continues at coordinate 153,539 of JAFQTT010000009.1, forward strand.
CACACAAAACATAACTATTCCCCAAACCCATTCTTACTCATACTGATTCAATAGGATATTATCATGTTACTTATCGCCCTCGCCGGAAAGCCAAACTGCGGCAAATCAACGTTTTTTAAATCGTTAACGCTTGCAAATGTTGAGATTGCAAACTACCCGTTCACAACTATCGATGCAAACAAGGGTGTTGCCTATGTGCGTTCTAAATGCCCGTGCAAAGAACTCGGAGTTTCGGACACCTGCACCCAGTGTGTTGACGGTGTTCGCTTTACCCCTGTTGAACTTTTAGATGTTGCAGGTTTAGTTCCTGACGCACACTTAGGACGCGGTCTTGGAAATCAATTCCTGGATAATCTCCGTGAGGCTGATGCAATTATTCAGGTTGTTGATGCATCAGGCAGTACTGATGCGGAAGGAAATCCGGTCGATGTTGGAACCCGCAATCCGAAAGAGGATGTTGAGTTCCTGCGTTATGAGTTTGCTATGTGGATGGCCGGAATTATCCAGAAGCATCTTCCGCGTCTTGTCCGTCAGGCACAGAACAGAGAGCCGGTGTTAATTGAGCTCTTGGGAGGGGCACTTGCAGGTCTTCGCATCAGTCCGGTTGAAATCCGCGAAGCTGTTGATGAGTGCGGTATTAATCTTGCAAAGGCAACCGAAGAGGAGATTGCAGAGCTCGCGGCAGTTCTTCTCCGCGTTTCCAAGCCGATGATTATTGCGGCAAACAAGGCTGACCAGGCATCTGAAGAGAATATTGCAGCGCTTAAGGAGATGGGGGCTGTTCCAACCATTGCCGCGGGAGAACTCGCATTAAAGTCTGCTGCATCTGCAAAGCTCTTATCTTATCTTCCGGGAGACTCTTCATTTGCTCCGGTTGAGGGAGCAAAGCTTTCCGCCCCGCAGGTGAAAGCCTTGACAATGATTGCCGAGAATATGAAAAAGCTTGGAAACACCGGTGTTCAGGAGACGTTAAACCGCGTTGTCTTCGATGAGCTTGGTATGATTATCGTCTATCCGGTAGAAGATGAAGGAAAGTACTGCAACGCAAAAGGTGTTGTTCTGCCGGATGCTCTGCTTCTCCCGAAGGGAACTACCCCGCGCGATTTAGCATTCCGCATCCACACAGATATCGGAAACGGATTCTTATATGCAGTTGATGCAAAGAGTAAGATGCGCATCAAAGATTCAGCAGAGCTGAAGATGGGAGATGTCATCAAGATTGTGAGCACCGCAAAATAAGCGGGAAGATATATTAGGGTTGAAGACTCAATATAGAGTATCTATGGGAAGCGAGGTCTATCAGGCTCAGGTTATCAAGGCGTTCTTTGATACGATTACTGGTACTGACAGGAATCTCACCAGGATTTATCTTTGTGTTATCTCGCTTGCCAAACTGAGAAATGAATCTCCGGAGAAGATGCGTTTCTTAGTTGAACAGCTTCAGGCAAGTAAAGCCAAGCGCGAGTTGTCGGTCGATATTTTAGATTATGTCGCAGAAGCCGCAAACTCTCTGGAGTCACGTGCGGCATTTTCCGCCTTCGGCATTGCTGAATCCACAAATGCCGATGATTTCTTAGGCGTTTCACTGGATTCTCTTTAATCATTTTTGAGTAAGTCTACTCATGCGCAACCATACTTTAATTAGTTTTTAATGAGAAACCATTTAACGCATGAGTTTCTTTGAGGCTATCAACGACGCTATCGCAAGCGTCAACTCAGTTGTTAACACCTATGCATGGTATCTTGCATTCGTGTTCCTGATTGGTTTAGGTCTCTACTTTACTGTCAGAACCAAGGGTGTTCAGCTGAACAGACTTGGTGAGGCATGCAGAGTAGCCTTCACCGGTATTAAAGAAAAGAAAGGTAAGCAGACTATCTCTTCCTTCCAGGCATTCTGTACCAGTATGGGTGCAAGAATTGGTGTCGGTAACATCGCTGGTGTTGCCGCAGCAATCGTTATGGGAGGTCCGGGAGCTGTCTTCTGGATGTGGGTCTTCGCCTGCATTGGAGCAGCAACCAGTTTCGTTGAGTGTACTGTTGGTCAGATCTTCAAGGAGAAGAAGGGCGACGGTTACTTCCACGGCGGTCCGGCATACTATGTCAAGAACGGTCTTGGAAAGCCAAAGTTTGCAATCTTCATGGCACTCCTTGTCATCGTCACCTACGGTCTCATGTTCGTTGGTGTTCAGGCAAACCAGGCATCCAACGCACTCCAGACTGCATTCGGTGCAGACCTTGCTATCGTCTTCGCAATTGTCCTTGCTGTCTGTGCAGCATTAATCGTCTTCGGCGGTATCAAGAGAGTCGCAAGAGTTTCCACCTGGCTCGTCCCGACTATGGCAATCCTCTGGATGCTCCTCGCACTTGCAGTTATCTTAGTCAACTTCACCCAGATTCCGGCAGTTATTGAGACCATCTTCTCCTACGCATTCGGCGTTCAGCAGTTTGTCGGCGGAGGTATGGGTATGATGCTCCTCTGGGGTCTGAAGCGCGGTGTCTTCTCCAACGAAGCAGGTATCGGTTCTATCCCGAACGTTTCCTCTTCCGCAGATGTTAAGCACCCGGCAAAGCAGGGATTAATGCAGTCTGTCGGTGTTTTAATCGACACTCTTGTTGTCTGTTCCGCAACTGCATTCGTTATCATCATCTACACCAATGCAGCATATCCAGGCTACGCATTCACTGCAGCACAGCAGGGCACCTTAAACGGAGTTCCGCTTGTCGCAGAGGCACTCGAGGCAACTCTCCTCGGTCCGGCAGCACCGTACGTGCTTTCTGTCTTCATGCTGGTTTTCGCATTCAGCAGTTTAATCAGCTACTACTCGATGAGTGAAACCAACTTAAAGTTCATCACCGAGAAGAAGGGCGCACTTGTCGTCTTACGTGTTGTCATCGTAGCTATGGTCTTCTTCGCATCCATGATGTCCATGGGTCTCGCATGGGACTTAGCAGATACCTTCCAGGCATTCATGGGTATCTTCAACACCGCAATCATTCTCTTCCTTGGTAAGTACGCATTTGCCGCACTCAAGGACTACTTCGACCAGAGAGGAGAAGGTGTCGAAGAGCCGGTCTTTGACCCGTCCTGTCTCCCAAACCAGAACGGTGTTACCTGCTGGCCGCCAAAGGACGACAAGCAGTAAGACCATTCTCGTGAACCAACAGGTTCACGATTATTTTTTTACACGTCTTTTTTTTACAGATTCATTTTCTGCATCTTATCACCTCATGTGACTGAAGTGGAAATACTCTCTCTTCCAATAACATCTGATAATCTCCTCCGAAGTATTATCTCTCTATAAATTCCATATATACAGACACATCCATTTTTGGTGAAACTCAATATGGAAGAAAAAGTACATGAGAAAATCCACTGGGCAGATGCGAAGGCTGCTCAGGTCCCATCCGATGCCCCGCAGAGAGTGGCAACCGGAATCACCCCGTCCGGACCAATCCACCTTGGAAACATGCGCGAAGTCATGACCGGAGACATGATTTACAAAGCTCTTCTTGCCCGCGGCACCGAAGCAGAGCTTGTCTATATCGCAGATGACTTTGACCCACTGCGCAAAGTCTATCCATTCCTCTCCGACGAATACCAGAAATATATCGGCTGGCCTGTCTCCGACATCCCGTGCCCGTGCGGAAAACACAAGAGCTACGCAGAACACTTCCTCGAACCATTCCTGTCTGCAATCGAAGAGTTAGACATTCACCCGCGTGTCATCAGAACCAGCGAAGCATACCGCTCCGGTATGTTTACCGAGCAGATTGCTCAGGCATTAATCCACGCAGAAGAGATTAAGGAAATCTTAGAGCGCGTCTCTGGAAGAAAACTCGAAGACGGATGGACTCCTTACTATCCAATCTGCGGCAACTGCGGCCAGATTTCCCGTGCACAGATTCTCTCTCACGATGTCGAAAACCACACTGTAACATACAAATGCCCGTGCGGACACGAAGGTGTCTCTGACTACTCCAAAGGTGAGGGAAAACTTGTATGGCGTGTTGACTGGCCGATGAGATGGGCAGTACATGGTGTAACCGTTGAACCATTCGGAAAAGACCATGCATCTCCTGGTGGATCTTACGACACTGGAAAAATCATCACCCGCGAAATCTTCGGATACAAAGAACCAGTACCAGTAACCTACGAATGGATCAGCCTCAAAGGAAAGGGCGAAATGCACTCCTCAAAGGGTGTCGTTCTTACCATCCGCGATATGCTTGATATCGTACCGCCTGAGGTTCTCCGCTTCTTAATCGCAAAGACAAAGCCGGACAAGACAATCGCATTCGATCCGGGAATGGGACTTCTCAGATTAATCGACGAGTACGACCGTGCAGAAAGAGCTGGAAACTCCCGCGAGTTCGAACTCTCAAAGATTAACTCCCCGCAGTCAACCATTCCATTCCGCCACATGATTACTGTTGTCCAGATTGCAAGAGATGATGATGCAATCTTCTCCATCTTAGAACGCAGCGGATACGAAATCATTGACCGTGAAGCAGTCCTCGATCAGGCAAACCGTGCAAAGATCTGGCTCGAGCGTTATGCACCAGAAGATGCCAAGTTTGCAATCTCTGAAACATTACCGGAAATCGCAGCAAACGAGCCGGCAAACGTTAAGGCAGCCGTTGCCGCCTATGCAGCAGCAATCAAAGACGGCGAGTGGAAGGCAGACATCATCCACAATGCAGTCTACGATGCAGCAGAAGCAAACGGCGTCACTGGAAAAGACGTCTTTACCGCAGTATACCGTGCATTCCTCGGTGCTGACAGAGGCCCGCGTCTTGGATGGTTCTTAGAGGCATTAGGCCGCGAAGAAACCCTCGCACGTCTTGCATTAATGGAATAATCATGGCAAAAGACAAAATCCCAAGAAACCTTTCAGAAGGATGCAAGCTCTGCTATCAGGGAGCAAAGCTTGTGCTCTTCATCTCCGGACTGTGTGACAGAACCTGCTGGTACTGTCCACTCTCCGAAGAAAGAAAGGATGTGGATGTAATCTTCGCAAACGATCAGAAAATCACAACGCCTGAAGAAGCCATAGAAGAAGCTGAAATTATGGATGCTCTTGGAACCGGTGTTACCGGAGGAGAGCCGCTCTTAGTCATCGAACGCGTTGTTGAGTTCTGTACAGCCCTCAAAAAACACTTCGGAGAAGATCATCACATCCACTTATATACCGGACGTGCACCAACCGAAGAAGACTTAGCAGCGCTTCAGCCTTGTGTTGATGAAATCCGTATGCACCCTCCGCACGAGGAGTGGGCAAAGATTATGGAGTCGGACTATCCAAAATCCATCGCAGCTGCAAAACGCATGGGCTTTTCTGTGGGAATTGAAGTGCCCTCTCTTCAGGGACTTCGCCACTTCTTCCCGCTGTTTGACTCGCTTGACTTCTTCAACATCAACCAGCTCGAATGGGGAGATGCATGTGCGGAAGCCATGCGTCTTCGAAAGCTTGAACCAATCAACCCGCTCTGTAACGCAATCAAGGGTTCTACAAAATGGGCAGGCGAAGTAAACGGACACCCGAAAGTTCACTACTGTACATCAACCTTCAAGGACTCCGTTCAGCTTCGCGAACGCTTAAAGCGCATCGCAAGAAACTCCGCCAGACCGTTTGACATGATTACTGATGACGGAACCATCATGTACGGAGTTATGGACCCGTTAGACGACCTCGAGATGATTCTCTCCCAGATGCGTCCCGGAAGCTACTATGAGGAGATGCCGGATGGAACAATCGAGCTTGACTGGCAGCAGATGAGAAAAATCCCGCGCAAGTTTGGAGGCGAGAGAAAAATTATCGAGCGCTATCCAAACGATGGTATGATTGTTGAGGTGATTCCTCTTTGAATTGTCTTCGCTCCTTTGCTGAATCAGTCTATGCAGAATTAGTCCTTCGCAGGCTGACTAACACCCCGAAGCATGTCGCCATCATTCAGGATGGAAACCGCCGGTATGCTAAAGAGCACGGGATGAGCGTGGATATGGGACACAAGCTTGGGGCAGACACAACTCTTCGTGTACTTGAGTGGATGAAAAAGCTTGGAATCAAACACATCACATTCTACGCTTTCTCTACTGAAAACTTCAAACGCGATGCAGACGAAGTCGATGGTCTGATGGAACTCTTCGTTGACAAGTTCACAGAGATGCTTTCCGACGCACGTGTTGTTGATAATAAAATCAATGTCACTGTGGTTGGAGACAGAACCCTCATCCCGCCGCATGTCTTAGAAAAGATTGAGGCAGTCGAGGAAAAGACAAAAGATTTCAACGACTATTATGTCCATTTCGCTCTCGCCTACGGCGGAAGAAATGAAATTGTGGAAACCGCAAAACGCGTAGTTTCAGCATATCGGAATGGCGAGATTACTCTTGATGAGATTACGCCGGAAAAAATTACCGAGAGCATGTATCCTGCAGGAGACATGCCGCCGGTTGACCTGATTCTACGGACAGCAAATGACAGGAGAACTTCCAACTTCCTGCCCTGGCTTGCAAACGGAAACGAAGCGGCAGTCTGTTTCTGTGTTCCAACATGGCCTGAGTTCCGCTATGTGGATATGGTAAGAGCTCTTCGGACATACGACGAGCGGATGAAAAGTTCTGCTCGGTAATTCTTTTTTATTCGAGAAACACGAATCCACACTAATCAAAGCGAATCGCGTGCCTATTCACGGCTCATTTCACTGCTTATCGCGGTGAGCCGCGGCACGCTTGCGCCCTCGCAGTCGGCTCGGGCGTAATGTTGATTCTCGAATCTTTCCGCCCGAGCCGACTGCGAGGGCGCAAGCACGTTTAGGCGCGTAGGCGATAAGCCGATTACGCGCCGTTAAGAGCGTGCGATTTGTGTTGATTAGTGTGGATTCGTGTTTCAGGATAGGTTTTGAACAGGAGAAGAATTCACTGAATCTATCAAATGAAAGAGATTATACTTCTTACTCCACTCTCGCATCTCATCACTTAACTGATAGAATGCAGTTCCGCTCTCAACTCTTTTTCGTACAACTTCCTCTCCCTTATGGCTTAGGTGATAGTACACAGTATCAGGAGACAACTTTGTTTTTTCAGCAATATCCTGCCGTGACAGTTCTCCTCCATCAAAAAGAACACCACAAATTTTCCAATCTATCTCATCATCGAATACTTGTATGAATGATTGTACTTTTTCGTCCGCTGTAACAGGTAATGCAGAATAAAATGTTCTGCCTCCAATCTCTTTAGAAAATATTTTGCCTTCGCGACTTAGGCGATGAATCTGATATCTTACAGAGCCGCGAGAGATATCAAGTTCTCTAACGAGTTTACTCAGAGATGCTGGAGGATAATGATTCAGATATGAGAGAATCTTTGCCGGAGTTGATGCAGCATTTTCCTCTGGATTTTTTCTGCGGCTGAACAGCAGAAAACCAGAGACGGAAAGTATTGTGAGAAGGATTAAAGCATATGGATAGAGGGTATAGCGGATAAAATCTTCTGCTACTTCGGGCATGGATGGAAGATACCCAAGATACTCTGGTTTGTTTATTACTATATAACTATCAGGACTTAGAATATGTTCAAATATGATAGGATGTACTGTTACATCTCCATGAATAAGGAGAGGCAGAGCTTCTTCAGAATTTACAGGATTAGATATGAAGATAGTAAGAAGAAGGATGGTTAGTATGAGAATCGCACGTTTATTCATCCAATCAAACTCAATTCAGTAATAAAAAAAAATGTTTTTGAGAGTATAAATACTCATTGGCCAAAAATTACCATCTGGTCTTTTCTACCGTGTTTTTGGAACAATGCCTAAATCTGTCATAACATCACCTAAAGATGAGAAGATTCTAACGTTGAGGTCATCATTTTTGCCCCAATGTAACCCAACAAGACAAAATTCATGTGTTGTTCTATCTTGCTGAAAGACCGGTGCTCCGCTGTCCCCGTATGTACCACTGTAAGATGCTAACCACTGATCTGGGAGAGTACGACCAAATTTATCATGTTCTACATCAGCTAACCCAATCAAATTGCCATATGAATGTGTCACTGCACCTGCCATAACAACAACTTTTGAACCATCAGGCACACTTGCATAGGTAGATACAGCTCGTTTGTTTCCACTTGAGCCTGGACTATATATAGATGCTTCAACATTTCCAAATGGAATCCATGCAGAATCAGAATTAACCGAGCCAATTGCAGCGACAGTTCCTACTAAGTTATCAGATGAATATGTTGGTTGATAAACCTGAGAGCCGATTACAAAGTCATGTCCATGTGTAACAAAACCATTCTGTCCATTTTTGGTAGCTGCAAATCCAACAGTACTATCAAAAGCAGTTGATGATGTAACACCTAATTGTTGAATACCACCAATAAGTGGTCTCCATCTATCATCATTCGTTGCTCGTGAAGTTATATCGACTGACTTTGTTGTAGTAGTAGCTCCATTTGTTACTTTAACAAGAAGAGGAATCTCACCATAAGTTTTCTGAGTTATTTTATCAAAACCCTCTATAATAGAAGATATCGTGGTATCGTCCACAGAGCTCTTAACCCATATAAAGTAATATCCAAATCTGTCTATACCAAATCCAGATACCACTCCTTTTTCAATCAATTTAGAGAAGTAACTAGATACTTTTTCATCACGGTGAACCAATGCTAATTTCTGAAGTTTCTCTTCTAATGTGAGAGATGATAAACCATCACGAGAATAAATACTCTTTTCTTTCAGTTTTACAATCTCAGCATCAGTAGACCTAAGTTGTTCGTTATCCGGATTATATAATCCGCGTACGATATCATCAGTACTGAGCTTGAATTGTTTCTCAGAATCATCAGCAGAAACAGCCCCTGCAAAACATCCAAGCATGATAAGGAAAAAGCATACAATGTATGCAGTTTTTCTTTTGTTTGTCTGTAATTTCATATGCTTTACCTCCGTTGAAGGTTTTTGACAATGTTAACCATTGCCTAAAAGATACTTTTCTCTATCAGCATATGAATAGATTGACCAGATTTTTCAATCAGCTTTCCTTTTCATTCCCTCAAGCCGCTTTTTCTCCGCATCAGAAACCCTCAAAGACTCTTTTATCTTCTGGATTGATTTGTTAAAAGTCCAGTCATCAAGATTTGATTCCTTCAGCCAGTCTTCCGTTTTTTCCGGATACTTCACATAACAGACCGACACAGCCCAGGCGGCTGCCATCTTTGCATAATATCCCGGAAGTTCGGCGGCCCCTATTTTCTCAAGCACTGAATCGATGTACTCATCAGACACAAAATGAGACATCAGAAGAACAATTCCAAAGCGGACGGAAAACTCTGTACCTTCTGCAAGGCATGCATCAGCATATCCAAAGTATGCCGGATGATTCTTTGCCGCCTTTAAGGTCATCGCTGTACTGTCGCAGACCGACCAGTTATTTATCTTCGGAATAAAAGCATCAAGAGCAGTGATAATCTCTGTGGGGTTCGCCTTCGCATATCCGATAACCAGACCTTGCAAAAGAATCTCCTCGAAGGAATCATCCTTTGCATCATCTAAAAACTCCTTCCAGTTTTCTTTTGCAATACGTTTTGCAATCACCCGAAGCTTCGGGATTCTAACCCCTAAGATATTATCTACACCGGGAAGAAGAGATGCCGAAAACTTCTGATACTCTGGTTCTGCTAAAGAGAGCAGTTCACTTTTCACGTTCATTTACAATTCCTTTTCCAAGAGCTAAGCCCTTCTCGTATGCAGCGGCTAAGACTTCCGGCTTCTTTTCAATATTTCCAATCCTGTCCATATCATTTTGCAAAAGCTCATCAGAGTATTTTGCATCGATAATATCTGAGAATGCTTTTGCGGTTAAAACCGGTCCGGTAAATATATCCTCTTTGTTCATTCCGCCGATGCAGATGAAAAGCATCTTTCTGATTTTTGCATGATCGGGTTTGATGAACGGCTGTTTTCTATAGTATTTTGCCATATAAAACGGCTGGCAGCGGTCGATAAATGATTTAAGAGCTCCCGGAATTCCGTATGTCATAACAGGCGTTGCCATGATAACTCCGTCTGCTTTTTTCAAGATGCTGAAATATTTTTCAAATCCGTCCTCGATTGCACAGCGGGGCTCTGTCATACAGCCGAATGTCTGCATACAGGAAGCTACCGGATGATGTGCTATATCGATTCTTTCAACAGTACACCCTGCATCCTCTACCCCGCGTATTGCTTCTTTGAGCAGTTTATCAGTATTTCCTCCGGAAATATTACTTCCAAAGATTGCCGCAACCATTTTTGTCATTGAAATGAATTTTGTTTGTGAAGTATAAATAAGATGGGGTTCAGGTGAAAAATACCTCAAACCTCATCATATTATACTCACACGGAAAATAATATGGTATGACACCAAAGTCTGAACCATGCATCCCATCCAAAGAAGGTGGAACCACAATGTCTGGAGGTACTTGCAATGTATCTTCCAAAGACGGGGGAGGTTTTCCAGGAAAACACCACGACCTCGAATCAAAAATAGGACATGTGCCTGTTTTTTTCAAGCATCTTGCAGATTCTGACCCGACAATGCATGATGCTGTCTTAAAGCTCGATTCATACATCTGGGCAGACGGACTTCTTTCACGCAAACAAAAGAAACTGACAGCCATCGCCATTGCTGCGGCCATGCGCGACAACCATGCACTCCATGCTCAGCTTCAGGGCGCAAAGAATTTAGGCATCACCTTAGGAGAGGTTGATGAGATTCTCAGAGTCACCTTCATGCTTGCCGGAATGCCTGCATATGTGTATGGAAAGACAGCAGCAGAATCAATCTTCAAATAAAATAGAGGGGGCAATCCCCCTTACTGTTTGTTTATCCGCTCACGGATACTTTTTTCAACAAAGTCTAATATTGTATCAGCCGGAAGCTCTGCATCAACTAAGATGAAGCGGGTTGGATTTTCTGACATTCTGTCGAGATAATTTTTCTGGACTTCCTCCAAGAACTCTTCCTGCTCGAAATGTTCCATTTCTCCGCGGTCGCCAAGGCGTGCTAATGCATTCTTTGGAGAGATGAGAAGAAGGAATGTGATATCAGGAACGATTGACCATCTGGAGTGTACTGCCGTAAGCCATTCTTTGGGATTTTCATGATATCCTTTAAGAGAGACCTGCTGATATGCGAAGCGTGAGTCTGAGTATCTATCAGAGATTACAAGTCTTCCTTCTTCGAGTGCGGGGCGGACTACAGTTGCGAGGTGAACTGCATGGTCTGCGACAAAGAGTGCAGCTTCCGCAAGCGGGTCATTGTTTTCGGCAATCGCACGGCGAACAGCTTCACCCAAGTATGGTGAGCCAGGCTCACGAGTGAAGAGCGGGTTTAAATCTGCCAGACGTTCTTCTAATCCGCGATAGAGAGTTGACTTTCCAGAGCCGTCAATTCCTTCCAAAGTGATTAACAAAATTCTCCCTCCTGAATTAATGATAATGGAATTGCTCCTTTGTGGACAGCAGTTGAGATGATTGCTCCGTCAAATCCTGCATCAGCCAGAACTTTTAAGTCTGATTCAGAACGTACGCCGCCTCCATAGAACAACGGTTTTTTGGTTACTGCACGAAGGGTTTTTACAAACTCAAGGTCGATTCCGCACTCAGTTCCAACTGATGAGATGTTCAGTATGATGAATCCTTCAAATGGAGTGTCTGCCACAGATGCCAGAAACTCTACAGGAGCTTCTCCGTTTGGAATTACTTTTCCGTCTTTTATGTCTATGCTAAGAAAACCACCTAAGAACTCTTCATATGGTGCATCTATTGTTTCAGTTCCAACAATTGTTTTGATTGGCGACGGCAGGTATTCTTCAGGAATCTCGGTACCTCTGTCAACATACATCTCAGAAACTGTTCCGGCAAGTCTGAGGATGGTTTCCGTGTGGTCTCCGCAGAATCCGATTCTGTCTAAGTCTGCGACATAGAGGTACTTTGGTTTCATCACGGAGATGTATGAGTGAGGTTCAGCGGAAGGTGAAAGTCCCCAGTTGAGCGGAGCATACTCATCACGGTTTCCGCTTTTTCCGTGAACCACCATGCCGTCTTTTAAGTCAGCTGCGAGGATGATTTTCATGCTCAGATGTGGATGGCTTTTCTGATGAAGTCCTCTTCTTTGGTGAAGTAGAGGTTGTCGTGACCTGTCCAGCTTCCGCATCCCGAGAACTTAACAGCTGGGATTCCTGCGTTGCTTTCTCCCATTATGAAGTTGGAAAATGCTGCAATCTCATCAACTACAGCTTCTTCGGTGATTTCAAGCTCAAGTCCAAAGAGGTCGTGATCTCCTCTGAAGTCGCGAATAGCAGTCATGCCAGCCCATCCAATGGCTGTTCCGCACTGTCCTCTGCGGAATGCTCTTCCACAGGTGTCAGTGATGATAACTCCGACATCTTTTCCGCATATTTCTTTAATCTGCCCGCGGAGTTTTGCGGCATCTTCCATTGGGTTTGGCGGCAGGATAATGATGTTTTCTCCTTCAACATTGCTGTTGTCAACACCGGCTCTAACTCCTACATGCCCGCAGGCTACTTCGGATAAGATAAATGGATATTCTATGATGATGTCTTTGGATGAGTCAAGAATCCCCTGAATAAAACGCGGGTCCTCTTTGGTGAGACCGGAGATGCGGACTGCATCTTCTGTCGGCTCAATGTCTTTTAATGCACGAAGATATCCGTTTGCTTTCGAGACAATAGTAGATGCGATACATACAATATCACCATCTTCAAATGAGGATTTTTCGCAGAGGATTTTAGCGATATCATCGCCGGTTTTGATGAGAGGGATTCCGGTGATTCCGGTGACCTGAATAGACATAGTTTTGTTTTTCTTTTGTATGGAGATAAAATAGTTGGTTTGATTTTCGGCTAAGGCAAAGCCGCATGCCAAAGATGTAACTGGAGATGTTAAATGCCGCCGCAAAACAATATCCAATGAAAAATCCACCCATACGTATTATTTATGAAAATAAGCCTGAAAATACGAGCAAAACTCAATTTAAAATGAACAGCAACACTCATATCAGTTCCAATCCAATATAGTATGTTATGAATAAGGGTTATGGGCTTATAGCAGGTCTTGCAGCATTCTTCATTCTGCTGCTTGCCCCCATCGATCCATCCATCATGCCGGAAGCAGCCCGCATCACTGCGGCAGTCACCGCAATGATGGTCATTTTCTGGATCACACAGCCAATCCCAATTGAGGCAACATCTCTTATTCCGCTGGTAGCATTTCCGGTTCTCGGAATTTTATCACCATCTCAGGTAGGAGTATCCTACGCGGACAACGTGATTTTCCTCTTCATGGGAGGCTTTATGATTGCAATGGCTATGCAGAGATGGAATCTGCATAAGCGCATGGCACTGAAAATTATCTCCATCACCGGTACCAGTCCATCCAGACTGATTCTCGGATTCATGATTGCAACGGCATTCCTCTCTATGTGGATGTCCAATTCTGCAACCGCAATGATGATGGTTCCAATCGCAATCGCAATTATTGCAACCGTTCTGCCGACTAAAAACTATAAGGATATGGATGAGTCGCAGAAGGCATTCTCCGGATGTTTAGTCTTGGGTATTGCATATGCTGCAGGTCTTGGCGGTATCGGAACTCTGATTGGAACACCGGCAAACGGAATTTTAGTTGCTCAGCTTGCAAAACTCTTCCCGGGAGCACCGGCAATTGACTTCTTCCAGTGGATGCTCTTCGGAGTTCCATTTGTCGCCCTCATGCTTCCGATTATGTGGCTCTGGCTTACCAAAGTCCCGTACAGAAAGATGCCGAAGACTTTAGATAATACCAAAGAAGCTCTTCAGCGCGAAATCGAATCCATGGGACCAATGAGCCGCGGAGAAAAGAACACACTCTTCGTCTTTATCCTCGTTGCAATCGCATGGATCTTCCGTGCATCCAAAGACATTGGAGGATTCGTAATTCCAGGTTTAGACATGCTCTTCCCGGGAATCGAGGACTGCACAATCGCAATTCTTGGAGCTGTGCTGCTGTTCATGCTTCCGGTCTCCTGGAAGAGACATGAGTTCACCTTAAACTGGCAGTGGGCTGTCAGAATCCCATGGGGAATTCTGCTTCTCTTCGGCGGAGGTATGGCATTATCCAATGCATTCAAGGCAAGCGGACTTTCCGAGTGCATCGCAGAGTACTTCGGATTCTTAAACGGTGTCCCAATCGTGCTCTTAGTATTCATCTTAGCAATTGTTGTGATGATCTTAACCGAGTTCACCTCGAATACCGCAGTTGCAAACATCATGATTCCGGTACTCGCAGGAATTTCAGTTACCGCCCTTGCGGTCAATCCAATGATTATGATGATGACCGTAGCCGTTGCATCATCTCTGGCATTCATGCTTCCTGTCGCAACCCCGCCGAATGCGGTTGCATACGGTACTGAATATGTCACCATGAAGGACATGGTAAGTGCAGGAGGTGTCCTGAACATGATTGGTATCATTCTCTTTACCGTGTTTATGTTCACCTTCGTGCTGAACATCTTCGGTATGAGCATCGGTCTTCCAGACTGGGCATTCTCATACATCGCCCCCTAATCTTTTTTTTCTCCCGAACAGAGTATTTATCTCTCCTGCTGACGAATAGTCCTCTATGTCTGAATTTATAGAAGATTACACACCATCATTTGGCGCACTGTTTGGAAGGGGGATTCTTATCACCATCCTCGGAATCCTGATGATTGTGTTTACCTATGCCTCAATCCTCATAGGTGACGTTCTTGCAGCAGTACTTCTGATTTTCCTTGGAATCTCAGTCCTTACAACAGGACCTGCATTCTTCGGCCGCGAGAAGCGCACCTGGTGGATGGTTATCTTAGGAATTCTGATTATCATCATAGGCATTCTTGGAATCCTCTTCCCGGTTATGTTTACAGTCTATCTGGTCTACCTCGCAGCATTCGCAGCACTGTTTAGCGGAATCACAGATTTAGTTGCCGCATTTACCGGAAAAATAGGAACCGCAGGAAAAATATTATCCGGAATCTCCGGAGTACTTGGAATCCTGCTTAGTATTCTCTTCCTTGTCCAGCCTCTCATTTCCGCATTCACAATCATCGATGTAGCCGGAATGTTTTTGATAGCATTTGGTGTGCTGGCAATTATTGAAGCATTCATTGTCCGCTCTGCGGCAAAGAAGGCTTAAACCAATACTCTTTTTCCCGCGTTTGCGGCAAAATTTGCCGCAATCAAAAACTGATTTTCTACCGCTAACTAAATATTGAAATATCATCTCTTTGTTAATTTCTGCTCTGTTCTATAGATTTAAAAAAGAGTGATTCGTATCTTAGAATTACAAAGGAGATTTAATATTATGAATTCTTTTGCCGTATTCGATGAGGCTTCTGCTGAAGGAGTCTGGAAGGCAATGATTATCAAGTCAATTATCTTCGTAGTACTTGGTATCTTCTGCCTGGCATTTCCATTCGCCACAATGAATCTTAGTGCATATCTTCTCGGATTCTTCCTGCTGATTATATCCATCGCTGCAATATTTTCAGGATTTTCAGCATTCGGTTTCTTTAAAAGAAACTGGATTGTGATAGTCCTTGGAATTGTAGGTATTGTCCTTGCGATTTATTCCTTCATTAATCCTGCATTTATGATGTCGTTTGCAACAATTATCGTAGGACTTATCGCACTTATCGCAGGTATTGCTGACATTGTCCTCGCATTCGGACATGATGTATCTATCGGAATGCGGATTTTAACAATCCTTCTCGGTCTTGTAGAAGCTGCTGTTGGTATTATTTTCTTAATCAGCCCCGGCATTGGAGCAGAAGTATTAGTAATTGTACTTGGTGTAGGACTGATTATCAATGCAGTAATTTCCTTAACCGAAGCAGTTGTAATTAAGAAAGACTTAAACGAACTTGAAGATTAAAAAAAAAGAGGGGTAAAACCCTTCATGCATATTTTTCGCGAAGTTCACGTCTTAGAAGCTTCCATCCGTTAACTCTTGGAAGAGCTTCTGTAGTGATTACTTTGCGCGGCACCTTGTATCCTGCTAAATGCTGTTTTGCGAACTCAAGCAACTCTGCCTCATTTTCTTTAGAGTAACCTTCCTTCCAGACAACAGCCGCCGCCGGAATCTCTCCACGATGTTCGTGGGGGAGACCAAATACCGCAATCTCTGCAATTCCCTCAAAGCGCAGTAAGGCATCCTCAACTTCTGTTGGATAAATTTTCCATCCGGACATTACAATCATGTCCTTTTTGCGGTCAGTGATGCACAGACGGTTATCTGAATCCAGATATCCGACATCTCCAGTTAAGAACCATCCGTCATCCAGGAATGCAGCCTTTGTTTCCTCTTCCATATTCCAGTATCCAAGAGCGACTGCAGGGCCGCGAAGAGCAATCTCTCCGGGAGTTCCAACAGGCATCTCAATGGATGCATCTGCCTCATCCACGATTTTTACTTCAGAGAAGCAGACCGGATGACCGACACTTTGGAAGCGGTCTGCGGATGCGTAGTCTTCAGGACGGATTGCAGTTCCAGTACCTATAACCACAGTTTCCGAAAGACCGTAGGCGTTGATTACCGGAATATTATATCTATAGTGGAAGCGTTTCCAGATATCATGGTGAAGCGGACCCCCTCCGGAGATAATTTCGCGAACCGTTGCGAGAGCTTCTTCAGTGCCGGAATTATTTGGAGCTTCGGTTAATGAGTGGATAACTGGAGGCATTCCGGCAAGAACAGTTACACCAAACTTTTTGCAGAGTTCAAGATAGCGTGTCGGCTCATATCTCTCCATCATGACATAGAGAGCACCAGCTCTCATCGCAGCAATTCCCCATGAAAGCCCAACGTGTCCCATTGGATAAATTCCTAAGTAGACATCATCCTGCTTTAAGGTCAAGACATCACATTCGTTGTGAATCGCAGCAAGCCAGTTTCCATGAGTAAGCATCGCACCTTTCGGTTTTCCGGTTGTGCCGGATGTGTACTGAAGCTGACAGAGGTCATTGAAATCAGTCTTTGCCGGAGGCATAACATCTGCTGTGCGGAATGTTTCGACATCTTTTGGAACATACAAGGAAATTCCAAGACCGTCTGATGCTAAAGCACCCTCTGCATCCGTTATAATCACCTTTGCTCCGGAATTTTCCACCATATAGGAGAGTTCACTTGGAGTATAGACACGATTCGTCGGTATTGCAACAGCACCAAGACGCCATACAGCAAAGTATGAGAAGAGATACTCTGGAGTACTGTTCATGTAGAGCATAACGCGGTCTCCCATTTCAACTCCAAGTGACTGAATCTGACGCGCAATCTCTGAAGAGATAGAAAGAATGTCTTTTGAGGTGTAACTTACATCTCTTTCCGGACAGTAAAAGACAGATTTATCCAGACGGCAGGCATTTGCATCAAGGAATGTGGTTATGTTCAGCATGAGTGTTCACAACAATGTGCTTTAATGTACAATAATATGCATTTGAAAATATAAATACCTGTGCTGATTCAGAGGATAATTGAATCGACCGCAGGTAAGTTCTTTAATTTCTGGAGCGCGTCTGCAGGAAGCTGTCCATCGATGATTATAACAAGTCTCGGATTTTCAACAGCATAAGGATCAGTTACGAAAATCTGTCTGAGAGGCAGATCATAGCTTGCAAGAACCGACACTGCAGATGATACAATATTTTTGTCCCCCGCATTCTTTGGAAGAATTGTAATCACAGAAAGCCCTAAGTGTTTGGCAACATCAGTAAAATCAGGAGTTACACGAAGACGGGTAAAAACAGGCTCAAGCTCTGGAAACTCGCGAATGCGCTTTATGGTTGTATCAACAACCCTTCTGTCAACCTTTACCGCGCGCGAGAGGGAGGAAGCAGTTATCTCGACATCATTTACCATAACCTTTCCATCGCGTGAAATCCCGAATCCGTTCTCCAAAAGGAAGCGTACGACCTTCTGCTGAGATGGAGAGTCAGAAAAAAGCTCAAGAATTCGCTGCCACATTACTTAAACGTGTGAGGCAGAAGAAGATAAATGCATTGCCCCATAGCGGCAGAACTACAGAAACGATTCGGAGGATTTATATCCTCAACTGTCTAATATGTATAGGTCATAAGGCGAGGGTAGCCAAGCCAGGTCAACGGCGCTAGCTTGAGGGGCTAGTCTCATAGGAGTTCTTGGGTTCGAATCCCATCCCTCGCACTGTTTTTCTTGTTTTTCTAAAATTACAAAAATAATTTGTCTGCATATCCAGTCTTCAGGATATCTCAAGCTCAAATAAGCACATTAATTAGTCCACAAACCAAACCTATAGAGATATGGTATCTGGTATCGTTCTCCCAATAAAGAAGGTCAATTCTCTCGTTGACACAAACATTGTTGTTGAGATTAAAGATGAAGGATGCAAATTCGAGGGACTTCTTGTCGCAATGGACGAATA
This sequence comes from Methanocorpusculum sp., assembly GCA_017408885.1. Lineage (GTDB taxonomy): Archaea > Halobacteriota > Methanomicrobia > Methanomicrobiales > Methanocorpusculaceae > Methanocorpusculum. The sequence continues at coordinate 172,019 of JAFQTT010000009.1, forward strand.
TCTCAACCTCCACCTGGAAGATGCAGTTGAAATCACTGCAGAAGGCAGAAGAGACCTTGGATGTGTCGTTATCCGCGGAAACAACATTCTGAGCATTGCACCGCTCAACTAAATTAATTCATGACAACCAGTACAGAAGAGTTAGCGCAGAAAGCAGAACAGGCACTATCACTCATCAGAAACCACCCGGATGGAATAGTCCAGAGTGAGCTTTGGAAAGAGCTTGGAATTGACAGCCGCACCTGCTCACGCATCTTAAAACACTTAGAAGACGAGGGGAAGATCTCACGCAAATCTGTAAAAGGAAATACTTACCTCGTCACCTGGGTGAAATCAGATAAAAAAATTGACCCGATGCTCATTATGGCAGGAGAGGCAATTCTCCCGTGTGTTGCATGCACAGAAGAATGTGATGTTCCATCCTGCAAAATGCTTGAAGACTGGATTTATGAACTGGTCTTCGCAGAAATGGAATAACACAACAACTTTTTTTTAAACAGAAACCTATTTACGCCCATACGAGATAATTTCTAATATTATGTCGGCAGGTTTTTTCGACCGTTTTACCTCTAAGAAACCATGGGTTGTTGAAAGTGTAGCTCCGCCTTCAACAGGACATGGAGCAGGAATGCAAGTTCCTGAGTACAAGTCTAAACCATACTTCATTGTCGCATCCGTTGAGATGGGAAATACCACCACGAAATGCATCTTAACCGGAACTGACCTTGCAACAGGACACTCCTATGTTCTTGGAAAGACAGTTTCAATGAGCCGTGACGTTCGTCCGCCAAAACCGGGAGAGACGGTGTTTGGTGCAACGCTTGACGGGACCGAACTCACCCGTGAATCAGTCACAGAGCTCGTCCGCGACACCCTTGTGAAATGCCACAAAGAAGCAGACCTGAGTATCAAAGATGATCTCGACTTCGTTGTCAGAAGTACAGGTGTTGTCGCTGCAATGGATTCACCAGATCAGGTTGGAGAGTTCATCAAGGCATTGGCAGACGGATGTCTCTTAGCAGGAGTTCCTCCAAAAAAGATGACACCCCCAATGGGAATCGGAAGCCTTCCGCCAAAACTTCGCCCGCACAGTTTCGCAGACCGTTTAGTATTTACCGGAGCTGTTGCAGGTGTTACTCCGCCGTCTGGAACCACCGGCGTTGAAATGGTCGCAAACGAGATGGAAGGAGAACTTGCCATGGCAGGAATCAAGGAAGGTGCGAAGTGGACACCTGTTGATTTCAGAAACCCATGCATCTCAATGGACTTTGGAACAACGCTTGACGGAAGAATCACAAGCGATGTCGACCCGAATGCAGAATCACCATTCGCAAAGACGATTGGAAACTTCTGCGGTCTTGCAGGAGCCATTCCTGATGCAATTATCAGGGGCACAGGCCTTGTAGATAAGAAGAAGGGAACAGCCCTTGATTTATTCGGAGAACACTGCGCACCTGCATCCACCCGTGCAACAAAGAAGGCTCAGCCGTATATCGACCGCTGCCTTGAAATTATCGAAGTATGTGAAGTCCCGCGCGACAGAACCCGCTTTGGAAAAGTTCCGGTCTGTGCAGATGTTGCAAAAGACTCAGGAATTGTTTTAATCGGTGTTGATGCAGGAGTTAACGGAGACAGAATTCCGGAGCTTGAGGCAATCGGTGCTGAGCTTGCAAAGAACGAAAATAAAGCAGTCATAAAAGAGGTTGTCGACCGCGTATGTGCAGATGTCGCACTCCAGATTATTGATCTCTGCGCTGAAAGAAACCTCCTTCCGCCAAACAGCTCCATTGGATTTACCGGAAGAGCAATCATTTCAGGAAATAAACCTCAGTACATCTTAGAAGGTGTTACCAAACGCGGCATCTACGCAGAGCCGGTAAACCACTTAGTCTTCGTTGATGACGGTCTTGCCCGCGGTTCTGCCCTTATGGGACGCTGTATGAACAGCATCGGACACCCGAAGTGCCCGATTGGAGGTGTTCGTGGCGGAAAGTGTATTATGGCGAAGAGACAGAAAATAGGGAAGTAATTATGACAGAAAATATTGAAGACGAATTTGATCTGGTTATACCGCCCGGAACTCCAAGAGCAGCCATTCGTGATGCCGCACTGAAGTTTGATGTTGAACTTGTATCAGTTACAAGACCGCTCAACTTCGCAAACATGGTAAATGATGAGCGTGAGCTTTTAGCTTTCCGCGGAAAGAGAGAAGAGATAGAAAAGGTAAACGAGTTCCTCTACGCAGAAATTAAAAAATTCATCGGAGAATAAATCTCTTCTTTTTTTTAAGAAACTTAGTATATCCATATTTCATAGATAGATATATGAACCGGATTCTTCGAAAAGTACTGACATTTGCCGCAGTACTCATTTGTATCCTTCTGGTTATTTTCGGATTTGAGTTTGCCTCTGTTTGGACAGGCATCATATTTGCAGTTCTGCTCTGTGCAATAAGCCTGCCTCTGGAAATATTTGCATCAGCCATCCCGCGATCACTATTCGAGCTGAGAAAAATATCTGAGACACAATCAAGGATTTTGTTTGTTGTACTCGACACCACAGCAACCCTTGTTGTGCTTGGGGTTCTCGACTATTTCATGAATGATGTAAGCATTATGCCTGTTTCAGCATTTATCATCGCATTGATTCTGGCATTATTTTCACTTACGGATTTCAATGAGAAGCTGCTTGAAAAAAAAAGAAGATAATGGATTGTTAATTTAAGAATGGAAAGTAGAAGGTTGTGGGAAAAATAATTCCCAATTTAGAACCTACTCTTTTTTGTAATCATTCTGCATCTCAGAAACAGCACGATTCACAGTTGCACACTTTGACTCTACAAGAGACAGTCTCTCGTGAAGGATTTCATTCTGAATTTTTAAATCATTGATTTCTTCAATGGTAGTTGAAAATTTGCCGTCAACAAAATCTTCGATACGACGTAGCTGTCTGTTGCTGCCGTACTCAATAATAATCTGACAAACTGCATCGGTAGTGCTGTCGTCACCACGTTCAACTTTTACCTGCTCAATGATGTCCAGAACAGTTTTGGGAGCATAGAAGGTAACTCTCTGCTTTAATGGGACAATAATCTGTTCATTTTCCATACATCAATGTGTATGCCGTTGAGATATAATTGCGTTTTGAGGTCAAAATAGTGACAAAATATAACCATATGTTCTAAATAATGTCAAATTAGTCACAAAATAACACCAAATCAAGCATAATATATCAATACAGATGTCAAGTGTATATTTAGTCAACAAATCATACACACGAACAATGATTCAGAAATATATAGTAAACAAATAAAAATGGTACCGGAAAGTTCCGGTCAGTGTATTTCGTGGATTACCATTCCAGAAAGAAGTTTGGGCTCGAACCAGGTAGACTTTGGAGGCATGATGAGACCTGCGTCAGCTACATCAATTACCTGCTGAGCGGTTACAGGCTGCATGATAAATGCGGCAGAGAATTCTCCATTGTCAACATCTCTGATGACATCTGCGAGAGGGACAATTCCGCCGACAAAGGAAATTCTCGGATCTCCTCTTGGATCGAAAATTGCAAGCATATCATCCAAGACAAGATTCTGAAGGACAGAGACATCAAGTCTCTCGATTGCATCTGCATTTTCGTCCGCCTTGCGGGTGAGTTCGTACCAGTTGCTTTCGAGATAGAGGTGGATTACATGCATATCATCCCCTTTCTCGAGTGCAGGCACTGCATTCTTCTTTACATCGACCTTCTTAATCGGAGTGATGTTGAAACGAAGCGCGAGGTCAGATAAGAACTGATCTGCATTTAACCCTGCGAGGTCGCGGATTAAACGGTGGTATCCGTAGACGGTTACTGAATCATGAGCGAATAAGACACTCATGAAGCGCTCGGCATCTGCGGTCAGACGATTTTCTGCAAGGCGTCTGTCATAAACATTTGCAGAAGACTTTGCACGGTGGTGTCCGTCTGCGATGTAGAGGTTTGGAATTGCAGAAAACATTTCGGTAATCTTTGCAACCTCTGCTTCATCATCAACACGATAGAGCTGATGAAGGTTTCCGCCTTTTGATGTGTACTCTCCGATTGGCTCTTTTGCATCAGCCATTCCTTTGAGTGCTGCAAGAACTTCGCTTTCATCTTTGTAGAGCAGGAAGACCTGTCCTGTGTGTGCAGATACGGCATCAATATGACGGGTTCTGTCCTCTTCCTTCTCGTAGCGGGTGAGTTCGTGCTTCTTGATTGTGTCGTCTTTGTATTCAGCAACGGAGACGCATGATACAAGTCCAGTGAAGGTCTCGCCGCCTAAGGTGATGCGGTAGATGTAGTATGCATCCTTTTCATCCTCGACAAAAAGCCCATCTGCCTTAAACTTAGCAAACATCTCTTTTGCACGCTCGTAGATTGCATCGTCATACGGGTCGGTGTCTAAGAGTTCAGCATCAGTTCTGATGACACGAAGGAGAGTGTTTGGATTTTCAGCAATTTCTGCTGCTGCCTCGTCGCGCTCGATGACATCGTATGGTACGGATGGTACAGTCTTGAATGCCTCAGCAGACGGATGAAGTCCTTTGAACGGATAGATGGTAACCATATGTGATATATTGGTTTGGAGTTCAATAGTAAAATAGCAGATGGTAATCGTAAATGGTGTTGGGGGCACTCGTGCCGGATGTACAATCCGAAAGGCGACTTTAGATGATATTCCAGACATCTACAGAATTGAGCTTCTCTGTTTTAACGACCCTTGGGATTACAAGGCAATGATTGAGATGATGACGCTTTATCTTACATCGTTTTACGTTGCCGAGGCTGACGGAAGAATAGTAGGCTTTTCCGCAGGAGCTATTGAAGAGACTGATGAGGAAAAATATGGGCATATTTGTAATATTGCGGTCACTCCTGAGATGCGCGGGTTTGGAATAGGCCGTCTTCTGCTCAGAAAAGTCGAGCGTGATTTTTTCCTCGAAGGATGCCGTGCATGCAGTCTTGAGGTTAGAAAAAGCAACACAAATGCTCACGGATTCTATGAGCGTCTGGATTATGAGGATGTGATTGTATTCGGCGGTTATTATTCAGACGGTGAAGACGCCATCGTTATGATGCGCTGGTTCTAAAAAATAGAAATTATTTATTCAAACTTTTTTCAGGATACCATCCATCCGATTACATAGTATTTGCCGTCATAATCCAGATAGGCTGAACCGAATTTTTCGCGAATCTCGGCTGCGGTAGAAGGATTGACTCTCTTATCATTCGCGAGAATTTGTGAAAACATTGTGTCGCGAATGCCAATTCCGCTTGGAGGGCCTTCAAGCATCGGATATTCAGCAAAGATTTCATCCGTCATTTTGATGACAGGCAGGTCATTCTCAAATTCCGTGACCTCCATGATGGTGAGAGCACCAGGGCTGCCCGGCATAAACAGCCAGACAGCGGCAGTAATCGCAAGAATGCCCAACGCAACATACACCAGTGTGAGTACAACATCTTTTGCTTTTACGTCTTCGCTCATACTGAATAATCACGCTGACACCATATAAACTTATTGAGCAAAAAACAACACTCCGCCTCCTTTATCTCTTATGACTTCCAATAGTAGAACATCTATGTCCGAAGCACCGAAAAAAGTTGCAGAGATTGCAGTAATTCTCGGCATCCCCGAATCCGAAGTCCGTGAGATTGCAAAAGAATACGAAGTCATCCTTCCGGGCAAAAAAATCGGCAAAGTTGCCGTATATGAGGACAGCGTCGTTGACCGCTTTAGAAAAGTTGCCGACTTACGCGCTCAGGGCCTCCCGCATGAAGTAATTGTGCCGGCTATCCGCGGCGGAAAATCCTTGGAAGAACGAGCCATAGAAGACATGAAAAAGATGGGAATCGCTGTTCCAAAGGAAGAACCAAAGGAGGCACCAAAACCGATTCCGCGGACAGAAACTGAAGAGGAATTAATACTGGCTGTCCGCTCGATGGAGGCAAAAGTTGTCAGTATGGACCACCGTTTTGCAGCACTCCGCGACAAAAACGAGGAAGATATGGAAAAGTTTTCGGATGCTGTAGCCTCTCTTTCTGCTGACATTGCATCATTAAAAGACCAGATGTTTACTCTCTGGGATCAGATTGCATCTCTCGAATCCTTCCTCAGAGAACAGAGCAAAGAGAATAATAAACCATTCTGGAAGAGATAAGTCTCACCTCTTCCCTATAGACTACTTTTTTACCTTTCACGTCCAAAATAATTAAGGTTTAGATAACTCACTAGCCGGGAGTTTTCTTAAAAATGACACAACTAAAAATTACCGATACCACGCTTCGTGATGCACATCAGTCCTTAGCTGCGACCCGCATGCGCACCGAAGATATGCTTTCCCTCGCCGCCGAGATGGAAAAAGCCGGTTTCTGGTCAGTTGAAGCATGGGGAGGTGCAACCTTTGACACCTGTATCCGTTACTTAAACGATGACCCGTGGCAGAGACTGCGTGATCTCCGCGAAATATTTGTAAAGACACCAATCCAGATGCTCTTACGCGGTCAGAACCTCGTTGGATACAAACACTATCCAGACGATGTTGTTGACAGATTCATCGGTGCCGCTGCTAAAAACGGCGTTGGAGTATTCCGCGTATTCGATGCATTAAATGATATCCGCAACATGCAGCGCTCGATGACTGCCGTAATTGATAACGGATGCCACCTTCAGGGCACAATATCATATACTACAAGCCCTGTCCACTCTATCGCCGGCTTTGTGGATATGGCTGAAGAGCTCTACAGCAAGGGCTGTAACTCAATCTGTATCAAAGACATGGCAGGCCTCATCATGCCGGAGGCAGCACGCGAACTTATCACAGGCATCAAAAAGCGTGTTGACATCCCGGTGTGTCTGCACACCCACTCAACATCCGGAATTGCTCCGATGAGCTATCAGGCCGCAATCGAAGCAGGTGTTGACATTCTCGATACTGCAATGTCTCCGTTTGCAGGGGGCACCAGCCAGCCGGCAACTGAGTCGATTGTCGCATCTCTTTCGGGCACTGCCCGCGATACCGGCATATCCCTTGAGACTCTTCGCGACATCAAGAATGAAGCACTCAAAGTTCGCGGAAAGTACGACTGCTTAATCGATGGAATTTCGATGCGCATCGACTCCGATGTCTTAGTCTACCAGCTTCCGGGCGGAATGATCTCCAACCTTGTATCTCAGCTCAAAGAGCAGAATGCTCTTGATAAGCTCGACGAGGTTTTAGTCGAGATTCCGCAGGTCAGAGCAGACTTAGGCTTCCCGCCGCTCGTTACCCCAACATCCCAGATTGTCGGAACGCAGGCAGTATTAAATGTCTTAATGGGCGGAAGATACAAGACAGTCACAAACGAAGTCCGTGACTACCTCCGCGGCCTTTACGGAAAGAGCCCGAAGGCACTTGATACGGCATTCATCGAATCCATTGTAGGTCCAGTTGAGAGAATCGAGTGCAGACCTGCTGACACCTTAGAACCTGTTTATGACAAGATGAAGGCAGATGCTGAATCTCAGGGACTTGTGAAGAAGGAAGAGGATGTCTTAACATACATCCTCTACCCGGCAATCGCCCCGGCATTCCTTAAAGGAGAAAAGAAGGCAGAGCCAATGCCAGAACCAAAGACTGCAGCACCAGCAACTGCTGTCGACTACGAGATTCCGCGCTCGATGGAGGTCGAAGTCGACGGAGAAATATTCGCAGTCCGTATCTTATCTGTGGAAGGCGAATCTGTAGTCAGTGCCGATGCTGATGAAAACCACCGCCCAAGAGGAGATGTTCCAGGCGGTGTCAAGAGCAGCATTCAGGGAATGGTTCTCAATATCAAAGTTCAGACCGGACAGAAGGTTTCCGCAGGAGACACTCTTCTCGTACTCGAAGCTATGAAGATGGAAAATCCGGTTGTCAGCCCTGTTGACGGAACGGTTACTGAAATCTTTGTGGAAGAGGGAGCTGTTGTCCAGAGCGGCGACGTTCTTGTGGTGGTGAAATGAGCAGAAACCAGTACTTTGACAAAGTATTAGTTGCAAACCGCGGTGAGATTGCGATTCGTGTCATGCGCGCCTGCCGCGAGATGGGAATCGAGACGGTCGCCGTCTATTCCGAAGCCGATGAGAATGCACTCCATGTAAAGTATGCAGATGAGGCATTCCTAATCGGCCAGGCACACCCGACAAAGAGTTACCTCAATATTGAGCGTATCTTAGAGGTTGCAGACATGGCAGGAGCTGACGCCATTCACCCGGGATATGGTTTCCTTGCAGAGAAAGCAGCATTCTCGGGAGCGGTGAAAAAAGCAGGATTTGCCTTTATCGGACCATCTGAAGAAACGATTCGCATGATGGGCTCAAAGCTTGATTCCAAGCAGGCAATGCACGACGCAGGCGTTCCGGTTCTCCCGTGGACACAGTCCACAAGCCATGAAGAGGCAAAGGCGTTTGCAGAATCCATCGGTTATCCGGTTATCGTCAAAGCATCTGCCGGCGGCGGCGGAATTGGTATGACGATTGTAAACAATGAGGCAGAACTCGATGAGGCAATCGCTAAATCCAGCAGAACGGCTGCTGCTGCATTCGGCGACTCAACAGTATTCATCGAGAAGTATCTCGCAAAACCAAGACACATTGAAGTTCAGGTCTTCGCAGACAAACAGGGCGACGTTGTCCACATGTTCGAGCGTGAGTGTTCGATTCAGAGAAGACATCAGAAGTTAATCGAGGAGGCGCCGTGCCCGATTATGACTCCGGAGCTGCGCGAGAGAATGACTCAGTCTGCAATTACTGTTGCGAAAACCTGCGGATATGAGAATGCCGGAACTGTTGAGTTCCTCTATGATAACGGCAACTACTATTTCATGGAGATGAACACCCGTCTGCAGGTCGAGCACACAGTCACAGAACTCATCACAGGTATTGACATGGTGAGAATGCAGATTATGGTTGCAGCAGGCGAACCATTGCCGTATGCACAGGAGCAGATTACCTGCCGCGGCCATGCAATCGAGTGCCGTATCAATGCAGAAGACCCGATGAACAACTTTGCAGCAGACGCTGGAAAGATTACGCATTACCGCTCCCCGGGAGGGCCTGGTATCAGAATCGACAGTTGTATCCACAATGGATATTCAATTCCGCCGCATTATGATTCCATGATTGCAAAGCTCTGTGCCCGTGCAATGACGCGTGAGGAGACTATCAACCGCATGCGCCGTGCATTGATGGAATATGTTATCTTAGGCGTTAAGACAACACTGCCGCTCCATTATGCAGTGATGAACAATCCTGAGTTTATCGCAGGAAACACTCACACTCACTTCCTATCTGAGCCGACTGTGGAAAGCAGTCTTCTTCAGTACATGCGCGAGAGTGAGACACGCATGCATCAGCTTGCAGATTCCCTTAAAATAGAGAAGGGCAAGACTGTTGCAGTAACTGCTGCGGTTACTGCATATATGAATGCGTTAGCACAGAAGAACGCTGCAAAGAAGGATTAAATCCTTCAAAACTATTTTCGGAACATATATATTCTCAAACAGCATTCTTAATATGCACTTTTTGCTGCGGTGGCCTAGCTGGTTAGGGCGTCGGACTCATAATCCGAAGGTCGGGGGTTCGGATCCCTCTCGCAGCACTTTTCCTAAAACAATTTATAATTTCATTGCGTATTTTTCATCATGAAGAAATTCGCTGTGTTATTATTAACACTCCTTCTCCTCGGATGTTTTGTATCAGCAGGTGCTGCCGAAGAGACAACACATACTGAAGCAACGGTTTTTGCAAAGTGCGGAGAGATGATCATCATCTCCGCTGTGGGCAATCCGACAACCGGATACTCCTGGTCTGAACCTGAGGTCTCAAACGGACTTGAGGTGGTTTTCTCCGAGTATACCCAGTCTAATCCGGGAATGATTGGAAAAGGCGGTGTCTTTGAATGGGGCGTCACTGCTGCATCTCCGGGATTCTATCAATTCAAAACCGATTACAATCGTGCATGGGAAAAAGCCCCTGCAAAGACGCTGAAGGCAATGTTTGTTTACTTCCCTGAGTTCATGAACATACAGTCAGGCGTTGTTTCAATCCGCGCTTTCTAAGCGCCAAACCTCTTTTTAGTGAAAGAATATATACTGTCGTTGCGTATAACTCTCCATGAAGAGAATCATAATCCTGTCTCTTGCATCCATAGTTCTCTTCGGATGTGTGTTTAGTGCAGGATGCATTACTGATGATAATTCACAGCACCTTGCAGAGTTCGGATACACAGGAGGAGAACAGTCAATCTCTGCAAAAGTTGGAGATGTCATAACCATCTCCGCCAATACGAACCCATCCACCGGCTACTCCTGGACTGAACCCGAAGTCTCCGAAGGTCTGAAGATTCTTGGAATCGGCTCATATGCAGAGTACAATCCGGAACTTATTGGAGCAGGCGGAATACGCTACTGGGATGTTACAGCAGAAGAAGCAGGAACTTATACATTTACCGCTGAATACATGCGCCCATGGGAAGGAGAAGCTATCGGAAAAATAGAAGTAACAATCACCTTCAGATGATAAATAGCGGGAAAACTCCCGCACATTATTCTTTCTTTGTTTCTAAGATTTTCCGGAATGCAATACCTGCTTTTTCCATCTCGCTTTCCCGCGCGTTCTCTACAAGCTCCCGGAAGTGTCCGCTTCCGGCACGCTTTTCAGCAACCCATTCTTCGGCAAACTCACCGGACTGCACCTCGCGGAGAATCTCTTTCATATCCGATTTCAGACGCTCGGAAATCAGGCGCTTTCCGCGGGTAATGCCTCCGTAGCTTGCGGTTCTTGATACTGAATCATACATTGCGCCGAAGCCTTTTGCATAGATTAAATCAATAACGAGCTTTACCTCATGGGCGCACTCTGAATAGGCAAGCTCCGGAGGGTATCCAGCTTCGATTAGAATATCCACAGCTGCCTCGATTAATGCCGGAATGCCGCCGCAGATAATTGCCTGTTCTCCAAAGAGATCAGTTTCCGTCTCGTCCTTGAACGTGGACTCCATAATTGCTGAGCGGGAAGAGCCGATTGCCGCAGCAAATCCGAGCGCGGTTTGCAGGGCACGCCCCGATGCATCCTGATGCACCGAAACAAGAGAAGCAACGCCTCCGCCCTCCTCATAAAGCCGGCGAACCATAGGACCCACACCTTTTGGTGCTGCGAGAACCACATCCACAAACTTTGGCGGCTGAATAAGATTATAGAGAATATTGAAACCGTGCGCGAAAAGCAGTGTGTGTCCCTCATGCAGATAAGGTGCGATTTCTGCCGCGTAAATGTCTGCGGCAGATTCATCCGGAAACAGCAGAGCAAGCACATCTGCCTTCTGCACTGCCTCGCAAACCGGGTAAACTGCAAACCCGTCTTCTGCCGCACGGTCAAAACTTTTTCCCGCGCGGTTTCCAACGATTACATCTGCCCCGCTGTCTCTCAGATTCAGCGCCTGCGCCCTTCCCTGAGAGCCATATCCAAGGATTGCGACACGCTGACTTAGGAAATGCTTCTCATCTTCGGCTGAGACAGAATACGTATTCATACTTGCATCTTAGGTTTTAGTTCAAACTATATATTTCTACGGCGCTCGCGCTCGTTTATAAAAATATCCACTTCCCCATGCACTCCATTTATCTTATGAGACAGGATATTAAACAAAAAGTTATATAGACATATGCCTATAAAGATAGATACACGTTAAACTTCCCTGCAAATATACGCAGAAGTTGACGGGAAAGGACACGATAGATAATGTCATTACCAGATGTTCAGTCCACCGCGCCTGATGTAAGAATCAGCCTTACGCGTGTTGGTGTGAAAAATGTCAAGAAACTCGTCGAAGTGGCGAGACCAGGAAAGACACGTCCAGCAATCTTCATCTCTGAATTTGACGTGTTCGTTGATCTGCCAAGCAGCCTGAAAGGTGCAAACCTTTCCAGAAACTTCGAAGTAATTGATGAAGTCCTTCAGCAGGCAACTAACGGCGAGGTCAAGGGAATTGAAGACATCTGCGGCGTTGTCGCAAAGAAGCTCTTAGACCACCACGAGTATGCAGAGCAGACTGAGGTCTTCATGCACAGCTGTTACATGATGAACCGCGAAACTCCGGTTTCCAAGACCACCTGTCAGGAAGTCGTCAATGTCTATGCACATGCAATCGCACAGCGTAACAACAACGACCCAATCGTTAGAAAGAGCATTGGAGCAGAGGTTACCGGTATTACTGCATGCCCGTGTGCACAGAACATTATGAAGGATCACGCAATGCATGTTATGGAGCAGCTTGAGATTCCAAAAGAGAAGATTGACGCATTCTTCCAGGAAATCCCAATGGCATCCCACAACCAGCGCGGACGCGGATTCTTATCCATCGAGACCGACGGTGAGACCATTGTCCCGCTCGACAAAGTCATCAATGTCTTAAAGGACTCCATGAGTGCAAGAATCTACGAGCTGTTAAAGCGCGGAGATGAGAGCTACGTTGTTATGGCAGCCCACAAGAATGCACGCTTCGTTGAAGACTGTGTTCGTGAGATGGCACGCCAGGTCGTTGCAAACTTCGCAGATCTCCCAGGAGAGACACGCGTTACCCTTCGTCAGACAAATGAAGAGAGTATTCACCAGCACGATGCATACGCAGAGCGCGATGCAACCCTTGCTGAGCTCAGAAGTGAGCTGAACGCATAAATAAAATCTCTTCACAAATTCCCTATTTTTTAATTTAAGTCCGCATAATCAAGCGCATTTTGAAAAAGACTTCATTTAACCCTTCGATTAACATTCATAATACACATAGTCAAATAAGTGTCCAAAACGTAGCACTATTTTTAACATGTGTAACACCCACATCACATCAACTCTCCATAATCGGGTTGTTTTCCAAAAAGGAATGAGAATCTTTAATATTCCACAAAGAAGAGATTATACATAACGTACCTCTGTACGTGTCATTAATCCAAAAGGACAATGGTAATATTTCCGTATAGCTGTTTGAATACCCTAAATAACTTAGGATGAGGCGAAAACATTGTCGAAAGTAGTAGAAATTTCCCCGACCACCAGACATGAAGGTCACTCCAAACTCGTTTTAAAGGTCAACGATGAAGGCATCATCGAGCGCGGAGACTGGCTTTCTATCACCCCGGTTCGTGGAGTAGAGAAGCTTGCCATTGGAAAGACCTATGAGCAGGTTCCAAAGATCGCTTCCCGCGTGTGTGGTATCTGTCCGATTGCACACACCCTTGCCGCAACTGAGGCTATGGAAGCATCCATGGGTGTTGAGATTCCAGACGACGCATACCTTCTGCGTATCATTCTGCAGGCAGCAAACAGACTGCACTCCCACGCACTGCATGACATCCTTGCACTGCCGGATATGTACCTCCCAGGTACTGACTCCAAGATCAACCCGTTCTCCCCGGAGGAGCCGGTTAGATCTGTTGCAAAGCGCATCCAGACTCTCCGTATGATCGGTCAGACCATCGGTGAGATCGTCGGCGGCGAAGCAGTCCACCCGTCCAACCCACGCGTTGGTGGTATGTACAAGAACATCACTCCACGTGCAAAGGCAAAGGTCCTCGACCTTGCAAAGCAGGCACTCCCGCTCGCACGTGAGCAGATGGAATTCATGATCGCAGTCTTCGAGAACTACGGCAAGCGCGACTGGGCAGAGATGTGCGGACGCGAAGTTGCAATCCCGAAGGACCTCGGTTACCACCAGCAGGGATACATGGCAACCGACCCAATGTACGGAAGCTCTTCCCTCGACGAGCACCCGACCTGGGACCCAGCACGCTGGCTTGAAGTCAGACCATGGGACTGGTACATGGGCGAAGAAGAAATCACCCTTGAGGATGAAGCATACCCAGTTGGCGGAACCACCAAGGCAGGAACCAAGGCATGGCCGCAGATGCAGGCATGCACTGGTGTCCCACTCTACGACGGACAGCCGGTCGAAGTCGGTCCACGCGCACGTATGTCTATCTTCAAGAACTACGACCGTAAGGGCGCAATCGGCTTAAACATCGCTCGCGAGATGGAGTACATGGACTCTGTCTACAAGATGATCGAGGCAGCCGACGCACTCAACACCAGCGGATCCGTCGTTGCAGACGTTATCCCACAGGGTGACGGTTCTATCGGATGGGCATCCAACGAAGCACCACGCGGAGCAGACGTTCACCTTGCAAAGGTCCGCAACGGCAAAGTCGAGTGGTTCTCTATGCTCGTCCCGACCACCTGGAACTTCCCAACCTGCAGCCGTGCACTCACTGGCGCACCATGGGAGCTCGCAGAAGTTATTGTCCGTGCATACGACCCGTGTGTCTCCTGTGCAACCCACATGATTGTACTGGATGAAGACAACAAGCTTGTTGCACAGAAGCTCCTTGAGTAAGTAATATACAATGGATGGCCTATTCCCAGAAATAATAATAGCCGGAGTCGGTAACGAACTCTTTGGCGATGACGGATTTGGTCCTGCAGTAATCAGAGCTTTAGCTGACCACGAACTCCCAGACAATGTAAAAGCAATGGATGTCGGCCTTGGAGGCCCCCACCTCATCTTTTCCATGCTGGAGCCGGAAGTAACTAAGAAATTGATTATTGTGGATTGCATGGACTTCGGTGGAAAACCCGGAGACGTGACGAAGATTCCAGCCGACCTTTTGCCTGAGGGCAGGGAAGAGCGTTACATGGACGCCCATTCCGGAAATCTGCTTGATCCAATCGGCAGACTGAAAGGAAAAATGGACATTGTTATCATTGGGTGCCAGCCCGCGTGTATTCCAGCTCCGGATTCCGAGGACTTTGTTCTCGAACTGAGCCCGGAGGTCGAAGGAGCCGTTCCCAAAACTGTATCTGTCATTTTACAGGAGATAGGAGCTTAAAATGGGATTATTAGATAAACTCAAGAGCTTACTGTTCGGTAAAGAGGCTGTCAGCGAGGGAAAACAGGACGCAAAGCCTGGTGCAAAACCAGCTGACGAAGCTATTGTCGAAAAGCCAGCAGAGCAGCCAGTAGCTGCAAAGCCGGCAGAAGACAAAGTCGAACAGGTCGAACAAAAGCATATTATTCAAAAACCTAAGGAGGAGAAGCCAGTGGCTGACAAGATTACTGTAGGACACGTTCACATGAGCGGATGTACCGGATGTCTCGTGTCCCTTGCAGATAACTACGAAGGATTACTTACAATCCTCGATAAATACGCAGATCTCGTCTACTGTCTGACTCTTGCTGATGTACGTCACATCCCGGAGATGGATGTCGCATTAGTTGAGGGTTCTGTCTGTATTAACGACGAGTGCTCTATGGAAGAGATTTTAGAAACCCGTGAGAGAGCAAAGATTGTTGTTGCTCTCGGCGGATGCGCCTGCTACGGAAACACTACCCGTTTCTGCCGCGGTGGTCAGCAGAACCAGCCGCAGCACGAGGGCTTTGTCCCAATCGGAGACCTTATCAAGGTCGATGTTTACATCCCGGCATGTGCACCAACCCCGCAGCAGATTAGAAACGTCTGTTTAATGGCATACCTGTTACTCAAAGGAAACGACGAGCAGAAGGCACTTGCAACCGCATACCTTACTCCGTTAATGAACCTTGCAGCAGCAGGAACCGAAGCATGCGGCTGCGACCTGATGACCGAAGTCATCAACCAGGGTCTCTGTATGGGCTGTGGAAGCTGTGCAGCAGCATGTACCGTCCGTGCAATCACCATGCAGTACGGCAAGCCGCAGGTCGAGCGTGACCTCTGTATCAAGTGCGGAGCATGCTACGCCCAGTGTCCAAGAAGCTTCTTCAGCTTCGATGTCTGCGGACAGTACGAATCGATTACCGAACTCATCGGCGAGGTTATGAAACCATAAGGTTCGGAGGTTAAAAAAATGTCTGAATATCTTGGAGAATACAAGGCAGTCTACAAGGCAAAAACCGCCTGTGCAGACATTCTCGGTAAGGCCCAGGACGGAGGAATCGTCACCTCGATGTTTGCATACGCACTCGAAGCAGGCATCATTGACGGAGCAATCGTCGCAGGACCTGGAGCAGAGCCGTACAAGCCGGAACCGATGATCGCAACCACTATCGAGGAACTTCTCGCAGCACGCGGAACCAAGTACTCGATTTCCCCGAACATGTCTCTCATTAAGGAGGCAACCCGCAGCTACGGTCTTGACAAGATTGGTATCGTCGGCACTCCGTGTCAGATCCAGGCAGTCAGAAAGGCACAGCTGTACCCAATCGGTCTCCGTGACGTACCAGACAAGATTGCTCTTGCAATCGGTATCTTCTGTATGGAGAACTTCCCGTACCAGGGTCTCTACCAGATGGTTGAGGACCACTGTGCAACCAAGATTGACAATGTCAAGAAGATGGACATTGGAAAGGGTAAGTTCACTGTTTACACCGAGCGCGGTGCAACTGCAGAGATCCCACTCAAGGTTACCCACAAGTACGAGCAGCCGGCATGTCACGTCTGTCTCGACTACGTCGCAAACATGGCAGATATCTCTACCGGATCCGTTGGAACTCCGGATGGATGGTCCACCGTCTTCATCCGCTCCAAGGCAGGAGAGGCAGCATTCCAGAAGGCAGTCGATGCAGGCTGGATCGTTGCAGAGTCCATGGACGGAGTCAAGCCAGGACTTGAACTCGTCGAGAAACTCGCAAAGACAAAGATCGACAACAACAGAGCATACCTCGAGCACAGAAAGCACGAGGGCACTCTCCTCAAACCACTGCGCTCCCCATACATTTAAACGGAGTCCATTGGATTTGTGCATGTACCCCACCCTCTCGGGTACATTTTTGTCGCCCGTATGTCCGCGGTTTTCCGCGGACATTTTCAGGCGCTGTATCTCTTTTATTCTTCAATTAGTAGTCTGATTAGGTATTCTTAGAATACAAAACAATACAAAAAAATAGATTTATTTTCAAAGTACAGGTTACTATAGTGAAACCATCCGACACAACGCCTGCACATACCGCACAGAAACATACAAAACAAGCCCAAAAGCAAGCAGAAGAACCATACAAGGCACAGCATACCAGCCTGCCGAAATCAAACCCGCCTCAACCAAACTCTCAGTCCCGAAAAGATACGCCGTTGCCGTCACAACAAACGGGAAAGTAAAAGCCGCATAGCTTGGATAGAAAGAAAGCCGAAGAAGCTTTGGAAGCTGAAGCAGAACCAGAATCAAAACAATCGTCTCAACTGCTAAAAGGGCTGAGACAATGTATGCATTCGAAGAAAAACTCTGCACATACCCTGCAAGAATAATAGAAATCGGAGCTGCAAAAATACACACCAAAGGCTTTGCAGGCTCAGGAATTACAACCCTCATACATCGGACAAAAAGGGCTGGAAGAAGCGGAATCAAAGCTGCAAGCCCGAACCAGAAACAGATTTGCCCCACAGGAATCTGATTAAAATACGGAGCCGTAATAGAAGCCAGAACAATACCGACATACACAACAAGCCAGCTTGGAAACACCTGAGAAAGCTTAGGCTCCCTCAGGAACCGAACTGAAAAGAACACAATCAAAACCGCATGCAAAACAACGCCTGCGTACCAGAGATAAACTGCCGCCTCTCCAATAATCTCTTCAAGATAAACCGACAAAGCCATCATCGCCATCGGAAAAGTCCCGGCAACCGAAGCAAGGATTGGATCGCGGAAAGCCGATTTTATCTGTGCCGGGAAAAGAACAGCCTTTAAAATAAGCAGAACCCAGATGACTGCAGAAACCGCTCCGCAGACTGATTGCAGAACCAAACCCGCATACGGCATGTTCAAAATCGAACCGAAAAACTGCATCAGCAAAATCCCAAGCGATGCAGCAGCAAGCATAACCCCGCTCACTGGAAAAGGCAAAGCAAAAAGCACTCTTTTGAACGTATTCATTAGTTACAATACTGTATGACCTCCAGACAAATTAAAGAACGGATTCTGCCGCAAACCAAAACCCCATACACCTGCACACCAAATATACCAACAAAACACACCAAACCATCCGAAATATTATTCCCTTTGAATGGCGTAAACAAACGTATATATAATTCGGAGACGGAAAACCCATGACAAACCCTATCTTTGACCTCCTGCGCCTGCTCGATGAAGCCGGACTCAACAACCCTGTCCCGGCAGAAATCCTTGCCGGAAAACTCAACATCTCCAGAACAACCCTCTGGAAATACGTAAACCTCCTTCGCGAAGTAGGATACGTCATCGACGCATCTCCAAAAACAGGATATGCACTCAGGAAGCGCACATGGCTTCTTCTCCCATACGAAGTCAAACGCCACTTAAAGACCAAAAGCATCGGACAGGAAATGCACCACTTCGAAGAAGTATCATCCACAAACGCATTAGCACGCCAGATGATGCGCGAAGTAGGATGCGAAGTACAGCCTGGCACAGTCTTAATCGCAGAACAGCAGACAGGCGGAATCGGCAGACTCAACAGAGTCTGGATGAGCCCCGAAGGCGGAATCTGGGCAACAATCGTTGTCAAACCTGACATTGACGTTGAAAACACCTTTGTCATCATGGCTGCCGCATCCCTCTCACTCGCAAAAGCAATCCGCCACGAATTCGGCCTTTCAGCACTCATCCAGTGGCCAAACGAAGTATTCATCGGAGACAAAAAAGTAGCCGGAACAACCCTTGAACTCTCAGCAGACAAAGGAAGAATCCGCTACTGCTTAATCGGAATCGGCGTAGATGTAAACCTCTCAATCGAAAAATCCATGCCGAGCTTAAGCGACATCGTAACATCACTCTCCGACGAACTCGGACACGAAGTAGAGCGCGCCAAGTTCTTCGCTGTCTTCCTAAAAGAATTTGAACGCAGATACGCAATGATCTTAAAAGGCGAGACCGAACCGCTGCTTCGCGAATGGAGAAGCCTCTCGCACACCTTACACCGCCGTGTTAGAATCCGCACACTCAATGAAGGATTCGACGGCGAAGCAATCGACATCGATGAACGCGGAGCACTTATCGTCCACAGAGACGACGGAGATGTAGAGCGCGTCATCGCCGGCGACTGCTACCTGCTCTAAATATGGGAAAGAAAAAGAAAAACCGCATCCGGTTAAAGGATCTCTCAAAACTCACCGAGGACGAAGGAGCATACTTTAACCGTGAACTGTCATGGATAAAATTTAATGAGCGGATTTTAGCAGAAGCTGCAAATCCGCAAAACCCTCTTCTTGAACGCATCAATTATCTCAGCATCGTCTCTGGAAACTTTGACGAATTCTTCCAGGTAAGAGTACCCGAATATCAGAAAAACTCCCGCATCAATAGCGAAGAGTTTCAGGAAGTCGCAGGAAGTATCACAACTCTTGAGATGATCTACTCACGAGTAATTGTCCTCATGCGAAAAGCATCCTCACTCTGGAGAAAAGAACTCTCACCAGAACTTGACGCAAGAGGAATCCACATCATCACATGGGCTGACTGCACAAAAGATGAAAAGGAGAAACTCTTAGACCAGATAAAAGATGAAAAATACACAATCCTTAGAGGAGAACGTATCTCTGACCTCCGCCTAGATGAACATCTGGAAGGATTTGCACTCCTTGCAGAAACCAGAAACGGAAGAGCAGCAATACCTATCCAGAACATCATAGAAAAAAAGGGAAGATACCTTCCAGTCAAAGGCAGTACAGACACATTTATCCTAATAGAAGACGTACTTCGAAAATATGCCGAACATCTCTTTGACGAAGACGTCTACGCAGTAATGCCTGTAAGGCTTACCCGCGAAGCAGAAAAAGTCCTGAAAGGAGATGACGCAGACGACATCATATTCGAAAACGTAAAACTCTCAGACCGCCTTCCAAGCAGACTGGAAACACCAGAAGAACTCCCATTCGGATACACTGCTCATCTTGTATCAGCACTCGATATTGCACCTGAACTGGTATTTGACACCAAAGGACCGCTTGGTGCAGCAGACCTGAAAGAAATTCCGGTAAACAGACCGGAACTTCGCTACCTGCCGTTTAGAGCAGGCATACCAAAAGGTCTTGAAAAGACAGAAGGGCTCTTTGATGCAGTTTCAAAGAAAGACAGAATCCTATTTACTCCGTATCAGAGCTTCGATGCACTTGTAAACTTCCTAAAAGCCGCAGGAGAGGATGAAAATGTCAAAGAAATCTTTATGACACTCTATCGGCTTGGCTCGAAATCTCCTGTAGTGGAAGCATTAATCAAAGCTGCCGAGGCAGGAAAGAAGGTGACAGCAGTTATCGAACTGAAAGCAAGCTTTGACGAAGAGAGAAACTTCCTCTGGTCTGAAAAACTAAAGACAGCAGGAGTTGACGTGATATTTGGAGTTCCTGAACTCAAAACACACGCAAAATGCTGTCTGGTTGCCAGAACAGAAAAAGACAAAACAAAATACTATGCAACAGTTTCTACTGGAAACTACAACGAAAGCACTGCCCGCATATACTCCGACCTCTCACTGTTTACAGCAGAAGAAAGAATCTGCCAGGATTTAAGAAGGCTCTTTTCCCAGATTAAAGAGGGAAAAATATCTGGAGGATTTGAAAGCCTTATCGTAAGCCCAAAGGATATGGAAAAACAGATTCTTGAACTCATAGAGCGCGAAGCAGACTCAAAAGGGCATATTATTTTGAAGATGAACTCCTTAACAGATAAGACAATTATAAACGCACTCTATGCAGCATCTAAAAAAGGAGCGAAAATTGAGCTCTGCATCAGAGGGATCTGCATGCTTCGCCCGGGTGTTTTAGGTCTATCTGAAAACATCACTGTCGTCTCTGTTGTTGGAAGATTCCTGGAGCATGCAAGAGTCTTCTACTTCGAAAAAACAGGTAAGCTCTATATTGGAAGTCCTGATATGATGCCTAGAAACTTACACAAAAGAGTGGAAATTCTCTGCCCCGTATACAATGCAGACTGCCGCTCTGAAATAGAGCGTCTGCTTTCCATATGGCTGTCTGACAAAGTCAAAGGCTATCAGCTTGACTCAGCAGGACGATATTCAGTGACCGGAAAAAGCGGGCAGTCCTCGCAGGAACAGTTTATCGAGATGATGAAACAATGAAACACAGCATAGTTACAACTGAAGAAGATATTATTCAGACCGCAAAAACAGCAGAAGAGGTCTGGCGGGAATACTACACCCCGCTTTTAGGAGATGCTCAGGTCTCATACATGGTAGAAAACTTCCAGTCTGCTAAAGCAATTGCAAAGCAGATTGAGGAAGGATACACATACTACCTCTTAAAAGATGGTGCAGAAGTTGTCGGATATGTTGGAATATGCCCTAAAGACGAATATCTTTTCCTAAGCAAACTCTACGTCAGAAAAGAGGCAAGAGGGAAAGGGTTTGCATCAAAGGCTTTAGCTCTCGTGAAAGAGGCAGCAAAAGATATGGGGCTCTCCAGAATACAGCTTACAGTGAACAAGGGAAACAGCGGTTCAATATCAGTGTACAAACACTGGGGTTTTGTCACGGTAGATTCGGTTGTGACAGACATCGGATGCGGATTTGTGATGGATGATTATGTGATGGAGCTTGTACTCAACACTTAATACCTCTCAGATAAAATATATCTACAGATTTCTATATTGTTGAAATCTTTGTTATCACCACCATGTCACCTCCAAAACACACCCGTCAAAAGGGAAGAAGCTCTTCCGCTTATCACAATGCCGAGCATGCAGGCCGAATCGAACAACTCGACAGAAAGCTTGCAGACTTAGGTATCAGAATTAAAGACGAGGACAGCCGCAAAGTTACCGGCGAAGTTTTTGATGAAGTAACACTTTTATCGCTCTACAAACTTGTAAATAAAAAAGTAATTTCATCGCTTGGAGGTTCTATCTCTTCCGGAAAAGAAGCAAATGTCTTCATCGCCGGACGTGTCGAAGATGAAGTTGAAACCGGAGCGGCAGTGAAAATCTACCGTATCAGAACAGGAAACTTCACCACCATGTCCGAGTACATCATAGGTGACCCGCGTTTTGCTTCGATTCGAAGAACCCACAAAGACATCATCTTCGCCTGGACAAAAAAGGAATACAGTAACTTAGCCCGTGCTTCAGATGCAGGCCTTCCATGTCCAAAACCATTTGCCTTTGACAGAAACATCCTGATTATGGAGTTCTTAGGTGAAGGCGGAATCCCGTATCCGCAGATGCGCCAGCGTCTGCCAGGCGAAGCTGAAGAGACTTATGAAGAAGCTCTAGGCCTTATCCGCGATTTATACCAGAAAGCCCGCCTTGTTCATGGCGACCTATCAGAGTATAACATCTTAACAGGCCCAAATGGTCTCATCTTAATCGACATGGCACAAGCTGTAACCCCAGAACATCCCAAAGCCTACAATTTCCTTTTCCGCGACATTGTCAATATTAACCGTTTCTTTGAAAAGAAATGTTCTATCCGCGACCCGCATGAGATTTTCCGCGAAATCGTAGGCGAAGAATTTTTCGAGATATAATCATGACTCAGGAAGTTAAAATCCCAAACGACAGAATCGGCGCAATTATCGGAAAAGGCGGAGAAACCCGTAAACACCTGGAAAAGGTTCTGAAAGTCTCCCTTGATGTCGACAGCCAGACAGGCATTGTCGAGATTACCAACGAAGACGATGCCTTAGCAGAAATCCGCTCTATGGAGGTCATCAAAGCCATCGGCAGAGGATTCTCTCCGGAGAGAGCAAAGAAGCTCCTCGAAGATGAGGACATGGTGTTAGACATCATTGACGTAACTGATGTTGCAGATACACCAGACAAACTCGCGCGCATCAGAGGAAGAATTATTGGCCGCGACGGAAAAGCACGTGAGCAGATTGAAAACATGACTGGAACATCAATCTCAGTTTACGGAAAAACTGTAGCAATTATTGGTCTTCCGGAACAGATGAGTGATGCTCACACCGCAGTATCAATGTTAATAAGCGGCTCGGAACACACAACTGTGTTCAGTTACCTCGATCGTAAGAGAAAGGAAGCAAAGATGGACATGATGTCCTACTATTACTAATCCTTTCCTGTCATTCACAATCATTAAATACAAAAACGAGTTTTCCAAAGTTCCACTCGCAACAAAGGGGTCTTGACGCCGGAAGCGTATTTCATGAAAATAGACACATTACCGATTCCAAAAGCCTTGCGCGACGCATACTGCGCTTTGGGGATTTCAGAACTCTATCCGCCTCAGGCAGAATGCATAGAAGCAGGTCTTTTTGACCGGAAAAACATTTTAGCGGCGATTCCAACAGCATCCGGAAAAACTCTGATTGCTGAAATGGCAATGCAGAAAGAGATTGCCGATGGCGGAAAATGTCTCTATATTGTGCCATTAAAGGCTCTTGCATCTGAAAAATATGATGATTTTTCTGGAAAAGGTGTATCTGTTGGAATAGCTACCGGCGATCCTGATCAGAAGGATGAGTACTTAGGGCGCTATGATATAATTGTTGCGACATCCGAGAAGACTGATTCCCTGCTTAGAAATAAGGCGGAATGGCTGAAACGCGTTTCTCTGCTGGTCGTTGATGAGATTCATTTAATCGGAGATGAAACGCGCGGGGCAACACTGGAGATGGTGATTGCCAAGATGCGGTATCAAAACCCGAATCTTCAGATAATAGGGCTCTCTGCAACGATGGGAAATCCTGAAGAACTCGCAAAATGGCTGGATGCAGCACTGATTACGAGTGAGTGGAGACCTGTTGATTTACGCGAAGGTGTGTACTTTCAGGGGAAGATCCGCTTCGGTGAGTCAGAGCGGGCAGTTGCCTCGCCGAAAAAAGATGATGACCTGAATCTGCTTCTGGATACAGCAGAAGAAGGCGGGCAGTGTCTGGTCTTTGTCTCATCCAGACGTTCTGCTGAGGCATTTGCAAAGAAGGCCGCGGCTGCTTTGAAGAAGTCATCCCCTGAGCTTGACAGATATTCTGAGATTATCGCAAAAGCTGATGCAACAGCTTCAGGAAAGGTTCTATCCGAAGCAGTAAAGAAGGGAGCAGCCTTCCATCACGCAGGGTTGCCGCGGGCAGCACGTGCAGCGGTCGAAGAAGGATTTAGAAAAGGTGAGATTGTCAGCATCTCATCCACTCCGACACTTGCCGCAGGTCTCAACCTTCCAGCAAGGCGCGTTATTGTACGGGATTATCAGCGGTATGATGTGAGAACCGGAATGAATAAAATTCCGGTGATGGAATACCGGCAGATGGCAGGACGTGCGGGACGTCCGCGTCTTGACCCATATGGAGAGGCTGTCTTAATCGCAAAAGAGGAGAAAAAGGTTGACGAGCTCTTCGAGGAGTTCATCAACGCTCCGGCAGAGGATATCAAGTCACAGTGCCAGAAAGAAAGTGAACTTCGAGGACATCTCTTAGCTCTGATTACCTCAGGTTTTGCGTCCACAAGAGAAGAGGTTTCTGCATTTATGGAACGGTCTTTCTATGCAAGCCAGAAAGCAGTCCACAGAAGGCTTGACAGAAATGTAAACAAAGCCTTAGAGTTCCTGACAGATGCAGAGATGATAGAAGAAATTGGCGGAGTGTTTTCCTATACTGGATTTGGTTCACTTTCATCCAGACTTTACTTGGCGCCGGAATCTGCGCTGATGATAAAGGATGTGCTTGAAGCACACGCAGGCGAGGATTTCTCGCCGTTTGGAATTCTTCACATGCTCTGTATGACGCCTGATATGTTCCGTTTCTATCTGAAGGCAGCAGACGAGAAACTTGTGGATAAAATAGTAGGTGACCGCTGTGATGAAATCTGGTGCGAGGATTGTACCGAGGAGTTCTTCGCAGCAGTGAAGACGGCAGCGGTTGTTGAGGAGTGGGCTTCTGAAATTTCAGAAGAGATGATTTCCGAGAGGTTCGGTGTTGGAGGCGGAGATATTCATGCAGCAGTTGAGAATCTGAAATGGCTTTTACATGCGGCAAAGAGAATCGCTCATGAGTTTGCCCCGTCACTTGAGAAGGAGATGTCAATCCTTGAGATGCGTGTTGCAAACGGTGTCAAAGAAGAACTTATTCCGCTGATTTCTCTAAAGGGTATTGGAAGGGTTCGTGCAAGAAGACTTTTCTCTCGTGGAATCACAAATCCTGCTGAGCTTCTTGCAGCCGATAAGGCAGACCTTATATCAGTGCTCGGATCTGTGACTACAGAAAATGTACTGAAAGAGGCAAAGCGGAAGGGAGGGGTTAAGACTGAACGTGATGAGGAGCTTGATGAAGTTATGGAAAAGAAAGAAGAGGTTTTAGAGCAAACCAAAACGGATACTAAGAAACAGCCGACGCTGTTTGATTTCTGAGGTGATGATATGATTATTTTCTGCGGAACGGTAGAGGTTGATGAGGTAAAAAAGACGATTGCTCAGGTAAATGATGCAGCTGACAAAACTAATTCAACGGTTGTTTTGTTTGATGCAGAAAAGATTGCGGGCTTTTCGCACATTGAATCAGCAGTAGCTCACGCGAAGCGTTCTTTTGCGGAAGGAAAGGCAATTGCCCGTTCTCTTTCGATGGAGATTTTAGTTTATGTCTCCGGTCAGCGTCAGTGTTCGCTCGCATCAAAGTTCGGGCTTCATGAGGGTGAGAACTCTGTTTATGTTCTGGTATTAGACGGAGATGAAGAAAAAGCGGCTGAGCTTGTAAAGGAGATTGTCACTGAGTGCAGTCCGTTTGCGCCAAACGAGGAGAGGCTGAAGGCAGAGTTTGGGATCACTGATGCCGAGATGGAAGCTGCGGGCGAAAATAGAATTGAAGAGCTGGTAATTGAGCGTGTGGCGCTGGTTGACGCCTGGAAATAAAAAAAGTGGTTTTATTCCTCAACCACTTTGGTTAAGGTGATTGGTCCTTTGAGGGTCTTTCCATCTTCAGAGATGATGTATTCTCCAACTGGAATTGCGTTTTCTGTGGTGGAGATTCTGTAGGTGTTGTCATATCCCTCGATTGGCTCCCAGGTTAATCCGTACTCTTTGGTGAATCCGAAGAGAGTGATTTCAAAGCTTCCGGTACCATCATCGTTGAAGGTAACCGGCATGCTTCCTGCTTTCCATTCGCCGACGATCGGGTCAGCGCCGATACAGCCTGCACCGACAACAGCAAAGACAGTCAGAAAGACTGCTGCGATTAAAAGAACTGTTTTCTTCATGGATTATACTATAGACACGCTATTATTTAAGTATTTCTAGTCAGTGTGAATTATAAAATAGACTGGTGCTTTGGAAGAGAACAGAATCACAGGGATTTCCATTTACCCCTGAGTCTGACATTTACCATCCATATTGCAGAGATTTCTTCACCCTTGTCATTCGGGTGAGCGGGGAATGATGGTGTTCCGTTGTGATCGTTCTCTTCGCACGAGAAAGCTGCAATTCTGGAATACCGTTATGGTACAATATACTATTATAACGGAGTATAAAAATAGTTTCAGAATGCGGCAAAATAGACCAGTAAAATAGTAAGATAAAATTTACAATTTTCAGGATGAAAAAACTAAAGCGCTTACGCTTTCGTGTTTAGATTACAGTAAGAATGTTTCAACAAAAGGAAGGGGGTTGCAACGTTGACTAGTTCCCGAGAACTCGCGTATCTGAGTACAGTAGTCGACGCAAGAGAGCTTAACTGCCGGGTTCGGAATGGGTCCGGGTGGAACCTCTCTGCTATGGCCGCATAATCCCCGAAGCCAAGTTCCCGATTTGAAC
>JAFQTT010000010.1 GCA_017408885.1 Methanocorpusculum sp.
GGAATTCCGGCTGTTGCTTTCCCGGGAATTCACAGAGGTTCTGATACTGATCCGCGCTTTAAGGTGTACTCTCACCAGACGAGCCCCGAAAAGCTTGGTATCGCATATTTTGTGAAGCAGAAGTTAAATGAGGATACTTTCGTTGTATCTGATATCAGTTCAAACACTGTCTCTCTTCTGGTGTCAAAGAATAAGGTGATTGGTGCTTTTGATGCATGCGTGTTTGCTCCGGGAACTAAGCATGGAGCGCTTGATGTGGATGCTATACGCAAGGTGGATGACGGTGAGTTGTCGGCAAATGATGCGTTTACCACAGCCGGTGCTTCATACCACTTAGAAGAGCAGTACCAGAATCCGGCAATTGCCCTTTGGGCAGCTATGGAGTGTGCATCCCTTCTGCTCCTTGCACCGGAGGCATCTATTGCTCTTGCAGGAAGCCTTGCTCCAAAGCTTGCCGAGGAAATCTCTGCACTCTTACAGAAACCGGTTGCTGTCTTTGATGAGTGGGCGGCATCTTTGGGAATGGCTCTTGCGGCACGCGATGTCTTCGAGGGCGCAAAAGATATTTTAGGAATCGGTGTTTCCAAGCCGCTTCCAAAGCGCGCGTGATTTCAGAAGAATAAAATACTTTTTTTAATAAAAGAGAGGTCCTAGAAGTAAAATAACTCCTCGAACTTTTTGTCAAGTGCGATACATAGAATCAGGGCGAGTTTTGCGGTTGGATTAAACTGTCCCGTTTCTATTGAGCTGATGGTATTTCGGGAAACACCGACAAGCTCTGATAATGCTGCCTGTGACAGGCAGGCTTCTTTTCTTGCTTCCTTTAAGCGGTTTTTCAGGATTAATTCTTCGTTCATGTTTTTACAGCAATACTGACAGTATGTGGGCGATAAGGAAAGCAATACATGCAAGAGAGCCTGCGACTACAACCACGAGATAACTTGATTTCCTGGTGAACTTATATTTAGGATATGCTTCTGCTGCGACAAATGCCCAACACAAGGAGAATGGGATATTGTTATTTTGTCCGGTAAACAGGTTGAACAAAACAATGAAGATAAGAACAGCAGAGAATGCTGCAACTCCAAGCCTCCGACCCTGATGCTCCGCAACGATAAATCCTTCATCTGTTTTTTCTCTTCTGGACATCGCCAGAACTTCTTCTTTTTCCATTGGTTTCTCCAAATTCCATTATGACAAGAAAACTTGTCATAATCTGTTTTGCCAAGTTTACTTATCAATTTATTGTTAGGAAAAAAATTAAACCGAGTAATACGTAACCCGCTTTCCCTTCTCGCGGTACTCGCCGGCATACGTATCCAGATTTCTCTTGTATCCGATTCTGTCAACGAATCCAAGCTCCTTTAACCGCTCGCGAACACGCATTACATCCGCCTCATCAGCCCAGTCCGCTGTGAAAACATAGATGACCTTCTTATCATCACGCGAGTCTTCATTGTCGCGGAAGGTACTAACCTTGGCCCCTATTCCAAGCTCTCCTGCAACAGTTGCGTTTCGAACCTTAATCCATGCCTCATCTATATCTGATGACGGAAGGAAAATAAGCCACTTTCCTGCCTGCTCGCTTCCGCAGGCATCCGCAGCAACTCCTGGTTTGCTCTGCTGAATCCAGTAGGAGTGAGTTGTTTTGGTTGGAAGAACAGCCTCTCCGAAGCGGTAGAACGAGAGAATATCTGCAGGAGTTCCAAACATAGAAAGAGGCTCTGCAAGAAGCGGACACTCTAAAGAGAATGCCTCAGAAAGCGCGGTGATTTTTTCGAGAATATCCTCTCCTGACTCAACAATCTCAAAAAGCCTCATGCCTTCGGCTTCCAGATGCTGTTCAGCGAAGATTGTAAACATGCCGAATGCCAAATCGGTCAGCTCATCTGCTGTTAACTCCTCTTCGGCAATCTGCTCATCCTCATACATAAATGATACTATGCACTAGAATTTATTTAGAGGTTGTTATTCGCTTCCTTCCTGATGCGTCCTGCAATCAGAAGGAGAAGGGCCAAGCCGAGTGCTGAACCGAATGAAATCCAACCCCATGGAAACATAGAATATTCAGAGAGGAGAATAATTGCCAGATAAGTAAAGAGAGAAAGAACCCCTCCGGATGAGATAATTACGGCTGACGCTGTCCACGGGTTTCTGGTTTTTCTTATGGTAAAGTAAATAATCCAGATGAAGATAATCGAAAAGACAGCAATTGGGAAAGCTATTGTTATGAACCATCCGCCGGTGTGTGTCCACTGCTCGAGGACTAAAAGGTACGGCAGAATAAGCGTGGACAGAAGTCCGAGCGAAATAAGAAGCCCGTCTTTTCCACGGTAAATAAGCGGACCAAAGACACCCCATGCAAAGATTAAGGAACAGACTGGATATACCATCCATGTCATCTCACGCTCTATCGCCATGTTACAGATAACACATACAAAAATCGCGATAAAGACAAAGACAGAAATCGCCCAAAGGCGTACGTGAGAGTCGGGAATGAGTTTCATCTGACCTCGGAAAATAAATTGATTGGGTGCGCAGATTGCGCGCACCATAATTGTATGAAGAAACGCTTATGCCTTTCTTTCCTTGTTCTTCGGGCGAAGAGAGGAAGAACCGCATTTGCGGCAGGTGGTTGCGCGGATTGCGTTTCTGGCGTTACATTTCATACATACTTTGACATTAAGGAGTCTTGCTTCTGCTTCTGGGAATCTCATGATATATTACCCCGATATTTTCGTGCTAATATTGTATGCTCTCCGTGATATTAACGATTACGTTGTATTGAACCAATCAGCGGTTCGAGACATACCATTTTCTAAATTCTTCAAGTGCCCGTGCGCGGTGAGAAACCTGGTTCTTTTCGGAAAGGCTCATCTCTGCGAGGGTTTTTTCACCTACAGAAAAGATGGGGTCGTATCCAAACCCATCTGTTCCGCGCGGTGATTGTGTGATTTCACCGTCAACTCTGCCTTCGAATACGGAAATGCCGTTTTCATCAGCGTATGCGACAGCTGTCGCAAAGTATGCGCGGCGGTTTTCGATTGCAGACATTGCGCGTAGAATGCCTTCGTTTCCGATAGTGTCCTGAACATATGCGGCGTAAGGCCCCGGGAAGCCTGCAAGAGCTTCGATGAAAAGCCCTGTATCATCCACGATCAGAGGCACTCCAAGCGCCTCGTAAGCCTGTCTTGCTTTTTCGCGGGCAATTTCTGAGATGCTCTCTGCCTGCGGCTCGACCGCTTCAAAAGGTGTGTGGGTTACTTCGACTATTCCGTCGAAGAACGCCGCAACCTCTGCTGCTTTTCCTTTGTTTCCGGTAACTACAGTAATCATAGGTATCTTCCGCGAAGTTCGATTTCATGCTCGCGTTCAAGAACTGCATCTGCGCCTTTGAATGCGCTGCAGTATCCTTCGGTGAATGCCGCGCGAAGAACATCCGGTGTTTCTGTTGTGCTCTCAAGCGTCTGGAAGAGAACATGAAGGTCAACTCCGCGCGGTTCAATCTCTTCTGTCATCTGTGATAGACCGAAGTCTAAAAGATACACGCGTCCATCCTTCCAAATCATGTTGGAGGTTGTAAGGTCTCCGTGTACTAACCCAGCCCGGTGGAGTTTTCCAACTGTTTCTCCTGCAGCACGTGCATAAGCAGGGCTTATAACGTACTTTAAGACGTCTCCCTCGAGTTTTTCCATAACAATGGATGTGTCTGTTACGTCGCGGATGATTGGTGTTGGAACACCTCCGCGCCTGGCGGCTGCGATACAGCGCGCTTCGGCTCTTGTGCGCTCGGTGATTAACAGGCGGTCAAGTTCCGGAGTGCGGTATCCTTTGGAAAGACGTGTCTTTACTGCATTGTCTCCTGTTAAGTCAACCGCTGCCTCTGCTCCGCGCTCGGCAGTCTC
Organism: Methanocorpusculum sp.; assembly: GCA_017408885.1. GTDB lineage: Archaea > Halobacteriota > Methanomicrobia > Methanomicrobiales > Methanocorpusculaceae > Methanocorpusculum. The sequence continues at coordinate 3,906 of JAFQTT010000010.1, forward strand.
GGACTGTCCGGGTGCAAAGAGCTCTCCTGCATCAGCTCTCCAGGTTACTTCAACCTGGTCTGATCTGTAGTGCGGGTTTACTATGGAGTCGGCAACGGAAATCGTAGATCCTGCTTCGAGCATAACTTTTCCAGTGTATGCAATCATCGCCCCGTTGTCTCCCATATAGGTTCTCGGAGGCGCCATGAACTGAGCTCCGCGCTCTTCGCACATGATGCGAAGCATCTCCTGAAGGCGCATGTTTGCTCCAACCCCTCCGACAAGGATAACCTCATCCTTTCCTGTATGTGCGAGTGCACGTTCTGTAACCTCTACACACATCGCAAAGGCTGTTTCCTGGAAAGAATGACACACATCCTCCATGCGTGCTCCGCGTGTGGTTGCGTCTTTTGCTGCGCTCATAAGGCCTGAGAATGCCAGATCCATTCCTTTTACTGTGTATGGAAGTGGAATGTATGAACCTTCTTTTGCGAGCTGTTCGATAAGAGGTCCTCCCGGATGCGGAAGGCCGTGGCTTCTTGCAAACTTATCAAGCGCGTTTCCAAGACCAATGTCAAGCGTCTCTCCAAAGATTCTGTAGCGTCCGTTTAGGAAACCAAGCACCTGTGTGTTAGCACCTGATGCGTAGAGGACGATTGGGTCTTCAAACTTCGTGTACCATCTGCCAATCTCAACGTGGGCTACACAGTGATTTACGCCAATTAACGGCACATCATACTTCAGTGCCAGAGTGCGCGCGGTGGTGGCGGCTGTTCTAAGAGACGGGCCAAGGCCCGGGCCTATTGAGAATGCAACAGCGTCAATTCTGTTCTCTGCGTCAGATAGTGCTTTGGATACTACTTCTGATGCAACCGCTGCGTGGTGCTGTGCTGCTTCACGCGGATGAATCCCTCCAGACGGCGGAGAATACGGTGAGGAATGAAGACAAACTAAATCGTCGTCAAAAACAGCGGCACTGAAGTTCCATGCTGTCCCTTCAATGCCTAAAACCCTTTTTCCGGGCATGATTTTGTGTATTTTATTGCTTGAACTCAGTGTATCCGCACTTTCCGCATGCGAAACGGTCCTTGTGCTCGCCCATAAAGACGCCTGGTCCACACTGTGGGCAGAAGCGGCGGGTGGTAGTTGCTTTACCCTGGTTGTCGACAGTGTAAAGGTCACTGCGCTTCTGTGCTGCCTTTGCTGCTTTCTTTGCTGCCATGATTACTCAGCCTCTTCCTTCTTCTGTCCGCGTGCGACGAGGTATGCGCGCTCGGTTGCCTTAAGTGCCTCTGCAGAATCGTAGATTCTTGCAACACCCTGAACTGCTCTGACACCAAAGCGGCTCTGGAGCGGGGAAAGGATAAGGTTCTCGACCGGTACATTCTGAAGAGCTGCAATCTTTGCGCCGATGTCCATACGGGACGGAGTTGCACCCTCGTAAGTTGCGGTGAATGCAATCTCAGAACGGCTGAGGAGCTCATTTCTAGTGTTAGAGTTGATCTTAATCTCCATTCGATATCCCTAAAATGTTAGCGCGCTAGCTATTTAATACCCGCGTCACGACTTCACAAAACAGGAGAGAAGTTCTTCGGCTTTTTTGCGGAGGGCGGAATCAACCTCGCAGAAAACAACCCCCTCATTTGGTTGTCCGTACAAAATAACCGCAGAATCAGGGAGTATCAAAATGAGCGGGAGAACAGCCAGGTCCTCCTCACCTTCAACAAGCACGAGTGAAGGGCGCATAGAGTATGCTAAGTACAGCGCCTCCTCGAGTTCTTCAGTGATAGTTCCTGCTGGATTTTTAACTTCGAATGTGCTGCCTAAAAACCTTGGAAGTGTTACAACATTTGACCTTTTGGTCACTCCATCGATTACTGAAACATCAGGCGTTAAGCCATGATGAAAAGCATTCCGTGTTACAACATCTCCGACACAGCAGAAATGACGTGCCGAAAGCTCATCAGTAATCTTAGAAAAATCAGGGTGAAGAGAGCCGAACGGCTCTTTAAACAGTCCGCGGCACTCCGGCGGAAGAGTCAGCATTATCTGACCTTGAGTGCGTAGCGTCCGTTGTACTCGATGTTCATCTTCTTTGCAACATCAGAGTGGCGTGCATCAATGATAACGAGGTAACCGAACCACTCAGGAGTGAGAGCAGAGCCCTGACACTCCGGACAGATGGTCTTATCTGCCTCTAAGACCTTGTGACAGTTTCTGCATGCCTGAAGAACCTTCTTCTGAGATGCGCGCTTTGCTGCCATTACTGATTCTCCTTCTCGTTGTTTCTGTCGGATTCAATCCATGCGAGGTTTCCAAGTCCCGGCTGGCGCATGGTAAGTCCAATCTTGGACTCGCGCGGATCGCGTTCGTTTAATGAGAGAGCAACAACACGTGCGCGGACAGTATCACCGACACCGAGAGTTCTTCCGGAATCCTTGCAGACAAGGCGTGAGTTCTTCTCGTCGTAGTCAATGTACTCGTCTGAAATCTGACTCATGTGGAGCATTGCATCAATTGGACCGAGGGAAATAAATGCACCAAAGCTGGTGGTTTCTACAACAATTCCTTCGATAACTTCCTGAAGTGCTAAGCGCAGAACTACAGCTTCAAAGTCAACATCGTAGTAAACACCACCGTCACTGTAGATGATTTCGCCCTCGCCGACACGCTGAACGCCGGTGACTGCGATAAAAATACCCATTTCCTTATCGACACTTCCCTCAAACTGCTCCTGTAAGACGTCTAAGATAACAGTATTGAGGTCTTCTCCCATACGCTCCGGCGGAACTCTGACTTTATCGTTTAATTTCAGTTTGTAATACATATGTTTCTCGCTGACTCTTTTATTTTCCAATCAACTCAAGCCTGCATCTCGAGCGCAGAACAACAACCGGTATCTGCCGGTCGATGAGTTTCTTTTTTAGTTCTCTATCATTTGTCACTACTACAGCATTAATCTCACGTGCGTTGGCGACCACTTTATCATCCACAGGAATGTCTTCATCCCATGGTTCAAGAAGCCGACAGCGGGCTGCAACAGTCAAACCAAACCGTGCAGCTGCCGCATTTTTCCCAAAGCCGTTGGTAAGCCCGCGCAGTTCGGATACAACTTCCGGAAGAACCCATGCGTCGTATGCTCCAAGCAGTTCGGTTAAACCTCCAAAGAGGTCAACGCCAAACTGCGCCGGCATCATTAATGCGTTAGTATCTAAGACTACGTTTACTCGGTGAGGATTCCCATTCCAATTAACCGCCATCTTCCTCCGACCTGACGGCTGATTGCAATGCGGGATCCTACTTCCGCACAGACCGGCCGTTTCAGGATAACTTCAACCACATTCTTCTTGGATGCGGTAACCACTCCGACAGTGACTGCTGTTCCAACGGAGAGCATTAATGGCTCTTTTAAGCGGAGCGGGTCGATATGGAGCTCAGATGCGGCGCCTACAACGCGGTCCATTAACTGAACATTGAACTTCATCTTGTCCCATACGGGCGGAAGTTCTCCAACAGCTCCGGCAACCTGTCCTACTAAGGTGTCGCTTTTGGTAATCGCAGGATCGAGTTTGGTACCTATGGCTGCGAGTCCTCCGGGGGTTGCGGTTGGTACTTTGCGGGATGCCTTATTCATAGAGGTGATTTTGGTAATAATCGGCTCCCACTTTGCCTTATTCTCAGACATGTACTGTCTGCCCGGGCGGATTTCAATCTCGTCGCCTTCGTGGAACTCTCCGCGGATTAAAGAACCTCCGATAACTCCTCCTTTAATCTCCTTCCATGAGCTTCCCGGACGGTTGACATCGAAGGAACGTGCGATAAGCATAATTGGGGATGCCTCAGAATCACGGTCTTCATTTGGAATGACGGTGTCTAAAGCATCGATTAACATATTGAAGTTAATCTTTTTCTGTGCTGATACTGGGATAATGGGTGCGTTTTCTGCAACCGTTCCCTTAACAAATGCTTTAATCTGCTTGTAGTTTTCCAGAGCCTGCTTCTGCGGTACGACATCAATCTTGTTCTGAACGATGACGATGTTCTTGATGCCGGTAAGCTCTAAAGCCATTAAGTGCTCTTTTGTCTGCGGCTGCGGGCACGGCTCGTTTGCGGCGATAATGAGCATGGCTCCATCCATAATTGCAGATCCGGAAAGCATCGTGGCCATTAAGGTCTCGTGACCTGGTGCGTCAACAAAGGAAACTGAACGAACTGGTTCAAGCTTTTCTCCGCAGTTTGGACAGACCGGGGTGTTGGACCAGCCGTCTGAGCCGCATTTGTCACACTTATAGAATGTTGCGTCAGCGTAACCTAAGCGGATTGAAATTCCGCGTTTAAGCTCTTCGCTGTGGCGGTCAGTCCATGCGCCGGTAAGCTGACCGACAAGGGTTGTCTTTCCATGGTCAACATGGCCGACAACTCCGATATTTACATTGGGTATTGTAGGATCATTCAAAGTACCAAACCTCCGTATTCCTTATATAATTGTCTTCAAGACAGATATATCTGTGTGGTTGCAGATTATCCTCCACCCTCACAGCTCTGATCAACATTAAGCCATGCAGACTCCTGCATCTCGCGAAGTTTTTCGCGCTCGTCAATAATCTGCTTTTTGACATCGACTTCTGCAGATGCAGCACGTACCTCTTCGCTGATTTCGATTAACTGATCTACGCGGTACAGCAAACCGGTTGTATCGACTTCTGCGAAGGTAAAGCCGTCAATTTCAGAGAAGGAGACAATTTTTCCAACGGTTCCGGTACGTGAGTAGCGTACCGTCTGGCCGATTTCAAATCCGCTCATATATACGTATATCTACGGTGTTTGAGCGGATAAAGTTGTGGATTGGAAAAAGAGATTAGTTGATGGAAAGGCCGTTCTGGACTGCCTTTTCAGAGACTGTGAATGTCTGACCTGTTCCTTCAATCTTGTAGACGCCTGTCTTGATTTCTCCTGTCTGTCCGGTTGCGTATGGGACAATAAACTGTCCGTTCTCACTGACCTGTCTGTAGGTGAAGGTTCTGCCGTTGTTGGTGGTTACATCAATTGAGATAATGCCGTTTCCTTTGATTACTGCACCTTTGACATACTCGAAGGTCTTAACCCATGCAGTTCCTCCGCCGTTTGGTTCGGTTACACCAACCGTGTAACTGTCGACCGGGACAACATAGGTGTCAGATTCATGAACAAGACGGAAATGCTTGAGTGCTTGGATATCTGTGTTTGGAGTAAAGTATGTCTCAGGTTTATACGGGTTTGGAACAGAGAGCACATATGCATATTTTCCTGCTTCAGTGTTTGCACTATGAGAATTGTATTCTTTTGCTGCTTTCCATGCGTCATCAGCGTTTACGTAGGATTTCGTATATGTGATAACTGGATAACCGTATCCAGCAGAGCTGTCTGTTAATGCAAGAATGACTGAATCCGCCTCGGTGTATGAACCGTCAAAGTTCTGAAGACGTACAGTTAAGGTATTGTAGTACTCTTCTGTGTATCCTGTAACTACAGAGTATGATCCTCCTGAGCTCTGCTGAAGGAGGTGAGTATAATATGGTTCTGTCTGAACTGCCGGGTTTGCCCAGATGGACATAGCTCCGAATTTGCTTCCTGCCATCTGATAGTCAGTCATGACATACTTGGTTCTCAGATGGTTGAGTTTTTGGACAACAGCATTTTCATCTGTTGAGGTTAAAACCTGTGCAGCACCGTATGTTCCTGAAACTCCTGCCTGGAATGGGTTGCTGTTTGGAATACGTTCACCGATTGTTGTAATATAGTGTCCGTAATCCCACCAGGACATGATACCGTATGCTTCGGATGGATAAGAGAATCCTTCTCTCTCATAGAGCTCGTAGTAGTCAATGCCAGTCTCTGGTGTTCCATCAACAAGCCACTCGGTTGCTTCAATCCAGTCTTTTTCTGTTACACCAATTTCGCCATATGCTGATGCTGATTGAACCGCGTTTACTCCTGATATTCCTGTAAACACAAGAGCTAAAATTATCACAACAGTGAGGACACCAATTTTTAAGACATCTGGTTTTTCAGAAGCAGATGGTGCGGACTTTTTTCCTTTCTTTCCCTTCTGCTCTGAATCAGGCTGATGTTTTTTGCTGAAAAGTTTTGCAACTTCAGTTCCTGCAAATGAGATTGCCCATGATACACACACGGCAGAGAGAAGCGCGACGTTTACTGCGAAGAAGTATTCCCAACGGATGTGGGCAACAGTTGCGAGGAACATGAAGAGAGACCAGATAAGCACAAAGAGTGCAACTGGGCTTTTATCATGGATAATCTTCCATACAAGTACAGCAAATCCTCCAAGAGCAAGCAGGAGACCTATGTTAAATGAGGATGCAGCAAGGTCAAATGACCATGAGGACATTTCCTGGATTGTTGCAGCAGTTTCACTGTTTGTGAAGAACTGCATGAGGTTGCCAATCATAGAATTGAATAAATCCGGCAGTATAATCCACATGGCAATGATTCCAACTACAGAAACTCCCGCAATTGATGCGAGATAGATGTACCATGGTTTCTCAATTTTGGCAATGACCTTCTGCAGAACATAGAGGAAAACAGTACCGAGAATTACCATAATCTGTGCGATGAAGAGCGCGATAGAGTAATTGGTAAAACCAAATCCAAAGTCTCTGATTCCATAAATAAGAAGACCAATTGCCCCAATTCCAAATGTCAGAGTATTCACAACAAGGAGATATTCAGTTGGTCTGCCGGATTTAATATCTAAGACGAACTGAATCAGGGTAAACACTGCAGCAAAGAGACCGAAAGCTACAAGCGTTGTCATGGTGAGAAGTCCAAGGAAATATGCAATTCCTGAAACAACACCCAGAATCAGTGGAAGTTTAAGGCTTGCCGGATTCTTTAATGAAATCTCTTTTCTGTGTAAGTTAGACAGAGCTAAGACATAACAAAGTACAAACAGTGTGGAAAACAAAGTCTCCGCTACGTGGTGGTCAAAGTGTCCATAAAGAGTTCTTGAGAAGAACTGACCACCGATTACTGCGATAAAGAGACCTGCAATAAGTCCTGTTTTCCAGTCTCCAAATTTTCTTCCAAGGAAAAACATTACAGGAACCATCAGTGCGCCAAGAATAGCAGGCGTCCATGAGACTGCATCAATCAGGGCTACTCTTCCTGCATCGCCGGCGAAAAGTCCGAAGAACGCGGCAATGTATGTAAACAGCGGACCCCAAACAATATTTTGTCCTGTGGGGAACAATGTCATCGGTTCAAAGAAAATGAAACCGCCGGAAGCTAACAGCACTTCAACCAGACGCAGGTTGTACCATGCGTCAGGACCGGCAATCATATCTCCTGTTCCAATAAGGTCTCCCATTGGAAGAAGGCGGATTGCCAAAGCGATTACGGTTAACAGAAGGACTGCTCCTCCGATTATTCCGTATCGGCATTTTTTATTATTCCAGAAACTGAAATCCATAATCTCACGTGATGTTATAGGTATGTATATTTTGGAATCTATATGTGATAAAGTATCTGGAGTGATTATGGATTTATATGTTAAATATAGACATCGATATTTCTATAATGATAAAAGACAATGAGTATTACAATGATGGTATTTTCATTCCTGATATTGATTGGATTATTTCTTCTACTTCTGGCAGCGTTGCCATACATAATTTATTTGTTTGGAATTTATTTCGGGAAAAAAGTTGAAAAACTGCATGTTGAAAACGCATCCGAACTCCCGGAGATATCTGTAGTTATATGTGCATACGAAGAAGAAAGGAACATTGGAAGGAAAATCCAGAGCATATGTGACTGTACCTATCCGCAGGATAAGATAGAAGTTGTTATTGTTATTGATAAGTCTTCAGACAATACTGAAGGTGTTGCTCGAGATAAATTAACTGAGACAAATCTTAAATGGATTGTTCATGAGAATAATGAGAGAACTGGCAAAAACAAATCTCTGAATATGGGAATAAAGATGGCATCACATGATATTATTATTGATACGGATGCAGATGTTATCTGGGCAAAAGACACCGTTGAAATTTTGGTTAGACGTTTAGTAAGTGATGATAGAATTGCCGCAGTAAGTGCTGACTTACAGCCAAATTCTGGAAAAGATGTTGTTACTTCATTAGAGAAAGTATATCGCTCTTTCTTTGGTCGAATGTCTGAGTGGGAGTCAGCAAATGATGCTACATATAGTTTTAATGGTAACTTAATTGCTCTTAAAAAGAGTGTAATTGGTGAAATTACTGAATCAATTGGGCCTGATGATGCAAACATAGCCTTTGTTGCAATCCGTAAAGGATATAGAACAATTTATGAAAATAATGCTAAGGTTTACGAGGAACTGCCAGTAAACATGAAAAAGCAATATTCTCAGAAAGCAAGACGTGCAAAAGGCCTTATTCAAGCAACACTTGCAAACCGTGATTTACTGAAATTAAAGCGTCCATTCTCAAGATTATTCTATCCATTGAGAATTTCGATTTATGTTGTAACGCCAACAATATTCTTTACAGGCCTTCTCCTCTTTGCCATAGGGATGGCTGTTCTGCATCCAATTATTTTATTATTGCTTATATTAGGTATAGTCCTCCTAAGTATCATCAAGAGAGGCAACTTGATAACCTCCTTCATCACAAACCAGTTCTATCTCTTCATGGGACTTTACTCCCGCAGAAAAGACGCAGTTATCTGGCAGAGCACATCAAAAAAAGTTGGAGAATAATCACTCCACCGTCACACTTTTTGCAAGATTTCTCGGCATATCAACATCCGTTCCCAAAGAAACAGCCGTCTTATATGCCAGCATCTGTAAAACAACAGACGCGAGAATCACACCTGCTGTCTCAGACACTTTTGGAATTTGCAGAAACACATCTGCAATCTCCTCTGCATCGATATCTCCCGCATCTCCAATAACAACCTCTGGTGCAGAGCGCGCCTTTATCTCCTTTAGATTTGACATCATCACAGGATATGTAACTCCGGAAAGACACACAGCAACAACCGGCGTCTTTTCCGAAAGAAGCGCGAACGGACCGTGCTTTAACTCTCCTGCCGCATATCCTTCCGCGTGGATATAGGAAATCTCCTTCATCTTCAGCGCTCCTTCAAGAGCGATTGGATAACTTAATCCGCGTCCAACATACAGAAGCGTTGATGCATCTTTTACTAGGTCAACTGCCTCTTCAACATCACTGTCCAGAACTTCCGGCAGATAGCGCTGAATCTCGTTGATTACACCATCCAGTTTTCCTTCGGAGATGATGTTTACAATCTCCATGAATGCCGCAACCTGCGCGATAAATGATTTAGTCGCAGCAACAGACACCTCTGGTCCTGCTCTGGTGTAAAGGGTGGTCTCTGCAACTCTGGTGAGTGAACTTCCAAGCACATTGGTAAGGCAGTATGTTTTTGCTCCCTTTTCCCGTGCGATTTTTAATGCATAAATCGTATCTGCGGTCTCGCCGGACTGTGAAACAGCGATAACTACATCATTTCTCGGGGTCGGGTAGTACTTGAATTCGGATGCCAGAACAACGCGCGTTGGAATGCCGCATACAGTCTCCATCAGATATGCAAAAACATTTGATGCATTCGCTGATGTTCCGCAGGCAACAATCGTTAAAGAATGCGCATCACGCAGACGGCATAGAGGGGCTGGATTCTCAGCGATTGAGTTTACTGTGTTCGAGAACACTTCCGGCTGTTCGAACATCTCCTTTAGCATGTAATGCGCAAAACCGCCTTTTCTTACATCTGCTGCATCCCACTCAAGCGTTGAAACAGAACGGATAACCTCTTCTCCGCCATGATAAATTTTGTATCCTGATTGGCTTACCTCTGCAAGGTCTCCATCTTCGAGATAAACAACACGGCGGGTGTAGTCTAGAATCGGCAGACCGTCAGAGGCAAACACATACTCATTGTCTCCGATACCAAGAGCGAGCGGGCTTCCTTTTCTGGCGGCCACAATCTCCTGAGTGCCTTCTGCGATTACCAGAATTGCATATGCTCCCTCTAAGAGCGGCAGAATTTTGGAGACTGCTTCTTTCAGATTTCCAGAGTACTGTTCCTCGATTAAATGAGGAATGACTTCAGTATCCGTCTCGGATACAAAAGTGTGTCCTCTGTTTTGCAGCTCACGCTTTAACTCTGCATAGTTCTCGATGATTCCGTTGTGGACAACAGCTATTTTTCCGGTGCAGTCAGTAAACGGGTGGGCATTGGTTTTACTTGGAACGCCGTGTGTTGCCCATCGGGTGTGTCCTATTGCACATGTGCCTTTAAGGGTTACAGAATCCTTTGCTGCTGAGATTTTTCCTGTCTCTTTGAAGAGCGCAATCTCAGGAGATACCGCAGCAATCCCGAAAGAATCATACCCGCGGTACTCAAGGCGCAGCAGTCCTTCCATACAGACATCAGCCGCATTTCTGTATCCGATGTACCCTACAATGCCGCACATATCACATCACCCGTGTATCATTCGGGATTTCGGTTTCAATCAGCCGTCCGCCGTCGATGTCTACATTGTTTCCAATTACAGCTCCGCGAAGGCGTGTGAATGCGCCAACAGTTGTCCTGTCTCCGATTACTGCTCCAAAACCGTATGAGGATGTTCCAACCTGTTCTAATGAACACCCTTCTCCAATAATCGAATCAACAACTCTTGACTGTGCACCGATATATGTGTCAGACATTACGATACTGTTTTTGAGATATGTAAACGGCTCAACAGTGACGCGTGCCCCAAGAGAAGTTCCTGCCTCGATACATACATTTGGATGAATCTCGCAGTCATCTCCAATAATGACCGGCCCGTTAATCACTGTGCCTGGACCTACTTTTACGTTCTTTCCAATGACAACGTGACCCCGAATCGTTGCGCGCTGGTCAATAGATCCTCGAAGAAGAGACTTCTGTTTTCCAAGCAAGTAACGGTTTAGCTCAAGCAGATCTGCAAAACAGTCTGCATCATACCACCCTTTAGCCTCGACAACTTTGACATTGAATTTTGTGTAATCCATGTCATTTACGACATTGTCAGGCTCATCTATTGCGAAGAATGCCTCATAGAGTCTCTTTTCTAAGATGTATGCTCCAGTCTCGACAAGTGCCCCGGACGGAGCATCATACGCATGCGTGTCTGTAGTACAGAGGATACCTTCATTCTGCTTAATCACCCCGTAGTCCCATGGTCGTTTGTGCGGGGCGACAAGGGCAGCGTTCTCTTCACGAATAAGTGCACGGATAGACTCAGCATTTACATAATTGTCACCCGGGATAATCAGGAGACGGTCTGATGTGATCTCTGACTTAGCACACGATGCTGCATGAAACGTCCCAAGCTGTTTGTTCTGAACAACCGTTTTGACCGGAACCGGATAGGTGTTTAAGAACTTTAAGACCTGCTCCTTTTTGTAGCCGACAACGACAATAATGTCTCTGATTCCAGCTCCAACAACCGCGTCTAAGACGTGTTCTAAGATGGGGTGGTTCACTGCCTGAAGGAGAACCTTTGGACGGTTTTTTGTGAGAGGTCTAAGGCGCATACCTTCTCCTGCGGCTAAAACAACTGCCTGAATGCTCATCACTTCACCACCGTATCATTGTCTAATTTACCAGTCACAAGAGTGTTTGGAGCAATCTTACATCCGCTTCCAATCGAAGAACCTGTGTTTACCGAGCAGTTGATTCCAAAGAGTACATTGTCTCCGATAACCGCTCCAAACTTCTTGCGTCCTGTAGACACCCCAGAGACCTTTACAATTCCGTGGTCATGTCTGAGATTTGCGATTTTTGTTCCAGCCCCAAAGTTGCATCCGCTTCCAATTACACTATCTCCAATGTAATTGTAATGCGGAACTTTTGTTCCGTCGAAGATAATTGAGTTCTTGATTTCCACAGCGTGCCCTATGTGACAATTTTTACCTACAGTGGTTCCAGGACGCAGATATGCGTTTGGACCAACTGTTGTGTTTTCTCCAATTATAACAGGCCCTTCGATGTATGTTCCGGATTTGATAACAGCACCCTTTCCAAGATAGATGTTTCCCCGTATTACAACATTTTCCTCAATCACTCCAAGCCGTCTATCCTCCAGAGACTGGAGAATATGTTCGTTTGCAGTAAGCATATCCCATGGATATCCTACATCCATCCAGAGGGACAGCTGATGTGCTGAGAGGCGGTTTTCTGCGATATAATCCATTAAGGCGTCAGTCAGTTCATACTCTCCGCGTGAGGATGGTGATACCTTTTTGAGTATGTCAAAAATCTCTGTTCCAAAAAGGTATGCACCTGCATTGATAATGTTAGACTTTGGCTCGAGGGATTTTTCCTCAAGGCTTGCGATTTTGTCTCCGTTAAGGGTTACAACTCCGAAGTCCTGCGGATGCGAGGTGGTCGATACAGCCATCACAGGAGCTTTTGTTTCACAGATTTTTTGCAGGTCATCAACAGTTATCACCATGTCCCCGTTTAACATCAGGAAGGTGTCTGTTACAAACGGCTCTGCGGTTCGAAGGGCATCTGCTGTTCCAAGCTGTTTTCTCTGAACAACATACTTTATCGACACACCAAATCCGCTTCCGTCTCCAAAGTAGTCTCTGATGGCTTCTTCCCTGTACCCTACAACTATGATAATATCGCTGATTCCTGCCTCTTTGACGTTTCTTATTAAGTGCTCAAGGCTAGGTTTTCCGGCAAGCGGGAGCATGACCTTTGGGCGGGACGTGGTTAAAGGCCGCATACGTGATCCTTCTCCTGCTGCAAGAATTACACACTGCATTATTTGACCTCCTTTTCTGCTTTCTTCAGCGTAGACATTCCGGCTTCAAGCATACGTTTTGCATCCTCTTTGGTTCTGCCTTCTGCTGTACATCTGACCTTTGGCTCGGTTCCGCTGGCACGGATTAAGTACCAGCCGTTATCATCTGCGAAACGGATTCCGTCTGTCGGGTTCTCTGCTCCAAGAATTCCCATAATCTCTTTTCCGTTAGGTGTCATTACAGCATCACGGAGGATTGTGTACTTTGGAAGTGCATCAAGCTCTTCTGCAACATTCCATTCTGATGAGATTTCCGCAAAGAGAGCTGCTGCGTACGGTCCGTCAGGGCAAAGCGAGTGCTTCGGGAAAATCCAGCTTCCAGACGGCTCTCCTCCAAATGTACCCCACGAAAGCAGCTCTTCTGAAACAAAGCTGTCGCCTACTGGTGTTCTGTGTACTTCTGCCACTTCCTCGATAGACATCGATGCATCTACAGTTGTTACGACCTGCTTTGCATCGAGATATTTGGCAAAGAGTGCTAAGAGTGAATCTCCGTCAACGTAACGTCCGAGGTTATCGAACGCCATCATGCGGTCTGCATCTCCGTCGTTTACAACAGCACATGATGCACCCGCCTTTCTGATGAGCTCTGGTATATGCAGGAGGTTTTTCTCAAGAGGCTCAGATGGTCTTGCAAACTTTCCAGACGGATCACAGTTTACCGGGATTACTTTTGCTCCATCTGCTCCAAGAACATCAGGAGTAATCTGCCCTCCTGCCCCGTTTCCGCAGTCTACAACCACAGTCATATTTTCAGGAACTGTAATCTCAGCAAGAATCTTCTCTTTGTGCGGTGTGATGATGTCCACAGGAGATACAGTACCCTGTTTATCCCATGCGGCATAAACCGGCTCTGCCACTCTTCTTTCAATTTCTTCCTGCTGTGATACTGTATAGGATGAACCGTCAGGTCTAAAGAGTTTATACCCGTTGTAGTTTTCCGGGTTGTGGGATGCAGTAATCATAACTCCTGCATCTGCTTGTCCTGCGGCGAGAGCAACAGAGGGTGTTGGGGCAATTCCGCCAAAGAAAACCTCAGCACCACCTGAGATGAGACCGGAAAGAATTGCATCAGACAGTGTGCTGCGGCTTGTTCTGGCGTCTGTTGCAAGAACTATTCGTTTTGCATCGACAGATACTGCCGCTCCGACAAGAGGGCCTAAGGACAAAAGCTCCTGAGCGAAGAGCTTTCTAATCCCTGATGAACCAAAGAGCATAATGTGATTATTTTAGCTGTACTATAATATAAACACACTGTTCTCTAAATGAGATAAAAAAAGATTTGTGGATTTACACCCCGTACGGGCACCAGATCGGCAGGTGCATCAGAGCAGATAACCCGTGACAGTTCTGCCCAATCAGCATAACCTCCTTACCAAGAGCTAACACCTCTTCAATCTCCTCAACTAAAGAATCATCAAAGAATGCTTCACCGTTTACCAAAACAAGCTCAGCCTCCTCAGGCATTAACGTCTGGGCAATACCTGCAATATCTTCTCCAATGATATATACCGCCTTTCCGGAACAGAACTCAATAAGTTCTGCACGACAGTCCTCAAAGTACACCGAATTGCACGGGCCTGTTTTCCGGTTCAGCATCAGAAATCCTGCTGCCGCACTCAGCGCGCCAAGAGCAGCAGCTCTGGTCTTTGGAGACTTGAGCGGAGCACCGTAGATATTTTCAAGGCGCATACATGCGGAAAACGGCTCAGGCGTTGAAACCTCGGAAATTCTTCCGCCAAACTCACAGCCCATACATTTTCCGCGTGAAAACTGACAGACATGGTTATTTGGAAGATACTGATACATCAGATCTCCGTCCTCAGTTCCCATATCCTCACCTGCTTCGCTAAGTTTTACAACAGCATCATGTAATATCATTCTATCACCGAATCTAACAGAACAACTCTTGCGGGAGCTGCGTCTGCGGAAATTATTTTCAAAGGAAGAGCAACCATCGAGTATTCTCCGTCCGGGACAGACTCCAGACAGAGATTTTCAATGATTACAATATTTTTCTCAAGAAGCGTTTTATGAACAGCAGTACCGCCCACCGAATCCGAATCACAGCCGACCACAGTGAATCCTGAATTACAGAGGCTCTCTGCCAGGTCAATCGAAAAATCTTTTGAGTGTTTAAAAAAAACAGCAGGGACGTTTCCTGAAAACTTCGGAAACTCACAGACCTCCACGCGGCAGATAAGCTGCGTGAGCGGAACTTCATCAATCCCTGATGCTCCGCTGAGATAATGAGACGGAGCGTCGATGTGTGTGCCGGTATGCGTAGAAAGAGTAAGACGCGAGATTACTGCATCTCCTGCTGAAATCTCCTCGCGCTCAAACTCTGGATCTCCAGGATATACCGGCATCCCCGAATAGAGCGGGGATGACACATCGTAAATCTTCATTCAGTAGCCTTCGTTATCGGCAGAATCAATGGCCGCATCAATCTGCTTCTGCAGTGCAGGCGGAAGTCCCTCAATCTTGATGTCAAGGAATCCGCGGATAATGGTTGCTGTCGCCTCCTCCTCTGAAAGACCGCGTGCCATTAAGTACTCGATTTCATCACGGGCAATCTTTCCGACCGCTGCTTCGTGGGAAAGCTCGACATCGACAACATGGCCTTCAATCTCAGGGATTGCATGCATAATGCCGTCTTTTAAGATTAAACCGCGGCACTCGATGTGGCCTTTTGTCTTCGGGCACTCAGCAACGACTGCACCGCGGGAAATGATGGTTCCGCCGTTGGTGATTGCGCGGGTGACAAGTTCTGCGCTGGTGTTTGGTGCCTGTAAGACTGCGCGCGATCCGGTATCAACATAAGAACCTGTTCCGGCAACGACAACTCCGGAGAAGCGGGCAACAGCTCCTTCGCCTTTGAGGTAGGCTGTCGGATACATCTGCACCATCTTAGTCGGCTTCATGCAGACATAGTTGGAAAGGAATGTTCCGCCCTCTTCAACGACAGTGCAGGTGCGCGGGAAGACCTCAACCTCTTCTCCCCATGTGTGAATCATGGTGGAAGTTACTTTGGCGTTCTTGCCGACGTAAATCTCATTTACACCGTAGTGTGCTCCAACCTTTGTATCCATAGAGGAAGCACACCCTGCGATTAAGTGAATCTCCGAACCTTCTTCTGCAATTACGATGTTGTGGACACACTGGATAGTGTCTCCCTGAAGGAACATACAGCTCTGGAGCGGGAAGGTTGCTTTTGCTCCCTTGTGTGCGATGATAACGTATCCTCTCTGCGGGCGCTCCGCAACATATTTGGTGTACTCATCTTTGTCAGCCGGGACAATGTTCCAGAAGTAATCCTTGAGCCACTCGTACTTTTCAAGAGCTGCCTCAATCATTAAGGTCTCGATTCCTTCTTCAGCAGAGCCTGCGTGGTATACGTGGTCGTTGACAAGCAGGAAACTGCCGGAACGTCCTTCCATATTTTCAGTGTTGATTCCGGTTAAGGTGAGGCGTTCCTTGTCTTCTGCGCTGATTTCATCAAATCCCTTCATTTCTGGCATGCGATACACTCCTTATATCCTGATGCTTTTACGCTCTTTAAAATCTCGCGCGGGTTTCCGCTGCAGCGCATGTATCCGTCGATTAAGACGTGTCCAACATCTGCTTCGATGTAGTCTAAGATGTATCCTGTATGAGTGATAATCAGACCGGATTTGGTGCGCGTCTTCATGTGCATGTCCTTTTCAAGAAGGGCTGCTGCTGCGTTTCCAAGAAGAGACATGTTTTCAACATCAACACCGCTTTCCGGCTCGTCAAGCATAACAAAGCTCGGGTTCTGAACGGTGAGCTGTAAGATTTCGCTTCTCTTGATTTCTCCGCCGGAGAATCCTGCGTTGACATCACGCTCAAGGAATTTGGTCATGTGCAGTTTTTCTGCAAGAGCCGGGATTTCCTCGGTTCCGATATTTGTGGTTGCGTTGATGAATTTCCCAAGTTTCAGTCCGGAGATTGTCGGCGGACGCTGGAACATGATGCCCATTCCAAGTCTTGCGCGCTCGTGAACCGGTTTATAGGTCACGTCTACGCCGTTGAAGATAATCGAACCTTCGGTCACCTTGGATGAGCCAAAGCCCATTATTGTGCGAAGCAGAGTTGTCTTTCCAGAACCGTTTGGTCCAAGAAGAACATGGGTCTGTCCGTCCTGAATGGTGAGAGAGACACCATGCAGAACTTCCCGTCCCCCTACTTCAACATGGAGGTTATTTATCTCTAGCATGAAAATTCAGATATTAGTTGGTTCTGACTTATTGTAAATGTGTGTATTTGGTATCTCGGGTTTTTTGTGTTTATCCAGGCCGGAATCTTGCTATTTGACACATTGTTTTAGAAAATACAGTATTTTCGCGAAAGTGCGTTTGAGGCATTTAATGGGTTTGTTTTGAAAATAAATTGATTTGCAAAGGATATTTTCAGCGTTATGTTTTTTGAGGGGGCACTTTCGCACCGCGCGGTCCGGGGTTTATATACTCATATGCTGATTTTTGTGTATGACAAGCGTTGCCTTAAAATCAATCGCAGAACGTGCAGCAGGATACACCATCGTCCAGAGAAAGAATCAGTTATCCAAACTCTGCTGGTTCGCATCAGACAACAGTGAGTTTACAGCATCCCGGGACAGTAACTATTTCGTCTGCTGAGATGTCAGTTTCGCATCCCGGTTTTGTTTCGGCATCGTCACTGATGCGCGGTACAAAAGATACTGCTGATTTCTCATTCGGAGAAGAGGTGGAGACGGCAGACGGTTTCTGTCTTAGAAAGGAAACCGTATTCCATCTCATGTCACGTCCAAGTGTGGATGAGGATACTGTGCGGTGTCGTCTTGCAGAGGATTTAACTCTGGTGCCTGGAATAGGCAAAGTCCGGGAAGCTGATTTGAAACGAAGAGGGTTTGAAAATTTAAGAGACCTTGAGAGAACCCGCTTTAAGAATGCAGCAGAAGATGTTGCAGATATCATTGAATACGGCACTGTAAAAGAGATTCTGAATCTCTATTCTGATTTGAAGCGAAACTCCGAGCCGCTTTTGTTAGGGCTTCTTGGAGATGCTGGTACGCATCTCTACTTTGATATCGAAACTCTTGGAATGGCTCATGCGCCTATTATCCTCTTTGGCATAGGTGAAATCGAACACGGAACAGTCAGGGTTACTCAGTATCTTCTGCGGGATATTGATGAGGAACTTCCGGCTCTGATGCTTACAAAAGAGCATTTTAAGAAGAGTTCGGTGGTAATCTCGTACAACGGAAGATGCTTTGATATTCCGTATCTGAATAACCGTCTTGCATTCTACGGGGAGCGGGAAGTGCGCTTCAATGTCCACGCCGACCTTCTGCATCCGACAAGACGGCTGTTTAGAGATGAGTTTCCCGACTGCCGTCTGGAAACTGTGGAAGAATATATCCCGACATTTGCCCGCGGGGAGGATGTTCCGGGCTATCTTGTTCCGGTGTATTATCAGAATTATCTAAAATCAAAAAATATCAGAACTCTAAGGCCTGTTGTCGAGCACAATACACTCGACGTGGCAAATCTCGCATGCCTTCTGAACTATGAAACGGAGCTTCTCTATGGATGATGTAATATTCTTTGAAAAAACCGAGGATGCAAGAACAGCAGTTTTTCAGACTGCTAAAGAGTCTATGCCGGAAAAGCTTGCAGCATATCTGAGGCAGAAAAATCTCAGAACCTATACACATCAGGCAGAGGCATACGATGCGGTTCGCCGGGGAGAGAATATTATTCTTACAACTCCTACGGCTTCTGGAAAAACCCTCTCGTGCCTTCTTCCGGTTTTTGCAAAGCTTATGGAAAATCCTGATGCCACAGCTCTTCTTATCTATCCGACAAAGGCATTAACCCGCGACCAGTTCCTGACTATTCAGGAGATGGACACTGCCCTTAATGCGAGAACGAGGCCTGCAATATATGACGGAGATACAAAACAGGAGGCGCGTTCAAAAATACGTTCACGCTCACGGATTATTCTGACCAACATGTACGAGCTCCACCACATCCTGCCGTGGCGGGCTAAGTGGGGTGATTTCTTTGCTAATCTCTCCTTTGTCGTAATCGATGAAGCGCACAAGTATCGCGGTGTGTTTGGTTCAAACACAGCTCTGCTGCTTCGTCGTCTTCGAAGAATCTGTAATTATTATGACAGCTATCCGCAGTTTATTTTATCGTCTGCAACGCTTGGAAATGCAAAACGGTTTGCCGAGACACTGACCGGACTTTCAGCAGTCGAGATTTCATCCGATGGTTCGCCGCGTGCGAAGCGGACATTTCGTATCTGCCTTAATCCAAAAAAGAGTGCGTCTGCCGCTGCAGCCGAGATTATGCAGGAGAGTATTCGGGATGGGCGGCAGACCATCTGCTTTACGAAGTCGAGAACAGGTGCAGAGCTTACTGCCCTTCGCTGTATTGAAGATAATCCAAAGGAACAAATCGCATCATACCGGGGAGGCTACAGACCTGAAGAGCGAAAGCGCATAGAATCTAACTTAAAGCAGGGTAAGGTATCCGGCGTTGTAAGCACCAATGCGTTAGAGGTTGGAATTGATATTGGAAATCTGGATTCTGTTGTTATCAGCGGTTATCCAGGCTCAATGATTTCAGTTTTCCAGCAGGCAGGACGTGCCGGACGAAAGGGACAGGAGGCGACTGTTACTTTTGTTGCGGGACAAAATCCAATCGACCAGTACTATGCAAACAATCCCGAGGCGTTTTTTTCTGCAAAACCGGAAGAGGCAATTCTTGGAATAGAAAATCCGTATCTTCTGGAATCTCATCTGCTCTGTGCTGCCGCAGAACTTCCATACAAGGCAGAGCGTGACAGAAAATACTTCGGGGAAGCGGCAGATGATATCATCTCTGATTTGAAGAGCAGAAAACTGGTGTCGAGTACGGCACGCGGTTTTGTTTACTCAGGCATTGGAAATCCTGTGATGGAACATACCATCTTTGGAAATATTGGTAAAACATGGGCTGTTGTTTTTGGAAACTCAACACTTGAGACAATGGATGACGGGCAGGCTTACCGTGAGGCATATCTGGGAGCTGTTATTTTCCATCAGGGAGAGCGTTACAGAGTAGAGAAGATTGAGCCTGAGATTTCTGTGATTCGCGTCAGAAAGACCTCTGATAATTATCACACGCGTCCTATATCAGAGACGAATATTACAATCAACAGAAAGGAAAAAACCGTGCGTCACGGAAACGTCCTGGTTCATTTCGGAGATGTTTCTGTATCTACGCAGATTTACGGGTATTCGGTTCTCGAGTATGATCGGGTTGTAACAACAGAAGAGCTTACTGTTGAGCCGCGTTCTTTCCAGACGAAGGCCTGCTGGATTACTGTGGATGATGACGCCCCGCTGACGGCGGAGAATCTGGGGGGTGCTCTGCACGGAACAGAGCACGCGTTAATCGCTGCGATGCCTTTGTATGTCCTCTCCGACCGGGCAGACATAGGCGGGGTTTCCAGTTCGTTCCATGCGGATGTGGGTGGTCCTGCAGTGTTTATCTATGACGGGGTTGCAGGCGGTATTGGTTTGGCAGAGAAGGCAGCAGAGCTGTTCCCGAAGATTGCTGAGCTCGCTTACAGAATTGTTTCCGGTTGTTCCTGTGTGTCGGGTTGTCCTTCGTGTATTCACTCGCCGAAGTGCGGGAATAATAATCAGATGCTGGATAAGGCAGGTACTGTTGAGCTTCTTTCGTATCTGGTGAAGGAGATGAAGTGAATGGGTGCGGGTTTTGGTGCAGGTGTGTTTGGTTTATGCGTTTGGGATAAGTGGGAATGCAGCGCGGCAGGGGCATGATTTGGTGTTTGGTTTTGTTTAGCGTGCCCGCCGAGCCGCTTGGCTAATGGCGAGAGCCGAAGGCTCAAGCCTTGAGCAAGCCTTTGGCTTGCGACCGCCGCGGCTTTTTCGGTGTGAGTTTAGGAGAGACCCGCCGGAGCAGCTGCTAATCGCGCCGCTCTATTCCGGCGGGCAATCAGATTTTTTGTGATGATTCTTTTTTAAGATAGATAAAACGGTTGATGCTCTTTTAGTGGTGTTTCCGTCGGGCTACGAAAATACGACTGCTCCTTTGTCCTCGGTTCACTTCGGCTAATCGCCGAAGTTTCACCTGCGGACTGCGGCGCACTCGCCTTTTCGCCCACGCCCTCCTTAATA
>JAFQTT010000011.1 GCA_017408885.1 Methanocorpusculum sp.
GATAGTACAGACTCCGCAGTAGGAACACTTTGCGGGGTCGACAGTGATCGGTGCGCCTTCAGTTGCACCGCGGGCGGCTGCGCCAACCATACCGAGGGAGATTGCTTCCTTCGGGCATGCGTCTGCACAGATACCGCAACCAGTACACTTGGATGCGTTTAACACGAGGTGGGAAACTTTCTTGAGGAGGCGCTGCTCCATAATGATAGTTTCGCCCTCAACCTTCGTGGAGAATTTTGGAAACATTGTGCTCATTGCCATAACTATTTCCTCTCTCTTTAGTGCTCCTCTGGGGCTGCTTCTGCTTTTGCAGAGGCTGCTTTTGGCGCTACAAGGCTGACAACTTCGTACGGGCATACTTCGACGCAGACACCGCAACCGGCACAAAGTGCGTGGTTGACATCGAGGCAGGTTGCCTTTCCGTCAAAGACTTTGTAGATTTTGTCGGTTGTTGCCGGGTCTACTGTGCAAAGTTCCAGTGCGTTGACCGGACATGCGACTACACAGTTGTTACAACCAGTACAGCGCTCCATGTTGATATGCATTGCAAAGGACATTTCTGTTGCACCAGTCTGTTCAAAGTAGTCCTCCAGAGATAACTCCAGAGCCATAACTGGCGGGTGGACTAATTCGACCATTATAATTCCGAGTTATGAACATAAATAGTATCTCAGAAGTGTTTTAATATTAGAACAAAAACAACACGACAAATAAATCACACAATATAAACATTACGGTTGATATTATATACTATTTGTTTGAGAAACATATTCGAAAATAATCGCGCGTCCAAACAGACCTATATAAATAATTTTCCAATAGAATATATAATATAAAAATTAAAAAATACGCATAATATTTCTACATATATACATTGTCAGAATTGTTTAAATAAAATCAGTTACAATAGGTATTATTGGAGATAATACGATACTCGTTATTTTTTCTCCTATCTCTGCAGTATAAAAAATCATGTGGAAATGCGGTAGATTCAAATGCCATTGCCTGCCCAGCCTTTCCCGTTTTTTTCTCTCTGCAAACCCCAGGGAAACTCATGCCCTGACATACGACAGGATTTATCCTGTACCACTGTTCTACATGTCATGCGCCGTGAAACAGTCACGGCAGGAATGAGTGCGGGATTCCAAGCACCCGCACTTGTATTTTTTTTTAATTAAAAGAGAGTTCCAAAGACAATGATGTCATCTTCGGAGATGTTCTTTTCAATACCTGCCTTTAGAAGCGGAAGTTCAAGTTCGTGACCTATCTGTTCGACAATCATTTTTTCGAATGAGGCGTAGCGATAAATCCAGTCAACAATTACATCCACAACAGCAAGTGCCGCCTCAGGAGTTTTTACTGTAATCAGATGCTGACCAACCTTTGGATGACGTCCACGTTTTCCACCAAGTGTTATACGATATCCGATTGCAGCTGTTCCAAGTGTTCCAAAGACACAGGCTCTGACACAGGTTCCACATGAAAGACAGAGGTTTTTATCCATTACAACACGACCTTCGCGGACACAGAGAGCCTCTTCTCTACAGTATTGAACACAGGTCCCGCAACCGGTGCAGTAGCCTTCGTCGCGATCTGGAGCACAGATTCCAGTGATACCAATTTCGTTTAAGGTTTCACTAACACAAGAGTTAGGACAGGCTGACACTGCAATTCTTACTTTGCCAGGCATCTCCTTTCCGAAGTATTTTTTGTCGATTTCCTGCGCCAGACTAATGGTATCAATTACTGCAAGTTTACACCGCTCGGTTCCGGGACAGGCTGTGATATTGACAATCTCATTTCTCTCAGCCCCAACCTGCCACCCTGCATCTGCCAAGGCATCGCCAAGTTCCGGAAGAACATGAGGATTGATATGCGGTATTTCAACAGTTTGACGGGTTGTCAGGTGAATGTCAGATAACCCAAACTGTTCGGTTACGTCACATAAGGTACGAAGGGCGGATGCAGTTGTGATTCCTGCCGGCAGTCTTAGACGGAGAGTTACTGCTGAGCCGTCGGCTTCTGTTATGACACCCCCTGCTTCATATATCGGATTTTTTGATTTCATATATATTAATTGATATTCTTATTTTATATACATATATCAGAAACAGACAATACACAATATAAATATATCCAATAGACATTCAATCTATGGCAAGAGTTCAAAGAAAGGAAGTCAAGCGTGAGGCAATCAGCATCCGTCTCACAACAGAAGCTAAAAACGAAGTCCTGTTTGAAATGAAGTGTCACAATTTTACCAGTTATTCTGCCTACTTTGAACACCTTCGTGAGGTACACAATGCATCACCAATTGATGCGGCAGAATATGAAAAAACAAGACTAAATGCAGAACGTGCAGAAATTTGGATAAACACTGTTGGAAAAGAACTTGAATATGTACTGATACAGCTTCAGTCATGCTTTCAGCGAAGACAGTGACAAGATAGATACACACTGCACACATGTGCAGAAATAAAATACAGAGGGAAAAACAGTGTGTGTATAGATGCCGCACACACCAGTTACCCAATTCATATATACTATTAAAAATAAAAAATAACAACAAGAAAAATACTGTTTTACAAAGATTTCTTTGAAAAAGAAAAGGCTGCACATGCATTTGTATGCATATACACACAAAATATTTTCATAACACATTTTATCTCCGCACATGTGTGCAAAATTGTGTGTGGAAAATATCGCATGCGCAAAGCCCAAATTACAAAACCACCCACACAAAAAGCCGGAATTGCAATTAACCGTATACTGCAGAATATGTCACGGATTTCGAAAAACAACCAACACCATGATAAAAACAGAAATTCAGAGACAAAACAAGCGTATACATATCCAAAACACAACCAGATATAGATTACAAAATACGCTCAGATTGTGTGACACTATATATATTAAGCGCAGACAGAGGTTTAAATACCATTTTACTCAATCTTTTTTTCCGGTGATAGAACGAGAACGAATATCACACTCAGTATTTCTGATAAAAACCGGGGAGCATGGCTTGCCTGGAAGAACCGACCTGGAAACCGGAACACATCAGAATCAGTCATGCGTCTCATTCGGCGTGACCTTCATGAGAATCCTCAAGGAGATGGCAACACGCTTTAACATCTACTTTGGGGATGACGAAGAAGGCATTTTAAGAGAAGGGAAAGCCGAAATCGAGAACCTTAGTGCCTTCTTCAAGGATGCTCTGAAAAAACGTCTGAAAGAATCCAAAAAGACAGAGGAGCAAGGAATCAATTCACAGAAAATCTTCGACAGAAAATTTGCAGACTTCCAAACAGAAGCTGACATCAGAAAAGTATTCGAAACAAAAGATGCCGCAAAGCCTGCACTGAAAAACCGTCTTGCAGAACTTAGACGGGCACACCCGAAAGAGTTCGAACAGATTAAAGACCAATTCAAAAAACGCTATCCGGCATATGCAAAACTCACAGAAGAACTATGACACAGAAAACAAAAGAAGAGGGGGCGCACATGACGACCAAATCAATGCAGATGTCCCGCTCTTCTATTACAGATTCGCACGCAGAGACCAAAAAAGTAACCCGCACAGAGGAACAAAGTGACAGAGAGCGGCTCATGGTTGACTGCCGCATAAGTGCAGATGCAAGTATCATAAACTTCATCTCGCACACCGGAATCCAGAGCCAGATGGGCATGCTCATGGAAACAACAGCAAAAGCCGCAAGGAGCATACTGCTTCTCGCAGCAGACCGTGTTGGGCTGAGCACAGAAGTGTTCGAAAACGCCTGCATGGAAATCCATCTCCGATTTGCAGAACCTGAAACACTCTACCGGATATGCCAAATGGAGGAAGAAGATGGCAAAAACTGACAACCTGATTAGAGCAACAGACTTTGCCGTATTCTTAAAAGGAATGAGAGGCGACTGGGTAGTACACCCTGACACAGGGAGAATCTACTCCAACTCCATTGGAGATTTCTTAAAACCCTCGGTAAAAGCAGGATATCAGTCCCTGGTCGTAAACCTCAAAGACGGAGAACGCTACTATCAGGGAAGAGTGTCTCTTCACCGTGCCATATGGGTACTCTGCCGCGGAATCCCGCTCTCGCTCAACGCAGAGGTTGACCACTTAGACGGAGACCGCGAAAACAACCGCCTCGAAAACCTGCGGCTCGTACCGGCAGAAGAAAACACGGTTCGAAATCTCACGTTCGAAGAAGCAGAAGAGATTCGAAAGAGAAGCAGAGAGGGTGTGTCCTGGAAAGTGCTCGCAGAAGAGTTCAAAATATCATATTCGACAATCCGCCGGATACTTGCAGGCAAAACACACAAAGCCCCGACAAAGAAGCTGGTCTGCGGGAGGCTTTAGATGCCGACACAAACAGATGTCTGGCAGGCGCTTAGCTCTGCATTCCCTGAGCCGGATGACACAGACGCCTATCTTCCGGCACTTTACTACTCGCAGATGGCAGATTCTTTAGCGAGCCTCGCAAAGGTGTATGCTGATGCATTCCGCGATGCTGTTTATCTGATTCAGAAAAACGGGTTGACATCTGAGCGCTACGCAATTGTGGAACACTTCCGCGAAACACGCCGCGTACGGTTAGAGAGAGTACGCGAAGACTACCCTGATATCTACTCTGACTTAATCCATCTGGATGGAAGAACAGCACAGAGCATCTTAGGAGCTTCGACACTCTTCCGCCAATGTGTTGAGACCGCAGGCGAAGCGGCTGTGCTAGAAAAGGCGGTGATTACTGTCCGAGACTTGGAAGAAGCCTTAGGTGCTGAGTGTGCAGTGCCGTATCTGGAAGTTAAGAAAAGTCATGACTTCTTCGAGGTGGTTGTAAAGTGAAAACATGGACTGATTATCCGGAACTCGCAGATGCAGATACATTCCGCAGGATTCTGGAAGAAGAAGGTTCATTTGATAGAATGGCAAAGCGGCTTGCGTGCGACAGAATGTCTGTTCGCCGTGCGGCTTTGGTGCATGGGATTAAAAGTCCGTACTTTGTTGTGCCGAAATATCTTAGAGGGAAGTAATTCTCTCTTCTTTTTTTTATTTGGTGGAAGTTTTCTCTTAGGCTCTGGACACCTTTGATAAATACCGCGTGGTCTGCGGTTCTCTCCAAAGGTGTCCTGTGGTATTGCAGACACCAACACAACTAATTTGAACCAGTTACTTCCTCCTTTATCACCTCACAAAACAAATACTATAATCAGAGAAGAGAAAGCAGACAATAAAAGCCTCTGCTTTCTCTCTAACCGCTTTTTTTGTCTGCTCATCTCTTTTCGGGAGAAAACCAAAATGCCAAGCAATCACAACTTTGAAGAGACTTCGGTCTCCAGAAACGCCAAAAGAACCTACGACAAAATCGCAGACGCAGACACCTTCGCATCCGTCGTCTCTGCATTCGCCGCAGACAGCACCATGGGGCTGACCAGAAAGGAAGCAAGCTCCGAAGTCTACAAGACCAGAATCGACTATTTCGACGCGGCAGGTGAGGACAAGGGCTATCTCAACTTCTACGCGGCAGACAAGACCGCATACACCGACATGGCATCCCTTCTCACCGGAACTGAAGCCGCAGAGACCGCAGCAGGTGTTGGAGGCTCCGCATCCAAAGACGAAGGCGAAGATACCTGGAGCGCCAAGTATTCCTGCTCTCTTGGAGAAGACACCTTCACTGTTACCATCACCAGAGAGTATATGCTCGTCAACGGCTTCGAGAAAGATGAAACTCTCGAAGCAGTCGAGGCATGGGCAGATACTGTTCCGGCTCTCGGCGGAACTGCATAATCTCAAAAAAAGAATTGGCGAATTACTCGCCGAACCACTGGTTAGAGACCTCCTCTACTGGCTCTTATACATCTGCCTGATTATAGAAGAATATCTAATCAGACTGCTGATTGAAGAATAAAAAAGGGAAATATATTGAAGAGTTTAGTATGCGTCCTTCTTGGACTTTGTTCTTCCGCCGTGGCGTCTCATCTCAGGTACCGGAAGCTCGGATCTGATATCCACGACCTCTTTAATCATATTTTCTTTTCTGATTCTAAGAAGCTCATTTAACACATCTTCCACACCCTCACCAGAGACAGTGGACATATTGAAGAACCCTTCATACTTCTTTACATCAGCCTTGTTTACAACAGTCACCATTGGAACAGAGGTGATTTCTTCAATCTCCTCTCTCAGCTTGAACTGTGCCTCAATCGAATATCCGCAGTTCTCACTTGCATCAATTACGAAGAGAACAATGTCAGCCACATATACTAAAGCATTAAGCGCCTGCTTTTCAATCGCGTTTCTCTCCTCGCCCTCACGGTCAAGCAGTCCCGGGGTGTCGATGAACTGAATCTTTCTTCTGCGCTCTGCAATTCTGTGTCCCACAATAATTCCCTTGGTTGTGAATGGATAGGATGCAATCTCAGGCTCTGCGGAAGAGACTAAACGGATGAATGAAGACTTTCCGACATTCGGGTATCCGGCAACGACAATCGTAAACTCATCAGGATTGACGTGCGGCAGTTTGCGGAGAACATTTCTTACATCATTTAAGTAGTGAAGTGCATCATCTGCGCGGTGGATAATTGAGGCAATTCTTGCAACTGCACGGCGACGCTCAACCAGAGTGTCTGCCCTTCTCATGCCGGTTGAGATGAAGCGTCCGACATCGCGCACATTCTTTGCGGCCCATCCGACCATGCCTAAGTTCATCTTCAGGTTATCCATGCCGAATAAGATATCGCATAAATCGCGGTAGAACGGCGGCAGCTCCTCAAAATTCGGGAAACTCTGGATGATAGCTACCAGCTTGTCGTGGGAAGCCTGCGTAATGGAACGCACGAAATCCTCGTCTGCACGGCGTTTATTGGTCTTTTCCCGCATCTTTTTCGCGGCACGGCGGAGAACGCGGTCTATTAATTCATCCGCAGTGGGGACTGTTGGTATATCGTCAAAGTACATTTTCTACTAAACCCATTCCTTTATTAGTTTTGCAGTCAGACAATTCACCAGATATGGATTTATCGCTGATACAAAAAGATATCCTTATTACTCTTATCTCGCTCTATCATCAATATTCGCATCCAATCAAAGGCGAAGACATAGCTGAGATTATCAAGAGAAACCCTGGAACTGTCCGCAATCAAATGCAGGCGCTCAAAGTTCTCGGATTAGTGGACGGAGTACCAGGTCCCAAAGGAGGGTATCATCCAACCGCCCGCGCATACGGGGAGTTAAACATCACAAATGATTATTCTGAAAGTGATGTCCCGATTCAGAAGAACAATCTGGACATGGATGGCATAAAAGTTTCAGAGATTGCATTTACCACACTCACTCATGCTGACCTCTGCCATGCACTGATTAAGATTATCGGAAATGTCCGCGCGTTTGACATTGGAGACCGTGTAACTGTAGGCCCCACCCCGGTAAATAAACTGCTGATTAAAGGTGAAGTGTTTGGGAAAGATGAGATTAACAGTGCTCTTCTAATCTCAACATCAGAGATGACAAGCCTTCCAAAAAAGCCTGTCAGAGACTACATGTCAATGCCGCTTATCTCGCTTGAGCCTGACATGACCATTGCATATGCTATGAAAACGCTTCTCCAAAAGAAGATTCACGGCGCCCCCGTTCTCGAAAACGGAAATCTTGCAGGGATTGTAACTCTTACAGATATCGTAACGTCTATTGATAAGGGCATGACCGGTGAAAACCTGGTTCGCGAAATGATGGTAAAAGATGTCATAACAATCCCTGCTGACAGACGGCTCTATGAGGTGGTTCGCCAATTTAAGGAGCGCGATGTTGGAAGAGTAATAGTTGTGGACGGCGAAAAACCGGTTGGAATTCTGACCCACTCAGATATACTTCGTGTCTTCCCTGCGCTTTGAAGAGACAAAACGGATATATAGTTCACTAACCAACGAATAGTTAGATTATGCAGAGTGAGCAGTTTACCCACAACATTCGCAGAAAGCGTGTAATGAGTACTGATGGAAAAATCATTGGTCAGATTAAAAACATCTCCTTTGATGCAAAGACAGGCCTCCTAAAACAGTTAGTTGTCCGCCCTGACGCAGGCTTTGACACTTCAGGTTTCAGAGTTGAGAATGATGCAATTGTTATCCCGTTCGATGCAGTAAAGGACATTACTGACTTTATTGTAGTCGACCGCTACATGCTTCGTTAAACAGGTTCTATATCCCTGCTTACTCGTTCTTTTTTTATTCCGATAGTTACCAATTTTTTCGCAGTTTAGGAGATGGTTATATTCTTCTAAGGCCAATAGATTAGCACAATAAGTATGCTGCAGGAAGAAGATAATGTCGTTGTCATAGAGCAGGGTTCGGTTCAGGCTCAAAAGATTGCAAAAGCTATGGCATCACCTACCGCCGGTGATTTATTCAATACTTTATCTGACGGTCCACTCACAGCTACCGCTTTAGCCGAGCAGACCGGTTTTCCGCTTACGACGGTGAAGTATCATCTAAATAACCTGCTTGATGCGGATTTAATCGAGGTTGTGGACTCACGCTGGAGTGAGAAGGGGCGTGAGATGAAAATATATGGAGTAAAAGATCAGGTTGTGGTTTTAGCTCCAAGAAAACGTCCGGATGTAAGGCAGATTGTGGAACGATACGGAGTTATTGCAGGGGCTGTCACTATAGGCTGTGCTGTGCTTTTGGCGATTCCAAATATGCTGTCCAGATATTTCCCTACGCAAAATCCAGGTGTGTCACTTGCCCGCGAGATTACAGAGGTCGCGCCGACATTTGATCTGATGGGCTTTATGCAGAATGCAGTGCTGATTTTCTTCTGCGGGGCGATTCTTGTTCTTGCAGGAATGATGTTTTACGAGATTTACAGGACAAAGAAGCAGGATTAAGCCTCTCTTTTCTTTTTTTTTCTTTGTATTGTTTTTCGTGTGAGCTCCTGCATAGTTTTCAGGGAGGAAATACGCTCCATTGGTGATTTATAAAAAAGTCTTAGATACTTGGTGTAAAAAGAAAAGGGAGAAGAAAAATGAAAAACTGAGTAACCTAAGTTACTCGATATCGATGCCGTATTTTTTGGCGTTCTTGTCTGCGATTGCCTGAATCTTTGCAATTTCAGCTTCATTTCTCTCAGGTCTGAAGAGGTGGCGGAAACGCTTCTGTGCCTGGAGGTATGCATCGACCGGGACACGCTTGACCTTCTTCTGGGATACAAGCTCACCGTTTTCAATCTCATAGTTTACCCAGAGACCGCATTCAACAGCCATTCTTCCGATTTCCATGGTCTTTGCGCTGTCGAATCCCCATCCGGTACAGCATGGTGCGTGAACCTGAATGTAGCATGGTCCAGGAGTGTTCATGGCTTTTTCAACCTTCTTCATCAGGTCCATCGGGTATGCCATAGTGGCGGTTGCAACGTACGGAGAACCGTGTGCTACTAAAATCTGCGGAAGATCCTTCTTCGGGCGGTTGTTACCGGTAGAGCATGCACCTGCCGGAGAGGTGGTGGTGTCTGCATCGTACGGGGTTGCACCGGAGCGCTGAATACCGGTGTTCATGTATGCCTCGTTGTCGTAGCAGATGTAGGTGAAGTCATGGCCGCGCTCGAATGCTCCGGAGATACAAAGCGTTCCAATATCAACGGTTGCACCGTCTCCTCCGATGACTAAAATCTTTTCCTTGCCGAGTCTTCCCTGCTTCTTTAAGGATGCCTCAATTCCGGATGCAAGTGCAGATGCGTTCTCGAACAGAGAGTGAATCCACGGAGTCTTCCATGCGGTTTCCGGATATGGTGTGGAGAAAACCTCCAGACATCCGGTTGGGGAGACAACAATAGTGTTCTCGCCGGCACCCTTTAAAATCATGCGGACAGCAGCAGATGCTCCGCACCCTCCGCATGCACGGTGACCGCAGTCAAAGTTCTCAAGTTTTCTGTCGACCATTTTAGAGCACCTCCTCACGAAGTCCGTAGAACATATCGCCTTTGCCCTCTTCAGCGAGTGCAACGATGTTCTTGATGTCGGACTTTCTGACATCACGGCCTCCGAGACCTAAGATGTAGTCATAAATTGGAAGGTCCATTCCATAGCATGCATCCTTCACTTCAAGAGCAACAGCTCCCTTTGCACCAAGGCTCACGTTCTTGTCAAGAACTGCAACACGCTTTGCGTTGCCTAAGAGTGCACGGAGATCCTCTGACGGGAACGGACGGAAGCAACGGATTCCAAGAAGACCGACCTTCTTGCCTGCATCGCGCATCTCGTCAATTGCGTCCTTGATAGTTCCGCAGATGGAACCCATGGCGATGAGAACAGTTTCTGCGTCTTCCATCTGGTACTGGGTGACAAGTTCAGAGTAGTCACGTCCGAACTTCTCGCCGAACTCTTTTCCGTACTTCTTGAAAGCTTCTGCTGCACGCTTTACTGCCTGGTCGTGCTCGTATCTGAACTCAAGGTAGTACTCAGGAGTTGCGTACATACCAAAGGAGATTGGATCGTTACAGTCAAGCTTCTGGTACGGGTTGAACTCTCCAAGGAATGCATCAACTGCTTCCTGGTCCGGGATGTCAACCGACTCGTAGACATGGGAGAGGATGAATCCGTCGAAGCAGACGAATGCCGGAAGCAGAATGTTGTGATCCTCGCAAATCTTGTATGCTAAGATGTGAAGGTCTAAGGCTTCCTGATTGTCCTCTGCGTAGAACTGGAGCCATCCGGAATCACGCATCATTATTGAGTCCTGCTGGTCGTTCCAGATGGAAAGCGGTGCGGAGATTGCACGGTTTGCAATTCCCATGACGATTGGGAGACGCATACCGGCAGAGTTGAAGACAACTTCTGCCATTAATGCAAGTCCCTGGGAGGTGGTTGCAGAATAAACACGGCTTCCTGCGGCAGATGCTCCAATACATGCAGAAAGTGCGGAGAACTCTGATTCTACACAGATGTACTCTGCATCAAGTCTTCCGTCTGCGACGATAGATGCAAGACCTTCTACGATGTGGGTCTGCGGGGTGATTGGGTATGCGGAAATGACCTGCGGGCGGCAGAGACGAACGGTCTCTGCAACAGCGATAGATCCTTCCATAATTTGCATAGTCATTTATTTTTCCTCCAAGTGCATGGAAATGGCTTTTGCCTTGTCCGGGCATTCCTCTGCGCACATTCCGCATCCCTTACAGAAGTCAAGATCGATTGCGTAGGTCTTATCTTCGTTCTGGGTGATACAACCCTCCGGGCAGATGAGCTGGCATGTTCCGCATTTGGTGCATTTTTCAGTGTCTAAGATTGGGTAGTAGACACGCCAGGAACCTGTTTTATTGTTTCTGCTCTGTCCTGGTCTTGCAGTACATCCGATTCCAAGCGGCATTAGTATGCTCCCTCCTTAATCATTTCATAAGCACGCTTTGCTGCGGCAAAGTTGGTTGCGGCAAGTTTTCCCGGGAATCTCTCCTCGATTGCACCTTTGAGTGCTTCGAGTGTGATTTCTCCGCTTGCTGCGGCAAATGCTCCCATAAGGGTGGTATTGGTAATTGGGAGTCCAATTTCTTCAATCGCAATCTTGGTTGCGTCAAAGGCAATGACTTTTACTCCTGCTGGGACGTTGTACTCTCCCTTCTTTTCAGTATTGATAAGGACAATGCCTCCGTCTTTCATTCCGGAGAAGACGTTGACGTCGCGAATTAATGTGCTGTCCTGTACGATAACGTAGTCCGGCTCGTAGACCTGGCTTCTCAGGCGGATCTTCTTGTCGCTGAACCGCACGAATGCCTGAACCGGCGCGCCGCGGCGTTCTACACCGAACGCCGGAAAGGCCTGGGAAAAGACGCCTGCTGTGAAGGCTGCTGTGGCAATAAGCTCAGCAGCGGTCACAGAACCCTGTCCGCCTCTTCCGTGGATGCGAAGTTCTCTCATAACGCATATATTTATCACGATTAATCAATATGAATTTGACGCCTCATTGTCTTCGCAGATTCTTTATTCCTGCCGCGCCAACATAGATTATCTATGCCGTCGAAATGTGCTGTCTGCAAGGGAAAAGGAATGTGCGGACTTCCTGCATGTCCCATTACCCGCAGGTTTCATGCGCTAAAAGAGACGAAACCGATATCTGAATACATGGGTGCATCCCCTTCGGTATTTGTCGGAAGCTTCGGCTATCCAAGAGTTGTCGGCGGCCCTTTAATGATTAATGATTCTGACAATCCTTTGGACTGGGTGCGGCAGAAGCTTTCGATTGATGATATTGTCTCTATTCGCTCCCGGACAATCCGCGGAGGAAAGGAACTTGATGTGAAGGTGCCGGATGTTGGAAAAGTACAGGAGATTGCACTCTCATACAAGCCGCTGGATGTTGAAGTTGCCTTTACCAAACCGATTCAATTCGATGTATCGTTTGACGGTGATGTAACGCCTACCGGACTTTCCGGCGAGATGAAGCGCCTTGATGTGATTGACAATGCAAAGGTGTCACGAATTGTTGACTCCTGTACGTCTGATACTGACCTTAAGGCGACAGAGGCTGCCAGGATTATGTTTGAGAACGGAACGGATGTGTATAAAATAACCAATCTGCTCTCGGCAGGTCTTCTGGGTATTGAGAAGAACCGCAAAGTTGTTCCAACCCGCTGGGCAATTACCGCAACGGATGATATGCTTTGTTCGTCATATAAGGCAGAGGTTTTAAGGTGTCCGGCCCTTCCGGAATATGAGGTGTTCTGTGATACACTTCATGGAAATACTCTGTGTTTTATTCTGATACCTTCGAATGATTGGCGTTTTGAAATGATTGAACGCTGGCAGAAGAAATCTCTCTGGGCAGATGACGAGGAGACAATTATTGTCGATGGGGAGAAAGGCAAGACAAAACGCGAATACTCTCCAATCGGCGGTGCATATTATGCAGCACGACTTGCGGTTCTCGAGTATCTATATTCAAGAAAAGCCTGTGCGCGTGTAATTTGTATTCGTGATATCTCCGGGGAATACTGGGCTCCCCTTGGTGTGTGGGTTATACGTGAGGCATCACATGCAGCTCTTGCAAAAAATCCGAATCGCTTTGGAACACTGTCAGAGGCTGTAACTGCTGCATCCACTGCACTTGATACTAGCTTCTGGATTTCAAGAATGGGGCTTTTGAGGGATATTCGACAGCAGAAAACACTTTTCGATTTTTGATTTTCTGGTTTTTTTCTGTGTTGTGTTGTTCTGCAGAATATCCCTCTTTTAATTATTAAAAGAGAGGGAGGGTTGGTTAGCTTATGCAGATGCAGTCTGCTGGGTTGCTGCCATGGTGTTTGGTAAGTACAGCATCTGTCTTGCATCACGGAAGTTGAATTTTTCGATGATTAATCCGTTTTCCTTTAAGCGGCGGAGTGCATATCTGACAGTGCGTGGTGCAAGTCCGGTTGCCAGAACAAGATCTTTGTGGGTCTGTGAGCCGGTTACTTCCAGGTGCTGGAGGATGGTGATACAGGATTGAGGCATTGTTCTTCTTTGCATACATAATAGTCGTCGTTGAAATATATAAATCTTTCCTGCATTGTTCTGAACCTGACGAACAATACTACACACCCCAGTGAATTGTTCGTTAATTACCATATTAAAATCTGTGAAGATAGATTAAAAGTCCTGCAAGATAAATATTAATCTATGCTGACCGGAATGGAGAAAAAAGCCCTTGGCGTGCTTTTTGTTGTTGTCATAATTCTCATCATTTTCTATCTCTGCTTTGGCGTACTATATCCTAACGCCGGAGTTGTACAGTACACACCAGACACACCAGAAAAAACGCGCGTAACATATGAGGGAATTATTCTCGAATCAAAGATAACTTCGACCGGCGGACATGTGCTTTTGGATGTCTCAGGAGTTACTGTGTTTGTAGAAGGCGGGGCAGATAATATATTCTATAAAACTGGAGACCGCATTCGTGTGACAGGAATTGTTGAAACTTATGCCGGTTCAAGAGAGATATCAGTTGGTACAACCGGCTCCATTTCACTTATCGAATAACCGGTGTTTATTTTACAGGAAGAAACCAAATCCTATGTATGACTGAATACCCAAAACCGGGAGACACTGTTGATCTTCTGACATTGAGAGATCTTCGCGTCCGCGAAAAAATCAATGTCTACCTTTATATGGATGAAGAAATCGCGAAAAACTCTACAGTAGAAGAAGATATCAAAAAATACCGGTTCACTGATATGGATTTTCGACCTGTCTTAGAGATTGAAGACTGGTTTAAAAATATGCAGAAACAGATGAAGCAGATTGTAGGTCCTTCTGCAAACGTTGAGCAGATGTTAAAGGAACAGCCGCTCTCAGCAGAGATTATTGACACGGGTGTCTTGGAAACTCCTGTTGGTCTTCGTCCATATCTCAAATGCCTTCTCCCGTTCCTTGATGAAATGGAGGAGATTGAGGTTCGGCAGGCAACCGGAATTAAAAATCAGTAATATTTTATAGAACAGCAATCCATATTGTTTTATAAAACTATGCCTTCCGACAGACTTCTCCAAAATGTCGTAAGTATCCTTCTAATGACTGGATACAATGTCTCAGAGCGCTGTGAGATTCGTCCACGCAGTTTTGACCTGATGACGACAAATGGAGAAAATCTGTTTGTGATAAAAGTTGTTTCCCAGATAGACAGCGTAAATGAGGATGTGGCATGGGATCTGGATAAAATTGCCCGCCATCTTCACGCAGTCCCTCTCATTATCGGAGAGCGCGCCCGCGACATTCCATTAGAGCGCGGAGCAATATACCTTAGATACGGAATCAACGCGATATCTCCTGCAACACTTTACGATTATCTGGCAGAAGGAGAGATGCCTCTTGTTTATGCATCTCCGGGCGGGCTTTATGTAAATATTGATGCCGACCGTCTTCGTGAGCTTCGCGAAAGCATGGCCATGTCCTTGGGAGACCTTGCTCATGCTTTGGGAGTTTCAAGGCGAACTGTCAGTAAATATGAAAGCGGCATGGGAACAACTCTTGAGATGGCAATGCGTCTTGAGGAGTTTTTCGATGACGATATCGTAATGCCGATAGACCTGTTAAATTACGTACCTGTCGAAGAGGAAAGAACCCCTGCGTCTCTTCCATCTGCCAGAACTGAGGGTGAGACACAGGAAAAACCAGAAGAACACCTGCGTTCAATTGGAATCAGTGTACACGAATTAAGACGCGCACCGTTCCACGCGTTTGCTGTGTTTGAGAATGAAACGATTCTCACATGTTACGGAACTCCTCAGAAGACTGTTCAGAGAGCCGAACTTCTTGGAAATATATCTCAGATTTCAGGTACCCACTCTCTTTGTGTTGTAACAGACTACAGCAAGGAAAAGAAGATTGGAACTACTCTTGTTATCGGGGACAAGCGGCTTAAGGATGTTGAGGACGGAGAGGATTTACTGTCTATGGTTGCTGAACGCTCATAGAGAGAACCAGAAACTATTATTCTCTCTATGGTCAATATATAATTATGGCTTCAGGAAAAACATTACTCGCGGCAGGAATCCTTGTCGGATGGATGTTTTGCGTAGCCATTGTTATGATTCTGGCGCGACTGATAAACATTGAAATCTTTTTCGTGCTCTGGTTAATTGGAGCATTGATTATTACAGAATTCATTTCTCTCTCGACCCTTCGTCCGAAGTGGAGAACTTATCAGTTGGTTCTGCTTGGAACAGGTGTTGGAATCTTTGGCATCATTATCCTGATGAAGGTCATTGATATTATTCTATGAAACGCCCTGCAATTCTTCCATTTGTCCTTGCGGGACTTGCACTTATTCTCTTTGCAGTAGTTCTTGGACTCAGCGGAGGAACAGTTCTCTATGAAGCATCAGATGATGCATTTTCTCCATCTCACAAAGATGTTAGCGCAATCTCTGTGATGACAACGGAAGAAGCTGAGACGATTAGTCCTCTCATGATGGAAATCATGAAGCAGAGTCTGAAAACAGCTCTCGAGATTGATGCAAAAGACTTTGAGTTCTCTGAGCGTGAACTGAAAAATCTTGAAAATATCGTAAATCGGCTGAAAACCAACAATGGAAAAATCAAACTTGGCAACACAGAGATTAATGATTTCCGTATTTCATCTGAAGAGTTAAGCATTGCCCTTGAGGTATTAAACTCAGACATTGCAAGGATAGAAGAGATTCGACAGAACATCCGTAACGGCGCAGTGAGTTCTTCTGATTTATCATCTCTCTATGCAGAGATTCAGCAGTTATCCAAAGAAATCAGTCTGACGGCTGATACTTACTCTGAAACTGCGGAAACAATGATTGAGATTGCTCAGAATCAGAATCTTGACACATCATCTCTGGAAGAGTCGATTGATGTGGTAAAGAAATTTGCAGAGTCATCACTTTCCAGTGTTGGTTCGATGAGACCAAGTACTTCAGACTTGAAAATTCTCTTCACACTTTCTGGAGATACGTTTGCGTATGGTGACACTCTGGTAATCGAAGGAACATCCCGTTTATCAGGTCTGCATGAGATTTATCTTGACACACGTGTGTGGGGTTCAGTAAATTTACCAGAACCAGGTTCCTTCTCTAAGAGTTTCAAGATTACCAATGTCTCCAAAGGACAGCATACTATTTCCATTCTGAGTCAGGGACATACTTCCAAACAGGACACCATACGTGTAATCACAACTAACACCACGATATTCATTGATTCTGCAAAAGTGAGCGGAAACTCGGTTGAAATCACAGGAGGTCTGAAGACTGTTCATGACATTTGGGTATCCGGTGCAAAAGTTGACGTGTATGCTGATGGTGTAGGTCTTCTTGGAACAAGCACTACGAACAGCAACGGAGTATTTTCAGTTCAGGCAGAACTTGAAGACGGAGAATATCAAGTGTATGCTGAATTCTCTGACTTCTCTTTCCCGCTCGAAGAAAGTGTGAGTGAGCCAATCACAGTGAAAGTCTCATCATCCTTCCTTCTTCCAATCTTAGGGGCAGCAGTTCTTGGTGTTGCCGCATTTATTGGCGTTAGGATTTTCAGGAAGAGAAAGATATCTTCAATCCCTGAAGCTGTTGGATTTGATGTTGATGTTGTACGGGCAGTAACACCATCCCCTGCAAAAGGAATTGTAAAAGCAATCCGAAAAATCATTAGTGGACATGCAAAGATTGAGGACTCAGACAAACTGCGTGTTCTCTACCGTGAGACCATATCTCAAATTGCCTCATATGAGGAGATTAGGGACATTGAGGTAAAGACACCGCGCGAGATTCTTAGTGAAATATCTATGCAGACTTCAGGAATCAGTTCATTTATGACAGAATACGAATATCTGCATTATGCAGACGTCACGGTTTCAGAAACCGATTTGGAGAAGATGAAAAATCTTGCCGCAGAAATTCTGGAGAGTTATCATGAAGAAAACAGCTAAAATTATCACAGTGCTTCTCCTGACAATGTTGCTCTCAGCAGTAGTTGTCCCTGCTGTATCAGCAGATACTTCCATGCAGCCATGGGAAGAGGAGTTTTTAAACAAGTACGGTGAGTACTGGATGTACGAAGAGTATGGAAATGTATGGTTTGATTACTTCTACTATGAAGATGACATGGACACATACAACGAACTTCTGCAGAAATACCAGATGTTATGGGAGTTGTATGATAAATTCCCATCTTCATTAGAGTTCTGGGAAGCAGAGTTCCTGCTTGAGTACGGCAATATAGAGATGTACGAAGAGTATGGAGAATACTGGTTCGATTATTACCTCTACAATGAATATCAGCCGGAACGTTATGCCGAACTTTCCAGAATGTTTAAGGAGCTGAAAGCAGAGCATACTGAATTAGAGATTATTGAAAATCCTATTCAGAATGAGACTAACATAACTACATCGAATATTACCAATATCACTCTCCAGAACACAACAAATACCACTGTCCTAAATATCACCAATACAACTATTCAGAATGTCACAGAAAAACCGGAACAGAATGTAACAGTACCACTGGATTCGGATAATGAATTTCCGGTTGTTCCGCTTGTTATTGCTGCAATATTAGTTGTTCTTCTTGCTGCAGCAGGAGCATTCATTTTCGTAAAACAGAAGCGCTCTGCATCTGACAACACTGAAGATTTACCATCTAAGCCCGTAGTTGAGCCTGTAAAAGATGAAGTAAAAGCCGCAGCAGTCAAATCTGAAGATACAGAGAAAACAGTTGAGGTTCCTGTAATCAAACCGAAAGCAGAAGTTCCGCTTACCACACCAAAAGAGTGTTATTCAGCAGTAGCTTCATCTCTCGCAGATAAACACGGAATCCCGCACAGTGAGTCCCTCACACCAAGACAGCTTCTCGAATTTGGAGAACCAACCGCTGAATTAACTGAGTTCATCAAACTCTACGAGCAGATTCGCTACGCACCAAAGACAGGCGAAGAAGATATCGCAAAACTTGCAGAACTCACAAGGAAAATTCTAAAACAGTAATCACATGAGAAAACTTACCGTTGTTGCCCTAATCGTAGTAATCCTCACAGCTGC
The DNA here is from genome assembly GCA_017408885.1 of Methanocorpusculum sp. Taxonomy (GTDB): domain Archaea; phylum Halobacteriota; class Methanomicrobia; order Methanomicrobiales; family Methanocorpusculaceae; genus Methanocorpusculum. The sequence continues at coordinate 18,526 of JAFQTT010000011.1, forward strand.
TGTTACCCTTGGGCAGTTTGCCGGAACCTCAGATGAGTATTCACGATATAATTCCGGATGGAACGGAACATCAGAATTTTTCGGTGACATATCTGACGCGCAGTGTGTGTGGGATGCTAAGGACATAAGCGGTAAGTCCGGCATCATGCTTCTCATAATTGCCCCGTCAGCTGACTTCACAGGAGAGGGACTTTTAGAATATCTGCAATCCGGAAACACACTTCTCATATTTGATCAGGAAGGAAACGCAAACTCTTTCCTGACAGATATTGGATGCAGTATACAGGTGCATGACGCAGAAGTACGTTCATCTAATATGGAGTACAAGGATTCCGGTCTGTTCCGTGCAGATGTTCTGGTAAACCTACTTGGAACAAATGTTTCACATCTCTTCTTCAACTACCCTGGATATGTTACCGGAGGAGAGACGATTATCCAGACATCACATCTTGCATGGGTTGACAAAGACGGAGACAACTCCGCAGACAAAGATGAGACACTGAAAGTTTATTCCCTTGCGGCATCAGAAACTATTAGCAACGGAAAGATTGTTGTTATTGCCGACCCGTCACTATTTGTCAACAACATGCTTGACAGAAAGCACACGGAAAACATGGCTGTACTCTCTGCTCTCCTTGCAGAAGACATGTATGTTTATCAGGCAGAAACAAAAACCACAGACGGAGGGGGAATTACAGGGTTACTCTCCCTCCTTCATAAGTTCCCGGCAGCAGGAGTTGGGCTCTTTGGCATCATCTTCCTTGGAGGAGGAATCATTTACCTTTGGAGAAGGAGTAAATCATGAGTGAAAAAACAGATATGAAAGAAGTACGCGAATTCTACGAAAAGATGCAGGAGTCTCTGCAGAAGTTTATCGTAGGATATGATGAGCTTATTAACACATTAACCATTGCCCTCTTAAGTGACGGCACGATTATCATCGAAGGAGTTCCGGGAACAGCAAAGACCAGTGCCTGCAAACTCTTCGCTAAAAAGATTGGCGGAACTTTTGGCCGTCTGCAGGGTGCTGTTGATATTCAGCCGATTGATATCCTTGGAATGCGGACATATACTAAAGAAGGCGGTTTCACCTTTACCAAAGGTCCTGTATTCTCAAACATCTTCTTAGTAGATGAGATGAACCGCTTAACTCCAAAGGCACAGGGTGCTCTTCTTGAGGCTATTGCAGAGCGTCAGGTAACCATTGATAACGAGCGTTACCAGCTTAGCAGTCCATTTATGGTTATCGCCACTCAGAACCCGTATGAAATGGAAGGTACCTTCATGCTTATCGAAGCACAGAAGGACAGATTCACCTACAACGTACAGGTAAACCCGCTTTCTGCCGAGGACGAGATGAAAATCCTTGCCCGTGATATGAAGCGGGATTTAGATTTAAAGAGTCTGCTTGCCAAAGAGATTGCCATTACAACTCCAGAGAATATCGCAAAAATGCAGGAAGCTGTCCGCACAGTCTATGCAAGTGAGGATATCTTAGGATACATTGCAGATTTAGTAACTGCAACCAGAAAACACAGTGATGTAAAACTTGGAGTCAGTACCAGGGGCTCTCTTGCCCTCCTGCGCGGAGCTCAGGCATATGCCGCAATTCAGGGAAGAGATTATATCATCCCGGATGATGTAAAACACCTTGTTCCATATGTTTTCTCACACCGCATTATGCTGAAACGTGAGGCACAGCTTACAGGTGTTACAGTACCATCTGTTATCTCTGCAATTCTTGAATCAGTCCCAGTGAGATAAGCAGTATGTATCCAACCCCGCTTTCCCTTCTCCTTCTCCTTTTTGCGGTGCCGGCATTTGTATATGCATGGCTTATGAACAGTGGGAATGCTGCTGCTGTCGGGCTTGGTATCCTTGCTTTTCTTCTGATTCGCGGTCTCTCTTTCCTGAAGGAACTGCGCTCATATACTGAATCTCTTATAATCTCCCGTGAAGCAGACTCTGCAATTTTAACTCAGGGAGGGCACGTCCGGGTAACGACATCAGTTTCCGCCAAAAAAACAGACCTCTCTGTATCTATCTCTGATGTTCCGCCGACAGGTTCTGTTCTTGTTCAGGGAACTCTCGACATAAAAAACGGAAATACAGAATACCTTCTAAGAATTCCTGTTTCCGGCCGCTCTTCCTTTGGAGGAATCTCTGTTTCAGCTCAGGATTCGTTCTTCAAAACAACAATCCCTGTACCTTATGCAAAATCCCCCGAGCTGAAGGTCTATTCTGCAGGAATCGCTGCGACCTTTAATCAGGATGGATTTTCACCAATTGATGATGCCAAAGAGCGCGATTACTTTGCATTAATTTCCGGAACTGAGGCAAGGTATTACCGCCCATATGCTGTAGGAGACAATGTATCAGATATCAACTGGAAGCTTTCTGCAAAATATGACGAGCTCTATGTTCAGATGAGAACTGATTCTTCAGGGGCTAATCCAATTCTGGTTTTCGATTTGCCGGAAGAAGGAACTCCTGAAAAAACAGTTGCCGCTTTTGCTGATGCGGCTGTCGGTGCTATTGAGCGGCTGAACAGGAGAGATTCATATCCTGTTATTGTCTACAGTGGTGCAGACTGTCTCTGGATTGGAACATCTAAGCATAAGGAGGAGATTTTCGCACGTCTTTCCCTTGCCGGAAAAATACGTCGCGAAACCGCACTTTTCCGTCACAGACATGTTGCATCACTCATGAAAGAGGCATCTTCTATTCCGGAGAAAAATGACTTCTCAGTGAAAATCAAGAATGCATTATCTTTCTCCCACAAGAGATACCCGACCACATTTGAGCAGAACATCAAACACATCACCTCTGAAGCAACGCTTTTAGAGAACTCTGAGCGTACTTCTCTTGATGATACCAGCATCTATGTAGTCTCCTGTGCTCTTGGAGATATCAGTAATCTCTCCTATCTTATCGCTGACGCAACAGTACAGCAAAGAGACGTAGTCTTCATTCTTGGAGGAATCCGTGATACCGAGCGTGAAAAGCAGGTCATATCTGCACTCTATTCGGCAGGGGCTGCATCTGTGGAGGTTCTGTCATGATTTCAAAAGTATTTGCAATACTCTTTGCTGTCTTTGGTGTACTTCTTGCATGGACATCAACATACATCCCGGCAGCAATATTTGCCGTATTGTATCTTGTCTTCTTCTTTATTCCGCTGAAGAACTTCGAGACACGTTTTATCCTGATTGCCGCATCAGGTCTTCCGCTTATCTTAGCATCAGGAAACCCGATATTTACCGGAATAGTATCACTTATCCTTCTGCTTTCTCTGCTGAGCGTAACTGATGCTCTGTCCAGAAAAACCATTGTCTTTGCTGTGGTTTCTGCTGTTGCTGCCGGGCTTTGTGCTTTCCAGTCCGCGGCAGTTGTTGCTGTAATAATTAGTATCGTCTTCGTAATTCTTGGTGTATATATCCTCTTTATTACTGAGTACAGAATACGGAAAAAACTCAGGGTGAATCCTCATGAACGTATTTAAAAACACTACCCACCTTGCTTCAGGAATACTCTTTGCCGCATCAGTTGTGGTTTTCCTGATTACTGCTCTGACCAACCGCGGAGATATGACAAGTGCAGTCCTTGTACTCTGCGGATTTATGCTCCTCGTAACAGGAGTGTTTATTCTGATTACTGCAGAACGTACTCCAATGCCGGCGTTCTTAACAGAACTTATGCCTGTTCAGGGAACTGTAAACCTTGCGCGCGCATTCGCAGACTTAGGTGTTACAAGCAGTACTCTTCACCGCTATCTTCCGGAATCAGGCAATGTAATCCAGATTAACCCGGTAACCGGCGGAAAAATCCCAAACCTTCCAGAAGATACAACATTTATCACCATTGGTGAATGGAACGGTATTTCATACCCTGCAATCTCCTCTCCACTCCTTATGAAACTGAAAAAGGATGATCATTTATCTGTTCCAAAGAACAACTTCGAGATGCTCTCCACGTGTCTTTCTGAGGTATTCTCAGATTGCCTTGCTGTTGCAGAAAAGGTTTCTGTGGTTAAGAATGACAAATCCATTGTCATTACACTGAATAAGTTCTCCCCTGTATCTCTTTGTCAAGCAATACAGGAGATATCTCCAAAATGCTGTACTATGGTAGGATGTCCTATCTGCAGTCTTGCGGCATCTATTATTGCAGAAAGTGAAGAGATGGATGTATTATCAGACAGCGCAGAACTTTCAGGTACTACTCTTACGCTTGTATTCAGTCTATATGCTTCCGAGGTGCGCGCATGAGTGATACTGATAAAATTGATCACCCGCGTATGATATTCGGCGCGGTTGGTTTAGCCATGGGTGTAGCCACCCTGGTTCTTTCCATTCTCAATGCGGTTGAACCTGACACAGCTGTTTTATTCCTGTCAATTAGCGTAATCTGTTTTGGAATATCTGCTTTGATGCCAAAACGTTAACTGTTAATATCTGAATTCACATACAAGAGGATATCAGGAACATGCTTTACGAACTGTATGAAAAACGAATTAGAGACGGTTTAACAGTTTTTCCAAGAGAAATTTGTCTCATGATTTCAGGAGATGAATTGGAAAGAGATTCATCTAAACTTCTCGAAATTCTGCAGTGGGTAAAAGAATTTCCAGAAATAAAGTCCTGCATCATCCACATAAGCTCAGACTCTGAATACATCCAGCTCCCGCTTTCAGAGATGGAAAAATACGCATCAATTCGCGTTAGTTCATCTCATGGTGAAGAGATGTACGGATGCGGAGCTTTGGATGTTCTAATTGTTATCGGTAAATGCGGCAGACAGGAAATTTGTGATGCTGTATCAAAAATTGCAGAGTCTGGAATATCTCCAGAGGATATTACAGAAGAAACAATTGAAGAAAATCTGCTCTACAAAGTAACACCTGACTTCATAATTAAGACCGGTGGAAATCACCTAACAGACTTTTTAATCTGGCAGTCGGTATATTCAGAACTTTTCTTCTGTGATGTGAACTGGCACAAATTCCGTTATGTTGATTTCCTGCGGGCACTTCGTGACTTCCAGTCCAGGCAGCGCAGATTCGGTAAGTGAGAACAATTATATATTCTCACATCAAACCCCTTTTTGCGTATGTCGCTTCAAGACCTTCTTCATCCAAAAAGTGAGGGTGCATCTTTTGTCAGAGACATTATCGTAATTCTGCTGATTGTTGCAGGAATTGGTATTGTTCTTTTTGGTGTATCCGGAACCTGGCCCGCATTGGTTGCGGTAGAGTCAGGAAGTATGGAACCGAATCTTCCAACTTACAGCCTGGTTTTCGTTGTAGATGAAAACCGCTTTGGCGATTGGATGACGCAGGAGGAAGCGCAGGCGTCTGATGCCTCAAAAGTTTTCAATGAGTATGGCGATGTAATTGTTTACCAGCCGAATGGTATGACTGGTGTAACGCCCATTATCCACCGGGCAATCACCACAGTTACGAAAGAAGAGTCCGAAGCACTCGGCTTTACAGGAGATGCAGCACATGCTGGTGTTATCACGAAAGGAGATAATGAAGTAACTAATCCATATCCAGATCAGTTCGGAAGTTTTCCAGGATATGGCATCTCCAGAATGGAGCCGGTGAAGGAAGAGTGGATTGTCGGTAAAGCTGTCTTTGCCATTCCGCTTATTGGATGGGTGCCCCTCCATCTAATCGAAAGTATCCTGATTGCTGCGGTAATTATTGTCTGCATTGAGGTTGTAAGCAGGATTCTTGCAAAGCGCAAGAACCAGAAGAGGTAATCATGAACGTCAACACAATTCTGTCAGATGTCCTTTCCGGGGCAAGAATGACTGAAGAGGAGGCCGCGTTTCTTTTCAGCCTGAAAGGACGTGATGTCTGGAAAGTAGCAGAAGCCGCAGATGAGCTTCGCGAGAGAAAAGTAGGAGATGCGGTGACCTATGTCCGCAATATGAATATTCACTTAACCAACATCTGCAAGAACAGATGCGGTCTTTGCGGATTTGGAAGAAAGCCCACAGAGCCTGACGCATTTTGTTTTACGGATGAGGAGTTTCGTGAGCACTGTCGGGATGCTCTTTCCAGGAATGTCACAGAAGTCTGTTATCTTGCAGGAATTCACCCTGCATTTACGATAGAGAACTATGAAAATATCATCAGAACTTTCCACGAAGTAATTCCAGGAGTTCACGTGCACGGATGCAGTCCGGATGAGATTTTGTATGCGGCAGAAAGAAGCGGCATTACAACGAAGGAAGCGCTTATCCACTTAAAAGAAGCAGGTCTGGGTTCTGTCCAGGGAACGGCAGCAGAGATTCTGGTTGACCGTGTCCGAAAGATTATCTGCGAGAAGAAACTTCCAACTGCTGAGTGGGTGAGAATTATCCGCGAGGCGGCAGACTTGGGATTCAAGGCAACGTCGACAATTATGTACGGTTCGGTGGAGACGGATGCAGAACGCGCTGAGCACTTACGCATCCTTCGCGACCTTCAGGATGAGACGCATGTCTTTGAAGAGTTGGTGCCGCTTTCTTTCCTGCACAAGAATACTCCGTTAGAACAGGCAGGTATTGTAAATCACGGAGCAACCGGCAGACAGGATGTTTTACTCGTTGCAGTATCGCGCTTGTTCATGGATAATGTCAACAACATTCAGGTTCCCTGGTCGAAGATTGGTCAGAAGATGACTGAGGTCTGTTTAATGGCAGGCGGAAATGATGTTGGCGGAACTATGTTTGTGGATTCTCTCTCCCGCGAGGCAGGAACCGCAGAAGGTACTGACTACTTCAGCCCTGAAGATATGCAGATTATGTGTGAGGATATGGGACGCGTGTTAAAACAGAGAGACACGCTCTATCACATTCTTTAACTTTTTTTGAGGATATCTAACAACCCCTATTTTTCAAAAAGTTATCTTGAACACTTGAACATAGGATCTCCCCGCCTCAAACCACTCCGCACCCCTTATTACAGAGAAAATATTTTCACGACTTTATTTTTGAAAAGGGGTGCGGGGCGGCGACTCCGGCGCGGAGCCGCCCGCGGTGGGATATCCTATATGTGGTTAGAATGAAATGTCTGACTTTTATTTTAAGTAAGGACAAAAAGTGTGAGAGATTTTTCATTTTCTGAAACATAATTAAATCCTACTTTTTTAGGAACTAAATCTTACTCCAGACAATCAATTCAACCTCCATATTTTTCATAAAACAAATCGGCAAATTGCATAATATTTTAATTCCATTCATAATTGCTGTTTAATCCTATTGTATAAGGATTAAAACACCAAATAAATCCATCAAAAACACACGCGCATATGTCTCAAAACACCAAACAGACTGCGCACAAAACCCAAAAATGAATCACCTCCGGCACACTTTTTCAACACAAAAATCCCACCCTATCACATCTACAACACAACATACGCTTTTCTAAAAATACAAACAAAAACAGCCAGATTCGCAGTACCGCTTCCCCCCAGAACAGGATAACCAAACAACCTGGCTCATAAGAGCAGGGGAAGCAGATATCTGCAATATATATCCATGAAACCTACTGGATTATTCAATGCATGCTTTGCCCCATGCGGGCACAGAAGATACAGCAGGAATCTGCCGACACAAACCGCTAACGTCGGGCAGATATTGACACGGGAAAAAGAATTAAAAACCGTTTCCTGTTGATCTGTATAACTGCACTAAATTATAGGTCCTGAAAGGTAAAATAGATTCCCCCAGATTTGGGGGAAGATTGTTTAGTTCATCAGGAAGATGGTGCCGGTGAGAACCGTTGCAAAGGTTACCCAGAGGATGTAGGGAATAAGCATCCATGCAGCTGCACGGTTTATCTTCCAGAAGTAAACAATTGTTGCAATCAGAATAATCCACAGAAGGATAATATCAATGAAGGCGCCAAGGAGCATGTGTGCTCCAAAGAAGAGGAAGGACCAGAGGATGTTTAAGATGAGCTGAACTGCGAAGAGAATCAGTGCGGTTTTTCCTGTCATGCTCTTTCTGTCGGTTACAAAGACCATTCCTGCGGCAACACCCATTAAGATGTAAAGGATTGTCCAGACAGGAGCAAAGAGCCAGTTCGGCGGCTGGAAGAACGGTTTGTTTAATTCGAAGAACCATGCAGATTCAACAGCCGGCATAGTAACCATGCTGCCGAGAAGTCCTGCGGCAAGGCAAATAAGAATTCCAATTACCACAGGCAGTACAAACGGTTTGATTTTTTCTGTCTGCATACCAGTATTTATCGCTGGTAAATTAAATAAAGAAAGGGATTGCGGCAAAAAAAGGGAAATGAAACGATAGATTGGGGTGGGTTTAGACCCATCCGCGGAGTTTCATTGCCTCAACAACACGCTCGACTGCGACAACGTATGCTGCCTGGCGCATATTGATGTTGTATTTTTCAGCTGCTGCATAGACATTTGCATATGCGGCAGACATTGCTGCGTCGAGTTTTGCATAGACATCCTCGACAGTCCAATAGTGCATGTACATGTTCTGAACCATCTCATAGTAGGAGACAGTAACTCCTCCAGCATTACAGAGGAAGTCCGGAATTACATGGACGCCGTTCTTGTGGAGAACTTCATCTCCTTCCGGAGTGGTTGGACCATTTGCAAGTTCACAGATGACCTTTGCCTTAACGGTTGCTGCGACTTCTGCATTGATTGCTCCCTCTTCAGGTGCTGCCGCAACGATGATGTCAACTGGAAGAGCCATGACTTCATTGTTGGTGAGTTTTGGAAGTCCCTTGTATCCAACAACAGAGCGAGTCTCTTTCTTGTGTTCCATGAGAGCTTCGACATCGAGACCAGCTTCTTCATAGACACCGCCTTTGGAGTCAGTGACAGCCACGACTTTGCATCCGAACATGTCACGGACGAGAGTTGCTGCAAAGCTTCCTGCGTTTCCGAATCCAAGAATTGCAACAGTTGCGCCTTTGAGATCAAGGTTGAGTTTCTTTGCGGCCTCACGGAGAGTGTACATACCACCCTTTGCGGTTGCATCGCTGCGACCAAGAGATCCGCCAACGAGAATCGGCTTTCCGGTAACGACACCGAACTGGTTCTTGCCCTGAATGGTGGAGTACTCATCCATCATCCATGCCATAATCTGACCATTGGTATATACATCAGGTGCCGGGATATCTACATCCGGACCAAGGTTCTGCCACATTGCGCGGATGTATCCACGGCTTAAACGCTCGAGTTCACCGTCTGACATCTCCTTCGGATTGCAGACAATACCGCCTTTTCCTCCACCAAGCGGGAGTCCAAGGACAGAGCCCTTCCAAGTCATCCATGCTGCAAGTGCGCGGACAGTATCGATTGTCTCGTCCGGGTGGTATCTGATACCTCCCTTGTATGGACCAAGTGCATTATTGTACTGGACACGGAATCCCTGGAAGACTTTGGTGGTTCCATCGTCCATTTTGACCGGAATTGATACCTGAATCTGTCTCTGCGGCTGCAGGAGGATATCGACAACGCCCTGTTCGAGGTTCAGGATTTTTGCGCAATCCAGAAGCTGCTGCTGGGCCATTTCAAACGGATTTACCTTAGACATGGTTATATTCCTGCCATATTACGGTGGGGGTATTCCCTTTCCGTGTTGTGACATTATATGTTTGCATAATATCCTATTAAAATCTATTCGACTGACAATGATTTAGGCGAAGAATATTGCACAGAATCAAAAAAGAAAGCAGAAAAGCCGAATAAAAAATTTCAGTCTCATGCGTGCCGCGTTCAGTGGCACAGATTAGCACACACATGGTTTACTCTGTGATGTATGTCATTTGTCGCGCGTGATACAAATAACATCTTAAACAACGCAAGACAAACAAGTAGTAACAAAATGGATATGAACTGGCTGATTCCGGTTATTGCGGCTCTAATGGTGTATGCCTGCATATACTATTATCTCAAATCCAGAAAGGTTCTGCCGCACGTGATTGATTTTATGGGTCCGTGCATTATGATAAAGACCGAGAAGGTCGGTTTTTTTGATAAACTGGCACGTCCAAAAAAACTTCTCTATGCATATGCATCAGCGGGTGTTCTTTTAACGGTTATATGCGGTGTTGTTGTAACAGTACTCTTTGTGGTGTCTGGTATTTTGTCTCTGACAGTTCCAACAGAGCCTATCCCCCCGCAGGATTTACTGCTAATCCCAGGATTAAACAGTTATGTTCCATCAACATTTGCAGTCTGGTTTGCCCTCGTTTTTGCGATGGTAATCCATGAAGCAGGGCACGGTATAATCTCACGCGTTGAAAATATGCGTGTTAAGTCAACAGGTCTTTTGACGCTTATTATTCCAATAGGGGCTTTTGTTGAGTCTTACGGTGAGGATGTTGAGAAAGCCCGCCTTGGATCGAAGCTTCGTATGTTTGCAGCAGGCATTACAAATAATATTGTAATAGGTGTTCTCTGTCTTCTGCTTCTTGCAGTGTTTCTTGGAATGGCTGTACCTGGTGACCATCCATATGTGTATGGTGTTTATTCAGGTTATCCTGCAGAAGAGGCAGGTGTTCCCCCAGGACTGATTGTAACAGACATCGATGGAATAGCTGTTTATTCACTTGACGATATTACAACTGCAATGTCTAATACAAAGCCAGGGCAGGTTGTAACTCTCTCAGGCGAGTACAAAGGTGAAGCTCAGTCATATGATATTACACTGGCTTCAGTTCCTGATGATTTACAGTCTACAATTACCAGTGCTGACAGTGAAGCAGGATATCTTGGAATCTCATTTATGGAACCTAAGAGTCTGACAAGTGCAGTTGATATGCTCACACACCCGAACTCATTTGCAGAGGCGGCAGGTTCGTTTATGACATTCCTGGTACTTCCGTTATCATCAATGATGGGTGCAGATGTTTTGAGCTTTATTGTAGCTGACATACCGGATTCTGCAATTCTTGCTGCTCCATTCTTTGGATACTGGGGTGTTGTTCATCTGCTGTTCTGGTGTGCATGGCTTAATCTGCTTCTCGGAATCTTTAATGCTCTGCCGCTTGGAGGTTTGGATGGAGGGCAGATGCTTCGAGAAACACTTCGGCATTTCTGCCGTAAAGTTGGATGGAATGAAAACAGGGCTTTGAAGATTTGCGGAATGGTTACCTATGTACTGGTTCTGATTATCATTTTGCAGATTATAATGCCGTACATGTGGTGAGAGCACACCAATTCTAGAAATAGTCTGATAAAAGGATATTGAAATACTTAAATCAGATTGCTTTTCGAGGAGTGGCATCAAACACTCCTAATCTTTTTTGAAAAAAAATAGTTTCTGAATCCCGGAATGGGTCTCAGAAATCAGTCATAACGCGGAACTGGTCGATTTCTTCGGAGTCAAGTTCTGCGAGGAAGCTCTCTGCAGCGTTCTTAATGTCTTTGCTTGCAGTGATTGCGCGTCCGACAACAACGATGTCTGCACCTGCTGCAATTGCCTTCTTAACAACCGGCTGTCTGATACCGCCTGCAGTTGCAACAAGAATCTTTGCGCCGTACTTCTGACCGACTTCCTTAATCTTTAAGATGTCGCCCCAGCTGTACTCGCCGGATGCTTCCTTGTCGATTGCACGGTGCATCTCAACATACTGCGGAAGGAGTGCTTTGCCGCCCATCTCGCCAAGTTTCTCGATGAGCTTTGCCGGCTCTTCAACGTTGAGCATATCGATGATTGCATAGATACCGCACTTCTTTGCTTCCTTGATGAATGCTGCGATAGTCTCAATTGGTGCAAGACCGGATACAACAGCTGCATCTCCGCCTGCGTTGGAGACCATGCGTGCCTCGAGGTTTCCAGTGTCTAAGGTCTTTAAGTCTGCAACAATGAAGCAGTTTGGTCTGATCTTTCTAATCTCACCAATGACAGAGAGACCGAACTGCTTGATAAGCGGAGTTCCTGCCTCGAAGATGACGTGGTCGTTCTGCGGAACGCTGGTTAAAACGCGCTCGACCTGTCTCATGTCGACTAAATCCATGGCGACCTGCAGGTACGGCGGGTTCCAGAGTCTGTGTACCTTGAATCCCATAACTCCGTGTGCTGCTCTGTCCTTCTCCTTTAAGACGGTTGCTGCATCCGGGAACTTGTCAAGTGCACGGGAAAGTGCAAGACGGGTTGCTCCGTAGTTGAAGCGGTAGAGCTTGTTGAAATCTTTTGCGGACGGGTCGATGAAAACGCTTGCAACAATAACATTCTCTTCGATGTCGATTCCGTCAAAGACTCCGTCTTCTAAGGCATCTGCGATTGCTTTGGAAACTGCAGCCTGTGCCGGGCCGAAAATCTGAGTAACCTGTTCGCCGTGCTTTAAGGTTACCTTCGGAACGATAAGGACTGCCGGCTTTGGCAGAAGGTTCGGGCGGATAACACCAAGAAGCGGGGTGTGACCTGCAGAAAGCTGGGTTAATCCGTTTGCAAATGCGCTTCCGACCGGTCCGTTCTTGTCGCCGATCATAAGGTCGATGTGAGCGAGTTCTGCTCCATCGCCAACGAGTGCTTCTCCAATTAAGAACATAAGAACAAATCTCTACAGTAAGTTATGTCGTTTGAAAAGATAAACCCAGTCGTTCAAATCAGCACGAGCACACCATATAATCTCTAGAATCTCTATAGTTTATAGAAGAAATCTTCATAGTAATATCAAACAAAATAAAAAGGCAGATTCAATAATGAGTTTCAAAGACCTTTTCACGCCGCAGGACACAGTCTTTTTCAACCTGTTTGAAGAACAGGCGGAAATTGCCTGCGAAGCATCCGCACAGCTTGTTGCCATATTCGAAGACTACACCAATGTTGAAGCAAAATACCGCGCATTAAAAGACATTGAACACAAAGGAGATGCAACTACCCACAAAGCATTCGACGAACTCAACAGAACATTCATCACTCCGCTCGAGCCGGAGGAGATTTCCCGTCTGGTATCTTCTCTTGACAATGTCGTTGACTTCATTGATGAGGGTGCACGCCTTTTATTAACCTACAATATTACTCAGCCTGACCGCTTCATGCTCGATTTCGCAAAATGCATTCAGCAGGGTGCTGCAGAAATCAAGACCGGTGTCTCCTGTCTTCGTTCATTAAAGGATCCTGAAATTGTCAAGGGATGCTGTATAGAGATTAACCGTCTGGAAAATGTAGCAGATGAACTGCTGACTGCAGCATTAAAGAATCTCTTCCAGTCCAATGATGCTATCACCATCATCAAGCTCAAGGACATCTACGAACACTTCGAAGCCGCAGCAGATGCCTGTGAAGAAGTTGCAAACGTCTTAAGCGCAATTCTTATCCGCCACACATAATCATGGATGTTCTTTCAACTGTACTGGTAGTCGCGGGAATTGTAATTGCTCTGGCATTCAACTTCTCCAACGGAAGAAATGATGCCGCAAATACGATAGCAACAGTTGTCGCGACCCATGCCTTATCACCCAGGAAGGCGATTATTATCGCCTCTATCTGTTGTTTCTTAGGACCGTTTGTGTTCTCAACAGCAGTTGCCAAGACGATTGGAAAAGGCATTGTTAATCCGGAATTCCTCAGCCCGCTGATTTTATTTATTGGTCTGTGCGGTGCTGTTGTCTGGGTGAATATCTGTTCCCACTATGGAATTCCTGTCTCCTCTTCACACTCGCTTGTCGGAGGTCTGTTAGGTGTCGGTCTTGCAGCAGGAGGGGCAGCATATATCTACTGGCCGACAGCAGAGATGTTTTTTGGCATGCTGAAGTTCTTAGGAATCGGTGTTGTTGTCGGAGTTCTCTTAGGAATCCTCCTTGCAATTCTCTGTAAGGATAAGATTCGCTCTATGGCTCTCTTAGGCGGAGTAGTCGGATTTGTTCTTGCACTGCCGGTTGCTATGATTACTACAGGCTTCCAGTTCTCCGGTCTTCTCGCCATTCTGCTGTTCATCTGTGTATCTCCGGTTCTTGGTCTGATTGTATCCTTCCTGTTTACCTCAGTCTTAACCAGAATCTTAGCCCGCTTCTCCAAGCACCCGATGAAGCTGAACAAGTGGTTCCAGAGAGCACAGGTGCTCGGATCAGGTTTCCAGGCAATGAGTCTTGGAGGAAACGATGCACAGAATGCAATGGGAATGATTTTCGCAATCCTGGTATCTGCAGGATTCCTCTCCTCCGGTTCGGAACTTCCGCTCTGGGTAATTCTAGCTTCTGCTCTGGCAATTACTCTTGGTATTCTTTCCGGAGGCTGGAAGGTTATCAAGAAACTCGGTTCCGGCATTACCCGCATTATGCCGTATCAGGGATTCTCCGCAGCCGTCTCAGGTGGTGCAGTTCTTTCCTTTATGACCATGTTCGGTGTCCCGGTTTCCACTACCCACTGTGCGGCAGGTTCTGTGATGGGAACAGGTGTTACCCGCGGTGTGGGTGCAGTTAACTGGAGAACTGTTCGTCAGATGGTAACTGCATGGGTTATTACAATTCCGTGTGCAGGTATTGTCTCCTTTATCGGATACACTGTCCTGTCATTAATATTCGGGTTCTAAACCCACTTTTTTCTGAATCCTTATTAGCATTTAGAGCACATCATAATACATGCGAATAGCTCTAACCCGTGTTGCTGAGAAATCAGGAGATGATAAGCACCTTTTTGCAGCATTTGGTCATGAGGTAAAGATTGTATCACCCTTGTCAGCTGAACTGCATTCGAACGCGGTTCAGCAGTTTGTACTTGCGGCAAACGATAAGCAGTTCGATGCAATTTTCTTTACGAGTGCATATACTGCAGAGGTTTGTGCTCCGATTTTGTCACGGGATATTGCAAAAACCTGCAGAATAACAGCCATTGGTCCAAAGACAGCAGAAGTACTGCATAATTTCGGAATTGCCGCAGAGACTCTGCCTTCATTTTATTCAAGAGATTATGTACCGCATTTGGGTGAATGGATTTATGGAAAATCCGTCGCTCTTCCAAGAGCAGCCGTACCGAATCCGGATTTGATAAATTCGATAGAGGAGGCAGGAGGTATTGCATATGAGTACCGTATTTACTCCCTTACTCCGACAAATACTGTTCTTGATGTTGCTGACTGTGATGCTGTTCTTTTTACCAGTTCATACTCGTTTAAATCATCTGTAATGGATTTTGGCGGAAGAGAAATTATGCCGCTTGCAATTGGAGAAATTACAGCATGTACCATGCGTGATTATGGAGTTGAACCGGTGGTTGTTGGTGATGGGTCTTTGAAGGGGACGCTCGAGGCTTTGGAAAAGATGATTTAAGTTCTTAGAACCATCAACTTCATACTATTGCTTAACTAATAATTATTCATGAACACGTCCGAAAATATCGTCCCGGCATCACAGATGTTTGCATGGGAAATGGCCCATGCATCTCCGGTAAACGGGGCAAACGGACGATGCAGAACTCCTTTTGGAATATTCTCAAAAGAGACAGCATACATTGGAACATTAATCGAAACGGTGTCTTCGGGAGACAAAATAGTATCCCTTCGAATGAGTGATCCAACAGGAATATGCGTAGTAAATATTGACCCCAGAGCAGAACAACTCTTTGAAATCGCCAAAGAACTTGACATCCCGTCTTTCGTTTACGTGTATGGGACAATCAGAACAAGAATGTCCGGCAAAGCACCTGCAGCTGAAATATCTGCAACAGTCATTAAACCTGTATCCCGCAATGCAAGAAACAGCTGGATTTTGGAGACAGCAAAAGATGCCGCAGGTCGTTTGTCCCGCGGAGAGGAGGAAGAAAGAGAAGAGTATCGCTCTCACTTAATCAACGCTGTATCATCTGCAAAACCTGCCGAAAAGAAGCAGGTTATCTCTGATGAGGAAGTTCTCTCGATCATCGAATCGCTCTATGAAGGAAAGAGAGCTCAGCGTGATAAAGTACTCGAAGCCATGCAGGAACGCGGAATGACAAAACAACAGGCAGTAGAAACTATTGCCCGCTTGATGGAAGAAGGCGAATGTTACGCCCCGAAACCAGATTTCATAAAACTCGCCTGATATGGAACCGGAATTTTACCCGACAGGGCCTGCTGTAGGCATCGAACGGCGTGAAAAAGTCTTGGCTATAGCCGACCCGCATTTTGGCGTGGAAGCAGACCTCCACAGAAAAGGACTTCACTTCGAAAGCCGCAGTGCACTGCGTCTTGAGCGGCTGATGGAAATTATCGAGGAAAGTGACCCGGATTATCTGGTGGTATTAGGCGACTTAAAGCACATGATTCCATATGTCACCAGACAGGAGAAAGCCGAGATGCCGCAGATTCTGCGTACTATCCGCCGCGAAACTGAGTTTCGGCTTGCCCCTGGAAATCATGACACAGGGCTTGAACATTATCTTGAAAAAGACGAGCTTCTCCCTGCGTCAGGAGCTGTCATTGATGGTACCGGATACTTTCATGGACACATGATTCCTGACGAATCGTTATTTGGACACTTAATCGTTTGCGGACATCACCACCCGGTGGTAAATCTCTATGACGATGTGGGGTGTGCTCTTCGCGGAACACCTGGATACCTGCTTGCCGAGGTTGATACAACAGCGTGGACTGATGTTCAGCCTGAGTCACCAACACGCGTTCTTCTTGTTCCAGCGTTCTATGAACTAGCCGGAGGAATGGATGTGCGTTTGATTCCTGGAAGTAAAGTATCTCCTATTGCAAAAGCAATCCGCCCTGAAACCGGAGAAGTGTTTTTGAAGGATGGAACATATGTTGCACCATTTACAGAGCTTCGACCCGACCCCCTGGAGTTAAAATGAAAGCTGTAGAAGAACTTAGAAAAACCCTGCATCCAAAACTTCAGGCTGTTCTTGAGAAACGCGGGTTTGATGATTTTTCAGAAATTCAGCTAAGAGCAATCCCGGAGCTGATTAAGGGAGGAAACGCGATTTTAATCGCCCCCACCGGAAGCGGCAAGACTGAAAGCGCTTTGCTTCCTGTATTTCACAACATGCTCTCCAAAGCGCATCCAGAAGGCTTTACCGCACTATATATCACACCTCTTCGTTCCCTTAACCGCGATATGATGAATCGCCTTGAGTGGTGGGGAAAAGAGCTTGGGATTCGGATTGCTGTCCGCCACGGAGATACAACACAGAATGATCGACGCAAACAGGCAGCAAACCCGCCTGATCTTTTGATAACCACACCTGAAAGTATTCAGGCAATGTTCATGGGCAAAGTGCTTCGAAAACACCTTGCAGGCGTTCGCTATGTAATTGTTGACGAAATTCATGAACTCGCAGCATCCAAACGAGGATGCCAGCTCTCCGTTGCCTTAGAGCGGATTGTCGAACTCGCCGGAGATTTCCAGAGGATTGGAATCTCTGCAACCGTTGGAAATCCTGAGCTTGTAGGAAAGTTCCTCTGTGGAAAACGTCCATGCCAGGTCGTGGCTGTCCCTGTTGCAAAAACCCTTGACCTATCAGTTCGCTTCGCTGGAGAAGGATTTGGCGAACAGGTAAAACTTATCGAGAAGTGCATCGACTCGCACACTTCATCTCTGGTTTTCACAAACACCAGAAGCGTTGCTGAAGCTATTGGAAATGCTCTTGTTTCCCGCGAAGACATTGATGTGCATCACGGCTCTCTTTCCCGAGAGGTGAGGGTGGATGCGGAAGACCGTTTTAGAAATGGGCTGACACGCGGAATGATTTGTACAAGTTCCATGGAGCTTGGAATTGACATTGGTCAAATCGACCATGTTGTGCAGTTCAATTCACCAAGAGAAGTTGCACGCCTTATGCAGAGAACAGGTCGAGCCGGACACCGAATTGGTGCGGCATCCAAAGGAATGATTCTTGCAACCGGATTTGACGATATTTTAGAGTCAATGGTTGTGGTCCGCCTTGCAACTGAAAATCGCCCGGAGAATGTCAGGCCGCACATTAATCCGGCTGATGTCATTGCAAATCAGATTGCAGCACTCGCGGTTGAACGCGGTGAAATTTCAATCGAGAACATCGAAAAGATTTTTGATCGATGTTATTGCTTTGAAAATGCAGGAGAACTAATCCGTGATGTCATAGCCCAGATGGAGAAGCACTATCTTATAAGAACTGAAGACGGGATGGTGATAACTAAAGCAAGAGCACGCAAATACCTCTCACTGAATCTCTCAATGATTGCGGATGAGAAGAAGTGTGTCATCTTCGATGTCATCTCCAGAAAGCCAGTTGGAACGCTTGATGAGTCTTTTGTTATCAGCTGGATTAGTTCTGGAGCAGTCTTTGTTGCCCGCGGGCAGGTGTGGCGTGTTTTAGAGCTTGAGGAAAACAAGGTCATGGTCGAGCCTGCAAAGAATGCGAAAGGAGAACTTCCGTCATGGGAAGGAGAACAGATTCCTGTTCCATTCACTGTAGCTATGGAAGTTGGAGCACTTCGAAGAACACAGGACTTTGCAAGTTACCGTTCTGATGAGCGGTCTGTTACCTTCGCACAGAAAACGCTTGATGAGATGAAGAAGAACCGCTCGATTACCGCGACTGACAAGCTTATTGTCTTAGAAGATGCTGATGAAGGTGTTGTGGTGAATCTATGTGCGGGACATAAAGTAAACGAGGCAATTGGGCGTGTATTGTCGATTCTAATCTCAGCACGCTATGGCTCGGCTGTCGGAATTGAGACGAATGCGTACCGTTTCTATCTCAGACTTCCAAAGCATCTGGCAGCACCTGATGTAGAAGAGATTTTCCACACTTTAGAGCCTGAACATGTAGAGGGAATATTACAGCTTGCGTTAAAGAAGACGTCTCTTTACAAATGGCGTCTGGTGCAGGCGGCAAAGAAGTTCGGGGCGATTGATGCGGATGCTGATTATGAGAAAATCAGTATGAACCGCTTACTGGAATTATTCGATGGTACAATTGTTGAGCGCGAGGCGTTCCGCGAGTTGTTCTTCTCAAATATGGACGTGGAAGGTGCAAAGGAGATTGTCCGCCGCCTCAAAAATCATGAGATGGAGACGAGAACAAGCCGCTTATCGGTAATTGGCGCTCAGGGACTTTTCTCTGAGCGTGATATGGTAACACCCCCTGGAGAAGACCAGGCAATTATCGAGTCAGTTAAGCACAGGATTGCAGAGCAGGATGTGGTTCTTGCATGTATGCACTGTAGAAAGTGGAAGTCGAGAACAAAGACAGGACGGGTTGCAGAACAGCCTGTGTGTCCTGTCTGCGGTGCCAAACTAATTGCTGTTCTAAAGCCTTATGAAGAACCTATGTTTTTGGCTTTGAAGAAAAAGACGCTGACAACTGAAGAAAAGGAAGCAGAAAAACGAATGATGAAGAATGCAAATATGGTTCTCTCAAGCGGTCGTGATGCTGTGATTGCTTTGTCAGGCAGAGGTGTCGGTCCTGATTCAGCAGCACGTATCTTAGCTACATTTGCGAAGGGAGACAACTTCTACCGCGAGATTTTGAAAGCTGAGAGAAGATTTGTACAGACACACCAATATTGGGGTTAAGCCGAAGGCGCATGCCCCCAAGGCGTCGCGGGCATACGGGCGGGTGAGAGAAGATTTGTACAGACACACCAATATTGGGGTTAAGCCGAAGGCGCATACCCCCAAGGCGTCGCGGGCATACGGGCGGGTGAGAGAAGATTTGTACAGACACACCAGTATTGGGGTTAAGCCGAAGGTGCATGCCCCCAAGGCGTCGCGGGCATACGGGCGGGTGAGAGAAGATTTGTACAGACACACCAGTATTGGGGTTAATCCTCAAACAATTCATCAAACAGCTTTTCTCTGTTTTCGAGAAACATCTTTGTTATCTGGTAGCTTTCGGTCTCTTCGTATGATACAGGAGATACTTCACCATTCGAGAATGAATAGATGTCAGCACCAGGCAGTCCAAGCAAGATTGGCGAATGCGTTGCGATAATAAACTGCGAACCTCTTTTTGCCATCTCGGAGATTATCAGCAGAAGGCTTAACTGCCGCTGCGGAGACAGGGCAGCTTCTGGTTCGTCCATGATGTAGATTCCGCGGCGGTTTTCGAACTCCTGGAAGAAGGAGAGGAAACTTTCTCCGTGCGACTGAGTATGCAGGCGCTTTCCGCCGTATTTTGTGCCGTACTGTTCGGCGGCGGTTGCGACATTGAAGAAGCTTTCTGCGCGGAAGAAATATCCTGCCTGAGGACGGTGAATTCCTTTACTGATGTGAAGAGCTGACGCCAGGTCATGTGTTTCAGCATAGGTACTGAAGTTATAGTTCAGCGTTCCGCCTTCTGCGTTGAATCCGTAAGCGACTGCCAACGCTTCAATCAGAGTGGACTTTCCTGAGCCGTTTTCGCCGACAAAGAAGGTCACCGGATTTTCAAACCGGAAGGTATCCAGACTGCGGACGGAAGGTATGCTGTGCAGAAAGGAATACTCCGGTACTTTGTCCCAGTTGATTTTGAACTCACGAATGAATAGACTGGAGAGTTCCATTTACTGGCTCTTTGCACGTACGAGTTCGATGGCCTCTTTTCCTGTCAGGTGTTCGATTTCAAGAACGAACACACACATCTTATCGAGATTTCTCTCAACAGTTGCAGCAAGTTCTTCAGCAAATCCCGGACGATACTTTGCGCCAAGTATTTTTGCAGCATCGCGTGCTTCGTCACGATCAAGTATTCTAATCTTTCCAAAAGCTACAACGCTTCTGAAATATGTGGTGTACTCGTCAGGGATGATTTCATCTTTTTCAACAACACAGAAGGAAGCTTTGTTTGAGTTTTTTATTGCATCTATTTTGTGACCGGATAAAGCACTGTGGAAGATAATTCTGTTTCCGTCAAAGACGTAGCTCATAGGTACTGCATACGGATATCCCTCGTCACCTGAAAGGGCAATGACACCGGATGTGCCATGTTCAAGAACAGATTTCGCATCGTCTTCTGATAACTGCTGTTTTATCCTTCGCATTGGGCGAAACATAGAATATTGTGTGCTGTATGGAAAAGAAATGGTTTCGGAAAAAAAAGATTAGTGTCTATCCGAAAGCAGTACGCCTCTGGATGCCACATCCTCATAGGGAAGCTCGTGGAACAGAACAATAATGGCCTCCTTTGGAAGACCGGTAATTCTGGAAAGCTCATCCGTGAACACACGGGCAGTTTCCGCCTTCTGTTCCTTTGTCATATTGCAGACCTCAAGAGTAATTACCGGCATGGTCACTCGTACTCGATAGTTGCCGGCGGTTTGCTTGTGATATCATAGAGAACACGGTTAACGTGTTTGACCTCATTGATGATACGGCTCGAAATCTTTTCGAGAACCGGGAACGGAATCTGTGCCCAGTCTGCTGTCATGAAGTCAGTGGTTTCTACTGCACGAAGAGCCACTGCGTAATCATAGGTTCTCTCGTCACCCATGACACCAACGCTTCTCATGTTGGTGAGTGCTGCAAAGTACTGGTTGATTGCGCGGTCAAGACCTGCGTTTGCAACCTCCTCACGGAAAATTGCATCAGCATCACGAAGGATGTCGAGCTTCTCTTTGGTTAAGTCTCCGATAACACGGATAGCAAGTCCCGGTCCCGGGAACGGCTGACGCCAGACCAGATAGTCCGGGATGCCAAGCTCTGTTCCGGCACGGCGTACCTCATCCTTGAAGAGAATTCTAAGCGGTTCGACAAGCTCCTTGAAGTCCACGTGATCCGGAAGACCGCCGACATTGTGGTGACTCTTGATGACTGCGGCATTTCCAGGTCCTGACTCGATTACATCCGGGTAGATAGTTCCCTGAACAAGGAAGTCGACTGCACCAATCTTCTTTGCTTCTTCCTCGAAAACACGGATGAACTCTTCACCGATAATCTTTCTCTTTCTCTCCGGGTCTGTAACTCCGGCGAGTTTGGAGAGGAAACGCTCCTCTGCATCTACGCGGATTAAGTTGATGTCGAACTGTTTTCTGAAAACTTCTTCGACCTCATCGCCTTCGTTCTTGCGAAGCAGACCATGGTCAACGAAGATACATGTAAGCTGTTTTCCAACTGCCTTGTGGACAAGAACTGCTGCAACCGATGAATCAACTCCGCCGGATAATGCGCAGAGAACCTTCTTATCACCAATCTTTCTTTTAAGTTCTGCAATGGTGTCATTGACGAAGGAGGACATCTTCCACTCACCTTTGCATCCGCAGACGTTGTAGAGGAAGTTGGAAATCATCTTTGTTCCTTCCGGAGTGTGCATAACCTCCGGGTGGAACTGAACACAGTAGATTCCCTTGTCCGGGTTCTGCATTGCAGCAACCGGGCAGACAGGGCTTTCCGCAATGATGGAGAAGCCTTCTGGAACCTCAGTGATTCTGTCGGTGTGGCTCATCCAGCATGTGGTGTTTGAAGGTACTCCTTCGAAAATCTTGGAAGGCTTGACTGTAATTTCAGTTCTTCCGTACTCGCGTGTGTCAGCAGAGGTGACTGTTCCACCAAGCGTGTGTGCGGTAAGCTGTGCTCCGTAACAGATTCCAAGAACCGGGATTCCGAGTTCAAAGACACCTGCATCTACACGCGGTGCGTTTTCGGCATAGACACTGGCAGGTCCTCCGGTGAAGATGATACCGGAGTAGTTTCCTGCTTTAATCTCATCAAGAGATACAGTACACGGTTTTACTTCGCAGAAGACATTTGCTTCGCGGACGCGGCGGGCAATAAGCTGATTGTACTGTCCGCCGAAATCGAGAACAAGAATTGACTCCATCTTACTCTTTCCTCTGGCTGTCGCGGCAGGCTGCCACAAATCCAACAAACGGTGCTGATGTTCTCGTTGGTCTGGAGCGGAACTCCGGGTGGAACTGGGTTGCAACGAAGTACGGGTGGTCGTCGAGCTCTAAGGCTTCCATTCTGCGGCCGTTTCTTCCAACAAACTTCATGCCCTTTGCTTCAATTTCATCGATATATGCCGGGTTTACTTCGTATCTGTGGCGGTGACGCTCAGTAACTTCAGTTTCCCCGTAGAGTTCAGCAAGGCGGCTTCCCTCTGCGATTGAAACTTTGAAATCTCCAAGGCGCATGGTGCCTCCTAAGTCCTCAACACCTTCCTGTTCTGGAAGGAGTGCGATTGCATGAGTTCCTTCTCCCATCTCTTCGCTTGTTGCGTCTTTGTATCCGACAACATTTCTCATGAACTCGATGACACAAAGCTGGAATCCAAGGCAGATGCCAAAGAGCGGCTTTTTGTTTTCGCGGGCGAAGCGAATTGCTTCAATCATTCCCTCGATTCCACGGTTGCCGAATCCGCCCGGAATCAGGATTCCGTCAAGGTCGCGAAGGTCTTCTTCGGTGTACTGTTCTGCATCAAGCCAGTGAATGTCAACTTCGGTTGAAAGTTTGCGTCCTGCGTGCTTTAATGCCTCTTTGATTGAAATGTACACGTCTTCCACACCATATTTGGTGATGATACCTACAGAGATGCGGCTTGTGTACTCGCGGGAAACAACCGAGTACCAGCTGTTGTCTGCCTCTCCAGGTTCTAAGTGCAGGAGTTTTAAGAGAACATCTGCCATTCCATCCTTTTCGAGCTCGAGCGGGACAAGATAGGTGTCAGGTGCAGTTCTTGCACTAATGACAGAGTTGGTGTCAACATCACAGAAGGATGCAATCTTTCTCTTGGTGGAAGGGGAAATTGGATAGGAGCTTCTTCCGACAATGACGTCTGCTTCGAGACCTAACTCGCGAAGGGCTTTTACCGAGTGCTGAGTTGGTTTTGTCTTTAAGTCTCCCATGGTGTCTGCCGGAAGGAGGGTTACGTGGACTAATGCAAAGTCACCGTTTCCATGCTCCCAGTGCATCTGGCGGACTGCCTCAAGGAACGGCATGCTTTCGATATCCCCGACAGTTCCTCCGACTTCGACGATACAGATTTCTGCGTGGTTTCCTTCTTTGTCAGTCCAGGTCTCAGCAGCACGTCTGATTCTGTCTTTGATTTCATCGGTGATGTGAGGGATAATCTGAACGGTGGCGCCAAGATAGTCTCCGTGGCGCTCTTTGGTGATTACGGACTGGTAGATTTTTCCAGTCGTTAAGTTGTGGTCGGAGGTGAGTTCGATGTCTAAGAAACGCTCGTAGTTTCCAAGATCAAGGTCGGACTCGCCGCCGTCTTTTAAGACGAATACTTCACCATGCTGTGCAGGGTTCATGAGTCCTGCATCGATGTTGAGGTACGGGTCAATTTTTACGCTCGTTACGTGGTATCCTCTGTTGATGAGGATGCGTCCTATGGATGCGGCAGTAATTCCTTTTCCAAGTCCGCTCATTACTCCTCCTGTAACTACGACATATTTCATTTGTGTTTCCCCTTCATGAAATGAATAGTACTATTATGTTGGTTTCGGTCAGTATTAAGGATAGGGGAGAGGAGGTTTGTAAAGGTGGAAAATAAGTTGAGGTCATCTACTCTGACAATGAGTAGTAAACCGTGTTTTCTCTTTTTTCAGATAAGACAATTCCATCCTCTTCAAGCTTTGCAAGATGCCAGCGAAGAGATGATGCAGATATTCCTGTTTCTGCTTCGAGTTCAGATAATATCATTGGTTTTTTCTCAAGCGCGGACATAATTGCCGCCGGTTTTTCTTTTGCGCGGGCGGCGTTGATTATGTCTGTCTCTGCCAAAGATTCATCTGCCGGGTAGTATCTGACAGTTTTGTGATATGGTGTTTCGCGTATTTTGTTTTCGCTTACGAGTTTTTGTATGTGGTGTACCGTTGAGTTTCTTGAGTATCCGGTATTTTTCACGACATCTGCTTCACTGCATCCGGGATGTTCTTCGATGTAATTCTGAATATGTATTCTCCTTGGTGCGGGAGATACAGAGCGGACAAAGTTTACTGATAAGAGTACAGCGCCTGAGAGAATTGGAACCCATCCAAATATTTTCAGAGCCGCCGCAACAATTTCAGCCGTACTCATAGCATAACATGCATCAACTTTGCCAAGAGAATATGTTTCACCGTTAAATGACAGAATCCGCCCTCCATATTCATTGAAGATATAATCAGCTTCATCTCCGGAGATTCCACCGTCAGGAATAGTATCAGAGAAATAAACCTTCAACATACCTCCGCCAGCTTCCAGAATTGATAGAAATTCAGGGCAGTCCGCTAAGTCCTCAGCCGTAAGATAGAGTATCTCGCTATCTTCTTCTGGTTCGGACGGCATTACATGTATTAGAGAATCTGGATATGGGACAACAACGAACTCGCTGACAAAGCCCCCTGACAGGATAAGGAGAATGCCTGCCAAAATAATAAAGAGTGGAATTATTATCTTTTTCTTATCCATGAATGTCTATTTAGTCATAAGACAATATAAAAAAATTGGGCATTTTCCAACACCCGCTTAAGGCATTGGAGGTGCCAGACCAATAGGCCCTAAAGAAACATGGTACAGCTTTCCGTCAAACGAGAAGTAAGTCTCCCAATCAAAGCCCGAAATGGAATAATACTCCTCAGGCGTCATCTCACCGCTTGGATGGATGTTGAGATAAGTATCTCCGTTTTCAAGAGCTCCAATTAAAACCGGATACTTCTCGCGGTAGGATTCCGTTAATGGAATTACCTCAAAGGAGCTATCCGGATTATCTACGGCATCTATTTTCAGGAAAGATATTGGATATGGATACTCATCTCCATCAGAGTCTGGTGTGTCCGGAGTCTTCCAGAAATCGTTTGCGCCTGCAAAAATCGCAAACCCGACGCAGCAGAGAAGAACTATCAGAATTATTGGGATTATTTTTTTCATAACTGAATATTCACCCTGTCTTAATATAAAGAGATTGGACAGGAAACAACATAATCACCTGAGTACTGAATATCTGACAAGCTTTCCACTCTTTTCTGAAACGATAACACCATCCTCTTCCATCCGTGCAAGGTGCCAGCGAAGAGATGAAACAGAAAGACCAGTCTTTTCTAAAAGTTCAGACATGGTAAGAGCGTCTTTGCCAAGAGCTTCCAGAATGATTGCCGGTTTTTCTTTTGAGGTTACGGCATTGAGCGTGTCCTCTTCTGCTGTCTGAATAACCGGCGGATAATAGCGGACAGTATTTCTATACGGCTTTTCGGCAACGCGGGTCTCTCGAACAAGCCGTTTCAGATGATGTGCAGTAGAACTCCTTGAGTATCCAAGATATTTTACAATATCAGATTCACTGCTCCCCGGATGCTCTTCAACATACATCTGAATCTGCATTGCCCGCGATTCAGGAGCAGTTGAACTGACAGAACGGGCAAAATTAATCACAATCAGAATACATCCTGCGGCTGTCAAAATCAGACCGGTTGGTCCTGTAAAGTCAGAAATATCATTTCCCGGAGGGGCAGGAGGTGCTTCGGGATTTATTGGCTGATTGGGGTCAGCCGGTGTCGGGTCAACAGGAGTAGGATCAATTTGGGCAGGGCCATCAGTACTTATTCCTGACAAGGCAGTGATTAGAAGAAGCCCAATTCCGCATATCAAAAGAAACACAGAGACCATCTTTCGTATTTTCATAATTGAAATTTTACCGAGGTATAATATAAATTGATTGGACAAAAAACAGCAGAACAGACAGTAAGGTTTGTTAAAAAAGAAGAATGGTGATATTAGTATACAATTGGATGCTCTAACATCCAGATATATTCCTCAAATCTTTCCTGACTAAGGTTTAGTACACGTGCAATTTCAGTATGATATCCAAGCATGTCCTCAACAAAGATATACTCCCAGTGTTCATGGAGACCATCTCTGCGTTCTGCATCTTTGAGATATCCAGTTTTTATATCGTCCGCGATTTCTAAAATCTCTTCATTGGTCAATCCAAGAGAATATATTCTATTTACATTTCCCAAGTCCACTTCCACAACAACAATGCCGGGTTCTAATGGAATTCTTGGCGCACCATGTTCTTCAAAATGATCTGGCGGTGCAATCAGGTCTTCCACAATAGTCTCATGTAATTCCTGATCAATATTCAGCATCCGGCTTACTTCAGTTTGGAATGCAACAATGTCATCGATTCTGACCTCTGTATCACTTCGTTTTGCATCTTTGAGATAAACAGTATCGAGTTCTTCTGCATAGAATGAAATCTCTTCTTCAGTTAATCCAAGATTATAATTTACATTTAAATCAGACAGGAATGTCTCCACACTTGAAATAATTTTGTAATATGTTGGCGGGGCATCCGGGTCAATCTGTTCTAAATCGAAGTAATACAGAGAATCTTCATCAATTGGAGGTGGTGTCATAGGTGGAATAGGTGTTTGAGGCTGATTTCCAGAATCCGGATTCTGCACACATCCCGCAGAAAGAACAACTGCGAGAATAAGCATGATTAGAACAACAAACAACTTTCTCATGATAGAAAATCTGCATGAGATATATTAAGGATATTGGACAAAAAACAGCAGAACGGGCAGGCTGACTTGTGGTAAAAAAAAAAGTTAAAGTGGAGGGAGTTACTCCTGTGGAGGAACTCTTCTGACCATGAGCTTCACATCACCGGTACCGAGCTGAATCGGCTGACCGACGATAACGTTCTCGGTAACACCTGAGAGCTCATCAAACTCGTGTGCGATTGCCGCATCGAGTAAGTGGTTGACGGTAACTTCGAAGCTTGCACGGGAAAGAACCGATTCTTTCTCGCCTGCAATACCGTGACGACCAATCTGCTTGACTTCACCATCCATACACATGATGTCAGCCACTAACATAATGTGTCTGCGGTCAACACTGATACCCTGTTCCTTTAAGGTTGCGTATGCTTCATCGATTGTTGCTGCACGTGCTGCCTCAATACCAAGGGTGGATGCGATTTCTGCGATATTGTTTGTCTTGGTTCTCTGACAGTCAACACCTTCGATTTCGAATACGTCCTTTAAGTTCGAACCTTCTGTGTGGAGAATGTACTCATCGTTCTCTTTTCTTACCACAACACGGCGGATGTCATCGATACCCTGAACGATAACCTGTCTGACGTGTTCTGCAAGCTGGAAGAGGTTCTGGTAGGAGTCCTCGTTCTTCGGGATGAACTTTAAGATACCCTCAACCTCGTCAGTTTCGACTTCGAATTCACGGTAGTGACGCTTGTCGCGAATCTTCTGCGGTGCCTTTGCAAGAACTTCGGATAATGCAATCTTTCTCTTCTTACAGACATCCTTGTTGACCTGCACAAGAACGCACATCTCTGCGATATCGGTTTCAATATCTCCGAACTCGTGGAGCGGTGCTGCTTCAATCTTCCATGAAACTTCACGTGCCTTGTCACGGCTCTCGCGGTAGTCCTCATCAAGGAAGATGGTCATAGTAGGAGTGGACGGCTCCTTTCTTGCGTCCATAATCTCGATAAGACGCGGCAATCCAAGGGTAACGTTAATTTCAGCCACACCCGCGAAGTGGAAAGTACGCATGGTCATCTGAGTACCTGGTTCACCAATGGAGTGTGCTGCGTTGATACCGACAGCTTCACACGGCTGAACACGTGTCATCTGGAACTCGCGTTTAATGCGGGCGAGAATCTCTTCGAACTGCTCGTCGGTGACATCCTTTCCTGCGTCATGCTTGGAAATTAAAATCTTCACCAGGTCAGTGGTTGTCGAAACCGGCAGGTTCTCATCAATTAAACGCTGGATTCTTGCGTGGAGATGATCTAAGTTAAGCTCTTCGAGCTCTTCTTCGGTCTTTGCTTCAACCCACTTCTTGGTCAGTTCAAAGAGGGTTTTTGGAAGGTTCCAGGAAAGAATCTCCTGTGCAATTGGTGACAGAACCTCTTCTTCCTTCTTTGCCTTCTTGGAACGGCTCTTCTTTTCAGAAGCGTCTTCGACAACTGCCTCTTCTAAGACCGGTTCTTCAACAACCGGTACTTCTTCGAGTGCCTCGTTGACCTTTTCCTCTAAAGACTTCTTTGCCATTTAGATCTCCTCCTTTAAGACAGACTCAGCAATACCTTTAACATCGACCGGCTGACCGGATGCGGACTTTGCCGGGTCAGTACCGTCTTCACCATAGACGAACTGGATAATCTTGCCGCCGGTACTTCTGACAGTTCCATCGTATGCGACCTTTAAGTCCTGAAGTGCGTTAATCATACGGCGCTGCAGGTAACCGGACTGGGAAGTACGAACTGCAGTATCGACAAGACCTTCTCGACCTCCGATTGCGTGGAAGAAGAACTCGGTTGGAGTTAAACCTGACTTGTATGAGTTTCTAACGAAACCGTGTGCTCCGGCTCCCTTGTCTCCGCGCTTGAAGTGCGGCAGAGTTCTGTCCTCATAACCTCTGGACAGACGCTCACCACGAACTGCCTGCTGACCGATACATCCTGCCATCTGTGCCATGTTCAGCATAGAACCACGGGCACCGGATACAGCCATAACCACAGAGGAGTTTTCGAAACCTAAGTGTCTGGATGCGATGTCACCAGTACGGTCACGAGCTTTACCGAGCTGACTCATGAGCTGTAACTCTAAGGTTTCTTCCGGAGTTCTTCCCGGCATCGGTTCTAAGTGTCCCTGTTCGAAGATGGAAATCTTCTGTGCTGCATCGGACTCTGCCTGATCTAAGACATCGCGAATCTGCTTGTGTTCGTTCTTTCCAAGGTCAGTATCGTTGATACCGTAGCTGAAACCGTTGAGCATGATTGCACGAATGGACAGCTTGGTTAAGTCGTCAATGTAGTCGCGTGCTCTGCGGGTACCGTGCAGACGGATGATTCTGTTCAGGATAGTTCCATCCATAGCACCGACAGACTTCTTGTCGATGGTTCCGCATAAGAGCTCACCGTCAACGATTCTGACGAATGCGTCGTTTGGACAGCCTGCTTCGGAGTCCTTGGTACACGGGTTGCAGTTCTGACAGCAGGTTGCTTTGTAGAACATGCTGACATCCTTCGGCAGAATGACGGAGAATGCCTGTTTGTTGCTCCAGTACGGAACGCCGTCAACAATCTTGCCCGGTTCCGGCATCTTGTCCATCTTGGTGTACTTTAAGAGGTACAGGAACTCGGACTTGGTGTACCATTTGGTCTGGTTGGTTAAGATGAAGATACCGGAGATGTGGTCGTGAAGACCGCCGATAATCGGTGCTCCGAATCTCGGGGATAAAATGTTCTCCTGAACAGCGACCAGAAGCTCTGCTTCTGCACGGGCTTCTTCGGTCTGCGGAACGTGTAAGTTCATTTCATCACCATCAAAGTCTGCGTTATACGGTGGACATACTGCCGGGTTTAAGCGGAATGTTCTGCCGTTCATGACCTTGATTCTGTGGGACATGATAGACATTCTGTGAAGAGACGGCTGACGGTTGAAGAGAACGATATCGCCGTCACGCAGCTGTCTGTCAATCTTCCATCCCGGCTCAATCATTTCCGCAACGGTGTCACAGTTTCCTTCCGGTCCTGCAATCAGTCTGATTCTTCTGCCGTCAGGTCTGTTTACATAGTTTGCACCGCACGGGTCGCGAAGGGTTGGTCTGTGCGGACCAATGCGAATCATTGCGCGGATATCTTCGATGTTCTGTTTGGTAACTCTGACCGGAACGGACATCTCGTTTGCGATAGCGAGCGGGACACCGACCTCACCAACGGAAAGGTTCGGATCTGGGGAGATAACGGTACGTGCGGAGAAGTTGACACGCTTACCGGACAGAGATCCTCTGAAACGTCCGTCCTTACCCTTTAATCTCTGGGATAAAGTCTTGAGCGGACGGCCTGAACGGTGTCTTGCCGGCGGACAGCCTGCGACTTCATTGTCGAGGTAGGTTGTTACGTGGTACTGAAGTAACTCCCATAAATCTTCAATAATGAGCTGCGGTGCGCCTGCATCCTGGTTTTCTCTGAAGCGCTGGTTGATTCTGATGATATCAACAAGCTTGTGGGTTAAGTCATCTTCGGAGCGCTGACCGTTTTCAAGGATAATGGACGGGCGGACAGTTACCGGCGGGACAGGAAGTACAGTTAAGACTGCCCACTCTGGTCTTGCTACGTCCGGGTCGATTCCAAGAAGTCTGAGGTCGTCGTCGGTGATGCGCTCTAAACGCTCACGGATGTCTGCGGAGGTTAACTTCTGCTCGGTCTTGATGGTCTTTCCGGTGTTCTCGTCAACAACGGAGATGACTTCAACAAAGGAGGTCGGCTTTTCGAAGTTAATCTTATACTGCTGTTCTCCACAGTATGGGCAGACGCGCTCTTTCTTAACATCCTTTTCACCGATGGTCTCGGCGGAGTACGGGTCATCCTCTAATGCAGAGAACTTTTCAATCTCTTCCTTGTCAAGGAGAAGTCTTCCGCAGTCACGGCAGGTGATACGGAGCAGTTTTCTGATTAAACGGGTGTATCCAACGTGGATAACCGGTTTTGCAAGGTCAATGTGACCGAAGTGGCCCGGACAGTCACCCTGCTTCTGACCGCATGTCTTACAGCGAAGTCCTGGGTCAATGACACCAAGGCTCGGATCCATTAATCCCTTCGGGTACGGGAATCCGTCGTCATCATAGGTGTCAGGCCAGATGACCTTACAGACACTCATGTCGCGGATCTGTTTCGGGGAAAGAAGACCGAACTCAATCTTTCCGATTCTCTTTGGCGAGGTCATACCATATCCTCCAGTTTCAGTCTCGGGGCTATACCCATACTCTTCATCTCATCAAGCAGGAGCTTGAATGCGTAACTCATCTCAACTTCGTAAATGTCAGTCTCTGCACCGCAGGCAAGGCATCTGGTTGCCTTCTGCTTTGCGTCGTACATAGCAACCATTCCGCAACGTGCGCAGACGTACTGCTTGACTGCATCGGATTCGTCTAAGAGACGTTCCTTTAATGCCATAGCTGCTCCGTGTCCAATCATGACATCACGCTCCATTTCTCCGAAACGAAGACCTCCTTCACGTGCACGTCCTTCGGTTGGCTGGCGGGTTAAGACCTGAACCGGTCCGCGGGATCTTGCGTGCATCTTGGTAGATACCATGTGGTACAGCTTCTGGTAGTAGATAACACCGATGTAGATATCTGCGTGGAATCTGCGTCCGGTGATACCGTCGTACATGACTTCACGACCGGTGTGTGCGAATCCAGCCTGGTTTAACTGGTGACGGAGAACCTGTTCACGGGTTAAGGTGCTGTTCTTGACGTCCTTTCCAATCTCCTTGTCCTTTAAGAGGCGCTCACGTGCGAACGGAGAGTCGAAAATCTGTTCTACAGAGGTCTTACGGAAGGAGGTTGCGTTAACACGGGAACCTTCAAGGGATCCTGCTTTACCGCCGATCATCTCGAGCATGTGACCAATGGTCATACGGGACGGGACTGCGTGCGGGTTGATGACTAAGTCAGGGGAGATACCTTCTGCAGTGAACGGCATGTTCTCCTGCATGGTGATTAAACCGCAGACACCCTTCTGTCCGTGTCTGGATGCGAACTTGTCGCCGATTTCAGGGACACGAAGATCACGGGTTCTGACTTTGACGAGGCGGGAGGAGTTCTCTGACTCGGTAACGATAACAGTATCGACAATACCAGTCTCGTTGCTTCTCATGGTGATGGAGGTGTCACGGCGCTTCTCGACAGCTAAGAGTTCTCCGGTTGGCTCTTCAAGGAAACGCGGCGGAGAGGTCTTTCCGATTAAGACATCCTTCTCTTTGACAATGGTCTCAGGGTTGATGATACCGTCGACATCGAGGTTCACGTAGGATCCAGGTCCGTGGGATCCGGTGATGTCATCTTCCGGCTTTTCAATTCTGTCAACCTGTCCTCCTGGATATCTGCGCTCTTCTCCTTCATAGGTTCTGAAGAAGTGGGAACGGCCTACACCGCGTTCAACGGATGCCTTGTTGAAGATAAGTGCATCTTCAATGTTGTATCCTTCGTAGGAGATGATAGCGACACAGAAGTTCTGTCCCTGCGGGCGTTTGTCAGATCCGACTAATTCGGCTGCCTGGGTGTGAACCATTGGAACCTGTGCGTAATGAAGCATGTGTCCTCTGGTGTCCGGGCGAAGTTTCATGTTGGACTGGGCAAAACCTAAGGCCTGCTTAATCATACCTGCACCCATTGTAACACGCGGAGATGCGTTGTGCTCCGGGAACGGAACGTGTGCTGCTCCGATACCAAGGATTAAGGACGGGTCGATTTCTAAGTGGGTGTGTTCAGGCTTTAAGTCCTCTTCCTGAACTGCGATGTATAAATCGTCTTCTTCTTCTGCGTCAATGAACTCAATCTTACCCATCTTGATGAGGTCCATGAATTCATAAACACCGTTTCTGACGTTTTCAACATCTTCCTGGGTGACGGTTGGCACGCCGTTTTCGACAACGATTAACGGTCTGCGTGCACGTCCTCTGTCAGTGTTGATGACGATTTCGTTACTGTAGTCTTTGTAGGAGATGTTGACTTCAGTTGAAACCTGTCCTGAACGTCTCATCTGGCGGAAGTGACGGGTGAATCCTTCTGCATCGTCGACTTTTCCGATTAATGCACCGTCAACGAATACACGGGCCATTTTCTTCTCCATATTTACTCACTCCTGATTGGCTGGATATCCATACCCTGGATTACGCGAAGGATTTCGTCTTCGTCGGTTCCTTTGCTGATTTCAACAAGCTGTGCGAAGTTCTTTACTAAACCGCAGTTCGGTCCTTCCGGAGTTTCGGATGGGCAGATTCTTCCCCACTGGGTTGGGTGAAGATCACGGGCTTCGAAGTGCGGCTGGGAACGGGAAAGCGGGGAGATGACACGGCGCAGGTGGGAAATGACAGACATGTGATCGATTCTGTCCATAAGCTGCGAAACACCGGTTCTTCCTCCGACCCAGTTTCCGGTTGCGAGCGGGTGGATTAAACGCTCGGTTAAGACATCTGCTCTGACGACGGTTCCAATGGCTAATTCTCTGTGGCGCATGCTGGCGCGTTCGAGCTGGTATTTGACATCGCGGGTGAGTCTGTTTAAGGAGATACGGAAGAGGTCTTCCATTAAGTCACCGGCGAGCTTTAAGCGCTTGTTGGAGTAGTGATCTTTGTCGTCGATTCTTCTCTTGCTTAATGCAAGGTCGAAACAGGCTTCTGCCATGCGTCCGAGGAATTCTGCTTTTGCGACACGGACGTCACGTGCGTACTCTGCGTAACCCTCGTCTCCCGGTTTTAAGTTTGCCGGGATTAAGTAGTTTAAGTGCGGGAGGAGGTAGCTGTCTAAGACAAACTCTGCACGCTTTCTCTGGTAGTCTTTGGTCTGGTTTGGTGCGAGTTTCTTTCCAACATACATGATACCTTCTTCTACGGTTGCGCACTCGCTTTCTTCGAGGTTCTGCATCATGTAGGTTAAGATGTCTTCGTCAAGGGAGACAGCAGATACGATTTCCTCATCAGATTCAAGTCCTAATGCACGCATTAAGTCTGCGAATCTGAGGTGTCCTGCAACGGACGGGAAGGAGACGTCGAGGAGGTTTTTCTTGTTCTTCTCGACTACGACGAGTGCACGGTATCCTCTGAACTGGGAGAAGACTTTTGCTACGTGAATCTGTTCGTTGTAGCGTTCGGTGTACTCGGTCATGATCTTGTTGGATGCTAAGTCCTCTAAGGTCATTAAGACACGCTCGGTTCCGTTTACAATGAAGTATCCTCCCGGGTCGCATGGGTCTTCACCCTGTTCGGTTCTCTCGTCAATGGAGAGGCCGCAGAGGTTACAGACTTTAGAACCAATCATAACCGGGAGCTGTCCGATGGTGGTTTCCTGAACCGGGAATACTTTGTCTCCCTGGTGGAGGGTCATTTCAAGGACCATTGGTGCTGCGTAGGTTAAGTTTCTAAGACGTGCTTCGGTTGGATAGAGTTTGCTCTGGGAACCGTCTGCTTCACGTACAATTGGTTTTTCAACGCGGATGTTTCCGAGTTCAACCCAGACCGGCTCCTGGTTTTTGCCGCGGTTGACGATTTCGGTTTCCACAATTCTCTGTTCGTCAACGACCTTCTGGAGGTTGTGCTCGATGAAGTGGTTGTACGAATCAAGCTGGTGGCGGGCTACGTGTTCCTGGGAGAAGTACGCGCCTGATAATACGCTTCTGTCGATCATGATTTTCTTCCGTGGTTATTTCTTCGGCCGTCTGACGACAAGGCGGTAAGAGGTTGCCTCACCTGCTGTCTGGCTTTTTCTGATAATACGAATGACATTTCCGGGTTTTCCGCCGCAGGCTTTGATAGCCGGGTCGTCGTGGTAAATCTTCGGAAGCTGGTCTTCGCTGATGTCGAAGGTCTTCAGAAGGTCGGTCACCTCTTCACCGGTCATGATCTGATGGTCCGGGACCATCTCATGAAGTAATACATTGAGTCGTGTCATATAGCTCCTAATCAGATTCCTTATTTCTGGATACTTTTGTCTTGCTGCTGATTGTTCTGGTAGCTGTTTCTTTTGGTAAAAAGTGTGTTTCTTCGGCGTTTTTTGATACCCAACGGGTCGCCGGTGGAGTGAGTTTTAAAAAGCACGCCCAAGACAAATGAGATAGCGTTCTCTTTGGAGTTGCTATTTCAAAAAATCCGGGTGTGAAGCGGGCCATGAGGGATTTGAACCCCCGACCTGCGGATTAAAAGTCCGTCGATCTGCCTGACTGATCTAATGGCCCGAGAGAGTTTCCAGAGAAACTGCTTAAATAAATAGGCAGTATTAGGATATAAAGGTATCGTGCATGGCAGGTTCTAGTCATTTGAATTAGTGGGAAATGCTCTGCATGATGTGGCTCAAAGTATGCAAAGGGTGGAGTTGATTTGCTGCTTTTGCAAAACGCGCAGATGGTCTATCCTTTGGTAATCAATCCAACATCAACCTCTGCCCGCACAATCCTCGGCAAAACACCAAATCTTCCAACCCAGTCTCCGCACACAGCATACACTCCACAAAGAGAACTGTCCTTTGGCACAACCTCTTCGAAATTTTCCGGTGTTACAACATTACACAAAGAAGTTGCCCAGGCATCAGCTTTCGAGGGATTTCGCGAGAAACAGACAACTGCATCTGCTGTCCCGAAAGATACGGAAGGGCCAACGGTCGCAGATGAAGTACATATTCCAAGAACCTCATTTTGCGGCGGAACAACAAACGCAAACTTTCCAGAACTTGGTGCAGTGCCTGCAAAAATACCAACACGTACATCTCTGTCGGATATGAGAACAATATCCCCTCCATTGTCGATTAAGCCAAACGATGCGCCGGATTTGCGCATTGCTTCAACTCCTGCCCAGGCAATAGATGCCGCAACCGAGGCCATAGGACCTACAGATGCCTCAAAACCTGCCTCAGCCATCCGGGAAACAGTAACGGACGAACTTTCAGGGACCAAAACAGGTTCATATGTCATCTGGAAGAAAGGCTCAACACTAATATACTCCTCAAGCTCATTTCTGGCGGCAAGCATACCTTCCTTTGCCGCATTTATGTGCTCTTTTGAATCTGCTAAAATAGTTGTGATGGTTTCGCGAAACGCGAAATACTCGCGAATCATCACTTCAGAATGCTTAACGCACGCTGCGGACAGAACTCTGCACAGCGTCCGCATAAGACACAGCGTTCCGGTTCAACACGGAGTTTCCAGTCTTCATCAAATGAAAAGACTTTCTTCTGACAGATGCTGATGCAAAGACCACAGTCGACACACTCGGTTACATTGTGTGATACAGCATTTTTCTGAACGCGAATAGACACTCCTGGTTTGGAAAGAGCAGCAATAAATCTCTCCGCATCCTCATCTGCAACACTGATAAGTGTCCATCCTTCATCACCGTCGATTACGGCGCGCTCGATATTTGCAGCAATACCTGTTTCAAGAATTGCAAGAGCGATTCCCGGCTCCTGAACGCCGATCCTGTCAAACTCAACCTTCAGTTTCATGTCTTAGCTCCTCCTTCCGACAAGGTCGCCTAAATCATAGGAGTTCAAAAGACCAAGTACACGGCGGTTCTTATCAACAACCACAAGAGAGCCTATGTTGTGTTTCTGAAGAGCGCGGGCGGCGAAGTCTACAGGTGAGTCTGGGCTGATTGTGATGACATTTTTGGTCATAATCTCAGCAACGGATAAATCCTGCTCGTCGTTTGCGAATGCTTTTGAAACATCGTAGGTGGTAACAATTCCAATCACACGGTTCTCGGCATCAATTACAGGAAGGTGGTTGGTCTCTCCAACTAAGAGTCTTTTTGCTGCCTCTTTTACACTTTCCTGGCCGGTGATTGTGACAAACTTTGTCTCCATCAGTTCGGAAACATAAACTGTGTTTCCTTTCTCTGCCATTGGACGGTTACGCTTTACAGCATTAATCGGCCGGCTTGCGAGGGCCATGGTGAAAGTTCCGTTTTCAATCCTCTTTCCAAGTTCTGCTGCTACTTCGCGTGCCTTCTTGAAACTGGAAATCGGTGATGTTCTAACCTCTTCTCCGTTGATTTCAACAGATCCGCTCTTAAGTTCTGCGTAAGTTACCTTGCGGACAGCTGGTCTGTCGCGTGATGGTGTTCCGTAGTCAACGATTTCTGTGACTAAATCCTCGTCGCGTACTGCGGTGTGTTTTACAATCTCTTCATTTAAGAGCGGGATTGGAATGCCGATTCCAACATACATCGTAACACCGTATCCAGTCATGGTTGCAGCACGGATGAAGTCTGTTGACATCTCCTTCATGTTTCCGGAAGTCATCAGTGTGCCAAATCCGGCGCCCGGAGAGTGCTGGGTTCCTTCGCCAATGACAATTCCGTCTGCACCTCCGATGAAAATCGGAGTTCCGGAACCAATAACAGAGTAGGTCGGATCGTTTGGAAGCGGGGATAAACATCCGGCTCCGGAGTATGTGATGTTTCTGTGTCCTGGAAGCAGATATCCCATATAGGTCTTAATAGGTCTGCTTCCCATATTTGTTGCGGCGCTGTAACACTGGTAGGAGTTTCTCGGGTTTACCATTATTGCCTGATTAAGCTCGTCTAAGGTAAACTCATTTGTGATTGATTTTCTCGGATAGCAGTCCGTTCCTTTTGCCCTTGCCTCGAGTTCAACGGATTTTCCGCTGATGAAGTCCTCGATAACATGTGCTCCTCCGTAGTCGGAGTGGAGAGTTTCTGATTCCTGGGTCGCTCCAAGATAACAGTCAACCGCAGCAACGCCTGCATGAGCTTCAACACCGTTTAAGTACATCTTCTCCATGCGGATAGGAAGTTCCGGATGTCCGAAGTTGAAGAATGCACCAGAAGAACACATAGCGCCGAAAGTACCCGTTGTAACAACGTCTACTTCCTTCAAAGCGCCTGCTGTGCCGAGTTCTTCGACAATATCAGGCATTTCTTCAGCCGTTGCTACACGAACACTTCCATCACGAATTCTTTCATTAATTTCGTCGATGGATTTGTACATAATATCTGTATTCTTTCTTTTCATTCTATATAAATTGAAGTGTTCCCCTCACAGATTCAGAAATGCTTTATTTACTACCGGACAATATTTATGAATCTGTATGTCTGCCTATACTTTAGATGATGTATCGTATGCTGTGTCTCTTTGCGGTCTCTCGGAATCTGAGGCCTCTGAACTTCTTGAGAATGTGAATAAAACCGGTGAGAATGTTTCTCTTGAGCTCCTTTTCAAGTATGCGGATTTCATGGTGAAGACTGATTCTCCAAGAATTGATTCGTGTGATATTCCGGCAGGCAGACTTTGGTATATCGAGCCTTTTTGCGGGAGTACAACCTATGTAATCGAGACTGAAGACAGGCTTGTTCTGGTTGATTCCGGTTTCCCGTGCTATGCAGAGCAGCTTCTTTCAACGCTTCGTTCAATCTTCCCTGATTATGACGAAAGAAAGAAGGATTTGATTTTAACACACATGGATATGGATCATGCAGGTTTGCTTTCAGGTTTTGAAAACATCTGGATGAGCAATACTTCTTATGAGGATTTCTTAGGCCGTGCTGACGGTAAGCCGAACCTTCGTGAAAGACATCCTCTGCGAACACCTGTTTACCGCATAAGCAGCCTTCTGTCCCGGGATATTTCAGTAAATACTGCACGGATGCGTGCTCTAAATACATTTGAGCCTGATTCTTCCAAACCGCTTTCATATATCGGTACGTTAAACATAGGACCTCTTTCATTTGCGGTCTATGAGACATCGGGCGGACATGTGGCGGGTTCGATTATTCTCTATGAACAGGCAAACAGGATTGTATTTGCAGGAGATACTCTGGTGAATCCTTCTGATATGGCAAAGAGCCAGATGGAGTTTATTCAGATGGGAACAGCAATGCTTGGAACTATGAATGCTGATTCTGCAAAGGCGAAGGCTGAACGTTCTGAGTTTTTCGCGCTTCTTGATGCCGGAGGGTGGATTCTGTGTCCGGGGCACGGCTTCCCTATCAGACATCAGATTTGATGAATAAGGTACTTGAGGATTTCCAACAACCTACTATTTTTGAAAAAGAGGAAATTAGTTATTCCCTGCATTTTAGTTGGATATCTTTCTCTTCGCAATCCTCTTATCTTAACACAGCAAACAAACAATCATGACAAACCCGCCAGTAGAAGCACAGCCGGTAGTCCATCTGGATGAGACAAACTTCAACACCTTCACCTTAAAGATACCAAATGTTGTAGTCGACTTCTGGGCAGAGTGGTGTGGCCCATGCAGATACTTCGCCCCAATTTTTGAAGAGACCGCAAAAGAGTATCCGGAAGTTCAGTTCTGTAAATGCAACACTGACGAGAACAGATGGATTGCTCAGGAATTACAGATTAACTCGATTCCGACAATCATGTATATCCAGAACGGAACTGTTCAGAAAATCAGACTTGGCGCAATCAGTCAGGAGAAGTTCCGCGAAGAGCTTGATTCAGTATTCCGTTCATGAGTACTTTTTCAAGGCTTCATCCGGTTCTACAGGAGATTTTACTATCCGGTCTTAAATGGGACACCCTCCGCGAAGTTCAGGAGGAATCCCTTTCAGCGGTTGCTTTAGGAAATGACATTCTTGTTTTAGCTCCAACAGCAGGAGGAAAGACCGAAGCCGCTTTCCTCCCGGTAATTGATTCTATTCTAAAAAATCCGACAGGACATCTATCTGCGGTTTACATCTCGCCTCTGAAAGCTTTAATCAACGACCAGACAGAAAGAGTGCTCTCCCTTGCAAGGCGTGCAGGGCTTGAGGCTGCCGTTCAGCATGGAGATATATCAGATTCCGAGAGATGGAAGTTTCAGTCCGGCGAAGAACCGGATATTCTTCTGACAACCCCCGAATCTTTGGAGGTTCTTTTATCCTCACGCGACTCTCGCAGCGCATTTTCTCATCTTAGATTTGTTATCATAGATGAGATTCATGCATTTATTGAGACATCCAGGGGTGTTCATCTAAGATGCCTTATTGACAGGCTTTCATTCGCGTCGGAAAATCACATAACAAGAATTGGTCTCTCTGCCACTGTCGGAAATCCAAAGGAGCTTCTATCCTGGATGTCTTCTAAGGATAGAAATCAGAAGCTGATTTCAATACCGTTTCCTCCTTCAAAAAAAGAGTTCTCATTTGTTGTCGAGCCGGATTTTTTCACTCGCGCTTCAGCGGCAGCAGATGCAGTTCGGGGAAAAAAATCGCTTATATTTGTAGAAAGCAGAAGCCTTGCCGAGAGACTGATTGAGCCGCTCAAAGATATGCTCTCCAATGTTTTTATACATCACTCGTCGGTGAGTCCTGATGACCGTAAAGCGGCTGAAGCTTCCTTTGATTTAGGTGGTGAGACTTGTGTTATCTGCACGAGTACTATGGAACTTGGAATCGATATCGGAGATTTGGATTTGGTAGTTCAGTTCGGTCCGCCTCTTTCAGCCGCTTCATTTCTCCAGAGACTTGGAAGAACCGGAAGACGGGACAAACCGTCAAAAATGGTCTTTATTCTCCAAAACCCCTGCGAACTGCTGATTACATCTGCTGCGGTTGAGTCTGCAATGCAGCATAAATCAGAGTCACTTCACCCTCCGGCATTTCCAGCAGATGTTCTGGTTCAGCAGCTCTTAATCCTCCTAAAAGGAAATACAGGACTTGGCAAGCGGCAGATTATATCATCCTTATCTGCTCTTACACCTTTTTCCGGCATACCAAAGGAAACAATCGAAGACATCATTTCATATATGGAAGAGTGCGGATATCTGTACCGTTCAGGAGATTTGTATATTGCAGGGGCAAAGGCCGAGGCTGAGTTTGGAAAATCCAACTGGAAGGCATTAATCTCAGTAATTCAGGACACAGGAGGGTATCTGGCGGTTCTTCCTGATGGAACTGTTGTGGGTACCCTTGACGCCCGTTTTGTTGCAGGAGATCCAGGAAGGACTTTTACTTTCACGGGAAAGACATGGAGGCTTTTGCATCGAGACGATATCCACAGACGCGCTTTGATCGAGCCGTCATCTGCATCAAGCGGACTTAAGCGTCCTTTCTGGGGTGGAAGCGGAAGTGGGGCATCACTTTCCATGCTTCTATGCTTTGGTGTTTCAGAAATTATTTCGCGCAGAAAAACCCTCCTGCCTCTTCCAAAAAACGAAGCAGAAATGCTTGAGAATCTAATTCTTAGTCTTCCAGACGATATAACACCTGGAAAACTTCATGTAAGAACCGAGCCTGAGGTAAACGGCTGGTCTGTTGTTGTCTCGACATTTGCAGGAGAGACAGTGAATCGGGTTATTGCATATCTTTTGAGGCAGAATTTATCTGGAAGACATGAGTTTAAGGTAACACCTTTTGCTTTGCGTATATTCGGCTTCGAAAGCCCTGATGCCGGATATGATGTGTCACGCACGCTTATTGAGATAAGTGAAAACACATATTTATTTGATGAACTGCCAAAGCTTCCGGACAACTTATGGAAGTTTTCTGTCTGCCTGCCTGATAATGTTAAAAAAGAGATGGCAAAAGCCGAATATTATCAGACTGACAAAGTCAGGGAGATTCTGTCCGGCTTAGATTTCTAACCAGAGTTATATTATAGGTAATCGTCTCTCCAGCTAAGGGGTGATTTCCGTCAACAATAATTTTTGTTGGTGTCACTTCTGCAACAATTACTCTGCATTTCTGTCCGAATACTTCGACAGGAATGATGTCTCCAACTGCGGGCTCTTTTTCAAGCTTCAGCTTCTTTCTCTTGATTGGAACGACAAGCTGTTTTTTGAACTTACCGTATGCCTTCTCAGGAGGCAGAACAACAGTTACAGTCTCTCCTTCCTCCTTTCCAATAAGCGCTTCTTCAAAGGCAGGGTTAATCTGCTTCTGCCCAAGAGTTATCTGAACAGGCTCACCTGCTGTAGTATCTTCAAATATTTCTCCGCCAGGCCTTATGCTTTGGAAGTGGAGAAGCAGTGTGTCATTATTTTCTGCTCCGGTCATGTAAAAATTATTTGTCCTCTCTGCATTTCAGTGTTTTGTAAACAGAATCACCTTATAGTTTGGTGTCA
The DNA here is from genome assembly GCA_017408885.1 of Methanocorpusculum sp. Classification (GTDB taxonomy): domain Archaea; phylum Halobacteriota; class Methanomicrobia; order Methanomicrobiales; family Methanocorpusculaceae; genus Methanocorpusculum. The sequence goes on from JAFQTT010000011.1 coordinate 60,928, forward strand.
AATAGATATTACATGAATAGAATATGGTCTCCAGGCCTTCCTGAGCCTTCGGTCAGGACTGTTGCTGATATGGAAAATGTATTGGCTGTTCGTCCGTCCAATATGGATCCTGAAAAACCGCTCTACTATATGTATCGGGATCTCTATAAGACTCATGGAGACCACACATGGCTTGAACGCCATCACCTTCGATATGATATTACGAGGATTCCGCCTGGAGTTATCAACGGAGAATACACCAAAACCAAAGGACATTACCACCCGAAAAATCCTGCCGGAATCGCCTATCCAGAAGTATATGAGGTTCTTTCTGGCTATGCATTCTATCTTCTTCAGAAAGCTGACAGAAGTGATGTCATTGTTGTTCCTGCCCATGCAGGGGATGTTGTGTTAATCCCATCTGGATATGGACATGTGACAATCAATCCCGGACGCGAGGAGCTTATTATGGCAAACCTTGTATCCACTGACTTCTCTTCGGAGTATGGGGAAATCAATGAGATGCATGGTGCTGCATACTATTACATGAAAAAAGGAGGATGGGTGCCGAATGAAAACTATGGAGATCCGATTCCAATCCACACACTTCTTCCATCTCCTATTCCGGAATTAGGTCTTGTTGCCGGACGTTCACTCTATGATATGGTTGGAACGTCTGATACGCTTGATGTTATGAACCATCCGGAAAAGTTCCAGAACGAGATTGGTAAGTTCTGTGCAGAAAAAATCGGGTTGTAATACCCGAATCTTTTTTATCATCACAGCGTCTATTTATTAGTATGGCTAAGAAAAGACGATCGAAAAAATCACAGAGGCAGATAAAGAAAATTGTCAGCCTGTTTTTGGGTCTGATTGTTGTTATTGCTGTTGGATTTTTCGGTGTTGAGTATATGGGCGGCGAGAGTTCGCTTGTGCCGCTCGTTACTGATGAGAAGGCTTTCTCGATGCATGTAATCGACATGGGGCAGGGAGATTCTCTTCTTCTCTCAAAGGATGGAAAATATGCTTTAATTGATGCCGGAGAGACTATGTCTCCTGGTGAGCGTGAATCACGTGATGCAATCTTTGACTATCTTGATTCGCTTGGTGTGAAGAGATTGGAGTTCCTTCTCTTAACACATCAGGATTATGACCATATCGGTTCAGCAATTGATGTCCTAAAGAAGTATGATGTAGGTGTTGTTTATGACAACGGAGTTGAGCACACCTCAAAGACTTATGAGAACCTTATGACATACTTAGTCGAAGAGGATGTTAACTATAAGGTTGTAAGAGATGGTGATCGTATCTCTTCTCCATGGGGCGATGTCTATATTGAGGTGTTGTCTCCGCCTCAGGATTTAATCTATGCAGGAAAGAAGCCGGATGTAAATGAAAACTCTATTGTCCTCAAAATCACCTACGGTGAAGTCACCTATCTCTTAACCGGAGATGCCGAGGACAAGGCTGAAGAGTACATATTATCGACTGCTGCAAATATTGATGCGGATATTTTAAAGGCAGGACATCACGGCAGTTCTTCGTCTTCGACAATGGATTTCCTCTACAGAGTAACACCTGATGTTGTTGTCATTAGCTGCGGTGAAGATAATGATTATGGTCACCCGCACATCGAGCCTCTCGAGAACTTTGCGAAGTTCACAACAGCAGATAAAATCTTTAGAACCGATATCGACGGTGATGTTGTTGTGACAACTGACGGTAAAGAGTACTCAGTTAAGGTCAGAAACAGTCCGCACGATGCATCAAAGATTCTCATCTCCGGAAACGGGGTGAAGGTGTGAAACTGTTTGTAACAGTGGATTCGATTGAGGGAAACCTCGCAAATCTCCTTCTTAGAAGAGAGAAGGATGAACGTCCGCTTGGTGTGTTTCCGCTCGAGACTCTGCCGGAAGGTGTTGAAGCAGGAGATATTCTCTCTCTGAAGTTCGAGGCTGAGCCTGAGGAAACAGAGGCTGCACGAAAGCGTGTTTCTGAGATTCGGAAAAAACTGCTGGAAAGGCAGTAAATCTATTTTTTAATCATGAGTGAAAAGAGAATAGAGTACTACTGAATAGACCTGAAGAAAATGATGCGTGCCATAACGTCTCATTGTTTTCTCACTTTCTATCTCTCCAAACTCACCTGTGAGATGTCTCGCACACATTCGCGCGTTTTGTAAATTTACTCCAAATCTATTGCACACATATCAAAAATCAGTTCAACAAACCAACTCAAAACCCGCATATCATCCACATTTTCAAAAAGTGTCAAATAATTGACCGATATCAGCTTCGCTTCATGTCGAACAAAACCCATCATAATCCTATCTAAAACCCCCAAAATAACCAAATAAATCACATTAATTCGTCAATTGGCGCAAAATCACGCCGAAAGACTATTTAACACCACTATCGAACACTTTTTAGAAATATGTCTTCAACATCCCAGAAACCATTAATTCGCGGCCTCACATATCCTGACCACGTCCAAAACTCACTCTACAGCATGTTCGAATATGGAATGTCACGCGTTGGAAAAAATGCCGAAGCATACCAGTACTTCTCAAACAAAGTCACCTACGGACAGCTCATGGATGACATCCACGCATGCGCAGCAGGACTTCTCGAACTTGGCGTCAAAAAAGGAGACTTTGTCACAATCTGCCTCCCAAACATCCCGCAGTGTGTAATCGCCCTCTACGCAGTAAACCGCATTGGCGCAGTATGCAACCTCGTACACCCGTTATCAACCAAAACCGAAATCGAAAAAGCAGTAAACCTAACAGAAAGCCGCTTTGCATTTACATTCGAACTAAACGAAGGACACTTCGATGGACTTTGCAAAACACTCATCCGATGTAAAACCTCAGAGTACTTCCCAAAAAACCCCAAAGGGTTCATAATGAAAACCGCATACAACTTCTCTGTCAGAAAAGCAAAACGTACTGATGGGGCTGTCCTCTGGTCTTCTCTAATCTCATCCGGCAGAAAATCACTCGCCAAAAAACCACTCCCGAAAAACACCGTCAAACCATCCGACACAGCAGCACTCATGTACACCGGAGGAACAACAGGAGATGCAAAAGGCGTTATACTCACAAATGAAGCATTCAACTTCACAACCTCAAGCCTTGTCCTGATGAAAATCGAAAACCAGTGTCATGAAGGAGGAGCATTCCTCTCAATCCTGCCGGTTTTCCATGCCTTTGGAATGGTCGCAAGCGTACATGCCCCGCTTTCCTGTGGAATGCGCATGGTTCTCTCACCCAGATTTGATCCAAAAGACTGTGCAAATCTGGTCTTAAAAGAGAAAATAGAAATCATCGCCGGAGTTCCAGCCATGTATGAGCGCATGTACCCGCTGCTTAAAGGACATGATCTCTCCTTTGTAGTTCACGCAGTAGCCGGAGGAGACCTTGTATCATCTGATCTCATGAAAAGATACAACGAAATCTTAGACAGCAGCAGCGGAGGCGCCTCATTCCTTCCGGGATATGGTTTAACCGAAGCCTGCGGACCAGTATGTCTTGCATCCCGCAGTGAAACCGAACTAAAGGAAGGCGCACTTGGAAAACCGCTCACAGGTATTGAGATGTGCATTGTAGAACCCGGAACCACCAAAGTCATCGCAGATACAGAAGAAGGTGAGCTTTGCTTCTTCGGCAGATCATTAATGGGCGGATACTACAAAAACGAAAAAGCAACAGCAGATGTCATGCGAAAGCACAAAGACGGCAAAACCTGGCTGCACACAGGTGACATCGTAACACTTGATGAAGACAGAAACATCATCTTCAAATCCCGCTACAAGAGAATGGTCAAAGTCAACGGATACAATGTTTACCCGACAATTATCGAAAACACAATGGAAAAGTGTCCATTAATCTCTGAGGCCTGCGCTGTTGCTGCTCCCTGGAAAACTGACAAGAAGATTAAGCTTTATGTAACACTTTCTGACGAGAACGCAGACGAGGAAAAAGCCAGGGAAGAAATCATGGCCTACGCAAAGGCAAACTTAAACCACTGGAGCTGTCCGTTTGCTGTTGCAGTCCTAAAGGAGATGCCGAGAACAAAGATGAACAAAAAAGACTACAAAGTCTTAGAGTCATCTGACGAATAACTCCTTTTTTTCTGCGCGGCAGATATATCTGCTTAATTCTCTGCCAATCGTTCAATTCAGTTGAGTGATTTGCCATGCATATTTGTCATAAATTTGCAAAGTGTCTGATATGCGGGTGAATTAGAGTTCGCCTCATGTCGAAAAATACCCTGTATGCATCTGAAACTTGTGGTCGAAAACAGATGGATATTTACTCATTTCTTCGTCAATTAGCGCAAAATCGAGACGAAAGAGTATTTATCTCAACTAACGAACACAAATGATAATTATGTCACAGTCTCTTTCTTCCTGCATCACAGGCTTATCTTATCCGGCAAACATCCAGCGATCTCTCTATTCCATGTTCGAGTACGGATACTCACGTGCCGGAAGAGACACAGAGGCAATCTACTACTTCGGAAACAGGATTTCGTATGGAAAACTAATGGACGATGTAAATGCTTTCGCTGCAGGGCTTGTGAATCTCGGCGTAAAGAAAGGAGACTTTGTGACAATTTGTCTTCCAAACATGCCGCAGTGCGTAATTGCTGTCTATGCCGTAAACAGGCTTGGCGCAATATGCAACCTGGTACATCCGCTCTCTACCGAGAAGGAAATTCAGGATGCAGTACGTCTCTGCGACAGTAAAATCGTTTTGACCTTCGAACTCAATGAAGGATTCGCAGAAGGACTTGGTGCAAAAATTATCCGCTGCAAAACACCTTTATTCTTCCCGAAAAGTCCGAAAGGACTTATCATGAAGACCGTCTACAACCGCACGGTAAGAAACGCAAAGCGTGCAGCAGACGTTCTTCTCTTCGAGGATGTTGCAGCAGACGGATATAAGTCCAAAACTCCTCTCCCAATGGACACCATGCAGTATGACGATACTGCTGCTGTCATGTACACTGGAGGAACAACAGGTGATGCCAAAGGAGTTCTGCTCTCCAACGGAGCATTCAACATTACAACATCTGCTCTTATCATGCAGAAGGTCGAAGGCCGCTGTCATAAAAACGGGGCTTTTCTGACAGTGCTTCCTGTCTTCCATGCATTCGGTCTTGCCATCTGTATTCATGCCCCTCTTTCGTGCGGTATGCGCATGATTTTAGCACCGAGATTTGTACCAAAGGACTGTGCAAACCTGGTTCTGAAAGAAAAAATCGAAATCTTAGCAGGCGTTCCTGCAATGTATGAGCGTATGTATCCGCTGCTTAAAGGACATGACCTCTCATTTATCGAGCACATTGTTTGCGGAGGAGATCTTGTATCATCTGATCTGGTTGACAGATACAATGAAATTCTCGACCGCAAAAACGGCGGCGCTTCATTCCTCCCGGGTTACGGTTTAACCGAGTGCGGAGGAGCATGTATCCTGGTGGATGAAGACAGAGCTGAGATTCCTGAAGGATGCGTTGGAAAGCCGGTAAACGGTCTTGAGATGTGTCTGGTAGAGCCTGGAACCACAAAAGTCATCGCAGACACTGAAGAAGGAGAGCTTTGTCTTTTAGGCGGCTCGATTATGACCGGCTACTACAAAAACGAAAAGGCAACAGCAGATGTCATGCGAAAGCACAAAGACGGCAGAATCTGGCTGCACACAGGAGACATCGTAACTTTTGATGAAGGCAGAAACATCATCTTCAAGTCCCGCTACAAAAGAATGGTCAAAGTCAACGGATACAATGTTTACCCGACAATCATCGAAAACACAATGGAGAAGTGTCCGTTAATCTCCGAGGCCTGTGCTGTTGCTGCTCCATGGAAGACTGACAAGAAGATTAAACTCTACGTAACCCTCAAAGATCAAAAAGCCAATGAGGAAAAAGCCAGGGAAGAAATCATGGCCTACGCAAAAGCAAACTTAAACCACTGGAGCTGTCCGTTTGCTGTTGCAGTCCTAAAGGAGATGCCGAGAACAAAGATGAACAAAAAAGACTACAAGGTCTTAGAGTCATCTGACGAATAACATTACTTTTTTCGAAAAAAGATTATCGGGAAATTTCCCTGATATGTTTGTCTGTTTTTTTAACAAGCTCCTCTTCGCCTGCCAGGTCTGCAACGCTTCTGACAGCTTCGAGCAGGTGCACAGAATCTTCGAGGAAACTTAAGATATCGGCCGGGAACAGTTCGATTCCGTACTCATCAATCAGATGGCGTGAAATCTCCTTGTGGTTTAAGCCAAGTTCTCTCAGCTCCAGGAGACATACAACAAACTTTCTCTCCGGACATCCGCAAAGAGGCGAGTCGCGGCATTTACAGTCCAGAAAGTCCTTGAAGAACCGCATGACCTGATCACGTGTTCCAGGGTCCAAGCCGTCGATGTTCATCGAACCTGAGATTGCCTCAAGGTTTGCAGGATGGAATGCTGCATCAGGCAGCCTGTATCCTGCAGCACGCTGGAGTTTTTTTATGTAGCGGAATCTTGCGCGTCCCGCAATCACGCTGCTTCTCCGCCGACCTCGTCAAAGTCCTTTAAGGACTTCATAGCATCAGCAATACGCTCGACTTCCACGAGCCACTCATCAAAGAGCGTTGGATCATCTGTGTCCTTGACATATTTACCGCAGCAGGATGCGCCGTTGATTACAGCAGAACCGATAGAAGATGCAAGTTCTAATGCCTTCTCCGGATCGTCATCGACAACCTTTCTTCCGTCCTTTACAAGATTCTTGACTTCGGTTGCTTCTGGATAATCTGCCTCGAGATATTTCTGGGCGGCAGTGAAGAGCACCATCATGGAAATCTGCATCGAGGCGATAATCTCGCTGACCTCTTCATCTGCGACCTCTCCCATGATAATGGCTTCCACATCAGCAATCTTTTTGCGCGCCTCTTCCAGAGTAAAGCGCTCATTCTGGTATAAACGGATAATTTTGATGACAGCAAGCGTAATATCATCAGATAAGCCGTCTAAGATTCTGAATCCTTCCGGCATATCCTCGGAATCCGGATCTCCTTCCCAGTCAGCTTCCTTTAAGGTACGAAGCCAGTTCTCCCAGCGTTCCTGGTTGTAGAATATATAGAACAGCTTTGGAGCCTCTTCCGGCTCGCTGCTTTTCTTGCTTTTCTTCGCAGCCATGTATATACTACTTTAGGACTTTTTATATTAAAAAGGCTCGTAAAGCTGCCTATGTCTAAAGAGAGTGAAGGTAAAAAAAGAAGGATACCCTTTACGGGTACTTATGCGATTTTGTTTCCTGCGTTTGCTCCAGGCATGCAGGTGAAAATTTCCTTGACAGAGATTACAACAAGGTCGTGGCACGGGTATGCTCCAGGCTTCTTTGCCTCAAGCATGTCACGCATCTTCTGGTGCTCTTCAGTATCCTTCATGATTTCTGCGGTTCCCTTGAGCTGGAAACAGTTTCCAAGGTCGCGGCTCCAGACAAGAACGGAGACCTGCGGGTTCTCGAGGATGTTTGCCATTGTCTTGTTCATGAAGTTGTTGGCGATTAAGATTTTGTCATCCTCGACTAAAACTGCACCCATTGGTGCAACGTTTGGGACTCCTGCCTTGGATGCAGTTGCTAAATGAAGAACACCGACCTTTGCCATCTGTTCTTTAAGTTCTGGAGTAATTAATGCCATACTTGTATATTAGATTGGATACATCATTAAGATTCCCGAAATTGTACAGTGAGTAAGAGTTTATACTCATGCGGTAAATATAATAGTACTATGGTTTCCGACGAAATCACACCAGTCCTCGCACGGCTTGAGGAAGATAAAGTACGGTCCGTTCTCCTCCAGTTCTCAGATCTGGAAGGTAAGCCGAAAAATGTGGCGATTCCGACGAAACAGGTGGAAAAAGCATTAACCGGCGGTATCAGCTTTGACGGTTCATCAATTCAGGGCTTTGCACGTCTCGAAGAGTCAGACATGGTTCTTCGTCCTGAAATCTCCACCTATCAGGTCATCCCCTGGTCTGACGCAGACTATCGTGTTGCGCGTTTTATCTGCAATGTATATACAACTCACGGGGAACCATTCACCGGAGACCCGCGCTATATCTTAAGAGAGCAGATGGCAAAAGCCCAGGCTCTCGGATACACCTTCAACGTAGGTCCTGAGATGGAGTTTTTCCTCTTCCGTCAGGACAAGTTTGGAAGACCAACTGTAAACCTTCAGGACCATGGAGGATACTTCGACCAGACACCAACAGACCCGGGAGAGGATGTAAGACGTGACCTGGTAACCCAGCTGTCTGAGATGGGATTCAATATTGAAGCATCGCATCATGAAGTAGCTCCGTCCCAGCATGAGATTGACTTCACCTACGGTGACGCTCTTTCAATGGCTGACAAAGTTGTAACCTTCAAGTTCGCGGCAAAGACCTTAGCATTAAAGCGCGGACTTCACGCGACTTTCATGCCGAAGCCAATCTACGGCATTAACGGTTCTGGTATGCACGTGAACTGCTCCTTAATGAAGGACGGCAAAAACGTATTCTTCGATTCTGAAGGCGAACACCAGTTATCCGATGACGCAAGATACTTCATCGGCGGTCTCTTAAAGCACGTTGAAGGAATCACACGCATTGCAAACCCGACTGTCAACTCTTACAAACGTCTGATTCCAGGCTACGAAGCACCGGTTTACATCGGATGGTCCACCATGAACCGTTCCGCATTAATCCGAGTGCCGTCTCCGAGAGGAAAGAGCACCAGAGCAGAACTCAGAAGCCCTGATCCGACCTGTAACCCGTATCTGACATTTGCCGTCATGCTTGCTGCCGGAATGGAGGGTATCACCCAGAAGATTGAGCCTCCGGAAAGCATCGACAAAAACATCTTCAAGATGTCAGAAGCCGAGCGCGAAGCAGAAGGTATCCGCTGTCTTCCGCAGAACTTAAAAGAGTCCAACAAAGCCTTAATGGCAGACAGCCTTCTCTGCAGCGTCCTTGGAGAACACGTGGTTTCCCAGATTCAGCGCTTAGCAGACCTTGAGTGGAGCGACTTCTCCAAATCTATTACCGACTGGGAAATCAGGAGATACCTCGCAACCTACTAATCATGCAGCTCATCTGCGACCTCCACGTCCATACAAACGCCTCGGCAGACGGTCACTGCCCGGTAGAAAAGGTTCTTGAGACAGCCAAAGCCTCAGGTCTTGATGCTGTTGCTGTCACAGATCATGACACAACTGTTTCCGCACTGAAGGCACTCTCTCTCGAATCAGAGGTCATTGTAATCCCCGGAATCGAGGTGTCAACAAAAGACGGCCATGTATTAATCCTTGGAACAACCAAAGAGTACGAGGCAGGAAAACCCGCAGATGAAACAATCACAGAAGCACAGGCTGACGGATGCGTCGTAATTATCCCGCATCCGTATCATCTCTTCCGTCACGCAACAGGTCTTAGAAACAAAAAAGCTCTGAGAATGGCAGATGCCCTTGAGGTTTACAACAGCAGATACTATATCGGAACCTCGAATCTTGAAGCAAAACATGCGGCAAAACGTCTTGGAAAAGCAATTACCGCAGGCTCTGATGCGCATGACTGCGAGTATGTGGGATATGGTATAAACGTAATTGAAGCAGAAGAGAGAACCGCAGATGCTCTTCTTTCTGCATTAAAGGCAGGAAGAATTACTGCCGAGTGCAGAAAAACTCCTGTTTCCACTTACCTTCGCCAGTCGAAGAACAATGTCATGCGCAAAATAAAACGCAGACTTAAACTATGAAGCTCGCACTAACTGTCGGATATCTGGGCGAAGGATTTTCAGGCTCGCAGTATCAGCCTGACAAAAGAACAGTTGAAGGCGAGTTCATCAAAGCAGGTATCTCATGCGGAGCATGGGACGATGCAAAGTCTGCATCCTTTAGAACTGCCGGAAGAACTGACAAAGGTGTGTCTGCGAGAAGGCAGTTAATCACAGTTACCCCGCGTGATGCAGAAAAGTTTGTTGAGGCGATAAACTTCCACCTGCCGCCTGACATCTGGTGTTTAGGCTATGCTTATGTGGATGACGACTTTTATCCGCGATATGCCGCAGGTATTCGGACATACCGCTACTTCTTTTCCTATCCGCTGGATGTTGATGCGATGCAGAAGGCTGCATCATACTTTGTCGGAGTACATGACTTCAGCGGATTTTCAAAGATGGAAGCAGGAAGGGACCCTATACGCACAGTAACCTCTGCCTCGGTTTTCATCGAAAACGGACATCCGGTCTTTGAGGTCTCGGCAAAGAGTTTTCTCTGGAATATGGTTCGCGGAATGGCAGGAATTTTAGAGGCCGCAGGCTTGGGTCTGATACCTCCGGAAACGGTTGCAGAACAGCTCAAGTCCCATATCTGGCGTGTACACCCTGCCCCTGCTGCAGGTCTTGTGTTCTGGGACGTGGAGACATCTCTTGAATTTACTCCGATGCGGCAGAGAACTGCTGCAAAAAGACAGCTCTTCGAAAGAGCAAAAGAGGCAAGAACCTCTGCACATGCGGCAGAAGCTCTTTTGGAGTGCGGGGTTGATGAGTATTTATTGGAGAATGCTAAGAGAAATTACAGCTCTTTTATGAAACGCTGAACAAGCTCCATTCCGCGTGCGAAGGCTTCTTCCACGCTTTCAGGCCACGCTTTAACTCCGCCGTGTTCATCCATTCCGGCGAATAGAACGTTTTCTGTGTATGAGAATCCCGCATCATTGAATAGAGCGCGGACAACAGGAAATGCCGCATCGAACATAATCGGAAGTCCCTGTCCCGAGGTTGAGAGAAAAACACCGACGTGTGTTTTGAGATGTTCTTCATCGAAGACAAGCTCTTTTGTTTTAAACTTCTGAGCCCACAAAAACTGTCCGCGGTCGATGAATCCTTTCATCTCGGCTGTGACTGTCATTGAGTATATTGGAGATGCAAGAACTAAGATGTCTGCTTTCATGACTTTTTCGAACACTTCTGTTAAGTCATCTTTTAAGACGCACACGCCTTTTTTGTGGCAGGCATTGCATCCAAGACAGTTTTTGAATGTAAGTGACGAGAGCCTGATATTTTCAAATGTGGCTCCAGCCTCTTCTGCCCCTTTCAGGAATGAGTTTAGAACCGTCTCGGTGTTTCCGTTTCTCCTGGGACTTCCGTTCAATGCGAGTATGTGCGTCATTGGTATATAGATTATCTGCCTGACGCGTGAAAAAAGTATGTGTTGGGTTTATTCTGCTGAGTAGTGGATGAGTTCTGTTGCCGGAACGAGTTTTCCGTCCTCATCAATCTTTGAGACTGCTCCATGTCCGCAGCAGATGAGAAGCTGTTTTCCTTCTTTCTTGAGCTCAGCATCAAGTTCTGCAGCAAGGCGTGTTAACTCTTTGCGCTCGGTTCTGGCAATCTCGCTGTCGACATTGACTGAGCCGATCATGGAGTCAGCGATGGAACAGTAGTCAGCACGTTCTTTGGATAATGTTGCAAAGTTGATGAATGCGTCGCTTGTAAAGAGCATTCCAAGTTTCGGCTCGAATAAGAGGAGCTGTCCTGCGATATGTCCTCCAAGGCTTTCCCAGACCTCAAACTCCATTCCGGCAAATGAGATTTTCTCGATAATCGGGAAAAGTCCGCGCATTCCAATCGGTTCTGTTCCGCATTCGATTACTTTGTCCGGGACATTCATGCGCGACATTGTGTTAATCGATGTGGTGTAGAACTTTTCGAGAAGGTCAAGGTCGTTTACCGAGCCGTAGTTTCTGGTTCCTGCGTCAAGGATTGCTTTGCAGGTTGGATGCATTAAAGGCATCATCGGGAAGTATCCGGAAGCTCCGCAGTGGTCGGCGTCAGCGTGTGTGCAGATGACAACGCGTGTGTCAAAGAAGCCGTCAACTCCTACTTTTTCGAGCATTTTGTCGCAGTCCTGGTAGAAGCAGCCGTATCCGGTGTCGAGAACCATTTTTCCGTCTTCGCCTGCGTCAAAGATATTGAGGTTTCCGCCTCCCGGAAGCTGGAAGGAGTAGAAGGTGATGTTTGATGTAAGCGGGATTTTCTGGTAGTCGGAGGTGAAGTTTTTGCCGGTGTTTGCTCCAAGGTAGTCTCCGATTCCTTTTACAAGGGCGAGATAGTCTTCCGGAGCGATGCCCTGCGGTTCGCGGATTTTGATTGCCTCTTCTCCTTCTTTTACATATTCGTGAAGCTCTTTTTTGTTGAGCGGGGAAAGATAGAGAGCCATTTTTGCCATGAATTCTCTGGTGAAATATTCAGTGGTCATAGATGAGGTAAAATATAGGATGTTATATGATATCTTTGTTTAGTAAAAATATGACAAAAAAAAAATTAGTTGACCTTAATCCAGAGGTGGAGGTCACGGTATGCGGACTCCATCTTTTCCTCTGCGGATGCAGAAGCAGATGGAACAGTCTCGTTGTATAAGAGGAACTCTAACCTGTTATATCCAGTATATGGGACGCTGAAGTAATACTTTTCAAGATACGTTGTGTTGTCGAGAACAGAAACCTCGAAACGGTCAAGCGGCATACTTGCGTGAATCACAGAAGAGTTCGTTGCAGAATCCCACTCGGCATTCAGCAGAAGCGTCTCAACAGTGTAAGTCACATCTCTGTACTCATGATTTCCAATTCCAATCCAGACGAACTGCTGAGAGTTTACCGGGAACTTCTCCGGATAATCGTCTGCCATCTTGTCTTCACCTAAAATGTAGAACTCAGTAAACTTCTCGCCGTCTTTTGGGAAAGCAATAACAAAGACCGTTGTGACAGCAGCGACAAGAATTGCGATAATCAGAATGATGGAAAGCGCCTTGTCAAACTTACCCTGATTTTTCGGGAACAGCTCTTCTTTGAGTGCCGGCTTAACCTTCTCAAACGGAACTGCGAACTTTTCCTCATCAGATAATCTTGCTCTGCGGTAGAGGGTAATTATCATCATAATGAGAGTGAAAAGAACAAGCGAGATAACGATTGGATTAAGGCGGATTCCAAACGGAGTGTAATTTAATACAAGACCGATTAAAGGAACCACAGCAATAGATAAACCAACTGACAGCGCGAACCGCTCAATTCCATCAATAGAAGTCTTTTCCGGGAAAAGGGCTGCAATCAGAACATAACCCGGTATAAAAAGGATGACAGGGACAGTGAATATTACGCGAATGAATGTCTCATTAATGAACGGGACATAAATCGATAAGACTGCCAAAAGCATCCATACAGCAATAACAATCAGGTCTTTTGGGATGTTTTTCGGATCAGCCATCTCAGCTAAGGCATCAATCCGGTTTTTCTCTTCCATAGTGATACTATATTTCTTTTCTTCTGATATCAATCTTCACAAAACCTGATGCTTATCTCCTTGAAACGCGAATAATAATACATGGGAGTTGTCGAAGATGTAAGCAGAGCCGCAGACCGCTTATCAGAAGCGGATGCTGTCTCTCTAATCTCCCATATTGATGCGGACGGAATCACAAGCTACTCCATCATAAGCCAGGCACTCACCCGTGAAGGAATCCCCGTAAAACCTGTATTTGTAAGACAGCTTGAACCAATGACCGTCCCCCACATCCCAAAAGACGACAGCTTAAAAGTATTCACCGACTTAGGCTCCGGTCAGCAGGGACTTCTTGAAGAAGCCGGAATCAGCCCGGAACAGGTCGTAATCCTCGACCACCACGTAAGTCAGCCTGCCCCAAACGGCACCGAATACTTTGAAGTAAACTCTCAGCTCTACGGCGAAGAGTACCACAAATGCAGTGCCGCCGGAATCACCTATCTTGTAGCCCGCCGCATAAACCCTGAAAACACAGACCTATCAAAACTCTCCGTAGTTGGAAACGTAGGAGACATGATGGCCCGTGAGACCGGAAAACTTACCGGAATCGCACACTGGATAGCAGAAGATGCAGAAGCCCACGGACACCTGAAAATGGTTCAGGGACTAAACTGTTACGGACTTTCAACACGCGCTCTTCACTTATCCCTCTCCAACTGTGACGATCCGGTAATTCCCGGAATCTCCGGAAAACCTGCAAAAGCAATTGAGCTCCTCTGCCGTACCGGAATCTACGACTCACCGTCAGACTCCAGAACATTCGAAGAGCTCTCGGAAAGCGAAGCCAGAAAACTCGCAAGCACCGTTGCTGAGCAGATGATAGCAAACGGAGAAACTGTCGAAAGGCTCTTTGCAGAACAGTACTTCTTCTTTGACGAAGCAGAAAAAACCCCGCTTCGAAACGCCTCAGAGTATGCAACAATGCTCAATGCATGCGGAAGATGGGCAAAACCTGCTATCGGTGCTGCCGTCTGTGCCGGAGACCGCGGAACTCACTACCGCGAAGCAGAACACATGCTAAGACACCACAGAAGCATGATTCGTGAACTTTGCGAGTACATCTTAGAAACAGGTGTTGACATCAAAGGCCCAATCCAGACGATTAACATTGGAGACAGATACCCTGATACAATCGTTGGAATCGGAGCAGGCATGGCATTATCAAAACTCAACACAAACAAACCCATCCTGGTACTCTGCGAAGTTGCAGACGAACCGGACTTTTTAAAAGCCTCCATGAGAACTTATGAAAAAGTTCTGCGCCGCGGTGTTGATTTACAGGATGCATTATGTACCGCAGCAGCAGAATTCGGAGGTTCAGGCGGAGGGCATAATATTGCAGCGGGCGCATATATACCTAAAGGATGCGAAGATGATTTCATCAGAAGAGTTAGCGAACTTATCCAAGCCCAGCTTGACACGGGTTCGGCGGATTGCTGATTTCCAGTTCGGCCGCGGAGCAGGCGAGGCGCTTTTCCCTGACGAGGTTACATTCTCATACTCGAACACAAAGCGTGTCAGATATGTCAACCTTGGAAAAGAACGTCTGGTAACTGTCCGCGCAAACGACGGCCGTTTCACTCTCGGATACCCGGGAGCAAAACGTCTGCACGAGTTCCTTCCAAAGCCGGAGAACCGTGTTGTCGTCATGGAAGAAGCAGTGCCTTTTATCGCAGACGGTAAAAATGCAATGGCAAAACACGTAATCAAAGCAGACGATAAAATTCTTGCAGAAGACGAAGTGTTTGTCGTAGACGAGTCGGATAACCTTATCGCTACCGGAATGGCTGTTCTTGCCGGTTGTGAGATGCTTGGATTTAACTTTGGAACAGCAGTAAAAGTCAGACAAGGAGTAAATAAAAAATGATGCCGGGAATTAACCCAAAACAGATGAAGGCTGCCATGCGCAAAATGGGCATGCAGATGAACGAGATTGAGAACGTCACCAAGGTTGTTGTCTACACAGCATCCGGAAACTATGTCTTCGAGGACGCACAGGTTGTCGGAATCACCATGCAGGGCCAGACCTCCTACCAGTTAACCGGAAACATGCACTTCGAAGAAGCGGAAATTGAAATTCCGGACTCTGATGTGGAACTTGTCGCATCCCAGACCTCTGTCTCTCCTGAAGCTGCACTTGCCGCATTAAAGGAGTGCAAAGGAGATATTGCCGAAGCAATCCTTAAACTTACCGCAGTATGATTGGAAACCGCAGGGTTATTCTTCGCGGCAACTCCCGCGAGTACTATGTGCGCCTTGGAGAGGGCAAGCTTTCGACTGACTTAGGCATGGTTGACTTAGCAGAAGCAGCAAACCTCGAAGACGGAGACACTGTTCTGACACATCTTGGAAAACCGTTTGTCGTTCTTCTTCCAAAAGCAACAGACTTTTTCTCTCACGGAAAAAGAACCGGCGCTCCGATGATGCCGAAAGACATCGGCATGGTCATGGCATACACCGGCATGTGCAGCCGGGACCGCGTACTTGATGCGGGAACAGGTTCCGGGATTGCATCCATCTTCTTTGGAGGCTGTGCTAAAGAGGTTGTAACCTGCGAAGCACGCGAGGACTTCTCCAAAGTTGCCGCAGGAAATATTGCAGATGCAGGTCTTGACAATGTCGAGGCCAGAGCCTGTGATGTCTTAGAGGTCACAGACGGCCCGTTTGATATCGTGCATCTTGACATGCAGATTGACGAGCGTCATGTTGAGCATGCATACAATCTCCTAAAGACCGGCGGGTACTTTGCAACATACACTCCGTTTTTGGAGCAGACATTTATTGTTATGGATACTGCAAAGCGTCTCTTTGGAGAAGAGGCTGTGCAGACCGTCGAATGCATGGAACGTGAGCTGACCCGCGGCAAACGCGGCACGCGTCCTTCGACCAGAGTTGGTCACACGGGCTATCTGACAATTGCCCGGAAAATATAACTTTTTTCTGACCTCCGGATTTTAAAAGACCCGGCGGCGGCTATCGCAGATTATCTTTTCTCTGAATGTAAACCTGTCCCAAACGAAATGAATATCCTTCATCAATCACAAATATATAAGAATCTCTTAAGCTTACAGCATCGACATTACGATGCACTGAAGGAGCAATATCGCACATGAAAGTCATATACAGCGACGGAACCGTAGGCGAATGTCCAAAAGAGGAAGAACTCAACGTCATTCGTCACTCAGCAGCCCACATCTTAGCCCAGGCCGTAAAGAACCTGTACCCGCATGCAGCATTCGCATACGGCCCGGCAACTGAGAAGGGTTTCTACTATGATGTCGATTTAGGCGATGTCAAACTCTCTGATACCGACCTTCCGGCAATTGAAGCCGAGATGCGTAAAATCATCAAAGCAAATCTCCCAATCAAACCGTTCATTCTGCCAAGAGAAGAAGCCCTCAAATTCATGGAAGAGAGAGGCGAGCCATATAAGGTAGAGCACATCGGAGATTTAGCTGAAAGCGAACCGCTGAGCTTCTACCAGCAGGGCGATTATGTTGATATGTGCCTTGGTCCGCACTTAACTTCCACCCAGTCTTTAAAGGCATTCAAACTCACCGGACTTTCCGGCGCATACTGGAAGAATGACAGCAAAAACAAGATGCTGACCAGAATCAACGGAACCGCATTCCCGTCCGCAAAGGAGCTTGAAGAGTTCTTAAAACTCCTTGAAGAAGCCGAGCGCCGCGACCACAGAAAGATCGGCAAAGACATGAAGCTCTTTATGTTCGAAGACGTAGCCCCGGGCTTCCCGTTCTTCCTTCCAAACGGAATGATTGTCAGAAACTCCCTTCTTGACTACTGGCGTGAACTCCACCGCGAAAACGGCTACCAGGAGATTGTAACTCCATTAATCATGAACCGTTCTCTCTGGGAGACCAGCGGACACTGGGATCACTATAAGGACAACATGTATACAACAGTCATTGACGATGAGGACTTCTGTATCAAGCCGATGAACTGTCCGGGAAGTGTGTTAACCTACGCAAACGAGCCGCACAGCTACAGAGAGCTTCCAATGCGCCTGGCAGAACTTGGAACTGTTCACCGTCACGAACTGAAAGGAACTCTCCATGGTCTTTTCCGTGTCAGATCTTTCACTCAGGATGATGCACACATCTTCATGAGACGCGACCAGATTGCAGAGGAGATTGCCCGTGTCGTCAACCTCATTGATACTGTATACTCAAAGTTCGGCTTCGAGTACTTCCTTGAACTTTCCACCAGACCGGAAGACAGCATGGGTTCCGACGAGGACTGGGATGCAGCAACCAATGGTCTGAAGAATGCTCTGGAAACCTTAAACCTCCCGTACACGATTAACGAAGGCGACGGTGCGTTCTATGGTCCGAAGATCGACTTCCACTTAAGAGATTGTCTTGGAAGAACCTGGCAGTGCGGAACAATCCAGCTCGACTTCCAGATGCCGATTAACTTCGACTTAACCTATGTCGATGAGAACGATGAGAGACCGCGTCCGATTATGATTCACCGTGTCTGTTTCGGTTCTATTGAGCGTTTCATTGGTATCTTAACCGAGCACTTTGCCGGAAGATTCCCGGTCTGGCTTGCCCCGATGCAGGCAAAGGTTCTTCAGGTTTCCCAGAAGAGTGCAGACTATGCAGAGAAAGTCTATCAGATGTTAAAGGATGCAAAGGTCCGCGTTGAGCTCGACAACAGAAACGAGAAGATTGGATATATGATTCGTCAGGCTCAGTACACTGAGCGTGTTCCGTATATGATTATTATCGGCGAAAAAGAGGTTGAGACAGGAACTGTGTCTGTCAGAACCCGCGACAGCAAGACGGTTACTATGTCTGCGGAAGAGTTCGTCGAGAAGATTACCTCAGAGATTCGCGAGAGAGTATAAGGCTCTCTCTGCTTTTTTTGTACATCACAGTTTTGTGATTTGTTCCTGTCTTTATCCTTTTTTTATTCTTCTATCAGTATCCTGATTAGGTATTCTTCGATTACGATGCATACCCAAAGAAGGTAGTAGAGTGCCCGACGGATCAGCGGATGGGATAGAAGATTAAGCGCTCTGTCCGCCAAGCGCGGTCTGTGAATCAGCCCAGGTTTCGACTGCTGCAAGGGTTTCGTCGAGCTCGAAGCCGTTGACGAGCATGTACTCTCTGGTGATGGTGACGGTGAAGGTGTCTTCTCCAAGAGAGCAGGAAAATTTGGCGCTCCAGGTGTCTTCGGTGCTGTCGGTAGAGGCAGAGCCCCCAACACCCGCTGCGGTCGCGTGCAAGGATTCGCGGGGAGAAGATGCCGGTGGCGGTTCAGCAGTTTCTGGACGGGTTTTTGTCTGAATGAGCGAGGGGAGGAAATGGGTGGTGCGAAAGGCGAGGGAGCGTCAGCGACTAAGCCATGAGCAGATACGTAGTATCTGCGAAAGTGCCCAATCTCACATCTCCTCCATCCGTTTGTCTTGTTCTCTCTTGTATGGCTTCGGATTTTTCGCATTTTTCAATATCCAGGGCACTTTCGGGGTGCGCGGTCAGGGGTTTATATAGTCGAAGATTGAATCATAAGATGCCCGGAGTAATGACCCGGAGTAACTGAAATGGAGGTGATACAATACTTCCCTTCCTGTTAGCTGTGGCTACTCTTGCAGCTCTCATATCCGGAGAGATTCGATTGTGGTATCAGCTTCTCAAAAAGAAATAATAGAGGGTCATACCTCTATTATTTTATCACCTCATTCATGAGGGAAATTCCTATATACTTACACAGCTAAGTATTATTCATAACAGAAAGGGAAGTATGTCCGGTTGAGAGGAGTCATTAACCTCTCGTGACGGCCGGAATCACCTTCATTTGTTCTCTTCTGTACGCTCTTTTGGAATGATTCATCCGCTATCCCGACCGTCTTTCCCTTTTCAGAAAAAGCCGGAAAAAATAGACTCATCCGGGATTAATCCGGCCCGGATGATACGTTAGGACTATGATTATCTGTATTGTATGTGCGGCAGCGAAATTCTGCCTGCAGGAGGTAACACGTTTTTTGAATTTACCCGGAAGGGTAAAACGAACAACTTTTTTTCTCTTCTCTTACTTCATCTCCACCTCCTGCTCTTTTTCCTCTGCGGACTTCTTTTCATTCAGTCTGGCAGCTCTTTTCAGATTGAACTCATATTTCCCCTTGAGATGATGATAGTCGGCATCGAGCTCCATGAGTTTGGATTTCTGTTCAAGGAAGCAGCCGAGTGCATCTTCATACTGAGAGGAAATGTTTGAGTAGAAACATTTCACAGTATGTAACTCCTCGGTCAAAGTCTGGACTTTGTCCACGAGAGTCTTGTCATATGGTGATTCTACGATTTCGTCGAGCAGATTTTTTAACTCTTCTTCGATTTCTTTTTGTCTGCACAGATGTGTTTTCTTTTGTTCTTCTGTGACTTTGACTGAGTTTCTGAAATCATATAACTTGTGTTCAGCACGTTCACGTTCTCTTAATACGTTGTTAATGTTCTCTTCCATTTGTCTGGACATCAGGGCTATATGTTCTTCAGTGCTTTGCTTAGTTCTTTTCTCCTCGCGTCTTCTGATATCATTGAGAATCCGTTCTTTTCTCTCAATGTAGCTGATGATTTCCATTTGGAGCATCTCTTCAGCTTTGAGTGCCTTGTATTTGGCACGCTGTGTGATTTCATCAGCGAACTTTTGAGGGAGGGTGATTGTAAACGATACGAGAGAGTTTCCACTATCGATTTCTTCCTGGGTCATGTTTGTGAGTAAATTATGTCAGAGCTTTGGCTGTTTGGATGAGCCAAAGCTGTGTTTCTTTGTGACCTTTATTCGGTCTTCATCTCTTCTAGGAGGTCGAGAATGTCTGTTAAGACTGCAAGCCTTTTTCCCTCGATTTTGATGAGTTCCTGGCGTGCCTCTTCCAGGTCGAGAGCCATTGGTACTTCGAGGACTGCTGTGTGAGATTTAGGGTTAAGGTCAGGTTTTCTGGATTTGAGGATGTCTTTGAGTTCAACGATCTTTGAGTATCCGGAGATTTCCTGGAAATCATGGAAGGCTTTGCAGATCTTTTCGACTGCTTCTTTGGAGTACTCGCTTTCATCGTTGATGAAGAGAATCTTTCCTTTGCGGTTCTGGTCTTTGTTTTTGGAGAAGACCATAATCTGCATTTCATGCGGCAGACTGCTGAATCTGAAACGCGGGTTTTCATTTCCGCGAATCTGGATGACTGCTTCCAGCCAGTCATTTTCGAGCAGTTGGACAGATTCTGCCGGTTTCATGAATCTGAATCCTCCGTTTAAGAAGGATGGAGAAACCATGATGCAGCGTCCGGAGTCTGCGGTGCAGGCGAGTGAATGGAGAAGCATTACTGTGCTGTTTAGGACGTCAGTTTCATGGCAGAGGGCGAAGCGTCCGTAGATGTCCATGCTTACAGCAGGGTTCTTTTCCTGTTGTCTGTGTGATACATCATGGTCGATGTTTGAGACTACAAGCGGGAATCTGCGTAATGTTCCGTCCTCGTTTGTGAGCGGGGCAGATATTGGATCATCTGCGAGTTCAATTCTTTTACCGCGGAAGCATGAGCGGATGTATGCGATTGTGGACATCGGTTTGAATGGTTCTGAACCGATTCTTTTGTCTGCATCTACTGCGCAGAGGAGTTCTCCGGTTTTGCAGAACGGGTCGTATGCTTCTTCTGTTTTTCCGGCGATTTGTTGTACGATGTCTGCGGCAAACGGCTGGAAGGTGTTGATGTTTTCGCGGGATTCGATAAACATCCGGTTTAAGTAAGCGTCGAAGGCGTTTTGGATGTCTTCTGCTTTCATGTCTCCTGTCTGGAAGATGCCGAGTGTTTTTATGGTGTGCTTTAAGACTTCGAAGTGGTGACGTGCGTCTTTTGGTGTTTCGATTACCGTTTCGTCTGCAGGGTAGAGGATTGGGTTTTCGATGACCTGGGAGATGAGTTCTTTTGGCGAGAGGTCGGTGTTGTAAACTGGTTTTTCTTTGAGTCCGATGGATTCAGGAAATCCCGGTTCGTCTGCTTTGTCTGCGGCCCATTTTGCGAAGAGGATGGCAGGCAGGTAGCCAAGGGAGGCATTTCTCTGTGCCGGGGTGTTGGCTAAGGTGATTAAGGTGTTTTCGAGGTCTTCCTTCGATAAGGTCATGGTCTGCCTCCGAGGTTTGTTACGAGGAGTGTTTCTTCGATTTCCCTGAGTTTTGCTGCCTCTTCTTCGATGAGTTTTCTGTGTTCTTCGATGTATTTTGTGAGGGTTTTGAGTTTTTCCTGGGTTTGTTTGTCCGGGATGTGTAAGGGGATGCTTAAGAGTGATTCTTTGGAGAATGATTTGGAGATTGCTCCCTGTCCCTGTGCGTCTATGTATTTGTTGACTGCGGGTTGTGAGAGGTAGGCTGCTAAGAGTTCCGGTGAGATTTTTTCTTTGTCGACTGTTAAGGCGATGAAGTCTCCGGTAAATGTTGCTCCTTTGAGTTCTTTCGGGATTACGACAGCTTTGAAGCTGTGTCTGATGGAGAGCAGGATGTCTCCTTCTTCGAGCAGGTTCTTTTCGGTTCTGTCGAGTT
This sequence comes from Methanocorpusculum sp., assembly GCA_017408885.1. Taxonomy (GTDB): domain Archaea; phylum Halobacteriota; class Methanomicrobia; order Methanomicrobiales; family Methanocorpusculaceae; genus Methanocorpusculum. The sequence goes on from JAFQTT010000011.1 coordinate 82,824, forward strand.
TTTTGATGTTTGTTTCGTCAATTTCTTCTGGGATGAGTCTGCCGTCGGCTGTGATTGCTTTGTGGCGGATGACTTTGATTGGTTCTGTTCCTTCTTTTAAGTAGAAGGAGGATGCTCCCTGTTTTACGTTGACTGTTACATCTTTGAGGGTTTTTGTTTCTTCCATTCTTGTAACCTCGCGGAGGTTTTAATTAGATTGGAAACCTACCTCTGTAGGACAGAGGTTTTTCTGGCTTGGGTTTCTTGAAGGGTATCCTTGCCGGTTTCCTTTGTCACAAGTTGTTTGTCAGCTGTCGTATGCTTCGCGACAGTTGTCTTGTGCGATATTTAGTTATGTTCTCAGGATATTTATAGTTATGGTGGGGAGCGTTGCTGCTTTGTGTTTTTTGTGTTAGAGTTCTGTGATGTTTTCTCTGAGTCTTGCTGTGATGTTGTTTACGATTTCTTCGAATTTTTGTGATGAGTAGCTTTTTTGTTTTGCGTTCCCATGTACAGCTAATGTGGGTGCAAATTGTAGGCACGGTTTGCGGCTGTCCTGGTTTTTGTGTACAAATTGTGAACAAAATAGATGCGGGTGTGAATGATGTGTGATGAAGCGAGGGAGGAAGATGCCGGAGGCATGTTCCGACCGAAGGAGAAGAACAGCCGATGCCGTGTTACAGAATGTAACAGAGGCATGGGCGACTGAGAGCCGCAGGTTTTTGCGGGGTTGTAGTAAACAGAGCGGGACGGACGGAACTGATGCCGAATGAAAGTGAGGCATGTGTGGAGTCCGGGAGCGGACTTTGGAAAAAAGAATGAATAGTTATTCTTTCAGCAGTTTTTCTGCATTCTTGTAAAGTCTGGTGTAGTCTGAGAGTAAGGCTATGTTAATTAGATATACTCTTCAACATACCGAAGAAGAGTGCTCTCAATCTCCTTCCAGTCTGCATTCAAATTAACAGTACAGACCCGTATTGTCTTTCCACCTTCCAGATACATAGTTTCATCAACATCCTGGAAAACCTGCGGATAGATAAGCATCCCCTTCACTGAACCTGAATACTTCTGCGCATCCCAGTTACTCAGATACGCAAACATCTGATACAGATTTCCCGTGTGCACTCTTTTGTTTCCACCATCTGTACGATAACTCTCGGCCAAAGTTTTTGAGTAGTATTTCGCATCAATAACCAACCAATTTGATGGGCGCTGTTTGATAACAATGTCAGTCCGCATATCTGGAAGAAGATACGATTTCTCATATGCTGAATCCAGTTTCCAGGAAATCTTTGGTGAACTGACCCGGTAATCCTTCTCTGGGAGATGGTACTTGTAGAAGTTTCTCAGGAACTCTTCAAACACCCGTGCCATTTTTCTGTCATCACGCTCCACATCAATGAACTCCTTTTCCCCATCCTCATTTCCGATAAGAGATTGGTAAATGAATTCACAGATGTTCATAATCAAGAGATAATGACGGTTGTTTCTGTCATATCTGAGACAAGAGATAATCTGCTTTGTTGGTGCTGTCTCTTCGATTCCTGAGAAATAGGTCAGAAGTTTTCGAATCTCATCTTTGATGCTCTCGGTAAGTTTCTGATACCTGAGAAGTCTTAGAAGGGTGTACTTGATAATCTGGTGGAAGTGGATGTCTGACGTGAATTCATCGAAGACGCAGAAGAGTTTTCTGTGAGTCATGGTCTGTTGACGAATAGAAGTATTCACATCTATCCTTCCACGGATTGAATGCCGTGATTCGGCAAACTCCGAGTACTCTTTTGAGAATCCGCGTTTGATGAGTTTGTTGACTTTGACTGTTAGGAAGTGTCCAAGGAAATCGTAGATGTTTTGAAAGTCTTCACTACCAACAGTTGTTGTCTCGGATTTTTCCGGAAGGATGTTCCACGAATAACAGAGCATGTAGAAGATGTTCTGAATCGGGATTTTCTTCTCTTGTTTGCTCATTCAGAGGTTTCCAGAATCTTCTCTAACTTGGTAATCTTTGAGACGGCTTTTTCGGTGTCTTCGAACCAGTATTCTCGGAGGAGTGGGGCTATGTCATAATGGATTACAGATGCAAGCCATTTGTTGATTGTTTCCGGTTCTGTGATTGTGTCTTCTGCTGGCGGGCAGAAGAAACTGTGTCCTATCATGAATCCTTCGCCAAGGGATTTGTCTTTTGCAATCTCTTCGTTTAATGAGATGATTGCTTCGATTATCTCTGAGTACTTGGATTCAGATGAGAAGTATTTCTCATTTGCTTCTCTGAATTTCTCTGAGGAGTATGCAGGTTTGATTTCAAAGAATGAGAATCTCCGGCGTAAGGCATAGTCCATCATGGCAAGACTGCGATCCGCAGTGTTCATCATTCCTATGATGTGGATATTTTTCGGGACAAAGAATGGTTCTTCATTCTCTTTTGCATAGGTGAGCTGAACTGCGTAGTTTGCGCTTCGTTTGTCAGCTTCAATGAGCATTAGGAGTTCGCCGAAGATTTTGCTGAGGTTTCCGCGGTTGATTTCGTCTATGATGAAGAAGTAGTCCATTTCAGGGTTTTTTGCTGCTTCTTTGCAGAGTTTGTAGAATGGACCTTCGATGAGATCGAATCCGTTAGTATCTCCTGATGGCCGATATCCTCTGACTAAATCTTCGTAGCTGTAGTTCTGGTTGAACTGGACTGATTTTACCTGATTTGGTGCTGGATATCCAATAATCGCATAGGCAAAGCGTTTGGCAACGAAGGTTTTTCCAACACCTGGCGGTCCGCAGAGGATGACATTCTTTTTGCGTGTGATGAGTTCCTGTAAGTCTTCACATTCCTTCTCGGAGAGGTAGACATCTGATAATGGATTAAATGGTTTGTCAGAGGTGTATTGGATAATTGGTTCGTGTGCAGATAGGTTTGCTTTAACATATTGGGATAATTCTGGAATGAGTTCAATGTATTTTTGTCTGGCTTCATCACCAACCAGGAATAACGAATGCTGTGCTCTTTTGAGATATTTTTCATCCCTGAATTCTGGATTTATTTCAAGGACTGATTTGCTAATGGGGTTAGTTATGTTTGAGAGTTTTTCAACCCAATAATATTCATCATCCTTCTCAATGACTTTTCCCATAGCAATTATTGCAGTCTCATCTTTTTCATACCAGAGGACAATGTCGTTTATTTTGAGAGATTGGGTGTTCTGATTGTAATCTCCATTAGATTTTCGCATATTGTAGCGTTGCTTTGCCCCAATCTGCATTTGTTTCAGACCTTCGGGAACAATGCCTTTTCCTTTTGCCCAGTCATCTTTGCTTGCACGAAGGAAAAATAATTGCGGAGCAGTATTTTGTTCATCATATGAACTTGGCTTTTCCATTCTTTCCACCATTTATGTTTAGTGTATCAATATTCTGTCTGATGATAAATAGATTTCTCGTGATTTCATACATTATTTCAAACACCTCACGTGAATACCTGAAAAGTATATTTGGATATGGTGTTTCTGCTGAAGAATATGCAGAGCACCATGTTCTCTTCAGTACTGATACGCATTATGTGAAGAAGATGATAATGGGAAGTTAATTCTCATTTCTATCTTCAAACACAGAGGATATTTTCTCTTTCTTAAATTCATCAACAGTTAAACTAACATCTTTTGCAAACTTTATGGTCTCTTTTACTAGAGATCTGAAAATAATGGCTACTAGTACTACATATATGATAATGGATAATGTCTGAAGAAAACTTCCATCAGCGATAATTAATGACAGTGGTATGAAAATATATGGTGAGTAGAAGAGAAGAATTGAACTACCAAAAATCATGACAAAACGTATGATTCCATCTGTCTGAACAACAATCCTCTTGAAATTGCCTCTCATTCCAAGTATCATTGAGTAAATTAGACTAATCATCACAGTAAATTCTATGAAGATAAAGATTATTAACAGACGGCTGTATGCTGCTTCCGGCAATGTTACATCAACATTTGAATTATTGAATATGATGTATCCTGCAAATGATATTATGAGACTGAATATAAAGAATAAGTCGAGTGCTTGTATTATCTGAGAATAGAATGACTGATCCAGACTTAATTTTTCACAAACAACTTTCAAATCATCTGACAGGATCTTCTCAATCTTAGAGGTACTTTTTTCACCTGCAATCATATTCATTGCTGAATCAGTGGGATATATGGTATGCTTTATTCTATGGAGTTGCATATAGGTTAGAAAATAATTAAGTCCAACAATAACTGCTGAGCAAATCAGTATGATAAATATGGCGTTTTCTAATGTACCTTCACTGAATATTTGATAGCTAAAAAATATAGTAAAAAGAACTCCAAATAAACCAAGAGTAATAGCGACTTTTGTTCGTAAAGCGTTTATCTCTGTTTGTGTTGTATCAAATCTTGCGGAGTATGCTTGTTGTTTGGCTTGATGTGGTGTTTGTAGATGGAAAGGATTTCTGTTTCGTCTAAACATTCATTGATACCTTATTTTTTTATCACAGAAATTACTGCAGCAGCAATGAGAACAATGACACATATATCAATTAGAGTTGGGAAGATGTTCTGCATTGATTCTATCATTAAATACCATTCGCTGTCTGCTGGAAGTGTTTGTTGAGCAATATTTGCAATCGGATCAATTATCAGATGTCCAAGTGAAGGAAACATAATTCATAATTGATTTATAAGGAGATAAATCTCTCTTAAAAATTCTTCAACTAGCATTCAGCCCAAAGAAGATAATGCCGCCGGTCGTGTCGCTCGTCTGCATCCGCATCCTCGCTCCAATCCCGTCAGCAATATCATCTTTGTGCCGTTCTGTTCGGGTTGTGTTTTTATCATGACACGAAATGAATTAGTTGACGGAACTGCTGAGGGGCGCGCAAGCGACTCAAGCCGGGAGCAAGTCACTGAGTGGCTTGCGACTGTGCGGTCAGGGGTTTATATGGGTGCGGGTTTAACTGATTCCGTAATCCGTTTTGGGTTTTTGGTTGAGTGGGGGGACGCGCGAGAGGGGACTGCATGAAGGGCGGGACACTTAAGCGTGGGGCAAGGTGAGATGCGAGGGTGTTGCGTAGCGACAGTGTAACGCTCCGCCGGAAAAGGGCACAGCGACAGCGTTGTGCCCCCGGCGGTTGTTGAATGTTTCTTTGGTGTTATTCTACTGCTCCGCCTAGCCGCTCGCTGTCGCGGCGGCTCGAGACGGCGGAGAGAGTTAAGAAAGGTTTGGGATTTGGCATGTGGATTCGTTCAGGCTACAAAAAACCGCAGTCCACCTCCGCTCACTGTCGCTCGCTTCGGTGTTCTGCTTCCGTCCGCTCCTTCGCCTTCGGCTCGGCGCGTACGTCTTTTTTGCTTGACGCCTTCACTACATATACAAACGGTTGGATAGGGCGGGGCACAGGCGTTTCACCCCAAGGAAGATAATGCCCCTGGTCTTGTCAGCCTTCGGCTTCCAATCCCAGAAGCAATATCATCCTTGGGCTGTCACGCCAGCCTCAGAGCCGCCCGGACTGCCCGGGCAGGCTTCGGAGTTATATTATGAAAAGATTAGATGACAACTCGGATTTGCTGAAAATCCTTCGGTGCGCTTTTGAGACTTACAATACGCTGAAGTACGGTTATATGGAATCGGTGTATGAGGCAGCTTTGGAATACGAGCTTTTGCAGGCGGGTTTTTCGGTTCGCCGTCAGGTTCGGATTCCTGTTTTCTACAAGGGTGTTGAGTTGAAGAAGGATTTTTACGCCGATATGGTTGTGAATGACTGTGTTTTGTTAGAGCTGAAGGCTGTTTCTTCGCTGAATCAGGCACACGAGAGGCAGCTTGTGAGCTATATGAAGAGTACGGGGATAAAAGAGGGGATGCTTCTGAACTTCGGGAATGTGAGGAGGCTTGAGTGGAGATGTATATCTTCATAATTTTTTGAGAGATGGATTCTGAGAGATAAATGAATCATTGACTAAAAAAATTATTAATCTATACAATACAAAGAATCATCTAATATAATATAAAGCGGTGTTTGTATGAAAATATTCTCGTTCTTTTCGGGTTCTGGATTTTTAGATTTAGGATTTGAATTATCGGGTTTTAAAATTGATTTCGTAAATGAATTATCCTCTTCGTTTATAGAGGCATACGAATATTCAAGAGAGAAACTCGGAATACCTAAACCAAAATATGGATACAATAATATTGATATTAACGAGTATCTCACGACTCGAGCAGACGAATTAAAATCAAACATCGCTGAATCCCGGGTGAATAATGAGTTGGTGGGATTTATTGGCGGGCCTCCATGTCCAGATTTCTCTATTGCTGGCAAACAGAAAGGGCGGAATGGAGATAATGGGAAATTATCCTTATCATATGTTCAATTAATTATTGAACAGCAACCAGATTTCTTCTTGTTTGAAAATGTTAAGGGGTTATGGAGAACCGCAAAACATCGTGCGTATTATGAAGAATTAAAAAATCTCCTGTCCGTAAACTACGATATGACAGAGAGATTGACAAATGCTCTGGAATTTGGTGTGCCACAGGATAGGGATAGGATTCTTCTCTTTGGTGTACATAAAAAATTCAACAAAAACATCAAAGATTTCCAGTGGACAAAATATGTACGATATCCAATAGATGAGTTGAAGACACTAAATTGGCCCACTACAGAACCCTTTGAAAAAAATAGTCAGACTTCGTGTCCCAATAATATTCCAGAGGATTTAACAGTTCAATACTGGTTTGAGAAAAATGATGTTGACCACCATCCGAATGGTTCTGAGCATTTCCGTCCACGTCAGGGACTTGCAAAAATGCAGATGGTTGATGAAGGGGACGATTCCAAAAAATCTTACAAGCGAATCCACCGTTGGAGATATTCTCCAACCGCATGTTATGGAAATAATGAGGTTCATCTACACCCCTATAAAGAAAGAAGATTAACTGTTGCCGAGGCATTATCCATTCAATCTTTACCAAAAAGTTTTGAATTGCCTCCTCATATGTCATTGACAGACAAATTCAAAACAATAGGAAATGGTGTTCCTTTCCTCTTGTCAGAAGGAATCGCAAAGACAATAAGAGATTTCTTAGATGATGTGGAGTAATTTATGAAAATAACTGCATACAATTTAGTCAAAGCCATTCAGCAACTTCCGCGTAATGTAAATTATAATTATATCAACCCTGCTACCAAGGGGTTAATTCACATTGATGATGTTGTTCTCCCTTCTGGTCCTATCTATATCAGTCGATGGAATCCTTATAATGGAGGGACCTTAAAGAATGCGAAATCTGCAACAATTTCATCGGAAATGATTTGGAGAGTGGCCAATGCCATAAATGTTGGAGAACCGCTCAATTTTGATAGAGTGTTGGGTGCTTCATATAACACTCGTTCAGTATTGGAGACTTTAATTGCTCTTACTCCTGAGTTCTATTACTGTTACCCTGGTAGAATTATGGATATTGATGGTCATACAACTATTGAACATGGACATAAACATCTTATATGGTTGCCAGATGAGCCACACAGTCCAGGTGTTCTTGTAGAGAAAAAGATGGAGAATATGCAAATATCTGAGATTCCATCACGGTCAGTCACCTATGATAATTTGATTTTGCCGAAAAATATGGTCGTTGGTGGAAATCTGGATATTGAGGTTCTTAGACGCCACACTCAAATACAAATAGCGCTCTACCTTATCGGCCTGCAACTGGGATATAGGACGTGGATTGCTCAAAATGACAAAGGTATTGTTTACAACAATAAACCTCTTATCGAACAGCCCGGAATCATCCCGAATTTAGGGAATGAAAACATTATTTCTGCATTTCCGGGAGCTGAGCCATCTGCTAAATTTATTGATTGTATCTGGTTCCAGAATGGAAGGCTTATGCCTGCTGTTATGGAGGTCGAGCATACAACAGGTATTACATCAGGATTAACTCGAATGAAGGGATTACAAGATTGTGTGCCTGCATTGAAAACTCGATATGTGATTGTTGCTCCTGATGATGATAGAGAAAAAGTAGTCTCGGAAGCAAATAGACCACAGTTCCGTTGCCTTGATACACGATATTTTTCCTACTCTGCTGTTGAAGAATTATATCATATTTGTACTCATAGGAAGCTGCATGGAGTTAATGATGAGTTCCTTGATTGCTATATGGAAAGAGTTTGTGTGTGAGAAGTACAGGACATCCCAACTTTTATTTTCTTTATTCTCCCATATTCTGAGAAGTAGCCTGGTAAAGTGTTACACACCTAAGTATGTTCTCGCCGCTTACCGCCGATAACTTGCCCCGGCGGGCACTCTATGCACAAAACAGTCGCACGTCTTTCAGCCCTGCTCATGTCTTGAACATTCGGCTCACGACGTCCGCTCCCGCTCTGTTTTCTTCCCGTCTGCAAAAACCGACATCCCAAGTCGCCCATGCCTCGCAGAGCTTCGGCATCGGCTGTTCTTTTGGCTTCGGTCGGAGCATGCCTTCGGCATCTTCCTCCCTCGCTTCATTCATCATCAGTTACGCCTGCACCTATTTTGTTCACAATTTGTACACAAAAACCAAGACAGCCACAAACCATGTATCTAATTTGCACCCACGTTGTCTGTACGCGGGCACACAAAATACAGCCAAAAAATTACGGAGAGTAAACTCTCCACTCCAATCTCCTTACATTCCCGAAGTTCACCAGAAGCCCCGTCTCCATCCCGGTCGTCTTCAGATAACTGCAAATCTGTGCCTCATGTGCCTTGCTCAGGTTCGACACTGCCTTCAACTCCACAAGATGTGAATCATTTATCACCATATCAGCAACAAAACGCGACTTCAAGACCCTGCCCTTATAGGTAACCGGAAGCTTCACCTGACGCCGTACTGAAAAGCCTTCATCAAGCAGTTCTATCTCCAACGCCTCCTCATACACCGATTCCAGATAACCGGGCTTCAAGTTATTATACACCGCAAGTGCGCATCCGACAATTCTGTACATATCCGAGTTTGTATCTAATTTGTTCATAATTTATCACCACAAGCCCGCCTGCCGCGCTTCGGCTAATCGCATGTCTCTTCGAGCCATGCTCACGGCTTGAGCCTCCGGCTCTCGCCAATCGCCTCCGCTTATTCGCGGCAGGGCAATCTGAATAAAGCTGAAGCGAACCGGCAAACCAGGCGGGCTTACAAAGGCTGGCATGACAGCCCAAGGATGATATTGTTGGCGGGAACGGACGGCAGAGCCGGACGTGACCGACGACATTATCTTCCTTGGGATGAAATGCCTGTGCCCCGCCCCATTTCTGTATATTAAGGAGGGCGTGGGAAAAAAGACGGGTGCGCCGAAGTCCGCAGGTGAATTTTGGCGATAAGCCAAAATGAGCCGAGGACAAAGGAGCAACCGGATTTTTTTAGCCCGACGGAAAAACAGCAAAAGAGCAGACACCTAAAAAACCAAAACTGATAGAAGCATCCCAAACCCCCTCCCCTGATTGCCCGCCGAAAAAGCCGCGGCGATTAGCCAAGCGGCTCGGCGGGTCTCTCCTAAGCACACAAGCCTGCCCGCAGCCAAACACCCCTGCGCATACACCCGCAAAAAAGCCAGTCAGCCTCCCCTGTTCTATACTAATATAGTAACTCATGCCGTCAGGTTTATCACGCGGAAGAATTAAACGTGTACACCATAACTTCGAATCAGACCTATGATAACTGAAGAAGACGTAATCCAGATTGCCGGACTTGCGGATTTAACCGTCCCGCAAAGCGAGCTTACCGCATTTACCGGTTCATTCAACTCAATCTTAGAATACTTCGACATCTTAGACACCTTAGAAATTGAAGGTTCATTAGAGAGAACCCTCTTCAATGTCTTCCGCGAGGATGAAGTAACAGAATCCCTCCCGCAGGAAGATGCATTAAAGAACTCTCACAACCCTGAAGACGGCTACATCCGCGCCCCGAAGGTGGTCTAAATGGCAGATATCTATAACGCATTCTTAAACGAAACCGAAATCGCAGGAGAGGGCGATGGAATCTTAAAAGGAGTACGCGTTGCTGTCAAAGACAACATCTCCACCAAAGACATCGAAACCACCTGTGCATCCAAAATCCTCAAAGGCTACATCCCGCCGTACGATGCCCACGCAGTAACCCTCCTCAAACAGGCAGGAGCTGTCATCGCCGGAAAAACCAACATGGACGAGTTCGGAATGGGTTCAACCACCGAAAACAGCGCATTCGGAGCTGCATTAAACCCAAGAGACACAACCCGTGTAACCGGAGGCTCATCCGGAGGATCCGCTGCCGCTGTTGCCGGAGGCCTTGTCCCGATGGCCCTTGGATCTGACACCGGAGGATCTATCAGATGCCCTGCTGCATGGTGCGGAATTGTTGGATTAAAACCATCCTACGGACGCGTCAGCCGTTTTGGATTAATCGCATACGCAAACTCCTTTGAGCAGATCGGTCCGATGGCAAACAACGTCACAGACACCGCAAAACTCTTCAGCGTCATCGCAGGACACGACGTCCGCGACTCAACATCAGTCAACAAACCATACAACTTCGAAAACCTCAAAGCAGACATCGAAGGAAAAACCATCGGAATCCCGCAGGAATACTTCGGCGAAGGAGTTGACGAAGCAGTCGCAGAGACCGTCAGAAACGCAATCGCAAAACTCGAAGAGCTTGGCGCAAAGACCGTTGACGTATCTCTCCCGTCCATGAAATACGCACTTGCAGCATACTACGTCACCTGCACCTGTGAAGCATCCTCCAACTTAGACCGCTTCGACGGCGTCAGATACGGAGAAATCGCCCCGGACACCAACATGCCGTGGCATGATGCATACACCAAAGTCAGAACCGCAGGATTCGGAGACGAAGTCCGCAGAAGAATCATCCTTGGAACATTTGCACTCTCTGCCGGATACTACGGAAAATACTACGTCAAAGCACGCCACGCAAGACAGCAGATCGCAAAAGACTTCGCAAAGGCATTAACCCAGTGCGACTTACTCGCCGGACCTACCATGCCGAATGTAGCACCGAAACTCGGTGAGTTAACCAAAGACCCGCTTCAGATGTACCAGGCAGACATCTTAACAGTTCCTGCCAACATCGCAGGAATTCCGGCAATCTCTGTACCGTGCGGTACCGCACACAACATGCCGGTAGGTCTTCAGATTATGGGAAGAATGTACGACGAAGAGACTGTGTTAAACGCAGCACTCGCATATGAGGAGGCATGCTGAAATGGCAGAAGAATTCCAGGTAATCATCGGTCTTGAGGTCCACTGTCAGTTAAACACCAAGTCCAAACTCTTCTGCGGATGTTCCGCAGACTTTAGAGCAGATGCACCAAACACCCACGTCTGCCCGGTCTGTCTTGGTCTTCCGGGAGCACTTCCGGTCTTAAACAAGAAGGCAGTCGAGTACGCATTAAAGGTCGCAAAAGCATTAAACTGCACAATCCCTGAAGAAGGCGAGTTCTGCAGAAAGAACTACTTCTACCCGGACTTAGTCAAAGCATACCAGATTACAATGGGTGATGACCCGCTTGCAGTCGGCGGATACATCGAAATCGAAGACGACGCAGGAAACCCGAAGGTTGTAAATTTAACCAGAATCCACGTCGAAGAAGACCCGGGACGTCTTGTCCACATGGGCAACAAAGAACGCGGATACTACACTCTTGTCGACTATAACAGATCAGGTATCCCGTTAATCGAAATGGTCACCGAGCCTGAGATGTCCTCTCCAAAAGAGGCACGCCGTCTCTTAAACAAACTCAGAGCAACCCTCGAGTACTTAGATGTCTTCGATCCGGAAAAGGAAGGATCCTTACGTGTTGATGCAAACATCTCCATCAAAGGACACGAGCGTGTTGAGATCAAGAACATTACCTCCTACAAAGGTGTCGAGAAGGCATTAACCTTCGAAATCACCCGTCAGAAGAACTTAATCCGCCGCGGAGGACGCATCGTCCGCGAGACCCGTCACTTCCAGGAAGGAAAGGGAACAACCACCTCTGCCCGTTCCAAGGAAACCGCAAACGACTACCGCTACTTCCCGGAGCCGGACCTGCCGGTCATCCGTGTTGCTGACTGGGTAAAAGACATCGAACTTCCAGAGCTCCCGGACGCACGCCGCGACCGCTTCATGTCCCAGTACGGCATTGCCGTAAACCATGCAAGAACGCTTACAGGCGACTTAAAGCTTGCAGAGTTCTACGAAGCAATCGCCAAAGTCGGAGCAGCTCTTGCCGCATCCTGGACTGCTGATATCTTAATGGGAGAACTCAACTACCGCGACATGCATGTCTCAGAAGTTGCAGGCCACGCAGACCAGTTTGCAGAACTCATCACACTTGTCCGCGACAAAAAAATCACCGACAAAGCAGGTGTCGAGGTTCTCCGTGTCTGGCTTGACGCACTCCACAACGAAGCAAAGAGCGAAGCTCCGTCTGCAATCGTAGAACGCCTCGGTCTTGCCCGCGAGTCCGGCGAGAGCTTCCGCGGAATTGTTGAGGCAATCCTCGAGAAGAACCCGCAGGCAGTCGCCGACCACAAGGCAGGAAAGAAGGGCGCCTTAAACTTCATCGTTGGTCAGGTCATGAAAGAGACCAAAGGCAAGTCCGACCCGCGTGAAATCCACTCAATGATTTCAGAGATTCTTGGAGAGTAAAACTCAATGCATCTGATAATTGCCGAAAAGAACATTGTTGCAGAACGTATTGCCGCATTCTTATCCGGACCCGGAAAAGTTCAGGCAAAACGTGACGGAAACGTTGTTCAGTACTTCGTCAATGACTGTGTGGTAATGGGACTTCGCGGACACGTAGTTGAAGTTGACTTTGTTGATGGATACAAAAACTGGAGAAGCGAAGAACACCCTCCGCGTTCTTTAATCAACGCCGGAATCGAGAAGAAACCGACCGAAAAAAAACTCGTCTCAATGATGCAGAGGGAAGCCCGCAAAGCTTCCCGCGTCACAATCGCGACGGACTTTGATACCGAAGGAGAACTCATTGGAAAGGAAGCCTTTGAGCTTATCCGTGCGGTAAACAAAACCGTTCCAATCGACAGAGCACGCTTCTCTGCAATCACCAAAGATGAAATCTTAGCCTCAATCCGCGATGCCCAAAGTCTGGACATGAATTTAGCGGCAGCCGGTGAGTCCCGTCAGGTAATCGACCTTGTCTGGGGTGCATCTATCACCAGATTCCTCACAATTGCCGCACACCGCGGAGCAGAAGGCATCCTCTCTGTCGGACGTGTTCAAAGCCCGACGCTTTCGATGATTGTGGACCGCGAAAAAGAGATTGAAGCATTCGTTCCGGAGAAATACTGGATGCTGTCCCTTTCCGCACAGAAAGGCCGTGATGTAATCGAAGCACGCCATGTTCACGGAAGATTCACAGACCGCGCCGAAGCAGAGGCCGCATACAACGCAACCCGCGCTCCGCTTACTGTAACAGACATCACAACCGGTCACAAAACAGACAAAGCACCTGCCCCGCTTGATACAACAGCATTAATCGTTGGAGCAGGACGGCTTGGAATCTCTGCCGCCTCTGCTATGAGCAGAGCCGAAGAGCTTTACATGCGCGGATTTATCTCCTATCCGAGAACCGACAACACAACTTATCCAAAGAGCTTAAACATCTCAGAGCAGCTTCAGCTCTTCGCAGGCGGAATATTCAGAAAAGAGGTCGCATTCGTAAAAGAAAACCTCCGCCCTGTTCCGACCAGAGGCAGAAAAGAGACAACCGACCACCCGCCGATTTATCCGACAGGACTTGCAACCCCGGAGGACATCCCGGATACTGTAACCTGGAAGCTCTATGAATTTGTTGTCCGCAGATTCTTTGCAACCCTTTGCCGCGACTCCGAATGGGAAACCATGAAGGTCAACCTGGCAGCATCAGCCGAACCCTACACCGTAACAGGCGGACGTCTGCTTGTCCCGGGATGGAGAGGAGTTTACCCGTACAGCAAGGCTGAGGAAAACATTCTCCCGGTCTTTACGAAAGGCGAAACCCTGACCTTAACCGGCAAAGACATGGCAGAAAAGGAGACCAACCCTCCGGCACGCTACACTCAGAGCCGTCTCATCCAGAGAATGGAGGAGTTAGGTCTTGGAACAAAATCCACCCGTCACGAAGTCATCAGCAAACTTGCCAGCCGGAAATATATCGAAGGAAACCCAATGAAGCCGACTGTTATCGGACGTGCGGTAATTGAATCGTTGCAGCAGTATGCAGAGACGATTACCAAACCGACGATGACCAAGACCCTGGAAGAGTCAATGGGCGAGATTGCCGCAGGCAAGAAAACAATGGCCGCTGTTCTTGATGAGTCCAAGGAGATGCTGTCATCCATCTTCGATGAGCTCGAAAAGAACGAAGAGGAGATCGGAACCGAGATTATGAACCGTTCCCGCGAGGAACAGTTAATCGGACCGTGCCCGGTCTGCGGAAAACAGCTGGTCATAAAGCGTGTTGGAAGCTCCCAGTTCATCGGATGCTCTGGATATCCTGACTGCTCCTTTAATGCAGGAATTCCGCCTGCTGTCTGGGGAAGCGCCGTAAAGACCGCAGAGGTCTGTCCGATTCATGGCGTAAATCATGTTCAGTTACTTCGCAAAGGCGCTCCGCCGTGGAAGTTCGGCTGTCCGGTCTGTTCTCACATCCAGACCAATGCCGACCTCTTCCGTCAGATGAACGGAATGACCGAGGAGAAACTTTCCAAACTTCATGCAGTTCACATCTACACAACAAACGACCTTCTGTCTCACAGTGCAGAGGAACTTGCATCAAAACTTGGAATCAGCATATCCGATGCTGAAAAACTTAGAGCCGAAGGAGAAGAGGTCATGGTGCTTCTTAGAAACCGTGCCGCTCTTCGAAAGTTTGTGTCCCCAAGAATTCCTGTAAAGCGCGGAAGAGGATCCGGCAAGGTCTGCAAAGCTCTCTACGCAGAAGGAGTTAACTGTCTTGATGACCTTGCGGTATGCACCCCTGCAAAGTTAAAGAAGGCCTTCTTAAACGAAGACGAAGCATCCGCATTAATCTCTGAGGCAAAAGACTCTGTGAACATGGTCTGGATGAAGGAAGCAGGAATCCCGACTGTTACATTAAAGAAGTATGCGGCAGCAGGACTTGCCGATCCAAAGAAGTTCTTATCTGCACATCCGGCAGGAATTGCACTGTCAAGCGGAGTATCTGTAACTACTGTGTGTTCTCATCAGGCAAAGGCCGCAGAAGCTGCCGGTGTCAAAGCTCCGGAAAAACTCTCCAAGCCTCAGTTCGAAAAGGGAGTTGCATCCCTTGCAGGAAAAGCAGATGCCGATGTCTTAGCTGTCCTTGCATTAGCCGGAGCATGGAGTGCGGAAAGTATTGCAGAAGCTGATGTCAAGGCTCTTTCTGCATCAACAGGTGTTGATTCGAAAATAATCACCAAACTGCAAAAGGTAAAACGGTGAAAAATAATGCCGCAGATTGATATTGTCTTAGTTGAACCCCTCTACGAAGGAAACATCGGCTTTGCCGCCCGTGTTATGAAGAATTTCGGATTTAAGAACATGGTTCTTGTAAATCCGCCTGAGCTGACCGTCGAAGCACGTGCACGTGCATCACATGCAAAGGACGTGCTTGACAATGCAGAGCGTATCTCCTTAGAGGAGGTTTTCGAAAGAAGCACCCTTTGTATCGCAACAACCGGCGGACTTTCCAAATCTGTGTCTCATCCGATGAGAATGCCGTACTATGCCGTCTCCGAACTTCGCGAAATGATTGGAGACATTGACGGCAGAATCTCAATTCTCTTCGGCCGCGAGAACTGGGGGCTGAACAACGAGGAGATTGCGCAGTGCGACATTGTCTGTACCATCCCGACAAGCGAGGAGTATCCAATCTTAAACATCTCGCATGCGATTGGAATCGTCTGCTATGAGTTAGCCCACCTCCAAAGAGGTGAGTACATGCTTGCCTCCAAGCAGGAGATGGACTCTCTCTACAAACACATCGGTGAGTTCTTAGAGCTTGCAGGACACCAGATTGAAAAAAGAGGACCAACTCTTCTTCTTGCAAAACGTGTGTTTGGAAGAACCAAACTCACTGTCCGCGAGGTCAGCACAATGCACGGGGTTCTTCGCCGTGCCGAGCGGAAGATGAAACTCGCAGACGAAGAGCTCCCTGAGTATCCTGAAATGGATGCTGTATTCGAAGACGAAGAGGAGTAATCCTCTAACTATTTTTATAAAAAAAATTACGACTTGAAAAAGTGATGCCCTGCCTGCTTTTCCTGCATCCATCCCGCAAGATGCGGCAGTGAAAAGCAGGCGGCTTGGGTTTCCAAGCCCCCAGGGGCTTTGGGGATAGTTAGTTAGTACAAAGTGATTTTCTCAAACCGAAGGCATTTTCCCTGCGGATGAAATTGGTGAGGAGTGAACCTCCAATTTCAGCGCTTAGCTGTTTACTACGAGGAACTCTCCGCTTGCAATAACTGCGTTTGTTCTGGTATCAGAAAGTGTCCATTTGGCAGTTGCACCTTCAAAAATGGTAAGTGTCTGCCTCATAGCATCTTTTTCAAGCGGGTGAACCTCAATCACATCTCCTGTCGTTGCCGCATAGTTTACCGGATTGCCTGTCTCTCCGCGAATTGTGAATGGATATGCAGCATCTGATTGCGCAAAAGTAATTCCTTGGTCAGTGACCATATGTCTGTCACCTCTGGTTTTTCCTTCTGTTGCTGTCATAATATTGATGATACCGTTTTGTCCTGCCCCTCCTAACTGTTCAACAGTGAGCTGAAGATATTTCAGCGGGACTGCATCTCCGCCTTTGTGTTTCAGTCCAAAGCTGTTAAGATAGACATGCTCTCCTTCTTTTACCATTTCAACATCCTGAACTTCGAAGAGAGCCATTGGGGTTTTTGCAGTGTCTGCGGATAAGTCAGTTGCAAATCCTGTAATTACTGCGGCGATAATTATAGTTACCACCAGCATCAGCATAATACCGATAACGGGTGACACTGCATCTTCTTTTCTTCTTTCCTGCTTCATAGTACAACCACCTCTTTCTCGTAGATGATGGTGTTGCTTGGAATGTGGAGGATTGTGATGTCAACAGGTGTTCCCGGTAAAAGATACTCCATTACTCCCATGTCATCGAGCGAGTTAAATCCGTCAAAGGTCTCGCCGCTTGCGAATACTGCGTTCATGAACTCACTTCCGATATGGTTCTGACTGCCCTGCTGTACGTCTCCTAACATGTCAGTACTTGCAGTAAGCCGTAATCCAGGTGTGAGTTTTACATCTCCAAAGTACATGTCACTCACACTTCCGCCAATTGTGCTGGCTTTAACATACATTGGCTGAATGCGTGTGCGCGGCAGGGTAACTCCTGATGCTTCAAATGCATCAGCAGAGTATGTGCTGTCGTGATAGTTTCCGAGATGGTCTTTCCATGCTATCTGAATTTCGATGTCTCCTGTGTCAATAGGGTCTCCTGAGACATGGGTAATCTGGAAGTCAGGACCTGTTAACATTCCTGCTTCAGCATCGACATCTCCATTATCTTGAACATCCAGAGCGCCGAAGTTTGTCATAATCTTTACATCCAGAACTGCACTTGGTGCGGATTCGGTTGTGCCTACCATGCCTGTTCCAAATACGGCAATTACGCCGGCGATAACTATGGTTACAACAAGCATCAGCATAACGCCGATAACGGGTGACACTGCATCTTCTGATTTTTTCTGCATCATGTTATCACCACTCGCGTGTTACTGTCAGTTCTTTGCTTACAAGGATGTGCTCACCATAGAGAACTTCAATCTCAACAGATTTTCCTTTGGTAAATTCAAGAGACTCGGTGTTCAGAATAACAGTAATAGTGTCCCCCGGACCGAATGTTTTGGATGAATCACTAAGCTTCTGTTCATGGATTAAGTTTCCACTCGGATTGTACACTTTAACAGATGCTTTTGATAAATCCAGAGAATCCCCGTGTAAACAGCTGATGGTTACTGTATTTTTGGATATTTCTTTCTCTGTGGGGTCTCCCATTTCAAGGTAATCTTGCCAATCGTCACCAATTGATTCTATTTGTCCATTAACTGCGTCAATTATGGGCCTACCATTATTTTCGTTGTATTCTGTGATGACAATTCTTCCAAAAGGTTTGGTTTTATCATCTTTGTATAGCATGACGTACTTAGTCTCAGGGTTAAATTGACCCAATGATGAGATTTCATTGCCATTTTCATCAGTATAGTATTTCGAGAAACCTCTGAATGCAGTTGCTCCTCCTATAATTTCCATTTTTCCTGGTACTGTCTCAATATGTCCCGCTGAAGCTCCCTCGACATTAAGAACTGTGACTGGCGCTGGTTCTGCATCAGCTCCAACTCCGCCCGCAAAAGCGGCAACAACAGCGGCGATAATGATAGTAACAACCAGCATCAGCATGACGCCGATTACAGGTGATACTGCATCTTCGGATTTTGTTTGAATCATTTCTTCAAATCTCCAAAAAATCCGGTTATGCCTTTACAACAACATCCTTCTTTGCAACGATGTGTTTTCCGTTTGCGAGGACTGTGACGGTTACAAAGTCTCCTGCGGCTGGAAGAGAATCACCAGTAAGGGTAACTTTAGCGGTTGAGCTTGGGGTGAAGGATAATCCTGTGTAACCTTTAATTTCATCATCTGGGTTAGAATCATAAAGATCTCCTGTTCCTTTTGGATTTCCGTTTACGTCAGTTACTTTTATTGTAATATCTTTAGTAATGAGTGCTTCACCTGAGAGGTGCTCAATCTTTACTGTCTTATCACCTGCATAAACATCGATGTTCAAAGCCGCAGTCGGAGCCATTTCCACGTCTGACCCAAGACCGCCCGCAAAAGCCGCAACAACAGCGGCGATAACGATAGTTACAACGAGCATCAGCATGACACCGATAACCGGCGATACTGCATCTTCCTTCTTCTTTAAAATAACATCAGCTTTCATAGAATTTTTCTCCTAAGTATGTTACAAAGCAAAGTTGAGGGGCTTTTTTACCTCAGCTTTGCGGCAACAAAGAAAGCGGGAGTACGGACTTCCAAATTGCTGATAAATCTATCTAAAAAAAAAAACGCCTTAAATCTATCTATTTTTAGTAAAAAATGAGGCATTAAAACAATTCAAATTGATTTATTCTGCGGATTAATTCCAATCTCGAAGATGGTTTATTGGATTGGTGAATGCGAGTGTGTACGGGCTTGGATTAATTAATCTTGATTGTGAATAATTCGCGGATTTTTGGATGCGGGCGGTGTGTGGTGGATGGGTGTCCGCGCATGGAATATTTTTTAGACCGTCCGCTAATCTACGCTAATCTCAGCCAATCGCATTCCGTTCCCTCGCTCACTTCGACGTGACTAATCGTCACGTCTCGTGTTGCTTAATCGCAAACGCTCGGCGGAATGCTTGACTCGCGCTTCGGCGCTCGCATTTAAAAAATTAAAAATAACTCTACAGATATTTACCTTACTCAGGCGAGCGCCGAAGCGCGAGTCCAGCATCTCGCCGAGCGGTGGCGATTAGACACGAGCATACTCTTTAGAGTATGCGAGAGCGAGGGGCGAGAGACACGAAGTGTCTCAAGCCATGAGCAAGACCGAAGGGCTTGCGAAAGAGCGAGATGCGATTGGCTTAGATTAGCGCAGATTAGCGGTTTGTTATTTTTGGTGTCTGCATCCAAAAAGAAACGCAGTCTAAATTAAAATACACGAAAACACGCCCCCTCAAAGATTCCCAAAAACCATGAGCCCATATACATGAAAAATAAAAAAAAATTACGACTTGAAAAAGCCGATACCTTTTGACATATCCTTGACATTTGTGAATGTCTTGATATCCGAACTGCTGATTACAAAGGTCAGTGTCGGAATAACGCATCCGAAGCTGTGAGGTCTAATCCAGTATGAGTTGTCCTGGTTATCCAGTGCGGCATTTCTGACTTTTAATACCGCGTAATCTCCGTCAATGTATGAGAATGAAACATCCTGCACACTTTCATAACCTGCCTCAGGATATCCGAGAATACCCAATACCCGCTTCTTCAAATCCTGTTTTCCGAAAAGATACACCAGAAACGAAATCCAGGGTTCAATCTGATATCTTACTGTAATCTCTGCATCGGAATTCTTCATCACATACTCAACAGAGCTCACATAAAGATACCCGAAACGGTTCTCTCCGTTTGGAAGAACTACCTGTTTTTCGAGAGATGAATCTGTGTTCGACAAAAGCGGGAGGGATAGTTCAGACACTCCCGCTGCAGGTACTGCCATAAACATGCAGACAACAACAGCACAGAGAAGCTGGTATAACCTCATTAGTATTCACCTATTTGTTGTAGAGATAAATATACTTTCTCAACACTGAATGTCAGTATCACTGAATGAATCTCCGTCAAACAGTCCGCGCGGTGTAATCTTTAGATGAGGAACAACAGTCAAAGCCATAAATGACAAAGACATGAACGCTTTTTTATCCGCTCCTGTCTTTTCGAGAGCTTCGTTTAACACAGCCATCTCATCTAAGACCTCTTCGTACGGCTTAAACGTCATAAGACCTCCTGCAGGAAGAGAAAGAACTGTTGTCTCATCTCCAAGAACAACAGCCATGCCTCCTCCTGCTTCAGAGACTGCTTTTACCGCAGAGATAATCTCTGCATCTGATGCGCCGGCAGCAATTATGTTGTGGGCATCGTGTGAAACGGACGTTGCGATAGCTCCCTGTCTGATGTTTAGTCCTTTAATCAGACCAACTCCAAATCCTTCTCCTCTGTATCTGTCAACGCAGATAATCTTCTGGATTCCGTCATCTCCTTCCTGACCAATGCCCGCTTCTGTGATAATTTCGCCAGGGATTGTCTCTATTACCTTGAGCATTCCGGAAGGCAGTTTCATTTCATCTTCGCCCGGGATGCTGCATACAAACTTCGGGAACTCTATCTTTTCAGCTTCGGCTGTTCCCTTCTTGGATACAGCAATTCCATTCTTGTACACACGCGATACTTTGAATGTCTTTCCTTCATCTAAAATACAGAAGTCGGCACAGCGGCCCGGAGCGATAATTCCTCTATCATGGAGACAGTAGTAGTCAGCGGCAGAAAGCGTTGCAATCCTTAATGCGAGTTCAAGCGGCATGCCTGCCCGGACTGCTGTTCGAATACAGTTATCAATCGAACCTTCTTCTGCTATACTGTCAACATGCCGGTCGTCAGTTGCAAAACAGCAGCGGGAAGCTGTTGCCTGAGTTACTGCCGGAGTTAATGCCTCTACATTCTTTGCAGCGTCACCTTCGCGGAGGAAGATGAACTGCCCGAGAAGGAGTTTCTCTTCGGCTTCCTCTGCTGTTGTACACTCATGATCGCTTAAAATTCCGCGTGAAACATAGCTGCAGAGATCTTCTCCTGAAAGTCCCGGTGCATGTCCGTCGATTCTCTTGAAAAGAGAAAGCTTCTCAGACACCTCAGGGTCTTCGAAAAGAACACCCGGGACGTTCATCATTTCGCCAAGACCTAAGACCTTTTCGTGATTTACGTAAGCTTTCAGATCCTCAGCAGATACAACTGCACCTCCGACATCTGATGGGGTTGCCGGAACACATGACGGAACCATGAAGAAGATGTCTGCCGGAGAGTTTCCGGCATCCGAGATCATAAAATCGATTCCGGCAGTTCCGGCAACGTTTGCTATCTCGTGCGGGTCGGCAATAACTGTTGTAACCCCGTGCTGTAAAACAAGTCTTCCAAACTCAGCAGGAGTTAAAAGAGAACTTTCGATATGGACGTGTGAATCAATAAGTCCGGGTATTACGCGGGCACCTTCAAGGTCGAAAACCAGATGACCTGAAAGAGAGCCCGGTTTTCCTACAGCCTTGATTTTTCCTTTTTCAACAGAGAAAGAAGAGGGTATCCATGTACAGGATACCGGGTTATATAGAAGAGCATTATCAAATATTCTCATGCTATCTGAATTGTCCGGATGTATCCGGCAAGACGCTTTGGCTTATCCTCGTATGTCGAGATGTAGATGAAAATCTTATACTCACCTGATTCGAGCTCTACAGGACACTTGGATAAGGTATTTCCTTTGGTGAGTGTTTCAACAAACGAGAAGGTGTTTCCTATCTGCGTTGAGGAAAACATTCCGTCCTGGCGGAATATATTGTACTGAACCCAGACTTTTTCGGGTTCATCTCCACTGTAGGAGATTGTTGTTTTTAAGATGCCGTTATCATATACCGGTGTATCCGCGTCAACTCCTGAACCTCCTGAGAAGAGGAAGAGAATGATGATAAGTCCTGCAAGAAGAACAACCAGCCCTCCAATCAGAACAGTTCGCGGGTTTATCGGGTCACGGTCAAGAAAGTCTTTCATGATTACTCGACACGCTCAACGGTTACCCGTACTTTGTCACCGGTCTTTAAACCGTGTCCTTTCGGGACGTCAACATTGAACCAGAGGTTTCCCTGCTGAGACATAAGGCAGTCTTTTTCTCCTTCAATATCTGCAACAAATTCAAGCTCTGCAACAATCTCTGCGATTTTATCAGCCATGAGTAAATATAAGGTAACTTTAGAATATTAAGGTTTGGAAACCCTTTGAGTGCGGTATAAAAAAAGTTAGAGATTGGAGGCTAAAATGTTCCCGAACTTTGGAACAAAGTCCTTCTTTCTGGAAACAACTCCCGGAAGATGCATTGGACTGTCCCAGTGAAGTGCAGATGCTAAGAGTTTGTCATCTGCTACGGCAAACATGTCTGAACCCATCTCGGAAACACTTGTGTAGAGCGCAATATACATGTCCGGTGCATGCGGTTCGTTCAGTTTTTCACGAAGTGCTTCGTAAATCTCATCCTTTCTTGCCGCGGCATACTCATAGGACGGGACTAAGACCTGTGCGATTATGACACGCTTTGCAGAAAGAGTGAGTTCTTTGGTATCGCGGTCTAAGAGAGCAGACTGTGTCATTCCGGCAAGAGCCATTCCTTCGGAGATTAACTCCTCTGCATACTCTTCTGCATCCACTTCCGCATGAGCGGAGAGGTAGGCTACCATATCCACATCCTTTTTGGTTGTGGTTGACATCTTAAGTCCTAAGGTATCGGATAAGATTCCGGAAAGAAGCACTCCTGCAATTTCCTTGGACGGAGTAATGCCTGCTTCACGGAATCTTCCGGCGATGATTGTGGATGTTGAACCAACAGGCTCCATATCGAAGCGAATCGGCTTTAAGGTAGTCATTGCCCCTAAACGGTGGTGGTCGATAATTTCAACGATGTCAGCGGTCTCGATTCCCTGAACTGCCTGTCCGTACTCGTTGTGGTCTAAGAGAATGACTGCTTTTGCTGCATCCTCCATTAACGTGTTTCTGGAAATTGTTCCAATCAGATTTCCGTCTGCATCAACAACACAGGCCGCACGGTACTTTGCATTTGATACAACCTGCTGAACATACTCGATTGTATCCTCCATTCTAACCCGCGGAACATCTGTTGACATAATTCTCTCAGCAGGCAGAGTTAAGTGGATGAGGTTTGCAACACCGAATGCATCGGCATCTGTTGCAATAACTGTGACCCCGCGTGCCTCTGCTGATGCTAAAAGACGCTCTCCAACAGGAGCTGAGTCAGCAATAATTAACGCGGCAATTCCGGCAGATACTAAAGCGAGCTGTGTCGGCTCGTCGTCTCCGACAATTGCGATATCTTTTTCTGTGATACGGGAAAGAATGACGTGCAGTGCATCGATTGAGATATAGACTGCGCCCTCTAATACATCGTGTTTCTTGACGCGGATTTCTCCATGCAGAATTCTGGTCAGGGTTTCGACCGGAATCGGAGAGACGGCAAGAGTATCCATCTTGGTGTTTGAGACGTATGCACGCGCCAGACCATGTTCACTCACAAGACCCAAGAGCTTTCCGGACTCATCAATGATTGGAAGGTTTCTCATGTCCTTCTCGTCCATCATGTGGATGACATCAATTGTTGGAGTGGAACCGAGAGCTTTTTCCTGGTGGATGCGGGATAAGTCAGATACGGACGGTTCGACATTCAAGACGAGAGCCGGTTCGTCAACTCCGAACTTTGAAAGAGCATAACGTGACTCTGCATTCAGTTTGCCGCAGCATGCCGGAATGTAGTTTCCAAGACCGTTTCGATTTAATAGATCGGCATATCCGATGGCACTGCAGATCGAGTCGGTATCAGGATGCCGGTGTCCGATAATGTAGGTTTTTTTCATAGTTTCACTTATTTGAACAGACCGCGTCTGGTTGTCTTCTTTTCTGTGTTTTTCAGGCTCATGTTTAGGAGGTGATGCATTGAGCGGACTTCCTTTCTTAAATCGTCAAGACCTCCTGTGATGGAATCGATATTTTTCTGCATGCGTGCCTCTTTTTTGTAGTCACGATCGCGAATTGGTTCCAGGATTCCCTCTTCTGCCGCAAGGTCTAAGCCGTGTTCGATTAAGAGAAGTACTGCTTCGTTTCTGTCGAGTTCCTGTTTCTTTGCAAACTGGTCAATCCTCTCTGAGAGTACAGAGTCCAGTGTGAACGAAAGTCGGAGAGCCATAATGTACTTATCTGTTTGTTTTTCAGGATAATCTAATTTGTGTGGATGTTACGGGCATTCCCGTTCTGTTCCCCACACAGTAAAAGAGAGGATTGTGCCTGACGGTGTGTCTACACCGATTGGAACTTTGAATGATTCGCCGTTTTCAGTCACTGCAAATCTGAATGAATGTTCCCATGTACCGCCTAACTGAACCGAGCGTTCTTCGTAGACTTTTCCTGCCAGCTCGCGGGTTAAGTATACGCCGTGCTCAACATCTTCGATTAATGAAACAGCAGTATATCTCATGAGATACCAGCGAAGTTCACTTAGAAGAGATAAAGCACTCGACACTGTTGATACGTTTGTGCGCACTCCGTATCTGATGTCTTCCGGGTGATAAAAACGAAGAATGTGACGGCTCGTTTCCGAGTCCGTCAGTGTCTGAAAGAGATTCACTCCCTGTTTTGCGATACAGACTACCTGCATTTTAGAGATACATTACATCACGCCAGGACTCATCCTTTTCTGAGTGGCGTACTTTTCTGATTGCCGCAAGGAAGTCTTCTGCGGTAATCTTGTCGCTGTCGTTTCTGATGGCAAGCATACCTGCTTCACGGCAGATTGCTTCAATCTCAGCTCCGGTTAATCCGTCACTTAAATTGACAAGCTCATTGTAGTTGAGGTTGTCAAGAGCCCCTGCCTCTTCCATCTTTCTTGTGTGGACGCGGAAGATCTGCATGCGTGCGTCTGCGTCCGGTGCCGGGATTTTGATTAAGCGGTCGAAGCGTCCCGGGCGAAGGAGTGCTGCATCGAGCATATCAGGTCTGTTGGTTGCAGCTATAATTCTGATGTTTCCTCTGTTGTTGAAACCGTCCATTTCGGCAAGTAACTGCATTAAGGTTCTCTGAACTTCGGCAGAACCGGATGTGCCGTCATTTGTTCTCATGCTTCCGACAGCATCGATTTCATCGATGAATACAACAACTCCGTTGTTCTCTTCGGCAAGCTCTCTTGCCATGCTGAAGAGGTCGCGGACAAGCTGTGCTCCTTCTCCGATGTATTTGTGGACAAGTTCAGATCCTGCAAGTCTTAAGAACGGAACGCCTGCGTTGTGTGCTACTGCTTTTGCGATTAAGGTCTTACCGGTTCCAGGAGGTCCGTAGAGGAGAACTCCTTTCGGCGGAACCACTCCGAACTTCTCGAATGCGTCAGGTTTTGTAAGCGGGTACTCTACAGCTTCCCGAACCTCTATGATTTCGTCTTTCAGGCCTCCGATGTCTTCGAAAGATGTCTCAGGCTTTTCCTCGACTTCCATGACTTTGACACGAACGTCTACAGAGTCACCCATGATTTTTACAATCGATAAAGTGTTATTTACAGCAACCTTGGTTCCGCTCTTGATTCTGTCGTATACCGAGGCTGTTGTCTGGGTAACATATTCCTGATTATTTCCCATCTGGCGGAGATAGACTTCGTTGTTTGCAAGTTTTTCGAGGACTACTGCAACGAAGAGGGGGAGACGCTTGAGCTGATTATTTTCCTTTTTCAGCTGGGTGTTATCCATGCGGAGTTTGTTGTTTTCGACCCTTAAGGTGTCGTTTTCCTTTCTCTCTGCACGGATGATTTTCTGGAGAGTCTCGGTTTCACGCCTGAGATACTGGAGCTCATCCCTCTCATTTGTGATGTCCGGATTTACCCCCTCGACAAAGGGTGCATCCGGCTCGATATTTCCGGTCATAGAATAATGTTTGCTCTCATAGTTTAATTACTCCGCGATTGAGGCATGACTACCCAATATAATAATACTCTATACAGCATACATATATCATTCAAATGGCAGGAAACAGCAGGTTCATATCACTTCTTGGAAAGCAGCTCAAAACACCAATCGTACTTTCTTCGATGGCAGGCATTACCGATGCTGCATATGTAATCGAGAGAGCAGAACACGCAGGTGCTGCATTTATCGGCGGATACAGTATTGATGAGGCCGCAAGAAATGCTTCAAAGGAGATTGAAGCCTGCGGAAGAAAGGAGTTTGAAGCATCCTTTGATGATATCTCAACCGAACTTGCAATGCTTGAGGACGCGGGAGTTGTTGCAGGTCTGAATCTTAGGGGAAGCACAAAAGAGGCATTCTTAGAGGCAGCATCCGTCTTTGGAAAAGATGTAATCTACGAGATTGACGCCCACTGCAGACAGCCGCCTATGGTTAATGCCGGATGCGGAGAGGCACTCTTAAAGGATACCGACAGACTTTGTGAGATTGTTTCCGCCTTAGCCGAAGCCGGATACACTGTTTCTGTCAAGACCAGAGCAGGCATTACAGACGATAAAGCATTAGCCAAAGCTCTCTGGAAAGCCGGAGCAAAGATTATCCATGTTGATTTAATGGACCTTGGAGCATCCAAGCTCAGACAGATTAGAAACAGCTGTCCGCTTGTAATCATCGCAAACAACGGCGTTGACTCTCCGGATACCATGATGGAGTACTTCTCTCACGGAGCAGACCTCGTTTCCCTTGCCCGCCGTGCCGAACCTGCTGTGCTAACTCTCCTTGACCGTTATATCAGGGCAATCGCTGACGAAGTCGGATGGTACAACGCGCCAAAACAGCTCTGCCGCGGAGGAGACTACAGGTCTCTTGCCTTCTGCTGTATGCCGATTAAGCAGTGTGCACTTCTTCCGACTTTAAACACTATTGGTCTCGAGTACGGTGCATACACTCAGTTAAAAGAGGAAGCTGTTGCAGGCACTCCGCTTGCAGAAGGAAGTCACACCTGCTTTGGAAGCCTTGCTTTCTGCTGTAAATCGTCTACTCCGTGTATGTTCCGCGATATGACTTTAAAGTCAATCAAGCTTCCAAAGAACGAATATATGAAGCTGAAGCGTGAACTTTCCGAAGTCATCATGGACGAAATCTTCGGGTGAATTATGCTTAGTGCAGAAAATGCTGCTGAACTTGCCGAGTTTGCAATGCTCCTTGAGGTTTGCGCAAAGCGAAAGCCCGGAAACATTGACCGCGAACATGATTATGATGATACCCGCTTAGAGCATTTCCTAAACTCAGCAGTTCGCGCCAGAAAGATTTTCCAGAATATTCATGGAATGGCTTTAGGGGATGCCATGTATGAGGCAGTCCGCCTGACAAACGGTCACAATGGCGGAAATACACACTTTGGAGCGTTTATTCTCCTTCTGCCTCTCCTGAAGGGAAAGGGCATTGAAGGAGCCTGCCGCGTTGTAAAAGAGACAACGGTCGATGATGCGGTTTTGTTCTACAAAGCATTCGGGCTTACTGCTGTTCGCGTGTCTGATACTTCCGATATGGATATCAATGACCCGGAGTCGTTAAACCGTTTACGGGAAGACGGCATGACGATGTATGATGTGATGGAGTTTTCTGCTGAAAACGACATGGTCGCACGTGAGTGGACAAACGGCTTTGCTTTAACCCGCGAAATGGCAGACCTCTTAAAATCGTCTGACGGCGGAAGTTCTGCAATTCCTGCTGCATTCTTGGATATGCTTTCCCGTCACCTTGATACGTTTGTTATCAAGAAGTTCGGACCAGCAACAGCAGAGGAGCTTAGAAACTCTGCGATGATGGCGAAAAACGGTCTGCTCTCGGAAGAGATTCTTGATGCATGGTGTATTGCAGAGGGAATTAATCCGGGCTCTCTTGCAGATATCTGTATCGCAGGAATTTTCGTGGCACTCATCGAGGGATGGGAATGGGATTACTAAGTCCTGGAATTAACGAGATTATCGCCGTAACAAAGGATAATGCCGCCCCAATCGGGATTATTCTAAGGGACGGTCAGTGTCCGAAGATGATTCTCTTCAAGGGCTCAAAGACCGAGGAGAACATCAGAAAGTACGGGTGGGTTACTGCAAACTTTGTATCCCGCGCATCTTTATATGCCCGCTATGCTTTTTCGGATGTTGAGCTCTCAGAACTTACAGCAGAAGGAGATATGCAGCGTTTACGCGAGGCGGATGCATGGATCGGGTTTAGAGCTGAGGTCACACACGAGACAGAGCAGACCTATATGGTCGATTTAACTCCTGTCTCGGAGTTTATCCTCACCCCAAATATCCGCAGAGTAAACCGCGGATTTGATGCAGTAATTGATGCAACAGTTCATGCAACACGCTATGTGTTTAATCACTCCGAAGACCTGAAGCAGAAGATTTTGTATGACTTCGAGCTGATTAGAAAATGCGGGGGCGAGGATGAGTTTGCCGCAAAGAAGATTTTAGCAGAAGTCTGTAAGATCTCTGAATAACTTTTTTCAGACCTGCCTTTAACTCATTACTCCAACAGGAAGTCAATTACGTTTTTGATAATGATTCCGTCTTCGCTTACCGGATATGTTTTGAAAGTATGTTTTCAAAAGTGCGCAAGTTTGGTATGTTTTGAAAGTATGTTTACAATATTTCTTTATTGTGTCCTGCCGTTTAGAGTACAAAGACAGTCATCCAAAGCCCTTATCTAACGAGACATCATATAGTTACAACAAGGAGGAAGTGTGGAAGAACTCGAAGTAATCGACAGAGCCGAACAATGGGCTGGCTTCTTAAAAAAGAAATGCAAAGCCCAGCTCAACAAAATATCGCGTGAATTCCCGAGCACCCGCTCTCTGGAAATCGGCTACGATGTTCTCGAAAAATACGGAAAGACCGGAACCATCCTTGCAGATGACCTGCTTGAGCACCCGGGAAAAACCCTAAACGACATCAAAGACGCAATTCGTGCCGCTCACTTAATCTCTGGAAAAGATATCGAAGGAAACGACATCTCGGATGAAATCATAAACAAAACAAACATCAGATTCATCCACCTTCCAAGAAAAACACTCGTTCGCGATATCAGATCTGAGCACATCAACAAATTCATCAGTGTTGACGGAATCATCCGCCGTGCAACCGAAGTCCGCCCGAGGCTTGTTGTTGGAGCATTCCGCTGTGCAAACGGTCACATCACCAAAAAAGCACAGGAGTATGGAAGCTACAGCGAGCCTGACATGTGCGGAAACGCTGAGTGTACACAGAAAAAGCTCGAGCTCATCCAAAGCCTCTCAACCTTTATCGACTCGCAGAAACTTCGTGTACAGGAAACACCGGAAGGACTTCGCGGAGGAGAGCAGCCGCAGACAATCGATATCGATTGTGTAGATGACATCTGCGGAACTGTAACGCCCGGAGACCGCGTCATCATCAACGGAATCTTAAGAAGCGTTCAGCGTGTCCAGAACGGACAGAAAAGCACCGTCTTTGACCTCTACATCGAATGTAACTCCATCGAAATCTCTGTAAAAGAGTTCGAAGAAGTAAACATCACAGAAGAGGATGAGGCAGCCATTATCGAGATGGCAAAGGATCCTGGAATCTACGGAAAAATTGCCCGCTCGATTGCTCCGACGATTTACGGAAATGAAGACGTAAAAGAGGCAATCGCTTTGCAGCTCTTTGGAGGAATCGCCAAAGAGATGCCGGATGGAAGCAGTCTTCGAGGAGACATCCACATGCTCTTAGTGGGTGACCCGGGTATTGCAAAATCCCAGATTCTAAGATATGTCATCAAACTCGCCCCGCGTGGTGTCTACACATCAGGAAAGTCTGCATCGTCTGCGGGTCTGACTGCTGCTGCCGTCAAGGATGACTTAGGCGACGGCAGATGGACACTTGAGGCCGGAGCTCTGGTTCTTGCCGACAAAGGAATGGCAGCGGTTGATGAGATGGACAAAATGCAAAAGGATGACCGTTCCTCACTTCACGAAGCAATGGAACAGCAGTCAATCTCGATTGCAAAGGCAGGAATCAACGCGACCCTTAGAACCCGCTGTTCGCTTCTTGGAGCGGCAAACCCGAAGCTTGGAAGATTTGATGAGTACTCAAACATCTCCGAGCAGATTAACATGCCGCCGTCGCTTCTGTCCCGTTTCGATTTAATCTTCATCTTAAAGGATGAACCAAACGAAACACGCGACTTAAACATCGCAAACCACATCTTAAAGTCCCACTCGGCAGGAGAAAAGATTATGCGGCATCAGAAGTACCCGATTCCGGGAGCGGATGAAGAGTACTTCAAACAGGAACTTGCTCCGGTTACAGCAGAAATTGATGCTGTAATGCTTCGAAAGTATCTGGCATACGCAAAACGCAACTGCTTCCCGCTTTTAACGCCGGAAGCAAAGGATGCGCTTGTGGATTATTACAAGAAGCTTAGAAGCGTTGCATACGACAATCAGGACAAACCAGTCCCGGTCACTGCCCGTCAGCTGGAAGCACTCGTCAGACTTGCTGAGGCTAGTGCGCGTGTTCGTCTCGCTGATACAATCGAGATGGACGATGCAACCCGTGTCATCAAAATTGTTGACACATGTCTTAGGCAGGTCGCATATGACCCGAAGACCGGAAATCTCGACATCGACAAAATTGCATCAGGTACAACAAAAGCGGGCAGAACCCTTCGCCGTGACTTAAAGGACACAATTAAAGAGTGCATGGACGGAGGAGCCGCAAAGATTGATGCGGTTTACGCAAAGATGGTCTCGATGAACTACTCGAAAGAGGAGGTCGAGAAGATGATTGAAACAATGAGAAGAAACGGAGAGCTCCTTACTCCGAAGAACGACACAGTAAAATTAATTTGAGGTAAAAATTATGGCAACAGATAGAGAAAACGCAGTATTTGAAGCAGCAATTAAGCTTGGTGCACTCTACCACCAGTTCGTTGGAACTCCAATCTCCAGAGCAACCGCAGACAAAGTAGAAGCAGCAATTGAAAGCGCTGTCTCCCTTCAGCCGTATGTAACAAGCATCAAGGTAACCCTTGACCGCTCATTAATGAACGAGAATCCGTTTGGATACTCTGAACTGACCGGCGCAATGTACGATGCAGTTATCGAGACCAAATTCGGAGATGCAACCTGCAAAGCATCCTTAAAGTTCGAGAACGGCTACCCGATGATGAAAATTATCGAGTAACATGACATTCCATCCGACAAACAACCCGTTGTTCTGGCAGCAGACGGCAGATACCTGTCTTGAGCAGGGAAGATTTGAAAAAGCAGCCGAAGCATACCTGCGCCTTGCAGAACTCACTCCAAACGATGCGGACGCATGGAAAGGAAGAGGCAAGGCTCTTCTTTCCCTTGAGAGAAATGCGGATGCTGCCGGATGTTTCGAGCGTGCTCTTCTTCTCTTAGAAGATGATGAGGAGACCTTGTCTCTTCTTGCAGAAGCCCTGGACAGAATCGGCGACCTTGAAAAGAAGACCGCATGTTACATCCGACTTGCTGAACTTGAAGAAAAACAGGTACAGGATTTATAAACTTGGAGAGCATAGATAGATATAGGTAAAGGTTTAGGCCTTTCCAAAATCCCCAATTACAATTCTTTGGCAAAAGCTAACCTCCGCGATTCGTTCGGAGACGGCAGGAAGTAAGCACGTGACTTCCCCTCCGAACGAAATAAGCCAAAATTTCTGATACGTTTTTCCTCAAACTATTTTCCTTAACAGAGCACATATACTCTTATGATAATCCACCCGATTGATTTCCGCTACGGAACACCAGAGATGAAGATGGTGTGGAGCGGGGAAAACCGTTTCTCCTGCATTGTAAAAGCAGAAACAGCCCTCGCTCACTCTCTTGGTGTGTGCGGTATTATCAGTAAAGCTGATGCGGATGCAATCGTCGGAAAAGCAGGATTTGCATCACACAAAAGAGCCAGAGAGATTGAAGCCGAAAACAACCATGAAATGACGGCTATTATTCAGGCAATTTCTGAAGTCTGCGGCAGTGCCGGGCGTTTTGTTCATCTCGGGGCAACTTCAAACGATATTTTAGATACAGCTTTGGGACTTCAGATAAAAGAGGCTCTTGATATCTTAGATGGAAAATTAAGACGTCTTTTATCTGTTCTTCTAAGGAGAGCTGATGAGACAAAACAGCTAGTCTGCATTGGAAGAACTCACGGTCAGCACGCTATTGCGATGACCTACGGACTTCGCTTTGCCGTCTGGGCGGCGGAGACTGCGCGCCATTTAGAGCGATTGGAAGAGCTTAGGCCAAGAGTCTGTGTTGGAAAACTCACCGGTGCTGTTGGTACAATGGCGTCTCTTGGGAAGGATGGAATCCGCGTTCAGGCTGAGATGATGAGGTACTTAAATCTCGAATCAGTCGATGTCTCAACGCAGGTGGTGTCCAGAGACCGATATGCAGAGTACATATTTTTCCTTGCAAACTGTGCAACAACTCTTGAGAAAATCGCTGTTGAGATCCGCTCTCTTCAAAGAACCGAGATTGGAGAAGTAACAGAGCCTTATCATAAAAATCAGGTTGGATCATCTGCGATGCCTCACAAGCGAAATCCGGTTAAGTGTGAGCAGATATGCGGGCTTGCAAGAATTATCCGCAGCATGGTAGAACCAGCTCTTCTAAACAACACTCTCTGGGATGAGCGTGATTTAACAAACTCTGCCCCGGAGCGCATTACATTTACTGAAGCTTCTGTCTTAACCGATCACTGCCTGAAGATTTCGGCTGATGTAATTGAGAACCTGACAATAAATGAAGAGGCTGTGTCATATAATCTGCATTACATGCAGGGGGTAAATCTCGCAGAATCTCTGATGACCGAAGCTGTAAAGCGCGGAATGCCAAGAGAGACTGCTCATGAGATAATCAGAAAAGCAAGCCGCAGGGCTTTGGATGAGAAACGCATGCTGTCAGATGTTCTGGATGGAACTGAGTTGATGTCTTTGTTCGAAAAAGAGGAAATTTCGGCACATCTCAATGCCTTGGAATATGTCGGGCTTTCTGTTTTGCAGGTGGAGAATTTAATATCCAAACTTTCAGCGCATCTGCACTCTGCTGTCTAAGAGAACTTCCTGAGGCTGGTGTTTGAGGCTTACTGCGGCACAGGCACCAATTACTCCTCTTCCTCCAAATATCTGAACACCGCAGGCTTTTGCTTTTTCTTTTACATAATCAAGAGATACTCTGCCGCGTCTGATTTCAGCAGCTAAGGCTTCCATCTCTTTTGGAACAAAAATTCCGCGAAGGATAGCAATCCCCCACTCTTCAGATACGCTTTCGTCTTCAACAAAGCGGCAGACTTTGGCGAGCAGATTCGGAAAAGCTTCAGGTGTTACAGCAACCTCTAAGAAACTGCATGAGTTGCCTGCTGTCATCTCCTCGATATCCTGGGAAAGAGATGCTACCTGATGTCTGATTGGAATTACGTCGCCTGATTCTGTCAGATATTTCATCAAAGCGTGCGTCAGCGCAAACGTGGCACCGCCGCATCCTTTTCTGTCTGTGTCGTCTACTCCGATAGTTACTGGAACCAGGGCCTTTGTTCGAACTTTTCCTGTGACAACACCGTCTTTTGCTGAAACCAGAACCCCTGATACTCCTTTTGCCATTCCCATCATAGATGAGAGTGAGTATGCAGGACCGCCTTTTACCGACTGGATTGTCTGAACAACCTCGTCTCCTTCGAGTTCTACCGAGAGGAGACCGACTGCTGCTTTTTCCAGATTAATTGGAGATGATGACGAAAGCTTTGCTCTTTCCTGAAACATCATGCCGTCTCTTGAGACCTCGACTGCTGCTCCTCCTGCATTTCTGTGATGGAACTCACAAAATCCTGCACATCCGCTTGAAAGGCATTCGTGGAAAATTTCCACATCATCTCCGTCAACGGTTGTAAAAATCCGGCGGCAGGTACTCTTCGGCATCGCACTTCTGGATGCGTAGCGGGCAGGGCTTCTTCCTCTTTTCTCCTCTTTTACAAATATGCAGCCCTCAAGAATTAAGCGGTTAACCCAGTCCTGAGCAGTTGAACGCGGGACATCTGCTTCCTCCGCGATGTCAGCGGTTGTAAAATATCCGGACTCAAACGTCTTCCGGCGCATTGCCTGGATAAAAAGAGTGCGGCGGTGAAGAACACCGCTTCGTTTTTCTTTAGAAACCATATTTGTCGTGGATGTAGAGTAAATCCGAGAGAATTGCGGATGCAGTCTCAACAGAACCGGCTCCGCGTCCAATAAATGTGACGTCTCCGGCATATTCCGTCTCGACTGTTACTGCGTTTAATGTCTCGGAAAGTACTAACGGGTCGTCTTCTGAGAGAAGACGCGGAGAGACTTCCAGGTCTTTCTTATCCGGATAGAGGGATGCGATTAAGCGGATGGTCTGTCCTGTTGAGTGAGCCATCTTGATTGCCTCAGGAGTTAAGCGGTCGATTCCGGTGCGCTGAACATCCTTTAATGTGACATTCATTCCAAGGACTGTGTTTGCGAGAATGACGAGCTTGATTGCTGCATCCGTTCCGTTCACGTCATAAGTCGGGTCTGCCTCTGCATATCCTAAGTCGCGGGCTTCTGCTAATGCCTGAACATAGGTTAATCCCTCTTCTTCCATTCTGGATAAGATGTAGTTGCAGGTTCCGTTTAAGACACCGAAGAGTGCTTTTACTTTGTTTCCTGCAAGACCGTTTTTGATTCCGTTGATGATTGGAACTGCTCCGGCAACGGTTCCTTCGAAGCGGAGTGATACCCCGTTTTCTTCGGCTAAGGATTCAAGCTCGCGGTAGTATAAGGAGATTGGTCCTTTGTTGGATGTTACCACATGCTTTCCTCTGGATAATGCGATTTTGATTGTGGAAAGTGCCGGTTCTCCGGTCTCGGCGTTGGTCGGGGTTACTTCGACTAAGACATCGTAATCAACTTCGGCTGCTATTCTAAATGCAGTCCAGTCCGGGGTTCCAATGCGTCCTGTGTCTTTTTTGGCCTGTAAGAGGCGGTCAATATCTAATCCGTCAGGGTTTACTGTTCCGCTCTTTGAGTCTGCTGCGGCAACGATTTTGAAGCGGGAATCATTTTTGAGAACGTGGGATACTCCGCGTCCGACAGAGCCCATTCCGATTAATGCGACTTTCATTATAAGCGTCCTCCAAGTTCATCGACAATCATAAGCTGTTTTTCTGCGGCAATCGCTTCGAGCTGTTCGATTGCGTTGTCCATCTCTGCTTCTGTGACTGCTTTGATGGTGAGTTTTGCAGTGGACGGCTCATCCATGTTCGGCATAATCATGTGAAGTTCGGTGACTTCGGTGATGTCTTTTTTGTCAATTCTGTTGATGGTGTCGGTTAAGTCTGTGTGCAGGATGTGTCCGATTAAGATGAAGGTCTTTGTACACATCAGACGTTCGATTCCGACACGTGAAATCATGATTCCGTTTGCACGAAGTGCATCGAGAAGCTTTGGAAGAATAGCTTCCTGATGGGAGATGACGATGTCGACAATTAAGTCAGATCCCGGGTCTTCCTCATCTCTCTGGTGGGAGATAGTAATAATATTGGCTCCGCTTTCCGAGATTGGCTTAATTGCGGCTAAGAGTTCTCCCGGCTTATCTTTGAGCTGGAGTTTTAAGGTGGTTCTGATATATTTCTGCACTGTCTTTGCTCGCGACATGTATGGGTTATTATTTGGCTGTGAAAGTATAACTAATCTTTTGAGGGGAGACTACCACCTATATTTATCAAATGAGAATGCGAATATTAATAGTATGATTCTGGTAGATTGGGAAATTGCTGACCACATCAAACGCGGCTTTATTAAAATTGATCCATATGATCCGGCACTTGTTCAGCCGAACTCACTTGATATCCGTCTTGGAAACCATTTTGTGTGGTATGAGCCGTGTGATGATGTAATCGATCCGTTCAACCGCGAGACTCTCCATACTCATGTTCAGGAGAGAAAGAGTGCATACTTTGATATTATGCCGGGACAGTTTGTCTTAGCAGAGACTCTTGAGTGTGTTACTCTCCCGGACAATATTGTCTCTTCTATTGAGGGAAAGAGCAGTGTTGCACGTCTTGGAATTGAGCTTCACCAGACCGGAGGATGGATTGATGCAGGTTTCTCCGGTACTATTACTCTTGAGATGTGCAATTCAAACTGCCGGCCTGTCAGAGTGTATGCCGGTATGCCGATTGGTCAGCTTGTATTCTATGTCACAAAGCGTTGTGAGTGTCCGTACGATAAAAAGCCGGATGCAAAGTATCAGAACCAGAAGGACGCAACTATTTCCCGCTACGATAAGAACACTCTGAAAAACGTTGAGTAATTCCAAAGAATTACTACCGGATACTTTTTTTTATTTGTTTTTGGTTTTTGGATAGTGTACTCGCCGCTGTCGGGTCTAATCGACCCGACCAAGGCGCGGCGGGCAATCAGGGGAGGTGTTTTGGGAGGATTCTGTCAGTTTTGGTTTTTTAGGTTGATGCTCTTTTAGTGGTGTTTCCGTCGGGCTACGAAAATACGACTGCTCCTTTGTCCTCGGTTCACTTCGGCTAATCGCCGAAGTTTCACCTGCGGACTGCGGCGCACTCGCCTTTTCGCCCACGCCCTCCTTAATA
>JAFQTT010000012.1 GCA_017408885.1 Methanocorpusculum sp.
TAGCCGAGTGTAAGCGAGCGAAGAAAACGGAATGCGATTGGCTAAGATTAGCGTAGATTAGCGGTTTGTTATTTTTGGTATCTGCATCCAAAAAGAAACTTAGTCTAAAGGTTGCCGGTGATTTCCAACGCGAATAGTTTTCGCGTTTTTCGTTGGCTTTCGCGTTTTCTTTTCGCGTAGTTTTCGCGGGGGAAATTTGCTCACTCAGAGACTCCCCAAAAACCATGAGCCCATATCACTGAGACACCTATTGGGCATGCGCCTTCGGCTTAGCCCCAAAATATCCCCGACAGAAGTACTATATAGTTAGCTTACTAACATATTTTTTATGACTTCGGCAGAGATTGGAAAAACCATAAAACTTCTCTCCAACTACCTCAACCGCCGCCTTCTGCAGATTCCCGCAATCAAAAATCAGCAGGATATAACACCTGTACAGGGGATGATTCTCGGATTCATCGTCGAAGAAGAGAGCGACATCTTCCAGAAAGACATCGAACAGACCTTTACTCTCAGGCGTTCCACCGTTTCGGGCGTTTTGAGCAGCATGGAAGAGGCAGGACTAATTATCCGCGAGCGGGTAGAGTCCGATGCACGTCTTCGGAAAATCACCGCGACCGAGAAAGGAAAAAAACAGCACTCCTTAATCAAATCCGAACTCTCTGCAATCGAATATCAGATAACTGCCGGTCTCTCTGACGAAGAAATTACCGCATTCCTGCACACCGCAGAAAAAATCAAGAGGAACCTTTTACAATGAACGTCCGCCATATTCTCTCAACACTCGCATCCGAGATAAAACAGTATAGGCTGACAGCTCTCTTAACACCAATCTTTGTCATCCTCGAAGTCTTAATGGAAGTGCTCATCCCCTTTGTCATCGCCGACTTACTCGACAAAGGAGTTGAACTCGGAAACTACGATGTCATCATCGAGCTTGGAATTGTTCTCATCATATTAGCGCTTCTGGCACTGGTGTTTGGTATCTTAGCAGGCAGAACATCGGCTGTTGCCTCTGCCGGATTTGCCAAAAACCTCCGGCGGGCAGTATTTTCAAATGTGCAGAAGTTCTCATTTGCAAACATCGACAAATACTCTGCTCCGTCTCTTATCACCAGACTTACAACGGACGTCACCAACATCCAAAACTCCTTCATGATGATTATCCGCGTCGCAATTCGCTCTCCAGTGATGTTTTTGGCCTCCTTCATCATGGTTTTGATTATCAAACCGGAGATGGCATTAATCTTTGCGGCGGTTGTTCCCATATTGGGAATCGGCGTTACCTTCCTGACGGTCAAAACATTTCCCATCTTCGAGCGGGTGTTTAAGAAATACGACAGCTTAAACGCAGTTGTTCGCGAAAACATCAGAGGAATCCGCGTTGTCAAATCCTTTGTCCGCGAAGGCTTTGAAAAGAAGAAGTTCAAGACCGCATCCGCTGACATCTACGGAGAGTTTGTGACTGCCGAAAAACTCATGGCATTGATGAGTCCTTTAATGCAGTTCTGCGTCTACATCTGTATTCTGGCTGTTGCCTGGATTGGCGGACAGATGATTGTGTTTGGCGACTTCACGAGCGGAGAGCTTATCAGTATTATCTCCTATACCATGCAGATTTTAATGAGCTTCATGATGGTCGCGATGGTTATCGTAATGATTACGATGGCAAGGGCTTCTGCTATCCGCATCACCGAAGTCTTGGACGAAACACCGATGGTCACCAATCCGGAAAATCCGGCAGCCGAAGTTGCCGACGGCTCGGTGGTCTTTGAAAACGTCAGCTTCTCCTACAGCGAAAACGGCAGAAAAGCACTTGACTCAGTAAACCTCGAAATCAAATCCGGCGAGATGGTGGGCATCTTAGGCGGTACCGGAAGTGCAAAGTCCACCTTAGTCCAGCTCATCCCGCGTCTCTATGACGCAACCGAAGGACGCGTCTTTGTCGGCGGTCGTGATGTGAAATCCTATGACTTAACAGCACT
This sequence comes from Methanocorpusculum sp., assembly GCA_017408885.1. Taxonomy (GTDB): domain Archaea; phylum Halobacteriota; class Methanomicrobia; order Methanomicrobiales; family Methanocorpusculaceae; genus Methanocorpusculum. The sequence continues at coordinate 1,986 of JAFQTT010000012.1, forward strand.
TCGAAATGCGGTATCCATGGTTCTCCAGAAAAATGTTCTCTTCTCCGGAACAATCGCTGAAAATCTCCGCTGGGGAAATCCCAAGGCAACCGATGCGGAACTCCGCCATGCCTGCAAACTTGCCCAGGCGGACAGCTTCATTGAATCCTTCCCCGAAAAATACGAAACGCACATCGAACAGGGAGGAACAAATGTCTCAGGCGGTCAGCGGCAGCGTCTCTGCATTGCACGGGCTCTGCTGAGACGTCCAAAGATTCTCATTCTCGACGACTCGACATCCGCAGTGGACACCAAAACCGATGCACTGATTCGTCAGGCATTCAAAGACGAGATTCCAGACACCACGAAAATCATCATCGCCCAGAGAATCTCCTCGATTGAGGGAGCGGACAAGATTGTTGTCCTCGACAAAGGACACATCCATGATGTCGGAACGCATGCTGAGCTTCTCAACAGATGTGATATTTACCGCGACATTTACCTGTCGCAGACAAAAACGGAGGACGCATAAATGCCGCCGAAGATTGGACACCACAGCGGAGCAAAGCCGAAGAACGCAGGACGTACCATCCTTAGGGTTCTCTCCTACTTAAAAGAGTACAAATTCCGCTTCATCATCGTTCTCATCTGTATTCTGATAGGGTCAGTCGCAGGCGTTATCGGCTCGCTCTTCATTGAGCATTTAATCGACAACTACATCGTACCTCTGGTAGGTCAGACAAATCCTGACTTTACCGGCATGATAACAGCCATTCTGGTGATGGCAGGAATCTATCTCGCCGGTGTGGTCTCGACCTTCCTCTACACACGGCTGATGGCTGTCATCTCGCAGGGCATCTTAAAGAAAGTCCGCGACCAGATGTTTTCGAAGATGCAGGCGCTTCCGGTGAGATTCTTCGATACGCACTCATTCGGCGATGTGATGAGCAGATACACAAACGACACTGACACCCTCCGGCAGATGATTTCGCAGAGTGTGCCGCAGATGTTCTCTTCGATTATCACAATCGCTGCGGTGTTCTTTGCGATGCTTTCCATCAGCATCCCGCTTACTGTGATGGTTCTTGGAATTGTTGCCGTCATGCTCTATCTGACCAAAAAAATCGGCGGAGCATCGGCAAAGTCGTTTGTCCGTCAGCAGAAGTCCTTGGGAGAGATTAATGGATACATCGAAGAGATTATCACCGGACAAAAAGTGGTGCAGGTGTTTACCCGCGAGCGTGCAGTCTCTGATGAGTTTGATGCGTTAAACGATGAGCTGTGCTCACATGCAACGCGGGCAAATACCTTTGGAAACATCTTCATGCCGGTTATGGCAAACATCGGAAACATTCAGTTTGTCTTAATTGCGGTGGTCGGAGGATTCCTTGCCATCTACGGAAACTGGATTACGCTTGGCGGAATCGGTGCATTCCTGATGCTTTCAAAGAGTTTCACCATGCCTATCTCGCAGGTCTCACAGCAGGTAAGCTCCGTTGTCATGGCTCTTGCCGGTGCTGAGCGTATCTTTGAGGTCCTGGATGAAGCACCGGAGACGGATGAGGGAACAGTTCGTCTGGTCAATGCAAAAGAGGTCGCCGGAGAAATTGTCGAGACCGAAGATGAGACGAACATGTGGGCATGGAGACGCGAAGAGAATGGTATTGTGACCTACTCGAAGATGGAAGGAGAAGTGGTCTTTGAGGATGTGACCTTCTCATATGTCGAGGGAAAAACCGTTCTCCACAATATTTCCCTCTGGGCAAAGCCGGGACAGAAGGTCGCACTTGTTGGTTCAACCGGTGCCGGCAAGACGACGATTACGAACCTCATCAACCGGTTCTATGATATTGAGGAGGGAAAGATTCTCTATGACGGAATCAACATCCGCGAGATTCGCAAAAGCGACCTGCGCTATTCGCTTGGTATCGTTTTGCAGGATGTAAATCTCTTCACCGGAACCATTATGGAAAACATCCGCTATGGAAAGCTTGACGCCTCAGACGAGGAGGTCTATGCAGCAGCTAAACTTGCAAACGCTCATGACTTCATCCGCAGACTTCCGGAAGGTTACAACACAGTAATTGCCGGAGACGGAAGCAGTCTCTCTCAGGGACAGCGCCAGCTCCTCTCAATTGCAAGAGCCGCCATTGCAAATCCGCCGGTGATGATTTTAGATGAGGCAACATCCTCCATCGACACCAGAACCGAAGCTATCGTGCAGGAGGGAATGGATTCGCTGATGAAAGGAAGAACTGTCTTTGTCATCGCACACCGGTTATCTACGGTTCGCAATGCTGATGTGATTTTGGTAATCGAAGGCGGAAGAATCATTGAGCGCGGAAACCATGCAGAGCTTCTTCTGCGGAAAGGACGGTATTATCAGCTCTATACGGGTGCGTTTGAGCTGGAATAAATTTCTTTTTTAAAAAAAGATTTAGAGGTTTGCCCTGTAGTTCGGGGCTTCGTCAGTGATGACGATATCGTGCGGGTGGGATTCCTTGAGACCTGCTGCGGTAATCTTCACGAAGCGGGCGTTGGTTCTCATGGTTGGAATGTCGCCGCATCCTGCATATCCCATAGCAGACTTTAATCCGCCGATGGTCTGGTAGATTACATCAGTCACAGAGCCGATGTACGGGGTTGCGCCCTCGACACCTTCCGGAACATACTTGTTTGCTCCAATTCCCTTCTTCTGGAAGTAGCGGTCGGAGGAGTTTCCAGAGGTCATAACACCAAGTGAACCCATACCTCTGTACTGCTTGTAACGTCTGCCTTTGACGATGATGGTCTTACCCGGTGCCTCATCAGTTCCGGCAAACATGCTTCCCATCATGACAGAGGATGCTCCGGCAACGAATGCCTTTGCAACATCTCCTGAGTACTTGATGCCTCCGTCTGCGATAACCGGGACTCCGCACGGGGTTGCTACATCTGCAACGTTTGCGATAGCGGAAATCTGCGGAACACCGACACCGGCGACAATACGGGTAGTACAGATAGAACCTGGTCCAATACCGACTTTGATACCGTCTGCGAAGTCTGCCAAGACCTCTCCTGCCTTTGCCGTTGCGATGTTTCCTACGACAACATCACAGGATAAGGTCTCCTTCATCGTCTTTGCGCCGTTTACCACATTCATGTTGTGTCCGTGTGCACAGTCGACAATAATTGCATCAACGCCTGCGTCTGCGAGCATCTCTGCACGGCGGAGGTCGAATGGGCCAACGGATGCTGCAACACGGAGCTTTCCGTTCTTGTCACGGTTTGCCTGCGGGTACTGCTGCTTTTCCAGAAGGTCCTGCATGGTGATGATACCAACGAGCTTCTTTTTGTCGTCAACGACTGGAAGTCTCTCAACCTTCTTGGTGTACATGACATTGATTGCCTCGTCTGCGGTGATATCTTCGCGGACTGCAATCGGACGCTTGGTCATGATTGCCTCAACCGGCTCTGCTCCCATCTTGTTGATGACACCGCGGACATCGCGGCGGGATACGATACCAACGAGTTTGCCTTTTGCACCAACGACCGGGACTCCTCCAATTGAGTATCTCTCCATTAAGTTTGCAACAAAGGAGATGGTGGTGTCCGGAGAGACGTAGCGTACATCCGGCTCGATAACATTGTCTGCTGCTTTTACCTGACGGACAAACTCCACTTCCTGCTCCGGGGAACAGTTTCTATGAAGAACTCCGATACCTCCGGCACGTGCCATTGCAATAGCCATCTCGGCCTCGGTCACAGTATCCATAGCCGCACTGACGAGCGGAGTGATTAACGGGATGTTCTTGGTGAAGACGGATTTAACGTCTACGGTGTTTGGTTCGACCCAGGACTCTGCCGGTTCGATGAGGACATCGTCAAAGGTGTAGGAGGTTTCAACTTTGAATTTGTCTGCGAACATTTTAGTGTACCAATTCAATTGCTTTTCTGACAAGCTCTTCCTGGACCATCGTGGTTCTGTCGCCTCCGCAGACCATGCCGCGGACGCCGATGATTTCCGGATCAATCTGCTTTAAGACCGGAATATCCTCGAATTTAAGAGATCCTGCAAGAGCTGTGCCAAGTCCAAGCGAGCGGTTTAATTCGGTGAACTTGGTTAAGGTTTCTGCATCCATGAACTCGAAGGTGCTCTTTCCGTCCTTCATACCGGTATCAATCATGGAAAAGTCTGCTCCGGCTGCGGCTGCAAGCGGGGAAATGTCAAACGGACTGATGGTTCCTAAGCGCTCGTAATCGGAATAGCCTGCGATAACCACAGTTTTTTCCGGGAACGGCTCTTTGACAGCGCGGACAACTGCTTCGATGACTTCCTTTGCTGCCTCTTTGTCGGAGAACATAAGTCCAATTTTTACAAAATCAGCACCGGCGCATGCTGCACCATATGCTGCAAGGGCGGCATTTCCAGGAGTTGGTCCATAGTCTCCGATTGCTGCGGAAACCGGTTTTTCTCCTGCCATCTTCTTAATCTCGCGAATTACCCACGGAAAATTAGCTCCAAGCGACCCTTCAGCCGGGCGCTTGACGTCGATAATGTCAGCATCGAGGCAGAATTTTGCCTCTTCTATAGAGCTTGGGCTGACTAATAATTTCATGTATATTATGTGGTGTTTGTTCTTAATATGTATTGCCTCTCAATTCAAACCAAAAGTTCACACAGATACATGAATCTCTGTTTTAATTCGGCAAATTATCTGCTGAATTTACAATCGGAATATAAATCTGTCGAATACAAAATGTTTATCTTCTCTCATTCGCAAATACAATTCTATGAAAATCGCAGTGCCTACATATAATGGGGAAATCTTCCAGCACTTTGGTTCGTGTCCTGAGTTTACCATCTTTACAGTCAGCGACGACGGATTTTTGGATGTGGACATCATCAGCAACACAGGAAGCGGTCACGGAGCACTCCTGCAGGTTCTCTATGATAACGAAGTAAACGCTCTCCTTTGCGGAGGAATCGGCGGAGGTGCCAGAAACGGTCTTGCACAGCTTGGAATCAGACTCTTCCCTGGAATTTCAGGAAACGCTCTGGAAGCTGTAACCGCTCTTTTAAACGGTACACTCACCTATGATCCGAATGCATCCTGCGGACATCACCACCACCATGACCATGAAGATGGAGAAGGATGTCACTGCGGAGGCCATGAACATCACCATGAACACGGTGACGACTGTCACTGTCACCACTAAATGAAGGTCTGTATTGTTGGCGGGGTCGCCGGAGGGGCGACCGCTGCCGCACGGCTTCGCAGACTCAGTGAGGACGCTGAGATTATTATTTTTGAGCGGACAGCATACGTCTCGTATGCGAACTGCGGACTTCCGTACTATATCGGAGGAGAGATTACCGAAAAGGAAGACCTCACTCTTCAGACGCCTGAGAGTTTTCGGAAATGGTTTGCTGTTGATGTTCGAACCTGTCATGAGGTTATTCGGATTCGCCCGACTGAAAAAATCATTGAGGTGAAAAATCTCTCAGACGATACCGTCTATACCGAGACCTACGACAAACTCATCCTCTCACCCGGAGCAAAAGCAGCCCTTCCGCCTGCGTTTGGTCTTGACTGCAAAAATATCTTCACCGTTCGAACTGTTGAGGATGCTCTTTCCATTAGGCAGTTCATCGAAGAGAAAAAACCAAAGACCGCAGTTATCATCGGAGGCGGATTTATCGGCCTTGAGACGGCAGAAAACCTTGTCCGTGCCGGAGTATCTCCAACAATTATCCTCCGCGGAAATCAGGTAATGCCGACACTGGATGCAGATATGGCATCAGGTCTCCACAATTACCTCTGCAAAAACGGAGTGTCTCTTCGCTTCCGTGAAACTCTGGAAGGGTTCACCGAGGAAGACGGCTCACTTCTCGTCCACCTGAAAGACAAAAAACCGCTTTATTCGGACATGGTTATCCTGGCAGTCGGTGTAGTGCCTGATACAAACCTCGCCCGCGAAGCAGGTCTTGACCTTGGAGCGAAGGGTTCTATTCTGGTCAATGACTTCCTTCAGACATCCGACCCTGATATCTATGCTGTAGGTGATGCGATAACCATCCGAAACCGCGTCAGCAGCCGCGAGGCTTTAATCTCCCTTGCCGGTCCTGCCAACCGTCAGGGAAGATGGGCTGCGGATAACATCATGGGACGCTTCCGTCCTTATCGCGGTTCTGCTGCCTCATCGATATTGAAACTCTTCGACATGACGGTCGCATCAACCGGTCTCAACGAGAAGACCTGCAAAGAGGCCGGCATCTATTTTGACAAAGTGGTAATCCATCCATTCTCCCATGCATCCTACTATCCCGGAGCAAAGGACATGACGGTAAAAGTCCTATTCGCACCAAAGAGCGGCAGAATCCTTGGATGCCAGATAATAGGCTTTGACGGCGTGGACAAGAGAATTGACGTCTTTGCAGCAGCGATTCAGGCAGAAATGACCGCTGCTGATCTGGAGGAACTGGACTTAGCCTACTCTCCGCCGTACTCTTCCGCAAAAGATCCGGTAAACTATGCAGGATACGTCATTGAAAATGTCAGGCAGGGACTTGTTGTTCAGTTCCACCATGACATGATTCCAAAAATAGCTGAGATGGAGGATGCGGTTCTTCTGGATATCCGAACTCCTGCCGAGTTTGCAAAAGGCCATATCACAGGCTCGATACACCTCTCTCTCTTCGACCTGAGGGAAAAAATCGGCGAACTTGACCGTGCGAAGCGGTACTTTGTCATCTGTCAGAGCGGAATGAGAAGTTATCTCGCATGCCGGATATTACAGGCACATGGAATCACTGCAAGTCACTTATCCGGCGGATATCAGTTCTATTCGTATGTGTACTGCGGGGAATGTTACTCACCTGACGCATGCAGGTGTGAAAAAACAAACTAATTTTTACAGTGCCTTTTTCGGGCACGCTTTTACACATTCCATACAAAGAATACATTCTGTCCCGTTTTTTCGTTTCCGTGAATTGTCACGCATATCCACATCCATAGGACACACCTTTTCACATTTTCCGCAGGCGATGCACTTTGTGGTATCACATTTAATTCTAAGGAGTGCAAAGCGGCTCATCGGCTTCAAAAACACGGTAACAGGGCAGAGATATTTACAGAATGCCCGATTATCCCTGAAAGCAAAAGCTAACACAATACCTGCTGCATAGTAGAGAACATTCCCTGCAATAAATGCCCAAAACATAACTTCTTCCAGATGTCCTGTGCCCGAAATGAACAGTCCTGCAACAAACACAAGTGATGCGGCAAAAGTACAATATCGCATCCATCCAATATTTCTTCTTGGACTCTGCGCAACTTTGTACGGCAGGAAATCCAAAACCATCGCTGTCCAGCAGGCATATCCGCACCATCCTCTGCCGAAGACAAGAGGTCCGAAGATTTTTGCAACCGCGTAGTGGATTACTGCCGCATCAAACACTCCAAGCAGCAGATAGTACCAGAACCCTTCAATCTGCATATTTTCACGGCATATAAGACCGAGATAGATAAGCATGTACAGACCTACAAAGAGCTGAACAAACCGTCTTGCGTGTCTATACTTTTTCAGATACAATACTGTCCCAAGAGATATTGCAAAACCTATGTAACTAAAGTTAATCAGATAGAACAGATTATCCAAAGTCAGCCAGAGAGTAACGGCAATTATTTCAAAAAGAGTGAGGAGAAGTATTGGGAGCAGATATTTTCTCATATTCTTCTGGTGATTTTCAGCACATAAAGCTTCTCGCAATCCTCAACTTCTTCTTCAGCACAAACCTCGGCAGAGCACCCGCACGCCTCACAGAGAGCGATTGTCTCCGAAAGCCCCGTAAGCGAAGAAATAAGAAGCAGAATGCGCCCTGAATCAGTCAGATGGGACACAGCATCCGGCAAAAACCGCTCGATAACATCCCGTCCTGACACCCCGCCGTCTAATGCATACTCAAGCCAGTCGTCAATGCGTTCTTCTGGAAGCGTTGGAAGATACGGGGCATTGAATAAAATCAAATCAAACTTCCCGCAAACCGCCGAAAACAAATCGCTTCGGATTGCATCGACACCATTCACCTCGCGTGCATGGGATACCGCATGCGGATTAATATCAACACCGAGAGTTTTTGGTGCTGCCTTCTGTACAGCTCCGGCAACAGCTCCGGAACCTGTTCCAATCTCGATAACCGAATCCTCAGGCTTCACCTCAGCAAGGGCTGCCCTGATTAACAAAAATGTATCCTCTGCCGGCTGATACACCTGAGACGCATCAAAACTCATAGGTGTGCCGCAAAGGAGTTGGAGAGCTCGATAAACTCAGCAACGGAAAGCACTTCCGGCCGCTTCTTCAAAAGCTCCTCATCGCATGATGCGATAAATGAGGCAGTCTTTTCCTTACCGTAAATGGAAGAAAGCCCTTTTAAGCAGTTTGAAAGCGTCTTTCTCCGATGCGAGAAAACCTCGCGGACAACATCGGAGAACACCTTCTGGTTATCGATTGGAACAGGCGGAGCACGCGGAGTTAAAACAACCACCGCAGACCAGACCTCCGGCGGCGGATTAAACGATTCCGGAGGAAGCTCTAAAAGAAACTCTACGTCTGCTAATGCCTGCGTCATTACTGACAAACGGCCATAATCACCGTTTCCGGGAGAGGCTGCCAAGCGTTTTGCAAACTCCAGCTGATACATCAAAACTGCCTTCTCGAATCCGACCTCCAAAAGGCGGAAGGTAATCTTTGAAGAAATCGAGTACGGCAGATTTGCCACAACCAAATCAAACTCTGGAAGCTCAACCTTGGATGCATCACCCACGGTGATAGTCAAATCTCCCGATGCAAGCTCATCTGAAAACCTCCTTTCCAGATTCGGGAGAAGACCTGTATCAAGCTCAACAGCTCTGACATGTGCACCGCGCTCAAGAAGAGCTGCTGTCAAAACACCGCCGCCTGGACCTATCTCTAAAACATCACGGTCTAAAACAGGTACTGCATCAGCGATTCTCTCTACAGCATCATCGTCAACTAAAAAATGCTGATCCTTTGGAGCTCTCATAAAAAAGTTATTTGGAGGTGAAGAGGTGATACTTCTCTTCAGGGTTTTCCAGCTCAAGCATAATACGCTCAAGAATAAACTTTTCAGGTTTCTGGAGCGTCTTTACCCTTGCTTTAATGTCGGCGAAACTCTCAAACGGCTTCTTCTCACGTTCTGTGAGAGTGTCGGTTAAAGTCTTCTTGCCGAATCCCGGCAGGAGATTGAGCATATGCATCTTCAAACTGACCGGAACTGCTGTGTTATAGAACTCAACAAAGCGTGCTTCGGATGCTGTGATAATTTCTGCCACAGCCGGCTCAAGCTCGCCTTTTGCAGTCGGCGTCAGTTCATTAAAGGACACACGGCGTTTTACGCGGTCAACAACCTTTCTCTCTCCGTCACCGATGTAGACAACATCGTGGAGATTGATTGCCTTATCCTTCTTTGCAGTAAGCTCCAAGAGCTTGAACTGATCAGTACCCACCGCGAGAATAATCGGCTCACGCTGGTTTAACGGACGCTTGTCTCCTGCATATCCCCACTGGAGATAGTCGAGAACAATAGCCTCCACTTCCTTCTTATCAGTTCTTTCCGTCTTTGGGGGCATAATTACTCCCTCACTCGTACTTGCGGATGATGTCTAAGATCTGATCAACATCCTCGGTTACAAGGACGAATCTCTCTTTTGCATAGATTGCACGAATCTCTTCGCGGCTTGCCGGCATAATGTTTACAATGCGGCATGCGATGGTCGGTGTAATCTTCTCTAAAGACACAAGCTCTTCGTAGAGTGCTTTTGCGGTATCAACACTGCATTTACCAAGGGTGTCTGCATGGTCAATACTTTTACGCAGTTCGTAAGACAGTGTACGGACAGAACCTTCCGTCTCTTCAACACCGCCTGCTCTCTGATCGCGAATAGAAATTAACTCTTCGCGGAGTTCAGGCAGGGTCATCATTTCTTCGTTGATAATTTTCTTAACCTTCATGCTGACCTCCAAAAGTAAGGTAAAATAAGTATTGGGGGTTTAATTATATTTCTGTGCAGTAAGGTGCTGCGGTCTGGCAATGACAGTCTTGGTTGCCTTTCCGTCCTTAATCTGAAGGAGCCATGCTCTTCCTCTCTGACCAACGATGGTTCCGGTCTTTCCGTGGAATCTCGGGTGCGGCTGTCCCTTCTGAACACTGGAGTCGAGAACGATGTGAACCTTCTGTCCCTCTTCGAAGTGCTGAATGCACTTGGTTACATTCGGCATTCCGCGGGTGCGGAGGGTTTTCTGCAGCTTATATCTTGTTCTTTTCTTAATACCGTTGTGTTTTGCCATTTTTAATCACTCTCAATTATTATAATCCGTCGACCTGCACTACGTCCAACTCAGTGACTTTCGCGGGTGCGGCGAGGATTTCAGACAAACTCGGGCTTGTTCTGCCCTCATCGCCTGAGATAAGTTCTTTGATGTAGAGACCACTGTCCCCGACCACTTCGAGCCGGTAGAGGCCGTTTTCTACGCCCAGAACCTGGATGCCGATTACCTGACGCTTGCGAACCAGATCCGCACGCCTGTGCGAGACGCGATTCGGCGTGCGCTGGGCAATCCAAGCCCCATTCAGCTTTGAAACGGCGTTCTGGATGTTTTCCAGAGAGATAGAGTCATCTACTGAAACCAGAATCCTGTATGTTTTATGCCCTTTGTGTGATTTAAGCATTTCCACAGTTTTCTTGTTTGACCATGATTCGAGACGTACTTCTACCTCAGGTAACGCGGATTTGTTGATGGCTTCTTCTAACTCGCGAAGGTCAGCGGTTCTGACTTTCGGATTTGACATCTCCATGACAAACGGTCTTCCGGTACCGTAGCAGAGTGCGTCAATATCCTCTCTGCCTGCTCCGTGCAGGATTCCGGCGTCAGCCTTGAAGATTTCGACAGGTACTTTTGCAATCTCTTCCTCGACTGATGTCGGGTACTGTTTACCTGTGAAGTTACACTGCTCGCATCCTTTTCCTTTGCATGCGCGGCAGTCCCAGTGAGTTTGCGGGATTCCTCTGACGTGTTTTAAGTAGCGTCCGAGGAAGTAAATCGATGCAATCTGAAGTTCGGTACAGTCGTCTGCGATGTTTAAAACAATGGTAAGCTCAGGTGTTTTCGGATCTCCGCGCTTGCCGGTTATGGCGGCAACCGCTTTTCCGACCTCGCGGTTCATCTCGGACTTTAACGGCTCAGGATTCTCGAGGGATAAATCCGACCAGAGCATCTCCTCAGATTCGGACATCATCGGCGGAACACGGGTTCCGATGACGAAGGTCTCGTACTCGATACCTTCTGCTGCGAGTGCTGCCTTCTCTGCCCAGTATGGAATCTGGTCGAAGAGGTCATTGCAGACCCAGCAGTTTCCTGCTTCATACTCCGCAAACGGGATGTTGTATGCCAGTGCGTGGGCAACGCGAAGGGCGTGTCCGCGCTCGACATTGGTAAGACCGAATGAACGCTTTGCAAAAAGGCGTCCTAAGCAGTGGTCGCAGATATCTCCGTACTCTAAAATCTGGTGGACTTTTTCTAAGATGCCGGTGATTTCCTCAGACATTTCCTGCCCTCCGGTCAAACTCGTTTAAGAGAATAGTAATTGTGTGGTCTGCGTGTAACACACGCGGGCCTACGGAATACTTCGGCAGGTCTTTGATTAACTCCATCTCTTCTTCGGTGAAGTTCATGTGGTCGGATAAGAGGAAGTTTTCAGGGAGAGTTTCTGCTTCTCTTATGTCCTCTCCGTTTTCATCGAGGACGGCAAACGGAATCTCTTTGAGCAGTTCGGCAAGTCCTCCTGCTCTGATGTGGATTCCGTCTGCTGCTTTCTGGAAGGATGAGGTCGCCTCTTTGGTGAGTCCTTTTTTGATGAGTGCTCCGGCACTTCTCTCGTCAGGGTTTAAGGAGCGAATCGTCTCTCCAGCGAAGCGGAGCGTCTTTGTCGGCTCTCCGCCTTTTAAGATTAAGAAGCACTCCACATCACGGCGCAGGTCGTGACTTAAGAAGAATGAACTGTTAATGCATCGGCAGAGAATATCAAGACGTCCTGCCCCTCCCGGCATATCATTTAACGAGAAGGTAGGTTCTGTCGTTGCTTTGTGGCCGACGATTGCGAATCTGAGCATAGTTGAGGATATATATTAGACGGGATTCGTCTTTAAGGTGTGCTCGCAGTTTGGGTGTTTTGTTTGTGCTGGTGTGATTTTGGTTTTGGCTTTGGAGAGTGGTTTAAGATACAGACTCTTCCTTTTGGAACAGGAAATTAGAGAAAAACAGTCTAAAGGGTTTAGACATGCACCCCTTTAAAGCGGTCACAACTCCGCAGATGCATGTCTGGAATCAATTAATGTCATGAATTGACACTCAGAATGTAGAGTGACTGGCGGGCAGTTTAACTCTGATTGTTATATTGTCATATCAAGTATAAAATGTTGTGCCAAAAGGGAACGAGAAAAGGAGGATGGGATTCATCATCCTTTTCTCTTTTTCTGAGTTCAATCCAACCCCGTATTTCACGGGATACAACCGAGAAGGTTGTTATGATAAGACAAACGGTCTCTATCATATTGTTGATTCCGGTCTGTTTGTGGGCTGACCAATAGTATATCCGCGCTGAAATTATTTCAAGCTATCAATGGCTTTTATTTTTGAAATAGCTGTGTTTTGTGGATATTTTGGGAACAATTTGTACACAGGATTTTTCCCGCCGTAAAGCCAGATTTGAAAAACACACTTATCTCTTATAACTAAACTCCCCAATCAAATCGCGAATAACAACCGAAGCACACGCAATCCCAAACATGGCCGGGGTATATGATAAAGTGCCTATATTCGACCTCTTATTCTGCTCCTCGCACAGAACTACAGCCTCCTTTCTAACCGGCTCTGCTGAGAATACTGCCGCAAATCCTTTCTCGATTCCAAGCTTATGAAGCCTTCCGCGAATCATTCTGGCAAGCGGACAGTGATGGGTTTTTGAGATGTCCTCGATTTCAATTAAGGTCGGATCGGTCTTTCCGCCCGCACCCATAGAGCTCACCAGAGGAATCCCTCTATCCAGTGTGCCTTTGATGAGTGCAATCTTTGGGGCAAGAGTGTCTATAGCGTCGACTACATAATCGAACTTCGAACTGTCTAAGAGCCTGTCCACCTCATCTTCTTTGATGAACCGGTTGACGCAGGTCAGCTCAAGCTTTGGGTTTATGTCCCTTAACCGCCTGCCTAAAACCTCGCACTTCTCCTCTCCAATTGTTGAATGCAGAGCGACCAACTGACGGTTTATATTACTCTCTGATACTGTATCTGCATCAGCGATTGTCATACGCATAACTCCTGCGCGGCAAATCATCTCGGCAGCATAAGCTCCAACCCCTCCAACTCCAACGACTAAAACGCTTGCGTTTTGCAGTTTCTCTAATTTTTCTTTTCCAATCAGAAGTTCTGTTCTCTCAAGCCAGGCTGTCATATCTCATCAGTTTTTTGTAGTTCTCGATTGTCTGTATCCGAAGCTCATCAACAGTTATGCCGCGAAGTTTGGCTGTTTCTTTGTATATTTCTTCTATATCTATATCGGGATTGTCATCCGTCTCACAAAATATCAGATTCGCAGCGGCGTAAGCTATGACCTCTCTGGTTTTTGCTGACCGAAGGCTGCGCTCACCAAACGAGAGATAATATCCTGCCTCAAAACAGCGCTTTGCCTGCTGAACTGAACCGACGAACCCATGAAAGACAACGCCATTCAGTCTGTACCCGGATAATATCTTCATGACCGGCTCAAAGGATTTGACAACATGCAGAACAACCGGCTTTTGCATCATCTCCGCCGCTTCAAGGTGGGCGCGGAATACTCTCTCCTGAGCATCGCGGTCAACATCTGCGGCATAGTCCAGACCGGTTTCGCCTATTATATCGCAGTCTGTAAAATCCGGAAGCGGCAGGCTCTTTTCGGCATCCCATGGGTGGATTCCCTCCATCTTTGGAGACACAACACCTGATTTTTTGTGATGGGTGTGTATGTCGATAAAGCCTGCATTCATATCTCACAATGCGATTACAAAATTTATAAACTATTCCACAGTGTCTCAAAAAGTACCCAAACATATCATAACCCATAACGCCAAATAATATACCACTTTGTATAAAACTACCAGAAACCTTACTATCGTTACGGCGTTTTTCGTAACAGCTCTGGTGATATCCAACATTATCGCTTCAAAGGTGGTACAGATTGGCTGGATTGAGATTCCGGCTGCCGTTGTCGCGTACCCGATAACCTTCCTCTGTACGGATATCGTCAGTGAACTCTGGGGCAAAAAGGAAGCAAACTTCCTCGTCCGCCTTGGATTTGTTGTACAGCTCTTCTCGCTCGTCCTGATTTATGCTGCTCTTTTCCTGCCGCCTGCAGCATACATGATTGAGTTCCAGGAATCCTTCGCTGCAACGCTTGGAAGCTCAGCACGCTTTGTTTTCGCGTCTATGATTGCATATTTGGTTGCTCAGACCTTTGATGTCGAAGTCTTCCACAGAATCAAAGCACGCTTCAAGCCTAAGTGGATGAGAAATAATGTCACAATCTTAAGCCAGTTAATTGATACGACTATCTTCATCACAATTGCCTTTGCGGGTGTTGTTCCAAACCTTCTGGTCATGATTTTCAGCCAGTATCTGGTAAAGGTCATTATTGCTGTCGCTGATACACCAATCTTCTACTTCTTAACCCGTCACGGTCAGGCAGAGGGTCCTGAGGCATAATATACCACTACCCTTATCTCTTTTTAGTTCTAACGTGTATGACATATGGACGCATACGAACTCGTCACCCGAAATACGGCTGAGATCGTCACTGAAGACGAACTGAGAGCACTGCTCGCAAAACCGACAAAACGGGTTTATACCGGCTATGAGCCAAGCGGCGAGATTCACTTAGGTCACCTTGTGACCATCAATAAACTGATGGATATGAAAAATGCAGGGTTTGACGTGGTGGTCTTAATCGCAAACCTGCACGCATATCTGAACAGAAAAGGAACTTTTGAGCAGATTAAAGAGCTTGCCGACTACAACAGGGCATGTATCGAGGCAGTCGGTTTAAAGGGCGCAGAGTTTGTGCTTGGAACTGATGTTCAGCTCACTCCGAAGTATCAGACTGAGGTGTTAACTCTCTGTCAGGAGATTACTTTGAACCGTGCCACCCGCAGTATGGATGAGGTAGGCCGCGCTATGGATAACCCGATGGTTTCCCAGATGGTCTATCCGGTTATGCAGGTTGTCGATATCCCGACATTAGGCGTTGATGCTGCAGTCGGCGGTATTGACCAGAGAAAGATTCACATGTTAGCCCGCGAGCACCTTCCATCCCTTGGATACAAGGCACCGGTCTGTATCCACACGCCGATTGTCAACGGTCTTGATGGTGAGAAGATGTCCTCTTCGAAAGGAAATGTGGTCTCTGTTGCAGATTCTCCTGAGGAGATTAAGAAGAAGATGAAGAAGGCTTTCTGCCCGCCGGAGATTGAGGGCAACCCGATTATGCAGATCTTCCAGTACAACATCTTCCCGAGAATGGATACTGTTGCTATCCGCAGACCTGAGAAGTTCGGCGGAGATTTAGAGTTCCACAGCTACGCAGAGCTTGCAGAGTCGTACGGTGCAGGAAAGGTTCACCCGATGGACTTAAAGAATGCCTGCGGTGATGCTTTAATCGAGCTGTTAGCAGATGCATACGCATACGTGCAGAGCTATAAGGGAAGAGCCTGAATCGTTTCGATTCAAAAAACTTTTTTTTTTATTTTATTATTTCCGCTTAGCCCCTTCCAGATTCGCCCCGCCAAGCTCAGCATGCCGCAGATTAGCCCCTCTCAAATCAGCCATCCACAAATCAGCACCCTCCAAATGCGCATACGACAAATCCGCCCCTGAAAGATTCACCTGCCGCAAATCAGCACCTTCCAGATGCGCATACGACAAATTCGCACCCGACAAATCAAAACCTGCAAGAGACACCTCCTCCAAAAACGCACCGTACAGCCGCACACTGCTGTTCTCCTCCATGAGCTTTGCCGCATACCAGGGATTCCACACATCTTTTCCCATCTTCAAAAGCTCAGCCTGAACCGCATCAAACTTCAGCTTACCGGCAGGCTCAAAGTTCGCAGCATCAGGATTTGCCCCATCCAGATTCGTCCCGTCAAGAGAAGCCCGCCAGAGATTCGCCGAAAAAAGATTAGCCCCTTCCAGATTTGCATCCTTTAGATACGAATATGACAAATCCGCCTCCTTCAAAGACGCAAACCGAAGATCTGCACCCTCAAGATTCAGATACGACAAATCCGCCCCGTCCAAGTGAGCTCCAAACACACTAGTCCCTCGAAGATGAACTGTATCCTTCAAATGAGCTGCATACCACTCGTTCCACTCAGAGATACTCTCCGACTTCACCGCAGATACCAGAAGGTCATACTGCTTCTTATCGAGGCGGGACTTCATTAATAGATTAGTTATCATATAAGGTTATAAAACTGGCGGGTTACTGCAAAAGATAACTCCTCACAGCCCCTCCGGCAGAAACCTCAAGTTTTGAACGGTCACGCGAAAGCGTAAGCGAGACCTCCCCTAACGCATCAGCCATATTCTCAGCATCCTTTGCAATCACTGACACCTGCAAACGGTTCAGCGTCCAAAGCTTTCCGCACTCCTGAACAAAATCATAGACTGCATCCTTTTCCAGAACCGCAGACTTCCTGTGCGAAATACCGATTTTAAACAGAAGTCCGAGAAGAACCGCAGTAATCGAGCCTGCTGTAAGCGGTGATGCGAAAAACAGCCCTGCCCAGGATGGAAGATCTGCATAAAGGTAAGGACAGAACCCGGAAGAAACACCAATTAAAATCGGCAGAAGAACCACAAACGTCCTGCGTGTATCAAGCATCCTGGAAGACAGGCTCTGGATTCCGCCAATCATCACAAAGACCACTGCGTACAGAAGCACTGCTCCAAGAACCGGTCTTGGAAGAATACAAAATACCCATGAAACAACCGGCATGAAACCAAACAGAATTAAAAGAAGACCAACTCCAATGCCTATCTTCCGTGAGGCAATGCCTGTACTTACCACAAGACCTGCATCAGACGACGACGTGCCGACACCGATTCCTCCAAGGGCTCCGGTAAGAGACAGTCCTGCCCCTTCCAGAAACAGGCCCCGTGATAAGGTTTTACGGTCCCCTTTTCTCGTGTACGAAGAAAGAAGCGTCAGATTTCCTGCTGTCTTCATTATAATACAGATAACTCCGATTAAGAAAGGAGCAATAAGGGCTGCGTCAAATGAATAGCCGCTTAGAAATGCCGGAGTTGGTATGGCAAACAGAGCAAGTCCGTCTGCGTTTGCAATTGTATCAAGCGAGAATACACCAAGAATGAGTGCTGCTGCGCATCCAACAGCCATTCCGAGAATTGTAGAGTAAAATTTACAAAATCTTTTCTTTGAGATGCTGAAAATGATTATGGAGACCAGAGTTACAGCCCCTACAAAAGCTGAAGCAGGATCTAGAGCACTGTTGTTTGTACTTCCAAGGAGCAGAGGAAAAGCCGTGGGGGTGATGGCGATTCCAAGCAGAAACAAGACAACGCCGGTTACTTCTTCGGGGAATATCCGTCTAAAGAATCCGGTAAACCGGCTTACAATCATCTCCAAAACTCCAGACAGGATAAGCATTCCTGAAAGAAGAGGTATGCCGCCTGCGCCTGCGGCAAGAACGGAGGCCGGGAGATATGATGAGTTTGGAATTATCGGCATTGGAAATCCGGTTCCAAACTTTTTTGATGAAAGAAGAAGTGTTGCAAATCCGCAGCCGATTAAGGTCAGGCTGATTAGATTTGATGTCATATCCGCTGTCCCAAATACGGCAGCACTGATGATTACCGGATAGGTCATGTACACGGCGATTGCAAAAAGGTGCTGGATTACTGAAAGCATGAGTGTTGCTTTTGGAATTGCATCTTCAGTATTGTACACCGGCAGTTCATCAGCCATAGCAAATTTACATATGCTGTTTACAAAAGAAATACCTGACGAAACATCTCCCACCGAAGGATATTTCACGTTATATGCTGATTATTTTTTAGCATGTACTTAAAAGACGAGTTCCTCTCCCGCATCAGAGAGCAAATCGCATCCGAGGAAAGGTACTCCGCAATATTAGACGAAGCTCCAAAGAAGCTTTCCCGCTCACGGAAGTTTCTGCTTATTCCGCTTTTCATCTATCTGCTTGCGGTGTTTTTGTCGGTTATTCGTGATCATACATTGGAAAATGTTCTGGTTCTCTGGATTAGCTCGGTCTTTCTTCTCTACATGGCAAACTTCTTCCTTATGATGATTCCGTCATTTGGTTCAGATGCTGATATCAAAATCATCGACAAGCCGATTCCGGAGTTAATACGTGATTTCTTAAGGCTTGCAAATATCCTGAAGACGGTGAACAAGAATAAGGTAACAATTGTCGAGTTCTTCTGGAATGCGTTTATCATCAACACCAAAGCGCAGGCAAGAGCGTTTTCTACGCTTTTTATTTCGAATGTGTTTTGTGCGGCAGTTCTTCTTTTGATGGGGAAGATGCACTGGACAACTTTCCTGATTCTCGCAGGTCAGACAGTGCTTATTGTTCTGATGTACTGGAAGGTGTTAAAGGCAGTGCCCGGAACTCCCGGGTTCTTTACTAAGTATGGTATTCCAGAGGAGCGGATGGGAATCGCCAAAGGGGTTCATGTCTGGCTTTCGATTGGAATTTTCAGTGTTTTGACTGTGGCTATTCTTTTGGGCGGTATGATGCTTCCCGGAATGACGCTTGGGGAGTACCTCTCTGATGTGACGACTATGCCTGTTGAGTATCCGTTTATGCTTGCGGCAACGCTTGTTCTGCTCGGTCTTTGGATGCGTTATATGCACGGGGTGGACAGTGCGAAGGTTATGCGGAAGATGAATAATACGCATCTTTCTGTTTTAAGAGATGATCTTCTTCCGGCAGCGGAGAAGGCAGAGGGGGACACACTTTCTCATCTTAAACGCAGGTTTATTCTGCTTTCGATGAATAAGCTTCTTGTGCAGGAGTTTTTCCTTAGGTTTCCGGTGTATTCGCTGATGCCGAATATCGTGATTGTGGCAGATAAGGGTGCGCAGGAGATTTTAAACGAGGGCAATGAGGATAAGAAGATTACAGATATTCTCTGATATATTCCCCTCAAAAAATATAATCGATAAGAAAAGAAACACCATAGTATGATTCAGCCAATCCGCAAATACGGCGATCCGTGTCTTACCGCAGTGTGCGAACCCGTTTCAGAAATGGGAGATGAGGAGCGCCGGATTCTTGATGATATGGAGGATACTATGCGTGAGTATCACTGTGTGGGATTGTCGGCTCCGCAGATTGGTGTGTGCCGCAGGCTTTTTATCGTGGCTGTGGGCGGTGTGTTTATCCGTGGTGCAAATCCCGAGGTTTTGTCTGCCGGCTCGCTTTCCGAGGATATTGAGGGAAGCCCGTGTATTCCGGGAATTCAGCGTCCCGTCCGCCGTCCGAAGAAGATTCTCTGCCGGTATCTGGATGAAAGCGGGACAGTTGTGGAGTGTGAGCTTAAAGGAATTGCCGCCCGCGCATTCTGTCATGAGATGGATCACCACGAAGGAAAGATGTTTATCGATCACTTAAAGCCTGCACAGAGAAAGCTTATCCAGAAAGAGCTGGATAAGATTGCGGCTGAGAATATCTAATCTCTTTTTTTATTTGGTTTTACTTGAAAATTTGGTTTTACTTGAAAACACAGATGAGCACCCATCTGTGTTTTTAAATATAATACCAAAACCCCCTCATACAGCAGATTGATAAAGATAAACAGCGGAAAAGATACTATGGAAAATCAGCCGACCCGCGAAGAAATCAAAGCCAAAGCCGAGGAGATTTATCCGGCAGTCCTCCGTGTTGCAGAGGTAAAAGGCTGGGGTATTAACGAAAATAAAGACATTGCAGATTCAATTGTGGAAGGGCTTGCAAGAAATGTCCTTCTCCGCGGCAAAAAGTACTGTCCGTGTGTTCTTCCGTCAGGAGATGAGGAGGAGGATAAGAAATACATCTGTCCGTGCCGCAATTCTGCAAAGGATGTTGAAGAGACCGGGCACTGTCACTGTTATCTGTATATGAAACAGTAACCCTCTTTTTCTGCCGTACTGCAAAACGGTAAATTATATATTTTCTCTGTGTCAATGTTTAACAGATGCACAAGAAAGCACTTATGGGGATTGGTGTATCCCTTTTAGTTATCTTTGCCGTCTTAATGGCAGGATGTGTCACGACTGAAGACGATGTCCTCGTTGTCGGTATCGATGGAGAATACCCGCCGTACTCCTACATTGACGAGACCGGAAAGGCAGTCGGATTCGATGTTGAATCCATCCAGTGGATTGCAGAGCAGAAGGGCTTTGAAGTAGAGATTGCCCCGACTGCATGGGACGGAATTATCCCGGCACTTCTCGCAGGCAAGATTGATATGGTCTACTCCGGTATGAGTATCACTCCGGACCGCTTAGAGAAAGTCACCTTCTCCAACCCGTACTGGGAAGTTAACCAGGGTGTTGTCGGAAAGGCAGGAACCACAGCAACCATTGAGGACTTCGAAGCAGGAAAGCTTGTAATCGGTGTCCAGAGAAGCTGTTCCGCAGACCAGTGGATGCAGGATGAGTTCGGACAGGAAAAGTACGACCAGATGGTCAAAGACGGAAAGATTAAGCTCTATGACTCCTTCCCGCAGTCCATGGTTGCACTCGAGCAGGGACTTGTTGAGTGTGTCATCTTCGACGATGTAAACATCGAGACTTACATCAAAGGCAACGATGCATTCCAGATGATTGGCGTCATCAAGACCGGCGAAGTCTACGCAATTGCAATGCGCAATGAAGACACTGACCTCCACGCACTCATCAACGAAGGCCTTGCAGAACTCATGGCCTCTGAGAAGTGGGAAGAACTCAAACTCAAG
The DNA here is from genome assembly GCA_017408885.1 of Methanocorpusculum sp. Classification (GTDB taxonomy): domain Archaea; phylum Halobacteriota; class Methanomicrobia; order Methanomicrobiales; family Methanocorpusculaceae; genus Methanocorpusculum. The sequence goes on from JAFQTT010000012.1 coordinate 23,043, forward strand.
TACATCGTAACTGAGTAAATCAACTAACTGCCCTCCGGCAGTTTCTTTTTTTCAGACATCCAATAGTCTTACATGGAATGCAGTAAATGCCGCAGTGAGGCTGTTATCACACAATCATATTCCGGACTGTCTCTTTGTATGCGGCATCTGATTTCAGATATCGAATCGAAGGCGAAAAAAGAGATTCGAAAAAAAGGCGGCCTTGCATCTTCCGAGCGGATTTATCTAAAAGGCGGAGATGACTACAGGCTCTATGCCCTTCGGATATTTGTGAGTGCGCTGTTTCTGAAAAGAACAGACATCATCTTTGTCACATCAGAAGATGAGGCAACAACTGTCTTTTCCTCTGAGACTTTGGACGATGCCGCCTGCGGACTTCTGGATGCAGTCCTTAAAGGCCGGACTGCTGACTATCTCGAGGCAAAAAAGAAACGGGTTATAGCTCCGCTCTCGGTGATTCCGGCAGAAGAGGTATATCTCTATGCCAAAGCTCACGGATGGAAAGGTGACGGTGTTTCTTCGTCTTCGACAAAAGAGTTCCTTGATGCCTTCTCGAAAGGACGTCCCGGAACCAAATATGCGCTGAAAAATACTGCTGATTTTCTGGAGGATATCTAATGACAATGTGCGAATGCATCGGATGCGAGATTGTAAAAATAAAAGACCACATGAGAGGAGCTGTGTGGAATACTCATGCAGCAGGGTTTGTTGTCGGAATCTCCGGAGGAATTGACTCTGCTGTTGCCTGCGCTTTGGCCGCAAAGGCAGTCGGTCCAGAACGTGTTTTAGGTGTGAGTATGCCTGTCTCTTCCAACTCACCGCAGGATGCTGCAGACGCCGCAGAACTCTGCAAAGCGCTCGGCGTTGAGCTGATTACAGTTCCCCTGGGCGATGTTCTGGATACATTCCTTTCTCTGGATGGAATCACCAATACGCCTGTTCTTGCAGGAAATATTGCATCACGCCTTAGAATGACTGCTCTCTACAACATCGCAGCATCCAGAGGATATCTTGTCTGCGGGACTTCGAATAAGACCGAGTACATGATAGGCTACTCAACCAAATGGGGAGACGGGGCATCCGATGTTCAGCCGCTTCTGCATCTGTACAAAAAGGATGTGTATGCGTTGGCAGAGGAGCTTGGAATTCCTCAGGCCATTATCAACAAAGCTCCAAGTGCCGGATTCTTTGAAGGCCAGACTGATGAGGCAGACATTGGTCTGTCGTATGCGGAACTTGATTCTGCTCTGTGGAATCTGGAACTGAATGAGTTTGTGCCGCAGAATGCAGTCGAAGAGAAGGTTTTGGGACTTGTGATAAAGAGTGAGCACAAACGAAAACCTCCGGTGTTTATTCCCTGATACAAGCACTAACCTTTTATCAAATCAGAGAACCAATATAGAATAATCATGGGTGAACCAAACCACGAACAGGCAGCTGCGGAAATCACCGCAGTTCTGCAGACTGCCGGATATGATTGTGAACCGGAAGAAGGTCCGTTCAACCTCTCCGGTGTCAGAGGAAACAAGTGTATACTTGTAATGTGCTCTGACGACTTAAACGGGCTCCAGCGTTTTGACATGACGCCATACACCATCATGCTTGGCGGCTCCAAAGTACGCTGTGACAAGATAATTTTTACAGGAAACTCCTACTTCCAGCCGAAGGAATCCACACTCTGGACAAAGGAAACACTTCTTCAGAACATTGCTCTCTCAGCAGAAGCAAGAATCTACGGACTTCCATTCGACATCGAGTCAACTCCTTCCTTCGCATACTCGGCTGTTGCAACCCCGGATATATCTTCTGTCGGCTATGATCTCATGCTTCCTGTCAGAATCAGCGCAAAAGATGCAGTACGTGTCGCACATCAGGATGGGCCAACCGTTCTTCGCATGATTCCATACTGGAGATACCATTACACAAGCGGAGGCGAGGCAACATACAAAGGAAAGAGTGTCTGCTTCGATGCTGAAGGCGACGGCTGGATTAATGCGGTAAACGGCCTTGAGTGGGAATTCGATGACGATGCAATCCCTGTGCCGGGAGAACTTCCGGCTGACGCTGATGTTGTTGCCCCGATGACTCAGAAGAACGATGCCAAAGAGACTGTCATGGCCGAGCTTATCAAAAAGCTCACCCGCCGTGTCAGAATCAAGACAACAGCAGGGGATGCCATCTTCGCAGAAGAGAAGGAGTTCAGACCAACTGAAGACAACATTGTAATCAAAGTCGATAAGGTCTATGTCCCTGTCTGGCAGGTAAGAGGCAAGAAGGATATTGTTGAGGTCAACGCATTCAACGGTCAGGAGTTAGCTCTCCCGTCTGACGAAGGATGCGAGGTCTTCTAACGTGATTATCATTGTAGGCGGCGGGCCTGCTGGAAGAATGGCTGCACTCCGCCTTGCTGCGGCAGGCCGCAAGGTCACAATTATAGAAAAACGTGCCTTAGGCGGTCAATGCGTGCATGACGGATGCATGCTTGTCTGTGCGTTAAACGATGTCGCACGAAGCATTGAGAGTGCACGCCATCTGGAAAAGATGGGAATCCTAAAATGTGACGTTACGGTGGACTATCCTGCCCTTCTGGAAAAGCTTGAAGCAACGCAGGACAAACTCCGCTACATCCTGAATATGGAAACAACTGCTTCCGGCGTACAGGTCGAGTACGGCAAGGAAGCTGAGGTCATAGACGGTGTTGTCTATGTGGATGGCAAGCCGCGCGAAGCTGAAGCGGTGATTATCGCAGGCGGAGGTCAGATGAACATCCCGGACGTGGAGGGCAAAGACCTTTCAGGCACGTACAATGCAAGAACGCTTCGCTCGATGCCGGCGCTTCCTAAACGTCTGGTGATTGTCGGCGGCGGAATTTCTGCTGCTGAGTTTGCATACATCTATGCGGCATTCGGCTGCGAAGTAACGCTTGTTGCAAGAAGCTCGCTTCTTTCAATGCTTCCCGAACCTCTCTTAATGGACGCACGCCGCGACCTCTCAAAGGTTACCATTCTGGAAAACACACCTCTGGAAAAAGTCCTTGGAACAGATAAGGTTGAAGGGGTTGTTGCCGGAGGAAAAACGATTCCCTGCGATGCAGTTCTCTTCGCAACAGGCGTGAAGCCGGTGTCTCCGTTTGTCTCCGGTGTTGCCAAAGGAGATGACGGGGCGATTCTCGTGGATGAGCATATGGAGACCTCGATTAAGGGTGTCTATGCCGCAGGAGATATCGTAGGCGGCAAATGCTTCACTCCGGCTGCCCGTCTTCAGGGATTTGCAGCGGCCGATGCAATCCTCGGCCGTCCGCGAAAGATTGACCTCTCGCAGATTCCGTTCTCAGTAGTCCTCGGACTTGACTATACCGTCTGCCCCGCAAAGGAAGCAGGAGATACTGAGACGATGCCAAACATTGCAGGCCCCAATTCATACTGGCATGTCTTAGACGGAAGCGTTGGACATATGCAGCTTGAAACATCTGCTGACGGCAGAATCTTAGGATTTGCATCGTCCGGCCCCTCGACTAGTATCGTTGGAACATACCTTGGATATCTTGTGCGCAAAGGTGTAACTGTTCATGAGTTCTCCCCAATGATGGAGGTTCACCCGAACTCAGACGGACTTTACTCTATGATACGGTTTTCCGGAGAGTAAGTTCACATCACTTCGGCGCGTATGGGGGTTTGACCACCATCACTTTTTTTTCCTTCTCATCCCTTCCGCCGATTGGGATATGCAAACAACAGCTTTATATAGAACTACTAAACAACATAATTGTTACATTACCCGTCATGGGTATTAGGTGATTATTACTATGTCAGCACAGCTTGGCGGACAGCCAATTTTAATCCTCAAAGAGGGCGGATCCCGCACCCGCGGACGCGACGCACAGAGTATGAACATCGCTGCAGCAAAAGCAGTTGCAGGAGCTGTTAGAACCACCCTCGGTCCGAAGGGAATGGACAAGATGCTTGTCGACACCATCGGAGATGTTGTCATCACCAACGACGGTGTCACCATCTTAAAAGAGATGGACATCGAGCACCCGGCAGCAAAGATGATGGTCGAAGTTTCCAAGACTCAGGACGATGAAGTCGGAGACGGAACCACTTCCGCAGTCGTTATCGCAGGCGAACTCTTAAAGAAGTCCGAAGAACTCCTCGAGCAGGACGTTCACCCGACCGTTATCACCCTCGGATACAGACAGGCAGCAGAGAAAGCACAGGAACTCCTCCAGACCATTGCACAGGACGTCGAAGCAAACGACACTGACATCCTCGCAAAGATTGCAGGTACTGCAATGACCGGAAAGAACGCAGAAGCATCCAAAGAGAAGCTCTGTGACTTAATCGTCCGTGCAATCACCCTCGTTGCAGATGAAGACGGAACCGTCGACACTGAAAACGTCAAGGTTGAGAAGCGTGTCGGAGGAGCAATCGAGGACTCCGAGATTGTTGAGGGTATGCTCATCGACAAAGAGCGTGTCCACCCAGGCATGCCGAAGACCGTCTCTGACGCAAAGATCCTCCTCCTCAACGCAGCAGTTGAGTACAAGAAGACCGAAGTCGATGCAGAGATCTCCATTACCTCCCCGGACCAGCTCCAGCTCTTCCTCGATGAAGAAGAACGCATGATCAAGGGCATCGTTGACAAGATCGTCAACTCCGGTGCAAACGTCCTCTTCTGTCAGAAGGGTATCGACGACATCGCACAGCACTACTTATCCAAGGCAGGCATCTTCGCAATCCGCCGTGTCAAGAAGTCCGACATGGAAAAGCTTGCACGTGCAACCGGCGGATCCATCATCTCCTCCATCGATGCAATCTCCGGCGACGAGCTTGGAGTTGCAGGACTTGTTGAAGAGCGCAAGGTCGGCACCGGCGAAGCAATGGTCTTCGTTGAGAAGTGCAAGAACCCGAAGGCAGTCTCCATCATCATCAAGGGCGGAACTGAGCACGTCGTTGACGAGCTTGGCCGTGCACTCGAAGACGCACTCCGCGTTGTCGGCTGTGTTGTAGAGGACAAGAAGGTTGTCGCAGGCGGAGGAGCACCGGAAGTTGAGCTCTCCTTAAGACTCCGTGAGTACGCAGCAACCCAGGGCGGAAGAATCCAGCTCGCAATCGAGGCATTCGCAGCAGCACTCGAAGTCATCCCGAGAACCCTTGCAGAGAACGCAGGTCTTGACCCAATCGACAAACTCGTCGACCTCCGTGCAGCACACGAGAAGGGACAGAAGACCTTCGGTCTTGATGTCTTCGAGGGCAAGCCGGTTGACATGTGGGAAGCAGGCGTTGTCGAGCCGCTGAGAGTAAAGACCCAGGCAATCGCATCCGCAGCAGAAGCAGCAGTCATGATTCTCAGAATCGATGATGTCATCGCATCTGCAAAGTCCGCAGGTCCGTCTCCGGAAGAGATGGCAGCCATGGGCGGCGGAATGGGCGGAATGCCGGGCATGATGTAAAGTCACCAGCGTATCATTTCTCGCTAATATCGGCAGGAACATCCTGCCCCAATATTTTTTCTCACCTCTTTTCGTGTATCTCTTCGTGGTGTTTTTCTCTTTGGAAAACTAATAATATAATTAAGGAGTTAGAGCGTGCAGCGCGAAGTTTTGTATCAGTATGACCTTCCAATAGAGATTTTAAATGATCTTCCGTACGATGAAGAGGTTTTGAATGTCTTGTTTGCACGCTCGAAGGAAAAGCTGCTAATCCCAATTCTCTTTTCCAGAAAGAGAATCTTTTGGGGATACCCGGAGACGGATACTGTTTACAAGGTCTTTGAGCTTCAGTATGTAAACCTGATGTCTCTTGGGGTAAAGTTTCAGGCAACAGGTTCTGCGGTTCTTACTATCCAGACTAACCTTGGAAAGGACATCGTTTTCCCGCATATTCAGGACAGTGCAGACTCAGTACGCGCCGCTATGCTTTCTGCCGCAGACTGTATAAGAGATAAGACTTCCCGCATTTTCTCAATCGTTCACCAGAAAACTCTCTTAGTCGAAGAGTATGTACTTCGCGAGAATCCTGATGCGGTTCTTTTCGCATCTGATGAGGAAATTTTTGAGGATGAGATTGTTATTCCTGCCGCACCGGAAGAGGAGGACATCTTTTCACGCTTTGCAGAAGAAGGTGAAGACGGTGAACCTGAGGATGAGTTTTTCGAATCCGCAGAAGAACCATCAGAAGAGGAGCATTCGTCTGCGGTTGTTGACCGCGTTGCCCGCATGGTCCAGGCAACAGAGCCTAAGATAGAAGAGGCTGTTCCAACTGTTCCTGAGAATGATGTGATTATTTACGAGTCCGCATCTTCGCCAAGAAACGAGCAGTGGCACGGAGATGGCGGAGGGGATGCCGAGATTCTCCCGCGCGGAAGTCCGTGGAAGAACATGTGCCGCATTCCTTCAAAGACAGTTCAGGAACCGATATCGGAATTCCTTCCGGAAGATGACGATTCTGAGGTTTACTGCGTAGGAGAACGTCCAAAACTAGTTGTTCCTCAGCCAAAGGCCGCAGTCAGTCCCGCAAGTCAGGACACTGAGGTTGAGGTTATCGAAAAGGTAACTGTTCTCCCAAATCCGGCAGTAAAGCCGAGAGCAAAAAAATCCGAGCCTGTCAAACCTGCCGAAAACATAGAGCCTGTTATGATTCACAGAAGAGGTTCTGTGCCTGAGCAGGCAGTAACACTTCAGCCGCGTGACGGAATTGATGAGGCAACAGTTGATAAATCGCTTGAGGCGCTGAAGTTCTTACGCGACAATAAGATTATCTCGGAAGCCGAGTACAAAAAGAGAAGCCTAAGCCTCTTTGAAAAAGAAGTGGATAATTAATCCTGACGAATCTCAATCGCACACTGGCTTCTTTTGGTACGCGGCAGAATTGCGAGTTTATTCTCATACTCTGCACACTCAAAACCTTTTTTTGGCATTGGAGACGGCAGTTCGTGTCCTTTCTGGCAGGTTAAGAAGTATTCAAACTCCCAGGTGTCTTCATTTCTTAGATATTTGTGGTCACCTAAATGACAGCAGGATAAACATGGGACAACCATGTTAGTAACCTTGTTCTTTGGGTAACATTAACCTATCTATATTAGCTCAGCCGCGAAACCTTATTCATATATGGCGCATCCCGACATCTCAGACGTACCTCACTCTCCGGGTTGTTATCTCTACAAAGACCGTGAGGGCACGATTATCTATGTCGGGAAAGCCAAGGACTTAAAACGCCGTGTCTCTTCTTACTTCCAGAAAAAAGACCATGATCCAAAGACGAGAAAGCTCGTGGAGACCATTGACTCATTCGAGTACATCGTAACAGCAACTGATGAGGAAGCTTATCTTCTGGAAAATACATTAATCAAACGTCATCAGCCGAAGTACAATATAGACCTGCGTGATGCGAAGTCCTATGCGTATATCGAGCTTACGAAGGAGAAGTTTCCGAGAATAGGAATTGCCCGAAGTAAGAAGGGAAAGGGGACATTCTTCGGCCCGTTTGTTTCAGGACGAGAGCGGGACTACTGTTTGTCTGTTGTGAAAAAGACCTTCCGTCTTCGGTCATGTAAGAATATGCCGAGGAATCACAGAGCATGTCTTCGGTATCATATCGGATACTGCACGGGTCCGTGTGTCGGGGCGGTGACTGAGGAGGAGTATCAGAAGCAGTGTGCCTACGCGGCTGATGCGCTCAAAGGAAATACGAAACAGCTCATCGCTGCGCTCACCGAAGAGATGAATGAATACTCTTCGAAGATGGAGTTTGAGGATGCGATGCGATGCCGCGATATGATAACTGCTGTCACGAATCTTTCGGCACGCCAGTATGTTTCAAGAAAGACTGACCATGACGAGGATGTAATCGCGTACCGCGTTGCTGAAGGTATTGTGTATCTGATGGTCTTCCATGTATACAAGGGAACCCTTGGCGGGCGCGATGAGTTCATCTTCGACTACACAGACGGATGTTTTGAGGAGTTTGTCTCACGGTACTATTCGGAAAACACTGTTCCAAAAGAGATTATCACTGAAGAAGAGCTTGATGACACTCTTATTCCCTATCTGGAAGGTCTTGCCAGACACAAGGTGATTCTAACCACTCCGCGGCAGGGTGCGAAGAAGAAGCTGGTTGAACTTGCCGGTAAAAACATCGAGACTGTGCACTTTGGTGATGATATCAAAGTCCATGAGCTCCAAAATGCCCTGCATCTGAAAAACCCGCCGAATGTTATCGAATGCTTTGATATCTCGCATCTTTCTGGAACGGATACGGTTGCGTCTATGGTTCAGTTTAGGCACGGTAAGCCGGATAAGAGAAATTACCGCCGCTTTAAGATAAAGACGGTGGACGGCATTGATGATTTTGCATCTATGTCAGAGGTTGTCCGCCGTAGGTATACGCGGCTTTTGGATGAGGACCGAAAGCTTCCCGACCTGATTTTAATCGACGGAGGAAAAGGACAGCTTAGTTCTGCAAAGCGGGTGCTGGATGATTTGGAGATTGAAACTCCTGTAATCTCTCTTGCAGAGCGCGAGGAGGAGGTTTTTGTCTCAGGTGTTCCTTTCCCGCTTCCGTTTGATAAGAAGACGCGGGCAAATATGTATCTTCAGGAAATAAGAGACGAAGCTCACAGGTTTGCGATTGAATATAACAGAACTCTCCGGCGCAAGCGGGTTGTGAAGTAATCCTTATCCCCTCTCACCGCATAGAGAGAATACATGATTCATATTATCCCAAAACCGACCGATACTCCGGATGACAACTCCACAGGTATGGTTATGGATGCGCTTCGAAAGATGGGAGTTCCATTCGAAGTCTTAGACCTTGCCTCTGTTGATCCGTTCAATCTGCCTGTTTCAGGCGAGACCATCTGGGCATGCGGAATTAAGCAGGACGGTGTTCAGTTCGAGCTGTTAAAGGCTCTTGAGATGGAAAACCGTGTCATCAACTCCACAGAGGCTATAGCCACCTGTGCCAGCAAAGTCACAACTACGGCAAAGATGTTTCACATTGGAGCTCCAAGTCCTGCAACCTGCTTTACCAACGATAAAGCTGTAGTCCAGCGTTTCGTTGATGAGCACGGAGGCCGCGCGGTATATAAGCCGGTCTATGGATTTGACGGAAATGGAATCTATATGTTCCATTCCGCAGACGAAATCAAGGAAGAACCTCCGTACTATGTTCAGGAGTATGTGAAAAACGACCGCGATTTTAGAATTTTCGTTATCGGAAACAAAGCTGTGGGCGCAATCCAGAGGGTCTCTGAGCACTTAACGCACAACATCCACCAGGGCGGTACCGGATGTGCAGTCGAGATTCCAAAAGAGATGGCAGAAGCCGCAGAAGCCGCAGCCCGTGCAGTCAACATCGACTACTGCGGAGTTGACCTTCTTCCAACAGAGGACGGAGGATACACCTGTCTTGAGGTCAACGGAACACCAAACTGGCACTGCATGACAGCTCCAATCCCGAGGCTCTTAGCAGAGTACTTAGTTGAGCAGGATAAGCTTTCGCGCAGATGAATCTGAAAAGTTCTCTGCTTGTCGTAAAAGACATGGATGCCGCAAAGGCATTCTATGCAGAGGTTTTGGGACTATCCGTAGAACAGGATTTCGGGGCGAATGTAACACTTACCGGAGGACTTTCCCTGCAGACTGAAGCATCCTGGAAGGAGTTTCTCTCAGCAGATGAGATCTCCTTTGGAGGATGTGATGCGGAGATATATTTCGAGGAGGATAATTATGATGCGTTCCTAAAACGCCTCTCTGCTCTTTCGAACATCTGCTATGTTCACCCGCCTCTGGAGCACCGCTGGGGACAGCGGGTTTGCCGGATATATGATTTGGATAAGCACATTATCGAGATTGCCGAGCCGCTGTCTGCGGTTATCCGGCGGTTTGCAGGTGAAGGTATGAGTGATACAGAGATTGCTGAACGGATGGATATTCCGCTTGATATGGTTACGGCAGAACTTCAGTAGAGATGGTATGCCCCGCATTCAGAAGAGCTGTCTCTGCTTTTTCCCAATTCTCTTTTTTCACCAGAATATAGTCCGTGTTGTAGGTAGATACTGCAAAGATGCTCACCTCTGCATCAGCCAGACAGTGTGAAATGTCTGCTAAAATTCCAACAAGCGAAAACTCAAGGCTTCCTGCGACGCGAAACGCTGTCCAGCCGTCCTCGCGCTTTATCGTATTTTCCGGGACAGTTTCTGATCTGCATACAATCGACAGTTCGCTGTCGGTTTTTGCGAGGAAGAGAAAGTCATCGAATCTGATATCACTTAAGTCTTCCACCTGACAGACCGAAAAGTCGCAGGCAAGTTTTTCCAGATGCATAGGTTCTTATTTCTCGTCTCAGCATATGGCTGTTTCCGTCTCAACCACAAATTAGTTTAATGTCCGATAGCTAATATGAAAAGAAGTATGCAGAGAACAAAACTTTCAGAGCGGACACTGCCCGAATACACAAAAGGTGAAGAGATTTTCAACATGGTTTCCCACATTGTAGGCGCAGCTCTTGGTGTCGTGGCTTTGGTTCTCTGTGTGGTATTCTCCGGAATCTCAGGATCTCCCTGGGCAGTTGTCAGCAGCTGTATCTACGGAGCATCATTAATTCTTCTCTATACTGTGTCCAGCATCTATCATGGTCTTCCTGCATCCACTGGAAAGAAGGTATTCCAGATTTTAGATCACTGTACTATTTACTTCCTGATTGCCGGCTCCTACATGCCTGTTTGTCTCTGCGCGATTCGTGAAGTGTCTCCAGTTCGGGCATGGATTCTCTTCGGCGTCATCTGGGGTCTGGTCATTCTTGCAACCACGCTTACCGCAATCGATTTGAAAAAGTACTCCAAGTTCTCGATGGCCTGCTATATTGGAATAGGCTGGAGTATTATCTTAGCCGTTGACATCTTCTTAACAGCAGTGCCTGTCCCTGGAATTATCCTGCTGGTGTTGGGAGGCGTTGCATACACGGTTGGAGCTGCCATCTACGGAATCGGAAAGAAAACACAGAAACGTTACATCCACAGTGTCTTCCACCTGTTTGTGATTCTTGGAAGTGTTTTGCAGTTCTTCTCCATATTCCTCTATATACTCTAAGTCCTATCAAAAGCAACCTACATATTGAAATAGAGCCTATCTATAAGGCATGAAAGCCTGCATTATGTGCGGTGGAGAGGGCACACGCCTTCGCCCGCTCACGTTTGAACGCCCGAAACCATGTATTCCGGTGGCAAACAAGCCATCTATTGTACATCTGGTAGAACATCTCGCAAACCTCGGTTTTACTGATATCGTAATTACTATTGGATACTTAGGAGACGATATCCAGAATGCATTAGGTGATGGTTCACTCTATGGTGCAAATATCACTTATGTCTCAGAAGAGGTCAAGCTCGGTACTGCCGGAAGCGTCAAAAATGCTCAGAAGTACTTAGAGGATGCGCCGTTTTTGGTTGTCGGCGGAGATCACATGACGGACTTAAATGTTCTTGAGTTCTACCGTGACCACATGAACAGTCCGGCGGTTACTTCGATTGGACTCATCAGCATTGAAGACCCGCGTGAGTTTGGTATTGCAGAGATTGATGCAAACCTTCGTATCAGAAGATTCCGCGAGAAGCCGTCTCCGGGAGAGATTTTCTCCAACCTTGCAAGTACCGGAATTTATGTGTGCGATCCGATGATTTTCGAGTACATCCCGGAAAACACAAAGTTCGACTTTGCAAAAGACCTCTTCCCGCTCTTAATGGAGCGCGGGTTCCAGATTAACGGCTGGCTCGCACGCGGAAACTGGACTGATGTCGGAAATCCTGCAATGCTTCGTTCCGCTGAGAAGTGGATTCTTCAGGAGAACACTCAGACCAGTGTTTCCGGTTCATTAAACGTCAAAGATGCACATATTGCAGGCCCTGTCACCTTTGGCGACGGAATAACTCTTGGAGCCGGTTCCCGCGTGGTTGGTCCGGTTCTTGTCGGAAACGGTGTCACCATTGGTGAGAATGTTATCATCGGCCCGTACACGAGTATTGGTGACAACTGTGTTATCAAGAGCGGGGCAAAGATTTTCTCGTCTTCCATTTACTCTGGTGTCGTTATCGGAAAGGAGACCACAGTATCCGGCAGTATTCTTGATATCAACACGACAATTGGAGATGACTGTTCCATTGAACACAATACAGTTATCGGCCCGCGCTGCGTTCTTCGCTCCGGAATCACGATTCACTCAGGTGTCCGCATCTGGCCAGATGTAATTGTCGAAGAAAACGCTGTCGTAAAGGAGAACATCCTAAACGACCGATACGATACTAAGGCGGACGGTTCATAATATGGCTGAAAGACATCTATTCTCAAACAGGATGGGCTTCATCCTGGCAACAGCCGGAGCCGCCGTTGGTCTTGGAAACATCTGGCGTTTCCCATACCTTGCCGCAGAGTATGGAGGAGGAATATTCCTCTTAATCTATCTTCTGTTAGTGGTAACACTCGGATTTACGATTATGATCACCGAGATTGCCATTGGAAGAAGTACAGGCTGCGGAGTTCTCGGCGCATTTGCCAAAATCAGTAAAAAATGGAGATTCATCGGATATCTGTCCTTGATGGTTCCATGTATCATTCTGCCGTACTATTCCGTTATCGGCGGATGGGTAATGAAGTACGGATTTGAGTTCATCACCGGAGGTGGAGCATTTATTGCTGCTGATGCAACCGGATTCTTCAATGCATTTACGCAAAGTGTTGCGTCCCCTATCTTCTGGGCAGTGGTCTTTATCCTGATTACCGGAGTTATCATGCTCTTTGGTGTTCAGAAGGGAATTGAGCGGACAGCACGTGTTCTGATGCCGATTTTAATTCTGATGCTCATCGGTCTTGCAATCTACTGTATCTGCATGCCCGGCGGTCTTGACGGTCTCTGGTACTATCTCTATCCGGACTTCTCGAAGTTCTCGTTTGATGCGGTGGTTGCGGCGATGGGGCAGCTCTTCTACTCCTTAACGCTCGGATTTGGTGTGATGATTACCTATGGTTCCTATCTTGCAAAGAAAGAGAATCTGGAAAAGTCTGTGCACACTATTGAAATCTTCGACACAAGTGTTGCTCTCCTCTCCGGTCTTCTGATCGTTCCGGCAGTCTTTGTCTTCTCCGGAGGCTCTCCGGAGTCCCTTGGCGCCGGTCCTGGTCTGATGTTCCATGCTCTTCCGCAGGTTTTCGAGACCTTCCCGGGAGGAGACATTGTTGGTGCTCTCTTCTTTATCTGTGTGTTCTTCGCAGCGCTTACGTCAGCTATCTGTCTCTATGAGGTGCCGGTCGCAGCAATTATGGAGAAGTTCAATGTTAAGCGTTATGTGTCTGTTGGAATCGTGACTGTATTCACGATTTTGATTGCAGTTATTGTCTGCCTTGGATACAATGTTCTTGACTTCGTGGTTCTGAACGGATACAATATCTTAGATATGCTTGACTTCTTCAGTAACTGTATCGTGCTGCCGGTTGTTGCAATCCTGACCTGTATCTTAATCGGCTGGATTGTGAAGCCGAAGGTTGTAATCGATGAGATTGAGGACGGAGGCCACACTTTCAAGATGAAGAAGGTTTACCTTGTCGTCTTAAAATTCATTGCCCCGATTGCAATCACTTTAATTCTCTTAAGCAACTTCATCTAAATGTCCTCCCGCAGCAGCTTCACAAACCGCATGGGCTTTGTCCTGGCGACAGCCGGAGCTGCTGTAGGACTTGGTAATATCTGGAGATTCCCCTATCTTGCCGCAGAGTACGGCGGGGGAATCTTTCTTTTAACTTATCTTCTTCTGGTCTTTTCCGCGGGTTTTGTTCTGGTGCTTACCGAAAGCGCTCTTGGACGTATGACTGGTTCGGGTGTGCTTTGTGCGTACGAAAAGATTAGCAAGAAACTTTCATTTGCAGGATATCTGACCTTTATCACTCCTCTTCTGATTTTCTCATTCTACTCGGTTGTCGGCGGATGGGTGATGTACTATGCCCTGCAGTTCATCATCGGAAACGGTTCTCTGCTTGCAGACTCCGCATACTTTTCGGCATTTACAGCAGAACCTGTAACTCCTGCTGTCTTTACGCTTATCTTTATCGCACTGACCGCATGGATTGTGCTTCGCGGTGTGCGCCGGGGAATTGAAAAGACAACACGTCTTTTGATGCCGGTTCTGCTTGTCATGCTTGTGGTTCTGGCTGCTTACTGTATCTGCATGCCTGGCGGTCTTGATGGTCTATGGTACTTCTTCTATCCTGACTTCTCGCAGTTCTCGGCAGAGCTTGTGCTGGCAGCTCTTGGTCAGATGTTTTTCACTCTCATGATAGGTTCTGGTGTTATCATGACCTATGGATCTTACCTTTCGAAGAGTGAAAATCTGGTAAAGTCTGCTCATTCGATTGATTTTTTCGATACAGCGGTTGCAATTTTAGCCGGTCTTCTGGTGATTCCGGCAGTATTTGCGCTTTCGGGCGGTTCTCCTGAGACACTGGGATCCGGTCCTGCGCTGATGTTTATCGCGCTTCCTCAGGTCTTTGCGACATTTCCGATTGGTGGTCTGATTGGTGCGGCATTTTTCCTGATGGTGTTCTTTGCCGCAGTTACCTCTTCTGTTTCGATGTACGAGGTGGCTGTCGCTTCGCTTACTGAGAAGTTTTCGATTTCAAGAAGGAAGGCGGTTCTTGGGATTACTGCCGGGGTTTCTGCTGCCGCGGTAATTGTCTCTCTCGGATTTGGAGTTTTGGACTTTGTTCAGGTAAACGGAATGAACATTCTGGATATGCTTGACTTCCTTGGAAACAGTATTCTGCTTCCGGTCTGTTCCCTTTTCGCATGCTTTGCGGCAGGATGGATTTTGAAGCCGAAGGCTGTTATTGATGAGATTTGTTCATGCGGAGTAAAATTCCGCGGTCAGCAGGTGTTTTCGTTTGCCCTTCGGTACTTAGTGCCAGCGGCTATTCTGATTATTCTGATTACTGGTATATTTTAACCGTCTCTGCAATCAGGTAGTGTTTGCGGTTCTCGGTAATTTTTACTCTGAGTTTTGTTCCAAGCGGGTACTCTTCCTGGATTACGATGTTCTGGTAGGTTCTGTCGCGGGCAGTGACACTTCCTGCTCTGTCGGTTTCAGTTACAACGCAGTCGAACTCACGCCCAAGTCTTTCGTTTCCGTTTGCTTCGTAGACTGAGTTTGCGGCATCAGTTAATGCTTTTGAGCGGTTCTTTTTGATTGGCTCAGGCAGTCTTTTCCATTTGGCGGCAGGAGTTCCTGGGCGAACTGAGAATCTTGTGATGTTGATTTTTCCAGGACGCGTGCGTTTTACCTGTTCGACTGATGCCTCTCCATCTTCATCGGTCTCACCGGAGAATCCGGCAATGTAGTCTGTGCAGATTCTAATGTCTTGGAATGCCGCACGTGCACGTGTTATGATTTCTTCGTACTGTGCTGTTGTGTATCGTCTTCCCATGCGTTTTAGGACTTCATCAGAGCCTGACTGTACCGGGATGTGGAGGAAGAGGAATATTTTTTCGCATTTGAGTGCATCAAGGAAGTCATCGAGTATCGGGAGGAGGGTATCCGGGTTTGCCATTCCGATTCTTATCATAAAATTTCCTTCAAGCTTTCCTAATGCACGAAGAAGGTCTGGAAGTCTAAGGCCTGTGTCTGTGTCCATTCCCCATGATGCGGTATCCTGTGCTGTTATCTGAAGTTCGGTTGCTCCGGCGGCTATGAATGCTTTTGCCTGTGATACGATGTCCTCTAACGGGAAGCTGTGGAGTTTTCCTCTGGCAAGTCTTGTAATGCAGTATGTGCAGTGTCCGCTGCATCCTCTGGCAATCTGTAGAACCGCCTGTGTTCCAGGTGATGCGGTGCCTACTTCACAGTAACAGTCATGGATGTCGTCAGGGTTTATGATGTAGGCTTTTGGGAACTGGGAGCGAAGTCTGGCTTCTGCTACCGGCGGGAGGCATCCGGTGATGAAGAGTTTTTTGTTTTCGTACATCGTGAGTCGCTCATACATATGCGCCTCGGTTTTTTCGATGACGATACATGTGTTGATTAAGACAGCTTCTGCTTCGAATGGTGAGTCAACAGTCCGGCATCCGTTTGCTTTTGCTATCTCGACAATTTTTTCGGTATCACCGGTGTTGTATGTACATCCGTATGTTTCGGTATAGAGTGCGAGATTTTTTAAAGCGGCAAATGCTTTTTCGGTGCCGGAGAGTTCCATGTCTGTATTATGCGTCGGCTGAAGGGAAAAAAGTATGAGTGGTGGGTTAGAACGAAGCAAGCAGTGCTGTTACATATTCCAGTCGCCCGTATGCCCGCGACGCCAGTGGGGCATGCGCCTTCGGCTTAGCCCCAAAGTTCAGAACGAAGCAAGCAGTGCTGTCACAATCCCGGTTAAGAAGATTCCGTCAAAGGTTCCCGCCCCTCCAATCGAAATCATCTTCGCGCCATGTGATGCGATGTCTCGCAGGTGCATGATGTCTGCTCCGATGACAGTACCAAGAGTTCCTGCAACAAATGCGATTCCGGCAGCCGGAAGCCCGAAACCTCCGCCGAGAACAAGTCCAAGACAGAGAGCTACGAGCGGGGCTGTGAAGAATGGGGCTGCAATTCCGATTCCTTTAACCGGCCGGGCAATGAAGTATGAAACTGCTGAGACCGCAGCCACTGCCGCGACCATTTTTATAAAGTACCACGGGTCATTTGTAATCTGCCCTGTCATTGCAGAAAACACAAGGTATACTGCAATCAGCAGAGGTATTAACGCTCCGCCAACATTGATGCAGATCTGCATACCCTCAGTCTCTTTCGGCTCATCCACATCGAAACGCTCGGTACGATACATCTTATCGTACATAGACGGCGCATACTGTCCGCGCGGTTTTCTTGTCTCGCGCACAGGCTCAGATGTCTTTTTCGGGTATAATGTTGTTACCGGCAGATTGATGAAACTGCCCACAATAATTGCGATAATCAAAAAGACAATGCCCCAGAATCCAAATCCCAGATTCGCCAGAGCCGCTCCGATAAGTCCGAAGAAGAGAAGAGGCAGCCCTATAATCACCAGAAGGATTAACAAAATCAGCACCCATGGGGATACCGGGCTGTACAATATTCTAGACACAGTTATGTATATATTCTGGAAGATTATAGTCTCTCTGGTAAGATAAAGCGAAACATTAATATCAATATAAGTCCCATTTATTTAGGTAACATAGCCCGTTAGTGTAGTGGTCAATCATGGGGGACTCTGGATCCCTCGACAGCAGTTCGAATCTGCTACGGGCTACTTATTTTTAAGAATTATTATACTACAGCTAAAGCTCTCACAACATATAATTCCTCAGAGCCCCAATATTCTTTTACTATGAAACTGATTCGTGCACCAACTCTTTCCCGTGCCCATGAATTGGTTGTCCGCTACATCTTAGAGAAAGGATACTATCTCAAGACCGAAAACGGAGAAGAAACTATGGAGACTGATGAAATCTGCATCTCCGTTGACCACCCGTTAGAAGCTCCGATGGTATCTCCTGCCTCCCGCTTCAAGGAAGCATTCCTCAAAGAGTATGCAAACAACCTCATAAACGGCTCGGATGCCGTATTTGAATATGATTATCACGGCCGTCTCTTTGACTGGGGATGCGGTCTTGAGTTTGGAGGCGAAGTACATCAGAATCAGATTCAGTACATCATCGACAAATTAAAGGAAAACCCTGAATCCCGCCGGGCTGTAGCTGTCACCTGGTGTCCTCCGGTTGATGCAAAACTTGCAGACTGCCCGTGTCTTCAGCTTGTACAGTGTGCAGTTCGAAACGGCAAACTCGACATGAAAATTGTCTTTAGAAGCAACGACATGCTTTCGGCTGCCGGATCGAACATGTATGCTTTAGTGTACCTTCAGAAGTTTATCGCTGATGCAGTTGGAATCGAAGTTGGAAAATACACTCACATCTCTCTCATCCCCCACGTGTACTTTAAACGCGACGCGGCAGACATCCCGCCGTTCTGCGGAAAAGGTACAGAGTTCACCCCCGTGCCGGAAGTCTGCAGATTCTGCGGCATGTGCGCTAAATCAAAGCGCTAATTTTTTTTTTTATGTTTCCTATAAAACGAATCCTGATATTTATTGCAGGTCTTTACTGTATGGGCCTTGGTGTTGCTCTTTCTGTGATTGCAGCGCTTGGAACATCTCCAATCTCCTGTTTCCCGTATGTAGTAAGTGAAATAGCCCCTGTATCTGTCGGAACTGTAACGTTCATCATGAACTTTATATTCCTTCTTGCCCAGATTGCAATCCTGAAAAAGGACTTCAAGCCATGGCAGATTTTACAGCTTCCGGCCCTTCTGGTATTCTCGGCCTGTATTGACATGAATATCGCACTGTTCTCATGGCTCCCGACAGATCTCTATCTCATGCAGATTATCTGGATGATTCTGGGCTGTCTGATTTTGGGAACCGGAATCGGACTTCTCCTACTGGCAGATTATGTTATGATGCCGGCAGATTATCTGGTCAGAATTCTGGCATCTGTAGTTCTGAAAAAGGATTTTGGAAAGGTGAAGGTCAGCTTTGATATAACACTTGTCTGTATTGCTGCGGTGACTTCGCTCATATTCCTTCACGAAATTGTTGGAATCCGTGAAGGCTCTCTTATCGCAGCACTCACAGTTGGAATTATCGCGAGAACTGTGGCCTCGAAGCTTTCTTTCCTGCTGTCAGATTGAATGGTAGTCATCGATTGGACCCACAATAATGTGGTCGAGAATCGGTACTCCAAGAATCTCACCGCATTTTTTTAGTTCTTCTGTCATTACAATGTCCTGTTTGCTTGGCTCGAGATTTCCTGACGGGTGATTGTGTACAAGAATTACAGATGAAGCACGGTCCTCTATTGCTCCGGCAAACACCTCACGCGGATGTACCTGACAATTATCTAAGATTCCTTTTGTAATCAGGCGGACATTTACTACCTCATGAGCTCCGGTAAGTGTTATTGTCAGAAAGTTTTCCTGATTGTCATATCTGTATTGTGTTACAAACGGCAGAACATCTTTCGGGGTGCGGATAACAGCCTTTCGCATCTTCGGCGGCGGAAACCGTCTTGCAAGTTCTAAGGATGCAAGTATCTGACATGCTTTTGCCTCTCCCATCCCGGGAATTTCAAGAAGGTCTCGGATTGTTGTCTCATATGTGTAGGTCATAAGTACCTTGCCTACCATTTTTCCGATTTTAACTGCATCATATCCAACTGTTCCTCGCCCTAATATTGCTGCGATAAGCTCTTCCAGCTCAAGAGATGAAGCCCCGCGTGACATGAGTTTTTCTCTTGGTTTATCTATATCAGGGATGTTTTTGAGGCTCATAATTGTTCGTTATTGTTTGTATGCTATTTATTGGTATTTGGCGGCATTTTATGGATATTTTGTCTCCATTCTGTCTGTTTGGAATATCCAACTCTACAGACCGTTTCCGGTTTTAAAATGTGTTTGTGTTTTGTTGATATTTTGGAGACAATCCCGCTCTTTTCAACCTGCTTTGGATTCGTGTGATGTCTATTATTTGACTGGTTTGCGGCATCTTTTCTGCGCGTTTATATCCTCTTTCCAAAACTATATCACTGTGATTCTCTAAATAATAGAGCATGAACACTCAAGACTGTATTGCAAATGCATTTGCCGGTGAATCCCAGGCAAACCGTAAGTACAAATCCTTTGCAGAGGCAGCAGCCGATGAGGGATACGACCAGGTAGCAAAGCTCTTCCGTGCAACATCTGCAGCAGAGGAAATCCACGCAAGAAGACTTCTTCGTGTCGGCGGATATATTGGAACTACTGTTGCAAACCTCGAAGCAGGACGCGAGGGTGAACTCTATGAGACCAATGAGATGTACCCTGAGTTCATCACTGTTGCAGAAGCAGAAGGCAGACAGGATGCATTAATCACCTTCGAGCACGCAAAGCAGGCAGAAGCAGTCCACGCTGACCTTTACCAGAAGGCACTCGATGCAGTAAAGGCAGGCAAGGACTTTGATGTCAAGACCATCTACCTCTGCCCGGTCTGCGGAAATGTTGAGCTCAACCACACTTCCGACCGCTGCCCAATCTGCGGTATTCCGGGAGCATCTTTCAAGGTTGTTGAGTAAAACAGCCTTTCAATCTTTTTTTAGTATATCATCTATTGGATATCCATACACTTCTGTTAAATAGTATCGCGTCTTAGTATATCATACAGGTAACTTTTTGCAGATTCAATTCTCTGGTGACTTGGACATGGCGTAATGCGCATCAGTTCTGATGCGCTATGGAGGAGTAATCAGCCTCTCTTGTTTTGTACAGCTTTTGCTTTGAAAAAATTATGATATTATGCAGTATCCAAAATCACAAAAATATGAAAGGCTCATTAAAGAAAAAATCATGGGCCCAAACCCTGTAAAGCTCACTGAAGAATTGATGACGAAAGTTGCGATCCCTAAAGGAAGTCTTGTTATGGATCTTGGTTCCGGGACAGGAATTACTTCCCTGTTTCTCTCAAAAGAGTATGGTCATCGGGTAATTGCGGCTGATTTGTGGAGTAATCCAACTGAGAATATGCGGTTCTTTGAATCAGAAGGTCTTGGCTCTTTAGATATTATGCCAATACATGCAGATGCCAATGACCTTCCGTTTGCGCATGGGTTCTTTGATGCAGTAATTTCGACTGATTCTTATAATTACTTTGGCCGAGATTCCAAATATCTTGGAGAGAAACTTCTGCCGTTTGTAAAGACAGGAGGTTTTATCTGCATTTGTGTTCCAGGCATGAAAAAGGACTGTCATGAGAATTTACCAAAGGAACTTCTTGCTTCATGGTCTCCTGAACAGCTGGATTATATTCATGATATTGAGTATTGGAGATGCCTTATTGAGCAGACGAAAGGAATCAGGATTTTATCGCTTGAGGAGATGGAGAGCAATGAAGAGGTTTGGGCAGACTGGCTTGCTTGTGAAAACGAGTATGCAGTCTCTGACAGAAAAGCGTTTGATGCAGGCGGTGGTAAGTTTCTGAATTTTATCTCTATTATCGTTCAGAAGAAGGAGTGACACACTCCTTTTTTTGAATGTGTGAATATTAAATCTAAAAAAAGAATGCCGGAATTAATCCAGCAGAGTAATCTTTCTCTTCAGGCACTTTTCGCATGGAATATCCACTGGATACTCGCCGCACGAACATGCAATACAGAGATCCTCACCCGGAATTCCGACAGACTCAACGAGCTCTTCGGTTGAAATATACTCAAGAGTTGTTGCGTGAATCATCTCGCGAATCTCCTCAACAGAGCGACCGGTTGCGATTAATTCAGCACGTGTCGGAAGATCAACTCCGAAATAACACGGAGCAATAATCGGAGTTGAACCAATTCTCATATGAATCTCCTTTGCTCCAAACTCTTTTACCATATCAACGATATGAAGAGATGTCGTACCTCTGACAATACTGTCATCGACTAAGACAACAGACTTATCCTTGATATGACTTCTGACCGGATTCAGTTTCATGCGAACTGCATTCTCACGCTTGGACTGTCCCGGCATAATAAAGGTACGTCCTACATATCTGTTCTTCAAAAGACCTTCAATGTATGGAATGCCTGACTCAGCTGAATATCCGGTTGCAAACGCAGTTCCTGAATCCGGAACCGGTGCGACTAAGTCTGCATCAGCCGGTGTCTTTCCAAGACGTGCTCCGATTTTTCTTCTGGCGTCATAGACTAAGACACCGTCAATTACGGAGTCAGGGCGTGCAGTGTAAACATACTCAAAGATACAGTGCGCCTTGTGTTCTGCTTTTGCAAACTGAACTGCCTCGTAATCATCTTTCGTGAAGATAAGAAGCTCTCCTGCCTCAACATCACGGACAAGCTCTGCTCCGTTGATATCGAGAGCAACGCTTTCTGAAACTACCAGGAATCCGTGCTCAGTTTTTCCAAAACAAAGCGGCTTGATGCCGAGCGGGTCACGGAAGGCATATAGTTTACCGTCTAAAGTGGCAACACCTGTGTATGCTCCCTCTAGTTTGTGGAGCGTATGGACAAATGCGTCACGCGGAGATGCTCCTCCGATTAACTCGTGTGCAATAATTGCCGCAATGATTTCAGCGTTCGACGTTGTTGAAAAGATATGTCCCTTCCCCTCGTACTCAGACCGAAGGCTCTCGCTGTTGATAAGCGATGCGGAAACCGAGACTGATAAATTGTGCCCTTTAAACGAAAAGTTCAGCGGCTGAATGTTTTCATTCTTCCCGCGTGATGCTTTTTCAGTATAGAGTACCTGAGCAACTCCGCAGAATCCTGGAAGTGTACGTAATTTATCGTCGGAAAAAACTTCGGAAAGCTGACCGGGTGCCTTGTAAATCCAGGCCTTTTCCCCGTCAAAAGTAGATATGCCTGCTGCCTCCTGACCTCTGTGCTGGAGTGCGTGCAGTGCATAGTAAAGGGGGTATGAGACATCCTGCGTTTCGATGATGCCTGCGATACCGCTCATGATTTGACCTTTTTAGTTGTCTCTTGCTTTTGTCGTCCAGTTGTACTTGCGCAGCTTGGAGCTCTTTCCAAATCCACAGGAAGAGCAGACTCCGTGGCGTGCGTGGTAAGACATCTTACCGCAGCGGCGGCAGATAATGTGGGTGTGCTTGTTGCGCAGACCCATTGATGGTGTGCCTTTTGTCATTGGTTAATTCACCTCTTATATTTACTCAACAGTCGGAGAGATGTAGATTACATTGTCACCGCGCACAATTAAAGTGCCGAGCTTGACAGTTCCGTTCTCTCCTTCTTCCTCAGCTTTGTCAAGAACCAGGTTCATGTGGACATCGTAGCCCTGGAGGACTCCGCGAATTTCTCGTCCGCCTTTCAGCGAAATAATGACGGGCTGGCGGTTCAAGACCTGATCTAAAATTTCCAGTGGTCGCTTTGTCATAAGGATTACCTTGGTGTTACTCTTGTCATAAGGAATCCCGACAACCGTCTTCGCGGACGTCAGGATGCCGCATGAGACTTGGCTCATGGAAGAGTGCTTAATGTATTCGACGTACAGAGAAATAAAGATACCGCCCTCTCTTCAGCAGCATGTCTTCATCTCTGTCTGACAAGCGCCTTATTTACCCATCTAAAACAAATACTATAGACAATGACCGCTTCGAAAATATTACTCTTAATCATCGACGGGGTAGGAGACAGACCCTGCGCATGCTTTGGCGGAAAAACACCGCTTCAGGCTGCATCCATTCCAAACCTCGACCGCATAGCAAAGGAAGGTATCTGCGGAATTATGGATCCTGTAGCTCCGGGAATCCGTGCAGGTTCTGATACCGCACATTTAAGTCTCTTAGGCTATGAGCCGCAGAAATACTATACCGGAAGAGGCCCTCTTGAGGCAGCAGGTGTTGGAATCAACATGAAGCCCGGAATGATAGGATTCCGCGCAAACTACTCAACCGTAGATGACGAAGGCCTTGTCATTGACCGCAGAGCAGGCAGAATCGAGGACACCACCGAAATCTCACGTGCTGTAGCTGAAGGTGTTGACTTATCCAAGTACGGAGTTACAATCGAGTTCGAGCCAGGAACCGGACACCGTGCAGCACTCGCATTAAAAGGAGAAGGACTCTCTGCTGCTGTGTCCACCAACGATCCAAAAAAGACCGGAGTAGCTCCGCTTGTAATCGTCGCAGAAGATGACACCCCGGAAGCAAAGAGAACCGCTGAAATCTGCAATGAGTTCTCACGTCAGGCATTCGAGATTCTGAAAAACCACCCTGTAAACCTTGCACGCAAAGCCGAAGGCAAAAACCCTGCAAACGTAGTCTTAATCCGCGGAGCAGGAGAGATGGGTGTCTATGAGACCTTCGAGGAAAAGCACGAACTTTCCGGAAGTGTTGTTGCATCCGCAGCATTAATTGCCGGAATCGGAAGCTCTGTCGGACTTGAGAGAATCCCGGTTCTTCCAAGCACTCCTCTTGAAGAGCAGGTTAGAATTGTCTTGGAACAGTTCGAAAAGAAGGACTTTGTTCTCTTCAACATCAAGAATGCAGACGAGTTCGGACATGACGGCAAAGCAGAGGAGAAGAAAGCCTTCCTCGAAAAGATTGACGAGGCAATTGTTCCGTTCCTTGAAAGAACCGACATCATGATTGCTGTCTGCGGAGACCACTCCACCCCGTGCTCTGTAAAAGACCACAGCGCAGATCCTGTTCCGTTAATGATTCGCGGTGATGGATGCCGTGTGGATAATGTCACAGCATATGATGAGATTTCCTGTGCAGCAGGTGCCATGTGCAGAATTTCCGGTGCATATCTTATGCCGGTTTTACTTGATTTAATCGACAAAACCCATAAGTACGGTGCATAACGATATACTAAGTAGGAAAGGATGTCAAATCATAGAATAATTGTGGCGGAGTCTATCCCTGATATGCCGGAAGAGAAAGAGGACAAATTCCTCAATCTCCCGGATATCGAAGAGGAAGAAATCATTGAAACCGAAGTGCAGACACCGCCTGCGGAAAAACCCGAGCCGCTGTTTTCAGAGATTCCTGATCCTGAAGTCTTAAAACAGCAGCTTGCTTCAATCGATGAAGAGACCGCTGCTTTTGTTGTCTCATCCACAGAACTGTTCAAAACCTGCGTTCTTCCAAACAAGACCGAACTGCAGGAGAGAAACCTGAAAACCAAGAGCGATATCTTAGTCGGAGACCACTGTAATATTGGATACGGTCTCTACGGAAATGATGTTGCTATCTGTGAGTTTTCAACAATGTACGGAGACGTTGTCGCAGAAGGAGACCTTCGAATCGACAACTTCTGTGAGGTTCACGGAACTGTAATCTGTAACGGAGATGCATACTTGGGCGAAGGCGTTAAGATTCACGGAAAACTTACAGTCGGCGGAAACCTTGACATTGGAGACAATGTCACAATCGACAAAGAGTTCAAAGCAATGGGAGATATCGCTATCCGCAATCCGATGCCTGTAGTGCTTTATCTGCTTCTCTACATTATGACAATGCTTCATCTTGAAGGTGAAGAGTCCACAAAGAAGAGGCTCAACGAGCTTGTTGCAGAAGCACAGACCACACCACTGGTTCTTCCTCCAAAGACCAGCATGGATTTACGCTACTTCTCTGTCCCGACACCAATGGAGATTGGTTCTAACTGTCGCCTGCACGGAAATATCAAGGCAGAGACTGTCAAGGTAAGAAAGGACACCACCATCTTTGGAAGTATTCAGGCATCGAAGCGTGTAAAGATTGGTCCGCGTGATGCAATCCATGGAGATGTTGCAGCAAAGAATATCCGTGTCGAGCGCGGGGCGGATGTGCTTGGAGACCTTCTTGGAAGTGTTGTCTGGCTTCATGAGGATGCCAGAGTCAGCGGGGTAATCAAGGCCACTGAGGGTTTAACTATTGGAAGAAACGAGTAATATGAAGACGTTAGAGAGCATGATTGAGGTTGAAGCTCTCCGGTTTATCGAGCCGGATTATGCTTCCCTCATAAATAATGGAGAGCCGGCGGTTTTAATCTGCGAGGCAAAACCCGAGGCAGGCGGAGCACGTATTCTGCTCGATGAAGAGGGCAATCCTGTTTTGTTTGCGGTAAAGAATGAGGATGCCTGGTTTGCTACCTCATGGCTTTTCCGCGATCCGACACAGGCTGAACTTGAGCTGTTCGAGGCAGCAGACGGTGATATGTATGAAGAGCCGAGAGGAGATATTGAGGCGGCTGTCAGGGCACACTTCTCTCAGATTATCATCGAGGAGATTGCACCAACTCGTGAGGATATCACAGAGGACAGAATCGATAAGATTCGCTCGCTTGTACGCGAGAAGTTCGGTGAGTCAGTGTCCGGCACATGCATTGATGCCTGCTGCGGTTCAGGTATCGGTTCTCAGGTTATGCGTGAGATTGGAGCATCTTTGATTGCCTATGATAATGATCCAGAGCTTCTTTCGCTTGGATTTAAGAACGGCAGACTGAAGCCTGAAGAGGCTGTCTGTATTGACGGCAGGATGGCTTCTGCATATATGCCGGATGCTGAGTTTGGTCTTGGTATTATGTTTGGTCAGATGTACACATACACCAAAGAGATCTGGCAGCCTATTGTAGAGGAGCTTGCAGGAGTTACTGAAAAGACGCTTATTACTGTTGCAACCGAAGAAGAGGCACAGTGGGTAAAAGAGTGGGCGGCAGGTGTTGGAAGATATCTGGAAATCTCAGAAAACGACCGCGACCCGATTTATGACCGCTGGGTTATCTTTGGATAACCTCTTTTTTACTCTTCAGTTTACCAGTTCTTTTTTCTGCTGATTCTCTGTTCTTTGAATATAGTATTGTCCCGCATGAGAACTGTTGCCGCAGTGACTGCGATTACTGCCGGGATTGCCAAATCAAAGCTTCCGGTCATTTCCAGAACCATCAAAAGAACTGCAACCGGGGCGTGTGATACGCTGCCGAAAACAGCAATCATGCCGATTACAACAAAGACCGGAATTGCTGATGCTCCAACAATTCCGGGCAGAAGCAGGTGAAGTCCAAAGCCTAGTGCTCCGCCTAAAAATCCGCCGACCGCAAGTCCCGGGGCAAACACACCGCCGGATGCTCCGCTTCCAATGGTTAAGGCGGTTGCGAGGATTTTTACAAACGGTAAAAGAAGCAGCACGGTAAACGGCAGGAGGTTGTAGAGTGCAAGCTGTACGAATCCGTAGCCTGTTCCAAGACATCCAACTCCGACAATTAAGGTCTCTGGGGAGATGTATGCGAGTATGATGACAATCAGCCCGAAGATGCCGGCTCCAATTACCGGCTTTAGGAATTTTGGTATGCGGTATTTTTTCTCTGCGGCATCAAAGAGTGCTTTTGTTCCGTAGAAGGTTTTGATGTAGAGAAATCCTATGCCTGCGGAAAGGATTCCAAGCAGGAGGAAGAATGGAAGCTGTGCCGTAGTCCATCCCATGTCGGCTGTTCCAAAGAGCGGGGTGAACCCTTCGAAAAGTCCGAATATAGCATATCCGGTAAGGGATGAAACGAATGCTGGAAGGAGTGCGTCGTACTTGAAGTCCCGGAGATAGAGAATTTCTGCGGCAAGGATTGCTCCTCCAAGCGGGGCTTTGAAGATGGCGCCTACCCCTCCGCCGATTCCAACAGCTATGGCGATGCGTCTCTCTCGCGGCGAGAGTTTCATGATGTCGGCTAGGATTGATCCAAATCCTGCTGATATCTGTGCCGTAGGTCCTTCACAGCCCGCACTGCCGCCGGATGAGATGGTGATAATTGAAGAAAGTGCTTTTACAAACGGAACTCTCCAGCGGATTTTTCCATCGCCGTGATAGGCTTTGAGCGCGGCATCAGTTCCATGTCCTTCGGCTTCGGGTGCAAACTTCCAGACGATAAGCCCTGAGATGAGTGCTCCTGTAAGAAGAATCGGCAGAATCAGCCATACAGTCTCCGGAGGAGACCAGGCAGAGGCTTCGACAAAGCTCAGCCCTTCGGTTGGGTAACTGTATCCTAAGATGTTGTTCAGGAGGAGGTGTGAGCCAAGCTCGATTCCTTTGAAAAAGAAGACTGCTCCAATTCCGGAGACTGCTCCAACGAGAAGTCCTATCAGGAGAAGTCTTGGGATGGAGGTGTCTGCCATTTCTGGTATATTGTCTTGCTGGAGATAAATAGATTGGCTAAAAAAGTGGGGGTTATTTTCTTCTCAGGAGAATCGCTGCACACAGTCCGCCGAGCAGTCCTCCTGCGAGAGGTGCCGGGCTTTCTGCGGAGTCATCAGATGGTGTGCTGCTGGATGATGGAGCTTTCTCTGTATGGCAGTCCTTCATCTCTCCTTCATTTAAGCCGATGAGTGCATCAGATAACACCTCTCCGTCTGCTTTGGCTGAGACTGAGCCGTAGGAGACACAGCTCTCAAACGTTCCTTCATTGTACCCGGCAAGTCCTCCGGCAAGTACCTGAGGCCAGTTGTTGTTATCATCTGATGGAACTGCAGAAGCAGATGCAAAAACCTCTGCTTCAACTTCAATGTTTCTTACTTCTCCGCTGTCATAATTTCGCCCGGTAATTCCTCCGACATAGGTGTAGGTCCAGCCTTCACCGGAACAGATTGCCGAGACCTTCATCCGCTTTACGTCACTGTCGTCAATTATTCCCTGATTCATTCCTACAAGACCGCCTGCATACATGTCATCAGAGGTACCTTCTGCACTTACTGTGCCTGCTGCATCACAGCCTGTGATTTCCTGCATTGTGCTTGTACCGGCAATTCCTCCAACGTACACAGAGTCAGTTCCTTTTGCAGAGACACTTCCAACTGCTCCGCTCATCTTGACTGTTCCGTATGTTTCTCCGACAACTCCTCCTGCACCTACGTCATCTTCCAGTGCTTCGGCGAAGATTTCAACCTCTGCGGAACACTGGCTAATCAGACCGTCTGAATCGTATCCGGCAACTCCTCCGGCATAGGCTGCTTCACTTGCGACGTCGATCTCTGCGTAGATCATGCAGTTCTCGATGATTCCCTGTAAATTCATTCCGCAGACTCCTCCTGCATAGATGACGATATCGTCATATGTGCCGGAGATTGTGCACTTGAGATTCAGGTTCTTGATTGTTCCGGAGTTGCAGCCGAAGAGTCCTGCAAATCTGGATGCTGGTTTTTCGATACTGTAGGTAACGGACTTTTCGTTTCCGTCAAATACTCCGGAAAAGGCTTTGCTCATGCTGCTGCCGATTGGAACCCACTCTTCATCCTCTAATGCGAGGTCGGTTGTTAAGAGATAGTTGGCTTTGCTGTAGTCTGCGTTTCCTGCATTGACGAGCTCTGTGAGTTTCTTCATGTCGGCATTCGACTGAATCAGATACGGGTTATCTGCGGTTCCGCTTCCTGAAAATTCAGCGGCGGATGCCGGGGCTGCACAGAGTATACATGCAGCAATCAGAATACATACGGCAGAAATGTGCCGCAGTGTGGATGATTTTGACATGTTTTAACTATGTGAACTGTATTGTATAAATCTCTGTCGGCTTAAGATAACTGAACAAAAACAAGCGCCGAGAGGGAGATTTGAACTCCCGAGGTGTTACCACCAGAGGCTTTCAAGGCCACCGCCTTTCCGGACTAGACTATCTCGGCTAATCGCTTTAATATATATGCTCTCTGTATAAAAATAGGTTTCTGATGCAGGAGCTTTGTATCAGATAGCAATTCCATATATGTAACCTCAAACGAATCATTGTTAATTGTCATGAATTAAATTCATAACTTATGAACATTATAAGGAGAAAAATACCTAAATCATAAGAGAGTATAGTTTAGTTATGAATATCAGCCGAAAGCATGTTTTTGCAGTCTTAACAGCGGCTGTACTTGTCGCATCCATATTCGGGGCAGGATGTATCAGCACACTAAACCCGCTTCCGCAGGAGGTAATGGTTCGTGAGAATGTGATTGCGGTAGATTCTGAATACGTTCCGTCATCGCTTATTATGTCTCTTCTTTTTAATCCGAACGGATATGAGACGAGCCTTTTTGATGCGCTTGATGAGTTCCTGCCGCGTGAAAACCCTGTAATCGAAGTTGGCGCAGGACTTGGAATTGTATCAGCGTATGTAAACGACAGAATATTTATCAAGACAGAACACATTGCTTTAGAGCCCAATCCGTACTACACAACTCTGCTGAAGGAGACGAAGGCAAAGAACAACCTTGGAACACGCTTTGTACATGGAGCGATTAACTACGAATCTGCACTATCCCCATATGCGTTATCCAAAAACGGAGTGGACGGTGATGCATCAGCATATACATTGGTATATACCTCAGACTCCATCATTGAATTGAAAATGGAGGTTCAGTCACTAACACTCTCAGAGGTTATCCGCGACTCAACCTTTGTGGACAAGAAAAACATAACTCTGATTGTAGATGCTGAAGGAGTGTTTGAAGACATTCTTGATAATGAGCCAGCCCTCAGCAGTTCAGTATCAATTATCTTCGCAACCGTTTTCGATGATACAGAAATCTTTGATATCAAAAGAAAAGCAGAAGCCGCAGGGTATGTTCTTGTGAATATGCCGTCTGCTGATGACAGCGGGCTTACTACCTTAGTCTTTAAGAGAATATAACCCCACACTTTTTTCCGAGATAGATAAGTTTATCTCCTGTCATGCAGAATAAATAATCAGCGCTTTTATTGTTCGTTAGAACAGGTTTTGCAGACCATATTTCTTAGCGTATCCTTCTTGAGGTTTCTCATGACACAGGTAAATGACGTAAAATCGGGAACTACCACAGTCGGTATTGCATTTGACAACGGAGTTGTCCTTGCCACTGAACGCCGGGCAACTATGGGCAATTTAATCGCAAGCAAAAAAGCAAAGAAAGTCCACGCCATCTCTCAGAATATCGGAATGACTATCGCCGGAACTGTCGGAGATGCACAGCGTCTTATCCGCATAATCAATGTAGAGTCCTCTCTCTACGAACTTCGCCGCGGATACCCAATTAGCGTCGGCGCTGTATCTACCGTGCTTTCCAACTACTTAAACGACAACCGCTTTACCCCGTACAGTGTTCAGCTCGTTGTCGGAGGGGTTGACGCAAACGGTCCATCACTCTACTCCGTTGATGCCGCAGGAGGAGCAACCCTCGAAGAGAACTTCGTCTCTACAGGATCCGGTTCCTTTACCGCCTACGGTGTGTTAGAAGACCGCTTTGTACCAAACATGACAAAAGACGATGCAGTCCGCCTTGCAGTCCACGCACTGCGTGCCGCCATGCGCCGCGACGCTGCATCCGGTGAAGGCTACAATGTGGCAGTAATCACCAAAGACAAATTTGAATATATTGATGAGGATACGATAGCTGGCTGCTTGCAGCCGGCACATGCCTAATCTTTTTTGGAACGATTTTTATGCAGGTTGAAGACAGACTGAAAGAACTTAAAGAGACCATCAACAAAAAAGTCCCGCGCGGTGTTGAAGTAACCGATGTCGAATTCGAAGGACCTGAGATGGTTATCTACACCGACAATCCGGAGAAGTTCGCAGCTGAACAGGATTTAATCAAAACACTCGCACGCGATTTAAGAAAGCGTATCGTGGTACGCCCAAACATCTTAGGAGACACAGAGGTCGCCTATGATATGGTCAAGAAGGTTGTTCCAGAAGGTGCTGGAATTACTGATATCTTCTTCGATACAGACACTGGTGAGATGCTTATCGAAGCAGAAAAACCTGGTGTTGTTATCGGAAAGAACGGAGCAACCCTTCGCGATATTACAATGAAGACAGGATGGACTCCGAGAGTTGTCAGAACTCCGCCGATTCCGTCTATGACAATCAAGCAGGTCAGACAGTACCTCCGTGAAGCACGCGACGAGAGAAAGGAGTTCCTCCGCCGTTGCGGAAGAAGAATCCACCGCGATTCTCTCTACTCGGGTCGTGACCGCGACCAGTGGCTCAGAGTGACAACTCTTGGATGCTGCCGTCAGGTAGGACGCGCTGCATTCCTGTTAACCACGCCGCAGAGCAAAGTCTTAATCGACTGCGGAGAATCTCCTGGAGCAACTGGTGCAGCATCTTCTCCGTACCTTCATGTACCTGAGATTTATCCATTCTCCACTCTTGACGCAGTCGTCTTAACCCACGCACACTTAGACCACTCCGCATACGTCCCGCTTCTGTACAGATACGGATACGACGGACCAGTCTACACAACACCTGCAACTCGTGACTTAGCTGCAATGCTTCAGCTCGATTACCTTGATGTCAACAACAAGGAAGACAAAGCACCGCCGTACTCATCCAATGAGGTTCGTGAGTTTGTAAAGCACACCATTACCTTAGGCTACGGAGATGTCACAGACATCGCACCAGACTTAAAGCTCACCCTCCACAACGCAGGACACATCTTAGGTTCTGCAATCGCCCACTTCAACGTTGGAAACGGTCTCTACAATATTGCATTCACCGGTGACTTATACTACGCAAAGAGCAGACTGTTCAACCCGGCAGTCTCCCAGTTCCCAAGACTTGAAGCACTTGTAATGGAATCCACCTACGGTGGTTCCGAGGACTTCTCACCATCCAGAGCAGATGCAGAAGCACATCTCTGCGAAGTCATCAGCGAGACTTTATCCCGCGGCGGAAAGGCATTAATTCCGGCATTCGCTGTCGGACGTTCCCAGGAGCTTATGCTCGCATTAGAGGAAGGTATCAGAAACAAGAAGCTTCCGGCATGTAAGATTTACTTAGATGGTATGATTAAGGAAGCAACAGCAATGCACACTGCATATCCTGAGTACCTGAATAATGACTTAAGAAACCAGATCTTCCGCGATAACTACAACCCGTTCCTTGCCGAGTGCTTTGAACAGGTTGATTCCTACGAGAAGCGTCAGGAGGTTATCTTCTCCAAGGACCCGTGCGTTATCATCTCAACATCCGGTATGTTAAACGGCGGACCGGTCCTCGATTACCTCTCGAACCTTGCAGAGTCTGAGAAGAACACTTTAATCTTCGTCGGTTACCAGGCAGACGGAACCTACGGACGCCGCATCCAGAAGGGATGGCGTGAGGTCCCGATGGGTAAGAAGGGCAGTATCATTATCAATATGGAAGTCCAGACCGTCGAAGGTTTCTCCGGTCACGCAGACAGAAAACAGCTCATGAACTATGTGCAGTACGTTCAGCCAAAGCCGGAGCGTGTTTTCACAATCCACGGTGAAGAGTCCAAGACCATCGACCTTGCAAGTTCCATCTACAAGAAATACCACATCCAGACTGTGTCTCCGCAGAACTTAGAGACATACCGTCTGGTGTAATTTTTATTTTACCTGATGTTCATGGGACACAAGTCCCATTTTTTTGAAAACAGAAAGAATCTCTTCTGTCGGCTCTTCTTCGCGGAAGAACAGGTGGCTTTTACAGTCGCAGTCAGAGCAGCCAAAGTTTTCCACGCAGTCACCGCTGATGCCTGCGGCTAATATGCATTCAAGTCTGTCTCCGGTTTCTGCGCAGATGGTTTTTTCAAGAACTGCTTCTTCCATCAGATAGTCGATATGCCATTTGGCTTTTCTGTATCTCTCGCGGTAAAAACGAATGTGGCGTGATACGCGGGAAAGCCCTCCAGAGCCTAAGGCTGAGCCTGCGTAGATGTAGTAACCAGGTTTGAAGGAGATGATACCTAATGCTCCTATTCGAATTTCTTTTGGTTCAGTGAGGCGGAGGATTAGGGTGTAGATTCCTTTTTGCATGTCAGATGAGATTTCTCTTCGAAAGCATCACATGTGCCTTTGCACCTGCTTCGACAGGTTCACCATGTCCGCTCCAGAGTGATTCCACCGGAAGCTCTGCCATGCGGGAGACTGAGTTTCGAAGATCGCTGATGCTTCCAGTTGGAAAGTCATATCTGCCGTATGAGCCTTCAGGGAAGATGGTATCTCCTGCGATTAAGATGCCGTCTTCTTCGCGAAAGAGGCAGATGCTGCCGCCCGTGTGTCCCGGAGTGTGGAAAACAGTAAAGCCGTCGATTACATCACCGTCTTTTAACGGCTCGGCATTGATTGGAATCTGCGGAGAGCCGAAGTGTGTTGAAAGGGACAGCGATGAATCGGTTAGGAATGGGAGTTCATGTTCTCCAATGTAGATTTTAGCTCCGGTGAGTTTTGCAATCTCATTTGCGTGGACTGTGTGGTCGAAGTGACCGTGAGTTAAGACGATATTTTTTATCTGGTATTTGTATGGAATGATTCTTTCCGGGTCGATTCCGGCGTCGATTAGGGTGTGGTTGACGAGGTATGAATTAGCCTGCCAGAAACGGCCATCAATTGTTATTGGATTGCTCATGGGTGTATGGATATATGGGTGTGGATGAGGGAAAGAGGTTTTGGGGCATGAGTGGTTGTGAAAATGAGTAATGATGATATTGATATTTGAAAAGTGAGATGGGTTGTTCTCTCACTTTTCTATCAGCATTCTGATAAGATATTCTTCTATCATTAAGCAGATGCAAAGCAGCCAGTATAGGAAATACTGAACCGGCTCTTCACAGATGAAGTCCTGGATTTTCTCCCGGAGCTTTTGTTTGTGTTTATGCTCCTGCCTCTTCTCCGCCGAAGATGGCAAAGGTATCTGCCCAGGTTTCGATTGCTTCGATGGTTGCATCTTCTGCAAATCCGGTGACATGGATGTATTCGCGGGTGAATGTGATGATGAAGGTATCTTCTTCTCTTTCGCAGGAGTATTTGACACTCCAGGTGTCATCTTCGGAATCGCGGGAGGCAGACCCTCCAACTCCTGCTACAGTTTCAGCGGCTTCAGTTCCGGTAAGAAGAGATGCCATGTCGTTGTATGCAGTTTTGTCTGCTGCGTAGCAGTTGATGTAACCTTTGTCATCTCCTGCGGCATCGAAGTACTCGACCTTTACCTTGTAGGAGGAAGTGGATGCAGCTTTTCTGGTTATGGCCATACTTTCGTCTGCAAGGAAGTTTGCAATTCCTGCCTCAAAGTCGTCGATGTTTTCGATTTTGTTGTAGGTTCTTTTGGCGGTTCTGGATTTTGCGGTTTCAACAAAGTTAGATGTCATGGTTTTCTCCGTCTGGACAGAGATGTCTGTCCTGTTTTGGTTTTCGAGAAGGAGAAGATACAGAGAAAAAAGCAGTTAGAGAGAGCAGGTGCTTTTCTTCTCTGCTCTCTCTTCTCTGATTATCTATTGCATTTTGTCTGATATAAATAGGTAGGAGGTCTGGGCGATTTTTGTGGAAAAATAGATTTGAGACTCTATTTCAGAGTCTCAGACGCTGTTTTGTTTCAGCTCCTATCAGGTAATACTTGGCTTTTAGACCATGGTGATGCATGGCATTTCTAACAGAGTCCAATGAGCATCCAAGTCTTCTGGAGATTCGAAGCGGAGTTCCTTCTTCATCGATTAAGGTTTGGAGTTTTCTTCGGTCTGCAAGTTCTTCAATGTCGCGCCATGTTTTCATGATGTATCCTTCTCCTGTACAACCCAGTCGGTCGTTTTCATCCGTGTTTCGATGAGTTCTGCGGCATCTTCTGCAAGCATGGTGCGTGCAACATCACCTACCGTCACGTATTCGAAGTTCCGGATTTCTTTGTCCCCTATTTTTTCTTTGACGAGGTTATAGAGTGTTTTCTTTCCAAGAATCTTTGCAGCATCCGATGCTTTTATGCTTACAAGCTCTTCGAACAGTTCCGGATATTTCTGACGCATGAGAGAGATGTTTACACGGCTTTCCGGGCGTTCGATTGATATGATTTCATAGAGTTTAGAGGCGGTGTTTTGTTCGATGAGTGAAGAAATTTCCTTTCTGTACTCTTCGTTTATGAAACCTGCAATCCATCGGGCTGCTTCCCTGCATTGATAGAGCCAGTATGCTCTTTCATGGCTTGAGAGTGCCGGACAAGGATATTTTGAGGTTATGGCATCCAGGAAATCCTGTGGTGTATGATACACCACAAGGTTGTCAGAGGCATTGGCTGCTTCAAGATTTTCAGGTGTTATTTGTTCTGTGTTCATATGTCACCTCTGATGATACAGCGTACAGTTGTCATTGTTATGTTGTAACGCCTGGCAATCTGTAAGAGAGATGTTCCGTTTGAGGCTTCTTTTCGTATACGGCTTTGGATGTCTGGATTTATTTGTGAAGCTTCTTCTTTGGCACGCTCCAGATTTTGTTCACGCGGCGGGTTTGTTTTGTATCGCTGATAGGTTACAATCCTGCGAATGGTGGTTTCTGATACACCGTATTGTTCTGCAAGTGTGCGTCTTGAGTATCCTTCTTTGTGCAGCTTTCGAATTTCTTCGGCATCAGCGAAGGTTAGTGCAAGGCTGCTTCGTGCAGTGTTGTCATGTCCTGTTATCAGCTGGAGGTTTTGAAGGCGGTTGTCCTCTTTGTTTCCGTTGATGTGGTCTATCTGGTATTCGGCATCAGGGATTCCATGAGCTGCTATCCAGATGATTCGATGAACCCGAAAGATTTGTTTGTGGTCGGTTACGGTTAAATATCCGTTTCTTTTGGGTGATTCTTTGAGGTTTGCTTTTTTGACCGTTGAGTATATGTGTCCGGTGTCAAGTGACGGGCGCCATATGCCGCGATCGATTCTGCGCTGGATTTCAGCATCGTTTTTTCGGCAGTAGTGTTCGGTTGGGAGGATAGTGTTCTCCTGTGTCTCCGAAGAATGGGTTGGATTTTGCGTCATTGTTTTTCCTCCATGATAGAGAGGAATGCAAGTTCTGCTCCCTGCAGGAAGATTTCATCAGTCCTGGAGGTGACAGATATCTCAGCAATTAGTGCCTGAATGCCTTTCATGCATGCTGAAAAATGGCTTTGGTCAGATGCGGTTTCGAAACATTTTCTGCATGCAAGGATGAGTTCAGTGCGGTACTGTTCGTTTGTTTGTATGCTGTATCTTTTGGGGTGCGTGGACTCTGCATAGATTGCAGGGTTGTCTGCATTTTGCGGAGGTGTTGGTATATTCATGATTTTATGTCCGATATTTTGTTTGGCGGTGATATTCAGGGTTTTATTCCTGATTTGTTCTGTATTCCATCTGTTCTTCCCTGTAGCGGATAAGTTCAGTTCTGTTTACGGCGTCGAATGCAGTGTATGCTTCTTTCAAATCGCTTTCGGTTACCCAGATTCCGGTTTGTTCGCGGTAGATGGCACGGATGTCTTTCCAGGTGCTGGTAAAGGCGATGTCTTTTCCTTTCATGGCGATTACAGGAAACAGGTTTTCACGAATTATGGTCTGCAGGTCTGATAAGATCTGTTCTTCTGAGATTTTAGGAACTGATTTTTCCATCCAGATTTTGAGTGAATCCGGAAGGGTTGGCAGATGTTGAGATATGCCGGGTTGTCCTTGAATGGTGCTGGTTTGGTTTGTGGTCTCATCAGCTGAGGTTCCAAGCAGAACTGCATATGAAACTGCAGTGAAGAATTCAGCACGGGATGCATATCCGAGGCGGTGTATTCTGCGGTCTAGTTTTTCTATCAGTCCGGCATCTAGCCGGAAGTAGAACATTGGTTTGTCTGGATTTTTGCTCACATTTTACTGTATCCTATGGTGGTTGGTATTTCCTGCTGCCTGATATCTGCAGCCGGTTTTTTCTGTCTCAATGCAGGATTTAGAGTGTTTCTGCATCTCGACAAAACAGCATGTGTTTTGCGATATATTTTAATATTTTCAATCATAATTTTGCAAAATAATCGATATTTTATTGATTTTAAGAATATGATGTCTTGCGAATATACGCGGAAGTTATGTAAATTCGTTATTTTGATTCGTCATTTTAGGAAAGAAAAAACTGCCGCGCATGCAAAGACGTTTTTCTGCAATTGCGGGGCTTATAGTGTGCTCAGGTATGGTGTGTACCCGGCAAGGTCAGAAAAGAGCTCGGATGTTTTGTGGATTTTATGTTAGCATGAAGGAAAAATAGGTGTGAGAGATGATATTGGTTTTGGTTGTTTGTGTTTTTGCGGAACTTATATTACTGAGTCTCTAATTTCCAGTATCCTTTCCTGCTGCTGCCTACCCGAATGATAATATTATTTTCTTTCAGCAAAAGTATGGTTTTTCGAATCTGTCTATCAGATATTCCAAGAATATCAGTAAGTTCTTTTTGTGTGATTTCAGGATTTTGCTTTATGTATTCAAGTATTTTATCTTCATTCTTTGAAAGGAGATGGAATATAGATGTTTTGATGACTAATACAATAATACAATCGTAAAAAGTACTATATCCTCTCAAAAACATATTATGTATCATAGTGCTATCGGAAGAAGACACTTCATTTACAGTCGCCCAGGTTTGTGAGATTAACTCCAGAATATTAGAAAATTCCCCGGATTTACTTGAAAGAAATCTCGGTGGTGTTATGCGGGATGAGGCAACTGTTGAATGGCTGCTTTTGGAGATTGAGAGCTTGGAAGATGTATTTGATAAAGCAGCAACAGTACTGCAAAAGATTGCAACGCGTCATCCATTTACCCAAGGGAATAAGCGGACAGCTGTCGTTTTTGCAAACATGATTCTCATTATGGCTGGATTTGAAATCGATGTATCTCCTAGTAAATTGAATACTGATATTCGAGAGTTGATTAATGCAAATTGGAGTGTGGATGCAGTATACGATTGGCTGAAAGAAAATTCTGTAAAAATAGATGAATAGATATTTTTCAAAATCAGAGATATATTAACAATCTCAAAAAACAGTTTGGATTATTCTGCAAGTAAATCCAAACCATCTTTATGTTTTTTCATTGTTCTCATGAATGCTTTCTGCTGAACATCGGTAAGGATATTTGGTTGTGATATAGAGAGCGTGCCAGCAAATGATGGCGGAATTCCAAATGGATAGGGAACTGCAGATGTCCCCACCATGTAACATGCAGAACTGTTTACACTACCAGAAGTTGGGTGCTGAAACGCTTCCGGTTTCTGGATGAAAGGACGTGTCATTTTCTTCTCCAATAGCCATTACTAATTACACCGATATGGTAATTAAGCTTTAGGTCAGGGGTTTTTGTGATGGTTAATTGTTTGAGAGAATGGAAACCACAGCAGAGTCTAGTACTTTCAAGAGATGCATGGAGAAGTTCAAAATTAAATATCCCGCCATCTGATAAAGCAGTACTTAATTGTTCATATGTGTCTTTGGAGATTCCGTTTTCCGTATCAAGACCAAGTTTTTCCAGGTATTCATCTGTTGTGAGGAGTTCAATTAAAGGATCAAACGGGATTCTGCATTTCATCTCTCCTTCAAAATCAAGCCAGACGTCCCAGAGCAAATCCTCTATTTCTTTTGTAGAGGATTTGATGGGAAGACCAAGATCTTTTGCTTCTTTTCTTCCAATGGTGTAACCATGATGGTAGAATGATTTATTGAGGCTGTTTACAATCTTGTCTGCCTTGTCTTCTGTTTTCATGTGCGTTAGAAGGAGCTTTTTTCCCAATGACTCGGTGAGTTTGGTGCTTTTTCTTGCCATTCCTATGTCTAAAGCACTTACTTTATCACAAAGATTCTGGAATGCAGCCCCCATTTCTTCCTGCTCTGAGAGACCAACCTCATTTTTTACGAAATCAAGATAGTATGTGAGATGATCTGCTGAGAACTGGGTTTGGATTCCCTTATCGGTAATTCCTGTTATCTGAGGGTCGACCGGACCAAAATTTGCAAACGGGTGCATTATTATCTGATCTGCTCCAAGAGCCAGAAGTGTTGCAGCACTGTTTGCAGAAAATGGGACCAGAACACCAATACTTTTGAAACGCTCGCGAAGGAGGGTTATTATTCTCCAGGGAACGATTGGATCGCCGCCATTACTTACAATGAGTACGTCTATTGATTTTTCTGTGCTTGGGATTTTTGAAATCTGTGCACAGAACTCGGTGATAACATCAGGAGCCATGCGCCCTCCGCCATCACCATCGCGTGAGCTGGTAACATACGCGATAAGCGGGCGTCTGCGTATTTTCTCAATTTTTGCATAGAGTTTGCGGCGTTCCTGATATCCCATGTTAGATAATATTCGCTCAAAGATAATTATAGTTTCCCAATCTGAATATAAGGCAGATGATAGGAAGAATATTTGTCATCCATCATCTGTCACCAGTGTCTGGAGATTTTTGGATAGGCCGGGTGTAGTGGGTAGTTAGCGGAGATAATAGAGATGGAATCGGTGGTAATTAGAGAGATAGTGAGGCAGATAGCTGGCGCTGGTTGTGAGGGTGATGGATGAATGGGCAAAAAAAGGAGGTTTGATTGTACCATGTTCTTCTTTTTTCGTTGTTTTGAGAGTCGCCATTTTCTGCGTTGATATTTATGTGATAAGTTTCTAAACTAAACAACAAGAAGAGTTACTCCGGAGGAGAGATGAGTCTTGAAGAGAAGAGTTTCTCCGGTTGGTGTGCTGTTTTTTTGAAGGGGTGGCGGTGATGGATGATGGATGATTGGTTAAATAGACAGTATCTCAACCAATATAGTAAATATTTGATTATGATATGAATTGTGTTATTTATAATAGAATTTGAATGAAAGAATATGATGACATCAAACCAACAATACCCAACACAAAATTTATCTCATTTAA
Source organism: Methanocorpusculum sp. (assembly GCA_017408885.1). GTDB lineage: Archaea > Halobacteriota > Methanomicrobia > Methanomicrobiales > Methanocorpusculaceae > Methanocorpusculum. The sequence continues at coordinate 63,203 of JAFQTT010000012.1, forward strand.
ATCGTTAAATGTCATATATGCCATCACCATCCACATCTGTTTTAACTGATTTTGCAGACGATCAACTGAATCGTGAATACTTAGCAGATTATCTGACAACGTTTATCCGTACAACACTGCCAGCAGTAAATACTAACTCTCTTGTTCTTGCGTTGAATTCAGCATGGGGTTCCGGGAAAACGTCATTTATTCAGATGTGGATAAATAAACTGAAGAAGACAAATGTAGCTGGTACTGATACAAATACAAAGAGTGGAGATGATGAAGATGTTATTGAGCCAAAACAGGAGTTCAACATCATCTACTATAATGCCTGGGAGAATGATTCCTGTCCGGAAGCGATAATTCCCATTATCTGCAGTTTCAGCCAGCTTCTGGAAACAAGTGTTACAGAGAAAGACAAATCTGAAAAGCGGAAAGAGGTTATTCTCAACACCCTCAAAACACTCGGGCCGCGGGTTCTGAATGCAGTTGCCTGCGGGGTTCTGCATATCGACAGCGAAACTGGGAGGGAGATTGCATCATGTATTACTGATTCTGTATCTGAGAGTCTTACAACCGACCTTCCGCGGTCGATTTATGATGCCTATTCATCAACACAGGAAAAGAAAAATGCGTTTAAAGATCTTGCAAAAGAGTTTGCCACAGAGGATAAACCGCTTCTCATCTTCATTGATGAACTGGATCGCTGTCGTCCGACATTTGCCATTGAGACGCTTGAATCGGTAAAGCATTTCTTTGACCTTCCTAATGTCATCTTTGTGTTTTCTCTGGACAGTACACAGTTGAAGAAATCCATTCAGGCAGTGTATGGTGAGATTGACAGTGTCGGCTATCTCCAGCGATTCTTTGACTATGAGATTTCTCTGCCGGAAGCAAATGATCTCCAAATATTTCTCTCATCGCGTTTATGTTTTGAAGAGAGGAATGTTGAACTAGAGATGAGCCAACTCAAGAAAATAACCAGACAATTATCGTTATCATTGCGTGATTTGAATGTAATTTGTTTAGCCTATATGAAGTTTCTTAAAGCAAAACCATATCTGAGAGATGCATGGCAATATGAGGAAATCGAAGTGTATCGCAGAGTCTATATCACGCTCATTGCTCTAAAATATAAAGACCCATTGCAATATCTGAATATGCTAACATCTGGCTTGACCGAAGATGATATGATGAACTCAGTTTGGAGAGAGCTATTTGGATATCGTGAGCAGCCATTCGAAGCAGATAAGAACACTCTCACAAGACGACTGCTCGAAACAGATATCAGACAACTAATGATGAGTAATAAAAACTCAGAACAGGGATTCCTCTTCCATAGAGTACTCTTGAAAGAAGATTGGGAAATGATTAAGTTAAATCAGGTAAATTTTACGCTTAGTAGAGCAATTATGAATAATGTGGACTCAGGAGTGATTCATCATTCTATGTATCATAAAGAGGAGAGAGAATAAAGAATTTTAAATAAATCTCGTGGAGGAGACTTATGAGAATATATAGGGGGTTCAATAGGTTATGTTAACTTAAAACCCACCATCATTTCAGAAATAAGTGATAAAAATCTATTTTTAACGTGCAGATTGATATTCTATGATTAATCTGCAATTCATACCATATAAACATACAGTTGTAAATTACCTTGTTAACTCCATAATATGTATGAAATTTTCATTAGAGAGAGAAATCGAAAATTATCTGTTGAGATGTGAATTCCAAAAAAAACTGAGTCCACATTCTCAAAGAGCATATCGTATTGATCTATTACAATTCCTAGCCTACATCTCATCAGAAACAAATGGCGAACTAAACCGCGAGAATATTTCACAGTTCATTCTAAAAATACAGGGACTATATAAATCAAAGACAGTAAAAAGAAAAATTGCATCATTACGCGCCTTTTTCAACAATCTCGTTTTTGAAGAATTATTAGAAGAAAATCCATTGACAAAAATTGATTTAAGATTTCGAGAATCATTTGTACTACCAAAGATAATAGCGTTATCTGATATTCAAAAAATATTTGAAACATTGTATTCAGAATTAGAGAAATATCCAACGTCTCATAATCGTTATGAGCTAGTAGTACGAGATATTACAATATTAGAAGTACTCTTCTCCACAGGCATACGGATTTCAGAATTATGTTCCCTTACAATCAACGATATTAATCTGGAAACTGGAAAAATAACAATTCACGGAAAAGGGTCAAAAGAACGATTAGTCTATATTGGCAATAATAATGTACTATCTGCAATTCGAAAATATTATTCCATGCATATCAAAATATCAAATACAAATTTGTTTTTATTTACGAATAAACAGGGAAAGCGCTTATCGGAACAGTCTGTTCGACACATGATTGATAGATATGCGAATAAAGCTGGTGTTAAACAACACATTACACCACATATGTTCCGTCATTCTTTTGCAACATTACTTTTAGATGATGGGGTGGACATTAGACAGATTCAGAATATTTTGGGTCATGCATCAATTGTAACAACTCAGATATATACTCATGTTTCTTCAAATAAGCAGAGAGAAATCCTTACTGAAAAGAATCCACGAAATAAATTGCATATTAAAGGATTATAAGTATCAAACTAAGATGTTAAGATAATATCTAATTATCA
>JAFQTT010000013.1 GCA_017408885.1 Methanocorpusculum sp.
GAACCGAAGTTCGAAGAGAAGAGCTTTCAAGAGAATATTTCATCTCAGAAAGGTGCTCTAACATATTAGTCACCACAACTTATAAACCCTTCGAAGAAACTTCGAAGAGAGCAAGGCATGACAAGTCCTCAGATTCAGTTTACCTGTATCAGGAAACTGTCTGACTTGTGAGGTGACATTGTTGGATCTAGATACATAAATAAGCTTCGAAATGTCATATCAATAGAAAAATATTGACCCAACAGCAGAAATCAGGATAATTATCATTGCCAAAATCCACAGAATAAGAAAAATACGAAAAATAATTTCTCCTTTACTCATAGAAATATCAACTCACCTCCATAACATCACCAGTTACAACCACCCATAAATCACCGAAAATCTCCTCCTGCTCTATCTCAACCCTGCCGCCCTGCGCGAGGAAAAGACACGGCAAATAGACCATGTAAAGCGGCCAGTGGAATGCCGCGCAAATCTCAGCAATAGAAACCCCGACATCACGCGCCTCAGGATTGCGCGCGACAAACTCATAAATTTCCTCTGCAAGCTCCTCATACTTCTCCTCATGAGCAATACCCACAACCTCTTCAGCATCAGGCGAGAATAAATCATCTTCTGAATCAATTAAGCGCTGACGGCGGATTCTTCTGCGCTCCGATTTCTCTGCGAGACGAAGCTGCTTGATTAACTCATAGAGATTCGTATGCCGCTTTCTAACATCCTTCTTCTTAATGCGGCGGTCAATTTCGCGCTCTAAAAGCTCAATTGGTCCAAGTGCGCGCTCTGAAAACTCATCACCCTCACCCTCTTCAAAGAAATCATCCTCGAAATCATCTTCCGGCTCAGGTTCATCCAAGAGCTCGGACTTCATCCTTACAAGAACCGAGAGGTAAAATATAGTAAGTCCTGAAACGCGCAGGCTCATCGCGCGGCGCGCTTCAAGTTCAGCCAAGAACTTCTCTGTTAAGTCTGCAATGTCAATATTCCATGGATCAAGGACACCATCCTTTACCATCTTGACCAGAATAGCAATTGGTTCCTCATTTTCTCCCTGGGGCAGAACAAACTCAGCCATTACTCCACCATCTTAACGCCTGTTACAAGAGTACTCTTATCACCAGGTCTGACTGTTACGCCCATCATACGGTCTGCTGCCTCAATCATCGGTTTTCTGTGAGATACAATAACAAACTGTGTATCAGCACAAATCTCGCGGACGAGCTGTGAGAGACGCTCCACATTCAATCCGTCAAGATTGGAATCAATCTCATCCAAAGCATAGAACGGTGCCGGCATGTACTGCTGAATTGCGAAGATAAAGGAAAGAGTGGTCAAAGACTTTTCTCCACCAGACATCATGTTTAAGCGGTGAACCTCTTTTCCGCGCGGAGATACCTCAAAGGTCATGCCGCCTAAGAACGGATCTTCATAATTATCAAGCACAAGACGTCCGTCACCTTCGTTTAAGCGGTGATAGATTCTCTGGAAATTCTCATTAATCTCAGTAAACGATTCCATGAACGCATCATGCTTCATCTGACGGAAACTCTCGATTTTGTCCAGAAGTGCCTCGCGTTCGCGTGAAAGCGTGTTTTTCTTCTCAGTCTTCTCGATAGTCTTCTTCTCGAGCTCATCGAACTGCTCGATTGCAAGCATATTGACATTGCCGAGTTTTCGAATCGCGCGTTCTGTAGTAATGATTCCGTCCTGAATCTCAGAAAGCGAGAGTTCGCACTCAATCTCTTCTTCAACCGAGCCTTTCATCTCGGAAATCTCAGCCGCAAGCGATGCAGACTTCTCATCGAATGCCGCAATCTGCACTACACACTTCTCCACATCACCCAAGAGTGAAGTGATTCTAAACTGTGCCTCGTCAGCCGCCTCCTGAACGCGTGCCCTCTCACATGAGAGAGCTTCAAGCTCTCCGGAGAATGCTTTAAGTTCTTCCTCGAATGCAGCAAGAGCTGCCTTTGCTTTGTCAATGTCAGCATAGCATGCAGAAATTTCTGCATCAAGTTCTGCATTCTTCTCTTCGATTGCAGAACGCTCAGCAGTCTTTTCGTCAACATTCTGTTTGAAGTGACGGCGCTCAAGCATTACATCATTCAATGCGTTAGTCTTGGTCTCAAGACGGCGCTCTGCATTTGACAGATCCTTCTGTGCACGCTGAAACTGCTCGGTTAAGAGATTGAACTCATCCTCATTCAGGACACTTCGAAGCTCTGCAATTCTTGCGTTCAGTTCTTCAATCTCAGTAGATACTGCATCGATTTCACTCTCGAGAGCAGCAACCTTATCCGCATTCTCCTTCGAATCGCGCTCAGTTTCTTCTAAGAGACGGGCAGCTTCCACTTCATCAGATGCAATCTTATCGAGCTTTCGTCCGCAGTCTGCAAGCTTTAACTCCAATGTAGTAATCTTTGAATCAGCAGAAGACCTCTCCTCGCGAAGTCCTTCGGATACAGCACGGTGACGGCTTTCCGCAGATGCCAGGTCAGCCTCTTCTTCGCGGAGCTCGGCAATCTTTGCAGAAAGCTCCGCAGATTCATGACCGACAGCCACGCCAAATCCACGGATGTTCTTATTAATCGAACCTCCAGTCATGGCTCCGCCTTTGTCAAGCAGTTCACCATCGAGCGTTACCATGCGGTAGCGTCCCATAAGTCTGCGGCCCGCATCCAGATTTTCTACGACAACAGTCTGACCGAAGACAAGATTGAAGGCATCACGAAACTCCGGTTCGAAGTCGATTAAATTAATCGCATAGTCAATAATACCGTTTCCGGCAAGAGGCGGAAGCGGAGGCTGAATCTTCATCTTGTTCAACGGAAGGAATGTCAGACGTCCAAGCCTTTCTTCTTTTAAGTAGCGGATTGCATTTGCTCCAGTCTGGTCAGTGTCAACAATTACATTATTGAGACGGCCACCGGCTGCAATGTTTAAGGCAACGGTGTGCTGCGCATTAAGGACTTTTCCCAACCTGGAAACAGTACCATACACACCATCCATGCCGGAAACAGCAGAGATTGCACGATCAGACGCCCCTGATGCCTGCTGATGTGCTTCAAGCTGCATCTGTCTTTTAGACAGACGTGAGATTTCCTCGCGGATTCCATCCAGTAGTTTTCTTGAGTGAAGCATCTGGCGCTCGGCTTCGGCAATCTGTTTGGTGATTACTGCCTTTTCTTCGCGGGCATCTGAGATTTCACCTTCAAGACGTGAGATTTCAGAAGTAACCTCCAAACGTTCTTCGGCAAGTGAGCCCTGCTCGCGCTGATACTTCTCAAGCTCATTTCGCCTGACACGGCTTGCTTCGATAATTCCGTCACGCTGGACAACAATAGCTCCGCGGCTTTCTTTCTTTGTTTCGACCCAGGACATCAAGTCAACAAGTTCTGCCTGAGCTCCTTTAGAGTCGCGGCTCTTCTTGTTTACAAGCTCCTGTGCTTTTTCTAAAACCTTTTTCTGAGCTTCGACCTCCATTGCGAGGTTAGCACGGTCAATCTGAAGAGTCTGCGCTTCACGGTTCTTGTCGTTGTAGGAGTTCTGGTGCCTTAGAATCTCCATGTAAAGCGCATTTATCTTTGCAAGATTCTGCTCTTTGTCCTTTCTGCGGCGGGAGATGGTGTCTTCTGCCACACGGATATTTGCTTTTTCAGCCTCCTGACCAGATATTATGGAAAGATATGCAGGCCCCTGTTTTTCTGCAATCTTTTTGTCGATATCTGCAACCTCTTCGCGGCGTGCATCACGTTCGTTTTCCTCCATTCTGATGCTTTCCTCAAACATCGCTTTTCTGCCTTCCTGATCGGCACGAGATGATGCAATTATGGAAAGTTCGGTCTCAAGGTTTCTTATACCTGCTATTTTTCGTGCGGCATTTAAGTAGTCGAGCTCTTTTTTGAGGTTCTGATACTTTACAGCATCCTCGCGGGCGGAGCTTAACTCATCCAGACGCCTGGCATAATCTTCTAAGAGAAGTTCCTCACGCTCGATTTTTGCTCTGACCTGTTCAAGCTCGACTAATGCCTGCTCTTTTTTAGTGTCGAATGCGGCAACGCCTGCAATCTCATCAATGATGCCGCGACGGTCACGGTCGCTCATATTCATAATGCGGGTGATATCTCCCTGCATTACAACGTTGTAACCGTGAGGACGGATTCCGTTCTTTGCCAGATACTCGAGGATTTCGGTCTGCGAACTGGTCTTTTCGTTTAGGTAGTAATATGAGTATGTAGATGATGCAGTCTGTTTGATTCTGCGTCGGATTTTTGTACCGTCGGAGAATTCAAGTGTGACTTCTGCAGTGTTTTTGCCGGATGTGAAGTTGATAAAGTCCGTTATTGTGTCAGCGCGAAGTGAACGGGATGAAGAGAGTGCGAGTACAAAGAGAATAGCATCTATGATATTGCTTTTTCCAGAACCGTTAGGTCCTGATACGACAGTGTACCCTTCAAAAAAAGGAATTTTGGTTTTCCTTGCAAAGGATTTGAAGTTGTCAATCTCAACCTGGACGATGTGCAACGCTTCAATCCTCTTCAGCGGTCAAGGTCTAAGGTGTCGTCTTCGTCTGCTTCAATTACAGCGTGTGAGTCTGCACGGATTGCAGATGAACGGGATGCACGGCCTGGCTGATACCCTGTTCCGGCAACGATGACATTCTGTGCTTTTGTCTTTCTGCGCTTCAGAATTGTTCCGTCCGGCTGCATGACAAACTCGTATTCACCAGCTTTGAGGTGTTCGATGTCTTCTTCAATCGGTGCCGGAGTTGGTGCCGGCTCTGGTACAGGAGATGAGATACGGCGCTCCGGTACAGCCTGCGGAGCAGGAGCGGAGACAGGTCTGCGAATCGGATTGCGTGCTGCAGCAGGGGCCTGAGGTACTGCCGGTGCTTCCCGTGCCGGAGCTGCCTGGATTCCGCGGCCGGTCTGTGCAGGTTCTGCTTCCGGTTTTCTGATGCCGCCTCTGATGATTGTTTCCGGATGGCTCTTTACAGGGGCGCCTCCGAGTTTTTCGATCTGGGCACTTAATCTGCGGGTCACAGATTTGAGATCCAGGAGTTCTTCGGTTAATCCGTTTACGAGCGCTTCGAGTTCTCTTACTTTCCGCTCGAGTGCGATAGTGTTGTCAGGAACGGCAGCAGGCACCGGCTGTTCCTTTTGTTCTGCTTTTCTAAGCTGTTCACGTTCCTGTTCTGCAAGTTCGTGTTCGAGGAATTTCATGCGGGTATTCATTGTGGGCGTCCAAAATTAATTACTAGGTTTTTCGGTTATTATTCTATATTAGGTTTTTGATTCACGGTGTTTTACTATTGGGAGAGATGTGATGTGGAACGAGGAGAATGTTCTTCTCTTTAGAGGATAATATATCTGTATGTCACGCCGCCCTGTTGTATCTGTTATAGGAGACGGAAGTCTGGATAAGGATTCTGCGAAATACCAGTTCGCCTATGATTTAGGCGAATCACTCGTGTCTGCCGGTTACCGTGTTATATCAGGCGGGCTTTCAGGAGTTATGGAGGCAGTATTTGCCGGAGCTCATGCATCTCCGGTGTATCGGGACGGAGATACTATAGCTGTTCTTCCAGGGAACAATCCGGATGAGGCGAATGAATTCGCAGATATTGTGATCGCTTCAGGACTTGACCATGCAAGGAATTTCATTGTGGCAAACTCTGATGCGGTAATTGCTGTTGGGGGCGGAGCAGGTACGCTTTCCGAGATATCTTATGCATGGGTGATGAAGCGTCTGATTTTAGCTTATCGCGTTCCATGGGCTAAGAGAAGCAGTCTTCAATTTACGGACTGGAGTGCGGTTGTTGCGGATAAAAAGCTGGATGATAAGGTGCGATATCCTGAGATTGAAGACGATAAGATTTTTGGAGTAAGTTCTGCACGTGAGGTGATATCTATTCTGACAGAGAAGATGCCTTTGTATAATCAAAGGCCCAAAATGGCTGGGAAGCGGTAATGACATGATGTCTGAATAAAGAAAAAAAATGGAATAACACATTCAAATATAACCAAATCCCGCAGCAGGTTGAGAATCAATAATTTCCATACATATCCTCTTTTCATTCCGGCAAAATTCAAAAATCCTATATTACACGAAGTCCGAAATAAAAATAAATCATTCAAAACACACACATTTTATCAAAATAAATACGGCAAAAATATACAAAAATTGAAAAATACCCCAACCGAAAAAGTGCCTCGAATCCCACATATTTATATTCAGAAAACATATGAATTATTTGCAGGACTAACAAACCTGTAAAGAAAAAAGAACCATCCAGGGAAAAAAAATGTGTACCGCTGCCGATTACAAAACTGCCGACCACTACTTCGGACGCAACCTCGACCTTGAGTACTCGTATAACGAAACAGTCACGGTCACTCCAAGAAACTATCCGTTTCACTTCAGATGCGGCACAGATATAACCTCCCACCATGCCATTATCGGTGTCGCATTCGTAGTAGATAACTACCCGCTCTACTACGACGCAGTAAACGAAAAAGGACTTGGAATTGCAGCCCTCAACTTTCCGGGAAACGCCGACTACAAACCGGAAACAGAAGGCAAGGATAACATCGCACCATTCGAACTTATCCCGTGGATTCTTTCACAGTGCTCAAGTGTATCCGAAGCAGAAAAACTCCTTTCCCGCATCAATATAACCAATAAAAACTTTAGTGACACGTTACCACTCTCACCCCTTCACTGGATGATAGCCGACAAAAACCGCGCAGTTACCGTAGAAACGGTAACTGAAGGCGTCAAAGTATTTGAAAATCCCGTCCATGTACTAACCAACAACCCCGGATTTGACATGCAGATGTTTTCCTTAAACAACTACATGTCATGCTCAGCCAAACCTCCGCAGAATTCTTTCTCTACACACCTCAGCCTCGAAACCTACAGCCGCGGGATGGGTGGAATTGGTCTCCCAGGAGACCTCTCATCCCAGTCCCGCTTTATCAAAGCTGCTTTCACCCGTGCAAATTCCGTTTCCAAAACCTCAGAGTCGGAAAGCATCAGTCAGTTCTTCCATATCTTAGGCTCCGTTGCCCAGCAGCGGGGATGCGTAGATCTTGGAAAAAATCAATACGAATATACCATCTATACCTCATGCTGTAACACGGATAAAGGAATCTTCTACTACACCACATATGAAAACAGTCAGATCTCAGCTGTTGACATGCGAAAAGAAGACCTTGATTCCAAAAAACTGGTCTCCTACCCAATGATAAAAGACCAGCAGATAAAAATGCAGAACTAAAAGGGGATTTGCCGACCCCTTTTATTCTCTGACTATTACATCCTCTTTTTCAGCAAATGGACTTTTTCTCAAAGACAGCGAGAAAAGATACGGATAATGCTCTGCAAGATACTCCATATGAGATATCCAGACATCGCAAAGCGAACAGTAAACACGACTGATATCTCCCGTCAGATGACCTATATCTGATTTTGGAAGATTTGCAAACTCCCCTCTTCCGTCAAGCTCCTCGCTTAAATGGAACAAAGCCTGCATAAGTTCAGTAATCTTTCCATGCTCCAGAAACACCGGATTTTCAACTAACCGCAGCAGGAATTCGTGATTGACCCGGAGAAGTTCTCTAATCTCTTCGAAGTCATCTGTTTCAGGCTGAAGACGACTGCAATGATTTTCAATGACCTCACGTGCATTCGCATACTCTTTTCTGGTCCAGCTCTTCTGCACATTCATAACGGATTTGAGATTGTTAGATGCTGTATCACAGCGGACAAAGATTCGAAGCAGCTTTGAACCAAACTCCGAGAAGAAAAGACCCACAATCATCTTCATCTTCTCCTGCTGTTCCTTCTTTGCACGCATGGAAAGCAGGCTGTTTAAGATTAAAGTTACCAGAAGAACATTGAGCGGCAGGAAACCAAGCGCATTGAAGATGTAGGTTGCAGTATTGCTCGTGCCGTCATCTCCTATTATGAGGAATTTTAATGTGTAGATGATAATTGTCGCCGCAATTAAGCAGAGCGAGAGTTTCATCTCCCATGAAAATTTCTTCAAAGAAGTCCCTCCAGAACCTTTGCTGAGGCAAGGGATGCTTCAAGTGTTGCGCACTCAATAACAGGGCACTCAACACCAAACCTCAAAATTGCCTCTGCCACCTTTAGAGTATCAATATTTCCCTCTCCAAACGCAGCATGAGAATCTGATTTTCCGTCATTATCATGCACATGAATATGCATAAACGGCACATCAAGGAACGAATCAAGCGTTCCGCACTCATTTGCATGTCCGATATCCAGACAGAACGGAGTATCACCGACAAGCGGTATGTCGCTTTTGTCTTTCAGGAAAAAGTAGCCCCAGTTACCCATATTCTCCACACAGCAGGTAACACCTGCATCTTCTGCATACTCATTAATTGCCTCAAGAGATTTCTTCAACGACGAAACAGCCTTATCATACTCTTCAGTAAAAGCATAATATCCCGGATGGAAAACAACCGTCTTGGAATCTGCTGCAACTGCAAGCTCAATGCTGTCACAGATAATCTCTTCAGATGCGCGGCGGATTGGTTCTAAGACGGATGCGATGTTTACACTTCTTGCCGGAGCATGAATGCTGTATGTAAATGAATGTGAGAGAAGCGGTTCTGCATTTTCTATGTAGTGCCTTCCGTCATTCATGACCTCGACATGAGATGTATGCGGTTCTAGTGCAGACAGTGCTTCGTCAAGTGTCATGGATGACAGACAATGAGTGGAGAAGGAAAAGGGCATGATACTATAGAATATGTATGGGCGGGATAAATATGTGTCTCTTGGGAAAAGCGCGATGTTCGATGCGGACTCTCTATAACACATCATTATATTGTGTACAGTAACACACACAATGTATCATCAGTGTTTTGTACCATACCTATATCTTTATCCCTCATCAGATAAGATTTAAAGATAATCCCAAGACGCTTTTGGTATGGTCTTTTCCCAAAGGCGAAGGGATGGAGATATTATCATGACGAAACTTTCAGGAAAAGTAGCTGTCGTTACCGGAGCCTCTTCCGGAATGGGCCACGCCATTGTTGAGCGTTACGTAAAAGAAGGAGCCAGCGTTATTGCTGTAGCCCGCAGAAAAGAGCGCCTTGATGAACTTGCTGAATCTCTCAAAGATGCCCCGGGCAAAGTCATCCCATATGTTGGAGATGTCTCTATTGCCGAAGTCAACGAAGGTATGATTGATGCAGCAGTCAAAGAGTTTGGAAGACTTGACATCTTAGTCAACAACGCAGGAATCATGGATGACATGGGACCGATTGCCGATGTCAAAGATGAGATGTATGAGAAGGTCTTCAAACTCAACGTCTATGGTCCAATGTGCGCCATGCGAAAGGCAGTAAATGTATTCCTTGCACAGGGAGGCGGAGGGTGCATTATTAATGTGGTATCTGAAGGAGCATTCCATGCCTGTGCAGGTGCTGTTTACTGTGCATCCAAAGCAGCTCTTGTCTCGTTTACGAAGAACACTGCATTCATGTATATGCCGCAGAACATCCGCTGCAATGCCATTGCACCGGGAGGAATTGCTACGGAGATTAGTTCATCCATGGGCGTTCCAAACATGAACGGATACGGCAGAGTTCAGAGTGTTCTTGCCTGTGCACCGCCGCCGGGAGCTGCAGAACAGATTGCAGGAGCCGCCTTCTTCCTCGCATCAGAGGATGCATCCTACGTCAGCGGAGATGTTCTCATGGTTGACGGCGGATGGTGCTCTATGTAAAATAGAAATAGTCTCCCCTCCTATTTTTTAATCGTGACTGACAGGCCGGATCGCAGATTTCTCCGTACAGAAAAGCTCATCAAAACTGCATTCATTAGTCTGCTTGCTGAAAAGAGCTTTGCAGACATCTCCATCAGCGATATTGCAGAGCGGGCAGAAATCGGACGCGGTACATTCTACAAACATTATGCGGATAAACATGCACTTCTTTCATCCTTTGAGGAACGTATCAGACGTGATCTGAAACAGAAACCATACCCGAAGTTCATGCAAAACCGCGAAGACTATGTGCGGAAAAAAATCCTCTACCGTTATCAGTACTTTGCAGAGCACATTGATATGATGCGCTCTCTTTTCGGACCAAACGGTGACGCAGCATTTCAGCAGAAGATGCGGGATGTTATCTGGCACGGCCTCTATATTGAAGATGATGAGATTTATCTCATCGAGAAGCGGGACAAAATCCCAAGAGAATATGTCAGCATCATCAACACCACTGCCTCATTTGTCTTCGATGCCTGGCTGAAAAAGGAAAACCGTGAATCACCAGAAGAGATTGTAGAGATTATAATACACATGACAGGTATTGCAAAGTATAAAATTCTTGAATGAGTTTTTATCTATTGGCGATTTTAGCACTGGAAAATAGAATTTTGTTCATCATGAACCCACATATCTTTATACTGTGAAATGTAACATTATCCCAATATGTTAGAAGAACTCAAGGGAGCTCATCAGAAAGCATGGGGCATAGTAATGCGTCTTTTGATGCTGCTTGGTCCATTTGCTGCATACGGGGTTCTTCTTGTCTTCTTCTGGTTTGTCTATCCGCCGCAGGATGGTGCACTCTTCTCATTCAGTCCGCAGTACCTAGTACTTCTTGGTCTCTTATTTGTCTACATGGTTCCGCCGTTTGGAAAAGAGACCATTATTCCTGTGGCATTAATCGGAGGAGAGGGCCTAATAAATCTGATTGCAACGGTAACAGGTGTTGTTCTTGACTCATCCGACATTACAGGATTTCCATTATGGGTTCTTGTGCTCGGCATTGTAGGAATGGATATTGCCTGGGCGGCATTTATCACCTTAAACTTCAATCTGCTCTTAAAAATACCAGGTATTGGAAGATGGCTGCGCTGGATTATGCGTGGAGCAGATAAAATCATCAACTCCAAACCATGGATTAAGAACCTTTCAAGTACAGGACTTCTGCTGTTTATGTACATCCCGTTCCAGGGCTCAGGAGCCATTACGAGTTCAGTTATTGCCAGGCTCTTGAACTACCCGCCGCTCTTTGCGATCGGTCTTGTGACATTCGGAAGTCTGCTTTCAACACTCAGTATCGGTCTTGGTCTATCCTCAATTCTGACACTTTGGGAGGTTCACCCGCTCTACGGCATCTTAATGGCAGCAGGTCTCCTTGGATTAATCGTGCTCTTTGCATTCTCCTGGGGAAAGATTATGTCCAAACTCCAGAACAAATCTCATGAGTGAAGTTTATCATTTGTATCGCCCGGGACTTAAAACCCGGCTTATTTTTTCGATTGGTATTTTAGCAGTTCTTGCACTCTGGATTACTGCGATGTACATCGTATTCGGCGGAGAGAAGTTCGGGATTTTTATGGGAATCTTTGCTGTCTACTTTGCCCCGGGATTTGGAAAGGAAAGTCTCATTCCAATTATGACTGCGGTAGGGTGTCCGCTTGCTGCAATCGTCTCAGGCATTGTTATTCTGGATATGACACTTGCAATTCTCATATCCTTTAACTTCGACCTGCTCTTGAAAATCCCGGGAATAGGTCATGCTCTTCGGTATGCAACAGACAAATCCGCAACAACTCTCCATGACCACCCATGGGTAAAAGGTCTGGCAGGCACGGGACTGTTTCTTTTTATGTACATCCCGTTCATGGGTTCGAGTGCGATTATAACTACGATTATCGGAAGACTTCTGGCTGTCCATCCAAAAGTTCTGCTCCCTATCATATTTTCCGGAAGTCTGTGTGCAACGCTTACAGTTGCAGTCGGCGTAAAGGCAGTCATTGCACTGTGGTTTGCCAACCCCTGGTATGCAGTGATTGCGGTCATTGTTACTGCCATAGTCATCGTTCTTATCTGGAAACTCTGGCAGAAGTTCATTGCGCCCAGGTTCGCAAAAGATACAAAATAAGAGAAAGATTATATTTATTGAAACACTTACATTATGTAAGCAGGTAATTAAACATGTTTGAACAGGAACATATAGCCCAGCTTCTCGATATCCTGGGAAACCGTAACCGGAGGCGTATTATTGAGCTCCTGCGGTATAAGCCATGTTTTGTTACTGAAATTTCAGACCGTCTTTTACTTAATCCAAAGGCAGTCATTGAGCATCTGGCTCTCATGCAGAAGGAAGATGTGGTATCTTTCTATCAGGATGAGAAACGCAGAAAATACTATTATTTAATTCAGGACTTCAGGCTGTCTGTTGAGATGCAGCCGAAAGATGAACCGGCAGAAGCTGTTTCTGTTGTTCCTAATGAGACTGAGGATGCAGAACAAGCTCTTCCTCTTATTGACAAGATAGTTCAGATCCGCTTCCTCCTGGATGCAAGAGAAAAACTTATCGAGCACTTGGAGGCAGTCGAGAGTGATATTGACAATAAGATGGAAGAGATTATGGAAGGCGGACGCGATGTGCTCAACAATAATATTGAGGCTGAGATTCTTATCTCTTTAATTTATGCACCGCTTACTCCAATCGAGATTGCAGACAGCATTGGTCGAAGTATTCCTGATGTGACTGCTGCCCTTCGCTCTCTTATATCCCAGGGTTATCTTGAAACAAACTCCGGCAGATACTCACTTGTTGTTCCAAAGAAGCAGGCGGTAAAGGCTCAGTAATGGAAGCAATTGAGATTATCCACTGCCGCGGACATGAAAATGTCCTTGGACTTCACAAAAGTACTTTTGAGATTACAAAAGAGAGTGAACTATCACCTCAGGGAGACTGCATCATTGGTGTTGCCGCAGACAAAGGTGCGGCTGATTTATCTAAAGAATTTCGTGAGCTCATGGCAAAAGAGGGAGCACGCCTCACTGCTGTATTTTCAGCAGGAGGAGTTGAGGCGGTTGTAACCTCTGATGGGTGCCCGGGGATTTCCTTAACACATCCAACTGATCTGGTCTGGCGCAGGAGTTCTTTTGTGTGCCCGAGAACAATTGGCATCTATTCAGATGCAACAGCAGCTCTTCTTCCGCGTGAGTTAATCGAGGTCTTAAAAACCGGTGCTGAGATGACAGTAACGCTGAAGGTTGAGGTTTAAGAGGAATAGTTTAAGTCAAACTGTCATTTTTGGACAGTTATGATTTATCTTTAAGAATATCTGTTACAGATTTATAGAGTTTGGGGACATCTGTTACTGCAATCTGCCAGACGGTTCTAATATCTATACCGCGATATCCGTGTACAAGTTTATCTCTCGTTTTTGCAAGAAGACTAATTGGTATTCCGGGATGAGTTTCTTTAAACTCTTCTGACAACTGTTTTGCCGCTTCACCTATGATAATTATTGAAAGTATGATTCCATTCTGGTATATCCTGCGGTTGGAAAATTCTTCATAGGTAATGTTTGATGTTTCTTCAATGATATCAGCACACTGATCTCTGATATCTTTGAGATAGAGGACATCATCTTTCATGCCTCAGCTTTTCCTCCGCCAAACAAAATCATGTCCTTCTCTATATATGGACGAAGGTTTGGATTCATAAACTCAAGGGAGACAAAATCAATCTCTCGTCCAAGCAGTTTTTCAAGATACTCTGCCGCACCTGCATAATCATGCAGGCTGCCTCTGTTTTCCTGAAAAACATAGAGGATATCAATGTCTGAATTTTCCGTATCCTCACCGCGTGAGACGGAACCAAATATACCAACACTATCAATACCGAACCGGCTTTGCAGTACCGGCAGGTGCTCCTCCAGTTTTTTTATTGCATCTTCTTTGATGCTGGTATATTGGTTCATATTCGTATGCTTATATGTGTCAGATTTGGTAATAGTTTTTTCTCTCAGAATTTACGCCCGCTTCACACCGGATGCGATAAGAGCAGACGTTACAATCGGCAGAGCAATTGTGATATCGCAGAAGCACTGTAATTTCCGCGACTCCGGACGTTCCTTACCCCAGCTGATTCCCTCCTCAAAGGTACAGCCTGAAAGACCACCCCAGTGCGGAGCATCAGTTGTGTACTGAAGCGCAAACTCGTGTCCGCCTAAATAGTGGTCATGATACTTTGGAAAGATTACTTCGGTCTGCTGGATGAAGTTCTTAGGCGTTCCCCCTCCAAGGTAAATAACACCGCTCTGCTCTCCAAGTTCCACAAACTCAGACAGCTCATCTGCATCAGCCACCTGATCAATAACAAGTTCTGCCCCCTTTCTTCTCGCTGCAACAAGTCCGATTCCAATCGATGAATCAGACAGTGCCGGAACATGAATTGGAACTCCCATCTTAGCACATGTACCAAGAATGCTTCTGCCCTGCGGATACTCCTCATTTATCCTCTCGCCAACCAGCTTTAAGAAAGCACGAGAAGACATTGTTTGTTTACCAAGTTCCATACCAAATGCCAAAACCCAGTTCTCCATATTGCAGATCTCCTTGTCCGAGGCAAACACATCATAGATTCTGTTCACTCCGCTGTTGAAAAGTGCAGCATCATCTGCTAAATGCGTTCCCTTGTAATGTTTAATGCCTGCATGTTCGCAGAGGTCGTGGAACATATTTGCGCCTGTTGAGACAATGCAGTCTACAAAACGGTTTTCAACGAGCTGAATAATACATTCCTGCATACCGGCAGGAACAATCGCTCCGGACAGGCCAATAATTATTCTGATTCCCGGAGTTTCAATCATCTCCTTCCAGATCTGAAAACTCTCTCCAAGCTTTCTTCCCTGGAATCCCGAACTGCTCATATTTTCCAGAAGCTTATCCACAGAAGCCTCAGGCTTCATAGGATTTGTAGGAGTATCAAACATAGTATTAGATTGCGCAGGACTACGCTAAATAGCTGTTCGTTTGAATAAAAAAAGTATTGGATTATGAAATCTGCAGGTATCCTGCAAATCTCATCTCAATCTCGTCAGTGCCGTACTGAAGGGTGAGTTCTTTGTCGTTGATTTCGATGATGACGCCGGTTCTGACCGCGTATGCGAGTTCTCCGAGGTCATCGATGTATGGGAAGTCTAACTGAAGCATTCCGCCTTTTTCGAGCTTTTCGAAGTCAAGTCCCATCTCTTCGACATCTTCTTTGGAGTAGGTGTACTTTAAGGCAGAGCCGTCAAGCGCAATCTTTCTTGTCTCTCCCTGATTCATTCCGATAACTTCAGTGGAGATTGCATTCTGTTCTTCTGCATAGACCATATATGGCTTTTCAGAGTTCTCGATTGGGATGTATGCACTCTGGTTGGTCTCGTATCCTGCGATGAATCCGCCGACTGTTGCAAAGACAGCTTTACCGTCAATGTACATAGTATATTCAACAGCAACCGGGTTTCCTGCTTCGGCTGCTCCGGAAGCTCCTCCTCCTCCGAAGAAGTTCTGGAAGTTTGCGAATGAGAGAACGCACATAACAACCATTAAGACACAGAAGGCAATGACTCCAATCTGCATCCAGTTGATTTTTTTCTCCTCCGGTTTATCACCGGCGTTTGACTTTTTCTGTACAGCCATGTGTGTATATAATTTATTTTTCTTATCATAAACACCTTCCCTTCCGTATTTTGCCGCCATGAGAAAACATATATACAAATGACACTTACTATATGTAAGTCTTAGAAGACTAAATACCATAATGGAGAATATGAAAATGTTTGTAACTCAATATCCTTTCAGCTTTGAAACCCTTGGAAGCACCCTTGACTCCTTCTTTGCAGGAATTGAATCCCGTGCAAATGCAGTAATTCCAAAACCGGAATATGTAAAGACCACAGTTAGAAATGCAGTGCCGAGAATTCAGGGAAACTTCAATGTTGACTTAAGCGAAACTGACGAAGCCTTAATTCTTACATGTGACCTTCCTGGATTTTCAAGAGAAGATATATCTGTCAAACTGATTGACGCAAAGACAGTTGTGATCAGAACAGAGGTATGCACCGAATCTGTATCTGCCGGTGTATATCACTTACGCGAGAGACGATCTGCTTCCGGTAAGCGCACTATCCTTCTCCCGGAAGAAGTTACAGCAGACGGTGCAAAAGCCGCGTTCCGCGATGGTGTCTTAGAGATTGTCTTAATCAAAGCAAAGCCGGAAGAGGGCGAGACAATTCCGGTTGAGTAAACCGCAACCCGCCCCCTCTTTTTTTAACTGTTCGAGAAGGCATATATGCCGACAAATACCATAATTTAGATACTATGGATAAGGGACAGAAAAAACTGCTGATGATATCTGTTGGTATCAGCCTTGCCGTTCTTTTTGCGGTCCTTATCTTTACTATCGATGGAGATACAATAACTGCTCTCAAAAGCTGTATGCCTGCTCTTCTGATTCTGGCGCTTTTCATGCATGTTGTATCTCTCATCTTCTGGGCACTTCGGATTAAACTGATGTGCAGATCTCTTGGATATAAAATCCGCTTTTTCCACTGCGTAAATCTAGTCTGTTCCAACACATTTATCGCATCAATTACTCCGTCCCAGATTGGAGGAGAGCCGGTTCGTGTGTATGAACTAACAAAAGCCGGAATGCGCGGAGGGGATGCGACAGCTGTTGTCATCATGGAGCGCGTTTTTGATGGAATTGTTCTGGCTGTTGGAACTGCTATTTGTGTTTTTGCGCTTGGAGTATTCTTCGGAGACATAGCTCTTCCTGATGCATGTATCTTTACAGCATACGCAGCAGCCGGTGTATTTACTGCTCTGGTTCTTCTGTTCTTTGTATTTGCAAAGAACCCGAAGTTTGGCTATGCACTTATGGCAAAAGTGTCTGCTTTCCTTTCCAGAAGGGACAGCAAGGAAAAAACCCAGGCAAGATTCAGACGCTTTGAAGGATATGTCTCGCAGTTCTACACAACAGTCTCACAGTTCGGCGGAAAAGCAAAGACCGGAATCTTATTCGGAGTTCTGTTTACTGTTCTTTACTGGGTAAATGAGTTTGTTATCGCATACTTTATCTGCATTGGTCTTGGAGTAGAACCAACACCAGCGCTTTTCCTGCTATCGCTCATCTTCCAGCTCTTAATTACAGTAATCCTGATGATTCCAATAACTCCCGGAGGAGTTGGAATTGCCGAGCTTTCTTTGAGCGGATTTTATGCTTTAATCATTCCGACAGCACTGGTAGGTATTTTTGTTCTTATCTACCGCTTTATCTTCTACTACTTCAACCTCATTGCGGGCTTTATTGCAAGTATGCTTATTGTACGCCGCGAAGCACATACGGTGAATTAAATGGACGCAAAATACAAGAAACTCCTCTGGATATCAATCGGCCTTTCGCTTGGAATTATGCTTCTTGTTATCCTCTTTACTTTCGATGAGGAAACAGTTGTTGCCCTTAAAAACTTTGACTACCGTTTCCTGCTTATCGCATTCGGTCTGCATCTCTTAGCAATTGTGTTTTGGGGATTGAGGATTGTTGTGCTCTGCAAATCTCTTGGATACCGTGTGCCTCTCCGTCATTCAATTAATATGGCAGCAGCAGGTCAGCTATTAGCTGCTATTACTCCGTCCAATATAGGAGGTGAGCCGGTTCGTGTTCATGAGCTCTACAAAGCAAAGGTGCCTCTTGCTGATGCAACGGCCGTTGTCCTGGTTGAGCGTTTGTTAGAAGCTGTACTTCTTGTCTTGGGAGTTATTGGCGGAATGACTGCATTCTCTCTTGTGTACCGCAATGGTGAGATTCCGTCAGGGCTGATTACTGCTGCATGGATTGGTACTGCATTCTTTGTTGCGATTCTCCTCGTTCTGGTTCTGATTATGCGAAAACCGGATACTGTGAAGAGATGGGGCGGAGCTATTCTCGGTTTTGTCGGGAAGAAGATGAAGGCTGAACGCCGCGAAAAACTCCAAAGCGATATGGAGGGCGGAATCGATCAGTTCTACGGAACGTTTAGACACTTCGCGGGAAAGGATGGAAGAATTGGTTTGTTCCTCGGGCTGCTGCTCTCGCTTGCATTCTGGACCTGCGAGTACTCTATTGCTTCGGTTATCATGATGGGCTTAGGCTATGAGCCGCATATTCTTCTGTCGATTATCTTCCAGATGATTATTGCTGTCATCTTAATGATTCCGTTGACTCCTGGAAGTACCGGTATTGCAGAGCTTTGTTATGCCGGATTCTACTCTCTGATTCTGCCGACAGCAATTATTGGTCTCTTTGTTGTGCTTCTTCGTGCGATTCTGTACTATTCGAATCTGTTAATCGGATTTATTGCAACGTTTATTATTGTGAAGCGCGAGGCGAAGAATGAGACTGTGGTTTTAGGCGATGAGGAGTAAACCAACTTTTTTTGATTCTCTGCGCTACCGAATGACTGTTTCGGGCAGGACTGAGGATTTTTACCGGCTCCAGTATGAGCGGATGTTTAGGCGTCACTATTCGAGAAAGTGTGATTGTTTAAAGGTTGGAAATCTACTGCTCCCGCGTCTGTCGCATGCAGAGTTTCCAACACGTGAGGAGGCCTACTATGCGATGGAGATTGGAGATATTCTATATCCGGCACTTCTTGGTTCTTTCCGATATGCAGATGAAGGGCCATACGAATGGGGAGATGTTGGAATCGAGGATGGGGATGTGGTGTTTGACTGCGGAGCAAACTTAGGAATATTTTCTCTTCTGGCAGCCTATCGGGGGGCTGAGGTCTATGCATTCGAGCCGATTTCTGCGGCACGTGCCGAGCTTCGAAAGACTCTTGATTTGAATCCTGAGCTAAAGAAGAGAGTGCATATTGTACCGGCAGCACTTTCAGACAGTGAGGGTACAGCTGAGTTTACTGTGCTTGACGGGACACTTGTCGGGTCATCAATGGTTCTACAGCAGCAGGGAAGAAAGGAGACTGCACGTCTTACAACAGTTGATGCATTCTGTGAGAGCGAAGGCATTTCCCCTGACTTTATCAAAGCAGACATCGAAGGTGCTGAGCGGCAGATGATGCGGGGGGCTGTTTCAACGCTTTCCCGTGATGCGCCGAAGATTGCTATATGTACGTATCATTTCAAAGATGATGCAGAGGTTCTGCGCGGGATTATCAAAGAGGCGAATCCGGCGTATCGGATTGTTGAGAAGTGGAAGAAGATGTACGCACGGGTTTGATTTTCTCTTCAATCGCCTTTAATTTGTCTGTTATCTCGGCTTTGCCCCTTATTCACAGCGCAAACGCCGCATTACATTTTGTAGTTTGGAGTATTTTCCCTTGTCTTTGGATACCATTAGTAAAAAACGCAGACCACGCAGACGCGAGCTTTCGCTCGCGCAGCTCGTCGCTCTCGCTCGTGTCGCAAGTCTCTTCGAGCCTTGCTCATGGCTCGAGTAAACTCTCGCCTTTCACTCGCGAGCTGCTGCCGCAGCCGCTTTGG
This sequence comes from Methanocorpusculum sp., assembly GCA_017408885.1. Classification (GTDB taxonomy): domain Archaea; phylum Halobacteriota; class Methanomicrobia; order Methanomicrobiales; family Methanocorpusculaceae; genus Methanocorpusculum. The sequence continues at coordinate 19,325 of JAFQTT010000013.1, forward strand.
AGCTGCATGACGAAATTCCAAACTCTCATAAATTGTCCTAAAATTTAATTTAGCGACCACAAAGCGGCTGCGGGAGCAGTTCGCCGAAGGCGAAAGCGACTGGTCGCTGCGGGCGGCGAGAGGCACGGAGTGACTCAAGCCAGGAGCAAGCCCAAAGGGCTGGCGACGAAGCCCGCGTCTGCGTGGTCTGCGTTTTTTCCAAAGGTGTCCAAAGCCGGAAGAAAACTTCAATCATTTACTCACAGGATTACCATTTTTACAACACCTTTAACGTGCTGTAAAACATATACTCCTATTGTATAAGGAATAAATACAGTTCCGGATTTTCAGAAAAATCACGCGCAATAGCCCCAAAACAACAAACAAACCGCGCAGAAAACCCAATTACAACACACAGAAAAATCCTGTTTTACAATCAAAATACCTCTGCCCAAAAACAGCATAGGAAGCACAGCTTTACACTCCTGAAAAATAATAAACCACAGGACTTAGACAGAAAATGCTGTCATATGTCCCTCAGATATTCAGCGCCTACTTCTCTGCCTGCCTGATGCTGCCTTCTCCGTTCCCCGCATCTTCGGAGGTGCTCCGCAGATTGGGCAGTCTTTTTCGCCTGCCGGAATTTCCGCACCGCATCCAGAGCAGAGCATCTTCCAGACCTTCTTCTTTGCTGTCTTTGAAAGCAGGCTTTTGACAGGGATTTTCATATGCCGGCAGACATTCTGCACAGCAAAATCACCAGACACAACAGTACCTCCGGATGCGAGAGCGAATGCAATTACTGAGATGTCTGTATTTGAAAGAACACGCAGGTCTCCGGATTTTTCTGCCGCAGCCTTCACTTCTGAAAACTCAGCAGGTGATGCACCACCGATTTTAAGACCTTCGGCTGTCAAGACCTCAAAGCGCATCTTTGAGACATGGTCGCGAATTTCATCTGCCACCTCAGGCGTTGTCCAGAGGTCACCCTCTAAACGGTGTTCGGCGAAAAAAAAGGAAGCATCCAGAATATACTGCATGCTTATTTGCGGATTGCGTCAGCAATAATTCCGGATGCAGAGAACTTCGAGGATGCACGCTCAATGGTATCAGAGTTTGCAACATCTGCAAGTCCGCCCTGCATGAGCTTGATATATCCGCCGGATGCAAAGACACCGTGCACACCTGCTGCACGAACTGACTTTGCTCCCTGCTCCATTAACATACTGGCAGCAAGAGCCATCGAACCTCCGGTTGCGATAATGTCATCGACAATTACACAGTCGCGTCCGTTGGCATCAAGGTGCTTTGGAGCCATCTTGACTTCAGAGCCGGAAAGTCTGGTTTTGTCTAAGTGATCGCAGTCCCATCCAAACGGTGCTGCAACACTCTTTGCAAACTCCCATGCCCCAATATCAGGGGATAAGATAAGCGGGTTTTCAACAGGCTGAGTCTGGATGTATGCTCCGATTTCCGGTGCAACGTTGAGATTTACTGCCGGACAGCGGAAGTGGTTTAAGACAGACGGATCATGGATGTTTACTGTAAAGACACGGGATGCACCCTCAGATAATGCGCGTGCGAGTGCGCGGGCTGAGATTGGTTCACCCTCGTTGAAGCGTTTGTCCTGTCTTGCGTATCCCATGTACGGAAGAACCAGAGTTACATCTTTTCCTTCGCATGCATCCATCAAGAGCATAACCTGAAGGGCTGTTGTGGTATCAACGGTACTTGCAACAACGACCATTTCATCATCAAGCTCTTCTACGCGCACATAAAGCTCACCGTCAGGGAAGGTGGTGTACTTTACGTTAGAGAGTTTGCATCCGAGTTTCTGGGCTGTACGGGCCGCAAGCAGCTGACTTTTTTCTGTATAGATGACCTTCATATTTGTGCAGATACTATCTTAATACTGAAAGTACTTAAATTATAATCAAGTACAAATAATACAGACTTCATCTGAAGGCAGGTATATACAATATGGAAGAACCAAATACAACGCCGGTCAGAGAGACCGAGGCTGTTTTAGAGCCGGTTTTGACTGAAAATCCGCTGGCAGCGGAGCAGGCAGAATCCGCGCGGGAGGAAATGCCGGTAAAGGAGCATTATGCATCTGATGAGTATGCAGACCTTTTCGGCGGTGTCCGTTTCGACACAACAGCAGATATCCCGATTCCGGAGTCGTTAATCGATCAGGTTATCGGACAGGAGCATGCAGTAGACGTGATTAAGAAGGCAGCAACTCAGCGCCGCCACGTCATGATGATTGGAAGCCCCGGTACTGGTAAGTCCATGCTTGCCAAGGCAATGTCTGAGCTTCTTCCAAAGGAAGATATGCAGGACATCATGGTCTACCCGAACCAGGAGGACAATAACAACCCAATCATCCGTGTTGTTCCGGCAGGCCGCGGAAAAGAGATTGTTGCCCACCACAAGGAGGATGCAAAGCGTCAGGCTTCTTCAAGAAATACTCTCCTGATTGTTTTAGTGATTGGAGTTCTTGGTATTTCCTTTATCTCAGGCCAGCTTTTAATGGGTATCATTGCTGTTGCATTCCTGTTTATGGCATTCCGCTCTTTAATTCCAAAGGAGAGCGCAATGGTTCCAAAGCTGATTGTATCAAACAAACCAGACAGTTTCGCTCCGTTTGTTGATGCAACCGGCTCTCACGCAGGAGCGCTTCTCGGTGATGTCCGCCACGATCCGTTCCAGTCCGGAGGTCTTGAAACTCCGGCTCATGACAGAGTTGAGGCTGGAGCTATCCACCGTGCTCACAAGGGAGTTCTTTTCATCGATGAGATTAACTCGCTTGAGTATCAGTCACAGCAGTCTCTTCTGACTGCTCTTCAGGAGGGTGTTTTCCCGATTACAGGTCAGTCAGAGCGTTCTTCCGGTGCAATGGTCAGAACCGAGCCGGTTCCATGCCGCTTCTTAATGATTGCCGCAGGAAACCTCGATGCAATGCAGTACATGCACCCGGCACTTCGAAGCCGTATCAGAGGTTACGGTTATGAAGTTTACATGACAGAGACTATGGATGATACCGCAGAGAACCGCGGAAAGCTCGTCCGCTTCATTGCTCAGGAAGTTAAAAACGATGGAAAGATTCCGCCGTTTGACCCGTCTGCTGTGTCTGAGATTCTCCGCGAGGCAAGACGCCGTTCCGGACGTAAGGGACATCTGACGGTAAAGCTTAGAGATTTAGGCGGTCTTGTTCGTGTTGCAGGAGATTTAGCCATTAAAGACGGTTCTTCGACGACTACTCTCCGCCATGTGCTTGATGCTAAAAAGATTGCCCGCTCGGTTGAGGATCAGATGGCTGATGAGTACATCAGAAGAACCCGCGATTATGATTTAACTATCGTTGAGGGCACTCTCGTAGGTCATGTTAATGGTCTTGCTGTTGTTGGAAATGACGGAGGTTCAGTGCTTCCAATCGCTGCTGAGGTAACTCCGGCTCAGGGTGCAGGTTCTGTTGTTGCAACCGGAGGTCTCAAGGAGATTGCACAGGAGTCTATTAAGAATGTCAGCGCATTAATCAAGAAGTTCTCCGGTGCTGATGTTCGTAAGATGGATATCCATGTGCAGTTCGTTGGAACTTACAATGTAGATGGTGATTCTGCATCTGTGACGATGGCAACGGCTGTTATCAGTGCATTAGAGGATATTCCTGTCAGACAGGATGTTGCAATGACCGGTTCACTTTCTGTCAGAGGAGATGTTCTCCCGATTGGCGGTGTGACCTATAAGATTGAGGCAGCAGCTAAAGCAGGAATTAAGACGGTAATTATTCCACAGTCAAACCTGAATGATGTGTTAATCGAGGATCAGTATGCAAGTATGGTCTCTATCATTCCGGTTACCAGAATCGAAGAGGTTTTACGCTACGCATTAGTTCCTGAAAACAAGGCTGAGTTCGAGGAGAAGCTCGCCCGTATGGGCAAGCACATGGAAATCCCGAAGGACGAGCCGAAAGCAGAGAAGAGCGAGTAAGGCTCTTTTCTTTTTCTTTTTTTTAGATTATTCTGAATTTATTCGGTATCTACAATAGCTATAAATTCAGAGCAAACCAATTTAGGAGTACAAGTAGCACTATTTGTTTTGGAGAGGGAAATCTATGGATATACACATGCCGTACAGAAGAGAGAATGGTAAATATCTTTGTAGTGGATGTGGAAGACAGGTTGATTTTTCAGAGTTGAAATGTTGTGAGACCTGTGGTTATTTCTTTTGTCCTTCATGTCAGGAAAGACACAGATGTAGAATTACAGAACAGGGTGCTGTTGAAATCCATGTTTTTGACCCATATAGCCAAAGGAAAGAGAGTGCGGTTGACGATTTATTTGAAGATATACCTACTGTTGAGGATGTTGTATTTTTTGATTCTAAAAATAAGGATTCTAAATCTGATGCCTCACATACAGTTGAACGTGTTTTCTGTTCAAAATGTGGGGATGTCATAATCAAAGAAAATGCAATTATCTGTCCAAGGTGTGGAAAATATTTCTGTAAAAAATGTATTTCCACTCATATCTGTGACCCTGAAGATATAGATAATTATCAGGATAAATTAGAGCAGGTACGTATAGAGAGACAGAAGGAAACAGAACGTCTCCGACATGTGGAACAAGAACGTAAAAATCGTGAGAGGTCAAGTTCTCCTGATACATTTGCCAGATGTGATAATTGTGGTAATTATTTCTTTAAACATGAGATGAGAAAATGCGGAGATTGTGGTGCTGTTTTATGTCAATCATGCAGAGAATCACATACCCATTCTGTCTTAGAAAATTTGTTGAGAGATAGAAATAAAATAAAGGGCGCATTCACCCGCAGGATTAAATAAACGTGATATCTTATCTCTAAAATAATTAGGATATCTCCACCGCGGGCGGCTCCGCGCCGAAGTCGCCGCCCCGCACCCCTGTTTCAAGAAATAAGATTTGGGATTGTTTTTACCTTTTTTTTATAATTCGGGGTGCGGAGCCGCGACTTCGGCGCGGAGCGGCTCGCGGTGGGGATATCCTATGTTCAAATGAGTGTTCAAGATAACTTTTTGAAAAATAGAGATTGTTAGAAAATCTCTAATCTTTTATGTTTAATCTGTTGTTTAGTTTTCGCGGGGGAAATACGCTCACCCAAAGCTAAACGATACATTCAAAAAAGTATACTATTCAGATAAGCACCTCAACATCAAACCTGTCATCACGCATCGACAAATCCAGGGCTTCTTCGATTGTTAAATGAGATGCGTGTACGTTTTTCATATACTTGCATGCAGCATCCTTTGCATCTTCTATCTGTTTGTTTGTAGGTCTTTTCCATGGCTGACCTGGGACTGGTATGTATCCTGAGATGCGGAACGGAATTGAATCATCCAATCCGGAAAGGAAACTGCAAAGACCTTCTATTTCACCAAGACCTACAAATCCCGGGACATATACAATGTTTGCTTCCATCTCCATCCCGCTTTCCCATGCATTTTCAAAGTTGGTGTAGATTAAGTCCTTCGGCTTTCCTGTGATTTTGTAGTGCAGGTCACGACTCCAGGCTTTAAATCCGACATTAGCATAATCCAGATTTTCTGTAGGGATTCGTGTTCCGTTGGTGTGTCCTAGTTTGGTTTTTGCGCCAAGTTCTTCTTTTGCGAAAGCAAGAAGTTCATCAAGGTTCGGTGCAAGGGACGGTTCTCCCCCCATTAAAGAAACAGTTTTCGGACGCTGTCCGGAAAGTACTGTTTTGATTTCTTCGGTCGTAAGAAAAGATGCAGGCTTTGGCGTCATAAATCCCGGCTTTGAATCAGCACCGCCTCTTAATTTGTATGAACAGAACGGACAGCGGAAGGTGCATCCCCAGTTGTGGAGGGTTGCAAAATCATACTTCTTGTTGTAGGTAATCTGATAGAATGCCATGATGTACTCCTTGGGTTCAGTAATAATAAGTTGAGTTTGTTATGTGTTTAATATTACGTATTTAATATTAGTAATACTAAATTTGCACTTTTGTTATATTGTTGTTATTTGTGTGAGTAAATAGAGCTCAGGACCAGATATTATCACACCAGACTATCCTGTGTGTTACATTGGTTGTGAGAGAATAATCCATACAGTAATACTTCGTGCGCTGTTTTTAGTGCGGTAAAAAATCATATATTTCTACTCTCCCGGAGGGTAGAATGCAGATAGTATTTTGATACCTGGAAATTATGATAAAAAGAGAGGTTCGTGATTTTTGTCTGATGTCTCAGACCTCAACCAGCCTATACTCGCGCCGTCCGACATTCATCTCCTCGGCTGCTTCGAGCTGAAGCTCAGGATTTGTTCCAGGCCAGACGCGGGTGAACTTTTCCTCGCCTGCTTCGTGGTGGTCCGGCAGAAGCGAGCCTTTGATTCCCTCTGCAGCATTCACCAAATCATAGCATGCCTTATCGAGTGCCACAGGATCGAGGGATGCAAGGATTCCAATGTCAGGCACGAATGGAATGTCATTCCATGCCGTACAGTCGCAGTGCGGGGTGATATTGGTTAAGAAGTTGATGTAGAATGCCTTTCCTGTCTTGTTTGCAACAGCTCCTGCTGCATAGTCTGCCATCTTCTCCACAAAGACAGTGCCGTCATCCTGCCAGTCCAAATCGATTGCATGCTCAGGACAGACGTTCATGCACATCAGACATCCAACGCAGTGATCGTAATCGATTACAATCGACGGGCCTTCAAGACCGATGCAGAACTCGCCGCAGGCATTCATGCATGCTCCGCAGGTCACACATTTGTCTTCCAGAACAAAGGGACGTGTCTTGTGCTGTTCGCGCTTTCCTTCATTTGCGGCACAGCCCATTCCAAGATTCTTAATCGCTCCGCCGAATCCGGCAACCTCATGTCCTTTGAAGTGTGAAACCACAACCAGACTGTCGGCTGCAACAATGTCGGATGCAATCTTTACAGAATCGAAGTGTTTTCCATACACCTCAACCTCTTCGTAATTCTGACCTTTTAATCCGTCTGCAATAATCACCGGACATGAAACAACCGGATAGCAGAAGCCGTGCTGTGCGGCTGTCTCTAAGTGGTCGGCGCTGTTTTTCCTGCCGCCGAGGTATAAGGTATTTGTATCTGTTAAAAACGGTTTTGCCCCTGTCTTCTTTACAGCCTCAACAACTGCTGCAACACTCATAGCAGGCACAAACGCATCATTGCCGCGCTCACCGAAGTGGACTTTGACTGCTGTCAAATCACCGGCAGATACCATCATGTCAAGTCCTGCCGCCTCACATAACGCCTGAATCTTTTTCTCCGTACTGCGCTCAGCAGACAGAGCTCCGGCGCGGGCAATAAATACATCTTCCATGTAAGTACATGGGGCGTTGGAACAGATAAATGCGGTGTCTTTTTTCCTTCAGCGGAGTTTTTGCCGGTATTGACAAGATATATTTATGCTCTCAGGGCTCATATTAATACAGAATTATTCATATGACCGTTTGCAGACATCCTCTTAATCGATTAGCCGCAGATGCGGCGTGGGCTTTCGAGTAATGTATACGAATATCGTTCTTTTTGTAATCCTGCTGGCTTTGTCAGCATTCTCCTCGGCATCCGAGGTCGCATTGGTCGGCTTAAACCGTGCAAAGGTAAAGGCTCTGGCTGAAACCGGAAAACGCGGAAAGCGGATTGAGAAATTAAAGGAAAATCCGGATCACTTCTTAATCACTATCCTGATTCTGAACAATGTGGTAAACACCGGTACTGCATCTCTTGCAACAGCTATTGCTCTTGATTTATTCGGCAATGCAGGTATTGCAATCGCAACCGGAGTGGTTACCCTGCTGATTCTCGTCTTCGGAGAGGTTGGACCAAAGACCTATGCAAATACCCATCAGGAGCAGATTGCACTCTTTGCATCAACTCCGATTTACCTGCTCACCACAATCCTTACTCCGTTCTTCTGGGTTTACGACAAGGTGCGCGGTGTTGTAAAGAAGGGCGATGATGCTCCGGCAGTAACAGAAGAAGAGATTCGCGACTGGATTGATGTAGGAGAGATGGAAGGAGCTATTGAAGAGGATGAGAAAGAGATGATTTACTCTGTTCTCCGCTTCAATGATATCACGGCAAAGGAGATTATGACTCCAAGACCTGATGTCTCGATGATTGAAGACTCAGCAACATTAGAAGAAGCTGTAGCCTATATCAGAGAGACCGGATACTCCCGTCTTCCGGTCTATCATGAATCTGTTGACAACATTGTTGGTTCAATCAACTTTAAGGACGTATTCAATGCATATACTTCAGGCGACCACACGAAGCTGACGGTCAAGAACCTCATGGTTGAGGTTTACTGTGTTCCGGAGTCGAAAAAGATTGACGATCTGCTCCGCGACCTGCAGGTTCGCCGTGTTCACTTAGCTATTGTGCTCGATGAGTTTGGAGGATTCTCCGGTGTTGTTACTTTCGAGGACATCTTAGAGGAGCTTGTCGGAGATATTATGGATGAGACTGATGTCGATGAGGTCGAGGATATCATCGAGATCTCGCAGGGTATGTATATGCTTGATGCGCAGGTTCGCGTCAGTCAGTTAAATGAGTATTTCGATATCGAACTTCCGGAAGATCCGGGAAGCTATGAGACTATCGGCGGTTTAATCTTCTCAACCCTTGGTCACATCCCGCGCCTTGGAGAGGCTATTAAGGTGCTTGACGATATCACGCTGGTTGTTACCAAGATGCGCGGACGCCAGATTTTAAAGGTAAAAATGATTTTCCCGATTCCGTATGATGAAGATGCGGAAGGGGACGGAGAGTAATCTCCTTTTTTTACTTCCTATACCATTCTGTCTCTTTTGTAAGAATCGCTGTTTTTTCTTCAAGCGTTAATTCGCCGAAGTTTAAGTCCTCGAACTCATAAGTGACGCGCCCGGTGTATCCGATTTTCGAAAGTACTTTTTTGAGTTCTTCACCTTCTTTTGTTCCGGCAAGAGGCGAATGCATTTTGCCGGTTCTGCCGAGGCTTGCGTGGATGTTTACCATGCGGTCTCTGCAGAGTTCAACAAATGAGAATGGTTCTCCTGCTGCCTGTGCATGGGCATAGTCGAATGTAAAGTAAAGCCATGAGTATTCGTCTAAGACTTCGCGCATTTCAGGAGCGGTTGTCATGTGGGCATTTACGGCAGGCGGCATATTTTCAAGCGCAATCTGCACATTCTTTTCGGCAGCGTCTGAGAGACGGCCTAAGTAGTGGTGGAAGCGTTCTTTGTCAAGATGAGTTATCGGACGCTTTGATGTACGCTTTCCGGGATGTATTGTGACAATGCCTCCGCCTAATGCTTCAAGCATTTCGATGCATTCAAGTGTACAGTCTGCGGAGAGCTCTGCAACCTTCGGGTTAAATGAACACGGGTTTAAGTCAAAGATCGGGGCATGCATGGCTATCGGGAAGAGATGCGGATAGCGCTTTTTCTCTTCCAGGAGCTCATCTATGTCTGCTCCTGCCATCCAGAACTCGGGTGTCTCCATCCAGAACTCCACGGAGTTGAGACCAGCCTTGTTCATGGCGGCAAAAATCTCCGGGGTTTTGTATGAGTGGAAGAACATACTGGATGCTTCAAGCTTGTACATGAAGGATAGTTGTACGCGGGAATCTAAATAGGTGTTGGCTTTGAACCCGAACCTTTCTTCATCTCGCAAATCCAATATATCATCATGGCAAAAAAAGCGCCCGTTCAGGCTACCCTTTCCTTTGACGAAAGCGAGAGCGGAAGCGCATTTTCCTTCATAAGTCCGGTAAAGGACCCGAATCCTCTGCCAAAAAAAGAGCCGGAAAGCCCTGGAATTATTACTGTCTCCGAGCTTGGAGAGCGTATTCGCGATGTCCTGGACTGCGAGCTGCTTACTGGAATTACTGTCACCGGAGAGGTTACAGGATACAGACCTAACTCAAGCGGGCACTTGTACTTCTCGCTGACAGAGAAGGGGGATATCGATGCTGCTGTTTCCTGTGTTATGTGGAAATATGCTGCAAAGCATCTCGCATTCCCGTTAAAAGACGGACTTGCTGTAAACATCACAGGACATGTAGATTACTATCCTCCGTCTGGTCGGATGCAGTTTATCGTCAAGAAAATTGAACCGGCATCCGGCGGAAAGACAGGTCTTTACCTGCAAAAAGAGATGTGGAAAAAACAGCTCGAAGCAGAAGGTGTAATTCCGCGTCCTGAATCAGAGAAAAGAGACCCTCCTCTTTTCCCAAAATGCGTTGGTGTTGTAACGTCAAGGACAGGCTCTGTTCTTCAGGATATAAGAAATGTTTTGTCCAGACGTTATCCGCTGCCGGTTCTTCTCGCACCAGCCCAGGTGCAGGGAGCAGGCGCTGAGGTGTCGATTGTTTCTGCAATCGAATCATTGCAGGGCAAAGTCGATGTCATAATCGTTGCACGAGGCGGCGGTAGTTTTGAGGATTTATTTGTCTTCAATCACCCGGATGTTGTCCGCGCAATCCGCCGTTCCAGGGTTCCAATTATCAGTGCGGTTGGACACGAAACAGATACAACGCTTTCTGATTTCGCAAGTGACAGACGCGTTCCAACTCCGTCTGCTGCGGCAGAGACTGTTGTTCCTGACAGGACTGTTCTCTTAAATAATCTCGAAGAGTACAGGCGCCGTATGCATGACAGAGCCAGAGGGATTATCAGCACGAACCGCTCGGCTGTTGCTGAGCTTAAGATGCGTGTTGATCCGTCCCGTCTGTCCCGCAGGCTTGATATGATGCATCAGCAGACAGCAGACATTGAGGAGCGGATAAAATCTGCATTCTCAAGAAAGCTTAAAGCCGAGGCTGATGGTCTCGAGCAGCTTGCAGAGCGCATATTCAAAGGAGCAAAAACCAGAATCAGTACTGCGGTTCTCGAGCTTTCAGCGCAGAAGGAAAAGATTCTCTCATGCGATCCGAAAAAGCCGCTTGAGAGAGGTTATGCTCTTGTGCAGATGAACGGAACTGTTATTCGTTCCAAGGAACAGTTGAAGAAAGATGACAGCTTAACTCTCTGCTTATCTGATGGAGAGGTTACAGCCATTGTGGAGAAGATATCATGACTGAAATTGAAGCAAACGAACCAAACTATGAAGAGATGATTTCTGAGCTTAGAGAGATTGCAAGGAAGCTTGACAATCCAAATACCTCTGTTGAGGAGGCAGTAAAGCTGCATACCAGAGGTATGGAGCTTATTTCAAAGTGCGAGGCTTTCCTTGCAAAGGCTGAGCTTACTATTACTGAGGTACACGGAGAGCAGACCGAATAAATATGGCTAAATCCTCTCCTCTTACCGGTGCTGTTGCAGGTCATTTTTTAATTGACCTCTATACTCCGGTTCTTCCGATTGTTCTTCCGCTGTTAATTGAGGGTATGGGGCTTTCCTATTTCCTTGCGGGTTTGGTTGTAACGGTTTTTAATGTGGTGTCGTCTATTACCCAGCCGCTTGTCGGTATCTGGGGCGATAAGACAGGAAAGCATGCGGATGTGGCATTCTGTGTTCTGCTTGGAGCAGTTGGTATTTCGCTTTCGGTTCTGACGAGTAATTATCTGATTCTTTTGATGCTTGTAACAGGTGCTGCCATAGGCCACGCCCTTTTCCATCCGGCGGCGATGGATCTGGTTTACAGAATCAGTCCTCCGGCGTCTCTTGGTAAGTATAATTCAATCTTTACGACAGCGGGCAGTATCAGTTATGCTTTAGGTCCGCTTGTTGCAGGTGCTCTTATTGCATTCGGCGGTCTTCCTGCTGTCTGCTGGATGGTGCTTCCGGGTATTATCGGTGCTGCATGGATTTTTAAGCTGACACGCAAAACTGAGTCTCTTGAGCCTGCGGAAAAGAAGTCTCGTGTTTCGTCAGTTGAGGGTTCGAAGTCCGGTGCGGCTCTGGTTGTTGTTGTGTGCGCTCTTCGGGCTATCGGGTATATGGCTGTGATTACGTATCTTCCAACGCTTCTGACTGTTGTTTACGGTATGGGGTCTTTTGTGTCTTCTGTGATTGTGACAGTGATGCTTTTCTTCGGTGTTGCAGGGCAGATTGCAGGAGGGCGTTTGTCTGATTTGTACGGGCGAAAGAGGATGCTTGTTGCAGGTCTTGTGCTTGCGATTCCGTGCTTTATGCTGATTTTTGCAGGCGGCTTTGTGATGATTTTTGGTGTTATGAGCTATGCGTTCTTTGCAAGTTTCTGTTATGTGACTTCAGTTACTATGACGCAGGAGCTTTTGCCAGGAAAAACAGGTCTTGCGTCAGGTCTGACACTTGGGTTTACGATGGGAGTAGGCGGTCTTGGAGCTGCGGTTGTGGGATTGGCTGCTGATATTACGGGCAATCTTTCCTTTGCTATGTCTTTGATGATTCTGCCGATTATTATCGCGCCTGTTATTGCGCTGTTTGTGAAGTATAGGAAAGCGGAAGCAGGGTCTCTCCCCCTTCCATAAGTATTCGATATTCTTCGATTACGCAGGATACCCAAAGCAAAAAGCGGAGGGAAACCAACTCCTCAAAAAATTACTCCCCTCTTTCCCTCTTTTCAAGCTCTGACAAAGCATTCTTAATAATACCAGCCAGAATAGGATTTTTCACCTGAGAAGCCGAAACCAGAGCTGCCTTCGCCTTCTCTCCACCGATCTTACCAAGAGAATTAGCAGCCGCAGCACGGATTCCAGGCTTTGGATCACTCAAAGCCTCAACCAGAGCAGAGATAACAGCATCCCCCTCAGCATTAGCTAAAGCAGCCGCAGCAGCACGCCGAACTCCGGGCATCTCATCTTTCAGCATCGGAATCAAAACCTCATCCATCCGCATACCGCGCTTTCCAGCCGCATCGGCCGCCGCCGTCCGCACTGAAGAGTCAGCATCCATCAAAAGCATCCGAAGAATAGAAGCCGAAGAAGTAACCTCTGCTACAGCACGGCGAACACGTGAATCACAATCCTCAGCCGCAGAATCAGGAACAGCCGCATCCAAAACATACACAGCAGCAGACCTAACCAGCACATCCGGATTTGACAAAAGCGGCATAACAGACAAAAGCGCATCAGACGAAAGAACCCTGCCCCGAAGACCTGACAAAGCCGCAGCACAAACCGCAGAATCATCACTCAGACAGGAAAGAAGAGCGCAAGTCACATCATCATCTGCGAAGCGGGCTAAAGAATAAGCCGCAAGCTCCCTGACCTCCGGAGAAGAAGAAGAAAGAGAAGAGAGAAGCGGCTTTTTAGCACACTCGCTTCGCATCTGACCAAGCGTCTCAACTGCCGCATACTGAAGATTCAGATCATCAACCGAAAGAGAAGACACAAGAGCCCTGCATGCAGCATCCCCGCCTTCCATAAAAAGAACCTGAGCTGCCTCACGAACATCATCATCGTCTGATGCCACATAGGGCATAAACTGAGTATAATCAGACAACTCGTAATTTCTAAGCGCCCAAAGCATAACACGCTGAACCAGAGCAGTGCCCAACCCAAGCGCCTCTAAAATAAGAGGATAGGCATTTGCATCCCGCAGGGCGCAGATAGTATTTGCCGCATCCTCAACCTTTGCAAAGTCCTCGGATGATAAATCTGCAACAAGACGGGCAAAGGTCTTTGCATTCATCTTAGTTCTTCACATCAACGACTTTAATAACGTGGTAACCAAACTGAGTCTTAACAGGACCTACAACATCCCCCGCCTTAGCATTAAAGCAAGCAGTCTCGAACGGTTTTACCATCTGGCCTTTTCCAAAGTAGCCAAGGTCGCCTCCATTGTTTCCGCTCGGACACTGGGAATACATTTTTGCAAGCTTTGCGAAGTCATCGCCTGCTGCAAGCTTCTGCATAATCTGTTTTGCCTCGGACTCAGTCTTTACTAAAATGTGGGATGCTTTAACGCGTACCATAGTTCATAATAATTTCCCGTGAGAGAGTATAAAGGGTAGGGGTTGCCTTCGGATGACATGTACAAGCATTGAATATCTCAGCCGTCAAATGAATATACACTATTCCATTTGGAGTAACTCGAATATGACTGAAGAAGCACAGAAAGGCGGAAAAGGCACTGTTGTTCTTGCCTTCTCCGGAGGACTTGACACCTCTATTTGCGTTCCAATCTTAAAGAACATGTACGGCTACGACAAGGTCATCACCGTTGCAGCTGATGTTGGACAGCCGGAAGCAGAAGTCAAGATGGCAACCGACAAGGGAGAACTCATCGCAGACAAGCACTACACCTTAGACTTAAAGGAAGCATTCGTCAGAGAACACGTCTTCCCGGCAATCAAGGCAAACGCACTCTACGAAGGATACCCGATGGGAACCGCACTCGCACGCCCGCTTATCGCATCCGAGATTGCAAAGATCGCAAAGCAGGAAGGAGCAAAAGCAGTCGGACACGGCTGTACCGGTAAAGGAAACGACCAGCTCAGATTCGACTACATCTTCCGCTTAAACGGACTCGAAATCATCGCACCAATGCGTGAACACAACATGCGCCGCGACTGGGAAATCGAATACGCAGAACAGAATAACATCCCAATTCCGGTCAAGAAGGACACCCCGTGGAGTGTTGACGAGAACATCTGGTCACGCAGTATCGAAGGCGGACACTTAGAAGAGCCATCCTACCACCCGCCGGAGGAAATCTACCACTGGACCGCTGCATTAAAGGACGCACCGGATGAGCCTGAAATCGTCTCCATCGGATTCGAAAACGGTGTTCCTGTCTCCTTAAACGGAGAGAAGATGGCAGGTGTTGACTTAATCGTTGCATTAAACAAGATTGCAGGAAAGCACTCTGTTGGAAGAAACGACATGGTCGAAGACCGTGTCTTAGGACTTAAAGCACGTGAGAACTACGAGCACCCGGCAGCAACCGTCTTAATCGCAGCACACGCAGACTTAGAGAAGCTCGTTCTCTCCCGCTTCGAACTCAAGTTCAAGCACATCGTAGACGACCAGTGGGCAGAGCTTGCATACATGGGATTAATCCACGAACCGCTCTACCACGACCTTGGTGCATTCATTAACAAGACTCAGGAACGCGTTACCGGAACCGTCGATGTCCAGCTCTTCAAGGGCGGCCTCCACATCATGGGACGTTCATCTCCATTCGCACTCTACTCCGAAGACTTAGTCTCCTTTGATACCAACACCGGAATCGACCAGCGCGACTCCATTGGCTACTCCAAGTACTACGGTCTCCAGGGCAGACTTCTCCACCAGTTAAACAACGAGTAAGATGACCGAAATCAACCGGGATTTAGTCTGCGTCTTAATTCCGACGCTGAACGAGAAGGCAACAATAGGCCCTGTTATCGAGGAGCTGAAAGCTTTCGGCTACCGCAATATCTTAGTAGCAGACGGCCGCTCGACAGACGGAACGGCAGAGATTGCAGAAAAGCTCGGTGCAAAGGTCTTTACCCAGAAGGGAAAAGGAAAAGGCAAGGCAATGATTGAGGCATTCTCAATCATTGAAGAGCCATACATTCTCATGCTTGACGGAGACGGAACAAACCCTCCGGAGTTTGCAGACCGCATGGTCGAACCTCTGTTTGACGGACGTGCGGATCATGTTATCGGAAACCGTCTGGAATCATATGAGAAGGGAGCACTGACCAAGCTGAACCGTTTCGGAAATGATGTGATGAATAGGATGTTTAAGTGGGCGCACGGCGTCTATATGACTGACATCCTATCAGGATACCGGGCATTTACGAAAGCATCCTTAGAACAGATGCATCTGACTGAATCCGGGTTCGAGATTGAGACCGAGATTTCATCAGAAGTAATCCATCACAATCTCCGTTTCGAGGTCGTGCCAACCTATTACAAGAAGCGTCCGGGGTCTCCTACCAAGCTGAATCCGATTAAAGACGGGGCAAAAATTATTCTCGCAATCAACAAGTACGGAAAGATGAACAATCCAATGTTCCATTTCGGAATAATTGGTCTTCTGGTTTCATTTGTAGGATTTCTCTGCGGCCTCTATGTTGTTTACGAGTGGTTCCAGGGAATCGAACACATTCCGCTTACTATTCTAACCATGCTCTTAATTGTAACAGGTATCCTTGCTTTTATGATGGTGTTGTTAAGTGATATGATGGTGGCATACCACCGCGAAGAGATTAGAGAGATATCTCTTCTGAAAGCAGAGATTGAAGAGTTAAAGCGCAAATAACTCTTCAGAATCTTTTTTTTTTACACAAGTATCACACACTTTTAAAACCTGACAATTTTCCAGCCGATACTGCGGCACCCCCTAAAAACACACTTGAACCTGCATTTTTGAATAAGAAATAAACTATATAATGATTTACAAAAAGAGTGGCCAATTCTCTGCCGCATCCAAGATTTTGATAAACCTGCAAGGCAAGAAATACCATTATACCACGGAAAAAGAACCATGAAGAAACTAATCATAACAGCCGCACTTCTGCTTCTTGCAGTACTGGGTGCAGGATGTGTAAATATTGAAGAAACAGAACCAGGAAAAACCATTCCAAGCATCCCGCCTGTAAGCTATCCGCCAAATACCATCCAGCCGATTGTCGGCGAGTGGGACGGATACGACACAGAAAACAAAACATCATATGAACTCACCTGCCTCTACGACGGATATGCAAAACTCGATATCGAGATTGAATCAGGATATCAGGATAGAGAATATGTCTACCGCGGAGCATGGGAAGGTGAAAACACTTCCTACAAGCTCAAACTTGATTATGGTGATTACACAATGCAGCTTTCAGGAAATGGAAAGACAGCAGAACTCACCACACCAAGCGGTGCAAATGTCAAAATGACTTACGAATCGTTCTGAATCCGACAAACAGGCTTGGACAAATGCCGCCGTGCATCAGGCGGCACCTCATACCAGCCTTCCGCAATGCCTCTTGAAGCCGCTTCCGTATCACGAATTCTGCCTGAACACTCACGGCATTTGTATCCTTTGCCTTTACCAGCAGAAGTCATACGCCCGCCGCAGACAGGACAACGCGGAGATGCACGAACCTCTTTTTTCGCAGCCTTTCTCAGGCAGAACTTTTCAACATGAATAACACCTTTCTGGAAACTGCCGAAAACTGTCAGACAGTCACCTTCGATTAACTCCCGCACAATATTCCTGAAAGACTTGGTTGGCTCAAACGCATAGCAGACCACACCCCCAACAGAAAATGACACATGACCTCCGCGCTGAGTTTTTGGAGCAGAAGTTACAACCCCGTCGAATACATAAGATCTGCCCTCTTCAAATCCGGAAGTTGGAGATAATATATGTGCATCCGTTCCCTGATTCGTTTCCCAGATGACAAAACGCTCAACCTCTTCTGATTGAAGATACGACACCGCCTTTTCCACCCATTCACGCGACTCGCCGCGGATTCCAAAGAGAACAGGATCTTTTCCATGCGGGATGCAAACTGGCTTTTCTGCTGCAAAATCCCACGTATCAAAGCAATGCGGGAATGTCTCTTCTGCCGACTTCCGAAAAGAATCCGCGTCAAACACCCTTGGAGTTCCAAACGCGTCAGGCTTTCTGTATGCAAGATACTCATAGGTTTTATCAGGCAGTTCTGCTGAAACAGCAGCCAGCGCACCGATTAAACCGCGGCAATTTTTATACCCTTTATAGATTGCACCAATTGAATCAAGAACAGCCTTCGCTTCATCCACAGTACAGAATCCCCGAAGCGCCGAGTAGTAAAAATCAGGAGCAGGCTTTGTCTCACACACCACAAATCCGGGATTTGTATTCAGGCAGTCAAACATTGCATACTTATCGATAAACCTCTCCGCGGTTTGTGACGCAATTTCAGCACCTCCTTCGAACTCGATGCACACCGCAGCATTCCCGCGTGTTTTCCAGGGCACATTCGGATTCAAGCGAATTAAACGCATATTTTTGATGATACAGCCCTGCATCTCAAGTGCTTCAGCTACCAAAGCACCAAGATATGTAGTACACATACCATCCGGAGAATCCGTATCATCAAGCCCAAGGAACATAGAAGTATACATTTATTGGACGTGAAAGAAAGATAGGGTTTTCCCTCCTCATCCAAGAGATATATAACTAATTCAGTGGAAAATATAGATAACAGAGCATGTACGGAATAATTGATATAGGCTCAAATACAATCCGGCTTGTCTTATATGACGTACAAGACGGCAGAATAAGACCAATGCTGAATAAAAAAATAACAGCAGGTCTTGCAGGCTACGTCAAAAAAGGGCGCATGACGGAAAAAGGAATTAAGAAACTCATCGAAGTACTGACAGAGTTTTCTGAAATTCTACCATACATTCAGATAAAAGAAATATTCTGCCTTGCAACCGCTTCCCTTCGAAATATAGAAAACACAGATGAAGTATGCACCGCAGTTAAGATTCGGTGCGGATTTGATATCATTGTACTCTCAGGCGAAGAGGAAGCACTCTACGACTACTATGGCGCTATGCAGTCTGTAAATGAACCTGCCGGAGTTGTAATTGACATTGGCGGCGGAAGTACCGAATTCGTATTCTATATGGAAAATTCCATCAGCAAAATACTCTCAATTCCAATAGGTTCTCTTACTGCATACTCCGCGTATGTAAAAGACATTATTCCAACTGCAAAGGAAAGAAAAGAGATAGAGTCTGCAATGGAATCTGCAATGTCTGAAATCTTTGAAAAGTCCCCGGATGTTATCTGCGGAGTTGGAGGTTCGATTCGTGCAGCAGTTAAAGTATACAATGAAATTTTCCCAACGCTTCCAAAAGGAAGAGTTCAAATATCATCGCTCGCATCCCTGCTTAAAGTAAGAAAAGACATTCTTGCAAAAGCCATTCTAAAAACAGCGCCCGAGAGGATTCACACGTTTGTCCCGGGGCTTGTTCTGCTCTGCACGATTGCACAAAAATGGAACATCAAAGAGCTTACAGTCAGCACATCCGGTGTTAAAGAAGGATTTTTGACAGAAAAACTGAATGAAAGAGGGGTGCTCTGATGCCGACATATATGCAGAACCGTGAGCTTTCGTGGATTCGGTTCAACGAGAGAGTGCTTGCAGAAGCGGCAGATGAATCTGTGCCGCTTTTAGAGAGACTAAAGTTCCTGTCAATATTTACAAGCAACTTAGATGAATTCTTCATGATTCGGGTTGGAAGTCTCTTCGATTTGCAATCCGTCAATGCCGGAGCGCTCGATTCAAAGACAGGGATGACACCCAAAGAACAGCTCGATAAACTGTATGCGAGTGTACATCCGCTCATTAAAAAACGTGATGAGGTGTACTTCAACCTTGAGAGAAAACTTCGCGGAGCAGGCGTCTTTAATCTCTCGATTGCTGAACTCTCAATCGAGGAGTACAGATTTGTCAGGAAGTACTATGAACAGGAGATTGCCCCCATCTTATCTCCGCAGATTGTTGATTCACATCATCCGTTCCCGCATCTTCAAAACAAAGTCCTGCACATAGGAGTGATGCTCAAAGAAGGAGAAAAGAGCCTCTTTGGCGTAATTCCAGTCCCGCAGTCTCTTCCGGATATTGTAAGAATTCCGGGCAAAGGTCTTCGATACATAAGAATCGAGGAAATCATTCTCGACAATGTCGAGACAATATTTTCGATGTATAGGATTTCCGAGAAGACGACTCTCTGCATCACAAGGAATGCAGACATCAATCCGGATGACGAGGCGTTTGATGTAAATCAGGACTTTCGTGAGAAGATGCAGAGGCTCTTGTACGAAAGACGCCGCCTTGCAGCAGTAAGGCTTGAGCTGAACTCTCCTGTAACATCAGAGTTTTGCAAATATCTTTGCGAGACATTAGAACTCACGCCAAAACAGGTTTTCATTTCAAGAGCCCCGCTGATGCTTTCATATGCATTCTCTCTTGCAGGTGATGAGAAAAAGCACCTGCTCTATAAACCGTTTACTCCATGCAGAACCGCAGGAGTATCAGGAGATACGATGTTTAGACAGCTCGCAAAAAGAGACATCCTGCTGTCATATCCTTTCGAAAGCATGGCTCCTTTTCTCCGGCTGATAAAAGAGGCGGCAAATGATAAGAATGTCGTATCCATCAAAATTACAATCTACCGCCTGGCCAGAAAAGCAAAACTCGTGGATTACCTTTGCCGTGCTGCCGAGAATGGAAAAGATGTTACGGTCTTTATCGAACTTCGAGCCAGGTTTGATGAGCAGAATAACATTGACTGGTCAGAGAGGCTTGAGGATGCCGGATGTAAGATTATCTATGGATTTGAGGAATACAAAATTCACTCCAAGGTATGTCTGATTACCCGCAGGGAAAAGAATACAGTCCGCTACTACACACAGATTGGAACCGGAAACTACAACGAAAGAACAGCCGAACAGTACACTGATGTGTCTCTTATGACCTCAAACCAGATTATAGGCCGTGAGGCAAATGAGTTTTTCCGCAACATGGCGCTTGGAAATCTCTTAGGCGAGTATGAACTTCTTTTAGTATCGCCTGTAAGCCTGAAAAAGACTGTACTGCGCCTGATTGATGAGGAAACCGCAAAAGGTGCAAACGGCAGGATTCTTGTAAAGATTAATTCAATGACTGATGTAGATATTATCGAACATCTTCAAAAGGCCTCATGTGCCGGTGTACAGATTGATCTGATAATTCGCGGAATCTGCTGTATCCTGCCTGGAATACCAGGTGTTACTGAGAATATCAGAGTTCGAAGCATTGTCGGGCGGTTTCTTGAGCATTCCAGAATTTATGTCTTCGGCAAAGGTGATTCCAGGAAGATGTATATTGCATCAGCCGATTTTATGACCAGAAACACCGAGCGCCGCGTTGAGGTGGCATGTCCTATCTACAGCCCTGCTGTAAAAGAGAAACTGATGCATATCCTGGAAACCGAACTCTCCGATACGGTGAAAGCCAGAATGATGACTTCAGACGGAAGTTATGTAAGAGTTGCAGGAGATGGTGTTGACAGTCAGCAGGTTTTGATGGATGAAGCAGGAGAGACTGATATACCAGAACAGGTGGAAGGGTTTGTAAGATCCATGATTCAGAGATTTGTCGGGACGAACATAAATGTTCAGAGAAACACGACACATTAATCTCTAATCAGCGGCAATTCTTATCTAACACATGCGATACTATCTCCGAAAAGACACCTTAATCGTCAGAGGTAACTTCCGTGCGGCAAGCAACGGGGCTGAAGGAGGGTTAAAGGATGCAAGAACCCTGCTGAATGTCACAGTACCCCGCGGATTTTCGGAGAACGCATCAGAATATCTTGAAAGAGTGTCAGCAAGGAATGGATTTCTTGCCCCATACTTCGGGCTTCTGACAGCAGTACCTATAACAAATCTCTGTATTGCCCAGTATGATTACATCACAGCCTTTGTAACAGCCGCAGTTTCGGACAGAAACCGTACAATTAACATCATCGTAACATCAGAAAAGCCGCTGACTGATGCGGCTCTTCTTGGTGCCATGATGATGGTAACTGAGGCCAAGATGAAAGTAATCTTAGAGAGAAAGCTTCCATCAACTGCCCTGTCAACCGATGCAGTAATCGTGGCCGCAGAAAAAAGCGGATGTGCCGCTGAAGAGTTTGCAGGACCTCTGACTGAGATTGGAATGAGGATTACAAAGGCAGTATCACATGCCTTAACTGAAGCGTTTGTCAGATTCGATAACTACCTCTTAACCAACTGGGGAGTTTCACGCGGATGGGGAGGGGGTGCTAACGCAGCACTTCTCAAAAGAAAGCGGCCGTCATTTTTTATCTTCAGCAGATACGGCGGAGAGCACTGGAACGAATGGATTCCGGAAGGCTGCCCGTATCATCCGTGTCATAAATTTGAAGAACAGAGGTGCGACTTCTGCTACTGCCCGTTATACCCATGTCATGACAGTGAATTTTCAGAGGAGATAGAAGCCCCGCAGGGAAAAATCCAGAGCTGTATGGACTGCCGCTTCATACACGAACCATCTGTTGTTGAGCACTTAAAAGCAAATCCTGAAGCGGGAATGGCTGAACTGAAAGCGGTTCTGAAAAACAGATAAAACAAAGGGTAAAACCCTTACTTCTTCTTTTTGGGATTCGATTTACATGCAGCACATCCGCCGCCGCATCCGCATCCGCAGTCGCCGTTCATAGACTTGCGGACCATTTTCACGAAAAAGAAAAGGATTGCCGCGGCAACCGCTACAAAAGCGATTCCCCAGACAACATCAGAAACCAAGGAGAAGACCTCCCTGGTAGACGATGAATGAGA
The DNA here is from genome assembly GCA_017408885.1 of Methanocorpusculum sp. GTDB lineage: Archaea > Halobacteriota > Methanomicrobia > Methanomicrobiales > Methanocorpusculaceae > Methanocorpusculum. Next base: position 41,562 of record JAFQTT010000013.1, read on the forward strand.
CAACCCATGCAACGACAAGCATCAATGCTGCGGCAAAGATGGTAAACTTCCATGAGCCGGACTCCTTTTTGATGGTGAAGAGTGCTGCAAGACATGGAACGTAGAGCAGGACAAAGACCATGAAGGAGACTGAAGACAGCGGAGTGAACAGATTAATCAGTACATCTCCTAAAGCTTCCTCGCCGACACCGAAGAGAGTTCCAAAGGTACCGACAACAACTTCCTTTGCGAGAAGTCCCATGATAATTGCGACTGCCGCTTCTGCAAAGCCGAATCCGAGAGGCTCAAAGATAGGTGCGATTGCAGATCCGATCATACCAAGCACGGAGTCAAGAGATCCGTACTCAACGCCGAATGGAAGGGATGCTAAGAGCCAGACAACCAGACATGCTGCAAAGATAATTGTTCCGGCGCGGACTAAGAACTCCTTTGCGTTGTTCCAGGTGTGGAGTAAGACACCCTTGATGGTTGGAAGTCTGTATGGAGGCAGTTCTAAGACAAACTCGGTCTTTCCTGCCTTGAATACAGTGTGTCTTAAGGCGATACCCACAAGCAGTGCGACAACGATTCCAAGGAAGTAGAGCGCAAACATTGCAATACCCTGCCACTCCGGAGCGAAGAAGATTCCAACGAACAGAATGTAGACCGGCATTCTTGCACCGCAGGACATGTACGGAGTAAGGAGCATGGTGAGTTTTCTGTCGCGCTCGGACTCTAAGGTTCTGGTTGCCATGATTGCCGGAACACTGCATCCGAATCCGAGAATCATCGGAATGAATGATTTTCCGTGCAGACCTAAGGCATGCATGATTCTATCCATTAATACTGCAACACGTGCAAGATATCCTGATGCCTCCATGATTGAGAGCAGGAAGAACATGATAATAATGTTCGGCAGGAATACAATGACACCTCCAACGCCGCCAATGATTCCGTCAACAACTAATGAAGTCACCCAGTCCGGTGCGGAAACTGCGGCAAGTCCTTCCCCGCATACTTCTCCAAGCCATCCGAAGAATGTCTCAATCCACTCCATAGGCGGTGCGCCGAGGGTAAAGACGAGCTGGAAGATGACGTACATGATAAGCGCGAAAATCGGGAATCCAAGCCAGCGGTTGGTTAAGATTCTGTCAATTCTGCCGGTCTGGCTTTTTCCGCCTGCCTGCATGTGGTGAACTGATTCGTGAAGAACACCTGCGATGTATGCGTAGCGTGCGTCAGCGATAACTTCTGCGATATCTGCGCCACACATGTTTTCGATGTGCTTTCTGGTTGAGGTAATCTCTGCCGGCTCATCTTCGGTATTGTTTAAGAGAGCAAATAACGCATCGAAACGTTCTGACGGAGTTTTGGCAATCTCTGCGATGTGCTCTTCGAGCTCTTCAGAGTATCTTGGAAGAATATTTGACGCAGCAGGTTTTCCAATGATTGCTTTTAATAAATCCTCGCGTCCTGTTTTGTCGATTGCTTCGATTTTGACAACCGGAACGCCAAGGAGTTTGGAAAGTTTGTTTGTATCGATGACAAAGCCCTCTGCTTCGGCGTACTTGTTCATGTTGAGTGCCAGAACAAGCGGACAGCCAAGCTCGATTAACTGCATCGTTAAGTAGAGGTTGCGCTCCAAGTGTGCTGCATCAACGATGTTGACTACAACATCCGGCTTTTCGTTTCTGAGATATTCGGCAGCGATTTCCTCATCTAACGCACGGGAGGATAAACTGTAGGTTCCAGGCAGGTCAACGATTTCGAATGTATATCCGTTGTACTCTGCTTTGCCTTCCATGCGTTCGACAGACACGGTCTTTCCCGGCCAGTTTCCAACATGGTTTCTCATGCCGGTTAATGCATTGAAGAGAGTGGTCTTTCCGGCATTCGGGTTTCCGGCAAGAGCAACCGTTAATTTCTTGTCGCTCATATGGTTTTCACCTCGATTCCTTCAGCTTCCTTTTTGCGCAGTGCAAGGCGGCAGCCTTTTACTTCCAGAACAATCGGGTCACCAAGCGGTGCCTCGCCGCATACGGTAACACGGGAACCGCATGTCATGCCAAGCTCAAGAAGTCTTCTGCGAAGGTCTTCGCTTACTCCGTTGAACTTTGCAATCTGTACTGTCAGTCCGGGCTTTACGTCCCGAAGAGACATGCTTGTCTTCTGCATGGGATGTATGTTTTTTGTTCGGTTGATATAAGCTGAATCCGAATAAGTTTCGGAAGAGTTCAATTATCCGAAATTTTTTCGGATTGAAAAATGCATTCCGAAAATACGCGCAGGAAAGATTTTATTTGAGTAAATATCTTATGAAGAGAGTTTTTCGGATTTGCCAAATTTTCCGAAAAAGTTCCGGCTCGTGTTTATTACAACCGAACAACAGAATAAATTATGGAGGCGGTAACAAAAAACAGACATAGATTCCGCGGGATTTTGCGCAGTACAGGCATATCGTGACCTAAGCCTAAAATATCAATACAGGCTTCTCTTAAAAATATAAATACACACTTCCTGCATGTAAGGGATGAAAACCCTTTTCTTTTCTAAAAAAGTATTTTTATGCAGTCTCAACACCGGTGACTGTAAAGTCCTCAGCTTCGACTGCTGTTTTCAGTTCTGCATCAGAAACCTCTTTTGCGAGATTTACAACTGCACATTTATCATCAAGGCTTACGTCAACAGTTTCAACACCGTCAACAGCCTGTAATGCGTTTGTTACTGCTTTTACACAGTGCTTACACATCATTCCTTCAACATGGATAATCTTCTTCATAGTAATATCACTCATTTGTTTTTCTTCGTAATCAGTTTCACCTTCAGGCTCTCTAAACCGTCTAAGACGCAGTGCATTGGACACAACGCAGACGGATGAAAAACTCATTGCAAGGGCAGCGATTCCCGGAGATAATAGAACTCCAAACGGTACATACAAAATACCTGCCGCGAGAGGAATGCCTATCGTGTTGTAGATGAATGCCCAGAAGAGATTCTGCTTCACATTTCTGATAACAGCCCGGCTTAACCGAACCGCTGACGCTGCAGCCTGCGGATTACTGTTTATCAGAACAATATCTGCGGATTCAATCGCGATATCAGTACCCGCACCAACAGCCATCCCGACATCAGCTCTGGCAAGAGACGGAGCATCATTTATGCCGTCTCCGGCCATGATAACCCGGCGTCCTTCCTCCTGCATTCTGCGGACAGCTGCTTCCTTATCGGATGGAAGAAGTCCTGCATAGAACTCATCAACACCAATCTCATCTGCAACACGCTTTGCTGTTGCCTCAGAATCGCCTGTGAGCATTACAACCTTTAAGCCCAACTCATGAAGAGACTCAACAGCTTTTGCCGAACTCCTGCGGACAGCATCCGAAACAGTAATAATTCCAAGAGGAGTGGTATCCTTCGCAAAGAAAATCACAGCCCGGTCTTCAGGAACATCCGGGAAATTACCTATAACCCCTGCTTCTCTCATATATGCAGCGTTTCCTGCATAGTACCGGACACCGGAAGCAGCAGCAGTCACCCCTCTTCCAAGAACAGCTAAAAAGTCATCAACAGCAAAAGGAGTGATGCCCATCTTCTTCGAATAGTCAGTTACGGCCTTTGAGAGCGGATGCTCTGAGGGCGCTTCGACAGACGCGGCAGATAAAATCAGCTCATCACGCGAGATACCTTCTGCTGCAAAGATGCCGTCAACAGACGGTTTGCCTTCGGTAAGCGTTCCTGTCTTGTCGAAGACAATTGTATCAGCCTTTCCTGCTGTCTCAAGAGTTTCAGCGGATTTAATCAGGATTCCAAGCGATGCAGCTTTTCCTGTACCAACCATCACGGCGACAGGTGTTGCAAGACCTAAAGCACACGGGCATGAGATAACAAGGACTGAGATTGCAACACCAAGCGCAAATGAAAACTCGGCACCGACAAACATCCAGATGCAGAATACGAGCAGAGCAATAAGCATCACAGCAGGTACAAAAATACCGGCGACACGATCTGCAAGACGGGCGATTGGAGCTTTGGAAGATGAAGCATCACGAACCAGTTCAATAATCTGCGAAAGCGTTGTGTCATCTCCAACTTTCTCAGCACGGAACTTTATGTTTCCGTAAAGACAGATTGTTCCAGCCTGAACAGCATCTCCGACACGTTTTGCAACAGGCATGCTTTCACCAGTCAGAACTGAGGAATCAACAGAAGAACTTCCTTCAGTTACCGTGCCGTCAACAGGAATTTTTCCGCCGGGACGGACAACTACAATATCCCCAACAGAAACATCAGAGATTGGAACAGTAAGCTCTTCGCCGTTTCTTAGAATCGTTGCAGTCTTTGGAGCAAGGTCTAAGAGTTTTGTAATCGCCTCGGTTGTTTTTCCCTTCGAGCGGGATTCAAGATACTTACCAACTGTAACAAGCGTGAGAATAGTTCCTGCGGACTCAAAGTAGAAGTGTGACGGAGGATATCCAAGAAGAATCGCGAAAAGTACAACTGTACTGTAGATAAAAGCTGCACCGGCTCCGACAGCCACAAGCGAATCCATATTCGGAGACCTGCGGAAAAGTGCCGGGATTCCCTGCAGGAAGAACTTGCGGTTCAGAATTATAATCGGGATTACAATTACAAACTGAAGAATGCCTGAAACTTCTGCTGAGAGAGGAAGCCCTGCCATATGTCCCATGCTTATTACAAGAAGCGGAACTAAAAGGCAAAGAGATGCAATCAGCCGCTTTTTCATGTGTACGTGTTCTGGAGCTACGGCTTTTCTTCCGGAAAGAGCCTTGTATCCGGCATTTTTTACAGCATCGATAATAATCTCATCGCTGACGCTGTCTGATTCTACCTCAAGCGTGTTTGCAAGCAGATTCACACGTGCTGCATTAACACCTGAGATTTTCGATACGGCACGCTCTACGTTTAATGCGCATGCCTGGCATGACATGCCAAGGACAGTATATGTTTGTTTCATTTGTTATTTCTGATAAATTCTGCGACCTCGTCAAGCATGGCTCCGGGACGCTCAATTTTTCTGGTTTCCAGGTTTACAACAGTACTTGGAGTTCCAGGAAGCGAGCCGTCTTCGATGAAGTAATCGTGCGGGACATTAACCTGCCCCGGATTTACAGGAGAAATTTCTCCGGAGATGTTAGCTGAAGTCGAGGTGATTGGTGAGTCAAGCTCACTGATTAATGCAAGAGCCAGCGGATGGTCAGGGAAACGAATCCCAATTGTCCCTGTTCCGCATGACAAGTCACCCGGAAGAGAGTTTTTGACAGGAAGAACAACTGTGACCGGACCTGGCAGGAAGCGGTCGATGAACTCTTCTGCAAACTCATCAACATATGCAATACCATAAATCATTTCGAGATCTGATACGGCAACGGATATCGGTTTTCCAAGGAGCCGCTGTTTTGCCTCAAAGACTTTGAGGACAGCCGGTTCTGAAAGAGCGTCAGCTCCAAGACCGTAGACAGTCTCTGTTGGATATACTACAAGCCCGTCACGTAAGAGAACAGAAACTGCTTTCTCTATACGGGCAGAATCGGATGGTGAAAGATTTACTGACATTAGAACTCCTTTCCTCTGACACGGGATATGTCAAATACTCCAATTGTACTGATGTGCATGACAGCCATAACTCCAGCCTGTATGGGATCGGTTACAACCAGATCAGCGGCAGATGATGCACTTCCAACCATTTTAAGACACACGACAGGTATTCCGCGTGACTGAACATAGCGGATTGCATCTGTTATTTTTCCACCCATGAGTGAACCTGCAAGAACTAAAATTGCAGCTCTTGGAAGGCGCGGCACTGCTTCAACGGCCCGTGCGATTGTTTCTTCACCAACAAGCGGGATAGTATCGACCGATATTCTCTCGCCTCTGATGTTGTGACGGTCAGCTTCATTTACGGCACCAAGAGCCACCTGAGCCACCTGAGCACCGCCGCCAATTACAATAACACGCTTTCCGAAAATTTCCGCAGCAGAACTGTGGTTTTCGGCAGAGATGATTCCTTCAATTTCACGCAATCTGGAAAGCAGAAGTTCCGGGTTTCCTGAGTATTCCGCTTCAATACTGACTACGGCAAAGCCTGCATCTTTTCCTTCGGTAGAGATTTCATGCTTGGTTGTCAGGATGTTTGCATCAATCTCTGCACAAACGGCACCGATATCTCGAAGGATGCCTGTTTTGTTTTCCGCAATTATTGTTACTGCACAGTTAGCTGTCATGGTGGCGATACATTTGCGGAAGTTACTCTGTTTTCCGCGGGATAGAGATGTATTAGCTTTCAGAAATATTAGAGATTACTATCTATACAGTGGTAAAAAAGTTACAGCCCGCCTACTAAATCATGCAGTGCATCACATGCAGAGTAGGCGGTGTTGTCCATTGTAAGCGGGGTGATTGAGACAAATCCGTCCTGAATTGCCTCAACATCCGTTCCCTTTTCGTTTAAGTGAACGACGTCTCCGCAAATCCAGTAATATGGTTTTCCGCGGGGGTCGGTGCGCATCTCAACAGATGTATCAAAGAGGCGGGAGCCAAGCGTTGTAACACGGTATCCCTTGACCTCTCCTGCCGGGATGTTTACATTGATTAAGTCTGCACCCTTCGGAAGGCCTTTTTCGAGGAAGACAGGGATGAGTTTTTGAATTGCCTTTTTTGCTTCGGAAAAATCAATCCGATGTGCCCTTGGATCGGTAAACTTGTCTCCGTGGTTTGTCATCTGCAAAGAGAAGGCAACAGATGGAACTCCCTGGTTTGCGGCTTCCATGGCGGCGCCGACTGTGCCGGATGTGGTAATGGATTCACAGGAGATGTTTTCTCCAAGATTGATGCCTGAAACAACCAGATTCGGGCGGATGTCTAAAGCATAGAGACCAAGAAGCAGTGAATCCGTTGGTCTTCCTTCAACAATGTGGGCTGTGTATCCGTTAATCTGGACCTCATTCATTCGAAGCGGTTCAAAAATAGAAATGGAACGGCCGACAGCACTTTGCTGAACAGCCGGAGCAGAGATTACAACCTCTGCAAACTCTGAAAGCGCTTCATATGCAGCCCAGAGACCAACAGAATTTACTCCGTCATCGTTGGTTAGAAGAATGACCGGTTTGCTCATTCCATCTCCTTTGCAAGCTGGAGAACTGCATAGGCAGGAAGAGCATCTGCGTGGATACCGGTCGCAGAGGTCAATTCGATACCGGAAACAAGCGGAGCAAAGGTTGGAGAGCCGATTCCGCCGACAAGAATGGTGTCAGCACCAGCTTCGGCTTTTGCTTTTGCAACTGCATCACAGACAAGCTTCTGCTGAGCTTTACAGAATGCTTCAGCGATAGATACAGCTCCTTCCTCGCCGATTTCCTCTAAGTCTGCGCAGACAGTCCGTGCCAGACGGCGCAGACATGCCTCGCGGGAAACCTCTTTTCCATCAGGGGTTGCCGCTGTGTACTCTTCGTCTCCAATGTTTCCTAAGACATAGTTTGCATCTCCGCTGCATGCAAAGTACTCAGTAGAAAACGGAGTAACTTTTCCATCGATTACTGCTTCGGATGCAAGAGTTGCAACAGGAGTTCTAAGCATTCCGGTGTAGACTAAGTATCCTGCCTGAAGACGGAGAGTATCGGTCATGCCGATGAGCTTTTCGAAATCTTTGAACGGCACAATATCAGCGGTGGTGCTTCCGATATCAAGCATCATTCCATTCGGATACTGCTTTTTCAGATAAGCAACCGAGGCAAGCCAGTTTGCAGCGGCAAGTTCGCGGCAGGCTTCGCGGTGGAATTTTCCGTCCATGCCGTAGAAGATTGCATCAGGGAATGACTTCCTTACCGCATCGACAATGAAGGCGATACCTTCGTTCTTATCAAAGAATCCGTCTGCAAGCTCTCCGCTCATGACAACAGCGGCATTGTCTGCACCGGTCTCCTTGTACTCTGCAATGATTTCTGCAAGAGGTGACTCTTTCCAGAGCGGGCAATAGTGAATGTGGACGCCGGATTCGTCAACAATTTTCAGATTGGCGCCGCCGACGTCGATTCCAATCATTCTACGACAACTCCGCCTGCGGCATCGTACTTTGCGGTCTTTCCGTTGTAGTGAACACCTTCCGGCGGGAGACCGACGGTTGCCTTGAGAAGAACCTCTGCGATTTCCTCCTCAATGACTTCCACAATTCCAACAAGGCTCATGGTTGGTCTGGAGTTTACGTCAACAACGTAAATCTCATCTGCGACAACCATATCGATTCCGGTATATCCCTGACATCCAAGCGTCTCGATAGTCTTTTTGGCGACCTCGATCATCTCAGCTTCGCGCTCCGGGTGAACCGGGGTAACGCCTCCCTTGTAGACGAAGTTTCCGTTCTCGTCAGGGTAGGAGTTCTGCTTATTGATTGTAAGGAATACCGGCGGCAGTCCGCTGTAGAATCCGCATGCTTCACCAACAACACGGCTTCCGACAATGCTTACGCTGTAGTGTTCGCCTTCGATGTACTCAACAGACATCTCGCCTTCTTTTGGCTCTTCACCGTCTTTTGCGATGCGGACACCGTTTGAGCCTTCGCCTTTAATCGGCTTGATGACTCTCTTTCCGGCAAAGTCAGTTCCAACTTCCTTTGGAACATTGATTCCGACATTTGCAAGGAGCTTAGAGGATAACCGCTTGCTTGCACAGACTGCAACAGCAGTGCTGTCGGTTCCGATGTTGTGCGTTGCAAGCTCTAAGGTGTGTGTGAATCTGGAAAGAAGTGCATCCGGGGCGATGACAATTCCATAATCACATTCAGGTGCTAAACGCTCAATTTCTGCATTGAAGTCTCCACTCTGCGGGAGGACAACTTCATGTCCGCATTTTTCAAAGCTCTTTTTAAGAGCCGAGACCATGGCCCGTCCCTCTGGTGCGAGGTGCGGGTCGTGGAATGTGGTATATTCGGCGATTAAGACTTTCATACTTATTCTTCGCGTTTTTCAACTTCTGCGATGAGGTTTTCCATGACCTTGTCAACAGCATCCCAGGTCGGGCTCTTTTCCTGTCCCGGCTTTCTGATGATGAACGGTCTTCCCTCATCTCCTGCCTTTCTCATCTCGATGTCGATTGGGATGGCGCCAAGGTATGGAACATCGTACTTCTCTGCTGCTTTGACTCCTCCGCCTTTGCCGAAGACTTCGAGGATTTCACCGCAGTGCGGGCAGACAAGTCCAGACATGTTTTCGATGATTCCAAGAACCGGAAGATCCATCATTTCGATGAACTTGATTGCCTTGGTGGAGTCGAGAACTGCAACATCCTGCGGAGTGGTAACAATAACTGCTCCTTCAACGTTTGGTGCGAACTGCACAATGTTGAGTGCCTCATCACCGGTTCCCGGCGGAAGGTCAACTACAAGGTAGTCAAGCTCTCCCCAGTCAACATCGCCTAAGAACTGCTGGATTGCTGCTGCCTTCATCGGGCCTCTCCATACAACAGGGCTGTCAGTCTCGTTTAAGAGCAGAGCCATAGAAACTGCCTTTAAAGAACCGGTTACCTTAATCGGCATAATCTTGTTTCCGATTGCCTGAAGTCTGAGGTCTTCGATACCGAGCATCTTTGCAATAGAAGGTCCATGAATATCAAGGTCCATTAAACCAGTCTGATATCCGTGGTTTGCAAGAGCATATGCGAGGTTGACAGAGACAGTACTCTTTCCAACTCCTCCCTTACCGGACAGGACTAAGATGACATGGCGTACACTGATATCTGCTTTCTGTGGTTTCTGGCAGGAATCGGTCTTGGAGGTACATCCCTCACAGTTTCCGTCGCATCCTTCTGGTTTGTCACTCATATTTTTCTAATCTCCAGTTTGTAATTCTATTATATTTGTGAGGATGTACTATAGGTCTTTTGGATTGGTTCTGTTTTCGGGAACCGTACTCAGTGTGAATATGTTTGCCGCATTACCCGCATATTTATATTCTCGAGTTCAATTTTCATCTTTATTATGAAAGGAGATGAGTTCAATGCTCTATCAATTCCTCCCGGAAAACTGTCGGATAGATAACTCAGACAGTATCAGAGCCTGCAAAGGCAATGTCGTGAAGTTTCTGAAAATAGCTGCCATATCAATTCTGTTGTTTGCAGTATTCTATATGGCACCGGCAGCAGCCATGCCCGCCGACTCCTATGAAGAAACAGAAACAGAGCGAAATCATCTCGACATTTACGTAAAAAAGAATTATGACAGAGGATCCTTATTAGGAAAGAATTCAGAAAATACCATAGCTGCTTTATCCTCAATTCGCGAGACAAAAAGCCGCTCACAGCAAAAAAAGGATCAGTATCTGACAGCAGACTATATGTCATATGCAGATGAATCAGGAGATGTTTTCTTCTCAGACAGCCCGGTTATTACAGGCATACACCTTCCAAAGGGGACTACAGGTTCTGTATCTATTATGAACGAGCCTGAAAGTGCAGGACCTAACTGCCGCGAGGTATATGATGTATTCGATATTTTTGTTGAGAACTACCCATGCGGTTCAGAATCAATTATCAGATACACTCTCCCGCTTTCAGAAATCGAAGACAGAGGATATTCTCCGGCTGACATCTTTATGTACTTCCATGAAGGTGAGACCTGGACAAAACTTCCAACAGAGTATTATATGGACTCAAATAATGCATTCTTTGAATCCATTACCACCTCTCTTGGTGTTTTTGCGATTGTGATGGATGAGTGTGAATCCGAGATAGAATCAGTCCATCTCCATTCTCATTCTCTGGAGCCTGGAAGAGTTATGCTGGACATTTCTCCAGTCTGCATCTTAACGCATCCGGTATCATATACTGCAACCGCAGATTAACCACTTCTCTTTTTTGCAAGGTCTTTTCTTTACCTCTTGCGCGCGACATTCACTAAATATAGTTTCAAATCAAGAGTTGTTATTGATTTGTAATTAACGTGACAGAATTTCACCCCCAACACCACCCACCAATATTGCTCAAAACAAGAAGATTGGCAGACAGGGTTAAATACTCTCCAGACTGACAAATATTGTATCCGAGGTTTTTACCATGGAAATTAAGTTTGTTACAACAACCTGTCCATACTGTGGATCCGGATGTTCTTTCAACTTAGTCGTAAAAGACGGAAAGATCATCGACACACAGCCATGCCAGAGAGGCCCGGTTAACGAGGGTAAGCTTTGTCCGAAAGGTGTATTCGGATTTGAGTTCATCAACTCTCCAGACCGCCTGACCACTCCGCTCGTCAGAAAGAACGGCGAGTTAGTACCGGCATCCTGGGACGAAGCACTCGCAGTCATTGCAGAGAACTTCGCAAAGTACCAGCCGGACGAGTTTGCAGTTATCTCTTCCGCACGCTGCTGTAACGAAGACAACTACGCAATGCAGAAGTTCGCACGTATTGTCTTAAAGACTCCAAACATCGACCACTGTGCACGTCTCTGCCACGCACCGACTGTCGCAGGTCTCGCAAAGGTCTTTGGATCTGGTGCATCCACCAACTCCTTCGACGACCTTGCAATCGCAGACCTCGTCTTCATCATCGGTTCCAACAACTTCGAGGCACACCCGCTTGCAGCACGCAGAATCATGCAGGCAAAGGAAAAGGGAGCACACATCATTGTTTGTGACCCGCGCCGCACCCCGACTGCAAAGCAGGCAGAACTTCACATCCAGCACAGACCGGGAACAGATATCCAGCTCCTCAACTGTCTCATGAAGAACATCATCGAGAACGACTGGATTGACCACGACTTCGTCGAGAACAGAACTCTCGGATACGAAGACCTCAAAGCATGTGTCACTCAGGACAAATACTCCATCGAGAACACCGCAAAGGTCTGTGGAGTCCCAGAGGAGTCCATCAAGCAGGCTCTTGAGTGGCTCCACGAGTGCCAGCACAAGACTGCATTCGTTCACTGTCTCGGTATCACCCAGCACACTGTTGGTGTCGACAACGTCCGCTCCATTGCATTCGTCCAGACTCTCCTTGGAAACATCGGAAAGCCGGGATGTGGTGTCAACGCACTCCGCGGTCAGAACAATGTTCAGGGATCCTGTGATATGGGAGCACTGCCGAACGTATACGCCGGCTACTTCTCTGTCATGAACCCGGACCTTGCAAAGAAGGTCGCAGACTACTGGGGCGTCGAGTCCATCCCGCAGGGCAAGCTCGGTCTTCACATCCCAGAGATGCTCGACACTCTCTATGAGCACCCGGACCAGGTCAAGTGTATGTACCTGATGGGTGAGAACCCGGTTATCTCTGACCCGAACTCCAAGATGGTCGAACAGGCAATGGAGAACTGTGAATTCCTCGTTGTCCAGGATATCTTCGAGACCGAAACCTCCAGATACGCAGATGTTGTCCTTCCGGGATCCTGCTACGCAGAGGAAGACGGTACCCAGACCAACGCAGAACGCCGTGTCCAGAGATTCAGAAAGGCACAGGATGCACCGGGAGAGTCCAAGCTCGACTGGGAAATCATGAAGATGATTGCAGAGAAGATGGGCTACGGCCAGTACTTCCAGTGGGAGACCTCCGAGGATGTCTTCAACGAGATGCGCGGAATCACCCCGCAGTACGCAGGTATCACCTACGCAAAGCTCGAGGGAGACGGTATCCAGTGGCCATGTCCGACTGAGGACCACCCGGGAACTGCAATTCTCCACATCAACGAGTTCGCAGGCATGCCGGAAGGCAAAGCAGCACTCGAGGCAGTCGAACACCGCGAACCGGCTGAGGTTGTCGACGAGGAATACCCGATCTGGCTCACCACTGGTGCAACCATCTGGCACTGGCCAAGCGGATCTATGACCCGCAGATGCGAACAGCTCGACAAGGACGCACCGACCGCATGGCTCGAGATCAACGTCAAGGACGCAGAGAAATACGGCGTCAAGGACGGAGAGACTGTTGTACTCTACTCTCGCCGCGGCGAAGTCGAAGTCGCAGCACGCGTTATCCCGGACATCAAGGAAGGCGTTTTCTTCATGCCGTTCCACTTCACCGAAGCACGTGCAAACTTAGTTACGAACACTGCATACGACCCAGTCTCCAGAACTCCGGAGTTCAAGGTCTGTGCTGTTAACATCAGAAAGAAGGAGGCCTAAAAATGTCAGCAAAAGGCGATATGTTCTACGCATGGACTACCGATGCGGGAATCAAAGGCGAATGCGGAGGAGCTGTCACTGCAATCCTCAAGAACCTGCTTGCATCTGGAACTGTTGACATGGTCTTAACCGTCAAGAAAGGTGTCGATGTATACGACCCAGTTCCGGCATTCATCACTGACCCGGCAGAACTTGACAAGTGCGCAGGATCCCTCCACTGCGGTACTCTGCTTCTCCCGAAGCTCATCAAGAAGTACCTCGGCGGTGCAAAGGAAATCAAGGTCGCAGTTACCTGCAAGGGCTGTGACGCAAAAGCAATGTACGAGCTTGCAAAGCGTAACCAGATTAACATGGACAACGTTGTCATGATTGGTCTGAACTGCGGTGGTTCTATCCCGCCGATGCAGGCACGCCGCATGATTAAGGAAAAGTACGGTGTCAACCCGGACTCTGTCTTCAAGGAGGAGATTGACAAGGGACAGTTCATCATCGAATACACCGATGAGAACGGTGCACACCAGACCAAGGGTATCAAGATCGACGAGCTTGAGGAAGAAGGCCTTGGCCGCAGAAAGAACTGCCAGCGCTGTGAGACCAAGATTCCGCGCCAGTGCGACCTCGCATGCGGAAACTGGGGTGTCTTCGGTGAGAAGGCAGGCAAGGCAACCTTTGTTGAAGTCTGCTCCGAGAAGGGTGCAGCAGTCTTTGACGCAGCAGTAAACGCAGGCGTTATCCAGACCGCAGCTCCGGAAGCAAAGGGTCTCGAGATCCGCGCAAAGATCGAGAAGACCATGGTCAACATGGGTAAGAAGGGACAGGAAAAGCAGTTCGCAGAACTCGGCGAGGGTCAGGAGAGACTCGAGAAGATTATGCGTGCAACCAGCAAGTGTATCAAGTGTTACTCTTGTATCGAAGCATGTCCAATCTGTTACTGTGTCGAGTGTTCCACCAAGAAGCCACACCTCGTCCGCCCAGGAATTGTCCCGCCGGACTTCATGTTCCAGATGATCCGCTTCGCACACATCGCAGACTCCTGTGTCAACTGCGGTCAGTGTACCGAACTTTGTCCGATGGACATCCCGAACTCCCTCTTCATGCACGCCCAGCAGGTCGAGCTTGAAAAGATGTTCGGCCACAAGCCGGGATACGACATGGAGCTCCCAGTCCTCGCCTTCGCAGAAGAGATGGACGAGCGCGCCAGACTCAACGCAACCGGCTCCGACATGATCTACGAGAACGTGTTCGGACAGGAAGAGTAAACGGAAAAACCGTTTACCCCTCTAATTTTTCTATAGTTAAACCTCACCAGTCTGCCGAATCGATGAGCGATAGCTCTCGAAAACGGCATTCTGTATTCTAAAAAAGAATTTTTTCCCAGTTAAAACACCTGGAAGTCTTTAATTACAAAGCCCAAGTGTCTCTGAAAAACCACGGTAAAAAAAAAAAGAATAAAAAATAATTTTAGAGATTTCCAGAGCAACCGCCGCCGGAACCGTCACCTTTGCCGCAGCAGCCGAACTCATTCTGCACATCTTTTCCAAGAAGACCAACTGCATCAGCTCTGCATCTCTGACAGTGTCTCATCTGGCGAACATACGGAGCACAAAGCTCGTGCATCTTTGCCTTCTCTGCCGGTGTTGGAGGAACAACATCCTTGAACTTATACTGCGGAATTACCGGGATAATATTATAGTTGAATACACCAAGAGCCCCAACCTTCTTTGCAATCTCAGGGATATGGTGATCATTGATTCCCGGAATATAGACAGTATTAATCTTAACAAGCATGCCGCGCTTGACAGCCTCTTCAATTCCTTTTAACTGCTGAGACAACAGAAGCTCTGCTCCTTCAATTCCATGATACTTCTTACCTTCGTACTCGACAAAGGAGTAAATCTTCTCACCGATTGAGGCGTCAATAGCATTTAATGTGACAGTGATGTTCTTGACATTGTACTTCTCAAGCTCATCAATCTTGTCCGGCAGAAGAAGACCGTTTGTACTGATGCAGAGAATCGTCTCCGGGTACTTTTCGTGGACAAGGCGCAGCGTCTCAAACGTTTCCTCGTTTGCGAGCGGATCGCCCGGGCCTGCAATACCGACAACCTTGATGTGTTTCATGCGGTCGACAACCTCATCGATTCTCGAAAGAGCATCTCCAGGCTTGAGAATCTCGCTTGCAACACCAGGTCTTGACTCGTTTACACAGTCAAAATCACGGACACAGTAGTTACACTGAATATTACACTTCGGAGCGACAGCCACATGACAGCGTCCGAACTTGTGGCGTGCATCCTGACTGTAGCATGGATGCTCGTTAATCCGGCGCAGTGTATCCGGGTCGTATGGGAGGGAGGATGGATTCTGCTGTATTTTCTCGTCCATACTATTCCTATTTGGTTTACAGGTATTTAATGGATGTTTTTGAGTACTTCCTAGAAGATGTTTTTTGGAAAAATTCCGATAACTTCTGAACGAGGATGATCTACACCGCGAATACGCATAGACCAGTTATTCTCAAAAACCTCACCCTCTCCAAAAAGTGAAAGAACCTCATCAACAGAAAAATAATGAGTCATCATACCATCTCCCCGAAGAAAAGTATTCGGCTCAACCTCACAACCTTTCCCGAACCTGAAATCACCCACAGAAAAAGCCTTGAAAAAAACAGAACCTGAAGGCTTTAACACACGGAAAAGCTCTGATACCGCATTTCTGCGGTCAGCTTCCTTCAGATGCCCCAAAACATGCCAGCAGAAAACACAATCAAACACCGAATCAGAAAACGGAAGCGCCCGAATATCACCTGCAACAGCATTCTTAGCTCCTGCAAGACGAACAGCTTCTGAAGAAATATCAACACCCACCGCTCTGCACGAAAAAGCAGAGAGAGTCTTTCCATTCCCGCATCCGGTCTCAAGAACCAAAGCATCTTTCGGAAGCGGAGGAAGAGACACAGCCCCTGCCCAGCGGCTTCCACGTTTCTTATAATCTGACTGGAACGCCTCTTCCATGCAGATACTCTTTCACCTGGGAAATAGTCATCTCACCATAGTGGAAAACAGATGCAGCAAGACAGGCATCAGCCTTTCCAAGAACGAATCCGTCATAGAAGTGAGACAGCTCACCAACGCCGCCTGAGGCAATGACCGGAACATCAACCGCATCAGAAACAGCCGAAGTAATCATCAGGTCAAATCCTGTCTTGACACCATCCGTTTCCATACTTGTTAGAAGAATCTCTCCAGCACCTTTTGAAACCGCATCCTCTGCCCACTTGACCGCATCAAGTCCAGTTCTGTGACTTCCGCCATAGATAACAACCTCATACCAGAACTCCCCGGTCTCATCTGACATTGGAGTGACCCCTTCCTTCATCTCATAATTTCTGCGCACATCTTCAGCCAAGACGATACACTGATTTCCAAAAAGACGCGAACCCTCTGTTATGAGTTCCGGAGTTTTCACAGCAGAAGTGTTTAATGATACCTTATCTGCCCCTGCACGAAGCATAGTCCTGATATCATCAACAGTCCGAAGGCCTCCGCCGACTGTAAGCGGAAGGAAGAGTTCATCTGCCGCACGCCCAATGACGTCCACCATCGCACTCCGGCCCTCTTTGGATGCTGAGATATCAAGGAAAACAACCTCGTCTGCCCCCTGTGCGTTGTATCTGGCAGCAAGCTCAACCGGATCTCCTGCATCGCGAAGTCCTTCGAAGTTAACTCCTTTGACCACCCTTCCATCCTTTAAATCAAGGCACGGAATGATTCTGCGGGTTAACATGTATCCTCCAGAAAAGCCTTGAGCCTCGGCATAGCCTCAATTCCATCCTCATATCCTTCACGGTAGAGAGCAAGCATCTTCTTTCTGTTCAGCTCAAGACGCCCTATTTTTACCGGCTTTTTGGGGCGAAGCACAAATGCACGTCCTGCCTTCTCCTCCTCTGCAATCTGGTCAAGGGATGCATTGTACCTGATATGTCTTGTCTTTACCATGTACACGAATCCCGGAAACTTCCTGTATTTGATTGCAACAAGCGGGAGAATTTTATCAAGCTTCTTTCTGTAAGTAGCATCCTGAGTCAGGACAAGGACGCTTTTTTTGTTTCCGTCGTTTATTGAACGCTGAATTGGAAGAGAGTCGGAGATTCCACCATCAAGATATCGCTGACCATCAATTTCGACCATGTTTGCGATTAATGGAAGAGACATTGATGCGCAAACCTTCATGTACTCCTCTTCGATATCCTTGACACGAAGGAATTCGCCTTTGGAAGTCTCCATGTTAATAACGCCTACAAAGAACTTCGCGGGATTGTTCTTTGCGGTTTCATAATCATACGGATTTAGTTCATGCGGGATTGTGTCGTATATGAAATCAACGTTAAACAGGTTACCTGTTTTAATCAGATTTTTGATGCTGAAGTAACGTTTGTCTTTGATGTAGTCTGTTACAATCTGAATCGCCCTTCCTCTCTGTTTGGATAGGTATGTTGTTGCATGCGTTGCACCAGACGAAATTCCGTAACAGTATTCAAAGTTCATATCATGTTCAAGAAGTGCGTCGATAATACCTGCGGTATAAGCCCCGCGCATACCTCCGCCTTCAAATATAATTCCCGCATTATAGAACATTATGCATTATATTTATTTTCTGAGTTATTCTATACTTTTCCATACAATGAGTTTACTGCACGGATTAAAAGTACGTGCAGGTTATTTCTATTCCAAGATTCAATAGCATACAAATGATTTCTCTGCCCATATCGATATCAGCCGCAGTTGTTCTGCTGACCTTCGTTTTTGCCGCATGGCAGGACTTAAAAACGCGGACTGTCATCCGTGCAACATGGTATCCGGGGGCAGTAATCGGAGGCATATGTGCTGTTATCTTCTGGTCAGAGTTCATACATGTCAGAGGAGCGGCTTTAGTTCTTTTCATATCAGTAATTTTTGCATGCCTCTGCGCGGCATTTTCATTTCTTGGGATGTTTGGAAAGGCCGACGCAAAGGCCCTGATTCTGCTCTCGCTCACAGTTCCTGTGACACCCTTTGCACCATACATTTTCCCGTCTCTTGCAGTATCTACGCTAATAAACGCAGGAGTTCTGACACTATTTGTGCCGATAATCTTTCTCGCATACAATATCATCAAACAAAACCGCGCACCATTTCTTCTGATGTGCTCCGGACGTCCTGTAAGCGGAAAATCTGTCAAAGAACAGTTCGGGTTCATCGCAGAAAACATCTCTGATGAAAACGGAGAGATTCAAAAAAGATTTGTAAGTTCAAAAGACCTGATATTTTCACTTAAGAATAATCCTGAGAGAAACACAAGACACCTTAGGGAAGAGCCGGAAAAATATGCAGAGAGATTATCTCTGCTTGAGAGATGTGACACAGTCTGGGTAACATTTGGAATCCCACTTCTTGTACCTCTCACAGCAGGACTTATCCCGGCTCTTTTTGGAGTGTCGGCGATAGATATCCTTCTGTCTCTTATTTAACCTCAAAGCCGCTTACAATCCGTTTTTCCATGATGTATGGAAGAGCAATTCCAAGAAGGATAATCACAACACCAATCCAGCGAAGAGGTTCTACCGGCTCTAAGATGATAAGAGCTGCCAGAAGTACTTCGAGAGGGAGCTCTGCTGAGTTCAGAATTGTGGCCATGCCTGTTGATATTTTTGGAGCGCCTACAGCAAGGAAGAGAATTGGAACAGCGATTCCAAAGATACCAAGCGGTATGCTGTATACAAGGCTTCCAATATTTGTTATTCCTTCAAGAACAGCCGGCCCTCCGTAAACTGTTCCAACGAACAGCAGAACAAAGAGCATGCCGAATGTTGAAATGCTGAAACTTTTTGAAAGCGGAGGCATGTCAGTAGACACACGACCGCTTAAGAACACGAAGAGCGCATAACAGAATGCCGCAGAAAGTCCAAGCAGGATTCCAATTGGGTTCATTTCAGAAAGAGAGACGGAAGATCCGATAATACCGCCTGCAAGAATTGTACCTGCAAGAATTACGAGGCATGATACAGTCTTGCTTTTCGAAGGAAGTCTTTTGTTTGCAGCAGATTCAATAACAACCCCCATCCATGAATACTGGAAGAGCAAAACAACGGCCAGAGATATCGGAAGATAGCTTAGCGAGTGGAAATAACAGACGGTAACGAGAGCCATAACAATGCCCGTTCCCGCAAGACACATAACACGTTTTCTATCCCATGAAATCTTCTGTCTCTTGCGTACAGCAAATACGATAGCAGAAATTATGAGAAGAATCACCCAGCCGTAAAAGAATTTACCAACAAGGACAACATCAATCCCATATCCCGCGCGTACTGCAAGACTGACTATTGTTGAGAGGACTGCATAAGAGCAGGATGCCAGAAGTACCAGAATCGAACAGAACAATACTGATGATAACAAACCCTTCGGATTCATAAAATATAGTTAGTATTTTTAGTATTTATTTTGAATTAATCCGCAAAATAAACTAAATTTAGCTTTAATTTAGGACAACTAAAGAAAAATGGATATAGAATGATATAGGGATTTAGAGTTTAGAAAAGTTAAGAAAAACATAGCGAGGAATGGATTTGAACCATTGGTCTTCGGGTTATGAGCCCGACGGGATCTCCTGACTACCCCACCTCGCTTCCTATAAGGGATATAATTATATGCAGTGCGTACTTAAAAACCTTATTGTACGCAGTTACAGCAACTCTCCTTCTTCGAGAAATTTTCAGAAGAACTCAAAAGAAAGAGTGCTGATATGGGGATTCGAACCCCAGTAGCCGGCGTGAGAGGCCGGCATGATTGGCCACTACACTATATCAGCTTGATGTTGCGTAATAAGATACGATTCATGAATATTTATAGTTGTCGATTTTGAGAAACACACATCACCCAGACAACTGGCTTACCGCATATATTTAGAACAAAGCATACTGACAGCATCGATTCATCACCCAATCGCGCGGCATATGAGAACATCACCGCCCAATCTTTCATCCCCCAGATATTTTATCTAATACCAACGCCAATTAATATAGACAACATGGGTTTTGATGAAGAGATTCGTGCTATTGAGGACGAGATACGAAATACAAAATATAACAAAGCAACCTCACAGCACATAGGACGTTTAAAGGCAAAACTTGCCAAGATGAAGGACGAGGCGGTCATGCGTGCCATGAAATCCGCCGGCGGAGGCGAAGGTTACGCAGTCAAAAAGAGCGGAGACGGAACGATTGTCTTAGTCGGCTTCCCGTCTGTTGGTAAATCCACGCTTCTCAACCGCTTAACCGGTGCTGAAAGCCAGACCGGAGCATACGCATTCACCACACTTACAGTCGTCCCGGGATTAATGGAGTACAAGGGCGCAAAAATCCAGATTTTAGATATCCCAGGATTAATTGCCGGAGCAGCCATGGGCAAAGGACGCGGAAAGGAAGTTATCGCTGTGGTTAGAACAGCAGACCTAATCGTCATCTTAGGAGATGTCTTCAACGCAGTCCACGTCGATGTCTTAATGCGCGAACTCTACGACTCAGGTATCCGCATCAACAAGGAAAAGCCGGACATCACCATCAAGAAAACCACCTCAGGCGGAGTCTCACTCCACACTGTTGGAGCATCTTCTGTGAACATTGAAGAGGTGCGCGCAATCCTTGCCGAGAACAAGATTATGAATGCAGAAGTTCTCTGCCGCGGAAAGGACATCACACAAGATGACATCGTCGATGCCATGATGGGCAACCGTATGTACATCCCGGCATTTATCGCCATCAACAAGGTCGATTTAATCACACCTGAGCAGAGAAAAGAGGTAGAAGACCACATGCGCGAGAAGTACGGTGTTGACCCGATTATGATTTCCGCGCACGCAAAATACAATATCGACACCCTTCAGGATGCAATCTACGACCACTTAGGCTTCGTGCGCATTTACTTAAAGCCGTACGGACATGAAGCAGACATGGACGAGCCGATGATCATGAGAAAGGGAACCAAGATTGAAGACATCTGTAAGAGACTTCACCGCGACTTCGTCGACCAGTTCAGATATGCAAAAATCTGGGGACCATCCGTTAAGCACGACGCAGCAAAAGTCGGACTTCAGCACGTAGTTGCTGACGGCGATATTGTAACTATCGTTACAAAACTCTAATCTTTTTTTTATAGATAATTTTCAACACCACTTAGCAGAATTTCATCTTGTAAAAGGCAAACTGAAGAAAACATATTTTGAAAAAAAAGAGATGGATAGATTCTCAAACATCACATCGAGTACCGCTGTTTCATTTACAGAAGAATACTGAAGACAACACCCATCTTTTTTAGATGATAATCTGCATTGTAAGTCCGGTAAGAACGGCGACTGCAAACACCAGAATAATAAATACCCAGAGAAGTTTTTTCCTGAACATTGCAGACAGCATAATAATCTCAGGGAGACTTAAACCTGCGCCGCCGATTAACAGAGACACTACAGAACCAACACCCATGCCTTTGGCGATCAATGCAGCACCTATTGGAAGAATTGTCTCTGCACGAATATAGAGTGGAATTCCAATAATCGCAGCAAGAGGAACTGCAAACAGATTTTCAGGACCGGCCACAGCAAGAACCCACTCTGACGGGAGGAAACCATGTATCACAGAACCCACTGCTGCTCCAAGCAGCAGGTATGGAAACATCTGTTTGAAAATTTTCACTGCATATCGAACAACCCGCTGGAATTTTGGACCGACCTCTTCAACCAACCCTTCAACAACAACTTCTTTCAGGCAACTGGAAAAACCTGCTTTTTCCAGAACCAATCCTGCTGTGACAGACACAACAAACATAATTACAGCATAAATCACAGTAATTTTTGGGCCGAAAAGAACAGCCATCATAGTCAGGATTACCGGATTCATAAGCGGCGATGCAAAAAGAAAAGACATTGCACTGGAAAATGCCACCCCTGAATTCAGAAGACCGAGAGTTATCGGAATCGTTGAGCAGGAGCAAAACGGTGTTAGAGCACCAAATACTGCTCCAAGAATACTTCCCAGAAACGAGCGTTTAGTACCCAGCACACGTTGAATGCGCTCTTTTGAAATATATACAGAAAGAATGCCGACAAGAATACTTACCAATACAAAAAGAACTGCAAGTTCAAGCGAAATAGTAACAAATTCTTTGATAGTAATAAGCAGTGAATCAGTGAAACTCATTTATCCCCCTTCTTCTCAACAATCCTGACGCCGCAGCAGCATCCGCCAGATGAAAATGTCTTTTTCATGCGGTTCAGTAATCCTCCTTTTTCCACAGTTACCTTCTGGTAATAGGCAAGGAGCGCTTTCCGATACGCCTCTTCCGCTTTTGGCGGAATGTAATTGTATTTTTTCACCAGAGCAAGCAGTTCGTCTGCCGCTGATGTTCCGGTAAGTCCGGAATTTCTGACAGATTCCACTGCGCTGTTCAGGCGGGCAATTCCAACCGTTTTCCCATCAATACAAACAGGAACAGTCTCTCCATCTGACTTCATACAGTCACAAATGTACGGTTCGGCCATTTCATTCCAACCTTTTTTGAAATAGTTTGTATTCATAGCATATCAACTTACCCATTTCAACAAATATTAAAATAGGCACAGTCAATATACTATACATGGTTCTTCCCGAAACGG
This sequence comes from Methanocorpusculum sp., assembly GCA_017408885.1. GTDB lineage: Archaea > Halobacteriota > Methanomicrobia > Methanomicrobiales > Methanocorpusculaceae > Methanocorpusculum. The sequence goes on from JAFQTT010000013.1 coordinate 64,353, forward strand.
TACAGCAGGCACTGGATGAAAAAGGCGGTCTGGAAAACCTCATTAGTCTCGTGCCGGATGATAAAGCCCTCATGGACAAAGCAGAAATCTTTCGAGCTTTATCAGACACAATACGCTTGAAAATTCTCTATCTTCTCAGCACCGGAACATTGTGTGTCTGCGTTATTAAGGAAGCTTTGCAGATTGCCGATTCAAAACTATCATATCACCTAACCATTCTAAAAAAAGCAGAACTTATAACATCCACCCAACAAGGAAACTGGATTCTTTACACACTGACGGAAAAGGGTGCTGAAATTCTTGAGATTCAGAAAAATAACCCGGACAGCATGAATTGTGACTGCGGATGCACATAGGATGAAATGCACTAACAGCATACATCATTCGACCGCAAGCATTTAATCAGATGTTGAACACATTTTTAAATACTGTTTATGTCCCGCAAACTCTTCCGCAATGATGCGGTAAAAGAAGTCCCATACACAAATGAATCAAAACGCTCCCTATACTCCATGCTTGAATTTGGAGCTGCCCATGCATCAGAGAAAGCAGAAGCACTTCAGTACTTCAACACATCAATATCATACAAAGAGCTTCTTGAACTTGTAAAAAACTGTGCAGCAGGATTAGTAAAACTCGGAGTTAAAAAAGGAGACAAAGTTACAATATGCCTCCCAAACATTCCGCAGTGTGTAATTGCCGTCTATGCAGTAAACAGAATCGGCGCTGTCTGCAACCTGGTTCACCCACTATCCACAAAAGAGGAGATTGAGTACGCAGTAAACCTTACAAAGAGCAGATTCATTCTCACATTCGAGATGAACGAAGGACACTGCAAAGACATGGATGCAACTGTTATCAGATGCAGAACACCGCAGTATTTCCCAAAAACCCCGGTTGGTCTGATTACCAAGGCAGTCTATCATCAAAAGGTAAAGAACGAACCAAGACTTGAGAATGCAGTTGAGTGGACAGACCTCATAAAAGGCGGAGCAGGCATCAGCCTTCCAGAAGACACAGTAAAACCGGAAGATATCGCAGCCATCATGTACACAGGAGGGACAACCGGACATTCAAAAGGTGTGATGCTCTCGAATCAGGCAATCAACTACACATCATCCTGGCTTGTCAGATACTACACAACAGGCGACTCACATATAGGAGATGCAATCTTAGCGATTCTTCCAGTATTCCACGCCTTTGGTCTGGCTGTTGTAATCCACGTCCCGCTGTCGGCAGGTCTTCGCGTAATTCTTGTACCGCGCTTCAATCCAAAAGACTGCGCAAAAATCATCCGCCGCGAAAAGGTCGCATACCTCGCAGGAGTTCCTGTCATGTATGAACGCATGTATCCGTTCTTAAAAGATCATGACTGCTCATTTGTTAAACACGCAGTCTGCGGAGGAGATAAAGTCGGAGAAGACCTCTTAAACCGTTACAATGAGCTCCTGAAAGATGAAACCGGCAGATGGAAGTTCCAGCCAGGATTCGGACTAACCGAGGCATGCGGAGCTTTTGCAGTAACCCGCAAAGAATACCATTCATTTATCGACGGAAGTGTTGGAAAACCGTTTGACGGAATTGACATATGCCTTGTTGAGCCAGGAACAACCGAAGTTCTCCCAAACACAGAAGAAGGAGAGCTTTGTCTTAGAGGACCATCTCTGATGTCTGGATACTACGAAAACGAGCAGGCAACATCAGAAGTATTCCGCACACACGACGACGGACTTGTATGGCTTCACACAGGAGATGTTGTAACTCTTACCGAAGACAACACAATTGTCTTCCGTTCCAGATACAAGCGCATGGTAAAGATTAACGGAATCAATGTCTACCCGACCTTAATCGAAAACACCATGGAGAAGTGCGAACCAATCTCAGAAGTCTGTGCTGTCGCAGTACCTTTCAAGAATGACAGAAGAATCAAACTTTATGTGACGCTAAAAGACAGGAAAGCAGACGAAGAGGCAGTGAAAGAAGAAATCATGACATACGCCAAGTCAAACCTAAACCACTGGAGCTGCCCGAAGTCCGTTGTTATCCTTGATGAGATGCCGCAGACAAAGATGAACAAGACAGACTACCGCGTACTTGAAAAACGCGGATAACACCACACACAAATCCTATTTTTGTACCCCAACCCACTCATTTAAGTACTCTGAGCACAAACCTCAAAAGTACATGCCCTCAATATTAGTAACCTGTTACAGCAGGACTGGCAAAACAAAAGCCCTCGCTGAAGCCATAGGACGCGGGGCAAAAACCGTTGACGGAATCAATGTCGAGGTTCTTTCCTTCAACCGTATCAGTGCATCCGACTTGGTACGCTATGACGGAATTGTCTTAGGCTCTCCAGTATACTTTGGCGGAGTTGCCGCAGAACTCAAAGAACTCATCGACGACACAACCTTCGTCAGAGGAAAACTCGTTGGAAAAGTGGGCGCTGCATTCACAACAGCCGGAGACAGAACCGGAGGAAAAGAAACAGCAATTCTCTCCATCGTACAAGCCATGCTGATTCATGGAATGATTGTCGTAGGAGACCCGATTAACCCGGAAACCGAAGATGCAGAACACAACGGAGGACACTACGGACTTGCCGCAGACGGCAAATTAACCGAAGCAGACTTCGCTCAGGCAGAACTCTTTGGAAAACATGTGGCAAACGTCGTAAAACGCGTTACCGCATAACTTCTTTTTTTTTAAAAAAAAAGATTAGTGCTTCATCAGCGCTATATCAATGTATTCAGAAATCTTTGGAACAGACACTGCCCCGACCGGGACAAGTTCGCCGTTTACCAAAACGATTGGAAGAGGCGGGTGCTCTTTTGCAACAAGCTCTTTGACATACTCTGGAATTTCCTTATCCAAAGCAACAAGCTCTAAAACGACCTTCTCACCGTATTTCTCAGCAAGAGCCTTTTCGAGTGCCGGAAATGCAAAGGAGAGCTTTTCCTTTTCGAAGCACTCTTCAAGACCGCATGCTCTATCCTTATCACACGGGAACGGACCGCACGGGCGGTAAGTGAACCCGATAATGGAAACTGTAACAGGACTCATATACAAATATAGGCGCTGTCAGAAAAAAAGGATGTTGTATTAGTAAAGCGGTTCTAAGAGAGCGATAAGGGTAACTTCATCAGTCACACCCTCACGGCGGTGAATCACTTTTCCGTCCTTTTCGATGATTAAAGTCGGAACAACGCTGATACTGTATTTGTTTGCAAGATCAGGATGCTCATCAACATCAACCAGTTCAACATCGACCTTATCTGCAAGGCGCTCTTTGAGACTGTGTACAATTGGACTCTGAATTCTGCACGGACCGCACCATGTTGCGAAGAAATCGTAGAGAATTGGTTTAGACATAATAGAAAATAGGTTAATATGACTAATATACCTTCTGATTGAGGAAAAAATAAAAATGACAGGACACCCTCTAACAGGATGCCTGTTTCAGCGGAAAACGCCTGCCTGATATATTTTTATTCAAAGAGTGCGCGAATCACATCACGGTCAAAGAGCATGCCGGAAAGTCTTCCGTCATTGTCAATGACCGGCATCTGATCAACTCTGCCGCGCTTCATCTTTAATGCACAGTCGCTGATCTCAGCGTTGTTTGGAACAGAGATGACCTTGGTAATCATGACATCTTTTACAGGTCTGTTTGGAAGCTCAACTTTCGAGATACCATAGGTAATTCTGTGGTTATCACGGATACTCTCCCAGGTCCACTCGTCATCATCAGTACCAGTGGAGAAGTCGCTGGTCTGCACATCATCCTCAATCTTGGAACAGCGGATTAAATCACGCTCGGAGATGATACCGGTTAAAACATTGTCAGAGTTTAAAATCGGCATTGCATCAACATGTGCAAGCTCCATGATACGTCCAACAACCGGAAGCGGAGTCTCTTCCCAGATTGCAAAGGTCTTGTGGCTGACAAATGAGTCGCGGATTTCGCGTGCATCCTTTAACTTTGCAACAGCGCTGACGATATCAGATGCACTTAAGATACCAACGAGATTTCCGTTGTCGATAACCGGCAGACGGCGGATGCGCATCTCAGTCATGATACGTGCAGCTTCTGCGATATCTGTGTCCGGCTCAATAGTGAGCGGATCAGAGGTCATAAGAAGAGCAATCTGAGTTTCTTCAGGCTTTCTTAAGATGTCCTTTCTGGTAACGATTCCAAGAAGCTTCTTCTCTTCACCTTTTACCACTGGAACACCGCTGATACCGGTTCTCTTTAAGATACGAAGAACATCGTCGCGGCTGGATGGAATCTCCACCGTTACGACGTCTTTTGTCATGAAATCTTTAGCAAGCATATCCGACATAATATTCACCACAATTTCAAATCGAAATTGTATGTATTGGTATGCAGTTAATCAGTAAATAAATGGTCTCATTCGATACCATCAATGTTTAAAAAAGGAGGTTAATTTCTGATAACCAGAATATTTGTTTTCGCATAGTTGACAACGTGTGATGAAACACTTCCAAGAAGGAGACGGTCAAGCTTGGATTTGCCAAGAGAGCCGACAATAATTAAATCGCAGCCCAGATCTTCGGCTGTTTTAATGATGGTATTTCCAGCGTGTCCAACCTCAAGATGGCTTTCTACAGAGAGTCCTGCTTCTTTTACTCTCAATGTGAGTTTGTCCAGAGTTTCCCGTCCTTCATCTTCGAAGCGCTTGTGCACAAGATCGCGTACACTGTCCCCCGGACCCGGAGAGATAAAACCTGCATCAATTACGTAAATTAAATGCAGCTCTGCCCCATTCTGCTTTGCAAGATCTACAGCTTTTTCAACAGCGCGCTCGCTGATTTCCGAACCGTCAACGGCAGTTAAAATCTTGTTGAACATAGTATGTACTCTTATTTTTCTGAATAAATAATTTCCCCATTAGACACAGTCTGACAAACATACCCGCGCCCAAGTCTCGTCAAAGCAGTTGTAAGAGGCTTTCTGCTAAGAGAAAGAAGACCTGCATCATCCATGACACACAGGTTTGCAGGTTTTCCCTCTTCGATTACAGAAGATGTACCTGCAAGAGAAAAACCGCCAGAAGCCATCGACAGAGTCTCTTCAGGTGTTGTTTTGTATACAGTCATGAGAAACGCGCACTCCGCAGCCATATCAGGAGAGACGAACATGACATTATCCGTTCCAAGATAAACGCGGCATCCAGCATCCAAAAGCTCGCGGACAGGAGGTTTTTTTGCAGAATCAGTGACACCAAGAAGCCAGTTCGAGCGCGGACACAAGACAACAGCAATATCCTCATCAGCCGCGCGGCGAATGTCCTGAGGTCTGAAATTTGTTGCATGGATAATTAAATCAGGCTCAAGCTCGAAAGCAGGTTCAATATCTTTTATCCCGCCCTCGCCTGCATGGACAGCAACAAGCTTTCCAGCCCTCTTCGCAGCTGCCGCAGCCTCAATCTCAGAATCCAGACGATGCGCGTTAGAAAGACCAAGACCTGCTGATTCTGCTGTCAGCTCACCCCCGTCGCGTCCAAGAATTACAGGAGTGATTCCGGAAATTCCTGCAGAAGAAATTGCAGAAACCCCCGCCGCACCACCCTCGCGGAAATCAGCAAAACCAGTTGTACCTCCCTGAACCATAAACTCCATTGTATGACGCATTGCAGAGATTAGTTTATCTTGTGAAGTTTCGCGAAGAATTACATGCTTTAGACCATCCGGCGGGGCTACCAGTTCTTTTAGCGGACGATCAATTGGAGTATCTAAAGCAACGGTGTCTCCAATATGCGTGTGAGCATTAAAAAATGCAGGCAGGATTAGTTTTCCAGAATTCCCGCGCGCGGGAGAAATATCAGTAATAACCCCATTATTTATCGTTAGTTCCACATTTTCAGGCCTGAAATCAGAACCCAAAAACGCAGTTCCGGTTAATTGTATATTATCCATTTACGTATCTTTCCCTCTTCTTTTATATGGGTAGAGGTTCAATATAATATGATATGGCTCAGAAAAGTTCGGGACGCGGGCTTTCTTCCTCTGCAGGTCTTGTTACCTACTATGATGCAGATGATAAGAAGGCAATCCACATTAAGCCGGCTGCAGTTTTAATCACCGCAGCAGTTATCGGCGTAGTAATTTACGTACTGAATCTTATCTTCTAAGATTCAAAAATATTCTTTTTACTCTTCTGCTTTAATTTTCAACTCTGAAAGATTCTTCCAGTATTCGCTGCCGTCCCCGTATCCTGCGGTGAAGATGTATTCCTTGTCGAAGAAATTAAGCGCGGTTTTAAGTGCCTCAGAATCAGCATCGCGTATGTATACATAGCGAATCTGATAACAGTCCAGAAGTTCATCCAGTCGGCTTGCTGACTTGAAATCTACAACAATGTCGCGCGACATCTCAAGAACCCGCTCCAACTCGGAATCTGGAACACTCCAGAGATATTTTCTGCCGCGAAGAACTTCAAGCTCCAAATCATCAGGGAAATCAGCATGAAGAACCACACGGCAAGCCCCGTTATCACGCAGTTCGCGGGAGATAAATTTGTACGCATCAGCACCTGCCGCAAAAAACTCCTCTGAATCCTTGTAGTATGCATCAGTCAGATTCAGATTCGAAAACGCCGGAAGAGCAAAGCCTGAGTGTTTGATTTTTACCGCGCGCAGATCATCCCTGATTGGTTCTGCATCGAGCAGGAAATCCTGTGTAACCTTGTCCTCGAATCCAAGAACATCTTTTATGCGCGGAGTGTAAAAGATACCGCCGGCGCAGGTTTCTGCCGCATGCGGTTTTTGTGCTGAAAGAGAGCTTTGGAGATTGTATGTGATAATATCTGCTGTGTTTCCCTTAATTTTTGAAATCCATTCGGCAACATCTGCCGCATCCGGCATTTCCTCTGCCGGAGAACCTAAGGATATTAGTGGAAACACAATCTCTCGCATGATTATACCTTCACCTTTACATCAGATAAAACCCCATGTCCAAGCAATCAATTCATACTCTCTCGCACCAAATACATACATCACATGAATAAACCCACCGTTGTAACATGCGGTCTGCCCTACACCAACGGCTTATGCCACTTAGGACACCTCCGCACATATATCCCGGGAGATTTCTATGTCAGATATCTCCGCCGGCTGGGAGAGGACATTGTATTTGTCTGCGGTTCCGACAATCACGGAACACCAATCGTCGTATCCGCAGAGGCTGAAAAGGTCTCCCCGCGTGCCATTTCCGAGCGTTACCATGAGCACTTCGATGAAGTTTTCAAGGCCATGGGTGTTCGCTTCGACCGCTTCGGCATGACCGATGACGAGACCAATCATCAGAGAACAACTTCAATCCTCAACAAATTAATCGAGAAAGGATACGTCTACGAGCAGGTCATTCAGCAGAGTTACTGCCCGAAGTGCGGAAGATTCTTACCCGACCGCTACGTGGAAGGAACATGCCCCTACTGTGGTAAGCACGCAAGAGGAGATGAGTGCGATCAGGGATGCGGAAGACACTTAGAGCCGGGAGAGATTTTAGACCCGCAGTGTGCAACCTGCGGAACTAAAGCAGAGCTTCGCGAGCAGAAGCATTACTACTTCAAGCTCAGCGCATTCAGAGACTATCTCTTAGAGTATCTCCCGTCGCTGCAGGGAACCATCAACGCCAGAAACTATGCAATCGGATGGGTTGAGAATGAGTTAAAGGACTGGTGTATCACCCGTATGATGGACTGGGGAGTGCGCTTCCCGGGCACTGACGATTTAGTCTGCTATGTGTGGGTTGATGCTCCAATCGGATACATCTCTTTCACTGAAGAGTGGGCAAAGGAGCACAATGATTCCTGGAAGAAGTACTGGTGTGACGGAGACCGCGTACACTTCATTGGATCTGACATCATTTACCACCACTGTGTGTTCTGGCCGGCAATGCTGCACGGGGCAGGATACCAGCCGCCGACAGCGGTCGTCGCTTCAGGAATGGTCACTATTGAGGGTGAGAAGTTCTCGAAGTCCCGCGGATATGTTGTCTGGACAAAAGAGGATTACCTCGATAAGGGACTTCCGGCAGATTATCTGAGATATTATCTCTTAGACTACACAAGCCACACCAGGGAACTTGATTTCAGCTGGAAGGAGTTCCAGGCAAGAATCAACAATGAGCTTGTAAATACTTTCGGAAACTTCGCAAACCGCAGTATGACGCTTGTTAAGAACAAGTTAGGTCATATGCCGACTGTTGATGTTCAGCCGGAAATCTTTGAGGAGATTAAAAAGTCCCTTGCTCTGATTGAGGAGAATGTAAGAGCCTATGAGTTCAAGGCAGCAGTCGATAATATCCTCCTTCTTGCAGGATACGGAAACAGTTACATCTCAAACGCTGCTCCGTGGAAGCTGTTAAAAGAGGATGTTCCGGCAGCAGAGCAGGTCTTAAAGAACTGTCTCCAGATTGTGAAGGCCTGTGCCCTTGTTATGCAGCCGGTTATGCCGGAGTCTTCCCAGAAGCTCTGGGAGATGCTCGGATACACTGATTTAATCGAGAACCACCCAATAAGCGATGCTCTTGTTCCGTTCGAGAACACTGAGCTTGGAGATGTAAAGCCGCTGTTCCCAAGAATTGAGGATAAGCAGAGAGAAGAGCTTGAGGCAACGCTTGCAAAGCGCTGTGAAGAGGCAAAAGCAAAAGCAGAAGGTAAGAATATGACGGAAACTGTACTTGAACCAATTTCTGAAGAGATCGTAACGATTGATGATGTAGCAAAGCTTGATCTTCGCGTCGGCGAGGTCATTAAGGCAGAGAAGGTGCCGAAGACAGAAAAGCTTCTGCGCTTACAGGTCGACATCGGACATGAGGTTCGCCAGATTGTATCAAGCATTGCCCTTGAGTACACTCCGGAGGAGATGGTTGGCAAGAAGATTATCGTTATTGTGAACTTAAAGCCGGCAAAGTTCCGCGGTGAGGAGAGCAATGGTATGCTGTTTGCAGCAGGTGATGAGGCATCTCTCTTAATTCCGCTCCGCGATGTGCCGAACGGAACTAAGGTTCACTAATTTTCTTTTTTTTTTGCAGTTTGAGCTTTGTTTTTGATTTCAGTGTGTTTTTGGAATGCGCATTGAGTTTAGGGCTGTTTTTGCGGTTGTTTTTATTTTAGCTGTTTGACCCGGGTTGTGATTGTTGATTTTTCGACGATTCTTGCTGTGAAGAAATTAATAAGAATAAAAAAAGTGTCCCTGAAGGCATTTGTGGGCATGTGGGCAGCCCATAACCTCTGGTTGTATGTTTTTATAGTTTTAAAAAGAAACGATAACAACAAGAGAAACGCTCTTTTGAAAGAGTTTGTCTCTTTTGGAAAGATAAACTCTTTTATGCGAAAAATTGGTTAAATGATTTTTGTTGATTTTGATTTGTGGGCAGTTGCCCACAAGTCTGTTTACGGGTTATCTTCTAAAATGGTATTAAATAATATAGGGTGTGAATTCGGAATATTTTGTGTGTATTTTCCCATGTGTACGCGCTGTTACTGAAGTGTTTTTGGGTTGTTGAATGTATCTTTTTTTATCCCACTGCCCGCACGCCCTTTGGTCGTGCTCAATGGCTCGAGCGCACTCTCGCCCCCCGCCTGAGCGCTCGCACGTCTCTTCGAGCCGTGCTCACCGCTTGAGTCGCCTCACGGCGCCTCGCGCTGCTCGCTGTCGCGGGTAGGCGGGTTGTTTAGTTCTTGTAAGAATCCACTGCTCCGCCTGCCCGCTACGCTGTCGCGGCGGGCTTAACGGCGGAGGAGGTTTGGAAGGATTTTGGATTTGGTGTTTGACCGACTCGCCTACAAAAAACCGCAGACCCGCTCCACACGCTGTCGCGTGTTTCGCATGCCTGCTTCCGACTGCTCCTTCGGGCTTCGCCCTCGGCGCACTCGTCTTTTTTGTTTTACGGCTCGCTGATATGCAGAGAGTGGGCGGGGCACAGGCGTTCTATCCCAAGGAAGATAATGCCCCTGGTCTTGTCAGCCTTCGGCTTCCAATCCCAGAAGCAATATCATCCTTGGGCTGTCACGCCAGCCTCAGAGCCCGCCTGGTTCCCGGGCAGGCTTCGGAGTTATATTATGAAAAGATTAGATGACAACTCGGATTTGCTGAAAATCCTTCGGTGCGCTTTTGAGACTTACAATACGCTGAAGTACGGTTATATGGAATCGGTGTATGAGGCAGCTCTGGAATACGAGCTTTTGCAGGCGGGCTTTTCTGTTCGCCGTCAGGTTCGGATTCCGGTGTTCTACAAGGGTGTGGAGTTGAAGAAGGATTTCTATGCGGATATGGTTGTGAATGACTGTATTCTTTTAGAGTTAAAGGCTGTCTCAACGATTACTCAGGCTCACGAAAAACAGCTTCAAAGCTACTTGAAATCAACGGGCATCAAAGAAGGTATGCTGTTAAACTTCGGGAATGTGAGGAGGCTTGAGTGGAGAGCTATCTCTCCATAATTTTTCCTGCTTAACCAACTCATCCGAACACATAAATATCCTCAAAAGAAACTTTACCACATTCACTAAGGACCATACATGAACGATTTGGAACTCAAAAAACTCAAAGACGATTTGTGGCATGCCGCAGATATTCTTCGTGCAGGTGCTCATCTTGCGGCGAACAAGTACGGTCAGCCAATTCTTGGTTTAATTTTCCTTAGGTATGCGGATATTCTCTATAAGCAGCATAAGGAAGATATTGAGGCTGAGTATGCGGCAAAGAAAGGAACTCGTATTGAGCGTTCTCTCAAGGAGATTGCTGTTGAGAAGTGCGGTTTCTATCTGCCTGAATGTGCATATTATGATTTCCTCAATGATGCGCCGGATAATGCGCACAAGGCGGTTCTGGTAAAGGAGGCAATGTCTGAGATTGAGAAGGAGAATCCGAATATGGCAGGTGTTCTTCCAAAGGAAGTGTATGGTCAGTTAGTTCCTGCGGAAGAGCCGGATTTACTTTCCAAGATTGTGCGGGTGTTTAAGGATATTCCAGAGGATATCAGTATTGACCTGTTCGGAGAAATTTACGAGTATTTCCTGGGTAACTTTGCGTTGGAGGAGGGCAAAGACGGAGGTGCTTTCTATACCCCGGCGACGGTTGTCCGCTATATGGTGGAAGTCTTACAGCCTGAGTCAGGCGATAAGCAGTTTTTAGATCCTGCCTGCGGTTCTGGAGGTATGTTTGTTCAGGCTGCCCGCTATATGCATAATCATAATGCTTCTGAGTCTGATTTGATGAAGTTTAGGTGTTATGGTGTGGAGAAGGAGCCGGATACTGTGAAGCTTGCGAAGATGAATCTGCTTCTAAATAATGTGAGAGGGGAGATTACGGAGGCTAATTCGTTTTATGCTGACCCGTATAATGCATTCGGGCGTTTTGATTATGTGATGGCAAATCCTCCGTTCAATGTTGATGAGGTTGTGTATGAGCGGGTAAAGGATGACCGCCGTTTTAATGTGTACGGTGTTCCGAAGAATAAGACGAAGAGTTCGGGGAAGGCTTCGGATAAGAAGGAGACTGTGCCTAATGCGAATTATCTTTGGATTTCGTATTTTGCAACTGCGCTGAATGAGACAGGGAAGGCAGGGCTTGTGATGGCAAATTCGGCGTCCGATGCGGGTAAGAGTGAGTATGAGATTCGGCGGAAGATGATTGAGGCGGGTATTATTAAGCAGATGGTGACTCTTCCTTCGAATATGTTCTGGACTGTGACGCTTCCGGCAACGCTTTGGTTCTTTGATAAGGAAAAGCCCAAGACTGAGAAGAGGGATGAGATTTTGTTTGTGGATGCGAGAAATATTTTTACTCAGGTTGACCGCGCCCACAGGAAGTTTAGTGATGAGCAGATTCGGAATCTGGGCATTATTACCAGGCTTTATGAGGGAGACACGGAGGCGTTCCAGGCTCTCTTAGCAGAGTACCGTGCCGAGCTTGCGAACGCGCCGGATGTGGGCGAAGCCGACATCAAGCCGAAGGCATATTGGCAGGAGCAGATTGACTGGCTTACCGAGCGTTTCCCGGACGGTGTTTATACGGATGTTGTGGGGCTGTGTAAGGCAGCAAAGCTCGAGGGCGAGGATGGTATCATCGACCAGGACTATTCGCTGAATCCGGGACGGTATGTCGGGGTGGTCATAGAAGACGACGGGATGACGGAGGAAGAGTTCAAGGAGACTATGATGTCATTGTATTCCGAATATCGTCATCTCTCTCATTCTGCAAAAAAAATTGAAGATGAACTAGAGTTGAATATCAATCAGTTGTTCTAATTTGGTATAATATGAGCGATAGGAAGATTGTAAAAATATCTGACCTTGGTGTTGTTATAACAGGTAATACTCCTTCGAGTAATGACCCTGGGAACTACGGAGATTATATGCCTTTTATTAAGGCTACTGATATAGATGAGAATAGAAAGTATACGTATATTACAGAAGAGGGGTATTCTTATTCATCATATCTAAAATATAGAAAAAGCCTGATTCCCAAACATTCCACCTGTGTTGTAACTATTGGAAGTATAGGCAAAAAAATGACTATGACTCCTTGTGATTGCTTTGTTAATCAAGCTATCAATGCGATTATTCCTCATTCTCATTTTGACAAAGATTATGTATATTATGTTGTGAAAGGTATCGTTCATCATCTGAAAGTTTTAGATTCTGGAACAACATCTGGTAGAGAAAATGTCTCTAAGAGAGCATTTTCTAACATGAGATTGATGATTATAGATGACATCAACAAGCAGTCTCAAATTGGTCATATCTTATCTGCATATGATGACCTCATCGAAAACAACCTCGCCCGTATTTCGCTTCTGGAAAAAATGGCGTCTGAACTCTATAAGGAGTGGTTCATCAGGAGGAAGAAAACTGATTGGAAAACAGTGAGACTCAAAGATTTTGGATACGTAGTTGAGAGTGGTTCAAGACCTAAAGGAGGGGTTGATAAATCATTAAAAGATGGCATTCCAAGTTTGGGAGCAGAGTCTATTGATAGTCTTGGTCAATTTGATTATACAAATGTGAAATATGTTAGTGATGAATTTTATTCAAGTATGAGAAAAGGTCATGGAAAAAACAATGACATCTTGTTATATAAGGATGGGGCATATATCGGTAAAGTTACTTTATTTAGAGATAATTTCCCGTTCAAAGAGTATGCAGTAAATGAACATGTGTTCATTCTTCGTTGTTCAGACTCAAGATATCAAAATTACTTATATTTCACATTAAACCTACCACAATATTTTGTATTAATGCAGAATTTAAATAGAAATGCTGCTCAACCAGGATTAACACAAAATGATCTTGACAGTATCAAATTGACACTGCCAGATGAAGATACCATTGAAAGATTCAATGCCTTGATTTCCCCCATTCTAACTCAGGTGTTTACTCTTGCAAAAGAGATTCCGTTCCTCACCAAACAGCGTGACCTCCTGCTTCCGCGTCTCATGAGTGGAAAACTATCAGTCGAACCTCTGCTTGCTGACACAGCATAAGACATAGCAAAATAATGAACTTGGATAAACCGCAGACAAAACATCTAACCGCAGTTGGAACATACCAACTCAAAAAACCGCTCATCGTCACCATATCCTATGACGCAGAAGACAAACTCTTTGGAGCAGTAAACGAAGAACTCGCCCTCTTCGGATATGGTGAAAACGAAACAGAAGCCCTGCACTCCTTAGAACACGAACTCGAAGGACACCTAATCTCATATACCGCATATCCTGACACACAACACTCCAAAACCTCACTTGAACTCAAAAAACTGCTTCAAGAACACATCAGCATCGAAGAAGCAGTAAGTCTCCTGGAAGAAAAATACAAAAAATAAAATCCTGCCCCCATTTTGTGAACAAATTGTTCACAGAGTCTTTTTCTATCTCTATGCAGAAAATATAGTATGGAATGGAACTTATCCGAACCATACTCCCCATATGACTTTCTCAGACAAAATGCACCATACCCCCCGTACAATGTCTGGGAAGCCCTAAGCCCTGCCGAACGTGAAGCAGTACTCTCATTTCAGGACTTAGGCTCAAAACAGGACGCATGGGATGTTTGTGCCCCGGATCCCGTTCACGTAAACTGCTCAATCGTCAACTCATACCTTCGGTATGACGGATTTTCCAAAATCATGTCGCCTGACGATTTACAACAGTGCGAAGAACTCATATCCCTCCTTGACTCCGCAGTCGCCAAAAGTGTACTGCCAAAAAAACTCAACGTCATTCGCGGACTCACAAACTCAGAATGGGTAGAAGGATTCGAAGAAGGAATGATATATCGTGAAAAAGGATATGGAAGCTACTCCCTCTCAGTTGATGCTGCTGTACGATACGCACAAAAAAACAAATACGGAAAACTCGTATTCTTCACCCGCTCCATAAAAGCAGGAGAACATGCACTCTACCTTGGAAGCAAAGAAGAAGAAATGCTCATCGGACGAGGACGCAGATACATAATACGGGAAATAGACGAAGTAGAAAAAGGAATACTCTCCCCATCCTGCAGAGCAATTGTTTATATCCTTGAAAGCATATAAGATAAATCATGATTCCGTTAGATGAACACAGCTTCGAATACCTTGGGCGTCGGGAATTAACGGAAGCAGACAGACTTGAAGCACGCAAAATGCGTGAAGAATTTGAACGCTGCTTCCTGCCCCCGGGAGCAAAACTCACCCCGATATCCAAAATAAAAGACTAACACACACAAAGACAACAACTTTTTTTAATCACACCCAAATCACCATACCTTCATTTTTCCCACACATTCATAACACCTCCCGACCATAAACTATACCATATACAAATGGCGGCTATCACAGAAGACGACATCGAACAGGCAATCCTCCAAATACTCGAAAACGGAGAACTCGGATACGAAATAATCCGATGCAGCCCTGATGTCGAAAACAAAGACAACCTAAACGACGGAACAGGAAGAACAAACAAAAAAGAATGCATCCTCCCGCAGGTCTTCTTAGAATCCCTTCGTCGAATAAACCCTGGTGTATCTGACTCAATCCTCAATGCCGCCGTCGAACAGCTCCGCTTTGAAGCCGCCGGAACTGACCTTGGAAACATCAACTACCAAAACTACCAAAAACTCAGAAACTCCATAAAAGTCACCTACAACAGAAACGGCATCGAAGACTTCGAACTCGTAAAACTCATCGACTTCGAAAACCCAAAAAACAACACCTTCACCGCCGTCTCCCAGATGTGGATAAAGGGACAATATAACTACAGAAGACCAGACATCATAATCTTCGTAAACGGACTCCCTCTCGTCTTCATCGAACTCAAAAACAGCACAGTAAAAGTCGCCGAAGCCCACGCCAAAAACTTAACCTCCTACATAAAAGACATCCCAAACCTCTTCGCATTCAACCAGGTCTGCGTCCTCTCAAACGGACTTGAAACCCGCCTTGGAGCATTCGAAGCAGGATACGAACACTACTTCGAATGGCTCAAAGCAACAGAAGAAGACAAAATAGACCGCAAAGCAATCTACGACGAAGGCGTCTCTGCCAAATACTTCGTCGAAACCTTCCTCAGAAAAGAAACACTCCTCGACTACATTGAAAACTTCATCATCTACGAAAACAAAACCGTAAAAATCATCGCCAAAAACCACCAGTACTTAGGCGTCAACAACCTCATCGAATCCGTCAAAAACAGAAAAGAACTTGGCGGAAAACTCGGTGTATTCTGGCACACCCAGGGAAGCGGAAAAAGCTTCTCCATGATATTCTTCACCCGAAAAGTGAAGAGAAAAATAGAAGGAAACTTCAGCTTCCTCATAATCACCGACAGAGACGACCTTGACACGCAGATCTTCAAAAACTTCGTCAGAACAGGCGTCATCAGCGAAAAAGAAGAAGCCAAACCCGCAACGAGCACAAAACTTCGGGAATACCTCTCATCCGAAAAACAGTTCGTCTTCACCTTAATCCACAAATTCAGAATCGAAAAAGGAAAACAGTACCCAATCCTCTCAACCCGTGACGACATCATAGTCTTAGTTGACGAAGCACACAGAACCCAGTACAAAGAACTCGCAGAAAACATGCGGCGTGCCCTTCCAAATGCCAACTTCGCAGCATTCACCGGCACTCCGCTCCTTGGATCTAAACGCCTCACCAACCAGTGGTTTGGAAACTACGTCTCCGAATACAACTTCGCCCAGTCCGTCGAAGACGGCTCAACAGTCCCTCTCTTCTACAGCAGAAGAGTGCCTGAAGTTGGACTCACCAACAACTTCCTCGACGACGACGTCCTGCAAATCATCGAAGACGAACACCTAAACGCAGCCGAAACAGCCAGACTCGAAAACTCCACCTCCAAGATACTTGAAGTCATCAAACGTGAAGAACGCCTGGATAAAATAGCTCAGGACATCGCACACCACTTCCCAAGACGCGGATTCCTGGGAAAAGGCATGGTAGTCTCTGTCGATAAATTCACGGCTGTCAAAATGTACGACAAAGTACAGCATTACTGGGCAGAAGAAAAGAAAGCCCTCGTACGTGAAAGAAACGAAGCCAAAACAAAAGAAGATCAAAAAAGGATAACTGCCCTCATCAGCTACATGGATAAAGTCGAGATGGCAGTCATCATCTCCGAAGACGCAGACGAAGAAAAGAAATTCGCAGAACAGGGACTCGAAATCAGAGAACACAGAAGAAAAATAAACGAAATCAAAAACGGCTTCGACATAGAAGACCGCTTCAAAGACAAAGATGACAATTTACAGCTTGTCTTCGTCTGTGCAATGTGGCTCACCGGATTTGATGTCAAGAGTTTATCCACACTCTACCTGGACAAACCCATGAAAGACCACACCTTAATGCAGGCTATCGCCAGAGCAAACCGTGTCTTCCCGGGAAAACCATGTGGAATTATCGTGGACTACGTCAACGTCTTCAAATACATGCAGCAGGCATTAAGCCAGTATGCAGTAGGAGACAGTGAGGGAGACTACCCTGCAAAAGACATCGACAGACTCATCTCATCATTAGATGAAGTAATCGAAGAAACTGACATCTTCCTCCAAACCGTAGGAATAGATGTAAGCAAGACACTTGCAGAAGCTCAGCTCTTCGACAAACTCGAAGAGATGCGAAAACATTACAACACAATCGTCTCAAAAGACGAAATCAAAGACAAATTCCGCATCTTAACAAACCTGATGGTAAACCTCCATGACGCATCAAAACCGGAAATCTTTGAGAGAGGATGGTATAACGAAAAATACGAACCAATAAAATATCTTCACGACCTTTTCCACAACCTCATAGACGACGAAAAACTCAACAACGCAAGACTTCGGATGGCTCAGGTTCTTGACCGCAGTGTATCCTCAGAAAATCCCTGGGGTGCTCATGAGCCGAAAGTCCCGTACGAAAACTATCGGATACATGAATCAAAAATCATCGACCTGTCAAAAATAGATGTGGAAGGACTCCACAAAGAACTCAAAACCTCTCCTTACGCATCTGTTGAAATTGACGACCTTAAAAAATACATTGATGCGGCACTCAAAAAGATGATTGACAAGAACTGTGAGAGAATCAGATTCTCCGAGCGGTTCAAAGGAATCATCGACCGATACAACGCAGGCGGAACTGAAAACGAAGACTACTACGAACAGCTCATCAGGCTTATCGCAGAACTCAAAGAGGAAAATGAACGGGCGGAAAACTTTGGGTTAACAGAAGAAGAACTTGAAATCTATGACCTCTTAACCAAAGGAAAGAAGCTCACAAAGGCAGAAGAACAGAAAGTTATCCTTGCCGCAAAACACCTCTTCCAAAAACTAAGCAGCGAGCGCGAAAACCTGTTAGTTATTGACTGGTATAAGGATGAAAGCCCGAAAGCTAAAGTAAAGACAGCAATTCAGGAAACCTTAGACGCAGATTTACCGGAGAGTTATGACAAAGAGTCCTTTGATGTCAAAATCAACCTGCTCCTGAACCACTTTATCGACATGGCTGTTCAGAACTACGGTTGGATTGCTCAGGCAGTGTAGATTCATTTCACAAACCCCCTCACCTGATTGCCCGCCGGAATAGAGCGGCGCGGTCGCAAGCCAAAGGCTTGCTCACAGCTTGAGCCTTCGGCTCTCGCCATTAGCAGGCGGGCAGGTGGGAAAAATCATGGAGAGTTAATCACTCTCCACTCAAGCCTCCGCAGGTTTCCAAAGTTCACTAAAAGCCCATCAGACATCCCTGTCGATTTCAGATAACTCTCAACCTGCCTCTCGTGAATCTTCGCGAGGCTTGAAACCGCTTTTAACTCAATCAGCAGTGAATCATTTATCACCAAATCAGCAACAAAATTAGCATCGAGCAGAACGCCCTTGTAGTGCACAGGAATCCTGACCTGACGCTTCACTGAAAAGCCTGCTTCCTCTAATTCCATCTGGAATGCCTTCTCATACACCGATTCAAGGTAACCAGGCTTTAGGCTGTTGTAAACCTTAAGAGCGCATCCGACAATTCTGTACATATCTGAGTTTGTATCTAATTTGTTCATAATTTATCACCACAAGCCCGCCTGCCGCTTTGAGTGTGCTTAGCGTGCCTGCCGCTGCCGCTCGCTAATCGCGGCGGCTGTTCGCGGCAGGTCAATCAAATAAAGCTGAAGCGAACCGAACAACCGGCGGGCTTACAAAGGCAGCGTGAAAACCGCGAGACGATATCCGTGCCGGAATCGGAGCGAAGCGACGAGAACGGCATGGTTATCCTCTCGCGGGTGAACGCCTGTGCCCCGCCCCTTTTCTGTATATTAAGGAGGGCGTGGGCGAAAAGGCGAGTGCGCCGCAGTCCGCAGGTGAAACTTCGGCGATTAGCCGAAGTGAACCGAGGACAAAGGAGCAGTCGTATTTTCGTAGCCCGA